>CBEULR010000035.1:0-2496 GCA_965544035.1 uncultured Peptococcaceae bacterium | reverse complement strand
TGTTACCGGTCACTATAAAATGAACACAAATGGCCACGAAAACTAGGCCACCTGCAACTGGTAACGCAGGTAAAACAAGGCCCACTCCCTAATTGTATCTCTGGTGTGTGTAGCAGCACCAAAACCAGAGAACGAGGGAGTGAGCCAAGATTGACGGAGGTGGCAACCATCGTGGACATTGTGCGCTTAAAGGAACAGGGCCTGTCTCAGAGAGCAGTAGCCAAAAGGCTGAGCATCAGCCGGACTACCGTCAGCAAGTACTGGAATGGAACAACCAAAAAACTGATAGAACCCCGGTACGACCGCCGGCCACAGTTAATTGACCCTCACCGCGATTATATCATGGCCCGTTTGGCGAAATACCCCGAATTATCGGCATACCGTCTCAACAAAGAGATTTTAAAGCAAGGCTATCAAGGCTCGGAACGCACCGTGCGGCGTTATGTACAGTCCATCCGTCCGCAAAAGTACCGTGAGTACAAGCCGTATGAAACCTTGCCTGGTGAGCAGGCGCAGGTCGACTGGGGCCACTTCGGCACCATCGTGGTGGAAGGCGTTCGCTACAAACTCTACGCCTTCGTCTTCACCCTATCCTGGTCACGGGTGAGCTACGTTGAATACATCATTCGGGGCGATATGGCCACCTTTCTTTCCTGTATGCACCGGGCCTTTGAATACATCGGCGGCGTACCCCGGGAAGTTCTCTTCGACAACGCCAAGGTCGTGGTTTCTGAGCGGGTAGGCAGCGTGGTCCGCTTTAACGAAAACCTCTTGCACCTCGCCTTGGCCTACGGATTCACTCCCCAGGCCTGCTGGACCAACGATCCCGAAACCAAGGGCAAGGTAGAATCACAGGTTAAGTACGTGCGCCGGAGTTTCTTTTACGGTCGCGAGTTCGAAAACCTGGATGACCTGAATGGCAAGGCCTTCACCTGGTGCAACGAAGAAGCCAATCAGCGGATTCACGGAACCACCAAGGAGGTTCCGTGGGAACGGTTGGCTGTAGAGCGCGAACACCTCAAGCCGGTGTCGGCTCAGGCTAATATGCCGTTTGTTATCGAGGAACGGCAGGCCACCCGCACCAACCTGATTGCCGTAGAGAGTAACCAGTACTCGATACCCTCTCGCTTTGCCCGTCGAAAGGTGCGCTTCCGGCGGTTTGAAGGGCACCTAGAGCTCTTAGATGGGCAGCAACAGGTAGTTGACACTATCCCGTTGGCATACGGCCGTGGCAAGCGCATCATCCGGGATGAACATTACCCCGAACACCAGCGGGTCCGGGAACGGAAAACCCCTTCCCACCCGTTGCAGGCCAAGTTTGAGGATCTGGCGCCTGAAGCCCCGGCCTATCTGCAGGGTCTGAGCCGTCGCCGGGTCGGGACACTCCGGGATCAAATGCAAAAGATCACGGATCTGGGTAAGATCTACCCGCCTGCCGCCATCAGCCGGGCTATGCAGCGCGCCCTTGAGTACCAGTCCTTCGGTTATGGTGCTCTAAAGCGCATTCTTGAGCGCCAGGCGACGGCACCGGAGAGCCTGCCGGAGGGTCCGTCCCAACCCCAACCGCTTCCCGCAAACCTGAACGTACAGGTTGAGCAGCGCGATCTGACCTACTACCGGGCGATGGGGGGAGCGTAATGATTCGCAATATTGACGTGGCTGACCGTGAAGCTCTGGAGCAGAACTTGAAGAAACTAAAACTCCGGCATGTCCGAGACAAGCTGGATGAGATAAACGAACTCGCCTTACAGGAAGAGCCCTCATACCTGGACTTCTTGGCCTACTTGGCGCAAAAGGAAGTTGACGGCCGGGAAGCTACCCAGCGGCAGCGCCGACTCAAAGCGGCCCGGTTCCCCGCCTGGCGTACCTTGGATGGCTTTGACTTCACATTCCAAACCTCGGTGAGCCAGCAGACTGTCCGGGATCTGGCCACTCTGGAGTTCATTAAAGCCCGGGAAAACCTGATTCTGCTTGGTCCGCCCGGCGTCGGGAAGTCGCATGTTGCTATTGCCCTGGGCATCGAGGCGGTTAACGCCGGGTACAGCACTCTGTTCATCACCATGGATGACCTGGCCAACCGGATGTATGCCTGTCTGGCCGACGGCAGCCTGCCTCAGTACATGCGCAGCCTCCTGCGTAACGATTTGATCATCCTGGACGAGGTTGGTTACCTATCTCTGGGCAAGGCCGCTTCCGACCACCTCTTCCAACTGGTCAGCAAGGCATATGAGAACGTGTCACTGGTGGTTACAAGCAATCTGGACTTCAGTGAGTGGGGCACGCTGTTTGCCAGCCCAAGCACTGCTGCCGCTGTGCTCGACCGCCTTCTACATCACGCTCATGTGATTACTCTACGTGGAGACAGCTACCGGGTGCGTAACCGTTTGGTGCCCCCGGGATTAACCAAGGTGAAGGAGGGTTGAACTAGGTTATTACCATGATTTAGTTGTCTAGTTTTCGTGGCCAAAAATGTTCATTCTCAAGTGGCCATTGACA
>CBEULR010000034.1:0-2641 GCA_965544035.1 uncultured Peptococcaceae bacterium | reverse complement strand
AGTGCCGCCTAAAGCTCCAGGCCTAACTTTTTGCAGACAAATTTGGACTGGACCCCCCGCAATCCTAGCCATCATTATAATGGAATAATTTACTACAGTAAAGTAGTGAGAATGCCTTATTGTCCTTCACAGCAGGTAACTTGTCGTGAAAAGAGAAGAAACCTTAATTAAACTACGATTTCGGAGGTTGTGGACTTGAAGAGTATCGTGATTGTAGGCGACGGGATGGCTGACGAACCACGGCCGGAATTGGGAGGAAAGACCCCCCTGCAGTACGCTAGGACGCCAAATCTGGATTATCTGGCAGCGCATGGAGAAATGGGACTGGTGACCACGGTACCCGAAGGTTTTGCGCCGGGCAGCGACGTTGCCAACCTCTCGGTTATGGGCTACGACCCTACGCGCTACTATACCGGGCGTTCGCCGCTGGAAGCGGTGAGTATGGGCATTGAACTGGCAGAGGAAGATGTCTCATTTCGCTGTAATCTGGTGACTCTGTCGGAAGAAGGCGATTACGACCAAAAAACGATGGTCAGCTATAACGGCGGTGAGATTGAAACCAGTGAGGCGCGCGTTCTGATCGACCACCTGAATCAGCATTTGAGCGACGACCGGTTTCGGTTTTTTCCGGGAATCAGCTACCGCCACTTGCTGGTTTGGCATAAGGGAACAGATGAAACAGACCTTACCCCGCCGCACGATATTCCCAATCGGGTAGTTGGGAAGTACCTTCCTTCCGGGGCGGGAGGAGACGACCTGCTTCGCCTGATGAAGGAAAGCAACCGACTCCTGAGCGGTCACCAGGTTAACTTGGACAGAGCAGCTGAGGGGAAACTCCCCGCCAACTCCGCCTGGTTTTGGGGGCAGGGCCGTCGTCCTTCGCTGCCTTCGTTTGCCGAAAAGTACGGTGTTCGCGGATCGGTGATTTCGGCGGTCGATCTGATCAAGGGCATCGGCATCTGTGCCGGGATGAGAGTGATTGAAGTAGAAGGGGCTACCGGCACGATTACCACCAATTTCAGGGGGAAAGCCCTAGCGGCGCTGACCGCGCTACAGGAAGGAGACGACTTTGTGCTGATTCACGTGGAAGCGCCCGATGAGGCGGGCCATCAGGGTGAATTGGAGACCAAGGTCAAGGCGATCGAGGAGATTGATGAAAAGATTGTCGGTGAGGTTTTGCTTGGAATGCGTGATCAGCATTACCGGGTGATGGTTCTGCCCGATCATCCCACACCGATATCCATTAGAACACACACCGCCGACCCAGTTCCGTTTGTCGTCTGCACCAGTACTGACGAGCTCTTCCGTGGAGCGCGCACTTTTGATGAGTCTACGGCTTCAGAATCGCCATTGCGTTTTCAGTTGGGCTACCGGCTGATGGACTATTTCCTGACTCGTTCCCAGTAGCCGGGAGAGGCCAGGTTATCCAGGGGTTGAGGTAAATGGATGACGCGTTAAGGTGTCCCCGGTGCAGGTCTAACCGGATTGAGACTGTCAGCAAGAAGAAGTCGGCACTGCTTTTCCTGGCGGCAGCCGGGGTTGCCCTGATACTGGCGCAGTCCGTTCAGCTCATTTGGGCAATGGTCGGCGTTTTTCTTGCGCTCGCCCTGATCAGGTACACCGACCGGGACACGCTGCGCTGCACGCGCTGCAAGCATACTTGGGAAAGGGAAAACAAGAAGCGGGAATCCAAGTAGCATTTCCGGAAATAAGTGAGCCGCGATAATCAGTGTCGCGGCTCACTTATGACTTCATCAGGTTTGGGTTTACCATTTACGACCAGCCGTACCCGCCACGGTTATTGCCAGGATCAGCACCCACACTGGAATCGAATAAAGCCAACGCATAAAATAGACCTCCCCTAATAATGTTTTTTCCTTATACACTTTTACTAACCCCGTAAACGATGAATGAACGTCTATATTCATCTTAGACCGCATCGCTTTATCCCGTTAGAGCGAAACGTCTTAATTATTTATGATCTGATATGTTTATTTTTCTTGGGTACTTGTTCCTATACTGATCTACCACTTGCGTCCAGCGGTGCCGATCAAGGCCATGGCGATCAGCACGAGCCAGGTAGGAATCGAGCAAATCCAGCGCATACAATTCAACCTCCTTTTTAGTAGGAACTGGGTAACGTGTTGGGGCTAAAACTACCACTTGCGTCCAGCGGTGCCGATCAAGGCCATGGCGATCAGCACGAGCCAGGTAGGAATCGAGCAAATCCAGCGCATACAATTCAACCTCCTTTTTAGTAGGAACTGGGTAACGTGTTGGGGCTAAAACTACCACTTGCGTCCAGCGGTGCCGATCAAGGCCATGGCGATCAGCAAGACCCAGGCAGGAATCGAGTAAATCCAGCGCATACAATTAAACCTCCTTTCAGCAAGAACCGGCTAACCATTCTGGGGATATAACTACCACTTACGTCCGGCGGTGCCGACCAGGGTCATAGCGATAAGCAGCACCCAGGCGGGGATGGAATAAATCCAGCGCATTAATGATCCACCTCCTTTTCCGGAAGAGACTATGATTCGAAAAGGAAAGGCAGGCCTTCCCGTTGGGAATGCCTGCCTGGTTTTCGGCAGCCCGGCCGCCTGAGTGAGTCAGGCCCGAGGCTTTGTGCCCCCGCCTTGCG
>CBEULR010000033.1:0-2652 GCA_965544035.1 uncultured Peptococcaceae bacterium | reverse complement strand
GGGTGCTTAGGTGTTACGCATAACCCAAAAGCGCTAAGTTTTTGGGAGCGAATCATTACTCACTACTGATGAAAGAGCGCCCGTCCATCAAAGGACGGGCGCTCTGCGCCACGCGGTACCACCTTTATTGGCCTGCCGTCAACAAGACAGGCCCACTCCGGCCCCTTTAACGGGGGGCAGCCGGAAAGTTCATCACCTTCTGCTCCGGGGTGGCTCAGATACCCTTGTCGGCCGGGCTCACACCATGCCCCGGCTCGCTGATCGACGGCAGATATCCTTCGTCCCGTCATCGCCCTGCTCGATTAACTTGTATTTCAACTTAGCATCAGACCCTGATATTGTCAATAGGGATTCTACAGTCAACTTTTTACTGTGTCAATTCGCCCTCCGGGGTGTCAATCAATTCCAGGATACGTTCCTGGCGTCCGTTCTGTGCGTTCACATACACCAGGTAAGTATTTCCGGCGGCCTCGGCCCGAAACTCCCAAGTCAGCACCTCACCGCCACCATCGGTCGGGATTACGGCGAGACGCGAATTGGTGATATTCATACGCTCATTCAACTTCTTCCGGGCCTCGTCCCGGCTGACGGCAGCTTCCAGGTTCTCCCGCCGGTGATGATTCATGATGTATCCCGCCGCTTCGCGGCCGATAATCTGCCCGTTATCCAAGGCCACCGTCACTTTGACCAGGTCCGGGTAGAGGATTACGCCGTCCTGTTCGGCAGCGAAGTTGAAGGTAACCGTATCACCCTGGCGCTCAGAGTAGGTCGCTTTCATGCTCTCAAAACCCCGTTCGGCCAGGTAGCGTTCGGCCCGCTTCCTTGCTTCGGCCACATCCATCCGGGCCGGACCGGGCGGCCTGTTGTTCAGCATCCAGACCACTTCGCCCCCTCTCCGGGCGACATCGACGGTAAACCGGTCATTCTCATCGTCGTCCCGAAACACCTCCACCCGGATGGACGGGATGAACCCGCGTGTTGAGCCGATTACCCGTGCGTTATAATCGTCGTCTTCTCCACGACGGTCTACCGCCTTCAGAGCGGCCCGGAGCGCCTCACCTTCGTCAATTTGCTTTCCCGGCGGGGATTTCGGCTCCAGGCTTTCTATGTGATCCGAAAACGGGCCATCATAAATCAGCGTCGGGAAAGCCTCCATCTCCCGGTTGATCGATTCGAATTCGTTGTCCGTCGGATTAAGCGGCTTGGCGGCTATAGCATCCCGGCGACCGCGCAACAGCTGATCAAGCTCCCAGAAATGGGCACCCCCCGCTTCCATCTGCCGCTCCACCTTCTGCAGCTCCCGGCTCAGGGCGGCGGCCTGGTCCTGCAGGCGCCGCAGAGTGTTCCACTCTTCATCCGAAACCGGCACCCCGACCGCCGACCGGCGCAGCAGGCTGTTGGCAAAATCCCCTACTTGCGTCAGGAATTTCGAGGTGTTCGTCACCACAGCGCCTTCAACAGGAAGACGCGTCAGGTTTTCTTGCGCGTTCATGGCCTGGTGGTATATCTCGGCGAACAGCGCCGTGTCCTCCGAACCCCCGCTCACGGCCAGACTCTTCCCGAGGAGCACTTCGAGGCCGCGCACCTGCGAGACTGTTTGATAAAAGGACCGCTGATACTCGTTATTCAAAAAATTTTCCATTGACTGTCGTGTGCGGGACTGGTCCAGTCCCCAGGCCGCCGAAACGATAAACAGCAAAGCCAGTACGGCAACCGGAATGGTCCAGCGGTACATATCTGATCACCTTCCCCTAACGCGCAAATACGTGCTGTCCGATGCGCGTGATTATATTGCGAGTCCAAACCCAGGGGTTGACCGGTTTCCCCGGGTTCCAGAAATAGACCGCCCCGTGGGTGGGATCCCACCCGGCCAGACACTGCTGGGCAGCCCGGCGCGCTTCCTGCGAAACCGGCCGCCAGATCGTGCCTCTAGCCACCGATTCGAACGCCAGGGGCTGGTACACCACGCCCGCCAGCGTATTGGGGAAAGAGGGGTGTCGCACCCGGTTCAGGACAACAGCGCCCACAGCCACCTTGCCGAGATAGGGTTCGGCTCCGGCTTCGGCCATAATCAGCCGCGCCAAAAGATCGATCACATCGCTCCGGTACTCCACCCGCCCCACCTGAACCGGAACGGCGGGCTCGTACGTCGTCAGGGCATCCCACGTCCGGTCACCGACTATCCCATTTGCACGCAGGCCTTGATGCTTTTGAAACTCGCGCACCGCCTGCCACGTCTGCAGGTTGAATGTGCCGTCGACCTCCCCCCGGTAGTAGCCACGGTCGGCCAGACACCGCTGCACCTCCTCCACCTGAAGACCTCTGCTGCCCCAACTCAGTAAAGGCGTGGTCGCCGCACGGTGCTCCAGATACAGAGAACCGATAACCAAAACGACCAGCCCCAGTGACAGAACAGCTATGCTCCGCCTGTACAATCTATCGCCCCCCAATTGCCTTCATTTTTCCTTATTCTCTCTAACCGGGCAAAAAAAATGAGGGGGAAAATGAGGGGGTCAGGCACTTAAATTATTTACATTTCGGCGGAAAGCCTTGGGACTGTAAAAGTTACCGGGGGTCAGACAATTTAATTGTTCCTTCGTGTCATCCGGGTTTACCTCCGGACGACTTGTGCGATTCGGGCACCATTCTTAG
>CBEULR010000032.1:0-4559 GCA_965544035.1 uncultured Peptococcaceae bacterium | reverse complement strand
TATATGTTATACCCTAAATTGGACCCTTTTTGGGGTCGAATCACTACTCACTACTTTTATAGTAGGGATGATTCTATTGAATAACTCAGCTATTACGTACATTCCCGGCGGGGGTGTGACTGCTCCCAAAGGGTTTAAGGCCGGCAGCGTACACGCCGGTTTAAGAAAGAAGGCAGCCGAAAAAGATCTCGCGGTGCTCTTTTCGGAAGTCTGTTTCGCGGTCGCCGGGGTGTTTACCACCAACCGGGTTAAGGCCGCCCCGCTGTTGGTGACCATGCCCCGGGTGGCCGGAGGATGCGCCCAGGCCCTGGTGGTGAACAGCGGGAATGCCAACGCCTGCACCGGTGAGGAAGGGCTGGAGGACGCCCGCGAGACGGCGCGGCTGGCGGCCGATCTGTTGGATATCACCGAAGGACGGGTGCTGGTCGCCTCGACTGGTGTTATCGGTGTGCGGCTGCCGATGGACAAGATCCGGGCCGGGCTGCCCGGGGCGGTCGCCGCTTTGAGCAGGGACGGCGGCCGCGACGCCGCCCGCGCGATAATGACCACCGACACCGTTCCCAAGGAGACCGCCGTATCATTCGATTTGGGGGCCCACAGAATAACCATTGGCGGTATGGCCAAGGGGTCCGGTATGATTCACCCGAATATGGCCACCATGCTGGCGTTTATTACCAGCGATATCACCATCCGTCCGCAGCACCTGCAGGAGGCCTTGCGTTACGCGGCCGAACGCTCCTTCAATATGATCAGCGTGGACGGTGACACCAGCACTAACGATATGTGTCTGGTGCTGGCCAACGGTTTGGCCGCCAACGAGCCCGTGGAACCGGGAACAGCCGGGTTCAACCTGTTCCGGGAAGCGCTGACGGCCGTTTGTATCGATTTGGCCAAGGCTATCGCCCGTGACGGGGAGGGGGCGACTTGTCTGCTGGAGGTCCGGGTCAGGAATGCCCCTTCGGAATCCGATGCGCGTAAGGCGGCCCGGGCGATCTGCTCGTCCAACCTGGTGAAGACCGCCGTTTTCGGCCGGGATGCCAACTGGGGACGGATTATCTGCGCCGCCGGTTATTCGGGGGCCGAGTTCGATCCCGGCGCGTTTGATGTGTACCTCGGCGATCTGCCGGTAGCGCTGGGCGGGCGTGCCCTGGAATTCGATGAACAGCGGGCGACCGCGATCCTTAAAGAGGACCCTGTGGTGGTGACGGTCGACCTGCACTCGGGCACGGCATCGGCCGTAGCCTGGGGGTGTGACCTTTCCTACGACTACGTGAAGATTAACGCCGACTACAGAACGTAGGGGATCGGTATGAAGTGTTAAGAGTAACCGAACCGAGCTTAGAAATGGTCGAATCGCTAAGCCGGAGCCCGGGGTAAACCCGGATGCCACGGAATATAGAGCGGACTACTGACTACTGTATGGGGGTAATGTGGTGAGTTTAACAGCGATCGAGAAGGCCGGCATTCTGGTTGAGGCGCTGCCCTACATCGAAAAATTTCATGGTAAGATCGTAGTCATCAAATACGGTGGGCACGCTATGGTCAACGATGAGCTGAAACAGGCCGTGATGACCGATATCGTGCTGATGAAGTATGTGGGCATGCATCCGGTTGTTGTGCACGGCGGCGGGCCGGACATCAGCAGTATGATGGCCAAACTCGGCAAGAAATCGGAATTTGTGAACGGCCTCCGGGTGACCGACAAGGAGACGATGGAAATCGTCGAGATGGTGCTGGTCGGAAAGATAAACAAGGAAATCGTCGCCCGGATCAATCAGCTCGGCGGACGGGCGATCGGCCTGTGCGGCAAGGATGCCAACCTGTTTCAGGCGCGCAAGAAGGTGGCCGAGATGCGTCGTGCGGACGGCACACGCGAAGAGCTGGACATCGGCTACGTGGGCGAGATCACCAAAGTCAACCCCGAGATTGTGAGCACCGCCTTCAGGGAGGGCTATATTCCCGTTATCGCCCCGACGGCTGTGGGGGTGAACGGGGAGAGCTACAATATCAACGCCGACTACGTCGCCGGCAAGCTGGCCGCCGCCCTGGGGGCGAACAAACTGGTCCTGCTCACCGATGTGGAGGGAATCCTCACCCGGACAAAAGACAAGGATTCCCTGATTTCGGTGCTGAAGATGAGCAAGGTTGAAGCCTTAAAGAATGCCGGAATAATCTCGGGCGGGATGATCCCCAAGGTCGACGCCTGCCTCGATGCCCTGCGGGCCGGTGTAGACCGGACGCATATCCTGGACGGTCGCGTTCCCCACGCCATTCTTCTGGAGATCTTTACCGATGAGGGCGTCGGTACCATGGTGGTTCGATAGAGAATTTAGAGGTCTTGTACCTTGAGAAAGGATCATTCGTATGAGCACCCAGGAAGAAATCATCGCGCTGAGCGACAAGTATCTGATGCACACTTACGGCCGCCTGCCGCTGGCGGCGGTCAGGGGTTCCGGTGTATATCTCTGGGATGCTTCGGGCAAGCAGTATCTGGATTTTGTCGCCGGGGTCGCCGTCAATTCGTTGGGACACTGCCATCCGCGTGTGGTGGCCGCCGTGCAGGAGCAGGCCGCCCGGTTGATGCACTGTTCCAATTTATATCATATCGAGCAGCAGGCCCGGCTGGCCGAAGTGCTGGTCAAACATTCGGCACTGGACCGGGTGTTTTTCTGCAACAGCGGAGCCGAGGCGGTGGAGGGCGCGATAAAACTGGCCCGGAAGTACGCCGGGAAGAAGCATGGCGGCGGCCGGTACGAGATCATCACCGCCTATAATTCGTTCCATGGGCGGACGCTGGCGGCAATCACCGCAACCGGCCAGGCCAAGTACCAAAAGGGCCTGGACCCGCTGCCGGCCGGATTCAAATATGTTCCCTTCAATGATCTGGAAGCCCTGCGCAACGCGGTCGGACCGCATACCGCCGCCGTTATGCTGGAACCGATCCAGGGCGAGGGCGGAGTGAACCCGGCCACGCCCGAATACCTGCGCGGGGTGCGTGCGTTATGTGACGAGCACGGACTCCTGCTTATTCTGGATGAGGTACAGTGCGGCCTGGGCCGGTCCGGACGGCTTTTTGCTTACGAACGCTACGGCATTACCCCCGATATGATGACGCTGGCGAAGGCCCTCGGCGGGGGGTTCCCGATCGGAGCCCTGCTGGCGACCGAAGAGGCGGCCTCGGGATTCGCGCCGGGCGACCACGCTTCTACCTTCGGGGGGAATCCCCTGGCCTGCGCCGCCGCGCTGGCGGCAGTGCACACTATTATTGAAGACAGCCTGCCTGAACACGCGGAGCGGATGGGGACGTATTTCACCGGCCGCCTGCGTGAACTGCAGGGCGGATACCATTTTGTAAAAGAGGTGCGGGGCAAGGGCCTGATGATCGGCATGGAACTGACCGTCAAAGGGGCCGGGATCGTGAACCGCTGCCGGGAACGGGGATTGCTCATCAACTGTATCGGTGAGCACACCCTGCGCTTTGTGCCCCCGCTGGTGGTGACCAAAGAAGATATCGATGCCGCGCTGGAAATTCTCCGGGCGGCGATGGATGAGGAAAGCGAGGGATGACGAGTGGCGGCAAGTCTTTACGGACGGGATCTGCTCTCCATGGCCGACCTGACGGCCGAAGAAATCGGGCTGGTTTTGGATAAGGCATCCGCGCTGAAGCAGATGCAGAAATCCGGTCAGCCGCATGCACTGCTTTCCGGGCAGACGCTGGGAATGATTTTTCAGAAGCCCTCGACCCGTACCCGGGTTTCTTTTGAAACGGCTATGTATCAGCTCGGCGGCCACGCGCTGTACCTGAACGCAAATGATATGCAACTCGGGCGGGGGGAAACGATCGCCGACACCGCGCGTGTGCTGTCGCGTTACCTGAACGCGATCATGATCCGAACCTTCGAGCAGTCCGACGTTGAGGAACTGGCCCGGTTTGCCTCGATCCCGGTGATTAACGGTCTGACCGACGCCGAACATCCCTGTCAGGTTCTGGCAGACCTGCTGACCATCCGGGAACATAAGGGACGTTTGGCCGGGCTGAAACTGGCCTGGGTGGGAGACGGCAACAATATGACCCACTCGCTCATGCTGGCCTGCGCCACGCTGGGAATGGAGATGACCGTCTCCACTCCTGAAGCCTATGAGCCCGATCCGGGGTTCGTGCGCAAGGCAGGTGAGATCGCGGCATCGACCGGCGGCACGGTTGCCCTGTACCGCGATCCGCTTGAAGGCGTCACCGGGGCCGACGTGATCGTGACCGACACCTGGGCCTCGATGGGGCAGGAGGAAGAGCACGCCCGGCGGGTACGGGATTTCCAGCCCTATCAGGTGAACGAGAAACTGGTCGCGAAGGCGAAGGATGATTTTATCTTTATGCACTGCCTGCCCGCCCACCGGGGTGAAGAGGTGGTTGATGAGATCATTGACGGGCCGCACAGCGTGGTCTGGGACGAGGCCGAAAACCGGTTGCACGTCCAGAAGGCGGTCCTTGCGCTAATATTAGCGCAGTAGTGATTCGCTCCCAAAAACTTAGCGCTTTTGGGTTATGCGTAACACCTAAG
>CBEULR010000031.1:0-5092 GCA_965544035.1 uncultured Peptococcaceae bacterium | reverse complement strand
TTGGGTTATATGTTATACCCTAAATTGGACCCTTTTTGGGGTCGAATCACTACTCTGATTCCCGATATTCAAACTCAAAATCCCCGATGACGACCGTATCCCCTTCCCTAATCCCCTCCGCACGCAGGGCGTCCTCCAGCCCCATCTTCTGCAACGTCTGCTGCAGGCGGAAGACAGCCTCCGGGTTTTCCAGATCGGTCATCGCCACCACGCGCTCGACGTCTTTACTGCGCACCACATAGTAATCATTTACGGCCTCCACGGTAAACGGCGGTGCGAACTCATCATCCTCCGCGATCGGTTCCGGTTCCCACACCTTCGGTGGCGGCAGGGTCTTCAGTAGTTCAGCCGTCCGGTACAACAGCGCGGGAATCCCTTCTCCGGTCAAAGCCGAGATCGGGAAAATTTCGTACCGGGGTTCGAGTGCCTCCCGCATCCGTGCCAGGTTTGCGGCCGCCTCGGGCAGATCGGTTTTGTTCGCGGCGATGATCTGATGACGGGCAGCCAACTCCGGATCATACTGCTCCAGTTCCCTGTTGATCACGGCAAAGTCGTTAAGGGGATCCCTCCCCTCGGAACCGGCCGTGTCCACCACGTGAATGAGGAGACGGGTTCTCTCCACGTGCCTCAGGAAACGGTGGCCGAGACCCACACCGTCATGGGCGCCCTCAATCAGCCCCGGGATGTCGGCCACGACGAACGAAACCCCCTCGTCCAGCCGCACCACGCCCAGATTGGGCTGAATGGTGGTGAAGGGATAGTCTGCTATTTTCGGCCTTGCGGCCGAGATTCTCGAGATCAGTGTGGACTTCCCGGCGTTCGGGAATCCTACCAGCCCCACATCGGCCAGAAGCTTCAGCTCCAGTTCGACCCACAGTTCCTCACCCGGTTCCCCCTTTTCGGCAAACCGGGGGGCCTTGTGCTTCGGGGTGGCGAACCGGGCATTCCCGCGCCCGCCGCGACCCCCGCGGGCCACAACGGCCTTCTGACCGTGCCGGACGAGGTCGGCGATGAGGCGCCCCGTCTCGGCGTGGCGCACCTGTGTGCCCACCGGCACCCGGACAATCGTGTCCTCACCGCTCTTTCCGTGCATTGTTTTACCCATACCGTGCTGTCCCCGCTCGGCCTTGTAGTGCCGCTTATAGCGGAAGTCAACCAGTGTGCGCAGTCCCTCGTCGGCTTCGAAAATGATGCTCCCGCCCCGACCGCCGTCGCCGCCGGAAGGACCACCGAAGGGCACATACTTTTCCCGCCTGAAGGCCACGCATCCGTTACCGCCGTCTCCCGCCTTGACATTGATCTTCGCATAATCGTAAAACAATTCTGCTATGCCTCCTACCGGGGCAGCGTTATAACGAGACGGGCATCGCCGCCCCTCACCTCAAAAGCGCTACCGCCGCCGATCTTCCGCATCGCCC
Source organism: uncultured Peptococcaceae bacterium (assembly GCA_965544035.1). Taxonomy (GTDB): domain Bacteria; phylum Bacillota; class Desulfotomaculia; order Desulfotomaculales; family Desulforudaceae; genus CBEULR01. The sequence goes on along the minus strand of CBEULR010000031.1, from coordinate 3,674 downwards.
CGTCGATACCGGCGACGGTCTCATTCAGTCCATTAATTGATTCGCCCGGTTCGACCGGGAACTGAAAACCAATCGTGTATCCGTCCTCGGTCTCGGCCAGCTCCAGCTCGACTGTCTCCCCCGATCCCTCCAGCGCGGGCAGGATCACCTCGGCCAGCCGGCTGAATGCCGGCTCCAGGACCGCTTCCAGCCTTTCCTCTGAAACCGCGCATTCGGTCAGCGGGCTTTTCACCGTAATCAGAACCGGAACCCCATAGTGCCCCGCCCGGCGGCGAAAAATCAGCAGCAGGGCGGCAACCGTCGCATTTTCCACTTTCGTGATCCGGTTTATCTCCCGAATCTGTCCGGTGACTTCCAGCACATATCCCCGAATGCGCTCCGGATTATTGAGTTGCGCCATCCCGGAGATAACCTGAAGATGATTCAAGAAATCATGGCCGTATATGTCGATGAATTTGACCAGTTCCCGGCGAATTCCCATGGCGTTTTCCGTTTCTCCTTCCGAATTCTATAGAGAAAAAGGATGTCCCTTCACAGAATAACACCGAGAGCCCTGTGCCGGCAAATGCTTCCTGATCCGCCTGTGTTTAAATGAGGGGTCAGGACACTTATTCAAACACGGGAGTCAGGAGTCAGTATTCGGGAGAAAAGGAATACAAATCCTACTGGGTACGCATGCTTTTATGTACCAGTGTCATCCGGGTTTACCTCCGGTCGACTCGTGCGATTCGGGCACCATTCTTAGCGAAGAGGCAATTCTACTGCTGCTGCACTTATTAGGGATTACCTACACAAACATGTCCGTGGCAGCGGAATCTGCTCGCTACGCATTTTTGATCTATACTCCCAACTGTTTGTTCCGGTAATCCCTGAGCACAGCTATCCTGCTAAACAAACCAAAATCCTTCGAAACAATTGAGTCCGGGCACAAGTGGATCGGGGTAAACCCGGATGACACCACCCAGACTCTGTTTTCCACCTCTACTGGATGCTGGATACTCTTTAGAATCTCGCCCAGGTGACCTGGGGCATTTCAAAATCCTGCGCGAACTCGGGATGCACCGGCCGCACGCGTACGCCGTACCCGAAGGTTCCCTGGGGCAGGGTAAGCTTGCCGCCGAACCGGTATGAACCGTCGGCCGGCTGTTCGATAAACTTCAGAGCCACCACCTGCGGATCGGTGATCCCGTTGTCAAACGGCCTGCCGTAGACTACTTCGACCTGAACATCACGGTACGGAATCTTCTCCAAGTAAACGACCACATCAAACTCCAGCTGATCGCCGGCCCGAAGATTATGAGTATCGTTCAGGGTGCGGACCGAAGTGAAGGCCACCTTGGACCAGTGCTCGCGGATAAAACTCTTGAAGGCCTGTACCTGTTCGGCTGTCTTTCCGTTGTCGGCGGTAAAGCCCCGTCCCCTGGTTCCGGTCGGCAGATAGTACCGTTCAACGTACTCGGTCACCATACGTTCGGTGCTGAAGCGGGGCGCAATCGTCCTAATCGAGGCCTTCATCATCTTCACCCACTCCGTGGGCACACCGTTCTCCCGGTTGAAATAGGCCGGGATAACCCGGTCCTCCAAGGTGGCGTATAAGGAGTGGGCGTCATCGGCATCCTGCACACCCCAGTCCTGATAGTCCTTAGCCTCTCCAATGATAAACCCGTTCTCCCCGTTGTATCCCTCCGGCCACCAGCCGTCCTGGACACTGAAATTCAGCACCCCGTTCAGGGCAGCCTTCATCCCGCTGGTTCCGCTCGCCTCATAAGGCCGGCGCGGGTTGTTGAGCCAGACGTCGCAGCCGTGAAGGAGCAGACGGGCGAGGGCCATGTCGTACCCTTCGATAAACAGGATCTTCCCTTTGAACTGCTCATCACGGGTCAATTCATGCAGTTCCTTGATCAATTCCTGACCCTGCCGGTCGCGGGGATGGGCCTTGCCCGCAAACAAGAACTGAATCGGCCGCTCCGGGTCGTTCACCAGTCGGGCCAGGCGTTCACGGTCACGCAGGAACAGAGTGGCCCGCTTATAGGTGGCGAAACGGCGGGCGAAACCGATCGTCAGGGCCTTTGGATTCAGGTAATGCGCCGCTTCCTGGATATAGGGCAGCAGTTCACCGTTGCGCCGGCGCTGCTCCATGATCCGTTCCCGCACTCGCTCAATCATCTCTTCTTTTAACTGCTGGTGGGTGTCCCACAGCACCTTGTCCGGAATGGAATCAATCGCCCGCCACTGTTCCGGATCGGCGATGTGCTCATCCCAATCGGTTCCCATATGCTGCACAAACAGATTCCGGATTGGGGGCGCCACCCAGGTAGTGGTATGGATACCGTTTGTCACCGCGCCGATCGGCACCTCGTCCACCGGAACTCCCGGGTACATCCAGCAGAACATCCGCCTGGTGACTTCCCCGTGCAGCTGACTGACCCCGTTCACGTAACCGGCCAGACGCATGGCCAGCACGGTCATGTTGAAGCCCTGCCGTTCGGGATCCCAGCCCAGTTCAATGAACTCGTCGCGCGACATGTTTAATTCGGGATAATACCGGGAGAAATAATGGTGAATCTGATCGGTGGTGAACACGTCGTGTCCGGCCGGAACCGGTGTATGGGTGGTGAAGATTGTAGTCGCCCTTACAGCTTCGATGGCGGCGTTCACCGAATACCCCTGGTGTACAAATTCACGGACCCGCTCGATTCCTGAGAAGGCAGCGTGCCCTTCGTTGATGTGCCACACATCGGGGTGGATGCCCATCGCCCTCAGGGCCCTGACGCCACCGATTCCAAGCAGGATCTCCTGGCCGATGCGGGTGTCGCAGTCTCCCCCGTACAGCTGCCCGGTCAGGCGGCAGAATTCTCGCGGATTTTCGGTAATATCGGTATCCAAGAGGTAAATGGCCACCCGCCCCACCTGCATCTTCCAGATCTGCACGCGCACCACACCGCCCGGCAGTTCGACATCGACATACAATTCCTTGCCGCTCGCGTCCTGTACGGCGAGCAGGGGAAGTTCCCTGAAATTGAGCTCCGGGTAATGAGGTATCTGCCAGCCCTCACGGTTGATGCGCTGGTCAAAATAGCCGTGCCGGTAGAGGAGCCCGATACCCACAAACGGTATCCCGCGGTCGCTGGCCGCTTTGCAATGGTCTCCGGCTAATACGCCCAGCCCGCCGGAGTACACCGGGTGGGACTCGTGCACCCCGAACTCCGCCGAGAAATAGGCCACCCGGCGGTCGGCGGCATCCGGGAAGTGGGTTTCGTACCAGCTCTTGCGCTGCATGTAATTGTCGTAACGCTTAAGAAGCCGATCGTACGCCGCCTGATAATTCGGATCGGCGGCTGCCCTGTTCAATTCGTCGGAAGGAACATTCAGCAAGAACTTTACAGGATTATGCTGAACCGCATTCCACAGGCGGCGGTTGATCCGGCTGAACAAATCCTGTGCGTCCGGATTCCAGCTGAACCACATGTTGTAAGCAAGCTCGGATAACCGCTCTATGCGTTTGGGCAATACCGGCATCACCGATATCTTGTTAAAGCAGATCAAGGGCGTCCTCCTCCCAATTCACTTACGTATTCATTAATCTGTCTCGATACGGACGGTTCAATGCGGGAAACTTACTACTGATTCGACCCCAAAAAGGGTCCAATTTAGGGTATAACATATAACCCAAT
>CBEULR010000030.1:0-5443 GCA_965544035.1 uncultured Peptococcaceae bacterium | reverse complement strand
ATGTTATACCCTAAATTGGACCCTTTTTGGGGTCGAATCAGTAGTGAGTAGTGAGGATTGAGTAGGGATTTGGTAGTCAGGAGTCAGGAGTCAGGAGTCAGGAGATGTGGAAATCCTGAGTTGTGGAACCCGGATGACACGAACCCGTGCTTGACCCCTACTCACTACTGACGCAGGAGGGGTTCAACAATGGAACCACTTGTCGGAATTGTGATGGGCAGCGATAGCGATCTAGAAGTAATGCGTAAAGCCGCCGAGACACTGGAATCATTCCAGATCCCTTATGAGATATCAATCATATCCGCGCACCGGACGCCCGATCGGGCGGCGGAGTACAGCCGTTCGGCGGCCGGACGCGGACTGAAGGTGATTATCGCCGGAGCGGGGATGGCCGCCCATCTGGCCGGAGTATTGGCCGCGCACACCACTTTGCCTGTGATCGGCGTGCCGATTAAATCGGGCGCCCTGCAGGGCTGGGACGCCCTGCTGTCCACCGTGCAGATGCCGCCGGGCGTACCGGTGGCCACCGTGGGCGTCAATGGTGCCAAGAACGCCGGCCTTCTGGCCGTCCAGATACTGAGTCTTTCCGATGCCGGGATCGCCCGCCGGCTGGAGGCTTTCAAGAAGGAAATGGCTGCCGAGGTTGAGGCGAAGAACAGGACGATAAGGAGTCTTAGCGATGATTGACCGGTATACGCTGCCCGAGATGAAGGCGATCTGGTCGGAAGAGAACAAGTACCGGAAGTGGCTGGAGGTAGAGATTCTGGCCTGCGAGGCGCAGGCTGAACTGGGGCGCATTCCGCGGGAAGCGGTGCAGGTGATTCGTGAAAAGGCCGACTTTCGCGTGGAACGGATCCTGGAGATTGAGAAGGTCACCCGGCACGATGTGATCGCCTTTCTGACCTGCGTCGGGGAGTATGTGGGTGATGAATCCAAGTACATCCACCTGGGGATGACTTCGTCGGACGTGGTGGATACCGCGCTGGCCGTGCGGATGGTCGAGGCCGGGCGGCAGATCCTCGGGCGCCTGCAAAAGCTGCGCGAGGTGCTGCTGGCGAAGGCGGTGGAGTATCGCGATACGCTGATGATCGGGCGGACGCATGGCATCCACGCCGAACCGATGACCTTCGGTCTGAAGATGCTGCTCTGGGCGGCCGAGGTGGAGCGGGACATCGCGCGCCTGGAACGGGCGATTGAGGAGGTGGCCGTGGGTAAGCTGTCGGGTGCCGTCGGCAGCTATTCCACGCTGGAACCCTTTGTGGAAGATTATGTCTGCCGGAAGCTGGGGCTGACGCCGGAGCGGGTGGCCACGCAGGTCATCCAGCGCGACCGGCACGCCGCCTTTATGACCACACTGGCCGTGATCGGCACGTCGCTGGAGAAGTTCGCGGTGGAGATCCGGAACCTGCAGCGCACCGACATCCGCGAGGCCGAAGAACCGTTTAAGAAAGGCCAGAAGGGCTCCTCGGCGATGCCGCATAAGCGCAACCCGATTGTGTGCGAACGCATTTCCGGTCTGGCGCGTTTGCTGCGCGGAAATGCGATCGTCGCCCTGGAGAACGTGGCGCTTTGGCATGAGCGGGATATCTCCCATTCTTCGGTGGAGCGGGTGGTTATCCCGGACAGCACGATCACGCTGGACTACATGCTTTACCGGTTTACAATGGTGATGGAAGATCTCTTCGTCTATCCCGAGAATATGCAGCGTAACCTGGAGCGGACGCACGGGCTGGTGTTCTCCCAGCGTGTGCTGCTCGCGCTGGTGGACAAGGGGCTGAGCCGGGAGAAGGCCTACGAGATCGTACAGCGAAATGCGATGCAGTCCTGGCAGAGCGGTGAGCCGCTGAAGGATCTGCTGCGGCGTGATGCCGAGCTGACGGAACACTTGAGTGTCGGGGAACTGGAGGGGATCTTCGACTACAGCCACTTCACGAGGCGGCTCGGCGAGATCTACCGGCGCTTCGGCCTGGAATAGACAGGGAGGTTTCAGCTGTGAACAAGGGTGAGCTTCTCTACGAGGGAAAGGCGAAGCGGGTCTACCGGACTGCCGATCCCGACTGCTGCCTGATCGCTTACAAGGACGATGCCACAGCCTTCGACGGCCTGAAGAAGGGCACCATCATCGGCAAGGGCGTGGTCAACAACCGGGTGTCGGCGCATTTCTTCCGCCTGCTGGAGCGGGAGGGGGTGCCGACGCATTTCGTTGAACTCTTCAGCGACCGGGAGATGCTGGTGCGGGCGGTCCGGATCGTGCCGCTGGAAGTGGTGGTGCGGAACGTCACCGCCGGGAATCTGGCCAAGAGACTCGGCCTTGAAGAGGGGATCGAACTGGACGAACCGGTCGTGGAGTACTATTATAAGAGTGACGAGCTGCACGACCCGCTGATCAACTGCTCACACATCCGCCTGCTGAAGATCGCCAGCCCGGAGCAGTTGAACGAGATGCGGGCGATGGCGCTCAAGGTGAACGACTTCCTGAGACAATACCTTGACGCGCGCGATATCATCCTTGTGGATTTCAAACTCGAGTTCGGCATTACCGAGAAGGACGGCCGCCTGATACTGGCCGATGAGATTTCACCGGATACCTGCCGTTTCTGGGACAAACACACCCGAGAAAGACTGGATAAGGACCGGTTCCGCCGTGATCTGGGCGGAATTGAAGAGGCGTACCAGGAGATCCTGCGTCGCCTCTTGGGAAGTGAAAATGAGTAGCTGTTGGGAAAACCCATGAGAAACTCACCGGGATGGGAGTTGGGCTGGACAAAATGATATTCGACCAAGACAAACCGCGTGAGCACTGCGGTGTATTCGGCATTTACGGCCCCGGGCTCGACGTAGCCCGGCTGACCTTTTACGGGCTGTTTGCACTGCAGCACCGCGGGCAGGAAAGCGCCGGGATCGCGGTGGGCGACGGCCGCCGGATTCATCTGCACAAGGGAATGGGGCTGGTGGCCGAGGTCTTCAACGAATCGGCGATCGAAGCTATGCCGGGACACATTGCCATCGGGCACGTGCGCTATTCGACGACCGGGGCCAACCTGCCGGTGAACGCCCAGCCGCTGGTGTTCAATTATGTGAACGGGCAGATTGGTCTGGCGCACAACGGGAACCTGACCAATATCCGTGATCTGCGCTACCAGATGGCCGCGTCGGGAGCGGTATTTCAGACGACGACCGACAGCGAGGTGATTGTGAACCTGATCGCCCGGCACAACCAGAGCAGCCTGGAGGAGGCTCTGGTGAAGTGTATGATCGACATCAAGGGCGCCTACTCGCTGGTTGTTCAGACCGAAAACCGCCTGCTGGCGATGCGTGACCCCTGGGGCTTCCGGCCGTTGTGTCTGGGCAGGCTGGGGGAGGCCTGGGTGGTGGCTTCGGAATCTTGCGCGCTGGACACCATCGGGGCGGAGTTCATCCGGGACGTCCAAGCCGGTGAGATCATTGTGATGGACGAGAACGGGCTGACCAGCATCAACGCTTTGGCGGGTTCCCGGCTCGCCCACTGCATTTTTGAATACATATACTTTGCCCGGGCGGACAGCACGATCGACGGGTTTAATGTGAACCGGGCGCGCCGCAGGATGGGTGAACAGCTGGCACGCGAGTATCCGCTTGAGGCCGACCTGGTGCTGCCGGTGCCGGACTCCGGTATCCCCGCGGCACGCGGTTATGCCGATGCTTCGGGTATCCCCTTCGAGGAGGGGTTGATGAAAAACCGGTACATCGGACGCACTTTCATCCAGCCGGCGCAGCATCTGCGCGACCTGGGGGTCCGACTGAAGATGAACCCGATCCGCGAGGTGCTGGAGGGGAAGCGCGTGGTGCTGGTCGACGATTCGCTGGTCCGGGGGACGACCAGCGGTAAGATCGTGCGCATGCTGCGGGAAGCGGGTGCAAGGACGATCCACCTGTGCCTGAGCTCACCGCCGATCAAGTGCCCCTGCTATTACGGAATCGACACCTCGAACCGGAAGGAACTGATCGCCTCGCAGAAGGATCTGGAGGAGATCCGCCAGTTCACCGGGGCTGATACGCTGCACTATCTGAGTCTGGACGGCCTGCTGGACGTTTTCGGCGACAAGCGGGACAGTTTTTGTACCGCCTGTTTTGATGGGGTGTATCCCGTGAACGTGACAGAGAGTAACAACGGAAAGCATGTTTTGGAAAGGTGAATCACCGGGATGACTGAAAAAAAGAAAGGCCTGACCTACGCCGAGGCCGGGGTTGATATTGCGGCGGCCAACCGGGCGGTGGATATGATCCGCAACTCGGTGAGGCGCACGCTGCGCCCCGAGGTGCTGACCGATATCGGCGGTTTCGGCGGCCTTTTTGCGTTGGATACGGCCAAGTACAAGGAACCGGTGCTGGTTTCCGGAACCGATGGTGTGGGCACCAAGCTGCGGGTGGCCTTCATGATGGACCGGCACAACACTGTGGGGATCGACCTGGTGGCCATGTGTGTGAACGACATCCTGGTACAGGGGGCCGAGCCCCTGTTCTTTCTGGACTATCTGGCCGTCGGAAAGCTGGATCCGGAGCGGGTGTCCGCCGTGGTGGACGGAATCGCCGAGGGCTGCCGTCTCGCGGGCTGTGCGCTGATCGGCGGGGAGACGGCCGAGATGCCGGGGTTTTATGGTCCGGAGGAGTATGATATGGCCGGTTTTGCCGTCGGGGTGGTCGAGCGTTCCCGGATTGTAGACGGGTCGGCCGTCCGGGAGGGGGACGTTCTGCTGGGCCTTGCCTCATCAGGGCTGCACAGCAACGGTTTTTCACTGGCGCGCAAGGCGCTGCTTGAGCTGGGGGATATGGAGATCGACAGCTACCGGCACGAACTGGGGCGTACGGTAGGTGAGGAACTGCTGGTGCCCACCAGGATTTATGTGCGACCGGTCTTGCCGCTGTTGGCTTCGCCCGGGGTGCACGGGATGGCGCATATCACGGGAGGCGGACTGACCGATAACCTGCCGCGCATTCTGCCCGGGGGGTTGCAGGCGGTGGTTGACCGCGGCAGTTGGCCGGTGCCGCCGGTATTTGAGCTGATCCGGGAGGCCGGTGGTGTGGCCGCGGATGAGATGTACCGGACCTTCAACATGGGGATCGGTTTCGTACTGGTGGTGGGTGCCGAGGCGGCGGATGCCGTGTCTGAAGCGTTACGGACTGCAGGCGAACAGGTGTATCGTATTGGTTGGATCACGGCGGGTATGAAGGGAATCGAGTACGTTGGGGAGTAGTCATCGTATCATTCGGGTTTACCCCGGGTTCCAGCTTAGCGGTTCGGCCGTTTCTAAGCTCGGTGCCTGAATCGCACGAGTCGCCCGGAGGAAAAACCCGATTACACCAGAACACAAAGCTATTATAAATTCTTCCTTTTCTACTGAATACTTCATACTCACTACTGATTCGCTCCCAAAAACTTAGCGCTTTTGGGTTATGCGTAACA
>CBEULR010000029.1:0-7593 GCA_965544035.1 uncultured Peptococcaceae bacterium | reverse complement strand
GAGTGTGTGCCTGGGCCTGCACGGCACTCCGCGCTGCCGGGGCCGGTGTTTGGTTCTGCGCACGTGGCGCGGCTTTTTCCGGCGCCGGGGTTCCGGATTCCGGCTTAACCATCATCGTCTCGGGCGCCCCGGGGGATACACGGGTGAAAAGGGGACTATCCCCCTTTTGTGCCTGTACCGGGGCATCAGGCTGCACCTGTGTCCGGCCTTGCGACTGAGTGTGGATCTGTGGCTGCACCTGTACCCGTGTCTCGGGCTGTACCTGGACCTGAGTGTGTGCCTGGGCCTGCACGGCACTCCGCGCTGCCGGGGCCGGTGTTTGGTTTAGTGTGTGCACTCCCACCGGACCCCGCAGGAGAATGCCCGCCGTCGGGGCGGCCGACACTCCTTCTTGCACCTGAATCCGGCCATCGGACTGCACCTGTGTCCGGCCCTGCGTTTCGGACTGGGTCTGTGCCTGAGCCTGAGCCTTTGTCTGTGGCTGCACCTGCACCCCTGTCTCAGGCTGTACCTGGACCTGAGTCGGCGCCTGGGTCTGCACGGCACTCCGCGCTGCCGGGGCCGGTGTTTGGTTTAGTGTGTGCACTCCCGCCGGGCTCCGGAGGAAAGCACCCGCCGTCCGGCCGGCCGACACCCCTTCTTTTACCTGTACCTGGGCATCAGGCTGTACCTGTGTCCTGCCTTGCGTCTGAGGCTGGGACAGGGTCTGCACCTGAGCCTGAGTCTGTGGCTGCACCTGCACCCCTGTCTCAGGCTGTGCCTGGACCTGACTCGGCGCCTGGGTCTGCACGGCACTCCGCACTGCCGGGGCAGGTGTTTGGTTCTGTGTCTGCGCCACAGTCTCTTCCGGCACCGGTATTCCGGTTTCCGGCGTCACCATCACCGTCTCGGCCGATCCGGGGGATACAGCCTCCTGAACCGTGTTCACTCCCGCCGGACTCCGGGCGAAAGTACCCACAGTCCCGTCAGTCAATACCTCAGCGAAAAGGGGACTGTCACCTTTTTCCAGAAACGCGGCGAAGACTGCGGCAAAGTCTGTCCCCCATCCCCGGCGGATTGTTTCCCCGAAACCCGGACGGGCCGCCTGCGGCGTGGTCCATAACTGAATACTCAACTATTCACCTCCCTTCACTGTCTTTTGAAAGCGGAAAGTCATGAGGCCCGCCTCATCCAGTTCCCCGGTCAGCCGGGCCGACTCCCTGCTCCTGTACGCATGTTCCTGCTTCTCCCGAAGCCTCTCCAGCACCCGCTTCTCCTGCATCGCCCGCATCAGGTCGTCGCGTTTCTGCTCAACGACGCTGCTCCGCTTCCGCAGTTCCACCTCTTGGACGGACTGCTGACGGGCCAGCGCATCGCGGTAATACTCCAGATGCTGGTGCGACAGCACGTCTATCGATGGGCTCGGATGATCACGGAGTGTCTCGCGCAGCTTCCGGCGGGTGCCGGCCAGTCTCTGTTCCGCCGCCAGTCTGTCCCGCTCCACCCGCGCCAGCTCCTGCTGGGCGGCCTGTTCGTGCATTTCCCTCATCTGAAGTACCGGTTGCAGCCGAAAAACAAACCTACCCATTGCCATGCTCCCTTCCCGTGAGCGGACCGAGCCGGGTGACCGTTTCCTCGTAGTTGGAGAACTCCTGCATATCCTGCTTCAGAAACTCAATGATCGCCGGGTGCTTCTCGACGGCCAGATCGATGGACGGGTTTGATCCGGGCACATACGCCCCGATATTCACCAGATCCTCGGCCTGGTTGTAGGTGGCCATAAGGCTGCGCACCCGCGCTGCCGCCGCCTGGTGTTCAGGCTCGGTGATGTCGGGGAACAGGCGGCTGGCGCTCTGCAGGATATCGATCGCCGGAAAGTGGTTCCGGGCGGCGAGATCACGGGACAGGACAATATGCCCGTCCAGGATGCTGCGTACCGCGTCGGCCACCGGTTCCTGCATGTCGTCCCCCTCCACCAGCACCGTGTAAAACCCGGTGATCGAACCACGCTCGTTGTTGCCCGCCCGCTCCAGCAGCTTGGGCAGCAAAGCGAAGACCGAGGGCGTGTAGCCCCGGGTGGTGGGCGGCTCACCCACCGCCAGCCCGATCTCCCGCTGAGCGTAGGCAAAGCGGGTAACCGAGTCCATCAGCAGCAGCACGTTCAGGCCCTGGTCCCGGAAGTACTCGGCGATCGCCGTCGCCACGAAGGCGGCCCGGAGGCGCACCAGCGCCGGCTGGTCGGACGTCGCCGAGACCACCACCGACCGCTCCAGGCCCGAACCCAGGTCGCGTTCGATGAAGTCCAGGACCTCACGGCCGCGCTCTCCGATCAGGGCCACCACATTCACGTCGGCGGCGCAGTAGCGGCAGAGCATCCCCAGGAGGACGCTTTTCCCCACCCCGCTGCCCGCGAAGATGCCCATCCTCTGCCCCTGCCCGCAGGTCAGGAAACCGTCGATCGCGCGGACGCCGGTCGGCAGGGGCTTTTGAATGCGCCGGCGCAGGAGCGGATCGGGCGGCGGATTGTTCACCGCGAACTCGATCCCGCGTCTGTCGGCACCGCCCGCCGGGCGGCCCAACCCGTCCAGTACCTGTCCGAGCAGGTGATCTCCCACTCTGACCGTCAGGACCTGCCCCCGGGCCTCTACTCTGCAGCCCGGACGCACGCCCTGCAGGTCCCCGAGGGGCATCAGGAGCGTGGTCTCACGCCTGAATCCGACCACCTCGGCCAGCACCGGCCCGTTGTCCGGCAGGTACACATCGCAGATCTCGCCGATGAAGGCGTTCACGCCCTCGACCTCGATCGTCAGGCCGACCACCTTGGTCACCTGGCCCAACGACCGCACCAGCCGCGCCCGCCTCACCCGCTCACGGTAGACCGAAAGGTCGATGGCAACCGGTTTCCCCGCCATCTGCTAACCACCCTTGTAAAGCGCATCCAGAAGTGCCTGCCACCGGCTTTCCAGCGTGGCGTCCACCAGACCCAGCTCGGTTTCGATCCGGCAGCCGCCGGCCTGGATGCTCTCGTCGGCAATGATCTTGATCACGGCATCCGGTGAAACCAGTTGGCGGAAGTCATCCAGCCGGGTCTCCAACACCCGGGCGTCCTGCGGATGGGCGTAGACCAGGAAGCGCTCCCGGTCGCGGACCCGTTCCAGGGCCGTCCTGACAATTCCGCTGATGGTCTCAGGCTCCAGCGTCAGCTGTTCGGCGACCATCCGGCGGGCGATGTCGACGGCCAGCTCGAGTACCTCCGGTTCAAGGTCGTTTAACGTCTGCGCCCGGATTTCCTCGGCCTGTTTCAGCACTGCCTGCGCCTGGGCACGGATTTCACGTCCCGCCCGCTCGGCTTCCCGGTAGCCTTCTTCGTAACCCTCGCGGTAGGCCGCCTGCCGAATCTCGTCGGCCTCGATCCGGGCTGCGATGACGGTGTAATCATCCGGTTCCGGTTCCCGCTCCGGTTCCGGGGCGGGTTTCGCGGCACTCTCCCTCAGAGTCAGCACCACACAGCCTTCCGGCTTTGTTCTGTCCTCTTTGATGATCCGCAGATCAGACGACAATGGCATCTTCTCCACCCCGCGAGATGATAATCTCACCCGCCTCGTCGAGCGCACGGATAACTTTCACGATACGCTGCTGCGCGTCTTCCACTTCCTTCAGGCGGACCGGTCCCATAAATTCGATCTCTTCTTTGAGCATCTGCGATGCACGCTGGGACTGGTTCCTGAACACCCGTTCCCGAACCTCGTCGTTGGCACCACGCAGGGCCAGGGCCAGATCCTTGTTGTTCACTTCGCGCAGGATGCGTTGGATGCTCATATCATCGAGTTTGACGATATCCTCAAACACAAAGAGTTGCTGCCGGACTTCCTCAGCCAGCCTCGGATCCTTCCGCTCCAGTTCCTCCAGGATGGTCTTCTCGGCAGATCGGTCGGCCATATTCAGGATGTTTACCAGCGCGCCGACACCGCCGACCTTGGTCACTTCATCCGACATCACCACCGAGAGTTTCCGTTCCAATACCCGTTCCACGTCCTGCACCACATCCGGAGGCGTCCGCTCCATAATCGCGATCCTTCGGGCCACATCGGCCTGCAGTTCGGGACTCAAAGAAGCCAGGATCACGGCAGCACTATCCGGTTCAAGATAGGACAGGATCAGCGCGATCGTCTGCGGGTGTTCCTCCCGGATGAAGCTCAGCAGGTGCTTCGGATCGGTCTTCCGCAGCGAATGAAACGGGATCGCCTGATTGACTGTGGCCAGTCTCTTCAGGATCTCGGCTGCCCGGTGCGGTCCGACCGCCTTTTCCAGCACTTCCCTGGCGTACTTCATGCCGCCCTGGATCAGATACTGCCGCGCCTGGTACAGCTCACGGAACTCGTCCAGCACCTGGTCCCGGATCTCGGGCGTAATCCGCTCCATGTTGCTGATCACATAGCTTATCTGCTCGATTTCTTCATCGTAAAACCCCTGCTTCAACACGCGGCTGGAAATATCCGAGCCCAGCGCGATCAGCAGAATGGCTGCTTTCTGTAGTCCGGTCGCCGGTCGCGCCACGAAACGTACCTCCTACTTCTCGGCTAGCCAGACCTTGATGATCTGGGCCACCTCATCGGGTTTTTGACTGGCCAGTTCGCGTACATCCTTTTGCTGTTGACTGAGTTCTGCGTCCGGTTCATCCTGATCCTTCACCGGTACGGGCACTACCTCTTCGGCCACGACCGCCTCGTCATCCTCCGCGCGACGGCGTCGGGCGACAAATAGGGCCACCCCGATCAAGATCAGCAGCACCAGCACGGCTGCTCCGTACATCACCAGAGTACGGATGAACTCCTTCTGTTCGCGCTCCCTCGCCGCCGCTTCGGCCGCCGCCATCTCCTCTTCCAGCTGCTGCTGGTAGCTGGTGTCGAAAACCATGGGGGACACCAGCACCTGGTCACCGCGCTCGGGATCCATCCCCAAAGCCACCGAGACCACATCCTGGATCTGCGCGGCCGTAGCATTGTTCACCGGTCCGTCGACGACCACCGACGCCGACAGCCGCTGCAGCCGTCCCGGCGGTTCGATCACCGTTTCCTGAATCATGCCCACCTCGTAGTTGGTGGTGCGCTCCTCACGGGACTGTGAGTGGGTTCCCCCGATCCCCAGTTCCGGATACACCGGGGTCCCGTCCACGTTGGAATCGGTGCCCGGCACGCCGCCCACCCCGGTGCCCGTGCTTTCTTCGGTCAGTTCATACTCACTGACCACGGCGGACTCCTCGGTCGGGCGATTGATCACCGACTGCTGCTGCCGGAAATCCAAGTCTGCCGTCACCATGGCCACGGCCTTGTTCGGGCCGAGAATGGTGGTCAGCAGACTCTGCACACGTTTCTCCAGCTCCCTCTCGTACTCCCGTTTGACCTCCTGATGGCTGAGCGCGATACCGGAGAGGCTGTCGTCCACAAGATCCTCGTTCAGCACCCGCCCGCGCATATCGATAATGGTGATATTCTCGGGCTGCAGGCCTTCCACACTGCCCGCCACCAGGGCGACGATTCCCTTCACCTGATCCGGTGTAAGCTCGCTCAGCGGCCGCAGTTTCAGGGCGACCGACGCCGAGGGCGGGTTCTGTTCCTCGGCGAAGATCGACTTCTCCGGTATCACCAGGTGCACCCGGGCCTGTTCGACGGCGTCCAGCTGCACGATGGTCCGGCGCAGTTCCTCGGTGAGCGCGCGCTGGTAGTTAACCTGCTGCTCAAACTCGGTAACGCCCAGCCGAGTACGGTCAAACAATTCGAAACCCACGCCTCCGCCCAACAGCGCACCGCTGCCGGCCAGCTGGATGCGGGTTTCGTCAACCTTGTTCTCGGGGACCTCGATTGTCGTTCCGCCGTTACTCAGGCGGTACGGCACTTTCATCGCCTCAAGCCGTTCCACGATCCCGCCGGCCTGGGCCGGGTCAAGCTCGGTGAACAGCACGGCGTAGTTGGCCTGTTGAATGAAAGATACGGTGTAAAAAAGGGTGACGACCAGAGCGACGGTGAGCAGCACAATCGCCGCCTTCTGGGTCGCTCCCATTCCCCGCCATCTATCGGTTATACTAGACAGTAGGGCCTGACCGTCCACCCGGCTAGCTCATCTCCCTGTCTCGCGCCGTTCCCTATACCGGAATGCGCGAAATCTCCTGGTATGCTTCAACCACCTTGTTCCGGACCTCCAGGGCCAGCTGCATCGTGAGCTCGGCCTGCTTGACGGCGATCATCACCTGGTGCAGATCCTGGATTTCACCCGTGAGATAACCGCGGGTGACTGCTTCGGCCTTCAGCTGCTCAGTGTTGACCGCATCGATCGCCTGCGCGAGCAGTTCACTGAAGTTCACCTGCTTGTCCGTGGGGACTGCATGTTCGCTGAGTTTCGGCGCATCCGGAAGCGGATTCGGCGCCGTGATGTGCTTAATCAATTGGTGAACACCCCTTTATCAAAAAAGCCTACCCGCGTCCGATTTCCAGCGCCCGCAGCGCCATCTGCTTGGCCGTTTCAAACGCGGCGGCGTTCGCCTCGTAGGCCCTGCTCGCGCTGATCAGATTCACAAACTCGTGATTCAGGTCCACGTTCGGATAGGCCACGAAGCCGTTCTCATCGGCGTCCGGATGTTCCGGCTCATAAACCAGGCGCGGCGGTGAAGGATCCTGCACAATTGCCGTAACGCCCACTCCGGCCCCCTTGAAGCCCCGCAGGGTCCGCTCCAGCCGCTGGGCGAACACCGGCACCTGCCGCCGGTACGGCCCGCCTTCGGCCGTCCGCGTCGTGTTCACGTTGGCAATGTTGTTGCTGATCAGGTCAAGGCGCAATTTCTCCGCCGTCATACCCGAACCGCTGATCGCAAGATTCTGAAACACCCGCATCCACGCTCACACTCCGTTCCTCTTGCTCCGGGCCACTGTTTACCCTGATGAATACAAACTACCAACTACTGAATCGCGGCTCCCTTAGCGTCTCCCTCCGGAGATCACCATACCCAGCTTCGCGTATTTCCCGCTCACCAGCTGTGCGGTAGTCTGGTACGCCAAGTAGTTTGCGGCCTGGGCAACCATCTCTTCCTCTATATCCACATTGTTACCGTCGGGCCGCATCCGGCTGCCGGTTACCTGCACCACCCGCGGTTCGAGTCCGCGGCCGGGCGGATCCATATGCCGGGGATGGGTTTTGGTCAGACCGGATGGACTGCCTTTTAATGCGGTTTGAAGAAAGGCGTCAAATTCTACCGTCGATTTCTTGAATCCGGGAGTGTTGATGTTGGCGATATTGTCGGCGATCACCCGCTGCCGCAGGGCGCCCGCATCCAGGGCTCTTTGAAGGGCGATTAGCGTAGGATTATCAAACAGCAGACTTCATCACCGCCTTTACTGGTAATACCTACGTATAATTCATTTGGTAAGATGTCGCTTGTTGTACAATCTTACCGGAAAAACCAACTCTCTGCAATACCTCCACATAATCTCCGGGTAACACTGTATTACCTCCATCAGTAAAGTTTGACAGTAATTTAAAAATTCCTTTAAGAACCGGCAACTTTTTGGTAATGTCTTAAAATGTCTGTAAAAAGGAAAATAAGGCCTGGGCGTCAAATGG
>CBEULR010000028.1:0-11550 GCA_965544035.1 uncultured Peptococcaceae bacterium | reverse complement strand
TCTCCAGCACCTGAACTAGAGAATAACCGGTAAGGTAAAGCAATACTGGACTGACAGCCGTCTCCACCGCCACATATATAGTAAGGCCGAGCAGCCCTGCAACTGCCGCGATTCTCCAATTTAGCCGTAAAACGGCACGAAGTATAAAAATGAATACAACTGCCAAGAGCAAGGAGTGCAGACCGAAAGGAACCGGAGCCAGACGTACCAGATAAGCTACACTTGCCTGTAGACCCCCTATGACCACTAGCTCCAACCATCCGGCTCGTATCCCCATCAATGCCAAACCCAAAGCCGCCACCAGCACGGCCTCAGGAAAGGATACAATCAGGATAGCAGGAATGTCCATTCGGTCCATAGAGTATTTCCTCCGCAAACGAATCGACCTGTATTCTCGTGAGGAAATACTTCTCTATAATCCTACTTTTTCCCTGCCAATATCTCCTACTTCTCACAGTAGGGAAGGTTCTCATTAAAATACTGCTGCACGGCGTACTCAACAACATATGAATTGGATACATTGTTCCTTTCGGCCAGGGCGCGTATCCTCTCGGCGTGTTCGGCACGAAGATGGACCGTGCGATAAACCCGCTTCACTCTCCCCCGCTTCCGGGGCGGGAGTCTCTCGATTTGCCTGCTCAAAAACCACGAAACCGCCTCGCGGATAAGGTCAGCCTGACTGACACCCCGTTCGGAGGCGGTTTCTTTCATCTCCCTATCCAGTTCCGGCGCGAAGCCGGTGCCCAGCACGGCTAAATTTACAGGTCTCGGGAATCCGCGGACCACGATTTCTCAACCCGGTAATCCGGCCCACTCTCCACCATGACCACCCGTAATTATTTTCGCCTATCCTACCAACAATTTCCCCCACGAGAGAATGATCAGCAACGCCAGCAGTACCCATGCCGCCGGAGCCCTACTGTAATGAACAGCTAAAGCGGCCGGAACCATCAGCAGCGGCAGATAAAACGCGTATGATCCATATTTGGGTGTTAAACTAAGGTACCAACAAAATGGAGCATACAGTACTCCTCCCATAATTAAATACAGGGGTCGTTTCCAAACTATGCCCAACGATGAAAGGGCAACCGAGGCGACAACACCGGGAAGCGTTATGATGCTCAGCGCTGTTCCAACCAGACTGCACACAACTGTGCTCCTCTCAGCTTTTATTATCTACCGTAGCAATTCTTAATGACCAAAAACTTCTATCAATAGTATCGTATCTAATACTCCGTGACCTTTCCACCAAGCAAATAACTGCATTCCCCTGTGTGGTCCCAAATTGCCTTATACTTCCAAGTCCCATTTTTATAACCCCAGATATCAATGTTATGGTACGCATATGTAGGTAGGTTGGGATCCATAAAATCATAATTGTAGTGCTTAGCACGTGAGCTCACAAAGGCCTCATTACTGGTTATGTAGTAATCCTCCCAGTTGTGGTAGGATAAGTACCAATGCGTTCCAAATATAGTGGGGCATCCATCCCACTGGTCCTTATACCTGTTGGAACTCACCACATTCCCGTTGTTCACTGTCCAATAAAGCCATAGACCAGATTCGCACAAAGGTGCTTGCGGTAGATCTACAGACTGGACATAGACAGCCTGAGAATAGTTGGTACCCGTAGTGCCGACATTCATTGGGTTTTCCCTGGGTCCTTTAGAAGGCTCAGCCTTTTGGGTTTGATATGTCTTTGTTTCAGGATTAACTAATATTACATAGCTTTCGGGCTTTTCCCCCATTCTCTTTGTCCTCTCAACACTTATTTCTACACTATTATCGTTATGAAATAGCATCTTGACACTGTCGAGAACAATATACGTATCCGAGCTTGGAGTTAACTCAATACACTTCGGATTTTCTTTGGCCAATAGAGTACCGTCATCATCATTCGCCGCATAGGCTTCATTGCTGGTTACCCCGGGTATTAGGCTACTCATTGAAAATAACACTAACAATAATACTATTAACAGCTTTTTATTCACCAGCATTAAGAATACCTCCTTTTAATAATGTGCAATTTTGCCCTGCTAGCAACCGGCAACGTAGTATTCCAGCTGATACCACAAGAAGAAACTGGCCGGTTGGGGGTAAGTCTTTTGCCGGGCACCGGCCCCGGGGCCCACAATAACACTGCGAATAGGGTAAACATAAAAACGGCGAGCATCTGGTAGGTGATCAAGCTGGATGTAAGCAAGGATGCATAATTCATTGACAGCCAACCGGTTACGAGGTAAAGGGTGAGGCCCAGTATCAGACACCGCGTGTAGCTAGTGGCATGGGGATCAAGTCCGGATTTCTGTGTAAATTCCCTCCCCTGGCAAGCGTCATTCGGTTAACATAGCTGGTGAACCTTGGACGCCTCCTTACGGGCTTTTTGACGTTCATCCCGCCATGCCAGGTATTCCGTCATATCCAGATAACGGCTGCCGGAACCCCATTTTTCATCCATTTCCATAAGCAGCGCCCCCACCAGGCGAACCACCGAATCCCGGTTCGGGAAAATACGAATCACTCGCTCACGGCGTCGGATTTCCTGGTTTAGCCGCTCCACCCCGTTGGTGGTGCGCAGACGCTTTCGGTAGCGTTCTGGGAGCTCCAGAACCGCCGTGGCGTCGTCAAAACCGGCCTCCAGGACGGCCATGGCCCTGGGTGCTTTGGGCACGAAATCCGCCAGCACCTTGTCCAGCAGCAAACGGGCTGTTTCCGGGTCCGGCGCGTCCATTAGCGCCCGCACGCGGCCGTGGATATCGGCCTGGATGGACTTCGGGGTGACATCCAAAATGTTACGCATGAAATGAGTCTGGCAGCGTTGCCAAGTGGTCCCCTGGAACTGGCCCTTCACAGCCTTGACAAGGCCCCCGTGGTTGTCGGAAACAATCAGGTCCACACCGCGCAGGTCGCGGCTTTTGAGCCACTTGAAAAAATCGGTCCAGGTGGCCTCCGATTCGCTGTCGCCTAGCATTAGGCCCAACACTTCTCGGTAACCGTCCTTGTTGACGCCGGTGGCAATCAGGGCGCTGCGGGAGCGCACCCGCCCGTCTTCCCGGATTTTCAGTACCAGGGCGTCCACCAACACGAAAGGATACCGCGCACCAAGATTGCGGTTATTCCAGGCCCCGACCAGCGGGTCCAGCCGCTTACAAAGGTCTGAAACGGTGGACTTGGCAAACTCCGTCCCGCACAGCTCCTCGGTGATCTTGGTGACTTTGCGCGTGAAGACACCGTTGACGACCATCTCCAGCAGGGCCAGCACAAGGGCCTGTTCACTGCGTTGATACCGGAAAAAAAGGTCGGTGGAGAATTGGCCGCTGCGCAGCCGGGGAACCCGTAGGGTGAGCGTACCGACCCGGGTGGTCAAGGTATGGGGCATGGTTCCGTTCCGGTAGCCCTGACGTTCCTGGGAACGCTCATATGGGCCGGCCTGCAACTGTTCGGTGGCTTGGGCTTGTAAAACCTGATCCAGTACCTGTTTCAAAAGCAGGGCCACTCCTTCATCTTTTTGAAAAAGGTCGTGCAAAACCTCGCCGTTTAGGGTAACCTGATATTGAGCCATCTCGTTTCCTCCCTTTTTGGTTGGTTTTGGTGGTAACAACATCTTACCAAAAGGAGGACGGGTTGGCTCATTTTCTGTCGAATCAGCTACCCGTTTTTACACAGTATATCGGACTCAACTCCGGTTACCGCATCTATACGGGAAAGGACAGGGTCTCCCGGGTTGCTGCCAATTCTCGATGTTAACGTGCCAAGTTCTCAGACCCCGGGGCGCCGGCATAGGCTCACCAATACGCCTATGCTGGTGTTGCCTTCTGTGTGTGTAACCACATCGGCCTTTCTCAATTAATATTTTCGGGGCTCAATCACTTCAGCTTACGCTTTCGGCCCGCTATTTTGCCGTTTTACGCTTAAAACATGCGGTCACCCAGGTCTCCAAAAGCTGGCTGCAGGGCTGTTGGTTAGACATTGCCCTGGTGGGACTCTAAACCACTAGAATTGGCAACCTTGCCCGGCCGCCCTACACAAAAGAGGGATACTCCCCCAAGAGCTGTCAATGCCTTAGAATAGATCTTCGACTTGTTTTGCTTCGGCATTCGTTCAGCACCCCAACTAACTGTTATCCTTCTCATGGTGTTTCAGAAGCTCCCTATTTACCTCCAAAAGCTCATCAAGCCTTCGTAAGACCTGCTCTTCATGCCGACGCTGCATCTCCCTGTTTCGAATAAAGAACCTACACACTTTGTAGACAAGATATATAAGCAGGAAAAGTAGTATGACATAGTAAACTAGACCCGTCCAATTAACTACCACCAATCTTACCCTCCTCCCTTCTTATTTAATCAATAGCCTACCCGGGCGCGAAAGACTGACTGGGCGTATTCTCCCGAATCACTCTGTACCGCTAGAAGGTTCTTTTTTCAATAGTTTACCTGAGCCAGAGACCCACCTACTATAATGGACAGCCTTGTCCTCCTAAGAGACTGTGGGCGTACTTATGATTATTTACTATTATTGACCTCTAGTGTGTAGGAAACAAGTTTCAATTTCATCATGAATCATCCCTGTTAAGAATAGGGAAAACCGCTGTCCATTCTCCTCATATATATCAAATCCACCATAATCCTCGTTGCGCTTGTCAAGGATATAGTCTATGGCCTCAAGGGCCTGTTGGTGCTCGCCGAGTCTAACCAAGGTAGCTAATCCATAGCTCGTACTTACCACATCAGCCACTTTGCTATCTGGATAAGTCATATAACCTCCGCTCTGGTCTCTTAATCGCATAAGCTTACGAATCAGTTCATATTCTAGCTCTTGGTCTAACAAATTGAAATAATGTCTGATAAACCCTTCGTAGTATATGGCTCTCATACAGTACTGGTCTTCGGGATTTGCATTACTCATAGCGGTATTCAAATTTTCTAAGATCATTTGTTGAATATGAGGTTGTACTTGTCTTTCCAATAAATTCATAATGACTATATAGTTACAGTGTACTATGACTTTATGCTCATTAAAATGATTTTCATCACTAATTGTCGCATTGAAGGCGTCCAGATGATCCGATAATTTAGTAACTATATCTCCTATAACATCATCGTCTAACTCTAGTGCAAACAGATGCATAAGCTTGATTACATATTTTTCATTCTCAAGGTCATTTGATAGATTACCATTCAGAATTGATTGTTTTAATGATAATAGTGCATAGTTGCATATTTTTTCAACATTATACTGACCTAACCTACCTACTTTGTTAGCAATTAATGAACCTTTATATGTCGATATAGGATCAACCATGCCCGAGTAGTCATTTATGAAACCCGCCAAGTTCTCCCCCTCATAGTATAGCGGAGTGATTGTTTGATCCAGCTCAATATCATAACCACCATTGCTTTCTATATAATTACTTAATATTACATTATCATAGTAAGATTGGTTTAGCTTCTGACAACCCAGCACCGTCAAAAAGGATAATATAATAATAGAAAAAACGGAAATATTCCTCTTAATATTCATGTTCACGTAACACCTCTAGTATTGTACATAGGGAGCTTACATAAGTAGCTCCCTATGTACAACTCAATCATCGCCAACTATTTCTTACGGCCATGAAACTGTTAGTGTTCCCTTTGGGTGAACGAAGTCCCCATAAGCATAATGATGTACCCACAGTACAGCGCCAGTAAATCCCCTTGAACTTTTTAGCTCTGCTCTATTCCCACTATTCCACGCTGAAGACATTGTAATATCGGCAATCTTTCCAATAACTCCGTCAGAACCCATTACTCCATATGCCTCGTGATGACTCCGAGCTCGGGTTTCACTTACTTGACCTCTAACCGTGTAAGCTTCCATGTCTATTGACACGCTATGATTAAATGTTTGCAATACAGTTGTGATTGTACCACTGATGTCAGCTTCTACAGTTCTGTCAGAATTTCGGCCAGTTGCAAAAAACGGCTTAGTAGAAGTTGTCAAGATATTCATATCCCTGGAACTGGACAAGGTTTCCTCGAGGATTCTTAAATCCTCAGCACTAATAGGTTCTCCTATTTCATATTTATTGGCAATATCCCTAAAGTTATCATTTACGACTTTGTTCTCCTCTGCGCTCGCAACGCCCACAAACGTCGTGAGCACTAACAGCGCCATAACCAAAAGACTTATCCACCTCATTGTATTACCTCCTTCAACTCTTTAGCCTACTGTCATGGGGCGAATAATCGCTTACCTGCAGCTTTTCCATGCCACTGGATCTAGATCTACAGGGTGAATGGACCTCGCCGGTTGCATACGTCCATTCCAAGATTCTCTGTACCTGACTCTTTTCAGCTAAGCATATGCACCACCCCCTTCTACTAAATTTCTAAATGCAATCGACTTAACTTACTAAATGGTCCTCACTTAATGAAGATCAAGTGCTAAGCAAAATTGAAACAGTGCCTCGGTAATGCAATATCAGATTGGCTCAGACGGTAATTCCGGCTGATACCACAAGAAAAAGCTCGCTGGTTGAACTCCCATCGCCGCTGCAAACATAGCCACCATCACCACCGGGGCAAAGAGCAGTTTCTTAAGTTTGGCCAACATCCGCCACCACCTCCTTTCTTTGACTTACGGATAACAATAAGTCATAACGCCCAATGAACCGGTAGCCCATTGGGGTTAGACTAAATACCTGCAGTAACAAGGCAAGTAGCCCCGCTAGTGCCAATGACAAATGGCCTTGGTTGGCCACAAGGATCATTGTTCCCAGCCAGGGGAACAGGTACACCATTGACAGCAGCTTAAACCGGCGATGCTTTGAAGAGGTGAGTTTTTTACCGGGCACCGGCCCCGGAGCCCACAACAGCACCGCAGATAGACTGAACAGAAAAACGGCGAGCATCAGGTAGGTGAACAAGCTGGGTGAAAGCAAGGATGCATAATTCGTTGATACCCAACCGGTTACGAGGTAAAGAGTGAGGCCCAGTATCAGACACCGCGTATAGCTGGTGGCGTGGGCACCGCCGGCCAAGAGCCGAAAACCACTGCCCACCAACAGGGCCACCATTACCTCAACTACGATGCTCAAGACCCAGGCAAGTGCGAAAAGAAGGATAACCTTAATCAGGCTGCCGATGATGATTTCTAAACCGAAACGAAGTCGGTCAACCTGGTTTTGCGGTAGGCCCACTTGACGGGCAAGGTATACAGACATTCCGGTAGCGAAGTGACAAAGGCTCATAGCGTCACATCCTTATCGTATAACGCTACTTCTCTAAAACCAGGTTAATCCAGAAGCCAGTGCCTGTCTACCGGGTTTGTCCATAATATACAAAGATTGGTCTAAAAACCACATAAACGTGCTTGAATGCAACATGCCAATCTTGGATGTAGAGGATGAAGTTAGTGGTGCAGAAATCAAAGGGGCATATTAGAGGGCATGGTTAAGTGTATCTAATCAGCGAAGGCTATTAGTCGTCATTTAATACCGAGCATCTGCTTGACAACTCGATACTTATTCCGGGTCATGAGCGGCTTTTCTGTAGTATGGGCCATCACAATTTGGTAAGTCCAGCGGCTGACCGGGATTACCTCTCGAATCATCTCCAGGTTGACGATAAAGCCCTTGTGAGTCCGCAAGAAGGGATGACATCCCAACTCCAATTCCAGGGCGTTTAGGCTTTCGTTCGTTTCAAAACATCCATTTACATGGTAAACTACCGTTCGGCGGCCTTCTCTGGTGATAAAGAGAATGTCGTTTAGTTTTTGTATTACCGTTCTTGAGCCGTTGCGAAACGCGCGTACCGATTCGGCTGGCCCTTTTTCGAAGCTACTTTCGCCCGCCGAAGTTTTGTGTCTTATAGAAGCCAAGCACAGTCTATCCAGCGTCTGCCGCAAACGATCTATTTTAAAGGGCTTAACCAGGTAGTCACAAGCGTAGACGTCAAAGGCTTCTTCCCGGTACTGGTCATAAGCTGTAATAAATACCAGCCGGATATGGGGGTCAAGGGCAAAGATTCTCCGGGCCAGGGTAACTCCATCTTGGCCTGGAAGATCAATGTCTACAAAAACAATGTCCGGTCGCAATGATTGATATAGCTTGAAAGCCTCATTGCCGTCTCCAGCCTCTCCCATCACCCGCAGGTTATGGTTTTTCTCGGCCACCTTTTTGAGTACGCGGCGCATTTCGGGATCATCTTCTGCAATTAACACGGTAAGCATCATTATCAGCTCCCTCCATACCTCTACCCATTTGCACTTCAGAGTTGGCTTGAGGGATTACAACTTTGCAGACCGTTTCATTACCGATGGTTACAACCTCAATGGTACCTCCATATTTCTTTACAATCTCCTTCACACTTGTCAAGCCTAATCCGGCGTGACCCCTTTTTGTAGAATAACCCGCCCTAAACAGGCGAGATGGGTGGACAGAATTCATCCGCCCCCGATTCGCAACCCTTATCGTATACCAGCTTAGGTTGAGTTCTATTTCCAAGCGTA
Organism: uncultured Peptococcaceae bacterium; assembly: GCA_965544035.1. Taxonomy (GTDB): domain Bacteria; phylum Bacillota; class Desulfotomaculia; order Desulfotomaculales; family Desulforudaceae; genus CBEULR01. The sequence continues at coordinate 3,060 of CBEULR010000028.1, read as the reverse complement.
CGACCCTATCTTCAGGAAGGGCTTGCTCGGCCGTGTCCAAAGCGTTATCTAAGAGGTTTCCGAGCAAGGCACCTGTCTCCAGAGGGTCCAGAGGTAGTTTCTTGAGGGAGCATTCGATAGTAACTTCCAAACGGATTTGTTTAGCCTCAGCCAAAGCCGACTTGGTATAAAGAAGCGCCGTGACATGCGGCTCATCGGTGCGGATTATCTCCATAGGAACACTCACGGCTTCATGCGTTTTCCGGATGTACTGTCTAGCTTCCTCGTAACAGCCGGTTTCCAATAGGCCGTAGACCGTTTGCAATTGGTGATGGAAATCGTGATGTTGCCGTCGTACAAGTTGAATCAGTTTCCGAATATGATCCAGATCCTCGACGGCTTGTTTGGCGGTACTGGCCTGGGCAACCAGCCGGCCCACTGTTTGGATCTTTAGAGGGAGCGCGGCGGTAAGGGATAAAACGGCCAAGGTCATTACGCCCAAAAATCCCTTTAAATACTCCTCCGGGAATGCTCCTGTTCGTGAGGTCAGAAAAGCCATATTCAACGTACCGAGCAGCATGATCGGAAGTACGGCTAATATGTAGACCGCATAGTATGATCGGTTTAGATTTTCCCATTCCTTGTCATAAACGGGGAACCCCGGAGGCTGGCCAATTAGTTTGAAATTATAGCGCAGGCAAACCCAGGTCAGCAGTGCCAGCAGCACAGCTTCGGGAAGAAAGAAGAGAAAACGCAACTCTGGAGTCTCCAGCACCTGAACTAGAGAATAACCGGTAAGGTAAAGCAATACTGGACTGACAGCCGTCTCCACCGCCACATATATAGTAAGGCCGAGCAGCCCTGCAACTGCCGCGATTCTCCAATTTAGCCGTAAAACGGCACGAAGTATAAAAATGAATACAACTGCCAAGAGCAAGGAGTGCAGACCGAAAGGAACCGGAGCCAGACGTACCAGATAAGCTACACTTGCCTGTAGACCCCCTATGACCACTAGCTCCAACCATCCGGCTCGTATCCCCATCAATGCCAAACCCAAAGCCGCCACCAGCACGGCCTCAGGAAAGGATACAATCAGGATAGCAGGAATGTCCATTCGGTCCATAGAGTATTTCCTCCGCAAACGAATCGACCTGTATTCTCGTGAGGAAATACTTCTCTATAATCCTACTTTTTCCCTGCCAATATCTCCTACTTCTCACAGTAGGGAAGGTTCTCATTAAAATACTGCCGCACAGCGTACTCAATAACATACGAATTGGATACATTGTTCCTCTCGGCCAGAGCGCGTATGCTCTCGGCGTGTTCGGCGGGAAGATGAACCGTGCGGTGAACCCGCTTCACTTTCCCACGCTTCCGGGGCGGGAGTGCCTCGATGTGCCTGCTCAAAAACCACGAAACCGCCTCACGAATAAGGTCAGCCTGACTGACACCCCGTTCGGAGGCGGTTTCTTTTATCTTCCTATCCAGTTCCGGCGCGAAGCCGGTGCCCAGCACGGCTAAATTCACTGGTTTCGGGTATTCGCAGACGATACACAGGAATGATTGATAATCTGACCCACGATCTCCCACCCGGGCAACCCATTCCCCATATCCACTTCCACCCGTACCACCTGCCCGTCCAGACCGGACAGGGCCACGGTGTGCACAATCGCCAGCATCAAGAAAACCTCCGCTACAGCTTCTTCTCGTCAGTGATTAACGGGTGTTAAATCCACTCGGGGTTCTCGATAGTATGGTCATTCTTTACATTGCCCGTGTTCAGAGTGGTCTTGGGCTCGAGAAACATCACGTGTGCTTCCTTTTCAGCCACCGGCTTATGCTCCACGCCCCGGGGAATAATGAAGAACTCACCCTCCTCAAGCCATATGTCGCGGTCCCGCAGTTTTATCAACAGCCGCCCTTGAACCACCAAAAAGAGCTCATCCTCGGCCTCGTGGCTGTGCCAGATGAACTCTCCCTTCAATTTGGCCAGTTTGACGTACGAATCGTTGATTTCCCCCACGATGCGCGGGTTCCAGTAATCACTGAAAAGGCTGAACTTCTCCGCCAGATTCACCTTTTCCAAAATACACTCCCCTTCCTCGTCACAGGCCAGGATTTGCTATTTTTTTCGATCACGGGCCGGAGAACTCCTGCCACAGCCCCATCACTTCCTATGACAAGCCGGCTAACTGGCATTCGGAAGCTTAAATCTCTTGCCCTTATCACCTATGACGGAAAATACCTTTTCCCCCTTCGCCATCTCAAAACGAGATAAACAACCAAACCTACAACATTGGTGAATAGTACCAACCCTCCCCAGACCAGTCTTGGGGCGCCGTGCCGCCCGGCATCCTTGTAAACCCAGGCGGTAACCGAAACCCAGTAAGCAGCAAAGAATACAAAACATAAGTGGTAAGCTAACCCGTTTACTTTTTCCCACGGTGCCAGTTGTCCACAGGGAACATAATGCGCCCATATCAACATCCGTGTAGAAGGCTCGGCCTGACCATATGGTTGCTCCACTTGCAGAGGCCTGACATCCATAGTGGTGCAAAGATAATCCGCCCGATTCAATTCCGCCGGAAACGCTACCTGTCTAAACAACTGTCCAAGTATATACTCTTGAATGGTAGGGCCTGTTGCACAGCCGGGGAGTCCTTTCGTATCAACGCTTTCCCCCAACAGGTGAGACGGGTAGGCTGCTACAATCGAACCCCGATTCGGTTCCAGAGACACAACCGCCAGGTAAGGCAGGCCATCAACACTTTCGACCAGTTGTTCCAATTCGTGTTGCCAGCGGTTCACCGGTTGCTCGGCAAGTTTTTCTTCCACAACAGTGACAAGCTCTTCCATTGGTGCCGACAGATGCTTGTAAGAATTATCTAGCATATAGCCGGTATATGTGATGACCGCTCCAGACCCTATCGACACAAGCATCGCACCCATTGCCAGTCGGGCCCAGAAGTGTCGGCGATCCCAAAACCACAATAGCAAGGCAATCGCTAACAAGACTCCAAAAGCAGCCAACAGCCCGTGCCAGTATCCTGCCGGAACGGCAATTAACATTGTCGAATCGGT
>CBEULR010000027.1:0-13427 GCA_965544035.1 uncultured Peptococcaceae bacterium | reverse complement strand
TCTTGCCTGCATTGCCTTTCATTATCCCTTCTTCGCCGCAAGTCTTAATATAGCACAGCGGAATTTGACCTGTCAAGCGTTTTTCGGCGCATCGGTCTCCGATTCCGCATCGTTGTCCGCCTGCTCGTCACGAGGCTTCAATAAGGGAAAGAGAATCACGTCTCGGATCGACTGGCTGTTTGTCAGAAGCATCACCAGCCGGTCGATACCGATCCCCAGTCCCCCGGCGGGCGGCATGCCGTGCTCCAGCGCCGTGATATAGTCCTCATCGTAGACGTGCGCCTCGTCGTCGCCCTGGTCACGCTTCGCGAGCTGCGCCAAGAAACGCTCCTTCTGATCAATCGGATCGTTCAATTCGGAGAAGGCGTTGGCCAGTTCCCTTGTCGCGGCGAACAGCTCAAAACGGTATGTGAGCCGGGGATCGTCCGACTTGCGCTTGGCCAGAGGCGAAATGTCCACGGGGTAATCATAGATGAAGGTCGGTTGCACGAGTTTGGGTTCGACCACTTCTTCAAAGACAAAATTCAGCGCCTCGCCCCACAGCGGCCGGGCCTCCGGTTCCCAGCCGAAACTGCGGGCCTCAGCCGCCGCCTCTTCATCAGACAGCGGTGTGAAATCTATGCCGGTATACTGTCGGACGGCATCCAGCATCGAATGGCGGGCCCAGGGCCGCGACCAGTTGATGATTTGCTCGCCGAAGGGCAGTTCAAACGTGCCAAAGACCTTGTCCACCACGTGGGTAATCAGTTCCTCGGTAAGGTCCATCATAACCTCGTAGTCGGCATAGGCCTGATATATCTCCAGCATCGTAAACTCAGGATTATGACGCGTGGAGATGCCTTCGTTGCGGAAATTCCGGTTGATCTCGTATACCTGCTCCAATCCCCCCACCAGCAGCCGTTTCAGATACAGCTCAGGAGCAATGCGCAGAAACAGCGGGATGCCCAGTGCGTTGTGGTAGGTCTTGAACGGGCGGGCGGTAGCTCCCCCGGCAAGCGGCTGCATCATGGGGGTCTCCACCTCCAAAAAGTCGCGGTCGTCCAGGAAGCGCCTGATGGCCGCCACTATGCGGCTGCGGGCGACAAATACGTCCCGGATCTCCGGATTTACGATCAGGTCGAGATAACGCTGGCGGTAACGGAGTTCTACGTCCTTCAGACCGTGCCATTTTTCGGGCAGGGGGCGCAGGGATTTGGAAAGCAGCGTAAACTTGTGGACCTGGATGGTAACCTCACCCATACGGGTCTTGAATACCGTTCCTTCTACACCGATGATGTCGCCAATATCGATCTTCTTGAAGATCTCATACTGGTCGGCACCGACATCATTCAGACGCACATAAACTTGAATGCTCCCGGCACGGTCCTGCAGGTCACAGAAGGTAGCCTTCCCGTGCCCCCGCTTGGCCAATATGCGGCCGGCGAGGCGGACATCCTGCCCCTCTAAAGCCAGGAAGTCCGCGATAATCTGGGAGGATAAATGCGTCCGCTCAAAGCGTCCGCCATACGGATCAATGTTTTCTCTTCTTAAATCTGACAGCTTCTCGTGCCGTATCCGCAGTAGTTCGTTCAGTTCCTGGTCGCTCATAATCCCGCCTCTCCCGGAATGCTACAGTTCCGAACGGTTGATATCCGTTATCTGGTACTTGATTACACCGGCCGGTACGTTGATTTCGACTGTGTCTCCAACCGACTTGCCCAGAAGGGCCCGGCCAACGGGTGACTCGTTAGAGATTCTCCGGAGTTTGGGGTCGGATTCAATGGAACCGACGATGGTGTACTCAACCTCGTCTCCCTCATCCAAGTCTTTAAGCCGTACGGTTGATCCCACACCCACCGACTCCACGTTAACATCTTCGCTGTCAATAATTTTAGCATTGCGCAGCATTTTTTCCAGGGTCAAAATACGGCCTTCGATAAAGGCCTGTTCATTTTTCGCATCTTCATACTCAGAGTTCTCAGAGATGTCACCGAATTCAATCGCCTGTCTGATGCGTTCCGCCACTTCACGCCGCTTAACAGTCTTGTGCCTCTCCAATTCCTCTTCCAACTTCTTCAGACCCGCAACGGTCAATATTACTTCTTTCTCTTGCATTGCAATCTCTCCTTAATCCCTATGGTCACACCACTTGAACAATATATGTGTAAACCCGGCCTATTTATTCAGACGCGAAAGGCAAAGTTTTAGGCACTGCATTTGCCCGCGGCAACAGTGCCTTTGTGGAAACCCTATCCTTAATTTACACAATTATAATGAGGGGGGCATGCATTGTCAAGAATTTTTGCGAGCGTTCTCTCGAATACGATCGATATCGGCGGAAGAGACCGCCCGCTCAAAGCTGCGGAATCCGGCGAGCTTAAACCCGTGTTTAGCAGCCAGCCGTCCGATTTCCTCCACCTGCTCCACCGTAAGGTTTCGGCCCAGGGTGTAGCTTTCAAACCGCTTTTCCAGGGCGAGAATCATCGTCTCGGCCATACATGCATAGGCTGTGCAGGCCGGAAACCCGAAGTCAAGATTAAAATTGGGCGGTCCCGGTACATCCACCACCCCGCCCTCGATCACCAAGACATCGTCGCGCACCTCAACCACTTTCTTGGATACATCGCGCGGCCGGGCAACGTCGCAGACAACGGCACCGGGCTTCAGGTGTTCGGGATGAATGATGGCGTCAACCGCACTGGTCACCGTAATCACGATATCGGCCCGCTTGAGGGCTTTGGCCAGGTCGGATTCCACACGCACCGCAAGACCGGAATCGAAACGGATGCGTTCGGCCAGCGGTTCCAACCGCTTTCGGTCCCGGCCCACCAGGGTGAGCCCGCCAACCTCTTTGGCCAGCATCCGGGCGCAAACCGAACCGATGGCACCCGTTGCCCCGACGACCACGGCCTCAGACTCGGACAACTCATGGCCCATTAAACGGGCGGCTTCCTTGGTGCCCTCTACCGCGGTATAAACCGTATAGCTGTTGCCGGTCGTAACCGGTATGTCCAGCTGTTTCGCCACGGTGATGCCGGCGTCACCGACAACCTTGGTGAACGCCCCCAAGCCGAGGATTTGGGCTCCAAGCCTCTCGGCCAGCTTACCCGCGGCCACCACCTTCTTCAGCACGAAGTCGGCCGGTAGCGTCATTATCTGCCGGGCGGTGAGGGTGCAGGTGACAAACCAGCCCTCAATCTGATTGTGCGGGGAGCGAATCCCGGTGATGTGTGAAGCCTTGATCGGCGGCATAGGCCGCAGCGCAGCTTCCACCCACGCATCGGGCAGATGGCGGGTAAACTTAAACTTGCGGCTGACATCCTTTACATTAAGGGGATGGATCATAAAAGCGAAGCGCTCCAAAACCGGAAGACCTCCCCGTACGACGGAAAAATTTCAATAATCTATTCTAGCAACCGGCCCCTGCTTTGGCAAGGCCGACCGCCGGCTGAAATACCGGCTCTGGGCTATGAGAAGCGGATGAGCGCACCGATGTACGAGGCGGTTACCAGTGCCAGAAATATACCTTCACGGCGGCTGACCGTCCGGTCGGTAAACGCAAAGATCATCAGGAGCACGGTGAATCCCAGCATCACCGGGATGGAGGTGTTGACGAGGGGCGCCGAAACCGAGAAGGGAAATAGCGCTCCCGGCGCCCCGATGATGAGCAGCGTATTGAACACATTGCTGCCCAGGATATTGCCTACAGCCATGTTGGTCATCCGATTACGGGCGGCCACAACTGAGGCCGTCAGTTCGGGAAGTGACGTTCCGATCGCAATGACCGTCACCCCAATCACCGCTTCACTCAAACCTGCCAGACGCGCGAAATCGGATGCTCCGCGCACAAAAAGGTCGGCCCCAACCCCCAGGAACGCCAGTCCAATGACCACAAGAGCCACGTTCTTCAGGATCGCACCCGCGCCCTCGAGGCGGTCCGGTTTGCTGCTTTCAACCGCCGAAGCGGATCGCCGGCGCGCGGAAATGATAGTGTACCACATATAAGCGGCAAACAAGGCGATCAGAACAAGCCCCTCGCCCCGGGAGATAACGAAACCTGTACGGCTGAACACAAGAGCGATCGCCGACACAATGAGCAGGAACGGGATCAGTCTGCCGTTCATCGTTTCGGCCACCCGGATGGGCACCAGCAGCGCGGTTAGCCCGAGCACCAGCCCGATATTGACGATATTGCTGCCCACAGCATTCCCCAGAGCAATGTCCCCGCGGCCCTGGAAGGCACCGATCATACTGGTCGCCAACTCCGGCGCCGAGGTGCCGATGGCGACCACGGTGAGCCCGGTAACCAGTCCCGAAACACCGAGGTGCCTTGCCAGACGGCTGCTTCCCCGCACCAGCCACTCCGCACCCAGCAAAAGCAGGCCCAGACCGACCAGCGCCCAAACAATGGAAAGGAACAATAGGACCCCCGCCTGTCCGGAAAACATAAGATTATGACCGACCAGCCGGTCACTTCAATATATGTTTCCCCCCGGACAACGGGAAAATAATCTATGCCGAAAGAACGCTTTGAATCAGTTCACGCATCACTGGTACACTGACCGCCGTATGCAGGCGTTCCCGCAGGCGGGCGCCGCCGCGCAGGCCGCGGGTATACCAGGCAGCGTGTTTACGCATCTCCAGAACGGCCTTGTCTTCACCCTTGAAGCAAATCAGCAGGTCAAAATGCTTCAGTGCCATTTCCACCCGTTCCGCAGGAGTCGGCGGAGGCAGTTCCATACCCGTACGCAGGAAATGGACGGCGTCCCGGTAAATCCAGGGGTTGCCGCGTGCCGCCCGCCCGATCATCACCCCGTCACAGCCGGTTTCATCGAGCATCCGCCCGGCATCGGCGCCGCTCCACACGTCGCCGTTACCGATCACCGGGATGTTCACCGCTTCTTTAACCCTGCGGATGATCGACCAGTCGGCGCGACCGCTGAAGAAATCGCCGCGAAACCGGCCGTGCACCGTCACAGCCGCCGCCCCCGCCGCCTCGGCCAGCCGGGCGAATTCGACGGCATCCGGATGATCCTCGTCCCACCCTTTGCGGATCTTCACGGTGACCGGCACCGCAACGGCTTCGACAACAGCGGATATGATCCGGGCAGCCGTGTCGGGATCCTTCATCAGGGCGGCCCCGCCGCAGTTCTTGACGATCTTCGGCGTAGGGCAGCCCATGTTGATATCGATCAGGTCAGCCCCCCGTTCGATCACCATTTCGGCGGCTCGCGCCATGGTTTCCGGTCGGGAACCGAACAGCTGCACACACGCCGGATGCTCCCCTTCGATATCCAGGAGTTGTTCGGTCTTGCGGTTACCGTAGACCAGTGCCTGGTCGGAGATCATCTCGGTCCAGACCAGACCACAGCCCATCTCGCGGGCCAACACGCGAAAGGCTTTGTCACTGATCCCGGCCATCGGCGCCGAAGTGATCGGGTTATCCATGGTCAGTGATCCGATTTTGAGCACTCTCATATCTTCAGACCCCTTAAGGACGGAAAACAAATTCAAGTTTCCCAATAGGGTTAGTATCTTACCCCAAGATATTTGGCTTTTTTCAGCCTGATCTTTTTACTTTGGAATGATATGGCAACAACTGTCGTCTGCCGAATATTATAGATCAACCTATATTTTATGAAGGAGGCTTGATTAGCATTGTCTATAGAGTTTCCCCGCGAAGTCAATCGGGTCTTTCGGGTCCATCCCGGCACGGGGCACGAGCTGGAACTGCTGAAGGTGATTTACAACCACCTGCCCGGTCCGCCAACCTCCCCGCTCCCCGAATTCGTATTCGAGAAGGCGGGGGCTGAGGGAAGCAATCCCGGCGCCTTCCCGCTGGACTTTTTCGGCTGGGAGATGGAATTTGAAGCCACCGACGAGCAGGGGCTGGTAATCCAGAATGTCCGTTACAATGATACCTTCTACGTTTTTAGGATGCTGATCCCATGGTTCGCCCAGGATAGTGTCTGCGAGTTTTCCAAACAGGTTTATCTGGAACGGCTGAAGTGCGGTCCGCTGGTGATAGTCTTTCGCGGCGGATTTATGGTGTGGGCTGAATACAAGCTGCGGCGGGGAGCCGTGCAGCAGTGTTACACGTTCCTCCAAGACGGAACCTTTTATCCGCTTATGCACTACACAGGGGACCAGAGATGGGACTACGTCCCGCTGTACATAGACTTCGATATTATCACGGCCGCCGGCAACTACGCTCTGAATTTTAGCCCCTGGCCGGCCCTGGATGCGGAAAACTACTGGCACCTGGCGGTGTCGGAGTATTCCTTGCGGGGATCCTCACCCACACCGCCCGGCGTCGGCTACAATATCATTGTGGAAAACAGCCGCGCCGATTATCGCGCAAGTGCGCGTGTCTGGATCCGCGAAGAGGACCAGGCAGTCCAGTACGTGTCCCGCTGGCTGGGCTACCGCCTCAATGAACATCCGCTGCTGAGTCTGACCGGGGATTTGATTGTACAGCAGGACAACGTCTATGTCTACCTGATGCAGGATGTCGGACCCGGTCTGCACGGGCCGCGCGTTGACCTGGTGAAAGAGCCGATCCCAACCTAATTGATCTAATTAATGCGCACCCATCGACACTCGGCAGGAATGGAGAGAACCCCTGAACCAGCGGGGTTCTCTCTATCTTTGATCCCGTCTGTTGATAATGCTCTTGATCTCCTAATTCTCCACTTCCACTGAATACTGGCTACTGACTACTGATTTGATTCCTGTCGTAAATAATCCGCAACCCCTTCAGCGTCAAGAACCGGTCCACCTTCTTAATAGTCCTGCTCTCGCGGGCGATCAGTTCGGCCTGCCCACCGGTGGCCACTACCCGGCAATCATCGCCCAATTCCCGTGTCATCCTCTCCACAAGGGCATCAACCATTCCGGCATAGCCGTATACAATGCCGGCCTGCATGCTCTGCACCGTGTTCCGACCGATTACCGTTTTCGGGGGCGCAAGTTCAACCCGGGGAAGCTTCGCCGCATGCCGGAACAGTGCCTCGCAGGAAATGCCGATCCCCGGGGCGATGTTTCCGCCCAGATACTCACCGTCGGCCGACACCGCGCAGAAGGTGGTGGCCGTACCGAAATCAACGATGATCACGGGACCGCCGTATTCTTCGTAGGCGGCAATGGCGTTCACCACCCGATCGGCCCCGACCTCGCGCGGATTTTCATATTTTATCGGCATTCCCATTTTAATTCCGGGCCCCACGGTCAGCGGGTTACAGTTGAAGTACCGGCGTACTGCCCGTTCCAGCGTTTGATTGAGCGGCGGGACGACCGAGGATATCACGGCCGCCCGCACGGCGTCGGGCTCCAGATTCCGGTCGATCAGAAGCTGTTTGATCAGAATTCCCAGCTCATCGGCGGTATAGTTCCGATTGGTCGAAATCCGCCAATGTGCTGCCAAATCACGGTCACGGTACACCCCGAGCACGATATTGGTATTCCCCACGTCCAGCACCAGAATCACGTTTTGTCACCATCCTCAAAAAGCACATCCCCGGCCACAATCCGTTCCACAATCCCGGTCGGGGTTCGAACCAGCAGGGCACCGGTCCGGTCCACATCAACAACGGTTCCGGTGCAATCACCTTCAATATTGACCACCCGCACCGGGCGGTTGATCCCGCAGTGCATCTGTTTCCACTCCCGGATTACGGGATCGAATCCGTCCCTCGTCCAAATTTGGTACCAGTGTTCCAGCTCGGCCAACAGCTCCTGCAACAGTCTGCGGCGTGAAACCGGAAAGCCTGTGATGGCGGATACCGACGTGCTGGCCGAGCGCAGGGCCGGAGGGAAATCAGCGGCACTCAGGTTGACGTTGAGACCGATGCCCAGCACAATGTGGTTCACCCGGTCGAATTCACCGGACATCTCGGTGAGGATACCGCCGAGCTTGCGGCCTTCCCATACCAAGTCGTTCGGCCACTTGATCCCGACTTCGAGCCCCGGATAACGCTGCAGTGCACGCACACAGGCCACGGCGGCCAGAAAGGTGACCTCCGGGGCACGTGCCGGGGGCACGGCCGGACGCAGGATCACCGATACCCATAGCCCGCCACGTGGTGAATGCCACGCACGGCCCAACCGTCCCCGGCCGCCGCCCTGCTCCTCGGCCACCACCACCGTACCTTCGGGAGCGCCCTGGCGCGCCAAATCCTGTGCTTCGTCATTTGTCGAAACAGCTGCATAATGATGATGGTAAGTGCGGCCGATGACCACCGTGCGCAGTCCGGGCTGCACCTCATCGGGAAGCAGCAGATCGGGGGTCCGGACCAAACGGTAACCGAGCCGCGACCGGGCTTCAATTTCATACCCCTCGTCACGCAGGGCCGAAACGTATTTCCATACAGCCGTGCGGGAAATGCCCAAACGCCGGCAGATGTCTTCGCCCGAAACATAGTCGGGGCGACACTCTTTGAGGCAGCGCAAAACAGCGGACTTCATCCCATTCCCCTCTTCAGGGTCCGCATCAGACCATTTAATACCATTGTTTTCCGCACCATCGGGCTATTAAACCCGGCACTCAACCAATCTGATTTCAAAGGCCTGGACTACGCGTCCGAGTTGCTCCGGGTTGTGTGCCGGTCGGGGATGTCGATGTCCATGCTGATATCCAGCGCTTGCACGGAGTGGGTGAGCGCTCCGACCGAAATCAGATCGACGCCGCACTCGGCTACGGCGGTAACCGTTTCCTCGGTAATACCGCCCGAGACTTCCAGTAGGCACCGGCCCCCGGCCACACTCACGGCCTTGCGGATTTCGTCGAGGCTCATGTTATCGAGCAGCACTATGTCCGCTCCCGCCGCGAGGGCTTCTTCCAGCTCGGCCAGGCTCTCCACTTCAACCTCGATCTTGAGGGTATGGGGAGCGGAGCTCCGGGCGAGCGAAACCGCCTGCCGGATCCCTCCGGCCACCCGGATGTGATTGTCCTTGATCAGGACTCCGTCGAACAGGCCGAATCGGTGGTTGTGCCCGCCGCCGATGCGGACGGCGTATTTCTCCAGAAGGCGCAGTCCGGGCGTGGTCTTACGGGTATCGACGATAACGGCGCGGTGTCCCGCCGCCAGCTCGACCAGTCTGGCCGTACGGGTGGCGATACCCGACATATGACGCAAGAAGTTCAGGGCGACCCGTTCCCCGGTCAGCAGTACCCGGGCCTCCCCTTCCACCAAAGCCAGTGTGTCGCCGCGCTTCACCCGCGCACCATCGTGGCAACGCGGAAGGAACTTAACCTCATGATCAAGGCAGTTGAAGACTTCGGCGGCAACCTCAAGCCCGGCCACAACCCCGGACTCCTTGGTAAGAATTCGCCCGAAAGCAGTAACGCCGGGAGTGATCACCGCCTCGGTGGTAATATCCCCCGGGCCGATATCCTCGGCCAGGGCTTGTCTTACTATCTCCTCAAAACCACGCCGCATTACTGCCTCCGAAAAATGATATGCTTCTGCCAGCGCTCGACAGGGTACGGGTAATCGCGGCGGTAGTGCCCGCCGCGGCTCTCCCTGCGGGCCAAAGCGGCCTCGGCCGCCAGTTCGCCGACCTGCAGCAGATTCCGTAATTCAAACACCGCCGGCTCCTCCGCGGCCAAATCGCCGAGATAGCGCTGTTCATCGAAGAAAGCCAGCGCCGCGTTCAGTCCCTCGGCTTCCCTTATCGGGCCGACCCGTTCCTGCATCAAACTCTGCAGCCGCCGTTTCAACGCGGCGACGTCAACCGGGTACCGGCCCGTTTTGAGGCTTGTATGGGCAAAGCCCGGTCTGGCTGCCGTCTTCCGCGGTGCCTGCGATACCTGTTCCACAATGCGGCCGCCGAAGACCAGTCCGTCCAGAAGCGAATTGCTGGCCAGCCGGTTTGCTCCGTGCACCCCGGCACAGGCCGTTTCACCGCACGCATAGAGTCCCTCGATCGAGGTCCGGCCGTACAGATCGGTCTTCACCCCGCCCATAACATAGTGGGCGGCCGGTGCCACCGGGATCAACCGTTCGGCGGGATCGATACCGTACATCATCAGGGTGCGGGTGATGGTCGGGAAACGCTCGTGCACCTTTCCGGCCGGGAGGTGGGTCACGTCAAGAAAAACGGCAGCGTCTCCGGTGCGTTCCATTTCGCTCAGAATCCCGCGGGTGACCACGTCCCGCGGCGCCAATTCGGCTGCGGCGTGGTAACAGGGCATAAACCGCTCACCTCTGGAATTGCGCAGGATCCCGCCTTCACCGCGGACGGCCTCCGAAATCAGGAACACCGGGGCCCCTTCCAGAGCCAGCGCCGTGGGATGAAACTGGATAAACTCCATATCCATGATATCCGCCCCGGCGCGGTAGGCTGCGGCGATCCCGTCTCCGGTGACCACTTCGGGGTTGGTGGTGTGCGCGTACAACTGACCGGCGCCACCGCTGGCCAGCACCACCACCGGACTCCAGAAAACACACAGTCCCTCCCGGACTTCATCGTAGGCCAAAACCCCGTAGCACTGCTGGTCGTGTACGAGGAGATCAACCAGGAAATGACGCTCCAGAACGGGGATTTTCTGTTCACTGCTGACGTGCAAAGAGAGCACGCGCTGGATTTCGGCGCCGGTGGCATCACCGCTGGCGTGCAGGATCCGGTTCTGGCTGTGGGCACCCTCCCGTCCGAGGTCGAATGAGGAACCCGTGCGATCGAACCGGGCGCCCAGCCGTACCAATTCATCCACCCGGCCGGGACCCTCGTTGACCAGGACCTTCACCGCCTCGGCACTGCACAAACCGGCTCCCGCCACCAGTGTGTCCTCATAATGCAAAAGAGGAGAATCGGCCGCTCCAATCGCAGCGGCAATCCCCCCTTGCGCTCTCTCGGTACAGGTATCCACAACTGTCCGCTTGGTCAGCACCAGCACACGCGCACCCGTGAGCCGGGCTTTACACGCGGTGTAGAGCCCCGCGATCCCGCTGCCCACAATCAGAAAATCAACTTCTTCCCAGGGCAGGCGGCCCACATCGAAATTCGTTAGGTAATGGTTATGTGTCGACACCACGGTCTCCCAATCAGGCGATGGCCAGCATTCGTTCCAGAGCCACCAGCGCGCGTTCACGGATGTGATCCTCAACAGTAACCCTTGGTTCCAGTGTCTCCAAAGCCCGCTCCACCTTCTCCAGGGTGGTCAGCTTCATGTTGCTGCAGACCAGCTTATCCGAAGGAACAAAGAATCTCTTGCCCTCACACTGCTTATGCATCTGGTGCAGCAGGCCTTCCTCGGTCGCCACGATAAACTCCCGCGCCGGAGAGGCACAGGCGTAACGAAGCATACCCGATGTCGATGCCACCTCGTCGGCCAGGGCGATCACCTCGGCCCGGCATTCAGGGTGAACCAGGACTTTTGCCTCGGGATGCTCCGATTTGGCCTTCTCGATATCCTCGGCCTTCAGGTTGTCGTGCACACAGCAGTAGCCGGGCCACATATGAAGCCGGCGTCCCGTCCGCAATTCGGCGAACCGGCCCAGATTCTGGTCGGGTACAAACAGGATCTCCTGATCACGGGGTACCGCATTGATCACCCGCACCACGTTTGCCGAGGTGCAGCAGATATCACTCTCGGCCTTAACTTCGGCGGAGGTGTTCACATAGGACACCACCAGCGGGTTATTCAGGCGGGCTTTCTCCTTCCGAAGGGATTCGGCCGTGACCATATCGGCCATCGGACAACCGGCCTGGGCATCAGGCAACAGCACGATCTTATCCGGTGACAGGATGGCCGCACTTTCGGCCATAAAGTGGACGCCGCAGAACACAATGACCTCGGCATCGGTACCGGCGGCCCGACGAGAAAGCTCCAGTGAATCTCCCACAAAATCGGCCAAGTCCTGAATCTCCGGACGCTGGTAGTAATGGCTGAGCAAGATCGCTTTTCGCTTTTCTTTCAATTCCAATATCCGGTTTACCAATGCCGCACGATCAGCTGTCATTATGGCCCAACTCCCCCAACATATATCAAGAAAAAGCATGAGACCGAAAGATGCAGATAGACTTGGTATTTGTCAAGTTATATCGTAATTCTAATGTTCTGATTCCCCGGTGTCAAGCAAGCGGCCTGGTCAGCAGTCGGCAGACATCTGACCTCCGTTTATGGGACGGTTCTTGGAATCGACCCTGACCACCCGGGGTGTGTACCCGAATGCCTCTTTTTCGGGCAGCATCCCATAGGACATAATGATCACCAGGTCTCCGGGCAGGCCCATTCGCGCGGCCCCTCCGTTAAGCGCGATTCGCCCGGAACCGGCCTCTCCCTCAATCACATAAGTCTCAAAACGGGCACCGTTGTTCAGGTTGACCACCTGCACCTGTTCATAGGGCAGGATTCCCGCCATCTCGAGCAGTGCGGCATCAATGGTGATGCTGCCCTCGTATCCCAGGTCGGCATCGGTCACCACGGCCCGGTGGATCTTTGATTTCAGCACGTTAATCAGCAAGTTTCGGCTACTCCTTCACAATCAGGTTGTCGATCAGACGCGCGCGCCCGATGCGAGCGGCCACCGCCAGCAGCAATTCCCCCTCCAGAACGTCCACCCGTTCCAGATCGGGCAGCCGATAGATTTCGGCATAGTCCAGTTCGGCCCGGGGTTCGGACGCAATGATATCCGCCATCAGGCGCTCCACCGTTCGGCGGTCACGCTCACCCGCCTTTATAGCCCGCTCGGCGGCCCGGAGACTGCGGTACAGAACGGGGGCCGCGGCCCGCTGCTCCGGACTGAGGTAGGTGTTGCGCGAACTCATCGCCAGCCCGTCGGGTTCCCGGACCGTGGGCACGGCATGAATCTCCAGGTCAAAGTTCAAATCCCGCACCATGCGCCGGATTACCTGCAGCTGCTGGGCATCCTTCTGCCCAAAAAAAGCGGCGTCGGGGCGGACGATGTTGAACAGTTTGGCCACGACGGTGGCCACACCCCGGAAGTGCCCGGGACGTGACCGCCCGCAAAGCACCTGGTCCATCTTTTGCACATCGACGAAGACATACTGCGGACCCGGGTACATCTCGGCTTCATCCGGCATAAATACGGCATCCACCCCCACCTCTTGGGCGAGGGCAAGATCGCGCTCGGGATCGCGCGGATAGCTGCCGAAGTCCTCAGCCGGACCGAACTGCAGCGGGTTGACAAAGATGCTGACGACCACCGTGGGATATGCTTTCTTGGCTTCGCGCATCAGGGTCAGGTGACCCTCATGAAAATACCCCATAGTGGGCACCAGGGCGACCGGTCCTTTCTCCCGTGCCCGCCGCACGTATTCCCTGATCGCGCCGATCGTCCTGCAGACTTCCACTAGCACTCACCTCTAAGGTTTTCTGTGTCATCCGGGTTTACCCCGGGCTCCGGCTTAGCGATTCGACCATTTCTACTGAATACTGGATACTCACTACTCACTACTGATTCGACCCCAAAAAGGGTCCAATTTAG
>CBEULR010000026.1:0-14104 GCA_965544035.1 uncultured Peptococcaceae bacterium | reverse complement strand
CAATGCCTTCTTAACCCGGGCAAAATGCGCTGAACGAAACTCTGGTCGATCTACGATTCTGTAAATGTTTTGCCTTGACAGCCTCTGGCACCTCTATTAGAATAGGTTTGTGTGACTTCAATTTGGAAATACTTCTTGATAGTGTTTCTTGCAGCTCAGGAGGGAACAGGTTTTGAATACCACTTATATGGCCAAAAAGGGAGACGTCGAGTCGAAATGGCTGATCATTGACGCGGCCGGTAAACCCTTGGGCAGGGTGGCCGCCGAGGCGGCCATGCTTCTGCGCGGCAAGCACAAGCCCACCTTCACTCCCCACGTCGACGTCGGGGACCATGTGATTATTATTAACGCCGAGAAGGTTGTACTGACCGGAAACAAACTCGACCAGAAGACTTACTACCGCCATTCCGGCTATCCGGGCGGATTGAAACAGATGACTTACCGGCAGTTTATGGCGAAGAAGCCCGAGGAGGCCGTGCGTAAGGCCGTGGTCGGGATGCTGCCGCACACCAAGCTTGGGGCGGCTCAGGCAAGAAAACTCAAGGTCTACCGTGGGGCCGACCACCCGCACGAAGCGCAGAAACCGGAATTCCGGCAGAGTTAAAGGAGGGAGAGATAAACGATGGCCAAGGTTCACTTTTACGGTACCGGTCGCAGAAAGAACGCCATCGCCAGGGTCTTCTTGATGCCCGGCCAGGGCAACCTGGTTGTTAATAACAAGCCCGTTCCGGATTATTTCGGACGTCGTACATTGGAAATGATCGTCAAACAGCCGCTGGAGATCACCGGAACGTTGGGCAAGTTTGACGTTCGGGCCACGGCGAACGGCGGGGGCATCAGCGGACAGGCCGGCGCGGTCCGCCTTGGTATTGCCCGGGCGCTGATTCAGGCCGATCCCAATCTGCGTCCCGTCCTTAAGAAGGCCGGTTTCCTGACCCGTGACCCGCGTATGAAGGAGCGCAAGAAGTACGGTTTGAAGAAAGCCCGGCGCGCGCCTCAGTTCTCCAAGCGTTAAGACTAATCGAGACAAGCGACATAGACCCTTCTCTGCCCGCATATATTCCCTTAGAACTGTGTGGCGAGGAGGGTTTTGCTATGCCCTGGATCGGTTACTACAGGCTGGGGTTTAAACACCTGGCGGCGGCGGGCGCGGTTCTGCTGCTGCTCTTCGGCCTGGTAAAGGTATACGGATTCACGGAGAATTACCTTCAGCAGCGGACGATTGCCGCGCTGTCGTGGATCATGGCCGGGAAGGTGATCGTGGTCGATGCGGGGCACGGGGGAAAGGATTCCGGGGCACGCAACGATGAGATCTGGGAAAAGGACATAACCCTGGCGTATGCCGAAGAACTGGCCGAACTCTTCAGGCAGTCGGGGGCGCAGGTGATCCTGACCCGGGACGGGGATTACCGGTTGGGTACCCGCCAGCGCCAGGATCTGATCTTGCGCGGAGAACTGGCCAATGAACAGGATGCCGACGCGGTAATCAGCATCCACACCAACAGTTATCCCGCCGACAGGAGTCAGCATGGGGCGCAGACCTTTTCACAGGTGGGTGAGGAGGAGAGCGCGAAGCTGAGTGAGGCGATAATGGCCGAGATCGTCCGGATCATGGGGAACACCGACCGTACCCCGACGCAGGCCGACTACCGTCTGGCGCGCACGGCCGATATGCCCGTCGTTATTGTGGAAATCGGCTTTATCAGCAATCCCCGGGAAGTAAAGCTGCTGCAGGACGAATCCTACCGGGAGAGGATGGTCTACGCCATTTACTCCGGGACGGTCAAGTATTTTGCCGAACTGGCGATGCCGACCACCCAGTGGGTGGATGAAAAAATCATCGAGACCTTCAAAATGAATGAGGGTCAGAATATTCAGGCCCCCTAAGACCGGATTTCCATTTTCCCTTCACGAGCGGTATACTGGACATGGTAGACTTTTGACTAGCGGAGGGTTGATCAATGTCCATTCTGGTGTCCCGCTTGGAACTCGGTACGAAACACTGTCGTATATGCTTCGATGGCGAGCGTGTGTACCTGGAGGATGCGGTAGAGGAAATTGAGTCGAGAGTGGCACCCTACCTGGAGCGTGAGTTGGAGTATAAGACAACCGAATGGGTGGACGGAAAGAAGGTCAGGCATGTGCACACCGCGGCACCGGGCACGCTGGAACACTACAGCGCGCTGGTCTGGCATTATATTCCGCACCACGCCAAGGTGGTCGTCTCCTGCGTCAAGAATGAGGGTGATGTTCCTTTCGAAGAACGTGCCGAAATCCTGCGAGAAGACGTCTAGTTACTTGTTCGTTTTATCGTTCTCCCCGTCGTGATAGGGTATCGGAATAAATTGAACCGAGGGCCGGCGCTGGGCCGGCTGGGGGTATAACTGCATCAGGAGATATATCTCGCGCATCATACCGGTGCTTACGGGAAGTCCCAGCTCCCGGAGCCTTTCTGAGGTGATCGGGAAGTCGTGTGTCCACCGACCGCCGGTCAGGGTGCGACTCACCTCCCGTGCCTTATCAAGATCCATCTTGTCGGAGAGAAGTTTTGAGACGAAAGCGTCTACCTGCCGCTGGGCTTTCGCGGCGATATCGGCAAGGATCAGGGTCTGATCATCCACCCGTTCCTTGCCTTTTTGGCGCACGGCATCTAGAATAGAAGCTGCAGGGTAATTGCCGACTTGGGGGTCGACCGGCCCGAGAACGGCGTTGTCATCCATGATGATCTCGTCGGCAGCCAGGGCGATCATCGTGCCGCCCGACATCGCATAGTGCGGCACGTGCACGGTTACCTTGGCGGGGTGTTTCAAGAGGGCGCGGGCGATCTGTTCGGATGCCAATACCAGTCCGCCCGGGGTGTGCAGCACCAGATCGATGGGCCGTTCGGGCGGAGTGAGCCGGATGGCGCGCAGGATTTCTTCGGAGTCCTCCACGTTAATGTACCGGGTTATCGGAATGCCGAATAAGCTGATCAGCTCCTGCCGGTGGATCAGTGTAATCACACGTGAACCGCGCTTTTTTTCAATGACCCGGATCAGCCGCAGCCGGGCCATATTGACCTGACGCTGTCGGTACATCGGCAGGATGGCGGCCAGAATGAACACGATCCAGATCAGTTCGAAAATTGAGAAGTCCAAGTTATCAGCCCCTCTTCTAGTTTAATACGTAAGTGATTCCCAGGGAAGGAGTTGTCACAAATTATGTTGCCGACTTCCAAGCTATATTCGGCGCTGGCTTTCGCCGGTACCAACCGACTGTTTGACCGACTGGACAGAGTATACGAAAAATTCCCCGAAACGGTTTGTAAAATGTGCGGAACCTGTTGTTCAGACCCGCCTCCGGCGACACTGGTTGAGTTTTTGAATGTTTACCGCTATGTGCGGGACAACCTTTCAGCCGATCAGCAACAGGAGCTGGTCTACAAATCGGCCGAGTTCTTTTTCCTGGAACTCGTAAACCTTGACCTGCACTGTCCTTTCTTGGGTGCGGACAAGAAGTGCATGGTGTACGAAGTGCGGCCTCTGGGCTGCCGTGCGTACGGTCAGCTGACCGAGGAAGAATTCGAGAAGCGCAACACCAGCCGGAGGTTGGAGCAGATTTCGGAATACTTTCGGGAGCATTACGGTTTCAGTCTGCCGCAGGAAGTCCTGGACTTCAAGCTGCCCTACTGCCGCGACATTGAGAACCCCAAAGGAAAGATCGAAGGCGAGCTGATCGATGCCGCGATGGTGCACCTGCTTGAACAGGATGCAAAAATAGTGCCGGCGAGTGTGGCTTTTGAGCAGGGGACGCTGGTGCCGCTGGCCTATCACCTGGCGATGACCGCGCTGCCGGAGGGCGTCCGGGCCAAACGGCCCGCTATCATGAAGGAGTACCTGGAACAGGGCCGGAGCCCCTTGCTGGAAAAGTTCTTGGAACGGACCAAGCGCTTTTCATTCTAGGCAACGCGCAGAAGGAAGGTTTGTCAAATGGGGCTGGGCATGCTCTTTTTCACCGCCTTTGTGGTCGGTTTGACCGGGGCGATGGCTCCAGGCCCGCTGCTTACGCTTACGGTCGCCGAAACGGCGCGGCGCGGTTTCTGGGCGGCACCCCTGTTGATGGTGGGACACGCCGTCCTCGAGGGAGCGCTGATTGTGGCGCTGACGATGGGCCTGGCGGCCTATCTGCTGATGGACCGGGTGACCGGAGTGATCGCCCTGCTGGGAGGCGTTTTCCTGCTTTGGATGGGATACACCATCGCCCGGGACGCGCTGCTGCATCGGGTAAGCCTGGATGCGGCCGATCAGGCCGCGGCCGGCACTGACCGGAAGACCCGGGTGCCGATGGGCGCGCCGAGACTGATGGGCCTCGGGATTCTGACCAGCATTTCCAACCCATACTGGTCGCTTTGGTGGGCGACCATCGGTCTCGGGTACATCACACTCTCCCTGGAGCAGGGTGGGTTGGGGCTGACCGCCTTTTTCTCCGGCCATATGTTGGCCGACTTTTCCTGGTACGCCCTGGTGGCGGCGGCCGTTGTGGGCGGTCGGCGGTTCCTTACCCCCGCCTTCTATCGCGGCGTGCTGACGGTATGCGGGGTTTTCCTGGTCGGTTTGGGGGGATACTTCATCCACACCGGCCTGCTCCGGTTCGGCTTTCTCGGTTGATGAAATAAAACGGTGGCAGGGGATGATCCTGCCACCGTTTTTTTATTCAGACACCACGGACGAACGAAAATGACGACGAATCATCCGGGTTTACCTCCGGGCGACTCGTGCAATTCCGGCACCATTCTTCGTGAAGAGGTAATTCTACCACCGCTGCACTCAGGGATTACCTTCACAAACATGTCCGTGGCAGCGGAATCTGCTCGCTCGCCGAGGGCGCCGCCGAACTCCCCGGCACTCAATCTGTATTACTCATTTTTCGATGTAGAGCCATAGTTTTGCATACAGATTGAGTGCCGGGTCAGACAGTGCGGTCGGCGCTGATCCTCGGCTCGCTGCGCATTTCTGATCTATACTCCCAACTGTTTGTTCCGGTAATCCCAGAGCACAGCTCTCCTACAAAACAACCAAAGTCATTTGCAATGGTCGAGTCCGGCACAAACGGACCTGGGTAAACCCGGATGACTGAGCTGTTTTCAGAGTAGAGGTCTATGACCGGATAATCTAGTTCTGGGTCACCGTCACCGACCGTGCTGCGGCGTTCCAGTCCACCCGGGTGTCCAGTGTTTCGCTCACGAAGCGCAGCGGAAGGAGCACGCGGCCTGAGATCAGCACGGGCTGTACGGCCCGGTTCGCAGGATCGATGCGCACTGTGCGCCAGGTGTGCCCGTTATCTTCACTGATCTGGGCGTTGGAATCGTTTACCCGGACCCGGACCTGCATTTCCCCTTTGGTTACGGTGGCCTGCTTCTTGCCGTTATCCCAGTCAAACCGCCAGCCGAGCGGCTCACCAACGTGCCTGATCGGCAGCAGCGTCCGGTTCTCGATGATCCGGGGAGCCATGTCTACAGGCTGATAGTCGCCGTTCACCCAGCGTCCGGCCTGACCGATCACCAGGCGCACCTGAACGCCCAGAGGGTAGGATACCACCTGGACTGCTTTGGGCTCCAGCGCCAGCTTGTTGTTTGTATCCCGGTTGATCACCTCGAGGTCGTAACTGCCCAGCGGGGTGTCGGAAGGCAGGCGGATCTCCGCCGTCTCGGTTCTGGTTCGCGAGGTTTCCCGCAGGGACACCGTCTTTGAGACCAGGACCTTGCCGTCCGGTTTCAGGATGTTTATCCGAACATTGCTTGTCGTTTCCGCGGTGTAGCCGAATCTCACCTCGAATTCACCGGGGGTGTTGAAACGTACCGGTTGGGTTCGGGTGGGGGATTCGACGGTGAGACCGACCGGATCCTCCACGATTACCGCCTGATCCTGCCTTGACAACAGTTTATCGCTGTACTTGCTGTATACTGCTATGTCGTACTTGCCGGCGGCTGCGCGGGAGGGAATGCCGACCGAAACGGTCCGGCTTTTCTTCCGGGTGGTCCTGTCGACGGAGACCGTCCGGGAAGCCAGCACCGAACCGTCGGACTTCAGGACCTTCACTTCCACTTCGGCATCCATATCGGACGTGTAGTCAAATTTTACAGACGCGCTGCTGCCCGCCTTGACTGTTCCCGGCCGGGCCTTGGTCGGGGAGGTGATCTCTGCGCTGATCTTGGCGTCTACGAGCACGGCCTCCTGTTCGCTGTCCAGGGTTTTCCCGCTGACCGGGGCCTCGATCACCACGTCGTACTTGGCGGGTTTGGCGTCCTTCGGAATAGTCAGGGTGACCGATTTGGACACATAACGTGAGGTCTTATCGAGTGTGGCGGACGACTTGACCAGCACATCGGTGCCGCTCTTCTGAAGCTTCACGTTAACCGCAGTCTTGGCCGAAGCGGTGTATCTGAAGTCTATCGTAACTTTTTCCCCGCCGTGCCGCACGAAGGGGTCTGAATGCGTCGGCGCGGTGATGTTCGCTCTTATCTCGGGCTCCACGATTACAGCCGCTTGCTGGCTGGACAGAGTACTCCCATCCTCTACTGTGACCATCGTCAGGTCGTAGCTGCCGAAGGCGGCATCAGTCGGGATGGTCAGGCTGGTGCTTCCCGATGATTGTGCACTCTTGAGGGTGACCTTTTCGAAACTCACAATCTTGTTGTCTTTCTGCAGGCATATCTTGACAGCGGTGTCATTGGTCACCTTGTAATCATAGCTTACGGTGACGCTGTCCCCCGGCTGCTTGGCTGCCGGACTGCTCCGGGTGGGAGAGACGATTTGCGCTTCGGTCACCACCCGTACGGTGAAGGCGTTTGCCAAAACGGTGGGCGGGTGTCCCTCCGGGTTGACCGTGACCGTGTATGTCCCCAGAGAGGCTGACGGGCCGATAGGGAAGTCGACCAAGGCGGTGCCCGCGGCCGATTTCATTTCAATACTCCGTTCCATGGTGGTCGATCCTCCGCGGCACTCCACCACTGCATCGGTGTCGCTCTCCAGGCCGCTCCATTCCACGGTAACCCGTACCGTTTCACCCGGGGATACCGTTTTCTTGTCGACCCTGATATCAACGTTCAGGTTATCGGCGGCCGCAGCGGCCGGCAGGGACAACAGAAACAGGGCGAACAGCAGACTGAACGCCCATATCAGAACTGATCTGCGCTTGCCGGAAACTCTGTACTCCAAGACAATTCCCCCCTTCAATGAATATGATTGGCTCCTAAAATTTGACTCTTGATTGTTAGACGTCCGAGGGGGGGAATTGGTTCAAAATAACCTTCCTGTTCTTTCGACAGATACCGATTCAAATTTTCTCAGGTGTTTTCGGAACACTTTTATGGGATGTTCTACCCCTGAGTCACCGTCACCGCTTGCGTTGCTGCGTTCCAGTCTACTTGGGTGTCCAGCTTTTCACTCACAAAGCGCAGCGGCAGGAGCACGCGGCCCGACATTAAAACGGGCTGCACGGACGGGTTTTCCGGGTCGATTCTTTCCGTGCGCCAGGTCAATCCGTTATCACCGCTGACCTGGGCGTTGGCGTCGTTCACCCGGACCCGGACATGTGTCTTTCCTTTGATGACGGTGGCCAGTTTGGTTTCGCCATCCCAAGTGAACCGCCAGCCCAGAGGCTCACCGACGTGCCTGATCGGCAGCAGCGTCCGGTTCTCGATGATCCGGGGAGCCAGATCTACGGACTGGTAGGTTCCATTCACCCAGCGCCCGGCCTGACCGATCACCAGCCGCACCTGAACGCCCAGCGGGTAAGTTACCGCCTGTACCGCTTGCTTTTCGAGTGCCAACTCGTTTCCGGTGCTGCGGTTGACCACCTGCAGGTCATAGCTCCCCATCGGCGTGGCCCCGGCCGTGTTTATGGTGACCGTCTCGGTTCTGGCACGCGATGTTTTGGGCAGGGAAATGGTGGATGACACCAGGGTTTTTCCATCCGGTTTCAACAAGTTGAGCTGTATGCTGCTGTCCACTTCCGCAGTATAGCTGAGCTCAACGTGAAGCTGATCCCCGACATTGAACGCCGCCGGTGCGAGTGTGGTCGGCGACTCAATGTTCAGCTTGACCGGATCCTCTACGCTCACCGCCTGTTCCTGGGTGGCCAACACATTGTCGGTTTGCTTGGTGCTTATGGTCACATCAAACACGCCCACGACTGTCCTGGAGGGGATGTTCACCGAGACGGTCTTGCTTTTCTTGCTGGAGGTTTCGTCAATGGAGGCCGTTCTGGAGGCCAGCACCGCATCGCCGGCGCCCACAACCTTAATCTCCACTTCGGCGTCTGCATTCGAAGTATACTCGAACTCCACCCGCAGGCTGTCGCCGGCCCGGACGGTTGACGGCTTGGACTTGGTGGGCGAAGTGATGGAAGCGGTAATCTTCGGTTCGACCGAGACGGCGTTCTGTTCGGTGTCGAGGGTTTTCCCGCTGATCGGGTTTTCAATCACCACATCATACTTCCCCGGATCGGCATCCTTCGGGATGGTCAGGGTGACCGAGCCGGATGTGGAGCGGGTTGTCTTTTCCAGCGACACCGTCCTCTCGACCAGCACATCACCGTTCTGCAGTTTCACATTGACGCTGGTTTTATCGGACGCAGTATACTTAAAGTCGATCGTCACTTTTTCCCCGCCGGTTACAGACACGGACTTTGACCTGGTGGGTGAGGTGATGTCGGCGGTAATCCTGTGTTCCACGGCCACTGCTTCCTTCTGCGTATGCAGCGAACGGTTGCCGGCTCTGATCTCCAGATCATACTTGCCCAGCGCCGTCTTTTCCGGTATGGTGAGGGTCGCACTCCCGGATCCTTCCCCTTTGGAGAGCGTTACCGTTGCCGACGCCACCGGGCTTCCGCCGCTCTTCAGGAGGCGAATGTCGGCCGTCGTGGTCTCGAACACCTCATAGGTATAGGTTACGGTAATCCTGTCCCCCGGAAGTACGGAAGCGGGACTGGTTCGGGATGGGGACTTAATAACGGCCTCCAGCTTGGGTTCCAGTATTACGGCTTGCTTCTGGTTGGCCAACAACTGATCGTTGTCTGCGGCGACTACGGTCAGATCATAGTTCCCGTATGCGGCCGTGGACAGGATTTTCAACTGGGTGTAATCCGAGCGGGAACCTTGGCGGAGTGTTACTGTGTTGGAAGCCACAACCGCCCCGTTTATTTTGGATTCAGATAGACGCACATAAACCCCGGTGTCGTGGTTGGCATCGTAGCTGTATCCGACTGTAAGCGTGTCCCCGGGGCTTTTCGTTGCCTTGAGGGATGCGGTCGGAGAGGTGATGGTCGCCCGGGCGGCCTTTTCTACGGTGAAAACCCCGTCACTGGACTCATAATCAGCGGAGACAACCCGCACCTTTACCGAGTACTCCCCCGGGGGAACCGACCAGTCGATGTCAAAGTCAACGTCTGCCCTCCCGGCTCCGGCGGTCAGGAAGATGTTCCTGATGAGTGTTTTGGATTGTCCTTCACACCGAACCTGGGCCTCAACATCGCTGCCAGGATTGATCCAGTCAACAGTGATCAGCACCTCATCGCCCGGAGACACTGTTTCTTTATTCACAGCAATACTGTTCACCACAAGCGAATCTCCGGCGGCGGCAGTGGAGGGCGGCGCAAACAGGAACAGCGCCAGAATGAAAACGAAGGCGAGTGCCGGCCGCAGAGAACACTGATGTTGACGGTGAATGCAACTCACAACAATTCCCTCCCCAAGACATTTCAAGCCACGGCTCACCCTTTTTGGATTGTGGACGTTCACGGTGTCGATTTGGCCCAGATTTCGCCCATATTTTTTATCGTAACAGAAAGCGGATGCCTTTGTCTTTCCTGGTAATGATCTCTTATCTAGGGTAAAATAGCAGTGATTCCCGTGTGGAAGGAATGTGATGCGAATGGGTATTGTTTTTTACGGAATCGTCCCGCATCCCCCGATAATGGTGCCCGAAGTGGGCGGGTCCGAGGCTGAAAAAGTGAAGGCCACCCAGGATGCGCTGCTGGAATTGGGGAGGAGGATCCGGGCCGCCGGGGCCGAGACGATGGTGATTATTTCCCCGCACGGCCCCGTCTTCCGGGACGCCGTCGGGCTTATTGTGGCGCCGCGGGTGAAGGGCGACCTGGGGCAGTTCCGCGCCCCCGAGGTGAGCTTCGACCTGGAGACCGACCAGGAACTGGCGGCGACCATCGCTATGCTGAGCCGTTCCTATGATCTTCTGGCTGCCAATCTGGACGAACGGGCGGCCCGGCAATATGATCACTACGACCTGCTGCGGTTGGATCACGGTGTGACCGCGCCGTTGTATTGGCTGCAGAAGGGCGGTTTCGAAGGCCGGATTGTTGCCGTCGGGATGAGCCTGCTGCCCCGCGCGAAGTTGTACAGCTTCGGCCGGATTGTACGACAGGCGGCTGATGAACTGGACCGCAAGGTGGCGCTGATCGCCAGCGGTGATCTTTCACACCGGGTGACGCGCGACGCCCCGGCCGGATACAGTCCCCGCGGGGCCGAGTTTGACAAGCACCTGGTGGAACTGATTAGGAAGGCCGACACCCGCGGGGTGATCGACATCGATGAGAGGTTGACCGCGGAAGCGGGCGAGTGCGGCCTGCGTGCGATCATTATGCTGCTGGGTGCTCTTGACGGCTACACCTGGGAGGGCGATGTGCTTTCCTACGAGGCACCGTTCGGTGTCGGTTACATGGTGGCCGAGCTTCGCCCGAAGGCCAAGGATGAGAATGCCCAGCTGCAGGAAGGACTGCGGAGGCGCCACCGGGAGGCCGAGGAAGCGCGGCGGGAGCGGGAGAGCTTTCTGGTTAGACTTGCCCGCCGGCGCCTGGAGAACTATGTGCGGGGCGTGCGTGAGAAACCGGATGTGGGTGAGGTGCCGCCCGAATTCCGCAAACCGGGCGGTGTGTTCGTTTCGATCAAGAAGGACGGCATGCTGCGCGGATGCATCGGCACCATTATACCGACCAGGGATTCGGTGGTCGAAGAGGTGCTGCAGAACGCCGTTTCGGCCGGCACCCGGGATCCGCGCTTTGCTCCGGTTCGCCCGGAGGAGCTGGATGAGTTGGAATACTCGGTGGATGTCCTCGGCGAACCCGAACCGGTCGACGGGCTC
This sequence comes from uncultured Peptococcaceae bacterium, assembly GCA_965544035.1. GTDB lineage: Bacteria > Bacillota > Desulfotomaculia > Desulfotomaculales > Desulforudaceae > CBEULR01. The sequence continues at coordinate 2,969 of CBEULR010000026.1, read as the reverse complement.
GATCAGCTTGATCCCAAGAAGTACGGGGTGATTGTGTCCCGCGGGAGACGGGTGGGGGTGCTCCTGCCCGATCTGGAAGGGATAGACACGGCCGAGGAGCAGGTGGCCATCGCGCGGCAAAAGGCCGGAATCGGGCCGAGAGAAGAGATCAAGCTGGAGCGCTTTACGGTGACCAGGTATAGGTAGGGGTCAGGCACTTAAATTCTTTACATTTCGGCTGTATCCTTACGGCCGCAAGGGCTTCAGAGGGACAGACCTGAGAACGTCGCTTCTCAGGAACGCGGTATAACGGTTGGGTGGTAACCCCGGCTTCTGTTGTGCTGAATACTTGAACGAGGGATTATCGATATGCAGAAAGCACGTTATTACGAAACCAAAGATGGAAAGGTGCGCTGTCTGCTCTGTCCGAACCGGTGCGTTATCCGCAGCGAAAAAACGGGCATCTGCCGGGTGCGCAAGAACGTTGACGGGGAGCTTTACAGCACAAACTACGGACAGATCACCTCCTTCGGGATGGACCCGATCGAGAAGAAGCCGCTGTACCATTTTTATCCCGGGCACGAGATCCTGTCCATCGGCACCTACGGCTGCAACCTGCACTGTCAGTTCTGTCAAAACTGGGAGATCGCCCACGGCGACCCCTCGACGGTAACGGCGACGGCGCGTCAGGTGGTCGATCTGGCGCTTGCGCAGCGTGAGCGGTACTGCATCGGGATCGCTTACACCTACTCGGAGCCTTCGGTATGGTATGAGTTTGTCTACGACACGGCCGTGGAGGCCCGCAAAGAAGGTTTGAAAAACGTGCTGGTGACCAACGGCTTTATCGAGCGGGAACCGTTCGAGGCCATTCTCCCTTACATCGACGCGGTGAACATCGACGTGAAGTCCTTCACCGAGCACTTTTACCGGTCGGTGTGTTCGGGCCGGCTGGACCCCGTACTGCGCACCGTCGAGACGGCGGCGCGGGAGTGCCATGTGGAGCTGACCACCCTTCTGGTCACCGGATTAAATGATGAACCGGAAGAGATCACCCGATTGCGGGACTGGATTGCTTCGATCAACCCTTCCATTCCCCTGCACATTTCCCGCTACTCACCGCGGTATAAGATGGACAGGCCGCCTACACCCGTGGAGACCATGCGCCGGGCGTACGAGATCGCCCTGAAAAAGCTGTCCTATGTGTACCTGGGCAACATATGGGACGACGAGACGGGGGACACCTTCTGCCCGCGGTGCGGGAAGAAGGTGATTGACAGAACGGGCTTTAGCGTGTACAGTTTGAAAATCGACGACGAAAGCCGCTGCATATACTGCGGGTTTAAGCTGAACATCATCGGCCGGGCCCGCGTCAACAGCCAGTAACAAACATGGGCTTTGGGAGGTGACAATCGTGGCGGTGTGGAAGTGCTCGAACTGCGGCGAAGAGAAAGAAGGAAGGTGCCGGCCGCAGAAGTGTCCCAAATGCGGCGCGACTAAGGAGTCGTTTGTCAAGAAGGAGTAGGCGCCTGGATGAGCGCCCGTCCGGCGTGGGTGCAGGAACACTGATACGGCAGAGTTGACTCCGGGAAGCGCAAAGATGTGCAGGGGTTAACGTTAATAGCAGGAAAACGACAAACAATCACGAAGAAAGAAGAAACAGGGGGATTACATCCCCCATTTCCCGTTTGCGCTGTGCTCGGATTTTTTGTGTTTTGGGGGGATGGATCTTTGATTAAGGTTGGCATCGTAGGTTCCACCGGGTATACCGGTGCCGAACTGGTACGCCTGCTCGGGCAGCATCCGCAGGCCGAACTGGTCGGCCTGACTTCCCGTACATACAGCGGGGAGCCTTACTGGCGGGTCTACCCCCACTTGAAGGATTATGTGGATCTGGACTGTGAGGAGTTGGATCTGGATCAGTTGGTCAGCCGGTCGGATGTCGTGTTCACAGCCCTGCCGCATGGGCATTCGATGGATGTGGCGCGGGAAATTGTGAAACAGGGCAAGAAGCTGATCGATCTGGGCGCGGATTTTCGTTTGAGGAGCCAAAAGCTCTACGAGCGATGGTACGGGGTAAACCACACCGCACCCGAACTGTTGGATGAAGCCGTTTACGGGCTTCCTGAGCTCTATCGGGAGCGCATCCGGGAATCCCGTTTGGTGGCCAACCCGGGCTGCTACCCGACGGCTTCCATTCTGGCCCTGGCCCCGCTGCTGCGGTATAACCTGGCCTATACGGACAGCATCATCGTTGATGCCAAGTCCGGGATATCAGGTGCCGGTCGCAAGTTTTCGCTGAAGGCGCATTTTTCCGAAGCCAACGAGAACTTCCAGGCATACAACGTGGCCGCCCACCGGCATACCCCGGAGATTGAACAGGAGTTGGGTCTTCTCGCGGGGGAGGACCTGCTGATCAGTTTTACGCCGCACCTGGTCCCGATGACCAGGGGCATTCTGGCTACGGTCTACGTGAAGATGAGCCGGTTCCTGGATCGGGAGGAGCTTTACAGCGTATATAATGACTATTACTGTAATGAACCCTTTGTGCGGGTGCTGCCGCCCGGAGTGCTTCCCCAGACCAAGGCCGTTGCCGGTTCAAACATGTGTGATATCGGCGTGGTCTCGGATTCCCGAACCAAGCGTGCCGTGATCGTATCGGCCATTGATAATCTGGTGAAGGGCGCTTCCGGACAGGCCGTGCAGAATATGAATCTCTTGTTCGGGCTTGAGGAGACTACGGGGCTGAGGTTCCCGGGGCTGTATCCGTAGAAAAATAGCAGTCAGTAGTCAGTATCCAGTAGTCGGATTCCTGTATCACCCCCACGGGTGACACCGTCAGAGAAACGATAATGGGGTTATGGCGAGTATTATGATATTTTCAGTGTAGTAGGGAAAAGGGATATTTAAATTCCCCTTCCGCTTCACTGAATACTCGCTACTCACTACTGATTCGCTCCCAAAAACTTAGCGCTTTTGGGTTATGCGTAACA
>CBEULR010000025.1:0-18620 GCA_965544035.1 uncultured Peptococcaceae bacterium | reverse complement strand
ATGATTGGGTTATATGTTATACCCTAAATTGGACCCTTTTTGGGGTCGAATCACTGCTGACTACTGACCACTGACTACTTGGTTCCTTTGTCCCTCTCGAACCAGTTTACGGCGGAAATTCCCAAAAGTCAACAATTTACACCCTGGAGGAATCGGGCGATACGGCCAGGATCTCCCTTCGCCGGCAGGATTACAACCAGCCCCCTCCGCTGTAGAGCTGTTCCATCCGTTCCCGCGGGCCCAGAATCGAAGTGATGCGCACACCGAAGTTCTCGTTCACCACCACGACCTCACCCTTGGCCACCATAACCCCGTTCACCAGAATCTCGACCGGTTCGTCGGCCAAGGCGGCCAGTTCGACGATAGCCCCCGGCGCGAGGTCAAGCACTTCCTGGATCGGCCGCCGCGTGCGGCCCAGGATGACGGTCACCTTGAGCGGGATGTCCAGGATAAGGTCCAGCTTCTCCTTATCGACGGCCGCCGTGCCCGGGGGTGCGGGTCTGGAAACGGGTGCGGACGCCTCCGCCGACCGGTCGGGCTGCAGTGCCCCGCCTTCGTCCGGGGGCGCCGGGGTCACCTTCTCCTCCGGCCGCACTTCGTATGCAGCCGCTTCTTCCGCTGCCGCTTCCTCCGCCGGTGCCTCTTCCGGAACCGCTCCGGATCCGGCAAGATGTTCCCAGAGCAGCGCGGCCTCTTCCTTGGCGGTCTCAACGGTCATAATCTGCATGATCTCGGTGTCCACCAACTCGCCGATCTGCATCTTGAAGGAGATGGTGACCATCATCCCTTCAAACTCCGCAAGAGCGGCGTCCGCTTCATCCCCCTGTTCCATCACCTCAGCCGTTGGGGGCGAGATCGTGATCGAGCGTCCGACCAAGCTTGCCAGACTGGTGGCCGAAGCCCCGATCATCTGGTTCATCGCCTCCGAGGCGGCGCTGACTCCAAGCTCGTCCAATTCTTCGGCAGGATTGGAACCATCGTTACCCATCATCAGATCCGCAATCACCGCCGCGTCCCGTACCCGGATCACCAGCAGGGTGCTGGCTTCGATCCCCTCGGTATAGCGGATGTTCACCACCAGATACGGAATAGTGAACGTGGCAAGCAAGTCCTTGCGGGACTTCACCTCCACCCGGGGACTGGTAATGCTCACCTTCTGGTTGAGCAAGGTGGAAAGCGTCGTCGCGGCGGCGCCCATAGCGATGTTCCCGACCTCGCCCAAGGCGTCCTCCTCTTCTTTCGTCAGCACAGGCGGATCGGCCTCCGGCGGCTCCTCCGCCGGAGAGTTTTCCTCGGCCATACGCAGCAGAGCATCGATTTCAGCTTGGTCCAGAATATTGTCACTCATTGTTTTGCACCTACTTCCACCAGTGAGGTGATCTGGGCTCCGAGGTACCGGCCGAGCACCCCGGCCTGGGCTTTAAACTTTAGACGGTCGTTTACAAGCAGATCCAGATCCTGGTTCACCCGACGCCGCAGCGGCACCACATCTCCCTCCTGCAGCTGCAGGAAATCCCGTACCGTCAGTTCGGTCTCGCCCGCCACCAGCGTCAGGTCGACCGGAACCTTGTTCACCCAGTGAACCAGGTGGTCTTTTTCGGTGCCGTCGGCCTGTAGTGCACTGTGTGTGTAGCGGTAGTGCGTGGACAGGTGCGACAGCATCGGATCCAGCACAATATGCGGCAGGCAGATGTTGATTAGTCCCCGGGCGGTATCCCCAACCACCGTAGTAAAGGTGATCACGGCCACGATCTCACTCGGCGAAATAATCTGGTGCAGCCGCGGCTTGGTTTCGATCGATTCAATCTCCGGCTCCACTTCATAAACGTCCTGCCATGCCAGCTGCAGATTCTCAAACAGCTTGCCGGTCAGCTTCCGGATCACGGAAAGCTCGATGTCGGTCATATCGCGCACCCGGCGCGGCAGGTCTCCCGGCCCGCCGAACAGCAGGTCGAGAATCGGGAACAAAAACTGCGGGTTGGTCTCCATCACCGCCATACCCTTCAGGGGCTTCAGCGTAAAAACGGTCAGCACGGTCGGTACCGGAATCGACCGCACGAAATCATCAAAGGTGAACTGATCCACCGAAGCCACCCGGACAATGATGTTCGACCTCAGGTAGCCCGAAAGAAAACTGGACAGAATCCGGGCATAGTTGTCGTGCAGCATCTGCAGTGTGCGGAGCTGCTCCTTTGAAAACTTGTTCGGACGGCGAAAATCATAAGGCTTGTATGACTGCTGCGGTTCGGCTTCCTTTAGATCCTCGGCCTTGAGCTTTCCGGACTGCACGGCCGACAGCAGAGCATCGATTTCGCCTTGTGACAGAATTTCACTCAAGATGACAACACCCGTTCAATGGCCTGCAGAATCCTATCCTGCTGAAAGGGTTTCACTATAAAGTCCTTGGCTCCGGCCTGGATGGCCTCCATAACCATGGCCTGCTGGCCCATCGCGCTGACCATAATGATCACGGCATTGGGATCAATGCTGCGGATGCTCTTCACCGCCTCGATACCATCCATCTCAGGCATCGTGATGTCCATCGTTACCAGGTCCGGCTTGAGTTCGGCGTACATCTGGGCGGCAATCGACCCGTTCTCGGCCTCTCCCACCACCTCGTACCCGAACTTGGTCAGGATGTTCTTGATCATCATCCGCATGAAGGCCGCGTCATCCACTACCAGTATCCGTGTCGCCACAATCCACACATCCCCTCCAACATTGTGTCAATAAACAAACGGCTAGTAGGCTATACCCAGACTGTCAAAAAGCTGATCCAGCGAGTTCACGTCGGGCAGCAGGAAAAAGTGACCGTCAATCCGGCTCCCTGTTTTCCGGCTGAAGGTGGTCTTGATCATCAGCACCTGATCCTCGGCGTAGCCGAACTCCAACAACGCGGCGGGCAGCACCGCACCCAGCATATCGTGGGCCAGCCAGGGAACGGACGGGGTGAGCCTCAGGCCGGTCATATCGGAAATGGCGCTGAGGAACGACCCGGTGAGGATGTTCCCGATTTCCATCGTCACCGAACGGCCCATCTCATCAATTCCTCTGGTTGAACCGTCTTGCAGTCCCGTCAGCAGGTCGATCAGGAGGTACATGTCCTGTTCCTTGAAAATATACAGCACGGTGGCGTCGATCTGTCCCCCTACGCTGACGATCACGCAGACAACCGGGGTCTCAATCCCCCCGACACGGCCGATCGCGTCTTCCAGAGTGAGGAACTGCACCTGGGGCAGACCGATATCCACTCTGGTCTGCAAAAGATTGGCCAATGCGGTGGCCGCGTTCCCCACCCCGATGTTGCCTATTTCCTGTAGCACGTCCATTTTATTTGTGGAAATGCTCAATTATCTCCCCCCAACACTACTGCGGCTTGTTGTGTTTCTTTCGGTAAAAGCACGATGCCAGCCGTTCATAGCCCAGATCGCCTGCGTTGAAGATGGTTTCGCTCGAGCCCAGAAAAAGCACTCCTCCGGGTACCAGGGCGCGGCTGAAGCGGGCGTTCATTTTCTCCTGCGCCTCCCGGGTGAAGTAGATCTGCACATTGCGGCAAATGATCAGGTCGTACCCTGAACCGTAGGGATCGCCCAAGAGATCGTGCCGTCTGAAGTGGACCCGGCTTACGATCGAACGGCTCAACACGTACTGCCCGTCCTGCTCGGTGAAGTACCGGCGCAGGCGCTGCGGTTCGATGCCGCGCACCAGATCCGGCGGATACCGGGCCTCGGCCGCCACCCGCAAGATTCCCGGATCCAGATCGGTGGCCTCGATCCGGTGGAGCACACCGGGCGTCAGTTCATCCAGGATAATGGCCACCGAATACGGTTCCGCTCCGTTGGAACAGGCCGCGCTCCAAATCTTCAGCCGGGGCTTGCGCTTCAGCATTTCGGGCAGCACCGTATGCTCCAGGTAGTGAAACGGCTTCTTGTCCCGGAAGAACTCAGTCACGTTGATCGTCAGATAGTCGATGAACTCCTGAAAGGCCTGCGGACTGCCGGAAAGCTGCCGCAGGTACTCGTCGTACCCGGCAATGCGCCGGCGCTGCATCAGGTTGTCGATCCGGCGCCGCAGCTGGTTTTCCTTGTAGCTGTTTAGGTCGAGTTTGAACTTGCGGTGAACCTCATTACGAAAATGCTGAAATTCCATTGCTATATCACCTTAATCCCCCGGCCCAGACTGCGGATACTGAGTTCCCCGGAAACCGAATCCAGAACAATCGTCCGTCCTACGCTGCCGCCGGTGTCTTCGGCCGCCACGCGAATGCCGAACCGGGCCAGAATGGCCTTTACGGCCTCCACGTTGCGCGCACCGATGTTCATCACCGGTGAATCACTGCTGCCGAAAAACATTTGTGCCCCGCCGGCCATTTTGGCCTCCATCCGGATTGTTTTCGCACCCAACCGCTCCATGTCCTTCACCAAGAGGGGTATGCCCAGGTCGGCGAACTTGGCCGGCTTGGACGCGGTCTTGAAGTTGGTGCTGTCCGGAAGCATGATGTGCGCCATCCCGGCCACACAGACCACACGGTCCCACAGGGTCACGCCCACACAGGACCCGAGTCCGAGGGTGGTTAAACGGTGCGGGCAGCGGGTCACTGCGTATTCCGCAATCCCGATGTGTATCTGTTTCACATTAACGTACGAGGCCGACCTGGTTCACCACCTTTTCCAGAAGCGAATCATGGGTGCTCACCAGCCGCTGGTTGGCTGCGTAGATACGCGCCGCCATGATCATTTCGACCATTTCGGTCGCCAGGTTTACATTTGATCCTTCCAAATATCCCTGGCGCACAAAAACGGGACCGGCTTCCGGACTCTCCTGCATACCGTCGGGAAGCGAGAACAGGGAGTCACCCTCACGCTGCAAGACGGCTGCATCCTCGAAGAAGGCGATCCGCAGGCGGTCGGTTTCCTCACCATCGACGTAGACCCGGCCGTCGCCATCAACGGTGTAAGATCCGCTCCCGACATTCACCGGTCCGGCCTCACCAAGCAGACGCTGCCCCGAGCGGGTCGTCAGGTATCCTTCCCCGTCCACCGCAAACGAGCCCGCACGGGTGTACAGCACTTCCCCGGCCGCGTTTTCCACGCAGAAGAAGCCCCCGCCCATCACGGCCAGATCGGCGGCGCGGCCGGTGTACTCCAGCGGACCGGCGGTGATGTCGGTCAGCAGATCGTCCAGGCGCACCCCGTGGTGTGAGGCGCCCAGCCCCCGGACCGAGCCGTCTTGCCGGACCAGCGCCGAAGCCAGGTAGGGTGCGAAGTGGGCGGTCTGCCGCTTGTAGCCGGTGGTCGAGACGTTGGCCAAGTTGTGTGCCGTCACGTCCATCCGCTGCTGTCCGGCAAACATGCCCGTGGCCGACGTGTATAACCCTCTGATCAATTTTCCGTCCCCCTCTCCCGAATCTTGCGCAGATTGAGCATCAGTTCGATCTCCCCCTTGCCGCGGCCGAACTGCTCGGCCAGCTCGCTCACCGTCTTGCCCTGTTTAAACCCCTGAGCCACCTGTTCCTCAGTCGTCGCCTGACGGTTGGGAACGCTTCCGCCGGAAAGCACCGCGCCCATCTGCCCTTCGATCCACTTCAGGCGCTCATTGAGCTGGGTGTTGACGGCAATCAGCTGTTCCAGCCGGTTTTCCAGGTTCTGCAGCCGCACGTCCAGCTGAACCTCTTCGCTGGTGTGCCGGTCCAGCTCGGAATGAAAACTGCGGCGCCGCGACTTCCGTGCCACCAGGGAGCGGATCAGGAGATAAAGCACGGCGAGAAAACCCGCGACCAGTCCGACATAACCCAGCACAAATAACCAGGTGTTTTCCATCAGTAGGCCAGTCAATCAGCCCGTCACTCCCCGCTCGCCAGCTGCCGCCGCAGCCTGTTGATCACCCGGGCGTGCAGCTGGCAGGCCCGGGATTCGGTAACGTCCAGCACGCTTCCCAGCTCCTTCAGGGTTAAGCCCTCCTGGTAATACAGGGCGAGGATCAGCTTGTCCCGTTCCTCCATCTTGCTGATCGCCCGGATCAGGTCCTCCCGGTTTTCCTCTTCCAGCATCGGCTCAAGCGGGTCGGGGCTGGACCGGTCCTCGATCACATCTCCCCAGGTGATCGGTTCGCCGTCCGGCGAGAACCGCGCGTCGTCCAGGGAGATCAGAGAGATGCGGGAGAAGTGCCCGGAAAGCCGGTTGTACTCCTCGGGTGACAGACCGAGGGCCTCGGCGAGTTCCCCTTCGGTCACCGATTCCCCGGTTTCCTTCTCCAACCGCTCGCGCACCTCGTTGATTCTCTGCAGCTTCTGCCAGAGGCTGCGCGGAACCCACGACTGCCGCCGCAGTTCATCCAGGATTGCCCCCCGGATGCGGTAGTAGGCGTACGTCTTAAAGTCGGTCCCCTGGGCGGGGTCGTATTTCTCCACGGCCTCAATCAGACCGAACACCCCCCAGCCCTCCAGATCCTCGGTGCTGATCGCCGAAAAAAGGCGAACGGCCAGCCTCCCGGCGACCTGCTTCACCAGGGGCAGGTGTTCGACGATCAGTTCATCACGCAGGGAACTGCTTTTTTCCCGCTGGTACTGCTCCCACTTGTGGGCCGACATCCTCCGTGCACCCCCTAAAACCGGCAGAGGCCCGTTATGACCGGCGCTTCTGCTCACTCATCCGCTGAAAGATGAATCCGACGATAAAATCCTGGTCGGCCTTCTTTATTTCCACAAACTTCAACCCGATGCGATACTCGTTCCCATGCGGACCGTCCGCCCGCATCACCCGCACAACCTCACCCCGGGCCTCGATCCGGCGGGCGGCCTTCTTCTGTGCAATCCGGAAAGAAACCCAGAACCTGGTACCGATATCGATCTTCTTTGAAGATCGGAGACCCAGTCCGCCCGCGCTGAGGTCGTGCGTATCGAAGCATATCTCCTCGCCGGTGGTTTCGGAGTAGCCTTCCACCCGGATTGTCTCCTCCAGCCGTACGTTCGCGCGGAGCTGGACCCGCCTCCAGGTCTCGGGATACTCGATCAGGTAAAGCCTGATCATCGACTCGGTCCGCCGAATCACCCTGCTGTCAAACTCGATGTAGGCCTCATCGGCCGGAACACGCAGGCGTATCCGCTCCCCATCCCTAATGAGCAGCGGATACCCGCGCCGCAGCGGAACGGCGATCGCGATACCGTCCGGCCGGAAATCCTCCAGGCGGGAAACGTAAGTGTCCGTATCATCTCTGTCCGGGCAGGTGATGAGTACTCTGCTGCCGATGTCCAGTATAGTTTTAATGCTCATTGCCATCACCCAAATAACTTAAGCAGACGGCCGAAGAAACCCTCGATCGCCTTGGCGCCTTCGGTCTGCCGGTCATCCCTGGTAAAGAAACGGGCCAGTTCCTCCACTTCCCGGGACGGCAGGGAATGCGGTTCGGTCAAGACGAAGGGCTGCTGGTTGCGCACCGCGCGCGGTACGGCCGGGTCATCATAGACCGAGCCGATGTGTTCGATCTCAAAGCCCAAGAACTTCTTGGCCACCAGCTGAATCTTGCGCGCCGTCTGGGCGGCGTCGGTCTCCCCCTTCACCCGGTTGACCACCAGGTAAACCTTCTCGTGCACCCGGTAGCGGGACAGCACCTTGATCAGGCTGTACCCGTCGGTCAGCGAGGTCGGTTCGGGGGTGACGACCACGATCACTTCCTGCGCCGCGGCCACAAACCCCAGCACGTTCTTGCTGATGCCCGCGCCGGTGTCGATAAGCAGGTAGTCGGTGGAATCCCGGAAATAGGTCAGCATCTCCACAATCCGGGAACGCTGGGCCCGGTCCAGGTTGGCCAGTTCCTGAATGCCCGATCCGCCCGACACCAGCCGCATGCCGTACGCCACCTTGGTGACGATATCTTCAATGCCCTTGCCGGCATACAGGGCGTCATAGAGGCTGAATCTGGGGCTGACCCCCAGCAGTACTTCTCCGTTCGAAAGTCCCAGATCGGCGTCGAACAGCACTATTCTCTTCCCCATCTTAGCCAGCGCCAGGCCGAGGTTAACCGCCAGGTTGGTCTTCCCGACCCCGCCCTTGCCGCTGGTCACGGCGATCACCCGGGGCCCGGAGGCATCATCGGCGACCGGCGGCGTCTCGCGCTTGGCCAGTATCCGCAGTTTGTACGCCTGGTCACGCATCGAGCCCCGCCCCCCTCGTCAAGAGCTTGGCCAGCTTCTTCGGATAGAGCACCTCGATGTCCTCCGGCATGTTCTGGCCGTTGGTGACGTGGGTCACGGGCAGATTGGTGCGGCGAATCATGTTTAGGATGCTGCCCGTCGTCTCGGTCTCGTCAAGCTTGGTAAAGATCAGCGCCGTATAGTTCAGGGGATGGAAATCCCGCAGAATGCGCACCATATCGCGGTGCTTGGTGGTACAACTCAGGCAAAGGCTGATCTGCACCGGTTCCCCGATCGCCTCCAGGTACGTCTTGATCTCGCTGATCTTATCGGCCTGACGCGACGGCCGTCCCGCCGTATCCACAAACACGAAGTCCTTGTTCGCGTGCCGGGCGACCGCTTCCCGGAGCTGTTCAGGGGTGTTGGCCACCTCCAGCGGCACCCCCATGATGTCGGCGTAGATCTGCAGCTGTTCGACGGCACCGATCCGGTAGGTATCGATCGTGGCCACCGCCGTAGTCTTCCCGTGGAACAGCGTGTACTGTGCGGCCAGTTTAGCCAGGGTCGTCGTCTTCCCCACACCGGTCGGGCCGACAAAGGCGGTCACCCGTCCCAGGCTTCGGTCACCGTATACGGGCGCCACCAGGTTGATAATCTGATCCTGGATGCAGACGCGGGCCAGGTCGAAACGCTTGGCATCCGCGGGGTTGATCTGCTCACGCATCGCGCCCATAATCCCGCTGACGATGTCCTCCTCGATCTCGTTTTCGAGCAGGAACTGTTCCCACCGGGCGAAGAATCCTTCCCCGGTGGCCGCGACCATCGGCTCGTCCTGCCCGCTCAGCCGGTTCAGGAGGGCCTTCATCTCGGCCAGTTCTTGGTACATGCCGAACCGGTCGGCATCGTAGACGGCCGTCCGCGACCAGGCGTTGTCCCGGGAAGCGTTCACCGTGCCCGCGGCGTTGAATCCGGCGCCGGGAGGGTCCAGTCGAGGCCGTTCGGGTGGTTTGGGCGCTTCGCGGACCTCGTCCAGAGCGGCGGTCACCTCGATCCGCCGCGGCCGGAACAGGCCCCGGAGCCCCCGGTCCCGTACCGGTTTGCTGGCAATGATCACGGCGTCGGGGCCTAGATCCTCTTTGATCAGCAGCATGGCCTCCCGCATGTCCCGGGCCAGGTAACGCTTAATCTTCATCAATAACCACCGTTCCCACGGCCTCCACACTGATGTGGGGCTGGATTTCCTGCATCGAAACGATCGCCAGGTGGGGGAAGTACCGCTCGGTCAGCCGCCGCAGCGGCAGCCGCACCCGGGATGAGGTCATCAACACCGGGTTCAGGCCCCTGCTGTTCACCTTCTGCAATACTTCGCCCAGACGCCGCACCAGCTTCTGCATCCGGTTGGGCTCCAGCACCGGGTAGTTCCCCAGCGCGGTCATCTGCAGCGATTCGGTTATCTCCTGCTCCAGACGGGGATGGATGGTGATCACATGGAGTTTGTCCCCGTCGGAGACATACTGCTTGGAAATCGTCCGGGCCAGTGCCTGGCGGGCGGCCTCGGTTAGAACGTCGATATCCCGTTCAAACTTGGCCCGGTCGGCCAGCGCCTCCAGGATGGTAACCAGATCGCGGATCGGCACTCCTTCCTTAAGCAGGTTCTGTAGCACCTTCTGCACCTCACCAAGCGAAAGCAGGTTCGGAACCAGCTCGTCCACCACCGCCGGGTTCTTCTCTTTCACAACCTCAAGCAGTTCCTGCACTTCCTGGCGGCCGAGCAGTTCGTACCCCCGACTGCGGATGAACTCGGAAAGGTGCGTAACCAGCACGGTGGCCGGATCGACCACGGTAAATCCCTTCAGTTCGGCGTCTTCCCGGTCGCGCGGCTCAATCCACCAGGCCGGAAGGCCGAAGGTCGGCTCCTTGGTGCTGATGCCCTTGATCTCGGCCTGCCCTGTCGGGTCCATCGCCAGCAGACGCCCCGGCATCAGCTCGCCGCGGGCGGCTTCAATTCCGCGCAGTTTAAAAATATATTCGGTCTGCTTCAGCTGCAGGTTGTCCCGCACCCGTATCGGCCGCACATAGATCCCCAATTCCTGCGCGCACTGGCGGCGCACCGCGGCCACCCGGTGCAGCAGGTCTCCGCCGTGTTCCTCACCGGCCAGCGGGATCAGGCTGTAGCCGATCTCGATCTCCAGCGGGTCGATCTGGAAGTAGGTGAGCACGTTCTCCGGCTCGGCCGCCTTCTGCTGCTCGCGGCCGGCCCGTGCCGCCGCTTCCTCCTGCTCGGCCTGCTTCCGCCGTTCCTCCCGCGTCAGGCTGTAGGACAGGTACCCCATCGCCGCCGCCAGCGCCAGGAAGAGCGTGTTCGGCATAGCGGGGATCAGGGCCAGGATGAACAGGACGACGGCCGCCACCGCCATCACCCGCGGGAAGTTCAGAAACTGCCTCGAAACATCGCGGCCGAAGCTGGCATCGGACGTCGCCCGGGTTACCAGGACACCCGTAGCCGTCGACACCAAAATCGCCGGGATCTGAGTCACCAGACCGTCGCCGATGGTCAGGATGGTGAAGGTGGTCAGCGCCTGCATCAAGTCCATTTCCATCATCACCATACCGACGATGAGTCCGCCGATGATGTTCACCACCACGATCACCAGACCGGCGATCGCGTCGCCGCGCACAAACTTGGTTGCACCGTCCATCGCCCCGAAGAAGTCGGCCTCGCGCTGCAGCCTCTTGCGCCGTTCGCGCGCCTCGGCTTCGGTGATCAGGCCCGCGTTGAAGTCGCTGTCGATGGCCATCTGTTTCCCCGGCATAGCGTCCAGCGTAAACCGGGCGGAAACCTCGGCCACACGGCTCGCGCCGTTCGTGATGACCACAAACTGCACCACCGTAATGATCAGAAAGACGATGAACCCGACCACGTAGCTGTTTCCGGCCACGAAGGTACCGAAGGCGCTGATCACCGTTCCGGCATCGGCCTGCCCCAGGATCAGACGGGTGGAAGAGATATTCAGGGCCAAGCGGTACAGCGTCACCACCAGCAGCAGGGTCGGAAACACCGAGAACTGCAGCGTATCCGTGGTGAACAGCGTGATCAGCAGGATGACCATCCCCAGAAGCAGGCTGATCACCAGGAAAAAGTCGAGCGCCGCCGGGGGCAGCGGAATGATGATCAGCAGGACGATCCCGATGATCAGCCCGGCGATGATCAGCTCGCTGTATCTCTTGATCCCCACGGTCATCGGCGTTGATGCAGAGGGCAACTACCCTGCCTCCTTAAACAAAATTACCCGACCTGCGCCCCCTCGCCTCTTCTCACTCTGTAAACCATGGCGATGATCTCGGCTACCGCCTGGTACAGCCCCACCGGCACTTCCTGCCCCACTTCCACCCTGCGGTACAGGAACCGGGCCACCTCGGGATTCTCCACAATCGGCACATCGTGGGCTTCCGCGATTTCACGGATCACCTTGGCTAGATACTCCGCGCCCTTCGCCGTCACCCGCGGCGCATCCATTTCGCCCTGGGTGTAGCGCAGGGCCACCGCCACGTGCGTGGGGTTGGTCACCACCACGGTCGCCCGCGGCACTTCCTCCCGGATCCGGTTGAGCGATATCTCACGCTGCCGGCGGCGCAGCCAGGCCTTCAGGTGCGGATCGCCCTCGGTCTGGCGGTATTCGTCCTTCACTTCCTGTTTGGTCATCATCAGTTGCTTGTAGTGCGCATGGCGCTGGTAGAGAAAGTCCAGCACCGCCAGAAAAAGATAAACCACGGCGGCCGAGGCCACCACCAGCAGCATCAAATCGCTGACCACGTACAGGCCGTGGCCCGGCGTGGTCGCCGAAAGCTGCAGCAGGTCCGGTATACGCAGGTAGATGATCCAAAAGCACAGCGCCCCGATCGCAAAAATCTTAAAGGCCGCTTTCAGGAACTCCACAAAGCCCCGGGTGCTGAAGATGCGCTTGAACCCGCCCGAAATGCTCAGGCGCTCGGCCTTGGGCGCCAGCACGCTCGGCGCGAATACAAACCCCACCTGGGCCAGGTTGGCCGCAATCACCATTACCAGTACGACCAAGGCAACCGGCGCCAGCACCTCGAACATCAGCAGCAGGGACTGCCCCACAAAATAGGGCACGTTCTGGGCGGTGAGTTCGTGTGTCGTAAAGCTGTGCAGATAGACGCCGAAGATCCGTTCCAGGCGGAGGATAAACCAGTCCCGGTTCACGAACAGGATCAGCAGCGCCGCCAGCAGCGCCAGCGCACCGGTCAGATCCTGGCTCTTGGCCACCTGCCCCTTGCGCCGGGCCTCCTGCAGTTTTCGTGGTGTTGGCTGTTCGGTCTTCTGCTGTCCGCTTTCGCTTCCCGCCAGGGCTAATCACCACCTAAGAGGCGCATCAGAATCAACAGGTCGGTATGCATCTGGTCGAAGACCCGTCCCATCACCCATCCGGCCATCGGGACGGTGACGGCCAGTGTCAGGATTCCCGTCAGGATCTTAAAGGGAAATCCCAGCATGAACACGTTGATCTGCGGCACCATACGCACCAGCAGGCCGAGCGTGATGTCGGTCACCAGCAGCACGCCCATCAGCGGCGCCGCAATCTTCAGGGCGATCAGAAACATCCCGGCGAAGCACTGCGCCACAAACAGCGCCGTCTTCATCTGCGCCACAGCCGCCCCCAGCGGCACCAGTTCGAAACTCCGGGCCAGAGCGCCCACCAGGATGTAATGCCCGTTCATACTGACAAAGAACACCAGGCCGAGCATCCACAGCAGTTCGGAGATGATCGCGTTGCGGCTGCTGCTTGGGTCGATCATTTCCGAGATGGCGAAGCCCATTTGGATCCCGAGAAACTGCCCGGCCACGCGCATTCCGGTAAACACAAAGCTGGTCAGGATGCCCAGCCCGAGGCCCACGGCCGTCTCCTGCGCCACCGCCAGGATGAAGGCCAGGCTGTGATCCAGGGGCGGCGCCGGCGCGTGCTGCAGGGCGGTCGGGTACAGCGCCAGGGCCAGAACAAAACCCAGTCCGGCTTTGACCGGAGCCGGGATCTCCCGCATCGAGAACACCGGGCAGGTAACCATGAAGGCCGTCAGCCGGGCGATCACCAGCATAAATGCCGCCAAGTGGGTCAGATCGAGCAGGGGATTCATCGTCCGGTTAACCCACCCCGGCCATAGTCGTGATGATCTCGTTGGCGTACGAGGTAAGCACCTTCACATACCACGGTGCCAGAATCAGAATGCTCAGAAATACGGCCATCATGCGCGGGACGAAGGTAATCATCTGATCCTGCACCTGGGTGGCCGCCTGCAGGATGCTGATGACGAGGCCCACCAATAGGCTCACCAGCAGCGGTGGAGCGGTGAGGAGCAGGACCATCATGAGACTCTTCTGGACCAGTTCGATGGACGCTTCCGGCGTCACGTGGCATGCCTCCATGTTCGATACTTGTTCTCCGCCCGTGCCAGTAGTGAGTATCGAGTAGTGAGCATTGAGTAGGAGTGATTACTTGCGGTTTTCAAGGGCGGTGATGCAAGCTTCCAGTAACTTGCTCACTTCTTCCAGGAGCTTGTTTGCTTTGTGGAAGTTGCCATAGCCCAGGTCTCTTGCAAGGATCAGGTAATACCGGCATTCCTCGGCGGAGCCTTGGGCAATGCTCAGAAACCGGATTTTTTCTGCATTGCTCCGTTTGCGAAAGCCTTCTACAATGTTGGCTGCGATTGAAACTGCAGCGCGCCGAAGCTGTGACGATAAGCCATACCGTTCATCCTTCGGAAACTTTGCGGTAAGGCGATACACCATCAGCACAAACATGTGCGCCTTCCGCCACACCACCAGATCCTCAAACTTCCTTGCAGGCTTACGCATTATCCCCTCTACTCGATCCTCACTACTCACTACTCACTACTCTCAATAGAAGCTCTCAACCAACGAACGAACAACCAGGTACCAGCCGTCCACCAGCACAAACAATAACAACTTAAAAGGAAGCGATATCATCACCGGCGGCAGCATGAACATCCCCATCGAGAGCAGGATGCTGGCCACCACCATGTCGATGATCAGGAACGGCAGGTAGAGCATAAAGCCCATCTGGAACGCCGTCTTCAGCTCGCTGATCACAAAGGCCGGAATCACCGTGGTAAGCGGGAGTGTTTCCCGCACCGGATTCTCCACTCCGGACAGGTTGACGAACAGCTCCAGATCCTTGTCCCTGGTCTGCTTCAGCATGAATTCGCGCAGCGGCGCGGAGGCGCGTTCCTGGGCCTGCACCTGGTCGATCTCACCGGCCATAAACGGCTGCAGCGCCGTCTGGTTGATCTCTCCGTAAACCGGTGCCATAATGAACACCGTCAAAAACAGGGCCAGCCCGATCAGCACTACAGCGGGCGGAGCCTGATGCGTCCCCATCGCCGTCTTCAGAAAGGCCAGCACCACAATGATTCGGGTAAACGAGGTGACCATCACCAGGAAGGCGGGCAACAGTGACAGCATGGTCAGGAATATCAGCAGCCTGACGCTGTCTACCACCTCGCCCGGAGACTCGGCCGGACCGATATTCAGGTCGATGTTCGGCACCGGCAACGGCTGAGCGAGAGCCGGCTGATGCACGGCCAGGATACCGGTTGCGGCGAAAGCCGTGATTAGTAGAAGTCTCCTCATCCGCTCACCCACGGTGGACTTTGCCCCTTCGCATCGTACCGCCGACGCCTAAACGCTTGAGCAGGGGATCAAGCGGCGTGAGCGGCTTGGCATTAAGCCCGTCAAAAGCCTCGGCTTCGATCGTCTCGGGCAGTTCTTCGTATTCCTTGACCAGAGCCACCGATCCGTCCTGATGGGCCAGGAGGTAATACCGGGAGCCGACCCGCACCAGCGTCAGGGCGGCTTTCGGCCCGAGCTGGAGCTGCTCCACCACGCGCATCCGGCGCCCGCCCCCGAACCCGGTCATGCACTTCGGCAGAGCATACCGGAGAACCAGGTAGCAGAGCAGGAGCACCAGGGGGAGCGCCACCACCAGCCTTACTCCGGCCCAGAACAGATCGCTCATAAGACATCATCCGCCTCGTATACGCGCGGCCGTGCAATGTTGTGCAGCCGGACTGCGAACGAATCACTGATTACGATGACCTCGCCGCGGGCAAAGGGCAGTCCGTTCACCTTCAGCACCACCGTTTCCCCGGCCGGCTTGTTAAGCTCCAGGATCATCCCTTCCCGCAAGTTGAGGAATTCCCCCACCCGAATCACCTTTTCGCCCAGTTCGGCGTAGAGGTCGACCGGCACGTCGTCGAGATACCGCAGGCTAATCTTCATGCCGGATCCCGTTTGAGAAGTGAGATCGGGGAAGCGCACTCGTCTTACCTGCGCCCCGGGCTCATTCTGGAGCCGGGACAGGAATTCACTGATTTCCACTTCGGTCATCGCCATCTTCATTCACCGCCGCTATGGTAGTTGACAACCCCTGACTACTGAACCAGGTATTCCCGGAAGAACAAACCTTTGGCCTGCCCTTTGGTCAGGTGGCTGTTGACCTCTTCCAGAAGCTCGGAACAGAGGGCATCCAGACCCTCCGGACTCCGGACTTCGGATGCTGTCTTCTGCCGCAGTTTGTACAGCACGTCGTGCCGGATGCGGTGCTCGCACGCGGCGAATTCGGCTTCAAGATCTTTGTCCTCCGGCAACTCGATCACGATATGCACTCGCAGGTAGCGGGCACCGGACAGGTCGGCCAGGTTGACGGTCAGGTTGCCCATATCCACCGTCTTCACCGGCGGTTCCGCCGGTTCTCTTTGACCGGCCAAGAGGTGCGATCCATAAAAGAAAAAGTAGTGGTAGGCGGCCGCCGCCAGGGCGGCCGCCAGGAATAAGATCAGCACCAGCTTTAACCCGCTTTTCCTCGCCGGGGCCGGTGCCCCGTTGGACTGGTTCGCCTTTGTTCCGTTCGCCATTTTGGAGCCTGCCTTAACTAAGAATCTTTAGCGCTTCAGGTTGATCAGTTCACCGAGCATCTCGTCGGAAACGGTGATCACCCGCGCGTTCGCCTGGAAACCGCGCTGCGCCTTGATCATTTCCGCGAATTCATTGGAGAGGTCCACGTTGGACATCTCCAGCGCCCCGGAGATCAGTTTCCCCTGACCGCCGGCGCCGCTGGGAACCCCCCAGCCGTCTGTATACGGAATGTAGGTGCCGCTGCCGTCATCCCGAAGTGGTACCTCGTACAAGTTGCTGCCGTGTTTGGTCAGGTTTTCCGGGTTTGCGTAATTGTCCACCAAAATCAGAGCAGCCTGGTCCGTACGACCGTTCACATACACCAAACCGTTCGCGTCGATGCGCAGAGTGGTCAGGCCATCATCCAGACCTGCATCTGTCCCGGTGGGGTCAAAAAGCTGAATGCGTTCGCCGGCAAAATTTGCACCCATCGCTGCAAAAACGTCGTACGCTCCGTTGTTCACCTCTGCGATGGCCGCATCATCCAACCAGCTGCTCGAGTCCGCGCCGACACCCAACACGTACAACCCGGCCGCGTTGACCAGGTAGCCTTCGTCATCCACATAGAAGGAACCATCACGGGTGTAGTAATACTCTATAATCTGCGGGCCTGAACCATCGTCACCGTATTTTCCGAGGCGGAAGAAGCCGTTCCCGTCAATACAGATGTCCAGCACCCGGTTGGTCGTGACGGGCGCGCCCTGGCTGAACAGCATATCGATTGACTGCACCGCCACCCCCAGTCCGATCTGGGCGGGATTGATCGAGTCGACGCCGATATTGGACATCGAATTGCCGCGGATATTCTGGCTGAGTACCTCCTGGAAGTTCACCCGGCCGCACTTGAAGGCCGTGGTGTTCACGTTGGCGATATTATTGGAAATAACATCCATCTTAACCTGGTGGTTGCGCAGGCCGGATACGCCTGAGGTGAGTGATCTCAACATAAATGTGTCCTCCTTTGTTCGGTATGGGTTGCTTCCGTCGTTCCACAACCCGCAGCCTCCCGAAGGACCGGCTGCCTACTTGACGATAACCGCACTATCAATGTTGGTAAAAACCCGCTGTTCGTTCGACGCGTTGTCCACCGCCGTGACCACCGTCCGGTTGTCGATGCTGGTCACCAGCGCGAGATCCCCATAGATCAGCAGGGACTGCCGGGCACCCTTGTTTTGGGCCAGCGTCGCGGCTTGATTGATCTTCTGCAGGTCGGCCGGTGAGAGTTCAATCTGCCGTTCGGAGAGGCGCCTTAAGGCGTGTACCGAAAACCTGAGCTCGTTCTGCTTGACCAGCTCACGCTGCAGCAGAGCGCCGAAATCCTCTGCGCCCTTCTTCACCGGGGTGCTTCCCGGACGGGGTGCCGATGCACCGATACCGCCGATCTTATTCACCAATGTCATCACCTGTCTCTACATCGGCTTCCTCTTCACTCTTGACCTCTCGCTCCGGTTGTGCTGGTGCCGACGACTTGACCTCCATTACCGCGTTAATGTCGTACTGTCCCGATCCGATGACCACGTTAGCGCCCAGCTCGGTGAAGACCACCCGGTCCACAATACCGGTAACCAGTTCACTGCCGTGCGCCACCACGACCTCGCGCCCAATGAGTTCGGCGGCCCGGGCCATGTAGACGCTCCGGTTCATCACTTCCATCTGCTGTTCCAATTGAAGCAGCCGCTCAATGATGCCGTACTGGACCGACTGATTCAGCATCTGGTCCACATCGGGCGGCTCGAAGGGGCTGGGATTCTGCAGCTGGGCGACAAGCAGCTTCAGAAATGTGTCCTGATCGAACAGACCGCCGGGCTTGCTCTGGGGTTTGGTCTCCTGCACGCTCGGCAGGAAAAAATCGCTCCGAATCTCCATCTCGCACTCTCCTCCTTTCCGGTCAGGCCAAGCGGTTGATCACCCAGGCCATGGCCGTTTGCGGCTCTCGCGCGGGGTTCTCCGCTTCTTCCGGCACCGCCGGATTCCAGATCAGCCGAGCTCCGCGCGGTTCGCGCCGCATCGGCTGGCCGTCGTTTTCACGGGCCAGGTCGGCCGAGACATCCAGCAGGTTCACATCCTGTCTGCCCAGTGCCTCGCGCAGCTGGGGCAGGGACTGTTCAATCGCCCCCCGCACCGCCTGGTCTCCGGCCAGGAACCGGGCTTCCAGGCCGCCAGTCTGCCAGATCAGGCGCACAACCACTTTGCCCAGTTCGGGCGGGTTGAGCCGCAGTTCCAGACGCACCACCTTGCCCACCTGACCGCGCAGCTGTTCCAGCTCGGCCAGCACCCGCTGCACCACCTGCCGGGCGACCGGCTCCTGCACGCCCTGGGCCTGCGGGACCGCCGGACCACGCGGTTCCACAGCGGCTGCGGCTTCGCGCATCTCACTTCCGGGCGGGGCTGCAGTCGGCACCTCCGGTTTGGCCGCACCAGTCGCGGCGGACTGTAGCGCGGGCTTTTCCGGCGCCGGGGTTCCGGATTCCGGCTTAACCATCATCGTCTCGGGCGCCC
>CBEULR010000024.1:0-18698 GCA_965544035.1 uncultured Peptococcaceae bacterium | reverse complement strand
AGGGGTGGGGAATTTTATCCTGCCGTTTTTGGGGATTTTATCATCGCCGTTAACAACTGTCAATAAGGTGGCACTCGCGACAAGAACTCTTTCGGGTTGTGCAGGCAATCCTCTTTACGCCAAAGGCAAGCCCGCCAGAACCGTGGAGCCCTTAAACGGAGGAAGCAAGGCCTTCTCCTTGAGCCTAAGCCCAAACTCAAACTTGGCCAGAACAAATCTGTCCAGATCGCTCAACTGACACCTCCGGCAGCATACCCTTTCTCTCTCCTATCCCCCAGTTCAGCCTCAACCTTTACCTTACCGAAGCCCTTTGAACGGTAACCGCCGATCTGGTCTATTGCCTCAATGGCGGGAATAAGCAGCTTGAAAATTATGTCCTCCGCCTTCCACGAAGCAGATTTCAGCCAGGCATCGGCGTTTTGCTTCAGAGCAAGCGGCCTGGCTTCCCCAAGTTTCCATCCACGATACTCATCGTTAAGCAATATCTCAATGATCCCGGAAAACACTATGTTTTCCGGCACGAATTCGTACTCACGGTTGGTCTTGTTTACTCCTATCCCTAAAGCCCTATCCAGACGCAATGAATAAAGGTCTTCGGTATGACAGTCCGCATTCAAAAACGGAATGTACAGCATTCCTCCCAAACTCTGAGCCCCGAAAAAGTAGCAGGCTGGACAAATGGAATAACTCTTGGGATAGGAACAGCCTCCTCCTGAGCGGTACACATTTAAATTCTTTTCGTCCTTGGATATGGTTTTAGGTGAGGAGGGAATACAAGGTTGCATGTGGTCCTTATTCCCATAGGTGGCAATTAGCAATCTCTCGAACGAAGACCGAAAAGCCCCTTTGAAAGACGGTCCGGGGATTACCGCCCGACCTCCTGCTTTTGCTGTTCTGCCTTGCAGGTCGGCAAAAAGATCGTCCCGTCCCCCAATGTGCAACGGAGACATTGTTGTGACAGACACTTTTAGCTCCTGTATTTCGATCTTAGACATTTTCCTGCACCTCCTTTACAGCTAATATTGAAAGGACCTTCTTAATTAGATAACCAGCTAGTGCTGGTTGGCAGTCTTTGTTTTGCAGATATTTGATTAGGTCCAAAACCATTAGAGTCTCGGCATTCTCGCGGTAGTCAGCACCTTTGTCCGCTTTATACTTACCTGAAACAAAAGCCAATGCCTCTTCGTATCCGTAGGGAGCAACAATTTGCCCCGTGCTGTGCAAAACATCACTCGAAGGTTTTACCTTTAGCCTACCACTGACTTCCTGTGCCTTAGTAACGAAGTCGCTGAGTTTGAACATTTTGGCAAATCACCAATAAGACTCCCAAAGCAGCCCAGCCCGTACCAGTATCCTGTCGGAACACCAATGATCATAATCGAATCAGCCACTTTGGTCACTGCTTACCCTCCTAAAGATGTTCTTTAATTCAGGCTAATGCTGTTTTCTTCAACGTATCGGTGGATGATGCGGATATACCAGGACTTTGCCGTTAGAATCTTGGAGAGGGATGTGGTTTACATCACCGGGGATTCCGGTAGCGGCAAAAGCTTACTGCTGAAGGAGTTGCGACTACAAGCCGCGGAAGCTATCTCAATGAAAACTGCCCAAAGGAGATTCGCTATGCCTACCTATTCCTCCGAGTCAATTGGTCGTTGAACTCTGAGTTGTGGCGTAGGAGACAATGATTTTACAACAGCAAGACCAAGGAGTATAGATCCCACGAGATGGAAGTCTCTAAAGGCCATAAAGAATTGATAATGGATAATACCAGCAGCGGGAATCCAAAGAGAGATTAAAGGAGCAAACACTAGAATTAAACCCGGGACGCCTAGGATTGTTAACACGGACCAACGGATTGCCCTGGTAGAGCTTCTTGCGAAGCATATGAAATGGTCCAAAAATAGAAGCAACACCCCCAGGCTCAGTAAGATATCTATTGCCAAATGGCGCAGAAAGATCGTTTTCAGTACATTCTCCGTAGTAATTGGATCGACCGCTACCCAAGAGTCCCGTACTGTCAGAACAATCGCAAACACTAACAACGATAACACAAGTCCAAGAAGATTTGTTCCAACTTCAAGTAAACGTGTCATCTACATCCCCCCTGCTTAGGACTAGCTGGGGGCTTTATACCCCCAGCCATCCTACGTACTAATTGGTTAATAACTACGAATCGTATAGTTTTTCGACCAACTCCAAGTTGTAGTTCCACGAAAGACTTTGCATCCCTGCCAGGCACCCAAATAATATTCTGGAAGCATTGCGGAATAGTATACGTGTGGCCAGTTACTACCAGCCTTACAGAAATACTCTTTATTCATACTTACTACCCCATCGTATTCTTCTGGATCAGTTGTCCCTACCCATGGCAAGCCGCCTCCAAGGGGGAATCCAGCTTGCATAGCGCGGACTTTGACATCTCTTACACCGTACTGCGAGTCTAGACGCTGATAGAGGACGGATGTCTTTAGCACCTTGCCGTAGGCCAGTCCTCCATCTTCTATTTGATTCCAGTAGATTCTTAAGTAACACTTCATGACGTCACTGTAATAATACGGGGCACTGGGCTTGTCCATGTCTCTGCCTAAGGTTGTTATCTCAGTGGTAACGTAGTCAGTCGATAGGCTTCCGTCAGCCAATACCTCTTGGCGGATCTTTTGGGTTGTACGCAAAGTCTCAATGGGTACTAATCTCTGCTTGTCCCCTGTCAACTGCGTTATTTCGTCTACTGATTCAATCTTTGAATCGTCAAAATCGGAAATCCCAGCACGTGCTCGACTCTCTAGTACAGTCAGGTCTGTTATTTGTGGAGCTTCAAAGATGACACCCGTCGTTTTGTCGGACGGCACTGCCTCGGCCACAGCAACGGTTGGGAATAGAAATACACATACCAATAAACAAATCAACCAGACAGTCTGCCTTCTCATAAGATATTCCCCCTTTCAATCATTAGGTCGGACTACCAGATAGGCTACACTTGCCTGCAGAACCCCGATGAGCACTAGCTCCAGCCATCCCGCCCGTATTCCCACCAATGCCAATCCCAAAGCCGCCACCAGCACGGCCTCGGGAAAAGATATGATTAGAATAGAAAGAAGGTCCATTCGGTCCATAGAGTATTTCCTCCGCAAACAAATCGACCTGCATTCTCTTGAGGAAATACTTCTCTATAATCCTACTTTTTCCCTGCCAATATCTCCTACTTCTCACAGTAGGGAAGGTTCTCATTAAAATACTGCTGCACGGCGTACTCAATAACATATGAATTGGACACGTTGTTTTCTTTGGCCAGAGCGCGTATCTTTTCTCCGTGTTCGCCGGGAAGGTGAACGGTGGTGTAGACCCGCTTCACTTTCGCCCGCTTCCGGGGAGGCAGCTTCTCGGATCTCCCGCTCAAAAACCACGAAACCGCCTCGTCAACCTAGCCTCCCTCTACCTAATACCGCGAAAGAAAAACCGCGCGTAACGCACGGTTCACAACACTTTCAGGCTTTTACCGTAGGTCCAATTCACTTGTGAGGGTTTTCGGCCAAGTCCCACCTCCGACACCAAAAGAAGTATAGCGTGGGCAACCTGCCCACGTTTTGTTTTTGGATTCGCCATTAGCGAAGTCTACTGCAGTTCACGCCGAAACACCGGCAGATCCTCACCGCCGATTGGTCTCTTGTCGAGAATCTGTCCCAGGTAGATGACCAAAAAGTGTGTCGGCCATACCGGTTCCAGCGGATTGCAGCATTCTACAGGACGGCATTCCAAATCAGGCCAGTCCTGATCCGCCAGAGCATCCTCCGGGGATTCATACTCCTTGACCACCGTACCGACCCAATGGCCGCATTCAGGGCACTCACCCGCAATCACCGCAGTCATTGCGGATATTTCCTCCGGAATAATTCTCATTATTCGTTTCAACTCCAATAACAGACTACTTGGTACAGGTGCAGGATACTCCATTTATTCTATGTGGCGGTCTTTTGCTCCGGTAATAAAATCAGCCACATCTGCAAGGGGCACGGCCAACCCTCTGGAGCCGTATCCGTCATCGGTCTCGTAGCGGATGGTGCCGAACACCACCCCCACCACCTGTCGTTCGTGATTAATCACCGGACTGCCGCTGTTGCCCTGATGGATCGTGTTGCTCATCACTAGGACCCTTCCGGGAATACCGTCCAGCCGCAGATATGATTCGACCCTCCCGCGCGTGACAACATTCTGCATCCCAAGCGGATTTCCGATCACCGTAACCCTCTCACCGGCAGTCGGCCTGGTATTCGGCTCCCATTCAAGAGCGGGCAGGTTTTCCAAACCCAGCTCGATGACGGCGAGATCCATATCCGGCAGGCTCCGCCAGCTCTTCGCCGTATAAGTGGGACCGTTCGGGAATTCCACAGTAATTCCCTTAGCCCCTGATATCACGTGGTGATTGGTGACAATCAGCCCGCAGGGCCGGATGTTGAAACCGGTTCCCGTCCTCTGCCCCGTAGTCAGGGACGAACCGAATCCTTTGTCATCCTGAAATACCACACGGATTCGGACCACGGCGCTGCTCAGCCGTTGAATGTCCGGATCCTTGTTATAGAAGGCCGATTCGAACACGAAATCGAGCGGGGGCAGGACAAGTCCCGGCCACGACGTTACAACCACATAGCCTCCAAAGCCGATAAGCACGATAAGGGCCAAGATCCGCTTAATCATAACCACATTATATACTTAGACGCAATATAATACAGGGGAACACACAACCCGCAAAAACAAAAGACACACCCCGACGGATGTGTCCTCTTGCATCTTATCCGAGGTCCGCTAACACGACTTACAGATCAATACTACCGGCACCTTGGACATTCCGATAACCTTCAACGCCACGCTGCCGAACAGCAGTCCGCTGATGTTGCCGGCACCCGTGGTACCCATAACGATGTGGTCGAAACCGTTTTCGGCAGCGTACTGACAAATCAGCGGTCCCGGCTCTCCCCTTAGCCGTACGGTCTCAATCTCAAACCCTTCACGGCGGAATACCTCGGCTGTATCTTCAAGCCGCTGATTCGACATTTCATTGATGGCACTGTACATTTCCGGATTATATGGGGTTTCATATGCCGCGATCCGGTGTGCCATGCGATCTACTGTAACCGCAGTCACCTTGATATCGGGCTTTTCTTTCAGGATAGCCAACACATAAAGGGCTGCCTTGATTGAAGTGGCCGATCCGTCGGTCGGTAAAAGGATCTTCTTAAATAGCATTCTTACTCCTCCTTCCGTTTGTGGGGGTTATCCTCAGTATACTGTCTCCCAGTCTCGGTAAGCAATACCCATCAGTCTAACGGACGCTGCTTTCCACCATTTCTTGGACACATCTAATCAGTCGGGTAACCGGAATGCGACCGCTGAATAGCACTCTGTCTCCTTCAGCCACCACAGGGAGTTCCAGTTCTCCACCCGATTCCATGGCTCTCAGTTCTTCCCGCCCCGAAGCCGAGAAGGCATCGACATAGATCAGCTCCACCCGGTCACCGAAAATCCGCAGCAGCGCGGAATACAGCAAGTTGTACTGAATCGACAGCGAATCCATCGCTGTGCAGCCGGCGGGTGGTCAGCCGGGCCTGGAGTCTATTTCAGGAAGAGTGCCGAAGAACTTAAGTCGCACCATTTTGTTCAGCCCTCCCGCCCCAAATAGTGCACCTCTACAGCTCCGCCGGGACACGCCTTCACGCAGATCATACACCCCGTACACCGGCCGATGAATGCCGGTGCGATTCGCCATCCTGTAGCCGCCTTACCGGGCTTGCGCACTCCTTCCGGATAGACAAGAAAGACGCAACCGGGACAACGCTCCAAACAGGCACGACACTCGGTAGGCTGAATGCACTTCTGCTGATCGATGCGGATAGCGATGTTCCTCACCATATATCCCGAACCCCGGGCAGTTCTTCGCGCGGACGCAAGCTGACCGCGTCCTGTGGACAGGGTACTCGGCAGAGCCCGCAGCCGTAGCATTGATACTGATCTACATAACAGCGTTTAAGGGTGAGCGAATACCCGATCGCACCGAATTGACAGTACTGCATACATCGACGACAGCCGTTGCAGGTCTCCCAGTCTATCTGAGCTACATACTCCGCCCTGAAGTAGACCTTCACATAGTCTCCGGCAACCTGCAGCCGATAAGCCAGGCAATCCCGGTCACAATTGCAGATCGCACCGATAAACGGAGTCTTAAAGGTCCATATCGTATGTACCGTTCCCAGTTTGTCAAGCTTCTGCAGCAGTCGACGCGCCTGCTCCTTACTCAGGACCTCAAGTCCGGAGGCATAATCCGGATAGGTTCCAAGCGTCCCGCTGAAGTCGACCCCAACGGCCAGGCAGTAACGATACTCCTTCCGGCCAAGTGTGTTGCTACGGCACACGCATGGCAGGGTGCAGATCGAGTCCACCATATCCGCGATCCGCAGCGCATCCTCGAGGGGAACAACCTGCCCGAAGTGATTCTGTTTTATCTTATGATGCACGATCTGCCGGACAAACCGGTACATAACGGGCATCCTCGTCCGCAACCGGTCGAACTGCGTAAACGGCCGCACGTGGCCGGCCTCGAAATTCTCCAAGAAGCGTACGATATAGTCCTCACGATTATCAAGGTGCAATAGATGATCGGAATAGTTTTTCATGTTTTCGTACCACTTCTTGCCCTCTCCGTGCCGGATGCAAAACTCACACATTCGCAGTCACCACTATACAAATAGGATACTTGTCATCCTATCAATAATAGGAGATACCGCCGTCACGTGGGAACCTCCTACTCTGGGGCGTCTCCGAACGCGATCATCCCCTTTCTCAGTCTCTCCAAGACCGCCTTGCGGGATCACACTTCAGCTACTGATGCCATCATAGCATAAGTAAGTGCAAAATGTAACAAGGATAATGCAAAATGTTTTCGCCAAGATTCCTTGAAAATATGAAGAAATCGCTTCCTGATGACGGTATTATTGTATGGCTGCTTCGGTAACCGTCAGCTTAAAGTTTCGAGGCAAGAGCCAACAAAGGCAGAAGACATGCGGCCTGTGGCAGCTGTGACAAGTATCACAAAGCCAAGGCAAAACGATGGGCCATGCCTTCGAAATCAAACTTGCACCGCCGTTCCAGCGTCGAAAAGGTAAATGTACTTTTCCTTCACACACCCGTGCGTGATTGATTCCACAGCCTGGGCGTAGAGATCCAGCTGCCTGCGGTATCGATCGGCTACAACCCGCTCGTCACCGGACGGAACACGATCTGTCTTGTAATCGATAATTACAAAACCGTCTCTTTCAGTAAGCAGTCCGTCGATTACGCCTTGAATCAGCACAAAGTCCTCGTCTGCTTTCACATCAGCGTAAAACCGGTGCGCCGGCACTTTGAAGGTAAATGGGACTTCGCGCTGGAAAGCCAAACCGTTTCGGATGCGGCAGGCGAGATCGGACTGCAGGAATCGTGCGATTACTGAACAATCGACCGCGTCCCGCTGTTTAGCACTGATAATCTCGCTTGCCGCCATCCTCTCGATTTCCTGCCGCACTTCTTCCGGATCAGTCGCGTTCCAGTCAATGTGCTGCATCACCAGATGGATGACCGACCCGTATTCGGCAGAACCAAGCGGTGCAGTTTCCTGCATGAAGCGAGGGTGCCTGATAAGTTTCGGACGATATGGCCCGATCGGTACCGCATCAAAAGCAGCCGGTTCAGACTGCTGAAGAAGTTCGGTGGCGGCCAGTTTTGCCGGCCGAACGGTTTCCGGTCTCCAAGGGTAATTCCACTCCAGACGCCTCTTAACCTCATCCTCTGCGCCCGCAGCCCGTTTAACCGGCAGAGAACGCTTGAGACAGGACACAACATCAGAGTCCGGCGGTAAGCAAGCTTTAGAAGAGGTATCTCTGGGCAAATCAGCCGAATTCACAATGCGAATCTCCCAACGGCTCGGCTCATCCTTCGGTCTTGACGGCATTGCCATAGCAGTCGTTACGAGGGGTCGTGCATCAGGATGATCGATTAGGGCCAAAGCGATCCATCTCAAATAGCTCCCGGCCTTCAACACGTCCAGTCTGTCCAGCTCAGAAGATACTCGCAAGGCACTAGACTTGAAGAGTTGCTCCGGCTTCCCGGACCCGATAAGCAGCAGTCGCTCACGTGCCCTCGTCATTGCCACGTAGAGGATACGCATTTCCTCCGCCAAGGATTCTTTCCTCACCTGCGCCCGAACCAGGTGCTTCAACAATGTCGGATACCGTAAACGGAGTTCGGGATCGACAACCTCAGCTGCTAAACCGAGGTTCTTGTGCAGCAATACCTCGCGCGAGCAATCGCGGAAATTGAACCGCCTGCCGAGACCGGCCAGGATCACAACCGGAAACTCCAGCCCCTTACTCCGGTGCACGCTCATCACCCGTACCACGTCCTCGTTTTCCCCGAGAGGCCGAGCCGTACCCAAATCGTCTCCCTTCTCCCGGACACGCTCGATAAATCGCAGAAAGCGGAACAGCCCCCGGTAAGAGGTCCGCTCATACCGGCGTGCGTGGTTATGCAAAGCGCGGAGGTTTGCCTGGCGTTGCGCGCCTCCCGGCAGGCCTCCCACAAACTCGTAGTACCCCGTGTCACGGTAAATCTGCCGGATGAGTTCCGGAAGCGGCTTTCTCCGGGCGAATGTGCGCCAACGCTCAAGCTGCAAAAGAAATGCTTGCAGCCTTTCAGCCATAACACCGTCCTTTTCGGCCGACGCCTTTACGCAAGCATAGAAGTCACCGCTGGATAGCGATGTCCTGATCGCGGCCAGGTCGGATGCGGAAAACCCAAACAAGGGTGATCGCAGCACGCCGGCCAGAGGGACATCCTGGTGCGGGTTATCCACGACTGAAAGCAGCGAGAGCATGGTTTCGACCTCAGTAGCTGCGAAATAACCCGAACCCAGATCGGCAAACACAGGAATGCCGTACCGGTGAAACACCTCAACAAACGTATTCGCCCAGCCCTTCGTACTTCTGAGCAAGATTGCAATATCCTTGTAGGTAATCTCGCGATGTTGCCGCAGACGGTGATCGTATATGCGGGCAGGACCCTGTTCGGGAGTTCCGCTTATCAGCTCCCTGATCCGAGATGCCGCCAGCAAAGCTTCCGCTTCCGCTGCCTCATATACATCATCTTCCGCCTCATCTTCGGAATTCTCGACCGGCGCAGCTCCTTCCATCTCCCCTGCCCCCGGCGCCCGTTCAATGATGATGAGTTCAACCTGATCGGCACAGGAGACATTTGTTCCCGACTCCGGAGGGTACTCGACGCCGCAGTTCAGTTCGGCGGCCTTATCATATTCCATCTCTCCGCATTCTACACTCATAATCCGCCTGAAAACGAAATTGACTGCATCAATGATCGCCGGACGGCTCCTGAAATTCAAAGACAGATCGATACGCGCATCGGTTCCGGCAGCATCGCGCAGTGGCGGATAGGTGTGATATTTCTGAAGAAACAAATCCGGTTCGGCCAGGCGGAAGCGGTAAATGCTCTGTTTTACATCACCGACTAAGAACAGATTGGGTTGCTCATCGTCTTGCCGACTGACCATTTTCAGGATGGTCTCCTGGATACCGTTTATATCCTGATACTCGTCCACCACAATCTCTTCGTACCATTCGCGCAGTTCGAGTGCAATCGCGGATGGAGCGATGATTTCTCCCTTGTCGTCGCTCAGAATCTCCAGGCACAGATGTTCCAGGTCGCCGAAGTCGACAAGGCCGCGGTCCCGCTTGGCCGCGGCATAGGCCTCGTCAAACTCGCCAACCAAACAAACCAGATCGCGCAGCACGGGGTACACCACACGCATATCCCTGAGCCACTCATCCGGCTGCCGAGAAAAATAGGTCGCGGCCAGCCTCTGCAACTCCTCCTTTGCCGATCTGCGCAAGCCAGCGGCTTGTTCTTTTAGTGCTTTATTACCATCACGGCAAGGAGGAAGCCGCAGAAACGCCAACTCGTTGAATTCCTTGGCTAATTCCGTCCAGCCGACCTCGCCCGCACGAATCAGGCGTTCGATATGCTCCAGCTCGGGAAGCAAGACCTTCAGATAGACTCCGGGTCCTTCTCTCAATTCTGCGATTTTGACAGCCTGCTTCATCAATGCCAGAACAATGTCGAGTCTTGATCTGATCTCCCTGAGCAGATCTCCGGCCCAGGGCAAATCATCGAGCGTCTTGCTGTCATCCACGTCCCACTGCTCAAGAGCTTTAGCAAACCAGCGTCGAGGCTGCGGCGTACTGCGGGCAAAATCATAGAGCGTCAGCACCAACTCCTGTAGGGCCTGATCCCCCTTTTCCCCGCCATAGATGTCCACCAGTCGGGAAAACCGCTCATTCGACTCGGGTTTTTTGTACTGCGCCTCGAACAGTTCAGCTAACACGTCCAACCGGAGCAGTGAGAGTTCGTGCTCGTCTCCTACGCGAAAAGCCGGGTCCAGATTAATCAGGTCGAAGTACCGGCGCACCGTATCGAGGCAGAATGAATGCATCGTTGTAATGGCGGCCTGGTCAAAAAGAGCTATTTGCCGATTCAATAGCGCTGAGTGCGGGTCGGCCTTCAAGGCATCTTGCAGGGCTTTGCCGATGCGCATACGCATCTCGGCCGCTGCGGCATTGGTAAACGTCACTACCAGGATGCGGTCGATGGGCACCGGCGACACAGGATCGGTGATCATCCGCATCACTCGTTCCACCAGGACGGCTGTCTTGCCCGCACCTGCCCCGGCGGAAACCAAAAGGTTCTTTCCCCGGGTCTCAATGGCTTCCAGCTGCTCCGCGGTCCACCTTACATCAGCCATCTTCAGCCGTCCTCCTTTCCGGATACAATCCGCTTCCAGACGTCGTCGCGCGCATACTTCGTCAAATACTTTAGCTGATTACCGGCAACCAATGGATCAAACTGGCATACCGGGCGAAACGCGCAGTAGCGGCAGGCATGATAGTTGCCCAACACCGAGGGAAGAATGTCAACAGTACCGTTCACGATCATCTGCCCTGCCCTTCTGATCAGCCGGCGCAGATGACCCCGAAGAACATCGATCTGCTCTGATGTGAAAACGCAGGAGAACGTAGAAAACGTGCCTTTTTTCGTAACCGAGACCGGGATGACGGAGGATTTCTTCCCGGGACCAATATCACGGTCCATCAATTGAATAACATCCTGATCGGCGACCACGAGCCCGGTCATCTTCAGACTTTCCATTAGTCTTTCTTCAACATCCGATCGACCTAGAGGCGCCTCGGCCCGCACAAACGGGTTGCGAACCCTGAAGTAGAGCATGCCGGCCGGTTCGGCCTCGGCACCGATCAATTGAGGGGCGCAGGTCAAAGCCACATCCAGGTAGACCGGAAGCTGTATCTGAAGGCCGTGAAACATCGACGACAAGTCCAGCTCTGCCCGGCCTGACTTGTAATCAATAACGCGAAGGTAGTGTTTTCCTCCCCTTTCTACCATATCCACCCGGTCGATCCGCCCGACGAGCTGTATTTCCCGGCCCTTTACGGTAAATGGCGGAGGTATCAAGCGTTCTTCGGGCCCGAACGGTACTTCCATGCTGTGGGGACGGAAGCTTCCCCGGCGTGCGTGTTCGGTCATCACGAGAGCCGCCCTCGCCACCGTTTTTTGAACCTTGCTCGCCAAGTGGCGGTGTCGGCCCGTACTAAGCAGTATCTCGTTTTGCAGCGCAGGAGTTAATTCACGCACGACCTCGTCCGCCATCCGGACACACTCACCGTCGTCCAGCTTCGTCCAATCTCCCGCCTCGGAAGTAACCCGATCGACGAAGACTTTGAGCGCCGCATGAATAAATTCGCCTATATCCGGCGGCCCCACCTCGTACACGCGGCGTTCCTGCAGGCGCAGCCCGTACTTGCAGAAGTGCGCAAATGGGCAGGCATTGATGAGCTCTATTCTCGATACGCTGGTGTGTACCGGGTTGCCATAAATGCTCAGCGTCAGCTCGGAACTCAGCGCCGCATCAGCGTTTTGGAAAAACAGGCTCTTGAGCGCGGATCGGGCACCGGAGGCGGCACCCGGAGTAGTGAGTATATGGTTGTATACATCCCACCATATTGGATCGATCTCCTCCCCGCCCACAAATCGCCGCAGGCTTGTCGCCAGGTAGGAGACAACCGTTTCCGGGTGGGCGACGTAATGGAGCTCATCTCCAGGAAGATGCCCCGGATCTGCACCGAACATCCTCTCTTGGAGATGCGGGAATAAAGACTTGAGCCTTTCCACTATGACCGATGGATTCAGCGCGCTGCCGTCTTCATCCGCAAGCGCATAACTAACCCACAGATATTCGGACGGTCTTGTAAGGCCGATATAAACTAGAAACTGTTCCTCCAGATGGCGCTGCCGCACACCCGGCGCCAACTCCAATCCGCCGGCCGCCAGCCGCTCCCGCTCCTGATCACTGAGCAGTCCCGCATCCCTTCGGAGGGCGGGGAATACCCCGTCATTCGCACCGATCACAAATGCCGCCCGCACATTCGGATTCCTGGAACGTTCCAATGAAGAGACCAGAACCTGGTCTAGAGCCGGCGGGATTAAAGCCAAACGCAGCCCGTCCAGACCAGCTTCAAGTACCCGAGCGTATTCGGGCAGAGTGAGGGTTTCCGATCCGAGTGATTCGACCAGTTCATCAAAAAGCGACATCAAGCCGTTCCACAACTGTGCATACTCCCGCGCCAGATCAGGGTTACCTTCTTCACGGGCCTGCTCGCTCCAGGCGTCAAGCTTTCCCGGAACATCCAACCGGATTAACAGTTCCACCAGGCAACGGGTTGCTGCCGCCACATCGATCGCATCTCGGATGGCTTTTTCAAATGAGGCGAGTTCTCCGACGGCTCTTCGTCGGATGGAGTTTATCCGTTCCAGGTTAGCGCGTTCCGCTGCCGTGGGCTCCGTAGTCATATCATCCAGACGTTTTGGGCGGAAAGCCCACTCGCGATCATCGGTCCAACGCGAACCGCTAATCCCGAATTCCAGCACATAGTTTTCCAGCAGATCAACTGATTCGCGATCAACCGGTACCAGATCGGTTTTGAGATAGCGAAAAACAGGATCATACGCCCACTCGCTGATCACGGTATCCAGCGCCGACCGTATGAGCTCTACCACCGGATGATGCATCACTGAACGCTTGCTGTCAACAAAAAAGGGAATAGCGAAGTCAGAAAACACTTCGGCGATAAAATCCCGGTACAGCTCCAGCTGACGCGTTACAATGCTGATGTCACGAAAACGGTAACCGCGCTCACGGCATAGATGGATAATCTCGCGCGCTACCGCTTCGATCTCGGCTTGCCGATCAGCGGCGGCGACAACCGTAATCCCGGTCGGATCATTGGGAAACGGTTCATCAGAGTATCTGCAGAAGCTGCTTTCCACGTGAGCAAGAGCAGGCGCCGAAGCAAAACGCGGTGGCGGCTCGGCAGCCATTTCCAACTGTGGTTCCACGCCCACGCCGTTCCGTGAGGCCATCTGCAGCAGTTTATTGTAGGTTACACGTGTTACGTGGAACACATCGACAATGGTCGAAGCACCCGGCTCTTCCGTTGAGTCGAGGCACAACGCCACATTCACCCGTCGTGCGTGAAACAAAAGCGCCTCCAGCACTTTGTATTCCTGTGGAGTGAACCCGCTGAAACCATCGACCCATATCTCACAGTCCTTAACCAGCGATGAACACGGAATCTTTTCGGCAAGCAACTCTAAATAGTCGTCCGGGTCGGTGTAGTGATCAGCCAGGTAATCTTCCAGAGCAGAGTACAGTAATGCCAGGTCGGACACCTTTTCTGCCAACCGGTGCTCTCCGGACTGCTCAATACGCAATGCCGCATCTTGCAGCATCCTCGGCGTTACCAAATACGTCTTGAATTCCGATATGGTCGCAGCCACACGGTCCAAAAAGCCGGGTACGGCACGAATGCGCTTAAATGCCTGC
This sequence comes from uncultured Peptococcaceae bacterium, assembly GCA_965544035.1. Lineage (GTDB taxonomy): Bacteria > Bacillota > Desulfotomaculia > Desulfotomaculales > Desulforudaceae > CBEULR01. The sequence goes on along the minus strand of CBEULR010000024.1, from coordinate 4,705 downwards.
AGTTCGGTTCGACGGGCATCCAGGAAACGTCCCAGCAGCATCCGCTTGCCGAGATCGCCGATCCGCGGATTGGCTTCTCCCCCGACCTCATTGAGCACATGGTGGGCAAGACGCCTGAAACTTAACACGTGGGCGCGGAGCACACCCTCGATCCCCGGCATCGAACAGAGAGCCGATTCGGTTTGAAACGTGGCCTGTTCAGGAACCAGGAAGATCAACGCTTTGCCGGTCGAAGACTGTCGGAGCGCAGTCGCAATCTCCTCCAAACAAGTGCGGGTCTTCCCCGAGCCGGCTCTTCCGATGATGAACCTTAGACTCATTCAGAGCTTCCCCCGCAATGCGGTAATATGGCGATAGTATTCTCGTTTTCGTGTGGTCGCTCCTGCCTGATGTGCCGGACGCACACAAAAATGGAAAAAACCGCGTATGCGGTTTCTTCCCCTGGTTTGAAGGTCTTGCGCAGCGCTACTCAGTCTTAAGGTTGGGCCGCAGCATATCCAAAATGCCCAGTACGATCCAGGCCAGCCCGAACCCCAGAATGCCGGTACCGAGTGTTCCTCCGACTACAAGCCAGCCAAGCAGAGCTACAATTACTCCGATACCTAAAATGATCCAACTGGTGGTCACACGATCCATTGTGATACCTCCCCTGTAGAGAATTAATACTATGAGTAGACTGTCCAAATCACCGCGCTTCCATTCAAGCCTCGATTGATCGATCGTATGGCAGGACAAACGTTCCCGGCAACGAATAGAGTATTGTAATATGGAAACGGCACCTTATAAGGGAGTGAACAACTTCAAGGTCGTACTCTGTGATCTGGACGGTACTCTCCTGCCGATGGAAATGAACCGTTTTCTGCAGGCGTATCTCGGCCGGCTTTCACTTCGTTTTGCCTCATCGATTGATCCCAAGCACTTTGTACAGGTGCTCCTGGCTGCAACCGGTGCCATGATTGAAAACACCGACCCTACAAAGACAAACGAAGATGTATTCATAGAGTCTTTTTTTGGTAAACTCGGAGTTAAACCCGACCGCATGATGCGGGAGTTTGAACACTTCTACGAAAATGATTTCCCGGACCTGCGCAGGTTCACCAAGCCGACGCCCTTAGCCAGGCAGGTCTTGAATGCCGCCATTGCGCGGGGTTGTGATTTGGTGCTGGCCACCAACCCAATATTCCCGAATGTAGCCATTCGGGAGCGCATGCGCTGGGCCGGGATCGATGATCTTACCTTTGCGTTTATTACCGATTATGAAAGTATGCACTTTTGCAAGCCGAAGCTGCAGTACTATGAAGAGATTCTGCACCGTATAGGAGCTGCTCCGAAGGACTGTCTCATGGTGGGCAACGACTTGGCTAAAGATATGGTTGCCGCACAATTGGGCATGTCCACCTTTCTCGTGGAGGACTGCCTGATCGAAAACAATGGTGACCCGACAAACGCTCATCACCGCGGAAAACTTGAGGACCTGCTTCAGTTCTTGCAGAGAAGCTGAATAGATTGAATGGAAGGAAATGTAATGAAAGCACAGCTGAAAGAGGCTCTACTGTCCGCTCGTGACAGCGGGTCGGCCAAGACCCAAGTATCACACAAGGGTTCTGTTATCAACGTCAGCATCGCATCCGTAGCAGAAGCGATTACCGTGGAAATGCATGCCCCGGAAGAGCATCACTGCGAGGACGTGGTTCTGGAGATCCTGAGCATTTTGGGACATCCCCCCGATGCGGTCTACAATATACACCAAGTGGAGACAAAAGCGAAAATACTGGGGGCCGTGTGGGCACATCCGGAAAAAGATTTTGAGGACGAGCTTCGGTCGGTGGTACCAAAGATACTTGCGCCTGAACACCGCATTCTAATGGTCAGCGACAGGCTGTACCGCTACCTCGTGCCGAATCATCCTGATAACTGGAATCAGGCTCAGATTCAGGCGTGGCAAGACTTCTGGAATTTGAGACTGAGAGACGCCACATTCAGAGAATGGATCCTGCAGTACACCGATCCGAAGGTTTGGGACTACTTTCAGGTGATAGGAAAAAGTGTAAACCAGGATATCATCGGGAAGCACACCGCACTCGGCGGTTTATCTCCGGCGTTAAAGGACAGGATGGAAAACCTCTTCTTATCAGCCGCAGTTACCGGTTTCCATCTTTGCTACCTGCATCGCCGCCGGCATAACCTTTCCCTGGTTTCTACCGTAGGGAATGTCGATCCCGGACAGATGACGGAACGTGTTCTCGCCCGGCTCTCGTGGGAAAACGTGCCCGAAGGATTTGCCGAAGTGGTCAATGAAATCAATATCACCGACATCAGGGAGTCCGGCGAACTATTTGCCCAGGCTGTAACCATGCCCCCCGAGGTCCTGAATACGATGTTATCCCAGATGAACAAGTGCAGCGTATTGGGCTTCATAACAGGGGAATCGGTCCAGGGTGCGACAAACCTGAATTAGTACAAAAGAATAGGCCAAATTGTACGCTCACCGCGGCTGCGCAATGGTGTCGCTGATGTGCTGTCTGATCTTCGCAAACTGTTCAGGCGTAACGTTTCTGCGTATCGCGCTGACGGCCTCTTGGTACCGCACGAGATTATCTGTGAGTACAAAATCGAGTCCATAAATCACGTGCTTAAGCAGTTCGATGATCCGCCCCGCAAACTCCTGGTCGATTGCTGACGGTGAAAGAAAACCTGTCTTTTGGTCGAAGTCCACGTAAAAGGCTTTCTGTTTCCAACGGTGCAGATTGACGATTTCTTCAGGGCTTGCAATCCAAGGTTCCAGAGCCAGCAGACGTCTGTGGAATCCTTGGACGATCCCGTGAAGCTCGGTTTTCCACTTTTCATCGACTACTAACCGCTCGTCCAACCCCGCGAACTGTGTAAGCAAAAGAGGGTATGAGTGCAGTGCCCACAACTTGGCGTGATGCTGTTTTCGAATTGAGCCAAAGCTTGTTCGGTGCGTATTCTCGGTAAGCGAAAAAGCCAGACAGTTGATATAAATGAGTTTACCCACTTCTTCAAGACCCAGGATACCCAAAGCAAGAGAACGAGCATGCTTGTTGTGCGCGTAGAGTATTTCTGCTTCACAGGCCAAATCACGCGCATTGTCGCGGCACACCTTAATCCCTCTGATAATTTCACGTTCGTCAAAAAACAAGATGCCACCCCTCCATCTTATATTCTAGATCCTTTTGGGCTCTTGGGCCAATCCAAATCAAACTCCAAACTCAGGTACCTTAACGAAATTAAGGGCTGTATACACATATACAGCCCAAATATAACACTGCCATCAGCGACTCAGTATCTGAATATGGCTGCGGCCCCCGTTGTGGTGGGCATTCTTTCCTTGGGAAGAACAACCACTTCACCTTTACTGTTATAAACCATTTCGGCTATATCGTCTAAGACATCATCATATTCCGGATCATCCAGATTTCCTTCAATTAGCTTCCCGTTTTGTAAGTCTATCTTTCCTGGAATTATTCGATCTGATTCAATCATAACAGTAGCCACCCTATTCTCCCAAGCTGCTCTGACAATTTGCACCACGTCATCAGAAGCTAAGAACTCAGCCCTTGCAGCTTCAAAACCCTCGACCAGCCTTTTCGTCCGTTCCAGATATAGGGATTCTATCTTCGCCCATACAGTGTCTTTAAGCTCCTGAACCGTCAAAGCATTAAATGCGACTTTGAGGCCGTCCTTCATCAGAAGAGGATTGCGGCTGATCTTTTGAAAAAGTGAAAAATGCTCAGGCAAAGATACAAGGATCAGGGGCAAACCGGAAGGCCTTGAATAGTTTTCGCAAACGAATTGGTCAACATATCTAAAAAAGCGCTCCGTGTACTTATCTATTTCCTCCTTTCTGCCACCATGGCCGTGAAAGGCGCCACGCCCGACCGGCCCCGCGTAAGACCCAAAAGTTACATATTTCTCCGGATAATCCGTTCCTAACACATCCTCAGCAGTACGCGGTGTTCCCGGGTCCAGCTCAATCTCCTCAAATCCATACCTGTTTCCTTCATAGAGGGTAAACTCACCCCGATTCAGCCCCAAGAGCTGATACCGGTCCGCGGACTGAAATACCCTAATCAACGGTTTGATATGAAAACTGTCCGCAACAACGGCTAATTCCTTTACCGGTCTATGAAGCTTTAGCACTACACCACGATTTCTTGTTGCCAACACAGCCAATCCATCAAGGGTGTGGTTCCAGAACGACTGATCCTGAGCTAAAACTTTGAAAGGTTTTAATATCTCCTCCCGCACCCTCCTGGAATAACTCTGTTCAAGCGAATCCTCTATTCTCCTGACCAGATTCTTATACCGTATGATATCCTGTTTATTATCCGGCCTATGTCGATGTGTCGGTTGATATAGTGAAATAAATGGGGGATCCGTTTCCTTCAGAATCTCACTGGAAAAGTTATTAATGATTCTAAAGCGCATTCAATTCACTCCCTTCATATAAAACAGTTGTTTCTCTATCATACCACTATTCCATAAACATGTCCTAGAGTCAGGATTTCCCAGGCCGGGTTAAAACCTGCGATTTTTCGGGATTCCCGTAGTTCGGCCGTCCAATTTGCCAAATAAAATGGACTTTCGCTCATTTCCAAACAAAAACCCCCTGGCTCATTCTTGAACCAGGGGGTCCTTGTGTAAATTATTCCGGCAGCGACCTACTCTCCCGGGATGTCCCAGT
>CBEULR010000023.1:0-19802 GCA_965544035.1 uncultured Peptococcaceae bacterium | reverse complement strand
TTATATGTTATACCCTAAATTGGACCCTTTTTGGGGTCGAATCAGTAGTGAGTAGCGAGTATCTAGTATCTAGTAGTAGAGGGATTTAAACCCGGATGCCACTAAAGACAGTAATGTCCTATTTCTGTGCTGAAAGGAGCAAGCAAGAGATGCCCAAAGTGGTGTTAGCTTATTCGGGCGGACTGGACACTTCCATCATCATTCCCTGGCTGAAAGAGAATTACGGGTACGACGTCATCGCCATGGCAGCCGACCTCGGCCAGGGTGAGGAACTGGGACCCGTGCGCGAAAAGGCGCTGGCCAGCGGTGCCGCCGGTGTTTATATCGAGGACGTAAAGGAAGAGTTTGTCCGGGAGTATGTATTCCCGTATCTGAAGTCGGGTGCCGTGTACGAAGGGAAGTATCTCTTGGGCACATCGATCGCCCGCCCGCTGATCGCCAAGCGTCTGGTGCAGGTCGCGGAGGCCGAGGGTGCGGTGGCCGTGGCCCACGGTGCCACCGGCAAGGGGAACGATCAGGTGCGTTTCGAGCTGGGCGTAAAGGCCCTGAACCCCGACCTGAAGATCATTGCTCCCTGGCGGGAATGGGACATCCGCTCCCGCGAGCAGGCGATCGAATACGCCAAGGAGCATGGAATCCCGGTGCCGGTGACCAAGGAGAAACCCTACAGCATGGACCGGAACATCTGGCACCTGAGCCACGAGGGCGGCGATCTGGAGGACCCGGGCAACGCCCCGCCCGATGATCTCTACATGATGACCGTTCCGCCCGAGCAGGCACCGGACAGACCCACCTATGTCGAACTGGAGTTTGAACAGGGTATTCCGGTTAAACTGGACGGGGAGGCGCTCGGCCCCGTGGCCCTGCTCGAACGGCTGAACGATCTCGGGGGCGCCAACGGTGTGGGTATCGTGGACATGGTGGAGAACCGGCTGGTCGGGATGAAATCCCGGGGCATCTACGAGACCCCCGGCGGCACCATCCTGGTGGCGGCGCATCGGGAACTGGAACTCCTGACGCTGGACCGGGCCACCCTGCATTACAAAGACCAGGTCGCCCTGCGCTACGCCGAGCTGGTGTACGACGGCATGTGGTTCTCGCCCCTGCGCGAGGCGCTGGACGCCTTCATCGATGTCACACAGCGCACGGTCACCGGCCGGGTGCGCCTGAAGCTCTATAAGGGAAACTGTGTGCCGGCCGGCGCGTGGTCGCCCTATTCACTCTACAATCAGGATCTGGCCACTTTCGAAGAGGATGAGGTCTACAACCAGAAAGACGCGGAAGGCTTCATCAACCTGTTCGGGCTGCCGCTGAAGGTCCAGGCCATGATGCGAAAGAAGGCGGGATTGTAGCATGTCCAAGCTGTGGGGGGGGCGCTTTGCCAAAGAAGGCGACCGCCTGGTGGAAGAGTTTCATTCATCGCTGTTCTTCGACCGCCGGCTGTACCGGCAGGACATCCGGGGCAGCATCGCCCACGCCCGCATGCTCGGGCGGGTGGGCGTGATCACGGAAGATGAGACGGCGCAGATCGTTAACGGTTTGGAAGCGGTATTGGAAGATATCGAGGCCGGACGGGTGGAGTTTTCTTCCGCAGTGGAGGATATCCACAGCCTGGTCGAACAGGAACTGGTCAAGAAAATCGGCGCGGTTGGCAAGAAACTGCACACCGGGCGAAGCCGGAACGACCAGGTCGCTCTGGATGTGCGGATGTACCTGAAGGATGAGATCGGGGAGATTAGCGGACTGCTGCAGCGCCTGCGGAGGACCTTGCTGGAACTGGCCGAGGAACACGTGGAGACCGTGATGCCCGGCTATACCCACCTGCAGCGGGCACAGCCGGTCACCTACGCCCATCACCTGCTGGCCTACTTTGAGATGTTCGGCCGGGATCTCGGCCGCCTGCACGACTGTTACTACCGGACCGATGTCCTGCCGCTCGGGGCCGGAGCGCTAGCCGGTACAGTCTTTCCCCTGGACCGGGAGTTTGTCGCTCGGGAACTGGGCTTCGGGCGGATCAGTGAAAACAGTCTGGATGCCGTGTCCGACCGCGACTTTGTCATCGAATTCTGCGCGGCGGCTGCGGTGATAATGATGCACCTCAGCCGGTTCTGCGAAGAGATAATCCTGTGGTCGACCTCGGAGTTTGCCTTTATCGAGGTCGATGATGCGTACGCTACCGGATCAAGCATTATGCCCCAGAAGAAGAATCCCGATATGGCCGAGCTGACCCGGGGCAAGGCCGGACGGGTCTTCGGCGCCCTGCAGGCCGTGCTAACCATGATGAAGGGGCTGCCGCTGGCCTACAACAAGGATATGCAGGAGGACAAAGAAGTCCTATTCGACGTGGTGGACACCGTGAAAAAGTGTCTGACCGTTTTCGAGCCCATGGTCCGCACCCTCCGCGTGCGTGAAGGCGCGATGCGCCGCGCGACCAGGGGCGGATTCGTGAATGCTACCGACCTCGCCGATTATCTGGTGCGGAAGGGCATGGCTTTCCGCGAGGCACACGGGATCGTCGGCCGAGCCGTGCTTTACTGCATCGAAAACGACAAGGACCTGGAATCCCTGACCCTGGAAGAATTCCGCAAGTTTTCGGCCGTGATCGAGGAGGATGTGTATCCGGCGATCAGCATCGAGCAGTCTCTGGCCGCGCGCCGCGTCTATGGCGGCCCTGCCCCCGAGGCGGTGCGCGAGGCCATTGCCCGCGCCCGCCGGATGGTGCCGCGAGGGGGAGACTAGCTTCTTGTAAAAGGGTGAGCCGCTATCGGACTACTTATCGCATACGCTGTCGTATTCATCACCGCTGCTACCCCTCTTCTGGAAATTGCCGTTGTGATCCCGATCGCCGTGGCGGCGGGATTGCCTGCTCTGCCGGTTACGCTGGTGGCTTTTGCCGGCAACATGAGCACCATCCTGCTGCTGATCTTTCTGACCGACCAGATCATGTCCTGGTTCAAGCGGAGAAATGAAGGAACGGAGGAAAGCCCGGCCCGGAAAAACACACGAAAGGAAAGGGCGGCCCGTATCTGGAAAAGGTATGGTCTTCCCGGTTTGGCCCTCGTTTCCCCGATCGCGACGGGCAGTCACCTGGGGGCGCTTCTGGCGATGAGCTTCGGCGGAACCAAGAAACAGATTACCTACTGGATGACGATCAGCCTTGTGCTCTGGGCGGTCGCCGTGGGCCTGATGAGCCACTTCGGAATCGACCTTATTTACCGGTATACCGGTCAGGAGGGATTCCTCACCGATCTGTTGGATGTTCCGCAGTAATAAGGGGACACCGTGTTTAATTGACGGCTGTGCCCCTGCGGCCGAGATAGGCGGACTGAAGGCTGCCGCTGTGGGCCACCTCATCCGGTTCTCCGGAGAACGTGATCTTTCCCTGTTCCATCACCAGCACCCGGGTGCCTACGCGCAGTGCGGCCCGGGCGTTTTGTTCCACCAGGATGATGGTGTGTCCCTGCTCCCTGAGCCGGCGCACGGTTTGCATTATCTCGTGGACGACAAGCGGTGCCAGGCCGATCGACGGTTCATCCATCAACAACAGCCGCGGTCCGGCCATCAGTGCCCGGCCGATGGCGACCATCTGTTGCAACCCCCCGCTCAGAGTGCGGGCCGGACGGTTCAGTTTCTCTTTCAGAGCCGGAAACAGAGCCAACGTGCGGGTGAGGTCCTCCGCCAGGCGCTTCCTGTCGCCGCGGTAACGGTGAAAAGCGCCGAGCAGCAGGTTATCCCGAACGCTAAGCTCCGGAAACAGTTCCCGGTTTTCCGGAACCAGGCTGATCCCCTTGCGGACGACGGCTTCGGGCGACAGACCGTTCATCGGTCTGCCGTCAAGGCTCAGCTCCCCGGCGGCGGGCGGGTAAAGCCCGGCGATTGAGCCCAGGAGAGTGCTCTTTCCGGCGCCGTTGGCTCCCAGAATCACCAAAACCTCACCGGCACTAACCGAAAAGGACACTCCGGCGAGAGCCCTGACGTGACCACGTGTGACTACAAGATTCTTCACAGTCAGCATATGTCTGCCCCCTCCTCTTTACCCAAGTAGGCCGCGATCACTTCCTGGTCGGCCTGAATCTCGGCCGGGGTGCCGGTGGCGATTACCTCGCCGAAATTAAGCACCACTATCCGGTCCGCCACACTCATCACCGTTTCCATGTCGTGTTCAACGAGTACAAGCGCGTATCCGGCTTGAGCCAGGGACCGTATAAATTCCGCGAGGTCACGGGATTCCGAGTGGTTTAGGCCGGCCGCAGGTTCGTCCAGGAGCAGCACCTCCGGCTCGCCGGCCAGCGCCCGGACGATTTCCAGCAGCCGCTGCCGCCCGAAGGGCAGACTCCCCGCCGGAAGATCGGCGGAGTCTTCAAGGCCCAGAAGGGCGAGCAGTTCCAAGGCCTTCTCATAGAGTATCCGTTCCTGCCGCATCGGGCCGGGGCGGCGGAAAAGGCTCCCGGCAAAACCGACCCTGCTCCCCAGGTACCCTCCGACCATCACGTTCTCGGCAACGGTCAGGTTGGTGAAAAGCTCCAAATTCTGGAAGGTGCGTCTGATTCCCAGGGAAGCGATCTGATACGGCCGGAGCCCGTTGAGTCTCCTGCCGTTGAAGAGTATTTCCCCCTGATCCGGGCGCAGCATCCCGGTGATCAGGTTAAAGACCGTGGTTTTGCCGGCCCCGTTCGGCCCGATCAGCCCCAGGACTTCGCCGGGCCTGGTATCGAAGCAGACCCCCCGTACGGCCACCAGCCCCCCAAACTGTTTCACCAATCCGTCTACCCGGAGCATTTTTCTTCCCTCGCTATTCCGCCGGACTTAATCCTGTTTACCGCCGGCACAAGAATCCCCTGTGGCCGCAAAAGCATTATCAGAACGAAGAGGATGCCGAAGAACACGATCTCGAACTCACCGCCCGCTCCAGGCAGCACCATTGGAACGGCCCACCGGAGAAACTCGGTCATTCCCACGATGATCGCTGCTCCCAGCACAGGGCCCCATAGGGTGCCCAACCCGCCGACAACGGCCATCAGGACAAATTCGATGGATGCGGTGAACCCGAATGGGGAGGGTCCGACAAAGGTCACCCAAAACGCGTAGAGGCTTCCGGCAAGTCCCGCCAGAAAGGCGCTTAATATAAACACCTGGAGCTTGAGCAGGGCGGTGTTCAGGCCTGAGGCTTCGGCCGCCCGTTCGCTGGAGTGTATGGAACGGAACGCGCGGCCCACCGGTGAATTAATCAGATTGCTCATCGCGAGTATCGTCAGGCCGAGGACGAACCAGACCACGTAGAAGTACTGCCGGTCGGTACTCAATACCAGCGGACCGATGTTCAGGTACGGGATGCCGGTGAGGCCCGAAGGTCCGCCGGTCAGTTCGGTCAAGTCGTTGAAGAGGCTGAAGGCCAGGATGCCGAACCCCAGTGTCGCCAGTACCAGATAGTGTTCCCGCAGCTTCAGGATCGGCCGTCCGATGAGGAGCGCCACCAGGGCGGGCAGTACCGGGGCGGCCAGGACGCAGAGCAGAGGCGGCCAGCCAAAGCGAACAGCCAGAATGGCCGCCGTATAAGCGCCGAGTCCGTAGAAGGCGGCATGCCCGAACGAGACCTGCCCCGCATAGCCCATCAGGAGCCCAAGCCCCTGGGCTACGATGGCGTACAGGCCGATTACGATCAGGATGCTCAGCAAATAGTTGTTATTGATGAGGAGCGGCAGACACAAGATAACGGCACCTAGTGCGATCCAAAGCCAAGTCTTCCGCGCAGCCAAGCGACCACCTCCCCTGTATTCTTACGGCCGTTCCACAGGCGGATACCCATTAGGCCTGTAGGGCAGACCAGAAGGACGAGAATCATAATCGCCATGGCGATCCCGTCCTTTAAGCCGGACGACAGCGTCCCGATGGCCAAGGCTTCAATGATCCCCAGGAGCAGTCCCCCGACGATCGCCCCCTTCACGTTGTTGACCCCGCCCAGAATGGCGGCGACGAAGCCCTTGAGACCCAGCATGAAACCCATGTCGTAGGTGGCGGTGGTGATGGGGGCAATAAAGATACCCGCCAGGGCCGCCAGCATGCCGCTGAAGGTAAAAGCCAGGAGTGACAGGCGGGAGGGGTTGATCCCCACCAGACGGGCCCCGGTCCGGTTGATCATCGCCGCCCGCACCGCCTTGCCGGCATAGGTCAGGTCGAAAAAGGCGAAAAGGAGTCCCACCGCCGCTACCGCCAGGGCCAAGACAAAGAGACTCTGGGGGATGATCACCGCCCCCAGAACGTTGAGCGGGGCGGCATCGGTAAACGGGGGGAGGGAATAGGGGTGCGTCCCCCAAATGAGGAGGGCCGCACCCCTTAGTGCGATGGCAACGCCAATGGTGATGATGATCACCGTGAGAACGGAAGCCTTCCGTGCGGGGTAAACGGCCGCCCGTTCCATAATGGCGGCGAGCAGGCCGGCCAGAAGCACGGCCAAGATGAAGGCCGTCCATAAGGGACACCCGGCCGCCCGAAAGGTGACCGCGGCCAAGGCACCGATGGTCACGAATTCTCCGATGGCCAGGTTGAAAATCCCGGTGATGTTGAAGGTGACCACCAATGCCAGCGCAATCAGGGCGTAGATGCTCCCCAATGTCAGGCCCGAAACGAGATACTGCAGATACTGCTCCATACCCAACGGTTAAAGCCCCCTTGCGGTTAGTTACTCAAGTAGTGTCCAGTTGTTGTCCCGGACTTCGACTATAGCCATAGAGTCCTCGGTTAACCCGGCGTGGTCTTCGGCTGAGAAGTTAAAGATACCGGTGATTCCGACGAAATCGGTTGTGGCCTCCAGGGCGTCCCTGATCGCTGCCCGGTCGGGACCGGCTTTTTCAATCGCTTGCACCAGCACGCTGAAGGCGTCATGGGCGTGCCCGCCGAAGGTGCTGGGCATCGCATTGTACTTTTCGGTGTAAGACTCAATGTACTCGAGCAACAGGGGTTTTTGCCGATCGCTGTCCGGCAGCTGTTCGGCCACGATCAGTTTGCTCATCGCCGCCACGACGCCGTTTGCCGCATCACCCGCCAATTCCAGGAAGGCCTGGTTTCCGATACCGTGACTGTGGATGAGCGGTATGTCTATGCCCAGGTCGCGGTAATTCTTCGTAACGATAGCGGCCGACGGCGGGATGGCCCAGATTACGGTAGCCTGCGCGTTGGATGCTTTAACCTTGGCGAGCTGTGCCGTCATATCTTTGTCTGTGGCCTCAAATTTCTCCTTGATGACAATGTTCAGCCCCTTGGCCGCCGCGGACTGTTCGAAGTTGGCTCTCCCGGAATCCCCGTAGGCGTTGTTCATCGATAGAAAGGCCACGTCTTTAATCCCTTGCGATACGAGATATTTCGTGATCCGGTCGGCGACAATGATGTCGCTCTGAGCGGTCTTGAACACCCATTGACGCTCCGCCGGGGGCTCCACGATCATGGCCGAGGCCGCCATGGAGACCACGGGCACTCCTGCCTTCTGCGCCGTATCCAGAATGGCCAGAGACGTGCCGCTTGCGCTGCAGCCGATGATGGCCAAAACCTTGTCCTGGTCGATCAGCTTTTTGGCCGCCAACACGGCTTCGGTTTCGACCGACTTGTTGTCAAGAATGATCAGGTCGACAGGATGGCCGTTGATACCGCCCTTGGCGTTAAGTTCGCCGGCCAGCATCTGGATGGTGTCCCTTTCGGGCTCGCCCAACGACGCCGCCGGTCCGCTGATATCGACGATGGCGCCGATCTTATACGCTTCCTTGGCGGGTTCTTGAGAAGAAGTCTCCGGTTCGGTTCCGCAGCCGACGACGACCACCGTCAACAGCATTAAGCCGAAAACAATAGGGAGAATGCGTTTGTACACTTTTCAAAACCCCTCTCATTTTTAAACATTTGATTTGATTTCTTGCAGCACCGGGGTACCGGCTGAGTTCCTGTTTGTGTTTCTCCTCCTTTCCGGAAAATAAAAAAACCAACGTCCTTAGGGACGAAGGTTTTCCGCGGTACCACCCTAGTTAGCATACTGCTCTCCTCAGCCGGCACGAGGGCGTGGCCCTGATGCCGTCTTCCTTGTAACGGTGGAAGCTCCGGTCAAACCTACTTTCCGCTTGACGCGGTTTCAGCCGACAGCTCACGAGGGAACTTCGGTAGACGGCCCCTGGAGCGCTTTCAGTCGGTGGCGCTGCCTCCCTGTGAGGGGCTTGGATCGACCTACTTTCCTCGATCATTGCATTTGCCTATGATTTTTCCTAATCTACCATCTGTCCGGCGGCATGTCAATACTTTTTTAAATAAACGTTTACTAACCAGCCGGGGTCTTAATGCCAACAACTGTGTAATCCGCCCCAAGCGCCCAGACCAGGATGGCTTTGTGGCAAACTCTAGTATATAATCAATCTTGATTAAGATGATAAACTTAACGCCCAGCGGAGAAGAAATGACTCTATTCATCGCGTAACCCGCATCAACAAGGTTTAAAGGAGGATGATCATATGGAAAGACTGGTCTTGCAATTGGGCAATGTCTCCTGCCCGGTTTGTGCCGAGCAGGTGGGAACGGTGCTAAGAAAAATGAAAGGCGTGGAAGAGGCGCAGGTATCTTTTAACACCAGTAAGGCCAAGTTAACCTACAACCCGCAGGAAGTGACGGTGGATGAGATCATAAAGGCGGTAGAAAAACTGGGCTATAGCGCCAAAGTGAAGTAGGCCGGGCAGGGGATCCGGGGAAAAGATGATGGGTGGTGTGGGCCGAATTGAACAGGCTGCTGAATAATAAAACCCTGGTGGTGGTGGCGAGTGGCCTATTATTCATTGCCGGTTGGATCGCCGGGAGGTTGGAGCAGTGGCCCGTCAACCACGCGCTCATGATTGCCGCCACCATCGTCGCCGGGCTGCCCATAGCCAGAAATGCCTGGATTCTGATTCGCAATCGCATCGTGGGTATCGAGGCTTTGGTCACCATTGCCGCTACCGGTGCCGTTTTGATCGGCGAGTACTGGGAGGCGGCGGCGGTGACTTTTCTGTTTGCCTTCGGCGCTTTTTTGGAAGCCCGCACTCTGGATAAAACCAGGGCGGCGATTAAGCACCTGACCGATCTTGTTCCTCTCACGGCGATTGTAAAAAGAGACGGGCAGGAAATCGAGGTGCCGGCGGAGGAAGTGTCGCCGGGAGATCTGGTGGTGGTAAAACCCGGCAGTAAAATACCGGTGGATGGCACGGTGGTTGGTGGCTACGGTACGGTCAACGAGGCCCATGTCACCGGTGAGCCTATGCCGGTGGACAAGGCTTTGGGGGATAAGGTTTATTGCGGTACCGTGAATGAGGTCGGTTACCTGGAGGTGCGAACCGAAAAGGCCGGCCAGGATACCACCTTTGCCCGGATTCTGGATCTGGTGGAGGAGGCCCAGGAAAGCAAGGCACCCACCGAGCGTTTTCTCAACAAGTTTTCCAAGTACTACACCCCGGCGATTATCGTCCTGGCCGTGCTGGTCTACCTTATTACCAAAAACATCGAAATGTCCCTGACGCTGCTGGTCATTGCTTGTCCCGGCGCTTTGGTGATTGCCACTCCGGTTTCTATTGTTTCAGCCATCGGCAACGGGGCACGGAAAGGGGTGCTGGTGAAGGGCGGGGAACACCTGGAAAACGCCGGTAAGATTACCCTGGTGGCCTTTGATAAGACCGGTACCCTCACCTACGGCAAACCAGCGCTGCAGGAAGTGATCGCTTTTGGGCGGGACAAGGATGAGGTGCTGACCCTGGCGGCCCGGGTGGAGAAAAACTCGGAACACCACCTGGCCAGAGCCATTGTAGAAGCTGTGGGCGGGGATGTGGAGCCGGTGCAGGAGTTTACCGTTTTCCCGGGCAAAGGGGCCGGGGCGGCGATTGACGGCCGGGTGGTACGCGTGGGGAATCGCTACCTGATGGATGATTTTGGTATTTCCATCCCCCCGGAGGCCGAGGAGGCCCTGCAGGCTCAGGAGAGTAAGGGCTACACAGCGGTGATGGTGGCGGAAGAGGACCGGGTGATCGGGGTCATCGCGGTGGCCGACCGGGTCCGGGAAGAAGCGGCGGCGGTGATTCGGCACTTGTACCGGATCGGAGTCAAGAAAGTGGTGATGCTCACCGGAGACAATCACCGCACCGCCTCATCCATTGCCCGCGAACTGGGTATTGATGAGTTCAAAGCGGGGCTTCTGCCTCAGGACAAGGTGGAACAAATTCAGCGTTACAAAGAGCAGGGTTATGTGGTGGCTATGGTGGGGGACGGCATTAATGATGCCCCTGCCCTGGCGGTGGCCGATGTGGGGATGGCTATGGGGGCCGCGGGCACCGATGCCGCCCTGGAGGTGGCGGACGTAATTCTCATGTCGGACCGGCTGCCCATGGTACCCTATGCGGTGGGTCTGAGCCGGGCGACCTTGGGCAACATTAAGCAAAACATCACCTTTGCCATTGTGGTGGTGCTCATGCTGGTGGCCGGGGTACTGGGGCAACAGGTTTTTCTGGCTTCCGGCATGCTGGCGCACCAGGCCAGCGTGATGGCCGTGATTTTAAACGCGATGCGGCTGATGGGGTATAAGCCTAAAGACTAAATGCAGGAGGGGTCGAGATGAAAATCGAAATCCTGGGTGTGGAAGGTTGTCCCAATTGCACCAGGCTGGTGCAAGAGACGATAAATATTTTGGCCGAAATCCAGGTGCCGGCCGCGGTGGAGAAAGTGGTGGATAAAGAAGTGGTGCAGTCCTACGGGCCCGGGGCCATACCTGGTTTTGTGATTAACGGCGAATTAAAGGCCGGTGGCCGGCTGCCGGTGAAAGCGGAGATTATCCGCTGGATCAGGGAGGAGCAGGCTAAGGCCAAAGATTCCTAGGACCCAGGACACGAACCGGCCGCTGGAACCATCCCCAAGGGCCGGGAAATGGAGCGTACCCTTTGAAACGGATCACAAGACGTTCGTTTATTATTGGCGGCTCGATGGCATTGCTGGGATATTCACTGCTTGAAGTGCGCCGTCTCAAAGTGGTCAGGTATGCCGTCATTATTCAGGACCTGCCCCCGGCACTGGACGGGGTCACCGTTCTGCACTTGAGCGATCTGCACGATAAGGAATTCGGGGAGAAGCAGGAGGAGCTCTTAAGCCTGATCAATCAACACGACTATGATCTGGTGGCCATCACCGGCGATCTGGTCAACCGAAAAAAACCGCGGGTTCGACCGGGGCTGGACCTGATCGGGCAGCTGCGCGGTAAGCCCGTGTTCTTTGTACCGGGAAACCATGACTGGTGGACCGGATTCGAGTATCGGGATCAGCTTGCGGCCGCCGGTGCCCGGGTGCTGGTGAACGAGGCCGAAAGATTGAGTATCAACGGGGAAAGCCTTTGGATCGTCGGAGTGGACGATCCGTTCCTCAGACGGGATGACCTGGACGGTGCGCTGTCGGAAGTGACCGACGCGGCCCCCAGAATTCTTCTGGCGCACGCGCCGCGCATCTTCGCGGACGCCTCCCGGGCGGGGATCGACCTCGTGCTGGCCGGCCATACCCATGGCGGGCAGGTCCGTCTGCCCGTTGTCGGCGCGCTCATCACCCCCGGCGAAGGCTTTTTCCCGAAGTACGACTACGGAGAATATGTCTCGGGCAAGACGACGATGATCATCACCGGGGGGCTGGGGGAGAGCCACCTGCCCGTCAGATTCAACATCCCGCCGGAGATCGTGCTGGTAACCCTGAAGGCCGAGAGCCAGCATTAACCGGCCGCAAGGACCGTTCCCCGGCCTGGTAAGAATGAAAAGGAAAACGGTGGTTAGTCAAGAAATAGTAAACAGCCAAGAGCTAACACGTTGACTTTAAGAATCACCCCCAGGGGAGAAGGAGGCTGTTTTATGCGCACGAGATTAACCGCCGTTTTTTGTTTGGTGCTGTTGATGGTGCT
Source organism: uncultured Peptococcaceae bacterium (assembly GCA_965544035.1). Taxonomy (GTDB): domain Bacteria; phylum Bacillota; class Desulfotomaculia; order Desulfotomaculales; family Desulforudaceae; genus CBEULR01. The sequence goes on along the minus strand of CBEULR010000023.1, from coordinate 7,876 downwards.
GGCCGTCCTCGGCTGTCAGTCCCGGGGAGGAACGGGAGAAGAGAAGGGCTCCCCTCTGGCGCCGCTGGTCACCGGGGTCACCGCTTTCGCCCCGTATAATGAGCCCCCGGTCGATGTCGATCCCGCCGTCGAGCCTTACCGGGTGGACCCCGACTTGGGGAATGTGATCAACAAAGACCAGTTCGATTTTTCACCGGCGGTCGCCGAACTGCTGGCCCGAAACGGGTTTGTGGTGGTGCCTTCCACGCATCACTACGAGTTCTTTCCGGTTTATGAAATGAACCGCTACGAAATGGTTCCCGCCCCCAACTTTGTGACCACCGATGCCATGCTGCACAACTACCACCTGTTTTTCAGCCACCTCCTGCGCACGCTGGAAAAGGATAAGCTGCGCGGCGAACTGCAGACCCTCACGGCCTCCATGCTGGCCGGGAGCGAAGAACAGTACCGGGAGCTGAAGGGTACCGACTGGGAAAACGCGGCCAGGCGCAACCTGGCCTTCTTCAGTGTGGCCGCCCGGCTTCTCGATCCGAGCGTCAGTATAAATGCCGCGGTCCGGCCGGAAGTGGAAGAGGAACAGCGCCTGATTGCCGAGCACCGGGAGTTCGCGTTTCCGTCGCCCGTGATGAATATGGGGAGTCCCATCGGCCTGTTGGAATCCCTGAAAGAGGACTATACCCAGTATGCTCCCCGGGGGCACTACACCAAGTCCGATGATCTCAAGTCCTATTTCAAGACAATGATGTGGTACGGCCGGATGACCTTCCGGGCCAAGTCCGAGGACGAAACCCGTTCGGCGGCCCTGATCACCCTGCTGCTCAGCCGGGAGAAGAATTATGAGAGCTGGAACCGCATTTACGAGCCGACCAACTTCTTTGTCGGCAAGAGCGACGACCTCGGTTTTCCCCAGTATTACGAGGTGATGCAGGAGGCTTACGGCGGAATACCCACGCTCAAACAGTTGGTCGGCGAGGGCGCGGCATGGGACGCCTTTGTATCGGCCGTTGAGGATCTGGAACCCCCGGCGATCAACTCGATCCCGATCTTCGACGAGACCATCCAGCCCGACCGGGAGCGGGAGATCAAGGGCTTCCGCTTTATGGGCCAGCGGTTCACGCTGGATGCGGCTGTTTTCCAGCGCCTGGTCTACCGGGAAGTGAAGGAAAACAGCGCGGGTGCGCGCCGGATGCTGCCCAACGCTCTGGACATTCCGGCGGCGATGGGTTCGGACGAGGCGTACGCCATCCTCGATGACCTGGGTGAAACCGGTTATGCCGGGTACCGGGAGAACATGGAGAAGATCAGGGCGCACATCGCCGGCCTGGAACCCGAAACCCGCGTGCAAAACCTGTATTGGTCCTGGCTGCACACTCTGGCGCCGCTTACCGAGCCGAAGGGGAAGGGGTATCCCTCCTTTATGACCAACCAGGCCTGGACGCGCAAACAGCTGGAGACCTACCTGGGCAGCTGGGCCGAACTGAAGCACGACACCATCCTCTACGCCAAACAGGTCTACGCGGAAATGGGCGGGGGCGGTGAACCGGTGGACGACCGAGGTTACGTCGAGCCCAATCCGGTGGTCTTTGCCCGGCTGGCCGCACTGACCAGGATGACGATCGACGGTTTGGAAAGCAGGGGACTGCTTGATGAGCGTGATAAGACGGCGCTGGAAAGGATGGAGGAGCTTGCCCTGCAGCTGAAGACGATCGCTGAAAAGGAACTGCGGAATGAACTCCCCACCGACGAGGAATTTGACCTGATCCGCGGCTTCGGGGGGCAGTTGGAGCATTTCTGGCTGGAAGCCTTGCGCGACCAGGGTGTCGAACACCGCTCGGCGCTGTACGAGAATCCGGCCTGCCTGATCGCCGACGTGGCCACCAATCCCGAGGGCGAAGTGCTGGAGGTGGGTACCGGCCATATCAGCGAGATCTACGCCGTCGTCCCGGTGGACGGCACGCTGCGCATCGCCCGCGGCGCCGTTTACTCTTACTATGAGTTTCCCTGGCCGGCTGCCGACCGCCTGACCGATGAGAAATGGCGTGCCATGCTGGATGCGGGCGAGGCTCCGCCGCAGCCCGCCTGGACGCAAGCGTACACGGTGAAACGTGATTGAGAAAAACAGTGCGTATCCTGATCTGTGCTTTGATTTTGGGCGCGTTCGTCTTTCTGCCCGGGGGCGGGCAGACGGTATCCCGGTCCGCGACCGGTGATCTCAATGGTGACGGGAAGACGGAGCAGTACGTACTCGCTGATGGACGCCTGACGGTCCGAGCGGGCGGGGCCGTGCTCTGGGAGTCTCCCCGTGCCTGGCGGGTGGACGGCTTTGCGCTGGGGGACGTTACCCGTGACGGCACTCCTGAATTGGTGATGACCTTGTGGAAAAGGGGGAGCTTCGGTCCGGTGAAGCCCTTCTGGGAGACTGATGCGGACCGGAGCTATAAGCAGCACCTATTCGTCTATCGCCTGACGGATGACACCCTGCATCCGGTCTGGTGTTCCTCCAATCTGGACCGCCCGATTGTCTCTTTTGAGGTCCGGGACGTGGACGGTGACGGCCTGAAAGAGATTGTCGCGGCGGAGGGGGCGTACCGCCGCCTCACCGGTGAACGCTACACTCTCGACGAAAAAGCGCCTCTCCGGACCATTGTCCTGCAGTGGGACGGCTGGGGCTTCCGGTTATGCGGCGAATGATCCTCGACCATTTACAGCAGGAGTTGAACAAATGAATTTGAGAGAAAAGTGGCTGGTGGATGTGCCGATCGCGCACCGGGGTTTCCATTCGGAAACCTGCCCGGAAAACTCCCTGCGTTCCTTTGAACGCGCCATCAAACGCGGATACGCCATCGAACTGGACGTGCAGTCATTGTCCGACGGGGAAATCGCGGTCTTTCACGATGATAACCTGCAGCGCATGACCGGAGCGGACCAGCCGGTATCCAGCGCCGACGCCCGGATCATCAAGGACTTCAGACTGCTCGGCACCGACCAGGGCATACCGCTGCTGGCTGAGGTGCTGGATCTGGTGCGGGGCGCGGTTCCGCTCCTGATCGAAATCAAGAACAACGGGGCGCCGGGGGTGCTGGAGGAAAACCTGCACCGGGCGCTCGTTCGGTACCAAGGCCCCTATGCGATCCAGTCATTTAATCCGCTTTCCGTCCGCTGGTTCGGACTCCATGCCCCGGAGGTCTGCCGCGGACAGTTATCCAAAGATTCCCTGTCGTTCATGCACATCAGCGACCCGTGTTTCATCGCCTACGACATCAGGCGGATGCCTAATCCGGAGCTGCAGGCCTTGCGAGAACAAGGAATCCCGGTTCTGGGCTGGACCGTGTCCTCCCTCGAAGAGTATCACCGGGTGCGGCCGTGGTGCGATAATGTGATATTTGAGGGTTTTGACCCGCCCCGATCCGATCGAAGCCGGGACTGAGTACTGTTCAGGAAGTGAAAAACAGTATCCCCTGAATGCCAGGTATGTGCAGCTGCTGATCCTGATCATCACCGACGTGACCAAACTGGCCGAGGATCCGCACACAAGAACACAGATCCAGAAGAAGATTCTGCAGTATGTGGACGGCGGCGGCGTGGTAATCGGGACGCACGATATCATCTACCGCAGGGTGCGGAACGAAATCCTGCAGCGGGCTTTCGGCGGGAAGATCACCAACTTCCGCCGCGAAACCACTCCGATTGACTATTTGGTTGTGGAAGCACAGAAGGATCACCCGATTGTGGCCGGCCTCCCGCCCGCGTTTGCCCTTGACGACGGCGAGGTCTGCTGGGGCTCGTGGGCACCCGACGTGGTGCCGCTGATCGTGACCAAACAGGCCTACGACGGCGACCGGCCGGTGCCCCTGGTGACGGTCCGCTCGTATTCCCGGGGGCTGCTGGTCTGGATGAGCAGCTGTGACAAGTTCGAGCACCTGGGCCGCAGCATCGCCGAGCCGCAGCCCGAGTTTGTGCAGCTACTGGTGAACACACTGCGGCACAGCAAAGAGATGCGCAAAGTATAAGAACTCAACAGGACCCGTGTTAACCGGGGCAAATGCCTTGATCGCCATGGCCTAAACGAAGAAGGATCCCGAACGTGGTTCGAGATCCTTCTCTGCGGTCAGCAGGATCAGCGCTTTTTCCCGCTGATCTCCTTGATCAGCTTGCCCAGTTTCTTTTCCCGTTCCTTGCGGGCCAGGCGGACCGACAGATGCTCTTTCCCGGCCAGGAAGGCCAGCTCCTTCTGCAGCTTAAGATAGCCCGCATAGCGTCCCTGGCTGATCATCCCGTCTTGTACCGCTTGCCGGACCGCGCAGCCGGGTTCGCTGTCGTGCCGGCAGTCCCGAAAACGGCACTGTCCGGTCAGCGCTTCGATATCGGCAAAGGCATCCTGGACGCCTCCGTCTGCTTCCCAGAGCCCGAGTTCACGCATTCCCGGGGTGTCGATAATCAGGCCCCCGGACGGCATCAGCATCAGCTCCCGGTGGGTGGTGGTATGGCGGCCGCGTCCGTCGCCGCGACGCACCGCGTTGACCCGTCCGACTTCCGCCCCCATGAGCAGGTTGATCAGCGTCGACTTGCCCACACCGGACGATCCCAGAACAGCGGTCGTGTGCCCCCGTTGGCTCAGGTAAGGCTGGAGCGCGTCCAGCCCCTGCTGTTCGGCGCAACTGATCGCGTGCACGGGAACGCCCGGGGCCACCGACTCCGTGTCCCATATCCGGCTCGGAACGTCCGGACACAGATCGGCCTTGTTCAGGATAATCACCGGGACGGCCCCGCTCTCCCAGGCCATCGCCAGGTAGCGCTCGATCCGGCGCACATTGAATTCCCGGTTCAGCGCGCTGACCAGAAACACGGTATCCACATTGGCCGCTACCACCTGTTCCTCGGTGCGGCCTCCGGCAGCCTTGCGCGAGAACTTGCTCTTGCGCGGCAGCACTGCCTGGATGATCGCCGGACCGTCTTCACTTAATGCGGCCGCCACCCAGTCGCCGACGGCCGGGAAGTCACTGCGGCAGCGGGCCTGGTAATGCATTTTCCCCGCGACCTCCGCCGATACTTCGCCCCTTGCGGTTTGCAGCCGATAGCGGTGCTTCTGTTCCAGGATCACCCTGCCGGGGATCAGCCCTTGCCCGGCAAAGGGGTAGAAAAGCTCCTCAACAGAGCTGTTCCAACCATACAGTGTCAAATCCAACCCGGATTCCTCCTTTAGAAATGGAAATCAAAAGGGGAATCCCCGGCTTCGTTTTCTTAGAGGGTCAACAAAGGAGGATTCCCGTTAGAGACTCGGTGAACCCTCGGCGACAGTTTCCAATACATCTCTCAATAACATAAGGCTTGCCTCCCAAATTTCTTGCATGGCTGTGTGCCATAACTACAGTATATACCTTGACACTCACATACACACTCTTTGTTGCTAGTCTTTACAAAAGCACACTATAATTGGGTTTGAGATGCAAATGAACAAAAGGAGTGCGGACATGAATAAGGGTACAATCCATTCCATTTCGATCAGCCCGGAACGGGGGCAGCTCAAAACGGAAGTGCCGGAAGCCAGGGTTATCGAGAACCACGGGATCGAAAATGACGGGCACGCGGGTGACTGGGGACGGCAGGTTACCCTGCTGAAGCGGGCCAGCGTGCAGAAGGCGAATCGGGAGCACGGCTTAAACGTCGGTCCGGGCGGGTTTGCCGAGAACATCCTGATCGACGGCATGGACTTTTCCCGCCTGCAGGCCGGCAGCCGGATCAAGCTGGGGGACAGTGTGATTCTGGAAGTCACCCAGGTCGGGAAAGAGGATCACCCCAGTGTGGTGACGGAAAAGTATAACGGTGTGAGCCTCCTGCCGCACGAAGGTCTGTTCTGCCGCGTTATTCAGGGCGGGGTGATAAAAAAGGGCGACCCGGCCGAGCAGATCTGACTTAATTGACAGGAAAGTGATTACATATTAGCATTAGTGTAATCATTTAAGGATGGTGATGCGGATGATTCGCACTCAGATTCAACTGACTGAGGAACAGGCCCGCCGGGTTCAGCAACTGGCAGCGGACAGGGGAGTGTCGATGGCCCAAATAATCCGCGAGGCTGTTGAGCAATACACTGCCGAAGGCACCGTAAGCCGGGAGGAGAGGGTCAGGCGTGCTATGGAGGCCGCTGGTCGTTTTCGTTCAGGGTTGCGGGACTTATCCGTCGAGCACGACAAATACCTGGCGGAGGCTTTTGAAGAGTGACTGTCTACATTGATACCTCGGCCATCCTTGCCGTCATTGATGCCGATGACCGCTGGCACAAAGCGGCCAAAGCCCAGTGGAGGTCGTTGCTGACCAGCGACGCGACTCTCGTTTGCAGCAACTACATTCTGGTGGAGACCTATGCTCTGGTGCAGCGCCGCTTGGGAATAGAAGCGGTGAGACTTCTTGCGACGGACATCGAACCGATGTTGCGGGTGGTCTGGGTGGATGAGACTATTCATCGGCGGGGGGAAGCGGCACTATTGGCCGCCCAGCGCAAAAGATTGAGCCTGGTTGACTGTATCAGTTTTGTGGTAATGCATGAAGCCGGGATTCCTGAGGCATTCACCTTCGACCGTCATTTTGCCGAACAAGGTTTTATCTGTTTGCCGGATACTGCGGAAGTCGGAGGTTGGACGCGGGAGCCGGATCTAGAGTAGATACTGGAGCAGCATCACCGCGCCGAGGCCCACGAAGACGGTTAGGAACAGGTTTTTGGTTCGTACGGCGGTCGCGAAGCAGGGCAGGGCCGCCAACAGGTAATGGTTGGACAGGGACAGGTTTAACCCGCCGTCCTGCAGCAGCAGTTCGGGAGCCAGCAGGGCGGCCAGCACGGCCGCCGGCACAAAGCGCAGCCAGCGGATCAGCCCGTCCGGGATGGTCCGGTTGGCCAGCAGCACCAGGGGGGCCATGCGCGGCAGATAGGTGACCACGCCCATTCCCAGGATGATCAGGATTGTTTCCGACATTTCTCCCACCCCGCTCCCACCGTGGCGGCGATAACCGTCGCCAGGATGATGTTCCAGTTTCCTTCAATCCATAGCGCCAGCAGAATCGAAAGCGCCCCGGCCAGCACGGCCATGGCCAGCATCAGGCGGTTCCGCAGCATTATCACCAGCAGGCAGATGAACATTGCCGGCAGGGCGAAGTCCAGCGGCAGACGGTCCAGTCCCGGCACGAGCTGTCCGGCCATACCCCCGATCAGGCTGCCCGTCACCCAGGACGAGTAGCTCGCCAGGTTCACCCCGTACATAAAGTAGTGGCTTCGACGGACTTTGCTGAACTCGGCATAGTTGACGGCGAAGGTCTCATCGGTGACTCCGGTGCCCAGGAGCGCCAGCGTGCCGAATCTCCGGCCCTTAAGGAAGGGGGCCAGTGAGGCGCTCATCAGCAGGTGGCGCAGGTTGACCAGAAAGGTGGTGAAGATGATGGTGAACGGACTCATGGCTGCCGCGAACATGCCCACGGCGATGAACTGGGCCGCGCCGGCGTACAAAAACAGGCTCATCGCCACCGTTTCCCAGAGCGTCAGACCCGCCTCACGCGCCAGCACGCCGTAGGCGATGGCGATCGGGACGTAGCCCATCATGACGGGCACGGCCTTGCCGACTCCGGCCGTGAACTCACTGACCGGGTTTCCCGTATGAGACAATGTTTCCTTGATCGTTTTGACCTGCGCCCGCACCCGTTCGGCTCCTCTTTACTGTACTGATTTAGTATTTTATCATGACTCGTCAACTGTTTCTGCCGGCTTGCTCGTCTCCGGTTATGAAACTGGTACGGGCATACTGCTACCAATCCGCATGTATCTTGAAAATATGTAATGGGCCAGAGTTTCATTCAGTTTCTTGGTATTGCGTGGTGAGTTGTCCCA
>CBEULR010000022.1:0-28517 GCA_965544035.1 uncultured Peptococcaceae bacterium | reverse complement strand
AGCGCCGATGGTACTGGGACATCCCGGGAGAGTAGGTCGCTGCCGGAATAATTTATAAACCTCCTGATTCAGTAATGAGTCAGGAGGTTTTTATGTATTAACAAAGTGTACCCTCACATCGGTTATTAATGCCGGACTGTGACCATCTCAACTGTGCTCGCGCAGCCACATGCGCTCGGCCGCCGTCTTCCCGGCCAGCCAGATTCGGCTCTCCGGCAGCACCAGAAGATTTGGTTTCGGCTGGTACAGATCGCCGAAGAATGGAAAACCGGTTGTGCCGACCTCCACCATACACATGCTCTTGCCGCCAAAAAACCGGGACGGTTTCTGTCCCTTAATCAGTTTTTCAATATTATCAGCAACGACGAAGGCCTGGAAGTGGGCGGTGGCCCCGGCTTTGGGCATCTCGAACCCGGACGGCAGAGGGATGTGGTTAACGTCGCCGATGGCATACACACCCTCCGCGTTGGTTTCCAGCGTGTAAGGATCCACCGGAACCCAGCCGCTCTCATCGGGGAGATCGGTGTCCGCGACCAGATCGGGTGCCTGATGCCGGGGGACGTAGATCAGCAGGTCATAGGGGGTGCTGCCCGAGGCAAAGTGGATCATCCGGTTGTCCCGGTCGACCTTCAGGAAGCGCTGGTTTGTGAACAAATTGATGCTTTTTTTCTTCAGTTTCTTTTCGAAGGCCCGGCCTACTCTGGGGCCGGCCGGAGGCAAAGGAGAGCTCTCCGGGATGTGGACCGATATATTCACCGCCCACCGGAGACCCTTTTTCGCAAACCACTCGTGCAGCAGGAAGGACGCCTCGTAGACGGCAGGCGGACACTTGTAAGGAAGCGATGCCACCAGGAAAACCACTTCCCCGCCTCGGAAGTGTTCAATGGCCTCGCGTATGGCGAGGGCCCCTTCGGGTGTGTACAAGTTAAATCCGGCTTTGGCCAGCTCCTTGGTGTCGGCCTGGGAAACATCGGCACCCGGGGCCAGAATCAGCACATCGTACGACAGCGTCCGGCCGCTTTGAACTCGGCTTGGCTGACCAGGGGCCCGAGGGGGTTCATACCCTGAAGAGAGTCCGTCATGAGCTCTTTGAAAAAGAGCGTGAACTGATTAAGAGACAATTCGAAGGCCCGGAGACTAAAGTTGAGGCCGTTCTGCAGGATTTGCGCCACGACAAGGACGAGCGTCTGCTTGTGGTGGTAACAGAGGGTTGAAGGGTCTACATACGGCAACTACACAAGTTAATCGGTTAGCGTAGGGAGATCAAGAGAGATAGCCCGGACGAGAGCCGACTTTCATCCCGCGAAGAACGCGGATGGGGGTCGGCTTTATTGTTGTAGGAGTTTAGCAATTCTTTTCAAAGGGGGGATGCACCCGAGATCGGATCAAGTGTACAGGGTTTTGAAATAAGCGGGGGCATTGAGACTACCACGGAATGGAATGAGGGGAGGTTTCTTATGTTTTATAAGTCTAAACGGAAACTAAGTGTAATCGCCTATCTGGCGCTTTTCGCAATGCTGATGGCAATTATGCCGCTTGGTGCCTGGGCGGAGGAAGGAGCAAGTACCCCAAAACTAACAGTTGAGGGCCCTGAAGATGAGATTACATACAACGCTGAACAATTCAGCATAACCTTTGAGGTTTATCACAACAAGGCCTTAGCCTACTTGGAGATCGACCACAATTTGGGCAAGCATGGTGAGCTGCCTGATGGTGTACAGACCCTGCCCGAGTTCAAGCTCTATCCCAATGAAGCCAATCCTTGGGCGACCGAGGATATGGAAGATGCAAATGAAAGGAAAGCAGAAGCCGAAAGCTGGGGTCTTGAAGCTGATTATGTAGCAGAGAACGGCACTTATACCTGGACCGTGACCTTTGGCGGCGAAGCCCTTAAGCAGATCAGGACCTTGACTGCACAACACACCGGCAGCCAGTTCAAGATCTACTCCCTGGTCTGCGACGTAAACGGCGTCAAGTCCGGCTCAATGTATGACGGCAGCTATGAGACCACGATCGTGACCCTGGCTGAAGAGCCTGAACCGGTTGCTTCTACTTACAAGTTCAGCTACCAGGTGCCTGCTGACGTCGTAGCCGGCCGAAAAGTGGTTGTTCCGGTGACCTTTGCGACTGATGTCGAGGGCGACTGTGGCTACGAGGGCGTTCGGTTCAAGTTCGAGGCCCAAGGTCCCGGCGTCGTGACCTTCAAGGCCAAGGACAGCAACGACGTAGAGCACACCTTTACCAACGGAGGTTACTGGGGACCTGCCGGCGGGTTTGACCTGCCTGCCCAGTACAGCGCCACGACCGACTGGACGCTGGTCTTCGGCGAAGCTGGTGAATACACCATCACCTTCAGCCTGATCGATGCCGTTAGCGAAAATGTGATCGCGGGTATCACCGACTCGGTGACGATAACTGTGAAGGAGAAGAAGAGTACTTCAGGCGGCGGTGGTGGCGGTGGTGGTGGTGCTACGTCCAGCACTCCCTCGGACAGCCCGCTGCTTGGTAAAGATAGCGTAAGCAGCAGGACAACCACCGATGATGAGGGCCGGACGGTGCAGACCATCACTGTTAAGACCGATGCAGTGAAGCAGGTTGAAGCGGCGAGGAAGGCCGGCGAAAAGGCCGTAGAGATCAAGGTTGATAAGACCGACGCCGATGTTACCGTCATCAATGTGCCGGACGAGATACTGGCTGCGGCCAAGGATATGGATCTCGTTATCACCACCCCGAACGCTTCACTGGAGCTTCCCAAGGGGCTGGTTGAGGCACTGGCCGAGGCCGGACTGGATCTGTCCATCCAGGTTGAACAGGGGAATGCTGGTGAAGTGCGCTCTGCGATGAGTGGTGTTTCCGGAGCCGAGGGTGCGGAGGTACTGGGTACCCCGACCCAGATCAGCACGGACATCAAGGGGCGGACCAGTGTGACCATCCCGCTGACCGGCATCAGGTTCCCCGCCGATCCGCAGGAGAGAGAGGACTTCCTGGATAGCCTGGCGGTTTTTGTCATCCATAGTGACGGCGAGAAGAAGGTCATTGAAGGTGAGATCGTCTTTGATGCCAAGGGGAACCCGACCGGCATCAAGTTCGAGGTTGACAGGTTCAGCACCTTTGCTGTAATTAAGACTGCGATAGCGAAGAACGTGATCAACCTGACCGTTGGTGAAAAGCAGATCATGGTTAATGGCCGGGTAATGATCCTGGACGTGGCGCCCTTTATCGTTCCGGAAACGGGCCGGACGCTGGTGCCGGTACGGTTCGTGAGTGAGGCGCTGGGTGCTGATGTGGATTGGCAGCCAGAGGCCCAACAGGTTGTGATCCGCGATGGTGATACTGAGATCGTCCTGACCATTGGGTCGACTGAGGTTCTGGTCGATGGCAACTCGAGGATTCTGGATTGCGCGCCGGTTATTGCGAATAATCGCACCTTCGTACCCCTGCGGTTTGTGAGTGAGACCCTCGGCGCAGATGTAGACTACAACGATGCGACCAAGGAGATCACTATCAAGCGGTAGGGTAGTACGTATAAACGTTAGCACAACATGGGGATGATCCCCGTGGGCTGACTAGTGAAAAACACCCCGGTGGGCTAGGGAGCGATCCCAAGTCCCCGGGGTATTTTTTGCCGGCTGAGGAGCTACTGCCGGGTGCGCCAATCTAACCTCAACGGGCGGTTTGGATCAGTAATACCAGCACCTTGGATAGGACGGTTGCTTTCTAGGCTACACTCCAGCTGATCACGAGAAGCACTCCGTAGCAACATCTTACCTATAAAACCGGGGAACAGATTTAATCATTATTATAGGTTAAGTATAGTTTCATCCGAAATTTTTAGGCACTGATTACAAGAAACATTTCCCATAACAACATCTTACCATGAAACCCGGGAACGGGCGTAGTGACAAGTCAGGGTTATGCGCCCAAAACTGTTTCCTAATGAACCCGGCTGCCGGTATGTGGTATAATCGCGGGGACGGGGTGAGGGCTTGATTTACGAGAATCCGCACTACCGGAAAGTGGCGGGCAGTTTCACACTGCTGGTCCGGTGCGCGCACTGCAAAACCGATATTGCCGTGTACCAAAAGGTGGGGAAAGGCGGTGTGCTGCGGCTGTATGTAGACCGCATCGTGCGCAGCGCGATTGATCTGTCCAGGCCGCCCAAGGCACTGCTTTGCCCGCGTTGTGGGCGGCAGCTGGGCACCAGGATGCTGATAAAGAAGAGAGGCAAAGAAGCTTACGTAATGGCCCGGGGCCATGTTAATACCCGCCCTCTCTAGGGCGGAACACTAAAGTGGAAACGGGTGAGTTCAGAACAATCCGTAAGAGGAGGAATGGTGATGTCCGGTTCGTTGACCTTTTATTGTTTTCCCGGGTGAAGCACGTGTCGCAAGGCCAAGGCGTGGCTTTCGCAGCAAGCGGTGGAGTTTGCTTACCATGACCTGCTCAAGACGCCCCTTTCGGGGGACCAGATCGTAGGCATAGCCCGGCTGGCCGGGGTGAGGCCCGAGGCACTGGTCAACACCCGCAGTCAGGTGTTTAAGAAGCTGGGGGTTACCCTCAGCGATTTGAGCCAGGAGGATCTGTTGCGTATGATGGTCGATAATCCCCGGGTGATGATCCGGCCGATGCTCTCGGACGGGCAGCGGGTGCTGCTCGGTTTTCACGAGACCAAATATGCGGAGTTTGTGTCCCGGGGTGAATCCGGCGGCCGTAAGGCATAAGAATAGTGGGTGCATAGTAGAGAAACTGGTTTAGATGACGAGTGGCCTCGCGAGAGGCCACTTTCTTATATTTCCCTCTCATCCAGGACGCGTTTGGTTTTCTTCTCACTCCGGGGCAGGGAGCAGTAAGGGACAGCCTCGACCTGGGCGATGACGCCGATCAGGCGCTTGATGTTGGCGGCGCATTTCTCGGCCACGATGTTCAGGCTCTCAGCCGGGGTGTTCTGGTCGGCCTCCACGCGGACCAGCATGCTGTCGCGGCCGTTCTCCCGGCGCAGGACAATGCGGTATTCGCTGGACAGGCCCTCGGTGACGCGCAGGACATGGTCGATTTGGCCGGGATAGATGTTCACGCCTTTAATCTTAAACATATCGTCGGTGCGTCCCAGCACGCGGTCCATCAGCGGGTAGGGGCTGCCGCAGGGGCAGGCTTCGGCCAGCAGCCGGGTGATGTCGTGCGTGCGGTAGCGCAGCAGCGGCATGCCCTGTTTGGTCAGGGTGGTGACCACCAGTTCACCCTGTTCGCCCGGGGGCAGGGGCTGCCCGGTGGCCGGGTCGATGATTTCGAACAGCAGGTGGTCGGACCAATAGTGCAGTCCGCAGTGGTACGAACAGTCGAGGGCGATGCCCGGGCCGTAGATCTCGGTCAGACCATATATATCGAAGGTCTCGATCCCCAGGAGGCTCTGGATGCGGCCGCGCATCTTCCCGCCCCAGCGTTCGGAGCCGAAGATGCCGAGCTTTAGGGCTATTCGGTCGCGGATGCCCCGGCGGTGCACCTCCTCGGCCAGCAGCAGGCCGTACGAAGAAGTACCGATCAGGACGCTGGTCTGCAGGTCGATCATCATTTCCAGCTGCTTATCGGTGTTGCCCGGGCCGGTGGGGATGGCCATGGCGCCGAGACGCTCGACCCCGGCCTGGAAGCCGATGCCGGCCGTCCAGAGGCCGTAACCGGGGGTTACCTGCACGCGGTCGTGCGGGCTGACGCCGGCCAGCCGCATACAGCGGGCCATCATCTCGGCCCAGGTTTGGACATCGCCGGCGGTGTAAGGGATGATGATCGGTTTGCCGGTGGTGCCCGATGAGGAATGGATGCGCACCACTTCTTCCTCGGGCACGGCCATCAGACCCAGCGGGTAGGTGGTCCGCAGTTCGGATTTGGTGGTGAAGGGGACGTGCACCAGGTCGGCCACGGTGCGGATATCACCGGGCCGCACCCCGGCTGCGTCCAGTTTTTCACGGTAAAACGGTACATTGTTGTAAAGCCGGTCGACCAACTGCCGCAGCAGGGGTTCTTGGGCGGCATGAATCCGCGCGTAATCGGTTTCCACTCGTCTCGGCTCAGCCATGCTGGTCATCGTCATTGCTCACGCTCCTATGATTTGATGCTTTGGTATCCCAGTTCATAAGCCCGCTCGTTCACTTCGCGCAGACGGGGCGGGACGATCGACAACAGGGTGCTCTTCAGGTCCGCCGGCGGAATCGGCAGTCTATCCATTGCCGCCAGGGCGCCGAGCAGGACGCTGTTCAGGGCCTTTACGTTGCCTGCTTCGCGGGCGAGCTGTTCGGCCTCGATGACGACCGTGTCGGGTACGGTTTCCCGCAGGTACTCCAGCAGTTCATCCCGGTTGTAGCTGGATGCGCCCAGGGCGACGGTGGTCGGCACGATCGTCTTGGAGGCGGTTATCACCGTGCCCCCCGGTTTCAGGAGAAACAGATTGCGTATCGTCTCGGCCAGTTCAAAGCCGAGCAGAATGTCTGCGCCGCCGGAAGGGATCAGTGCTCCGTACAGGTTATGTCCCATCCGCACCTGGCTGGAAACCGGGCCTTCCCGCTGGGCCATTCCCAGCACTTCGGAAGTCCGCACCTCCATCCCCGCGGCGATGGCGGCGTGGCTGACCACGCGTGAGGCCAGGATGATGCCCTGACCACCGACACCGGCTACGACGAGATCGCAGTTTCTCATTTGCTCTCCCTCCTTATCGCGCCGCGTGGGCAGATGCGTACGCACAGCGCGCAGCCCGCGCAGTTGTCGGTGATGGTGGGGGCGTTCTCGCCGCCGGGCAGGATGGCCGGACAGCCCAGTTCATCGACGCAGATCCGGCAGCCCGCACACAGTTCGGGTTTCACAATCTGGTAGCGGAAATCACGCTTTACCTTGGCCGCGCAGGGCTTGCTCATCACGATGACCGCCGGGCCGGGGAACTCGATAGCCGCGCGGGCCTCACGGATTGCCTTGGTCGGCACCAGCGGGTCGACTATGGTTACGTGTTCCACACCGCAGGCACGGACCAGGTTGGCGATATCAATAGCTGCCGCCGGTTCACCGGCCGCGGTCTGTCCGGTGCCGGGGTGCGGCTGGTGTCCGGTCATGGCCGTGGTGTGGTTGTCCAGCACCACCAGCGTGATGTCCGCCTTGTTGTAGACGGCGTTGATCAGTCCGGGAATCCCGGTATGGAAAAAGGTGGAGTCGCCGAGAAAGGCGACCTGTTTACGGTGCGGTTCGGCCCAGTGCAGGCCGGTAGCCACCGTAACGCTGCCACCCATGCAAATGCAGGTGTCTATCGCTTTCAGCGGGGGGGCCACGCCGAGCGTGTAGCAGCCGATATCCCCGGCGAAAACGACGTCAAGCCCCTCGGCCGCCTTCTTAACGGCATAAAAGGAGCCCCGGTGCGGACAGCCGGCGCACATCACCGGCGGGCGGACCGGAAGCTCGGGAACGGGCCGGTCGGTGACGGCGGATACGGTTTGGAACTCGGTTCCGGTAAAGGCTCCGATCGAAGCCAGCACACGGTCCACGTCCAGTTCGCTTTCACGCGGGACGAGGCCGTCGTGCTTTCCGCTGATGGCGGTGTCGAGCCCGTTCTTCCAGGCCATGGCGATTACCTGATCCTCAACGGCCGGTTCCAGTTCCTCGACGACGAGCACCCGATCCATCCGCTTCAGAAAACTCAGCACCGGTTCGACGGGCAGCGGATAAGGGGTGCCGATCTTCAGCACATCGACCGTGTCGGTGAGGCCGTTCAAGGCGAGGGCCTCCCGCACATAGCCCAGGGATACGCCGCAGGCGATGATGCCGGTGCGGTTTCCCTCGCCGCCTTTGATTTCCACGTTATAAGGCGTCTCCTGTAACAGGAGCCGGGCTTTTTCCTGTTTCCGGTTCAGCACCGGGTGCAGTTTGCGCACCACGGCGGGCAGGACCACCCACTGCCGGTCACGCTTGAAGCCGGATACGGGCTGCGGCCGATACTCCTCGGTAACGTCCAGGTCCTGGTAGGCGTGGCAGACACGCGTGGTCGGACGCAGGATGACCGGGAGCTCAAGCTTTTCGGACAGGTCGAAGGCATACCGGGTCATTTCCCGGGCCTCGGCCGGTGTGCTTGGGTCGAGCACCGGTATTTTGGCGAATTTCCCGAACAGGCGTGTGTCCTGCTCGTTCTGGGAGCTGTGAGGGCCGGGATCGTCGGCCACCAGAATGACCAGGCCGCCCCGCACTCCGAGGTAGGCCAGCGTCATAAGCGGATCGGCCGCCACGTTCAGGCCGACCTGTTTCATCGTACAGATGGTGCGGGCCCCGGCGAAAGCCGAGCCTGCCGCCACCTCAAGCGCCACTTTTTCATTAACTGACCATTCGACATGGAAGCCGTGCTTTGAAGCCAGATACGCCAGCGTGGCCATGACTTCCGAAGAAGGCGTTCCGGGGTATCCGGCGGCCACCTGCAGTCCGGCTTCCACTGCTCCGTAGGCGATGGCCTGGTTTCCCATCAGCAGTTTAACCGGCAACGATTTTCCCTCCGCGACTGGTTAGTACGTGATCCCGTAGCCGAAGACTCTGGCCGCGACTGCCGCGGCCACGGTTAGGGACAACATAATCAGTATAACATAATCTTTCGTCGCAATCTGCGTTTTTCGGTAAACCGATCGGGAACTTGCCCCGTAGCCCCGTGTTTCCAGCGTAATCGCCAGATACTCGGCTTTGCGCAGCGATATCAGGGTGAGGGGGACGGCAACCGGCATATAGGCGCGGAGCTTGCGCACCGGATTCCAGCCGCCGGTCTCGAGTCCCCGGGCCTGCTGGGCCTGGTTTATGGTGCGTGCTTCGTCCAGAAAGGTCGGGATGAACCGCAGTGCGGTTGTGAACATTAGGGCGTATTCATAAGGAATCTTGCACTTTTCGACCAGCACCCGTACGATATCTTTGGCCTGCGTGGTGCCGAGCAGGACCAGGAAACTGGTGACGATGGCGAACATGCGCAGGGCCATGGCCGCTCCGAGACTCAGTCCGCCGATGGTCACCGGCAGGGATTGCGGCGGAATCAGATAGAAGAGGATCTCCCCTTCGCGGTAGAACAAGACCTGTACGATTAGAAGAATGAAGGCGAAAACGGCCAGACCGACGAGTGCCGGCCGAAGGCGCGGGAGCAGCCCTGCCGCGCCCGCCGCGGCGAGAACGAGGGCCGCAACCACCGCCAGATAGCGGTAGTCATTGAAGACCAGGCTTACGATCAGGACGGCCAGCGCCCCGGCCATCTTGGTGATCGGGCTCAGGGTATGCAAGCAGGACTTGCCCGCTTGATAATCAACCGCAGTGCTCAACTCGCACACCTCTCTCCATTTGCCGGCTAAGACAACGGTACATTTCCTCAACGGTCAGCAGGTTGCCGGGAATTCCTAATTCAGCGCAGCGCCCGGCGAGCCTCGTGATGGCTGGTGGTTCCAGGCAGGTGCGGGCCAGCAGTTCAGCCCGGCTGAGTATGTCACGCACCGCGCCGTCGGCCAGAACGCGCCCGTTGCCGAGTACGACGACACGGCGAGCGAACCGTGCCACCAGGGACATATCGTGGGTGATGAAGATGATGGTGTGTCCTTTTTGGTGCAGGCGCTGCACCAGGGCCATTATCTCCAGTGATTCGCGGTGATCCTGTCCCGTGGTTGGTTCATCCAGAACAATGACGTCGGTCTGCATGGCCAGCACCGACGCCAGGGCGACACGCTGCCGCTGCCCGCGGCTCAAATGGAAGGGGCAGGCCTGGGAGTATTCGCTCAGGCCGACAGCGGTCAGTGCGCGGGCAACCCGCTCCCGGACCGCGGATGAATCCAATCCCAGATTCCTCAGACCGAAGGCCACCTCTCCGGCCACCGTTTCGTTGAAGATCTGGTGATCCGGGTTCTGAAAGACATAGCCTACCGATTTGGCCAGGCGCGCCACGGGGGTCAGGGCGGCATCCATCCCGGCCACGCGTACCCGTCCGGCGCCGGCTTTCAGCAGCCCGTTCAGGTGTTTGGCCAGGGTGGTTTTGCCCGCGCCGTTTTCGCCGATCAGGGCGACCATTTCACCCCGGTCGATGGTCAGGTCGATGCCGTGGAGGGCTTCGGTGCCGTCGGGATAACTGTACGTCAGCCCTTCAATCTCAATGATCCGCGTAGTCAAAGGCTTAACACCTCCCCAGCAGATTGCTTACAAACCGGTGTCCTTCACCCACCGTGAGGGGCAGTCTGGCCGGTGCCGCGGACGGAAACATAGCGGCCAGTTCGGTCACTTCGGGCACACGGACGCCGATGCGCCGCAGCTCTTTGACACGCCCGAACACATTGCGGGGCGTGTCGTCCAGGACAATCCGCCCCTGTTCAAGCACCAGCAGGCGGTCGGCCGCCGCTAGGTATTCCGTTTTCTGTTCAATCAGGATGACAGTCATTCCGTATTGGCGGTTTAACGCCTGCAGCACGCGGAACACTTCCAGGGTGCCCATCGGATCAAGCTCCGAGGTCGGTTCGTCCAGGACCAGGATCTTGGGCCGCAGAGCCAGGGCGGTCGCGATAGCCAGCCTCTGTTTCTGGCCTCCGGACAGAGAGGTGGTGGAACGCCGGCGCAGGGACGAGATGCCCACCAGTGCCAGCGCTTCGGTGACCCGCTTTTCGATTTCTTCCGCCGGCAGTCCCCGGTTCTCCAGAGCAAACACCGGTTCTTCCTCGACCTCCGACGATACGATCTGCATGTCTGGGTCTTGAAAGACGCTGCCCACGTGACGTCCCACCTCGGCCGTACTGGAATGATGTACGGTCAGTCCGTTTACCATTACCCGGCCGGTGTAGGTTCCGGTTTGAAAGTGAGGGATCACGCCGTTCAGGCACATGGCCAGGGTGGTTTTGCCCGCCCCGGTCGGGCCGGTGATGCCGACAAAGGTTCCCTCTTCGATTTCCAGACCGATATCCCGCAGGGCGGGTTGCCCCGCCCCGGGATAGGTGAAGGTCAGATTTTCCGTCTTGATCACAATCGACAACACAATCCCCCCAAACTAGAGACGCAGGAACTTTTTGGATGGTGCGTAAAGGATCTGGGCGATGATCGCGTTGGCGATCGTAACCGGAATCACCACGCTGATGAAGGCCGCCAGAAGGGCCTCGGTCGGCATTTTGAGAGCGACTGAAAAGTTCAGAACGACGTACAGGGTGCCGCTGGCCAGAGTGCCGATGGCGGTTGCCAGGGTGGGCTTGAAGGCGTAGCCCTTCAGCGCCAGTTCAGGAAGGTAGCGGACGATTAAGACACAGGCCAGGGCACCGGCCGGTTCGGTGATCAGGTTCAGGTAGGGAATCGGTGACTTGCTGAACATCATCGCCACCGCGCCGCCGACGATGCCTATGGCCAGAGCGCCGCGCAGGTCGGGGCGGATCAGGATGATCGACAGGCAGTACATAGCGATCACAAAGTTCGGGGTGATCCCCGCGATGGGCGGGGCGAACATCCGCAGGACGGCACCGATGGCCAGCAGTACGGCCACGACGGCGATAACCTTGGAACGGGGGATCGTATTCACGCTCTCCCCGGTTTGGACCGCATTAAGGGTGTTGCTCATTTTCATTCCTCCCAAAAATAGTGATGCCGGGCTGTTTAGCCCGGCAAGCAGTACACAATAACAATAACTCCGCTCCGCTCGTCTCCGCTCGGCTAAAGCTCATCTCTCACTCCTCTCGCTATTAAACTGTCCGGCGGCTGACCCGCCAACTCAACTCATCTGTATGGGATGCATTATATCACGGGTTGCTTTGTCTGTCACACATTATTTTTCACCGGACTGAAAACAGGGGAGGGAATCGGCAGGGCTATTCCGAGGGATTTGTTGGTGGTTGACCGGGTGTCCCGCGAATTGTACAATAAAGAGTGGTGAATGGGCCCATAGCTCAGGTGGTCAGAGCGCACGCCTGATAAGCGTGAGGTCCGTGGTTCAAATCCACGTGGGCCCACCAAAAGAGAAGTGAGAAGTGAGAGGTTGGAAATAGGGGAGGGAATCGGCGGTGCCGATTCCGGGAATCTTGACACCGCACTTTTGACATACTATAATATCGGTTGTGGTAGCCCGTTTGCGGGCGTCACACATACCGTTCCGCGATAGCTCAACGGTAGAGCATCCGGCTGTTAACCGGAGGGTTGTAGGTTCGAATCCTACTCGCGGAGCCAGAAATAAAGCAGGCCGTCGCCTTGAGGTGACGGCCTTTTTGACGCCTCATGTCGGAAATATAGGTCAATGGTCCCAAAAAAATGGGTCCCGGGGACCTATTTGTCGTCGTGACGACTCGAATATAGTTTAAATTGAGGGGATGATCGCGCATGGATATATACATCAACGCGACAAAAATTTCCTTCACCACCGGGAATATTGCGTGGCAGGACACCGATGCCATCGTGAACTCATCCAACGCCAGTCTGCAGTCGGGTGATTTGGTCGACCTGTCCATCCGGAGGGCGGCCGGACCGGAACTGGCGGAAGAGTGCCGGGAACTGGTGCAGCGTTCCGGGTGGTGCCCGGTCGGAAACGCTGTGGTCACAGGCGCGGGGAGACTGAAGGCCGAATACGTGGTCCACGCTGTGGGTCCGATCTGGTTCAAGGGTAATCCGGAAAGAGCCGAACAGCTTCGCAGCGCCTACCGTAATGCGCTGTTGTGTGCCGAGAGAGTCGGAGCCCGTTCAGTAGCCATTCCCTCCATCGGCACTGATCTGCAGGGAGTGCCTTTCGCAGTCGGTTCGCGGATTGCCGTTTCCACAGTGTTCGAGTACTTGCAGGGCGGCTCCAGCATTGAGGAGATTCGGTTCGTCCTCTCCAACAACTATGAGGTTTCTGAGTACCGCCGTCATTTTAAGTACCTTATGTCCGACGCGAAAACTAGAAAAGCGGTCGTTTGTACCAATCGTTAGAAGATCCTCTGTATTCCTCCCCTGAGCCCGGACTGACGCCGGGCTTTTTCATGCGCACCGACAGACGACATTTTTGGGACTTTGGTCCAGGATGAAACAGGTCTTAAGGTTTCTTGTTGAGAACCCTTTCTTGCGGTATTGTGTTATTAGGCAGGCGTATCCTTCGGTTGCTGTCCGACGAAAGAAGTGATGCTAGTGGAGGCCTTGATTCACAATACCAAGATCACTGCATTCTGCGATGACATTACCCGGCAGGAGGTTGATGCCATTGTCAATCCTACGGCGGCCAATCTCCTGTCGAGTGATCCGGTCGATCTGATGATTCGCAAAGCCGGCGGCATGGGGTTTCTCAAGGAGTGCCGACACTACGCCGCCCGGCACGGCAGCATTCCGGTGGGGGAGGCGGCGGTGACCGGCGCGGGGAGGCTCGCCGCCCGGTTTGTGATTCATGCAGTGGCCCCGAAATGGTCCGGGGGATTGCGCCAGGAGGAAAAGCTCTTGCGCCAGCTCTATTGGAATATCCTCTGCCGGGCCGATGAGGCCGGGGCCTCTTCGGTGGCGATCCCGGCGGTCGGAGCCGGGCAGGGCATACCGATCAGCATCGTGGCCAAGGTGGCGCTTTCGACGGTTAGTGACTTCCTGTTGAAAGACAGGAGCATCAGAGAGATCCGGTTTGTTCTGCTCAGCAAGTACGATGTGGCCGAGTACGAACGGATTTGGGACACGATCAGCTACAGCGTCAATCTACCGAAAAGATCGGTTTCCGGCCGGTATGCGTAGAGGCCGTTGATCGCGAAGTAGATTCACAAGGACGGGACCCGGGTGAGGTATTCATCCGGGTTTGTTTGTGTTATACGGCCGGTTCTCAAAGGGATTATGTCGAACGGGGCAGAATACCTGTAAAGGGTATCAGCCCTGAAGTATCAAGAGGGGAGCGGCCACCATGACACTGCGTAATCTCCGAGAATTTGTGGCTCTATTACAACGGGAGAAACAGCTGGCCGTAATCGAGGCCGAGGTCGACCCGTATCTGGAACTGGCGGAGATCCACCGGCGGGTGATCGCCGAGAACGGTCCGGCGTTGCTGTTTAACAAGGTTAAGGGCAGTCCTTTCCCGGTGTTGACCAATATGTTCGGAACGGCGGACCGAATCGAAATGGCGTTCGGCCCGCGTCCGAAGGAGCTTGTACGTGAGGCCGTGGAGCTGTTGGAGGCGATGATGCCGCCCCGCCTTTCTAAGCTGTGGGAATTCCGGCATTTGAGCCGTGATCTGGCACGTCTGGGCACGCGGACGGTGCGCAGGGGGCCGGTGACCGAGGTGGTGCAGAGGCCTCCCCGGCTGGACAAACTGCCGATGCTGACCTCGTGGCCGGAGGACGGCGGGCCGTTCTTGACCCTGCCCCTGGTCTATACCGAGCACCCGGAGACCGGTAAACACAACCTGGGGATGTACCGGGTGCAGCGTTATGATGCCGCCACGACCGGGATGCACTGGCAGATCCAGAAGGGCGGGGGTTTCCACTATCACGAGGCCGAGGAGCGGGGTGAGCCCCTGCCGGTGACGGTGTTCCTCGGCGGTCCTCCGGCGCTGATCCTGTCTGCGATCGCCCCCCTGCCTGAGGGCATCGGGGAACTGATTCTGGCCTCGGTGTTGGCCGGGCACCGCTTGGAAATGGTCCAAAACCCGTTGGGCGGACACCGCCTGATCGCTGAAGCGGAGTTTGCGATCACCGGCAAGGTGCCCCCGCGCGAGCGCCGCCCGGAGGGGCCGTTCGGCGACCACTACGGTTATTATTCACTCCGGCACGACTATCCGGTATTTCACGTGGACGCGGTGTTTCACCGCCGGGATGCGATCTACCCCGCGACGGTGGTGGGCAAACCCCGCCAGGAGGACTTCTTTATTGGGGATTACCTGCAGGAGCTGGTGAGCCCACTGTACCCACTGGTGATGCCGGCCGTGCGGGATTTGTGGACGTACGGGGAGACCGGTTTCCACGCCCTGGCGGCAGCCGTGGTACGGGAACGCTACAGCCGGGAAGCGCTGAGCGCGGGCTTTCGCATTCTGGGTGAGGGCCAGCTGGCGCTGACCAAATTCCTGCTGCTCACCGACACGCCGCTGGACCTTCACGACTTCCGGGGGCTTCTGGAACACCTGCTGGCACGGGTGCGCTGGGAGCAGGACTTCTTTATTCTCGACAATCTGGCTATGGATACCCTGGACTACAGCGGACCGGCCGTCAACCGGGGTTCCAAGGCGATTCTGATCGGCCTGGGGCGGGCGCGGCGTGAACTGCCGCGCACGTTCACCGGAGACCTGCCACCGGGCGTCCGTGCCGTCAACGTATTTTGCCCCGGTTGCCTGGTGGTGGAGGGTGAGCCGCACAGCCAGTCGCCCGGGATGGCCGAACGATTGGCGTCGGCCCCGGCTTTCGCCGACTGGCCGCTGATCATCTTGACCGATGACGCCGGGATCGCGGCCCGGGAGTCGGACTTTTTGTGGGCGGTATTCACCCGCTTTGAGCCGGCGGGCGACATTTACGCCGCCGGGCAGGAAGTGAAACGGCACCATATCTGCTACCGGCCGCCGATCGTCATCGATGCGCGCATGAAGCCCTGGTATCCGGGAACGGTTGAACCGCTTCCGGAAACGGTGGCGCTGGTGGACCGCCGCTGGAAGGAGTACGGGATCCCGAGGTGACGGGAGGGACGGTTCTCGGTGACACCTCCGACGAAAAAGACCAAATATTCTCCCAAGGTGGGGGAGAAGTACACCGTCCAGATTAACGGTATGACGCACGCCGGTGAAGGCGTCGCCCGTAGAGACGGGATGGCCGTGTTTATTCCCGGTGCCTTGCCCGGAGAGACTGTAGAAATTGAAGTCACTGAAGTGCGGAAGAACTATGCCCGTGCTGCGCTGAGGACGATTCTGGAACCCGCAGCCGGGCGCACTGCACCGGTTTGCCCCTCTTTCAACGACTGCGGCGGCTGCCGGCTGCAGCACGTGGATTACCCGACGCAGCTCGAACTCAAAACAACTCTGGTGCGGGACAGCCTGGTGCGGATCGGCCGGTTTACCGATCCGCCCGTACAGCCGGCCCTAGGGATGGCCGATCCGGCGCATTACCGGAACAAGGTGCATTTTCAGGTGATGCGGGCGGGTGAGCGCATTGTTCTGGGGTTCTTCGCCGAGGGCAGCCACCGCCTCACCCCCTGGTTTGCGCCAAACGGAGGCGGAGACGGGTGCCTGCTCCTGGACCGGCGTCTGATTCGGGTGGCGGCGGTGGTGGAGGGGTTATTGAACAAGCACCGGGTACCGCTGTTCGACTGGAAGGCGGGGAGCGGTTACCTGCGGCACGTCATGCTGCGCTTGGCAGCGGCCACCGGTGAGGTAATGGTGGTGCTGGTCTCCGGGCGAGCCGCCTGGCCCCAGCGGGAGGCCTTTGTATCCGACCTCCGGCGGCGGATGCCGGAAGTGGTATCGGTGATCCAGAATTATAATAGCGGCCGGGGAAGGGATGTTCTGGGCCCGGAAAGCACGGTTTTGTCCGGGACACAAGTTATTAATGACTATCTGGGCGGGTTGCGTCTGCAGATTTCCGCCGCCTCCTTCTATCAGGTTAATCCCCTGCAGACCCTCAGACTCTATGAACAAGCGGCCGATTATGCCGCTCTCAGCGGCACGGAGACCGTGGTCGATGTGTACAGCGGGATCGGCAGCATCGCGTTGTATCTTGCCCGGAGCGCGGGGCTGGTGTACGGGCTGGAGATTGTCCCCCAAGCCGTGGCCGACGCCCGGACCAACGCGGCGCTGAATGGGATTGATAATGTACACTTCAGAGAGGGGAAGGCTGAGGAGCTGCTCCCGGCACTGGCCCGAGAAGGGGTGCGGCCGGACGTGATTGTGCTGGACCCGCCGCGGAAGGGCTGTGCCGAACCCGTTCTGGATGCCGCCGTGGAGATGCATCCGCCGCGCATCGTCTATGTCTCCTGTGACCCGGGCACCCTGGCCCGCGACCTGCGCCGCCTGGCGGCGTCAGGCTACCGGCTGCAGGAAGCCCAGCCGGTCGACATGTTCCCCTACACAAGCCACGTGGAGTGTGTGGTGTTGATGTCGAGGATAAAAGAGTAAGTATGCGAAAAAGCCTTATATATCAAGGCTTTTAGCACATATGGGGATGAAACCCATTGAGGGTTGTGTGGTCAGGTTGGATGTTGAGAGAGGTGAGCAGAATGGCTGTAGAGAGGCAATATGCATCAGATGTTGAATCAATATTATCGCACAGATATGATAATGGAGCTGATCTTTGGATTATACCAGATAAGTGTTTAATGAAAGGAGCGCCATTTTCAAACTGCCAAAAACAGTGGAGTATCTTATGCTGATAAAGGAGAGGCGTAGGTTTGAAGTTTATCTCGTGGAATATTGATTCTTTGAATTCCGCATTAACAGGTGTTTCGGCACGCGCCCTGTTAAGCCGTAAAGTATTTAATTCCATTGCAGAAGAGAATCCGGAAGCTGTTGCCTTACAGGAAGTAAAGCTGCCAAGCGGTGGACCGACTAAGAAGCAGCTAAGAGTATTAAAGGATCTTTTCCCGGAATATGAGATTGTGTGGAATTGCTCCGTAGAACCGGCACGCAAGGGTTACGCCGGGACCATGTTTCTATATAAGGATCATTTAAAGCCCAGGGTCAGTTATCCCCAAATCGGGGCCCCCGGGACGATGGACTTTGAGGGCCGGATTATCACCTTGGAGTTTGATGACTTCTACCTGACCCAGGTCTATACGCCCAATGCGGGTGAAGGCTTAGGCCGTTTAGGAGAACGGCAGATTTGGGACGTTAGGTACGCTGACTATCTGGCAAGTCTGGATAAAGAAAAACCCGTTGTTGCGTGTGGTGATTTTAATGTGGCCCATAGGGAGATTGATTTGGCGCATCCGGACCGCAACCGTAATACAGCCGGCTTTACGGACGAGGAGCGTGAGGGCTTTACAAACCTTCTAAAGAGAGGCTTCACAGATACATTTCGTTATCTGCACGGCGATGTGACCGGTGTTTATTCCTGGTGGGCCCAGCGGGCCAAAACAAGCAAGATTAATAATTCTGGATGGAGAATCGACTACTGGCTGGTGAGTAATCGGATTTCAGATCGGGTTCTCAAGTCCGAAATGATTGATTCGGGACCAAGACAAGACCATACGCCGATATTGCTGGGAATCGACTTGCAGGCATAAAGAGCCGTCATTCACTTCGATTATCAAGACGAGGAGATATTAAAATGGCGTATCAAATCAAAGTTTCCATAAAGAATATTAAACCCCCCATTTGGAGAAGGCTTAGAATTCCCGGGAACATAAACTTCCAGCAGCTTCATCAGATTATCCAGGCTGCATTTGGGTGGCTTGATTACCACCTGTATAATTTTGAGCTTAAGAAGACTGTTGTGGCGATCCCGAATGATGATTTTACACCTGATGAATTATACGGTGAGGGTGTTAGAGAGCTTGATGCACGGACCACAATGATTAATGAGCTTTTTGATGTTTATGATGCCTGTGAGTATATATATGATTTCGGAGACTATTGGCAACATAAGATTGTCATTGAAAAGCGGATGAAGGACAATGAAAACAGGATTCCCGTATGCCTTGGTGGCGCAAGATCGAGACCCCCGGAGGATGTTGGAGGAACGGGCGGGTATGAGGATTTCCTCAGTATTATCAAGGATAAAAAGAATCCTCAGCGGGAAGAATTGCTAAACTGGGCCGAGAAGGACACTAAAGGGCGCATCTTTGATCCCGACTATTTCAATATCAATGAAGTGAACCGGGGTCTTCTTTATGCCTTGGAAGATGACAGGGAACATGCAGAAAAACTATTAACCGGTAAAGGTCTCAGCGGTACAGTGGTGTGGGGATGGTCGGATGTTTGTATTGAGGTGGGCGGCAGAGAGTATTCACTTGAACATATCGGCAAACTGATGTTCAGGCTTGGTGCGGGAAGTAAAGTGACTATAAAAGTAGTGCCTTACAAAAGAAGAGGAAAAAGATAGAAGCGAGTCCCAAGGGTATTGCGGGCGACAAGAGGGATTCAACATGAAGAGATTTATATTGTTGATTCTGGCATTAGGTCTGGTGTTTAAGTCTGGCGGCCTGCAGTATGCCCGCGGCTACAGTGCCGGAAGATGGTGAATCAGGATCCGGAGATATTGTAATCCTCTTTACCAGTGACGTGCACGGTAACCTCAGGGACGAATCATCTTTGTGGATGAAAGAATACGGTAATGACGGAAGCAGAACAAGCAAAACCTGCCGTTATTCGCTCTCCCCTTATGATATGATTTTGATTATAATTTAGATCATTATGGTAATAATGGGTGGTCGGTCAAAGAATGAAGAGTAATGTGGTAAACAGGCAAAATGCGATTATGGCATCGTTTCAATCACTCTTTGACAAAGAAGAGCTACTCGCCAAGGTCATCGAGTGCTTCCCCTATCCGATTCAGGTTTTCGCTCCGGACGGAACATCGGTGCTGGTGAATAAGGCTATGCTGGCCGAATATCAAGTTACAACCCCGGACGCAGTTGTTGGTAAATATAATGTGTTCAAAGATCCTGATATTATCGCCACAGGTCAGATTGACACCTTAAAGCGGGCCTTTCGTGGCGAAACCGTGTTCTTCCCGGATGTCAGGGTGCCTTTGGAGGGAATCGCCGAGCATTACGGCATAAAGGCCTTCGATGTGGAAGCAGTGTACCAGGACATCACGGTTTTCCCTATTCTGGATGACCAAGAGCGGGTGATATATGTCGCGGCATTATTGATCGACAGAAGGGTTTATCGCGGCAAGGATGAAATTGAAAAGGCGAAAGAACATATTGAAACCCGCTGGAAGGAAAGATTTGACTTGAACGAAACGGCAAAGGCGGCAGGTCTCAGCAAAGCGCATCTCATCAAGCTGTTCAAGAAGCATACCGGCGTAACGCCGCATCAGCATTATACCAATTACAAAATCAGTAGACTAAAGGAGAAGCTTCTCGATACCAACCTTTCCGTCGCCCAGGCCTTTGCCGCCTGCAACATAAAATATAACGGCCATACCGCAAGATTATTCCGGGAGAAGGTGGGCGTGACCCCGTCTGAATACCGGAAAAGGTCGCTGCAAAATGAATAGACCTTGTTAAGCAGTGAGTGGAAGCCCGGACTTCGGTTTATGCGGAAGCCGGGCTTTCTGGTTTAGACGGACTATCCAGGCCGCATTTGATGGCTTGAAGGACAAGTAATTCATTGACAATTGCGACAAATATGCGACACAATAGTTCTAAATAATTCCACAAATGCCACCTTAGCAGGACGGCTTCAGTGTCTCAGTTTTGTAAGTGATGCCTTGTAACGGCCTGAAGGTGTACAAGCTTTAAGGGACGATGGAGGGGTAGGCGTTACCAGATGACAATAATCCATAAAGGATTAAACGCCGGTTTAATCATTCTCTTGATCATCATTTTAACAAGTGCGGCTACCCCCTGCTTGTGCGCCGAAAGCGGCATCGGCTGGACAGAGGAAGAGATTGCCTTTATTGAAGGGCATCCGGTGATTCGTCTTGGTGTCGACCCGGGATTTGTACCGTTTGAGTTTGTCGATGAACACGGCCAGTATAAGGGCATCACGGCGGACTATCTCAGATTAATAAGCGAAAGGACGGGTTTACAGTTTCAAATAGTCAAAGGTTTAACCTGGCCCGAGGCTTACGAGATGGCGCTGGCGGGAGAAGTTGACCTGCTTCCCGCCATCGGCAAAACAGAGGAAAGGGAAGAGCACTTTCTCTTTTCCGAACCGTATTACTACTTTAAAAGAGTGATTGTGACCCGTGATACGGATACCGGGATATCGGGCATAAACGATTTGGAAGGCTTGACAGTAGCTGTGCAGCGGAACAGTTCGCATCACAGCTACTTATTGTCTTATCCGGATATAAATCTCAGTCTGTACGATTCTGTGGAGGCGGCACTTACTGCCGTGGCAACGGGAACAGAGAAAGCTTTCATCGGGAACCTGGCCACGACAAATTACCTGATACGCTTAAACGGTCTGACAAACCTCAGGTTCGTGGCTTTTGAAGCTGAAAAACCGCAAGCCCTGTATTTTGCCGTCCGCAAAGACTGGCCTGTACTGGTCAGCATCCTGAATAAAGCGGTGGCTTCCATTTCCGAGAGTGAAAAACTTGCCATTAGCAACCAGTGGGTCGAATTGGATACCGAAATAGATTACGGACCTGTTATGCGGATTCTGTCATTTGCGGGTGCTTTCGGCACCGTTGTTTTGGGCGTGTCTTTCTTCTGGATTGTAAGACTGCGCAAGGAGGTCCGGCGAAGACAAGAGATCCAGCTTGACTTGGAAAAAGCAAAGCGTGAAGCCGAGGAGGCAAATGAGTTTAAATCAAGTTTCATGGCCCGGATGTCCCACGAGATAAGAACTCCGCTTAACGCCATTACGGGTATGTCATACCTGTTGAGAAAAACCGAGCTCAGCCTGACGCAGGGTATGTATGTCGACCGGATTACCCAAGCAGCGCATAACATGCTGAGTATCATCAACGATATTCTCGATTTTTCCAAAATTGAAGCCGGAAAAGTGTCGCTTGAGAGCACTTCTTTCAGCTTGGATCAGGTGATTCAGGATGTCGTCAATATTGTTTCATACAAAATTGATGAACAGGGAATCGGTTTCCGGCTGTCCAAAGACCCCCTTGTTCCAAATTGGTTTTTCGGAGATCCCAAGCGGATTGAGCAGATCTTGATTAATGTGCTGAACAACGCCGCGAAATTCACCAGTAGCGGAGAAGTATCAATGGATGTCCGGCTGATTGCCAAGAAGGGTGACCAATACCATATCTCTTTTACCATTAAGGATACCGGGATAGGAATGACCGAAGAACAAGTGAATAAACTTTTTACCCCTTTTGAGCAGGGGGACAGCAGTATTAACCGCCGTTTTGGGGGCACTGGTTTGGGACTGTCCATTGTGAAGAACCTCGTAGATATGATGGGCGGAGAAATCAAGGTGTTCAGCACGCCCGGAGAGGGCACGACCTTTATCATCCAAATATCGTTAAAGGCCGATAAGGAAAAGGAAGACGATTATGTGAAGACCTTGTCCGGCGATCATTTTAAGGATCTCAGGACGCTGGTTTTGGAGAAATCAGGGGCAAATATGAACCTTATTGATAATTATTTGAGCAGCTTTGGAATGCGCTGTGAGCTTACCAGTTCGGAAGTGAGCGCCTTAAGTATGCTGGAGGCGGCCAACGGGAGATTTGCCAAGCCCTTTGATTTGTTAATCGTCGATTATGATACTCCTGCCGAAGGCGGTTTTAGATTTGTGGAGGCCATACGCAACAACAAAAAAATTGTCAAAAAGCCAAAAACCATTATGCTTTTGCCGATGATGAAGGCGGATCTGTTTGACAGACTGGAGGAGCACGGAATTGATGTGGGTATTGGGAAGCCGATCATACCCTCCGTATTACTCAACGGGGTACTGGATATTTTCAGGCTGAAAGCCATTTCGGGTGCCCAGCCCGCGGTAAACGGCGGACCGGCCCCCACAAGACTCGAAAAACCATATCTGGCATTGCTGGCGGAGGACAACCAAACCAACCAGCTGATCGCCAAGTCGCTCCTGGAGCAGATCGGCATAGAAGCGATCATTGCCAACGATGGCGAGGAAGCTGTAGAACTGTATAAAGCGCACCGGGACCGCATCCATCTGATTCTGATGGACTTGCACATGCCCATTATGAATGGTTATGAAGCTGCGGAGAGAATCCGGGAGTCCTCAGGGAGAGTTCCGATCGTCGCTTTGACTGCCGACGTCATTTCAGGCGTTCGGGAGAGATGCAAGCAAAGCGGGATATACCATTACATCAGCAAGCCCTTTAATCCCGATCGTTTTATGCAAACCGTCAAGGATATTATCCTTGACAACGAATCCGACGTTGATGCGCGTAGAGCGGTGCTTGACAAGCAGCTAGGCTTGAGGAATATGGGTGGTAACGAGGAACTGTATCTTCAGGTGTTAAAAGAATACCGCAGGGAAAACCAAGATACTTTGGACAGGCTTGATGCCGCAGTGCGTGGAAAGAGATACGCTGATGCCGCGCAAATGGTACATAAGATCAAGGGTAGTTCCGGAAGCATCGGGGCAGAATCGCTTCAGGAAGCAGCAGCGTCATTGCAGAAGGCGCTGAAGGAAGAAAAGGAAGAAGAAATAGCGGCTTTGCAAGACAAGTTCGCAGAATTGCTCAGAAGACTGTTGAAAGAGATAGAATTAATTCAGGGGAATCTGGAAGCTGGTGTTTAAGGGGGATTCGCATGCAGATTAAGATTCTGGTTGTCGACGACTCAGCAACTGACAGACTGATTATCAAGAGTATGTTAAGTGACTATCACATATTGACTGCGTGCGACGGCCTGGAAGCAATGCGTATGCTTCAGGAGCAAGATGGGATCAACTTAATGGTTCTTGATCTGAACATGCCTAATATGGACGGCTTTCAGGTGCTCGAAGCTCTAAGAGAGGATGAGCGGTTTAGAAATCTGCGCACCATAATATTGACGAATTACGGGGAACTGAACAATGAAATCAAGGGCTTAAGGCTGGGGGCCGTTGACTATATTCGCAAACCAATTCAAATGGAATCTCTGCGGGCCAGGATTGGTGTTCACGCGACCTTATTACGGGTAGAGCATAGGCTTAAGCAGCAGTTGGATGAACAAAACCTGACCCTTGACCGGGTTTTGGATCAAGCTCCTATCGGCATTGCAATCTGGTATAGTTGTGATCCGAAAGGCTCAGATGAGGCCAATGTAAGAATTAACTCAAAGCTTGAGGAAATCACGGGCCGCACAAAAGAAGAGCTTATTCGTATGGGATGGGAAAAAATAACCCATCCAGATGACCTGGAAGAAGACATCAAAAACTTTAGACGGCTCCAATCGGGTGAAATCAAGATGTACTCAATGGATAAACGGTATATCAAGCCGGATGGCTCCATCGTTTGGGTACATATGATTGTCGCGCCGCTCACTTCATCAAATGATCGGCAATACAGCCATATCTGCCTGATCCAGGATGTCACCGAGCGCAAAGAGATGGAAAGAGCACTGAATGAGAGTGAGCGCAGCAAATCCGTTTTGCTTGCCCACCTTCCGGGACTTGCCTACAGGTGTAATTACGATCGGGATTGGACAATGCAGTATGTTTCCGAAGGCTGTTTCAGTCTCACGGGTTATCTCCCGGAAAGTCTGCTGCACAACAGGGACCTTTCCTATAACGAAATCATCGCGCCCGAATACCGTGAAGCCTTGTGGAATGAATGGGAACGAATCCTGGCCGCAAGGCTGCCGTTCAAATATGAGTATGAGATTATAACGGCCGCCGGCGAGCGGAAATGGGTTCTTGAGTTGGGGCAGGGTATATATAACGATGATGGTGAAGTCGAAGCACTGGAAGGGATCGTTCTTGATATATCCGATCGAAAAGCGATCGAGGACACCCTGAAATACAATAACACACACGATAGATTGACAGGGCTGTACAATCGGGACTACTTGTTGTCACTGCTTGAAAGGGAACTGAAAAAGAAGAAGTCAAGAAAAGCGCTTATCGGTATCAATCTAAGTATGGTTCAGCTGTTGACGGCCAATTACGGGTTTCAGTATTCTCAGAATCTGATCAAAAAGGCTGCTGAGGCTCTTAGCCGGCATTGCTCCGGCAACTGTATTTTGTTCAGAACACATGAGAACAGTTTTGTATACTACATCTCCGACTACAAAGACAAAAACGAGCTTGTTCGTTTCGGCAGTGTTATTGCGGATACTCTGGGTTCCTTATTTGTAACGGAAAGAATAGGTGGCGGGATAGGGATTCTGGAGATTGAGCAGAACCAAAGTGAACTTGATATTGACCTGCTCCTGAGAAGACTGTTGATTGCTTCAGAGAGACCGGTCAAAAATTTTGGAAAAGACTTTGAAACCTGTTTTTACAACGAAGAGTTGGAGGCCATAGTCGACCGCGAAACAGATATTGTGGAGACTCTCACCGCCGTAGCCGCCGATGACCATATAAACAACAATCTGTTTTTGCAGTATCAGCCTATTATTGATTTAAAAACAGGCTCCGTCTGCACCTTTGAGGCACTGGCCCGGTTGAAATCAGATAATATTGGCCCCGTATCGCCTTTGGAATTCATCCCCATCGCTGAGAAAACAAAGCTGATCATTCCGATTGGCGAAAAAGTAATTGTAAAAGCATTTCGTTTCTTGAACAGGCTAAGGGGGCTTGGATATGATGAAATTGGTGTGTCAATAAATATCTCGATTATACAGCTGTTAAGTCCCAATTTCGTAAGCAGACTGTTTGAACTGATGAGCGAGATGCGTGTTGACCCGAAAAGAGTATCTATTGAGCTTACGGAATCGGTCTTTGCTTCCGATTATGACAGTATCAACAATGTTTTTGAGCAGCTGAGGGAAGCGGGACTGCAGATAGCCATAGATGATTTTGGGACTGGTTACTCTTCTCTCGCGCGGGAAAGAGGCTTGAAAGTTGATTGTATGAAAATTGACAAGTACTTTATTGATAAACTGTTATACATCGATTTGGATAGAGCAATAACAGCCGACATTATTTCGATAGCCCATAGACTTGGGCATTGCATAACTGCTGAAGGGGTCGAGCACGAGAGACAGTTGCGCTATTTGAAGAAACACAACTGCGACAGGGTACAGGGATATCTGATCAGTAAACCGCTTGATGAAGATGACGCAATTGTGTTTTTGGAAGAGAAGTCCTGGTGGGGTAACCTGGAAAAGGCGTAAGGGGTAAACAGCGTTAAGGTTACAGAAACGAGGGCCAAACATATGAAAGCCAAATTATTTCAGAAGCTTTTTGAGTTCTTTCCGTATCCGATACAGATATTCTCTCTGGACGGGACAGCGCGACTGATCAACAATGCGGCGCTCGAAATGATCGGCATCAGAAGCGTCGAGTCCCACGTGGGCAAATACAATGTTTTTGAGGATCCGGTCGTGCGTAAACTCGGAATGACCGATCAGGTCCGACAGGTGTTGGCGGGCAAAACCGTGCACCTCACCGATTTCAACGCGCCCTATCAGGATCTGATCCGGTGTTTTAATGTGGTAGACCGGGATATCCAGATGATAAGCGCAGACATTACGTGTTTCCCTTTGTTAAACGATGATGGATCATTCGAATACTTTGCCGCCGTTTCCATTGTTAAGAAAATATACCGGGGGAAAGAGGAAATAACACGGGGCAAACGATACATAGAAAAGCATTGGCTGGAGCCTTTTGACATGAGCAAGACGGCTCAGGCCGCCTACCTCAGCAAGGCTCAGTTCGCAAAGCTGTTCAAGAAGCATACCGGCGTAACGCCGCATCAGTATTACACCAATTATAAAATCAGTAAACTGAAAGAGAAGCTTCTGGATACCAACATCTCCATCGCCCAGGCCTTTGCCGCCTGTAACCTGCATTATAACGGCCACACAGCAAGATTATTCAAAGAGAAGGTTGGCGTGACCCCGTCCGCATACCGGAAAAGGTCGCTGCAAAAGGAATAGACCTTATAAGCAAGTGGAATCCCGGCCTTTTGGTTTACAAGATGGCCGGGCTTTTTGTTTGGAATGATATTTTTCTTACTAATTATGATCACATTTGACCTATGTTCCTAACTAGTTGATTAATTAAGCTATTGATAGCCTAATTGAATAAGCTCAGGCAGAGGAGGCAGGTTTATGAAAAGGCTAATAATATTCGTGGTGACATTCCTAATGCTGTTTTCGATTGCGGCCTGCAGCACGAGCGAAACGACGGGCAGCGATTCGGCGAGCACTGAAAAAGAATCGGCACAGCAAGAACAGACCGGTCGGTCCCAGAGCTCCGACGGCAATCAAGGACTGGTATGCGAAAGTTTTAAGGCCTTTAAGGAAGCAAGGGATGCATTTGACAACTATGTTATAGATGAGAATTATGAGCCTGTTGCTGTAGGTTTCCCCACGGTTACGGCGTTTGACGCCAATATTTTTGACTATCTTCTGCCCTTGGATTTTATTGGCCAGTCAGTTTTGGTCTACGGCGAGTATGATGTCGATAAAGAAACGCACATGCTGCAACAAGCCTGGGCGGATGACGCCCAATTAACCTATGATGAGGCTACGGGATATTTGCTAAAGGGTACCGGAAGCAAGGGCAATGAATTCGAGATTAAAGTCAAGTTTGATGCGGATGCCGATGCACTGCGCCTGGAAGGTTACAAGGATGGTGCGCTTGACCTTCTCTTTGAATACCTGGCCATTGATGGAGGCTATGCGGCCCAGTATTATTTAGAGACGATTACCGGGTATGACAAGACTACACCCATAATGGGAATCTGCAACCATAAACTGATTTTTGCCGGAAATAATGGCTCCCGGGCACGGTTTGATAACGTGGCTGAACCGGAATCCATTCTGGGGACTACCCCTGACCCAGGATCGTTTATAGACGGTGCTACCCACTGGTTTACCGTTGAGAATGGAGAGTTTACAGGAAATATCAACGGAACGGCTTTTTGACCTGTTCGGTAACGAGGTTGAGCCAAGACTCTTTCTCCCTGAGTGGAAGCCCGCGCTTTGCTTTGTACGCAAGCCGGGCTTCCTTTTCTATAAAAATAACAACGTTTCCCTTAGGTATATCGAGCGGCATTGAAAACAATTTGTTGTCCCGGTACTCTAATCTGTCGATTTACACAGAATCCGGGACTTGACCAGAGTTGGCTAAACGTGGTACAGACATGGTAGTTCTTGCTAAAAGCCGACGTAGATGTCATGCTGCTCATCTTTATGGACATTTTATTGGAAATCCATTTGGCAGCCTTGAACCATAAGATCTTATTCTCAAAGTTAAGAAATGATTGGGGGAATTGTAATGAAACTAGGAATTATTATTGAAACAAAGGAATATGAAAAGGCTTGGAATGCAATGCGATTTGCAATTACTGCAAAGAAAAACGGACACGAAGTAAAGGTTTTCCTAATGGGGGAAGCAGTAGAGATTCAGAATATTGAACATGAAAAGTTTGATGTCGCTGACAAACTGGAGGAATTCAGTGAAATGGGCGGCGAAGTTTTGGCTTGTGGTACCTGTCTTAAATCAAGGAATATGAGCGAAACGGATGTTTGTCCGATTGCCACAATGATTGATTGTCTTAATATGGTTGAGTGGGCGGATAAGGTTGTTACATTCTAAGTATTGCTTGGTCTTTTCTTGTTAAAGCTTGGTTTTGAGGGGATACCGGGCTTTCCGATGAACTGCCGCCTGCCGAGAATGTGCTTTTCGGCTGTGGATGTGCCGTAAAGTGTCAACGGCATCTTAAAATTCCCCAATTTCGGCGATTTAAAATTCCCCACCTTTGCCTGGACTAATTCGAAACACCTCCCATCCTCAGTGTTGAGAATTAGTGTGCCGTCCGGGGTGGTATCCGCGAGCTCTCGCCTTTAATGTTTACGGTGGTAGCGTGATGCAGCAGGCGATCCAGGAT
>CBEULR010000021.1:0-33609 GCA_965544035.1 uncultured Peptococcaceae bacterium | reverse complement strand
GGTGCTTAGGTGTTACGCATAACCCAAAAGCGCTAAGTTTTTGGGAGCGAATCAGGTATGAGATGGTTGAGCCCTTGGTGGCCCGGCGCTCATCCCGATAGGCAATGATCCGGTTTAAAACATCTTTTGTGGGGGCGGGTACAAAGGCCGATACCGGATCAGCGGGCTCCACGGCAAAGCGCCGGTTAAACCGATCGATGAACCCGGGAAGGAAGGCATTAGCCTCATCAATACCGCAGATATTATGTAAACGCAGCTCAACCACCAAGCGGCTCTGAAGCGTTCTCCAAAGCCGTTCAATCCGGCCCTTGGCCTCGGGGGAACGGGCGGCAATGTGGTTAATCCCCAGCTCGTCCAGGGCCTTGCCAAACTGTGTCAGGGCCACTGTTTTCCCGGTTAGTTCCTCCTCGATCGACAGCTTGTCTTTCTTTGGCGAGAAGAAAATCGAATGGCGGTCTGTATACAAGCTCTGTGGAATGCCGTAGTCCAACACCATTTGGCTTAGCACCTGGAAGTAGCCCAAAAGGTCCTCTTGGGGACGGAAATACAGGGCCAGAACCTTGCCCGTGGCATCATCTATAAACCCGTGCAGACTTGCCTTCGGGCCCCGCTCCTCAAACCAGGTATAAGGGGCTGGCATCACCTTGGACCAAAAGCCCTTCCTGGGCCATCCTTTCGCGGGAGCGCCTTTTGCGGCACACCTTTCGCTTGTGCAGCCGGATCCCGGCTTGTGCCAGGACACGCCTTGTGGTGCGCGGTGAAACCTTTATTCGATGGAGTTCAAAGAGCAGTTCGGCTATGTGTTCACAGCTTGCATCGCGCAACTGGCGGTAGCCAAGGGTCGATAGCGTGTTTTGGTTTCCGGCCCCGATTTCCGTGGGCTAGAAAACCCACCCCTTTTTCTAGCACTCCCTTCTTGAGGCGCTTGATTTGGCGCTCACTAAGCCCGAGAAGCACAGCGGCTTGTTTAACCGTGATTTTCCCCTTGATGAGCTGCTCAATGACATAGACCCTTCTGGCTTCTTTGTCTGACAAGAAAATATCTCCCTTCATGGGTGACATTTTCTCAGACCGATTACAGGGTGACAATATCACAGACCGATTACATATACATAATGTTGTGCTTGACAATTGGTACGGACTGCAGTAAACTTGTGCAGAACAAAAGTCACCTTTAAATCGGCCCGGAGAGGCTGGTAAGGGTAACATAGCCAACCTGAAAAGGATGTACTATGCCTGCTCGCCTCGGCGTGCAGGCGTTTTGCTTATGGGGGGTTGTGTTTGAACCTGGTAGAAAAGGCCCAAATTCTTGATGAGCCGGGAATTGCCCGTACCCTCACGCGCATTGCGCACGAGATTATCGAACGGAACAAGGGTGTAGACGATCTTGTGTTGATCGGCATCAGAAGACGCGGGGTTCCGATCGCGGTTCGCCTGGCGAAAAGAATTGAGAGTATCGAGGGAAGGCCGGTTCCTGTAGGATGTCTGGATATTACGCTTTACCGCGACGATCTGACCAAACTGGATTATCACCCGAAGCTGTACAAGACACAGGTGGACTTCCCGGTTACCGACCGCGTTGTAGTACTCGTCGATGACGTGCTGTACACCGGGCGGACGACCAGGGCCGCAATGGACGCGATAATGGATCTGGGGCGTCCACGGGTTATCCAGATGGCGGTGCTGGTCGACCGGGGACACCGGGAGCTGCCGATCAGGGCCGATTATGTAGGGAAGAACGTGCCCACGTCCACGCGAGAAATAGTATCGGTACAAATACGTGAGATTGACGGTCGGGATCGCATCGTAATCCTTGACCGAAAACAGCAAGAATGAACTCGCCTTTAAGCTACGGTCCCGTGAGGCCGGCAAGGGGAGTCGGTAGGTAGCCTTTGTCGGCCTCTTTCCAGGACTGTTGCGGGAAGAGGCTTTATTTGTTAGGGGGAGATCGGTCTGAGCGTTAAACATCTCCTGGGGCTGGAACATCTTTCGGCCGTTGAGATCACCGGTATCCTGGATACGGTCGGTCCGATGAAGCAGATAATCTCACGCGAGCTGAAAAAGGTTCCTACCCTGCGCGGCAAGGCTGTGGCTACGGTATTCTATGAACCGAGCACCAGGACAAGACTGTCCTTTGAGCTCGCGGCGAAGTATCTCAGTGCGGATACGGTGGGCCTGGCCGCCTCATCATCCAGTGTGGTTAAGGGTGAATCCTTGGTGGATACGGCGCGGACGGTGACGGCGATGGGGGTCGATGTGATCGTTGTGAGGCATCCGATGTCAGGCGCCGCCGAGTTAATGAGCCGTCATACTGAAGCACACGTGATCAATGCCGGAGATGGAATGCACGAGCATCCGACCCAGGCCCTGCTCGACCTTTATACCATCCGCGAGGCGAAAGGAATGATCGAGGGACTTAAAGTGGCCATCGTCGGCGATATTTTGCACAGCAGGGTGGCACGGTCCGATGTCTGGGGGCTAAAAAAGCTGGGCGCCCGGGTGCACGTGTGCGGCCCGCCCACGCTTCTTCCGCCCGGGATGGAAACAATGGGGGTGGATGTGCACAGTCGATTGGAAGAGGCGTTGGAAGACGCCGACGTGATCATCGCCCTGCGCCTACAGACTGAACGGCAGCGCCAGGGGCTGATTCCCAGCCTGGCTGAGTACACGCGCTTATACGGCCTGAATGGCGCAAGGCTGAGGCTGGCGCGAAAGGACGCGATTGTGATGCATCCCGGCCCCATGAACCGCGGCATTGAGATTGTGCCGGAGGTCGCTGATGGTCCACAGTCTTTGATTACCGATCAGGTGACGAACGGGGTGGCCGTGCGTATGGCCTGTCTATACCGATTGATGATGGGGGATGTCAGCCGTGAAGACACTGATTAAGGGCGGTATGGTGGCCGATCCGGCAAAGGGCCTGCTTCAGAAGGATGTGCTGATCGAAAACGGAACCATAGTTAGGGTGGGATCGCGGATCGGCAGTCGGGGCGTGAGTGTGTTCGATGCCTCGGGAATGATTGTTGCTCCCGGCCTAATCGATATGCACGTACATCTCCGTGAACCGGGTTATGAATATAAAGAGACGATTGCCTCCGGCACGGCGGCGGCCGTTAAGGGCGGTTTCGCAGCGGTGGCGGCGATGCCGAACACAAACCCCACCGCTGATAACCGTGCGGTAATTGAGTACATTCTGCGGCAGGCGGCACGGGCGGGCGCGGCGCGTGTTTACCCGATCGGTGCTGTTACGCGTGGCATAACCGGAAACGAGCTTGCCGAAATGGGCGAGATGCGGCGGGCGGGAGCCGTGGCGTTTACAAACGACGGACGACCGGTGGAGTCGGCCGGAACGATGCGGCGGGCGATGCAGTATGCGCGAATGCTGGGCACGCCGATCATTTCACATTGCGAAGATTACGACCTTGCTGAGGGCGGGGTGATGAATGAAGGGCTCAGAGCCACTGTCTTGGGGCTCAAGGGCATTCCGTCCTCCGCCGAAGAGGTGATGGTGGCGCGCGACATTGTTCTGGCCGAGGAAACCGGTTGTGCTCTGCATATTGCTCACGTCAGCACAGCGGGTTCGGTCCGGTTGATTCGCGACGCGAAGAGGCGGGGGGTGCCGGTTACCGCTGAAGCAGCGCCCCATCACTTTGTTCTGACCGATGAGGCGGTCCAAAGATACGCCACGAACGCGAAAGTCAACCCGCCCCTGCGCTCCCGGTCGGATGTCAGTGCGATATTAGATGGATTGGCTGATGGGACGATTGATGTCATTGCCTCCGATCACGCTCCCCACGCCGAGCACGAAAAAGAGGTGGAGTTTGAGCGCGCACCGTTCGGACTGGTTGGGCTGGAGACAACGGTGGGACTGGTGTTTCAGTATCTTGTTGAAACAGGGGTGCTGACGGCCGAACGGGTGATTACCCTGCTAACCGCCAACCCGGCGCGCATTTTGGGCCTGCCTGAACCGGTAATCGCTCCCGGCAGGCCGGCCGATATCACGATAATCGATCCGGCGGCGGAATGGGTGGTCGACCCTGATCAGTTTGCAAGCAAGGGCCGTAACACTCCGTTCAGCGGTTTCAAACTGAAGGGACGCGCGGTGGCGACATTCGTCGGAGGGAAGATGTTTAGTATTTAGAATTCAGTAGTCAGGCTCAAGTAGGGGATACGGGAAGTTCGAATACCGGACACTGGATTCTATGTGGAGGTGTGGTTGATTGCAGGCGGTGCTGGCACTGGAAGACGGAACACTGTTTTACGGCCGGGCGATCGGAGCAAGAGGCGAGAATTGGGGCGAGGTGGTATTCAACACCGGGATGACGGGTTATGAAGGTGTGCTCACCGATCCGTCGTACTGCGGGCAGATTGTGGTCATGACCTATCCGCTTATCGGAAACTATGGATTGAATCCCGAGGATTTTGAGTCTAAGAAGTCTTATGTCCGCGGTTTCGTGGTGCGGGATGCTTGCGAGCGTCCGAGCAACTGGCGGGCACAGGGTAATTTAAATGAGTTTCTGAGCCGGCAGGGGATCATCGGCATGGCCGATGTGGATACCAGGGCCATAACCAAACGCATTCGGACGGAGGGTACGATGCGCGGGATCATCGCTACCGGAAACGTCGACGGACGTCTTCTGGCGATCCGGGCGCGGGAAGTACCCGACCTCGGCGACCAACACTTCATTCCGGATGTGACCGTTCAAGAGATAGTAGTCTTTCCCGGAAACGGTCCAAGGGTCGCTGTGCTCGACCTCGGAGCGAAGGGAAATATTGCCCGATGTCTCGTGGACCGCGGCTGTGAGGTTGTTCTTTTTCCGGCGAATTCAACAGCTGAGACGATCAGGCGGTATCAGCCCGACGGCATTTTGGTGTCCAACGGACCCGGTGACCCGGTAAAGGCCGACTATGTCGTTGAAACCGTAAGGGAATTTATCGGGGTGCTTCCAATCTTCGGCATATGCCTCGGTCATCAGATAATCGGTCTCGCCCTCGGAGCCCGGACATTCAAACTGAAATTCGGGCACCGCGGAGCCAATCACCCGATTAAGGATTTGAGTACCGGACGCATTGCGATCACTACACATAACCACGGATTCGCCGTGGATGAAGTCTCTCTGCAGCAGGCAGGCCTTGTGGTTACGCACAGGAGCCTAAACGACGGCA
Source organism: uncultured Peptococcaceae bacterium (assembly GCA_965544035.1). Lineage (GTDB taxonomy): Bacteria > Bacillota > Desulfotomaculia > Desulfotomaculales > Desulforudaceae > CBEULR01. The sequence continues at coordinate 28,443 of CBEULR010000021.1, read as the reverse complement.
CGGTTGAAGGCTTCAGACATCCGGGACTGCCGATTACGGCCATCCAGTTCCATCCTGAGGCGGCACCCGGACCGACGGATGCCAACTACCTCTTTGATGAATACGTTGCAGTCCTGAAGCAGGAGAGGAGATAGGAATATGCCCCGTAACACCGATCTGAAAAAAGTGATGGTTATCGGTTCGGGTCCGATTGTGATTGGTCAGGCCGCCGAGTTCGACTACGCCGGCACCCAGGCTTGCCGGGCCTTGCGGGAAGAGGGATTGGAAGTAGTGTTGATCAATTCCAATCCGGCTACCATTATGACGGATGCAAATATGGCCGATCGGGTTTACATAGAGCCGCTCACTTTGGAATACGTGTCCCGTGTACTTCGACAAGAGCGCCCGGACGGGCTGTTACCTACCCTGGGCGGTCAGACGGGTCTCAATTTGGGCAAGCAGATTGCCGAATCCGGCATTCTGGATGAATTGGGCATCAGGTTGTTGGGTACGCCTCTGGATACAATCAAGAAGGCGGAAGACCGCGAAATGTTTAAGAAGATGATGCAGGACATCGGCGAGCCGATTCCGGAGAGCACGATTGTATCATCTATTGACGCTGCGGTAGACTTCGCCCGTCGAGTGGGCTATCCCCTGGTCGTGCGTCCGGCATATACGCTGGGCGGCACCGGCGGCGGTATCGTCAACAATGAGGAGGAACTGATCGATACTGCGGCCCGCGGATTAAAACACAGTATTATTCATCAGATTTTAGTGGAGCAAAGCGTGGCCGGTTGGAAGGAAATCGAGTTCGAGGTGATCCGGGACGGTGCGGGCAACTGCATTACCATATGCAGCATGGAGAATGTTGATCCGATGGGTATCCATACCGGAGACAGCATCGTAGTTGCTCCCACCCTTACTTTGAGCGACAGAGAGTTTCAGATGATGCGCAGTGCGTCTCTCAAGATCATCCGGGCGCTGGGGGTCGAAGGCGGCTGCAATATTCAGTTCGCTTTGGATCCGCACAGTTTCGATTACTATGTGATCGAAGTCAATCCAAGAGTTTCCCGGTCATCTGCGCTGGCTTCGAAAGCGACCGGGTATCCGATTGCCAAGGTTGCCGCGAAGATCGCGATCGGCCTTACCCTGGACGAGATCCCAAACGCGGTGACCGGCAAAACCTATGCCTGTGCGGAACCGGTAATCGATTATGTGGTGATAAAGTTCCCGCGCTGGCCCTTCGACAAGTTCGCCTCGGCCAACCGCCGTCTGGGAACGCAGATGAAGGCTACCGGAGAAGTCATGTCCATCGCACGGAGTTTCGAGGCTGCGCTGCTGAAGGCGGTACGTTCGTTGGAGATCGACGTCGCCGGTTTGGCACTCCCCGAGGCCGGAGTGATGGAAGACGAGCAGGTGTGGGAGCGGATCGCCACGCCGGACGACATGCGCATTTTTTACATTGCCGAGGGACTTCGAAGGGGTGTAACGGTTGAGAAAATCCACGCCGCAACCGGGATTGATCGCTTCTTCCTGAACAAGATCAAGAACATTACAGACTATGAACACAGACTGAAAAACCTGGGGCCGACAGGCTTAACTGCCGAGGTGCTGCAGGAAGCGAAGCGGATCGGTCTGTCGGATGCCACAATCGGACAATTGGTTGAGCTGGATGAGGCCGAGATCACCAGGATGCGGGTGGAAAAAGGGGTCAACCCGGTTTACAAGATGGTTGACACCTGTGCCGGCGAGTTCGAAGCGGACACTCCTTACTATTACTCCGAGTATGAAACTGAGGATGAAGCAGTCAATACCGATGTACGAAAGGTGGTCGTACTTGGATCGGGCCCGATCCGCATCGGGCAGGGTATCGAGTTTGACTACTGCTCGGTGCATTCGGTGTGGGCTTTGCGGGAGGAGGGCATCAAGGCGATCACCATAAACTGTAACCCGGAGACGGTCAGCACGGATTTTGACACCTCCGATCGCCTATACTTTGAACCGCTGGTAGAGGAGGATGTGCTGAACATCCTCCGGAAAGAGAAACCCGAGGGTGTGATCGTGCAGTTCGGGGGGCAGACGGCAATCAATCTGGCCAAGCCGATCGCCGAGGCCGGGTTTAATATCATCGGCACTTCGGTGGACAATATCGACCTGGCCGAGGACCGGGAGAAGTTCGATGGCCTGCTGGCCGAGCTGAATATTCCCCGGCCGCCGGGAGGCACCGGATTCTCGGTGGAACAGGCGACGGCGATCGCCGAACGCATCGGGTTCCCAGTGTTGGTCCGCCCGTCCTATGTGTTGGGCGGCCGGGCCATGGAAATTGTATACAACCAGAAGGAATTGTTGGAGTACATGGCGACTGCCGTAAGGGTTTCGCCGGAGCACCCGGTATTGGTGGACAAATATCTGGTCGGCAAGGAATTGGAGGTCGACGCCATCTCCGACGGCGAAAGCGTCCTCATCCCCGGGATCATGGAGCATATCGAGCGCGCAGGAGTTCACTCCGGAGACAGCATCGCGGTGTTCCCGCCGCGCAGTCTCAGTGAGGATATCAAGCGGAAGATAGTTGAGTACACCTTCCAGCTGGCGCAGAGTCTGAACGTCCGCGGGCTGTTGAACATTCAGTACGTGCTGCACAATGAGGAGCTATACGTAATTGAGGTCAACCCGCGGTCCAGCCGGACTGTACCCTACATGAGCAAGATTACCGGCGTACCGATGGTGAATCTGGCGACCAAGGTCAGCTTAGGAAAAACCCTGGCCGAGATGGGGTACACCGGGGGCCTGTACCGGGAACCGCGCTACATCGCGGTCAAGGCGCCCGTGTTCTCGTTTGCCAAACTGCTCGATGTAGATATTTCTCTGGGGCCTGAGATGAAGTCCACGGGCGAGGTTATGGGGGTCGCCGAGGACCACGCCACCGCACTCTACAAGGCAACACTTTCCGCCGGGTATGAGGTGCCGGAATCGGGAACGGCGCTGGTTACGGTGGCCGACAAGGACAAGCGTGATGCGCTGCCTCTTGTAAGAGAGTTGGTGGAGCTTGGCTTTGAGATTTATGCAACCAGCGGTACGGCGGCAATGCTGAAGGAAGAAGGGATTCCGGTCAAGGTGGCGCGGAAGCTCGCCGAAGGCTCACCGAACCTGATCGATCTGATCCGTGAAAACCGCATCCACCTGGTCATCAACACCCTGACGAAGGGGAAGGCACCGGAACGAGACGGTTTCCGCATTCGCCGGGCGGCGGTGGAAATGGGTATTCCCTGCCTGACTTCCCTTGACACGGCTAATGTGGTAATTGAGGTCCTTCAGTCCAATAGTGCGGGAAGACAGGCCGCTCTGGTTCCCCTGCAGGATTATGCCGGGTAGGGCGGGGAATTCAAATGACAAAAGCGAGGTTTAACTGTGTCCTTCATTGTAGAGGCCGAAGTCATTGATAATGTACAGGCTGCTGCGGGGTGCTACAGCTTGTGCTGCCGGGCACCTGAGGTCGCGCGTGCCGCCGCGCCGGGCCAGTTTGTGCACGTCCGCTGCGGTCCCACCAATGACCCGTTGCTGCGGAGGCCCTTCGGAATACAGGGGGTCGATCGTACAGAAGGTGTGGTACGCATTCTGTACCAGGTGGTCGGACGGGGTACTGCGCTTTTGGCTGAGGCCCGCAGCGGGGACCGGATTGGTCTGCTTGGACCGTTGGGAAGGGGATTTTCGCCGCCTGCTGAGGCGAAGCGGATCGGGCTGGTCGCGGGGGGGCTCGGCATCGCGCCGCTGTGCTTTCTTTACGAGACTCTGACCGCACAGGATGTGCGGGCGGTTGTGTTTCACGGCATCCGTTCGGCGGGTGCGGTTTCGGCGGTTGATTTGCTGTCGGTCGCAGCCGGCAGTCCGATTCTGATGGCGACCGATGATGGCTCACTGGGCTATGCCGGGTCGGTCGTCGAGCTGTTTAAGGAATACGTGGAGCGTGAGCCCCTGGACTTTTTCTGCGCGGCAGGGCCGTCACCGATGCTCCGTGCGTTGAGCGCCGCCGCCCTTGAAAGCGCCCTCCCCGGTGAGGTTAGCCTGGAAGAGCGTATGGGGTGTGGTATCGGCGCGTGCCTGGTATGCAGCTGCCGCACGAAAACAGACGATGGGTGGCAGTACAGTCGGGTGTGTGCGGACGGACCGGTGTTCCCCGTGGAAGAGGTGGTGTGGCCGTGATCAGTACTACGGTCGAGATCGCCGGAGTCAGACTCAAGAATCCGGTGATGACGGCGTCGGGCACGTTCGGATACGGTCATGAGTACGCCTCGTACTTTGATCTTTCACGGCTGGGGGCGCTGGTCGTAAAGACGGTGACCCTTGAACCGCGTTCCGGAAATCCGCCGCCGCGCATCGCTGAAACCCCGTGCGGAATTCTAAACTCTGTTGGACTACAGAATCCGGGTGCGGGCTATTTCATCCGGGAGGTGCTGCCCGCTTTACGTCAATACCGGGTGCCCGTTGTGGTCAGCATTGCCGGGTTTTCGACCGATGAATACGGCGAGTTGGCCCGTATGATGACGGCGGCCGGTTCGATTGATGCCCTGGAGGTGAATATTTCGTGTCCGAACGTGAAGGCAGGGGGGGTCGCGTTCGGCACTGTGCCGGACATGGCGGCCGAGGTCATTCGAAAGGTGCGGGTGAACACCAACCTTCCCGTCATCGCCAAGCTGACCCCGAACGTAACCGATATCACCGCCATCGCCTCGGCCGTTGAAGAAGCCGGCGCCGATGCGGTGTCGCTGATCAATACCGTTGCCGGGATGGTAATTGATGTGGAGAAGCGCCGTCCGTTGCTGGCAAACGAGGTGGGCGGACTGTCCGGGCCGGCGGTACGCCCGATTGCCGTTAGAGCGGTGTGGGAGGTTTACCGGACGATAAAGGTGCCGGTTATCGGGATGGGCGGAATTATGGAAGGCCGCGATGCCATCGAGTTTATGCTCGCCGGGGCGCGAGCCGTGGCGGTCGGGACGGCCAATCTGGTCGATCCGACGGCGGCCGAGCGGGTCGTGCGCGAAATTGAAGCATACCTGGAAGCACACGCGATCCCCGATGTGAATGAACTGGTGGGCGCAGCCCATAGGAGGAGAGAGTGATAAGATGAAACCCGGCGAGCGTATTTTGGTTGCCCTTGATGTTGACACGCGGGCTGAGGCCGAGCAGATTGTTGATCTTCTGCAGGACGATGTGGGCGGGTACAAGATCGGGATGCGGCTGTTCTATCGGGAGGGTCCGCGGATCGTGCGCTGGCTGGCTGAAAGGCCCGGTGTTGTTTTCTTGGACCTAAAGCTGCATGATATTCCGCAGACGGTGGGACAGGCGGTCAGGGCACTGGTCGGACTGGGTGCGGATATGATCAACGTGCACGCCTCCGGCGGCCTTGAGATGATGCGGGCGGCAGCGATGGCAGCGCGGGAAGAGGCCGTACGATCGGGTCTACGGATGCCCCACCTGCTGGCTGTAACCGTACTGACCAGTCTGGACGAGAAGGCGCTGGGAGAAGAGATCGGAGTACACGGAGAGACGCAGGACGTAGTCCTCCGCTGGGCGAGACTGGCGCGAGACGCCGGGATGGACGGAGTGGTGTGCTCACCGCGTGAGATTTCAATGATCCGCGAGAACTTGGGGCCGCAGTTTAGGATTGTCACTCCGGGTATCCGTCCCGCGGATGCGGCCAAAGACGACCAGAAGCGCATCGCCACCCCCGCCGAGGCCGTGGCCCGGGGTGCCGACTATCTGGTTATCGGGCGACCGATCACCGGTACTGACGATCCCCGGACGGCACTCCGGCGCATCGTAGAGTCTTTACCGTAGAGATCGTCCGGTTTGGAAGACTGTGAGCATTCTTTCTATGTGTGAATTAGCGATAAAGGGGGTCTGGTAGCGTGGCCTTGTCACCCGAACAGGTCGAAGCAATGCTTGTGGAGTCCGGAGCCCTGATGGACGGGCACTTTCTGCTCACCTCTGGCCGGCACAGCGGACGTTACGTGCAGTGCGCTCAGGTTCTCAAGTATCCCGACTACTGTGCCCGATTGGGTGAGGCGATCGCGGACGGATTTCGAGGATCCGGAGTGGATCTGGTGATCGGCCCGGCCATGGGCGGGATTCTGATTGCTTATGAAGTAGCACGCTCTCTCGGAAAGCCGTGTTTGTTTGCGGAACGGGAGAACGGAAAAATGACGTTGCGGCGCGGATTTGCGATCGAACCAGGGAAAAGGGTGTTGGTTGTGGAAGACGTGATTACAACCGGCGGATCGGTTCACGAAGTACTCGACCTGGTAAGGGATTCGGGCGGTGAGCCGGCCGGGGTTGGTGTTATTGTTGATCGGAGCGGCGGCAAGGCTGATTTCGTAGTGCCTCTGCGGGCTCTGCTAACGCTGTCGATAGAGACCTATGACGCCCAAGAATGTCCGCTCTGCGCCGTCGGCAGTCGGCCGATCAAACCAGGCAGCCGCAAATAACAGCCGTTGATATTCGGCACGCGCGGTGAAGCCTCTGGACGTCCTCTGGCGGGAAATGGTATAAAGGGATAAGACTGTACTCAGATTTGGGGGATAGAAAAGGATGTCAGGCAAAACAGCTCGGGATATAATGACCACCGATGTCATCTCGGTGCACCCCGACGATAGTGTGGAAAAGGTTGCCGAATTACTTCTGAAGCATCATATCAGCGGGTTGCCTGTTCTGGACGATACGGGAAAACTGGTCGGGGTGGTGACCGAAGGAGATCTGGTGATTCGGCAGAAGCAGGTAAGGGCACCGCTGCACGTGGTGATCCTGGACAGCCTCATTTACTTGGAAAAACCGCAGCGCTTCCTCGAGGAGATCAAGCGTGTGGCGGCTCAGACGGTCGGAGAACTGATGTCTACAAAGCTGTACACTGTCGGGCCCGAGGCCCCGGTTGAAACGGTGGCGACAAAAATGGTGGAGCGACGGATCAACAGGGTGCCGGTTGTCGATGCCGATGGAAAGCTTTTGGGGATTATCAGCAGGCAGGATATCATCAAAGCCGCATTTGCGGACGGATAATCAAGTGATTGAGTAACTCCAATGCTGTAGGGAAACGAATCACGGCTGCCCGGCAGTCCAGGGTCGGGACGGCCGGAAAGCCGCTCATATTCCTCGTGGCGGAATCCGCACGCTATCAGCCGTCCGGACTTGAATCAGGAGCTGCAGGAGAGACTTGGATGGTTTTTTCGTGGGTATAGATGACGAAGCCGGGCTTGGCGCCCTTGGGTTTCCTGACGTGGCGGCGAAGCGTGTAGTCAACGGCGACTTTATCTGCCTGGCGGGCGCGGCTGAAGTAAGCGGCCAGCCGGGCGGCGTATTCCAGAGCGGCATTGTCATGCGTTTGTCCTTCGGTGCGCAGGATGACGTGGGCACCGGGTACCCCGCGGGCGTGCAGCCAGACATCGGTTTCGCCGGCCAGCCGGAAGGTGACGATGTCATTTTGGCGATTGTTGCGTCCTACTAGAATTGCCTGCCCGCCCGGAGCGGTGAAGCGGCGGGGTTCGGATGCCGGCTTTGCGGACCGGCGCGGACTTTGAACGATTTCCTTCAAGTAGCCCTCCGCGGCCATCTCGGAGCGGATCTCCTCAATGTCGGACAGGTTCTCCGCCATCTGCACGCTGGTTTCGAGCTCATCGAGATAGCGCAGTTCAGCAGTCAAGAGTTCGATTTCCTCCTCCGCCCTGGCAAGGGCGGTCTTGTGTTTGTTGTAACGTTTAAAATAGGACTGCGCGTTTTGAGCGGGGGAAAGACGAGGGTCGAGTTCGATGGTGAGCGGCTCGCCGGTGTAGAAGTTCTCCAGAGTTACCCGGCTGGTACCGTCCTCGATCCGGTAAAGGTTGGCGGTCAACACTTCTCCGCACGTGCGATAGAGATCAACTTTTGAACGGTCTCGCATAATGCGCTCTGCCGTACGAGCTTTGCCCTCGAGTCTGCGGCGGTAACGCGAGAGTATCGAACCTATAGAGCTGCGGGCGGCGATGAGCCTGTCCTGTTCGGCGCGACGGGTGAAGAAGCGGTCAAGCATCTGGTTTGGGGGACCTGATTCAAAGGAGTCGCCACCCAGATGGGTTAGTTCAATCGGCGCCAAATCAAGGACTCGGCCCCCGGGGCCATGGGCCGTTACGAGGCGGGGATTGTCTCCGGTAACGGTCTGACAGATTGCTTGCAGGGCTTCCCAGGTGCGGTGCAGTTCATACACGCCGCAGTGTTCCAGCCGGGTATCAAGGTCAATACCGCAGCGGTGGACGAGTTCTCGGGCCACCGGAAGGCTCAGACCCTCCAGTCTTTTTTGAAGTGCCTCGAACAGCTTCAGGTTTAACGGCTGGTCGGTAATGAGCGTAATGTACTCCTCGATGTTCAGCTGCCGGGGATCAGTCTTTTCGTTGGGCGGTGCCTGATAGGGAACTCCGGGCAGCACCTGCCGGTATCGGCTTACGGCGTGGGTGTAACGCTTGATGCCGTCCAGAATGACACCGGATTCGGCGTCGACGAGAATGATATTGCTGTGTTTGCCCATGAATTCCGCGATTAGGTACTTCCGGCTCAGGAGACCGATCTCACTGCGCCCCTCGACCACAAGCCGGACGAGGCGCTCGAAGCCGGGCTGTTCCACGGCGGCTATACGCCCGCCCTCCAAATGCTTGCGCAGAACGCCGGCGAATACCGGGAGGGCGGGGGGATTGGTGAAAGGGGCGGCAGTTAAGCGCATTGCAGCCGCCTGTGCATCGGCGGACATCAGCAGACGGCACTTGTGTCCCCGGTTGCGTACTTGGACGATCACGGTGAGGCGTTCGGGTTGCTGGATACGTTCGATCCTGCCTCCGACCAGCAGTGGTCGGGCTTCAGTGCATACCGCCGCAAGGGTGAGTCCGTCAAAAGGCATTGGTTCTCTCCTCTAACCCATCAAGGCTCTATATGGGTCATTATACCTCATCCGGGTATGCTGCAGGAAAAGCAATTCGGACCGACGAAAACGGGAACAGTGCCGGATGGAAAGCACGAGTCAGACTCACCGCCGGAATCAGAGAATCCGGAAGGAACAGAGAGGGAGACGCCGATGATTAGAATTCGCCGAGGAAAGGTTATCGCGATTACCGCTAAACGTCCCGGTGTGACCGAAATACTGGTGGAGTGCGAGGGTGCTGAATGCGGGGCGGTCAACTATGATTTGCTCTCGGGCCGTGTGCATCCGGGTGACGAGGTGCTGCTAAACACTACGGCGGTGCATAAAGCCCTGGGTACGGGCGGTTACCATTTCGTAATTGCGAATCTTTCGGTCAGCGAGTACGATGCACCCGAGACCGGACACATCATGAAGCTGCGGTACACTCCGTTGCAGCTTAAAGTTTTGGCAGCGGAGGAGGAAGACAGTCCGCTATCGGCCAGGATCAAGAACATTGACGGTCTTGACGGTTTGCCCGTCGTCATTGCGGGACTGCACAGTCAGCTTCCGGCGTTCGCCGCCGCACTGGCGTATCTGCGCCCGGGCACCAATCTGGCATATCTTATGACCGACGGTGCCGCTCTGCCCGCGTTTTTCAGCCGGATTGTAAATGAGTTGCGGCGCAAGCGATTGCTGCAGTCGGTTATCACCTGCGGGCATGCTTTCGGAGGCGATTATGAGGCGGTTAACATGTACAGCGGACTAATAACGGCGCGCGCCTTACGGGCAGATGTGGTGATCGCCGGGATGGGGCCGGGGATTGTGGGTACGGGAACCATGTTCGGTCACACCGGGATCGAACAGGGGCAGTTGATAAACGCGGTGTTCTCCCTTCACGGGAGACCGGTAGTGATACCCAGGATTAACTTTGCTGATCCGCGGGTCAGACAACAGGGGATCAGTCACCATACAATCACGATGCTCCAGCGTGTGGCCCTGGCTCCGGCAAGCGTAACCATTCCGGTTTTGCCCCCCGCGAAAAACAAGATTCTTTGGAATCAGATACAAGATTCGGAGTTGGAGAAGCTGCACCGCGTGGTTACGGAAGAGGGTTCATCGGCTATCGAAGGTATGGCCCGGTATGGACTGAAGGTGACCTCGATGGGCCGCAGTCCCGCAGAGATACCGGAGTTTTTCCTGGCGGTCGGCGCCGCGGCCGCGCACACGGTAAAGCTCCTCGACCGGCCTGAAACTGACTCGCCGTAGGCCCGGTTGTGTCGACATATCTGACGGTAATATCGCGCCCTTGCTCCCCATAGATTTATATTACAGGGGACAGGTCTTCTTGGGGAAAGGAGCAGGTATATGTGGCGAGGGCCTTACGGCGGCTTTCTGTCTGGTGGACCGCTAATGACTGGCGGGTTTATCTCATTGTCCTGGTATGTTTTGTCGCCGGAATGGTCATCGGGGGCTGGGCGGCCACAGGATTGGCTACCGATACGGCATCCGATCTTCAGCACTATATCCGGTCCGTTCTCATTGAGCCCCCGGCCGGCCAAGGAAACGTGATAGAAAGCATCCGGACAGGTGTCATTGATAATCTTCTGGTTTTCGGGGCTGTCTACTTTCTGGGTCTTACAGTCATTGGCGCACCGGTAGTCCTGGGAATCCTGTTTGTCAGGGGGTTCGCCCTGGGATTTGCGGCGTGGTTCGTATTGGCATCGCGTGAATTCGGGGTGGGGTTTGCTCTGCTCTCCTTCCTCCCCCACAATATCCTGCTGATCCCGGCGCTGCTGGTAGCGGCGGCGGCATCCCTGTCCTTTACGGTCTTGCTGATCAGCCGTGGTTTCAATAACAAGGTACAGGTTTGGAGGAACTTCATCAAATATACTGCGATCATTGCCGCGACCGTTATGGTGGGGGGGGCGGCGGCCATTGTGGAACACACCATCACTCCTTACCTGCTGCGGTTGGTAATACACATCGGTGGTGTAAACTGATGGAACGCGAGGTGGACCGCCGGACTCTTTGTCGGGGAGGATAAGTATGCTTGTCGTCTTTATTTCGGCATTGAGGAGAAAGCTGCTGTTCGGGTTTCGGTTGTTTTTGCTCGTGATAATTATTACGATTTTGGCCACCCAGATTTACGCCGTATTTAAGCCGGCGCCACCGCCTGAAGTCAATGACGCTGCAGTGTGCAGCAGTAATGCAGAGACGATAATCGACCGGTTCGCAGAGCGCATGAAGGATTACTACCGGGGAAATCTTCGGTAGGAATTTTTTTTTATACAGAGAAGATGATACTAATACAGGAACAAGGCGGAAGCGCCAATGCACGAGCTTCTGGAGCGTTTTCTCGATTACATCGAGGTGGAAAAAGGACTATCGGAGAACACAAGACAGGCTTACCGGTCTGATCTGGCGGATTATCTCGGGTTTCTCCGTTCACGTGCGGTGGGTAGTCCGGTCGGAGCCGCAAAGGAAGATATTTCGGCATATCTGCTCGAGTTAAAGAGGCGGGGGAATCAGCCGGCAACCCTGGCCAGACGTCTTTCGGCGGTAAAGGCTTTTATGCGCTTTCTCCGGCTTGAAGGGTATCTTGCCGGTGATCCGGTGGGAAGTCTTACTTCACCCCGGTTGGCACAGAAACTGCCTCAGGTGTTGACGGTGGCGGAGGTCGAGAGGTTTCTTGCCGTTCCCGACGTAAATTCACCGCTTGGGCTGAGAGATCGAGCGATGCTGGAGTTGCTGTACGCCACAGGACTGCGTGTTTCAGAGCTTCTGTCACTGCGGCCGTTGGACCTCGACTCGACCAGAGGACTCGTTCGTTGCCGCGGTAAGGGAGAACGCGAACGAGTGGTGCCGGTGGGTGCGGTGGCCTTGCGGTACGTTGCTCAATACCGTTCCGAGGTTAGACCCCGGTTCAAACCGCAAGCGGGGATGCCGCTGTTTTTGAACCGACGTGGCAAACCACTGACCAGACAAACGGTTTGGAGGATGATTCGCAAATATGCACGGGGCGCCGGCATCAACAAAGAAGTCACTCCGCATACACTCAGGCATTCATTTGCCACACATCTTCTTGAGAACGGAGCTGACTTGAGAGTTGTGCAGGAACTGCTCGGCCACGTGGATATCACAACTACGCAGAAGTACACGCACTTGACTACCAAGGCCCTCCGAAGGGAATACGATCGCAGTCACCCTCGAGCCTGATCAGTAGCAGGAGGATTCGAAATGTACAGACATAGAAGGGTGGTTCTAGTTGTTCTGGACAGCGTCGGGATCGGGGCACTCCCCGATGCCGCATGCTACAGTGATGAAGGCTGTAATACACTGTGCAACACCGCCCGCGCGGTCAACGGGTTGAAGATGCCCAATCTGCAGCGGTGGGGACTGGGAAACATCGTGGAACTGGCGGGGGTGCCTCCGGCTGCCGATCCCCAGGCTGCTTACGGGAAGATGGCTGAAAAGTCGCCGGGGAAGGATACGACTACCGGACATTGGGAACTGGCCGGGCTGATTCTCGATCGTCCTTTTCCAACGTATCCGGAGGGTTTTCCCCCGGAAATAATTACGAGATTTGAAAAGGCCATCGGGAGGCCGGTGCTGGCCAATCGCCCGGCCTCCGGGACGGTTATCATCGAGGAATTAGGGGCCGAACATATTCGTACCGGCTCTCCGATCGTATACACCTCGGCGGACAGCGTATTTCAAATCGCGGCCCACGAAGAGGTGGTTCCGGTGGATGTGCTGTACGAGTATTGCCGGATTGCACGCGAGATCCTTCAGGGTGAACACGGAGTGGGACGGGTGATTGCCCGGCCGTTCGTTGGGAAGCCCGGAAGCTTTAAACGCACCGAACGCAGGCGCGACTACGCTCTTGCTCCAACCGGCCCCACCATACTGGATGCGCTTCAGAAGGCCGGGCTGGTCACCATCGGGGTCGGTAAGATTCACGATATTTTTGCCGGTGTAGGGGTAACACGAAGTATCAAGGCCAAGAACAATATGCAGGCCGTACAGGGGATACTGGAAGCACTGGAAATGGATGAGGAAGGGCTGGTGTTTGCCAACCTGATTGACTTTGATATGCTCTACGGGCATCGCAATGACCCGAAAGGATATGCCGAAGCGCTGGAGACCTTCGATACGCAGGTTCCACGTCTCGTCCAGGCACTAAGAGAAGACGACCTGCTGATGATCACCGGCGACCACGGGTGTGATCCGACGACACCGAGTACCGATCATTCCAGGGAGTATGTCCCGCTATTGGTATACAGCCGAAAGACCAACCCGGTAAACCTGGGAGTCCGGGAGACCTTCGCCGATTGTGCGGCCACCATCGGTGAAAACTTCTGCATTGAATGGCCGGTTGGGACGAGCTTCCTTGGCGACGTTTCCAAACCGGGAAGTAGAAAAGGGGGGTGTTAGGCTTGCAGGCAGTCGATTTAATCCGGAAAAAACGGGACGGCGGAGAGTTATCGACGGAGGAGATGTACGACCTGATTCGTGGTTATACACGGGGCGAAATTCCTGATTACCAGATGTCGGCCTTCCTGATGGCAGTGTTTTTTCGAGGTATGAGCCGCCGCGAAACGGCCGATCTCACCCGGGCGATGGTTGAGTCGGGAGATCGATGTGACCTGTCCGACATCCCCGGCATCAAGGTGGATAAACACAGTACCGGCGGAGTAGGGGACAAGACAACCCTGGTGCTGGCGCCCCTGGTGGCGGCGGCCGGAGTGCCGGTGGCCAAGATGTCCGGTCGCGGTCTGGGGCACACCGGAGGTACTGTGGACAAGCTGGAATCGATCCCCGGGTTTCAGCCCGATCGGACTTTGGAAGAAATGAAGGAACAGGTGCGTTCAGTGGGAGTCGCTGTGGTGTCGCAGAGCGGAAACCTTACTCCGGCGGACAAGCTGCTCTATAGTCTGCGTGACGTGACGGCTACGGTTGACTGCATACCGCTGATTGCTGCGAGCGTTATGTCAAAAAAGATTGCGTCCGGGGCGGACGCCGTCCTTCTCGATGTCAAGACAGGGAGCGGCGCGTTTATGAAGACGCCCGAGGACGCCCTGAGACTGGCACGGACGATGGTCGAAATTGGTGGCGACAACGGTGTACGAACCGAGGCCCTGGTGACAAATATGGATCAGCCGTTGGGGCGCAACATAGGCAATTTGCTGGAGGTAGCCGAGGCGGTCGAGGTGCTCCGCGGCAGTGGTCAGGTGCCCGATTTGGTGGAACTGTGTCTTACGCTCGGCAGCCGTATGCTGGTGCTGGGCGGGCGAGGGCAAGACGTGACTTCGGCAAGACGCAAACTGGCCGACATTCTGCAGACGGGGCGCGCTTACGCAAAGTTTGTTGAATGGATAGCCGCCCAGGGTGGAGATGTCGGCTTCCTGGAGAATCCGATGCCGCGGGATGTGTCCGAAGTACCGGTTCAATCCCGCGAAAGCGGATTTGTCACCGCGATTGATGCCGAAGGAGTGGGACGCGCAGCAATGCTTTTGGGTGCGGGCAGGAGTGTAAAGGATGCTCCGATTAACCCCAATGTTGGAATCCGGTTGTTAAAGAAGATTGGTGATCCGGTTGAGCCGGGCGATGTCATCGGGTTGCTGTACAGTTCCGGACGGGGAACTGAAGAAGCATCAGAATTGCTGGCCGAGGCGTTCAGTTTTGATATTAGCCCCCCCGAGGCGAGACCGCTTGTGTATTATCAGGTGGCCAGTGATGGGAGTGTGTCGAGCGACACGGAGTGATGGCGGAAAAAGCCGGACTCCCAAGAGGAGACGGGCAAACCACGCCGAAGTATGTTTGTTACTTTTTATTTTGCGAAAACTGAATAGGAGGCAAGTGATCATGTACCGAATTGCCGTAGTGCCCGGAGACGGAACAGGACCGGAGCAGGTAGCTGAAGGCTTGAAGGTTTTGAAGGCGGTGTCTGAAAAATGCGGTTTCAGCTTTGAAACCAAATTCTTTGATTTCGGAGGGGAGCGGTACCTGCGTACCGGTGAGGTGCTGCCGGACGGCGCCATCGAGGAACTGAAGACCTTTGACGCAATTTATCTCGGAGCAATCGGCCATCCTGATGTAAAGCCGGGCATACTGGAAAAGGGGATTCTTCTTCGACTGCGGTTCGAACTCGATCAGTACATAAATCTGCGTCCGGTTAAGCTATATCCGGGTGTTGAATGCCCGTTAAAGGATAAAGGGCCGGAAGATATTGATTTTGTGGTTGTACGTGAAAACACCGAAGGGTTATACGCCGGTACCGGCGGGGTGCTGCGTGAAAACAGCCCCGATGAGGTGGCGATCCAAACGTCGGTAAACACCCGGAAAGGTGTGGAGCGTTGCATCCGGTATGCTTTCGAGTATTGTAGGCGGAGGAACAAGGACCGTAAGGTGACCCTGTGCGGAAAAACAAATGTACTGACGTATGCCTTCGGTCTCTGGAACCGTGTGTTCGACGAAGTCGGCGCGGAATACCCCGATATCACCCGCGATTATGCCCATGTGGACGCCATCTGCATGTGGATGGTCAAGAACCCCGAATGGTTTGATGTGATTGTTACCGACAACATGTTCGGCGATATTATCACCGACCTAGGTGCAATGATCCAGGGCGGGATGGGGATTGCCGCCGGCGGAAACATCAACCCCTCGGGAGTCTCTATGTTCGAACCGATCGGAGGATCGGCGCCCAAATACACCGGGAAGAACGTAATCAATCCGCTGGCAGCCATTTTGGCGGCAGCAATGATGATGGACGTACTGGGCGAAGAAAAGGCCGGTTTGATGATCGAAGATGCCGTGAAAAAGGTGTGCCGGGATAAGCTGCAGAGTATGGCTGCCGGTCGCATGGGGTATTCCACGTCGGAAGTCGGGGACCTTGTCGTAGCTGCGCTTTAGTGTTAGAAAGTCTCCCTGCTTTACGGCCGCCGGCTCGATCGGCGGCCGTATTCTTTTTCGCAGGATTCACGGCTGCGGGAAATCGTGCTTTAGACCAACGTGTGGTGAATATACTGATTACAAGAGGGCCTTTCGTTAAGGTGCAGGATTCGATATTCGGCTTGGCGAAATAATCTAAAAACTTGGACGACTGGGATTGCTATGATTAAACTGTTGTATTTGACCGACACCCATATCACAGGACATAACCCGCGCTACCGGCTCGATTGTTTTCCTGATACACTGCGCATGAAGCTTCAGGAAGTGGCCGATATTGCTGTAGCCCATAGGGTGACGGCGATTTTGCACGGGGGTGATTTGTTCGATCTCCCGGTCCCCGAGTTCCCGATCGTCTCCGATTGCATGCGCATTTTGATGTCGCCGGGATTGCCGATATACGCGATTGCCGGGAATCACGATATGTATGCTTATAGTCCGGCCACCCTGGACAGAACGATGATCGGGCTGCTACACAACTTGGGCCTGATCCGCCTGCTGCAAACTGGTCAGAGGGTGTACCTTAAGGACGATGAAGTACGTGTGCAGCTGACCGGTACTCATTTTCACCACGCCATGGATCGGCGCGACCCGACCCTTGATTACTGCGTGGAAAAAGTGGACTGCAACTATGCTGTGCACGTGGCGCACGGCATGCTCCTGAACAGTCCATTTTTTGAAGGTACACCGCACACCATGATCGCGGACGTTGCCCCTCTTACGCAGGCGGACGTGACTCTGGGCAGTCACGCCCACTTCGGTTATCCGGAAGTGAAGATGGACGGTAAAGTATTCATCAATCCCGGGTCGCTCGTTCGCCTTTCGGGCCAGCCGCCCGATGTTGCTCGTACCCCACAGGTGGTCATCCTTGAATTTGGCTCAGACCGGCTCGGTTTTCAGTATGTTCCCTTGCGATCGGCCAGACCCGGATCGGAGATAGTCGATGCCGCTTCAGCATCTCGTTCCGAAGAGATGACATGTCATTCGCATAGCTCCCGAAAGACCCGTCCAATAGAAGAGGGGAGTTCCTCGAGGATTAAGGGGATTGTGTACAATGTGTGCAGGGAACATACAATCAGCGAATCGGTAAGGGATGAGGCTCTTCGTCTGATTGACAAGCACAATAAGGATGTGGAGTGATTAGGGTGATTATCTCCCGCCTTGTCTTGGAGAACATCTTGTCCCACAAGCGAACAGAGCTGGTTTTCGACTCCGGGCTGAACGTGATCGTCGGTGAATCAGGTTATGGGAAAACAGCCGTAGCCCGCGTTCTGAACTGGATGCTGGTCGGTGATGAGAGACCGGAGGGGCTGGTTTCCCAGGCAAGCCGCAGGTGTCGGGCAGAATTGACGACTGCTGACAACGTGCGGCTTATTCGTGAGTGGGACGGGCGCAATGAGGTCTGTAGTGTAGCCGTTCCCGGTGAGAAAATGCGGTCGTTTAATGTCGGGCATGCGAGAATGCCCCGGGAGGTCCGCAAATACGCGATATCAATGTGCGAGCTTGGTCCGGGATTAAAGGCCTGTCTTCAACTCCCGCCGGCCACCGAGGGCCTTTTTCTAATCAATCAACCACCTGAAGTGAAGGCAAAGGCACTCGGGAGTCTACAAGGTGTCCTTGCCGCTGATGCCGCGTTGAACGATGTCGGTGCTGCGGATTATAACCCTGGTTGCTTTCCAGCCGAGGATGAAGCAGACTTTAAGACAGAGGTGCACAGACTGATCGAACGGTCGATCGTCAATGCGCGCCAGAAAGCAATTCAAGAGCTGGAAGTGTTTGTTACCTCGGCCCTCAGCGCGACCTTTATGGGGGATCTGCGTTTTGTGATCGAGTATACCCCGGAGAACGGTGCCGAGTTTGTGATCATCTCACACTCAAGCGGCGGCAACGTGGTTGCGCCGGTGCCGGCCCACGGATCGGGTATCTCAGAGTTCACCGCGCTTGCGCTCCGGGCTGCGTTTATCGTTACCGCACACCCGCCGCTCAAAGGACCCATTGTTCTCGATGAGCCGTGTCCTTCGGTAAGCGACCAGTATGTTTCGAATGTAGCCCGTTTCCTAAAGACAACGGCCGATTATTTCGGGATACAAATCATTGTTATGACGCACAACCAGAGGATGACGGGTGCGGCCGACTCGGTGAATGTACTGATTCAGGCGGATGGTATAACCAGTGTTCAGCACCGTGGAGGCTCAATCCGGGCAAAAAGCAGGCCACGTTGAAAACACGTTATCTCTGTAAAGCCGGCCGGGGCTTTTTTGTTTATGGTCCTCCTGCATTCACTCCCGAAGCCCTAAGCTCAACGGGGACAATTACCTTATCCTTCTCGTGGCCGTACACGGGATCGGTTTGGAACACCTCCAGAAACCCTCTGCCCGAAGCCGGATAGGTATAGACAATATCGGTTTCAAAGGATCTTCTTTCCGTTTCTTCTCCCGGTGTCTCGACTATCGATTCCGCCAGTACTTCACCGGCCTCGGTAGTGAGCCTGAGTTCAACGACACCACCGGAAACGATGGCACTTCCCTTAACCGAGACCGGACAGGCAACAGCTTGGTTCGGGGCAGGCTGCTCGACCCAGATGGATGGTTCCAAGACTTTGGTGATGTCTCTGGTGAGAGGCTGCCCCTTGAATCCGAGGCGGGTGAGCCAGATGTCCACGTCGACCCGGGGAACGTCATCCACCTTCAGATTGACCTTTTCGATGTCATCGTGCTCAGTGAGAGTGTTTACCAAACCCGTTACGGCCAGCGCCAGCACATCGTGATCTGCATCGCTCAAAACCAGGTCCTTCGTCAGGGTGATTTCGGCTGTTCCTTCGGCCCAGCGGCAATCCAGACAGGAAAGGCTCTTGGGAAATACGGCCTGCGTTCTGGAGGTGGTGGGGACTCCGTGCAGCAACTCGTTAACCGCGGTCATTACCGGATTGCCCGAACTGGATGCCAAATGGACCTCACGAACCAGGTACGGCTCATCATCATTAACTACGTAATAGACAACGACTTCAACTGCTTTCGTGCCGTCTTCTTCAATCTGAGCAATAGGATCCGGAGTGAACCCGGTCGTTTCTCTTACGGGTTCCCCAGAGGTTCTGCAGCCGATGCATCCAAGTAGAAGGCCAAGCACCATCAGGAAACACAGTTTTCGAAACACAGAGATCTCCCTTTCAGGTGAGTGCCGGTAATATGTTCCCCGTACAGCTCAATTGTAACACTGCGTACCTTCGAAAGATGGAACAATGTGCAACTTTGAAAATGCCCAAATCCGGGTTGTTTCAGCATTTGACGGCTTGCTTCGTTGTGCACGAAGGCCGGTCTTGGGTATAATGGAACAAACCTACTCTTGAAAAGGAGCACGATTAATGAAAAAGGCAATCATCAGCACCGACAAGGGAGACATCACGCTTGAACTGTTTGAAAAGGATGCCCCGAATACGGTGGCAAATTTTGAGTCGCTGATTAAGAAGGGATTCTATGACGGACTCACCTTTCACCGGGTTATTCCCGGGTTTGTGATCCAGGGAGGATGCCCCTACGGAACGGGTACCGGGGGACCGGGTTATACCATCAAATGTGAAATCAATCCGAATAAACATGTCCGCGGTGCGCTGTCGATGGCACACGCAGGCCGTGATACCGGTGGAAGCCAGTTTTTTATCTGCCATGATGCCTTTCCACATCTGGATGGAGTACATACCGTTTTCGGTCGCGTGATCAAAGGCATGGAAGTGGTGGATAAGATTGCGCAGGGCGACAAGATGAACGAGGTTAGGATGGTTGAAGAGCAGGTTTAGCAGTTAAGGCTGAGAAGGATAGCAGAAGGTGGCTTGGTTGTGTTGAGCGCCGATCGGCTCTTCTTTGTTGTGAATCCCAGGGCCGGCAACGGATCGGCACTGCGGAAATGGCCGAAGATCAGACGAGTCCTGGCCGACAAAGCTGTAACCTATGACTGGTCACTAACGCGCAGACCCGGTCACGCTACGGAGATTGTCCGTCAAGCCCTCGAAAAGGGTTACCGTACCGTGGTCAGCGTTGGCGGCGACGGCACTATCAACGAAGTGGTAAACGGACTGGTTGACGCGACCGGTAATCCTGCACCCGGAGTGAGGTTGGGGTTGATTCCGGCCGGAACAGGCAGTGATTTGGTGCGCTTACTGAGGATTCCCGTGTCGTGCCGCCAATCGGTTGATCGGTTGCTCAACGGGCAAGTCCGCCGGATGGACATCGGAAAGGTTGAGTGCGTTGGCTTTTCCGGGGAGAGGGTGCTACGCTATTTTGTAAACGTTGCCGACGCCGGACTGGGCGGGGAGACGGCCGCCCGCGCCAACCGGCATAGTAAAGCAATGGGTGGTTTCCTTTCGTTCTTGTGCTCGGCTGTAGCCACCTTCCTAACCTACCGCAATCAAATGGCCGACTTGAAGGTGGATGAGTCTGACATTCCGTCGGTACCGCTTTCGATTGTTGCCGTGGCTAACGGACAGTATCTGGGGGGCGGAATGCACATCGCGCCTCAAGCCCGGACCGATGATGGGTTGTTCGATGTGCTGATCCTGCACAGTCTGAGCCGTCCCGAGCTGCTGTTTAACCTGCCCAAGGTGTACAGCGGCAGCCATATCGGTCATCCGAAGCTGACAATGATGCGCGGTCGTCGTGTAAGTGTACATTCAGACCATCCGCTGGTGATCCAGGCCGACGGCGAAATTGTGGGACATGTCCCGGCCGAGTTTTCGATTCTGCACGGAGTGGTTGCGGTTGTGTGTTAGAAGGCCGAAACTTATTGTGGATGCGGATGCTTGTCCGCGCGGCGTCCTGAGGATTTGCAAACAGCAGGCCGACCGTTTTGGGTATGAGCTCTATACGGTGGCTGATTATGATCATCGTATTGAATCTGAACACCATATTGCGGTTGACCGACGGCCGCAGGAGACCGATATTGCGATTGCCAATCTGACCTGTCCGCGAGATGTGGTGGTTACACAGGATTGGGGGCTTGCGGCGCTGGTATTGGGGAAAGGTGCGGCCGTTGTCTCACCGAGCGGACGGGAGTATCGGCCGGAGACAATCGACTTCCTGCTTGAGGAACGGAGAATCAAAGCTCAAGTGCGACGAGGGGGTGGGCGTACCAAGGGCCCGAGGCCGCGCACGTCGGTGCAGGATGAGGCCTTTTCCCGTACCCTGGAGGCCGTGCTGAGACGTAATGCAGAACGATCGGTGTGAGGTGAGGCGTGGTTTCGATGCAAGAGTGAGGCAGGTTTATTATGCAGAAAGTGGCATCGGCAAATCCGGAACAAACCCGCAGTTATGCTTGTCCTAAGAGAGATAGTCGTCAATTATGATTGTGAGGTTGTTATGTCCAATCCCGAACGCTGCTTCGAAGTCTTGATCGACCACTCAAAAAACCTTAGGAGCCGGTTGCTGGAAGAAGCCGAGTTATTGTGTCCTGATGACCGGGCGAAAGTAGCTTTCGAACTCCGGTTGGCTTATAATCTGACCGTTCGGCGGTGCCGGAATGAAGTAATCTCCCGGGAGCTTCTGAAAATAATCGCCGAATGCGAAGATCTGCTTAACGCTTAAGGCTGAAGAGATTCAGCCATTTTGATGATCTCCTCCGGTTCAACATCACCGTGCATCTTGTAGACCATATCATCCTCAAACCAGCTCAGGTCGCTCCACAGCCTATCCCTGGTTTCGGTTATCAATAGTGTCCCGTCATTGCCGTTGATTTGTACATCTTGGGTTGTTGTTCGCTCGGGGTCGAATCCCCGGTCCGAACCGTAACCATCCACCAGACTCATCTGGACGAAGCGGATGACCGCTTGATTGTCCTGCCCGCCGGCAAATGTGATCACCACTTCTCCGTCCTGCGCGGACAAGGGCTGGTAGGTGATGCCTTCTTCTGTGAACCCGGGTGGAATGTAGGCCGGATACCGGACCGGAAAGGGAGCCATATGTTGTACGTCCTGGAGGGTCAGTTCCTTATTACTCTCAGGCAGAGATACTGAAAAAAGCTGGGGCTGACTATCTTCCTGGTGTAGTTCTCCTTCCGGGGCGACCCGGGCTGCGATTAGGTCGCTCACACCGGCATCCTCGGAGACCAACGCTTCCGGTGTCTCGGACTGCGGGGTTTTCGTAATAGGAAGTTCCGCAGACCGGACCCTATCATCCAATGCCGGCGGGGGTGCATCGGGTGCGGAGAGGGCTTGCATATCCTCCTGCGGATAGGGACCGGCAGCAATATTCGCCGTGCCGCCATCCGTTTCCTGAGCCACTTGAGCAGCGTGGAAGAAGCGCTTGCCAAGAGCGGTCAACTGTTCCGGGAAAAATACGGCCGCCATGAGGAGGCACGCAACAACGGCAGCTGCACCCGCAAAGTGCAATTTGGGCAGCACAAAACGAGTTAACAGGGATCTGCAGGATCCTGTTTTCTTCTGTGCGGCGATTTCTCTTTGGATCCCGGCCCACAAAACATCGGGCCGAGGTTCGCCGGCATTCTGCATGTGTTCTGTTACAGCCTTCCGAATTAACTCATCAATGTGTTTTTCCGCATTGGATGACATCATCTACCCTCCTTGCCCTGAAATGCTGCTGTTTTCGGTTGCCGCAAACTTGGACGCAATGATGGACCGCGCCTTCCGCAACCTGGTCTTGACGGTTCCCTCCGGAATATCGAGGAACGTACTGATCTGTTTTGTTGTAAGACCACGATAGTATTTCAAGTAGATAACATCCTGATATTCCCCCCGGAGATCGAGCACGGCGGCGAGAACAGTCTCCCGCTCCTCCGCCGCGAGAAGTGCACGTTCAGGGCTGTTTGGACCCTCATTATCCGGAAGATCCATTTCCAGAGGAACTGCCACGCGCTTTCGGCGGCGTAACAGATCACGGGCCGAGTTCATCGCAATTCTGGTCAGCCAGGCCTCCGCCTTGTCTTGATCTCGCAACTGATCAAGTTTGTGATACGCCTTTACGAACGTTTCCTGGGCGGCATCTTCGGCTAGGGACCGATCCCCGGCAATGAAGTAGGCAGCCTTGTAAACCGATTGATAATACCGGCTAAACAGGTTCTCCAGGCGGTTGTTCAAAGGCCCGTCACGTTTATTTCGACGTTTATCGTTCATATTACCCACCTAAGAAGAGAGTTCTTGTTGAAAAGTAAAAACCCTTTTGGATTGAGGTGGGTGTGCCGGCCTCTTAAGAAATAGACGAGAGCAAAGTCGATTTAGATTTCCTGTATTGAAGTACTTATGAAGGCTTTCCGATGCTGCTGAAGAACATGTCCTTTTCAATGGGGAAGGGTAAAAGAATGAGGAAAACCTTATCTTGGCTGGCGGTCGTATTATCCCTTACAGTGGTACCGATCGGATCAATGACGTGCCTGCGTGTAACCGAGGTGCCGAATTGCTTTAATCCGGTCGACGGCAACGGAAACGGGAAGCCGGATTCTCTGGATATGGTTGAGGCGGCGAGGTCTGAGGTTGCTAAAGGTACCCGGTATGATGCCAGTTATTATGAAGGAGGGTATCCTCCGGAGGGACACGTAGCGTGCACGGACATCATCTGGATTGCCCTCCGGGGTGCGGGAATTGACCTGAAAGCCTTAATCGATGAGGATATTGCCAAGTATACCGGTGACTATCCGCGTGTGGGTTCGGCACCTGATCCGAATACTGATTTTAGACGTGTCTCGAATTTGGCAGTGTTCTTTAAGAAATACGGGCTTGAGCTCACGACCGATGTTATTCCCGGAGATCCTGAGAATCTCAACAATGGCAGCCCGGGGACATTGTGGTCTAGGAGAATCCTGAGCATATCGGATTGGTGTCGGATCAGCGCCGAACGGACGGCGTGCCTCTAGTTATTCACAATTCCGGGCCCTGTGCCAGTGAAAACAGTGCACTGCTGACGTGGGCCGGGGAGGTCGCACATCATTTCCGTTTTCCAAGTTGGTCAATTGACGAAAGAAGTGTGTGTCAATAACTGCCGACAGCCTGTTAATCAAGCGTTTTCGGTTAAGTGGCAATTAGTCACCAGCGTGATCTGCGTCCTTTCGCCGCATAATAGTGCTTAAATGGTGCTTAAGAAACTAGAGACGGCACGGCGGAAGGGGAGAGGAGAAGTGCTTACGGCCGATGTTGTAACCGGCATGATCAAATTGCATTTGTACGGTTACGTCTCCTACGATGAACTTGTGGGCTGGGCTCTGACCAAGTTTACCGAGGAGGATTACATTGAGGACCTGGATGATGAGCAAGCCGACGTGATGTTCGACGTGCTTAGCCGCATCGTAACCGAGGATGAAGAGGGTGATCGGCTGACTGCAAATGATTTCGCGTACTTCATTAATCGACTCGATTCGCCCCAACCCACGCTAAGTTGAGCCTTGGCAACAGGGCTCGATTTTTTTGTCTTGCCAAACATTGGCCTTACTAATATGGACTTGGCCTAACAATAATATGGACAAAAGCCGAAAAAGGGATGATGGATAATGTTGAAAAAGGGCTTAGGAGTGACCTTGATTATCGCCCTGCTGATCGCTCTGGCGGGGTGCCCTCAGGCGGGACAGCGAAAACCCGCGATTCCGCGGGAGATTGACAGTGGGGAAAACCAAGAGCCGGTGCTCAACGTATATGTGGTTGACGACGAAGAGATGCGGGAGTATAGATTTGAAGACTATGTGGCCGGGGTACTGGCCGGGGAGATGCACACGGATTGGCCGGAGAACTCTCTGGCGGCGCAGGCCATTCTGGCGCGCACATTCGCGTTGAAGTTTGTACAGGAAAAGGAATCACGCTACGAGGGTGCACATATCTCGACGGACATCGAAGAAGCCCAGGCATGGAATGCCGAGGGAATCAACGATCGCATAAGGGAAGCAGTCAGGCGTACTCGCGGACAGGTTGTGGTTCACAACAATGATTTCATCAACGCTTGGTTTCACGCCCATGCCGGCGGACAAACGGCCACGGCAAAGGAAGGCCTGGCCTGGAAAGATCGCGAACCTGGGTATATCAAGGTTGTTGAATCGCCTGATTCTCCGGATGCGCCGCCCGAGGACGCCCGGTGGACGGCCACCTTTACCAGGCAGCAGGTGGTTGAAGCACTGAACCAACTTGGAGTTAACCCGGGGAACTTTGAAAAGATCGAGATTATCGAGCGCGGTCCTTCGGGCCGTGCTGTAAGGTTACGGATCGGCGATGCCGTGGTGGCGGGCGCCGATTTTCGGATCGCGTTGGGGAGTACAGAGATGAAATCGACAAAACTGAGTTCCGTAGAGGTAAACGGTGATCAGATTACAATTTCGGGGGAAGGTTACGGTCACGGTGTCGGCATGAGCCAGTGGGGTGCCTACCAGATGGCCAAAGACGGACGTACTCCGGAGGAAATCATTCAGTACTACTTTAAGGATGTCCGGATCGTGAAGATGTGGGAATAGACAAGTAGTAATAATGGAATTGCCGAAGAGAAGCCGGTTTTCCCACTAGACTCCTCTTCGGCAATAGAAGGTTGTGATCTAGTTGCGGCCGACGAGCTCGACCAGATCGGTCACTCTTGTAGCATAGCCCCACTCGTTGTCATACCAGGAAACGATTTTGAGGAGGTTTCCGACGCTCATCGTAAGCAAACCGTCCACAATTGAAGAGTGAGGATTGCCGACAATATCGCAGGACACCACGGGCGACTCCGTATAATCCAGGATTCCCTTGAGCGAACCGGCGGCGGCATCCTTCAAGAGTTGATTTGCTTCCTGCGGTGAGACAGGGGCTTCCAACTGCACAACGAGGTCTAGAACCGACACTACTGGAACCGGCACCCTAAAGGCCAGTCCATCGAAAAGCCCCTTGAATTCGGGTGAGACGACACCAACCGTTTTGGCGGCGCCGGTGGTTGTCGGAACAATCGACAGAGCGGCGGCTCGGGCGCGTCGTGGATCACTGTGCGCTGAATCCAGCAGGCGCTGGTCGTTGGTATAAGCGTGTACTGTGGAGATTAGGCCGGAAACGATGCCGTACTTGGATCCAAGAACCTTTGTTATCGGCGCCATACAATTAGTCGTACAGGACGCGCACGACACAACGTCATCATTATCCGGGTCATAATCCTCGTTATTCACTCCAAGGACGATGGTCTTGCCGCCGCCTTTGATGGGTGCGGTGACAACGACCTTTCTCGCACCCGCCTTCAGGTGCTCCCTCGCTTGATCATACTTTCTGAACTTACCTGTCGCCTCAACAACCACATCTACCCCGTATGCCTTCCACGGTATATCCGCAGGTTCCGCGTATTTGAGTAAGGCGACTTCTTTACCATCGACAACCATTGTATCCCCGACGGTGTGAACCGTCCCGCGAAGATTGCCGTGAGCGGAATCATAACGCAGCAAATGGGCCAATGTTTCTGTGCCGCCCAAGTCGTTCACGGCAACAATCTCAATATCCGGGCGCCTGCGGGCGATGCGGAAAATACACCGTCCGATGCGCCCAAAACCGCTAATACCGACACGAATAGTCATGCAATTCCCTCCTTTGTTCTGTTGCTGGATAACCGATTGAGTTCGATTGTCATTCTATACACCATATTTTCACAAATCCCTCTTAAACGGGAGAAAGTTCCAGTATTCAGAAAGTTATGACCAGGCTTATGAAACTGGTCGCTGAAAATCGAAATGACTGATATAATAGGTGCAGCCCTGAGAACTCTAGACAACCATGATCGGAGAAGGTAAACGGCAATTGTATGTGAAAATCACATTTGTTTTGCTGGCCTCGTTAGCCGCATTCGCCAATCTGCACTTGGCGTTCATTGCCATTCCGGCATATTTAATCGAATCTGGATTTAGTGAAATGTTCGCAGCCACGCAGAACACCGTGTTTGCCGGTGCGGCCGTCATATTGCGCTTCGTGCTTACCCCACTGGTTGACCAAAGACGGAAACTGTCCCTCGTTCTTGCCGGCGCCGCCTTGGGCCTGGCACCCGTCGGGTTGCTCTGTGATGATTCGGTGTTCACAATAACCTTGTCGCGTGTATTTCAGGGGTTGGGTCTGGCACTCTACCCGTTTTCCGCAAACGCCCTTCTTGCCGATATTTCTCCGGCAGAGCACCGGGGTACCGTACTGGGCGCACTGCGTTTAATAATCATTACGGCCCTGATGATCGGACCGCCTGCTGCCGTGTGGGCCGTTGAAGCATACGATTATCAGACCCTGTTTGTCTCCTTGGCGCTGATCGGATTGCTGGGTTTGGCGCCCTTGTTGCTCATCAAAGAGCCCAAACACAAACGGTCGCGCGAAAAGCAGTTGCGGTTGTTTGGCGAGGTGTTAAGAGACCGTACCTTAAACCCGTTCTTCTACATCACGCTTGCAGTGGGTATTGCCTACGGTTCGCTATTAACTTTTGTGCCGATGTTGGGGCTTGAACTGGGTATCGAGAATTATGGGATGTACTTCACCGTGTTTGCAGCGGCGGGTGCCCTGGTCGGGGTTTGTGCCGGGCGTCTTTCCGATGTACACGGACGAGCAAGGGTTGTTAAGCCGGCTATTTTCCTGTTCGGTCTTGGCACTCTGGTGACGGGTCTGCTCGGAACGTGGCCGTTTCTCTGGGTAAGCGCGGCGCTGACCGGGATGGGTTATGCCGCCGCAGTCACGACAATCGTGGCGTGGATCATAGACAGGACTGAGGAGAGGCTCAGGGCATCAGCCCTGAGCCTCTACGAAAACTCCCTCGACGTAGGGATAACTTGCGGCGTATTTGTATTCGGAGTTCTGGCCGCCGTACTGGGAATCGGTTATACTTTCATGGTTGCGGGAGTAGTTGTTGTTGTTCTGGGAATCATTATGTCGACACGTGCTGCGCAGCCCCAAAGCAGAAGGACTTCACGAGACGAGGAGTAGTTCGCATTCGGTGATCAGTTCCTGCAATTCTTCAGCCAACTCCTTATTCGCACAGAGACTCGCACTGAGATTATAAGCAAGCCGGAGTTCAAACTTCAGGCGGGCACGTTCAATAGTACCGATTTCCTGCGCTTCCTCACTAAGAACCTTTACGAGTTCTTTGGACTTGTCCAACACGAGTTCAAAGTCCTGCTCGACAAGGGTCACAACAGCACCTCCTTAAGAAGTATCTCATTATACTCCAACCATTGTACCCTCGATGTTTTTATTATGCTAGGGCAAAATATCTGCCAAGACTGACAATTCGGTGCCGGACAGGACAATTCGGGCTGCCATTCCGAGATATTTCCTTCATTTATTTATGTTGAATCTGGCTATTTCCGGTTTACAACGGGACGGGGCCATGCTATATTAAGACTTGCGGCGAAGAAGGGATAATGAAATCCAACGCAGCCAAGAAATACAAATTGACATAGTCGCCGCGAAAGTGATATATTAATAGCTGTGGCTCATAGCGAGTCCACAGCAGACGGGCAAGAAACGAGTGCCTGAGAAGTGAGAAGTGAGAAGTGTGAAGTGGGGACCAGATGAAGGAATTCGGCTTGCCGAATTCCCTCGCGAATCACACCTCAGACCTCCCACCTCTCACATCACAAATGGTCTTTGAAAACTGAACAGTGGCGTTATGTTCTTTTGAGTTTTGATGGAGAGT
>CBEULR010000020.1:0-34360 GCA_965544035.1 uncultured Peptococcaceae bacterium | reverse complement strand
CAATGCCTTCTTAACCCGGGCAAAATGCGCTGAACGAAACTCTGGTCGATCTACGGAGACTTGGCCGTTTTCCATTGACGTGGGGCGCAATATTTGCTAAGATAGGTGGTGCTCGGGTGCGGAAGCGCAGGTCGGAAACCGGCGCTGAAGTGCTTTGGCCTTGAGGAATTGCCGGCGTAGCTCAATTGGCAGAGCAGCTGATTTGTAATCAGCAGGTTGCGGGTTCGAGTCCCATCGCCGGCTCCAATAATACCAAGGTTTGCAGCGGTTTTTGAAGCTGTCTCTGAGGAGCCAAATCCGACAAACCAAATATTGTTTCCAGGTGGTTGTTGATTAGAGGCAGTTGTTTGTGATATACTGAGAATGTTGACTAACGCGGGGTGGAGCAGCCGGTAGCTCGTCGGGCTCATAACCCGAAGGTCGCAGGTTCAAATCCTGCCCCCGCAACCAAATATGTATTTAATCAGGCCCATATAGCTCAGTAGGCAGAGCGTATCCTTGGTAAGGATAAGGTCGGCGGTTCGATCCCGCCTATGGGCTCCATTATTATGGCGGTGTAGCTCAGATGGTAGAGCAAGCGGTTCATACCCGCTGCGTCGGGGGTTCAAGTCCCTCCACCGCTACCATTGGATAGGAAACCGGTCGTGATGACCGGTTTTGTCGTTGTTAGGACGATTTTTGCGACGGTCAGCAGGAGAATATCCAACCTGCCGCGAATAAACACCTTGGTTTTTTGGAAAGAGTACAATATAGCCATATTATGGTACTAAGGAGGCTTTCGGATGCATGGCTAAGGAAAAATATGTGCGCACCAAACCCCACGTGAACATCGGCACCATCGGTCACGTGGACCACGGCAAGACCACGCTTACGGCAGCGATTACGCTTACATTGTCGAAGCTCGGCCAGGCCACGTTCAAGAAATATGACGAGATCGACGCCGCTCCTGAAGAGAAAGCCCGCGGCATCACGATCAACACCTCGCACGTCGAGTACGAGACCGAAAAGCGCCACTACGCGCACGTGGACTGCCCCGGTCACGCCGACTACATCAAGAACATGATCACCGGCGCGGCCCAGATGGACGGGGCGATTCTGGTGGTTTCGGCGGCCGACGGTCCCATGCCGCAGACCCGCGAGCACATCCTGCTGGCGCGCCAGGTGGCCGTGCCGTCCATCGTCGTCTTTTTGAACAAAGCCGACCAGGTTGACGACCCCGAACTTCTCGAGCTCGTAGAGATGGAAGTCCGCGAGCTTTTGTCCCAGTATGAATTCCCCGGCGACGACGCCCCGGTCATCACCGGTTCAGCGTTAAAGGCCCTGGAATGCGGCTGCGGCACCCGCGAGTGCGAGCACTGCAAAGCGATCTGGGACCTTATGGACGCGGTTGACGAATACATTCCCACCCCCGAGCGCGACGTCGACAAGCCCTTCCTGATGCCCGTCGAGGACGTCTTTTCGATCACCGGCCGCGGCACGGTCGGCACCGGCAGAGTAGAGCGCGGTACGGTCAAGACCGGTGACGAAGTTGAGATCGTCGGTTTTGAAGAGAAGCCGCGCAAGACCGTGGTCACCGGCGTTGAGATGTTCCGGAAGATTTTGGACTTTGCGCAGGCCGGCGACAACGTGGGCTGTTTGCTGCGCGGCGTTGACCGCAAAGAGCTGATGCGCGGCCACGTGCTCGCCAAGCCCGGCAGCATTCGTCCGCTGACCAAGTTCAGCGCCGAAGTGTACGTTCTGACCAAGGAAGAGGGCGGCCGGCACACCCCGTTCTTCAACGGCTACCGTCCGCAGTTTTACTTCCGAACCACCGACGTGACCGGCGTCATCAATCTGCCCGAGGGCGTAGAGATGGTTATGCCCGGCGACAACATCCGCATGGATGTGGAACTGATCACCCCGATTGCCATTGAAGAAGGGCTGCGCTTCGCCATTCGTGAAGGTGGTCGTACCGTAGGCGCAGGCGTGGTGACGGGGATTAACGAGTAAGACTGGATTGTAGAATATGACCGGGTTAAGGGGGCGGGCTGAGGTTCGCCCCCTTATGCCCGCAATTAGTGACAGCCGGTGAGATCAGCTTCTCCTTGACATCAACAACCAGTTGTGATAGATTTTATACGTTAATTCACCGGCGAAGGGTTTTTTTTTGTGTGGGAGGTGTGTAAGAGTGCGTGTCGGAGTAACGCTCGCCTGTACACAGTGCAAGCGGCGCAATTATCAAACCAACAAGAACAAGAAGAACGATCCCGGTAGAATCGAACTGAAGAAATACTGCAGATGGTGTGGAACGCACACTCTCCACAAGGAGACTAAGTAAGATATAGCAGGGATGAGATTATGGCAGTAGGTAGGAAGCGGGAGGACAGACAAAGCGACAAAGCCGCTGCTGCGGACAAGCCGAAGAGAGTCCTCAAGAAGGATGGCAGGGACGCCCGAAAAGAGGCTGCCAAGAAAAAGGGCCCCGGTTTTATTGCGACCACCAAAGACTTCCTTGAAGGTGTTGTCCGGGAGCTTAAGAAGGTGCACTGGCCCGGGCGGCGTGAGGTAGTGATTTACACCGCCGTTGTCTTCGTGGCCGTGGTGCTTGTTGGGGCCATCCTCTGGATTTTTGACCTCATCTTGAGCCAGATTCTGGTCCGCATCTTGACTTAGGGTTCATGTGTCCCGCAGCCGGGCTTTTTCATAGTCTAAGACATGTGTTCGCTACCGGACACATTCCTCAGAGAGTGGGAGGTGAGGGACCGGGTTGCCCGGGCCTCCTTTTGTGAGCAAACAGTGGTTTGTAGTGCATACCTATTCCGGATACGAGAACAAGGTCAAGGCCAACTTGGAAAAGCGGATTGAATCGATGAATATGGAAGATCATATCTTCCGTATCATTGTGCCCATGGAGGACGAAATCGAGGTTAAGGACGGTAAGAGAAAGGTATTCAAGCGTAAGATCTTTCCCGGATACGTTCTGGTCGAGATGATAATGAATGACGATTCTTACCGTGTGGTGCGCAATACACCTGGAGTAACCGGTTTCGTGGGTACCGTCGGTGTCGGTTCCAAGCCGATTCCGCTGTCTCGGGAAGAGGCCGAGCAGATCATCCGCAAGATGGGCGATGAGGAGCCCAAGTTCAGGATTGACGTTGCGCCGGGTGAAAAAATCCGGGTTACGTCCGGTCCGTTCGAGAACTTCCTTGGTACCGTTGAAGAAATCAATTTCGAAAAGGCTAAACTAAGAGTGATGATCTCAATGTTCGGCCGTGAAACGCCGATTGAGTTGGATTTTTACCAGATAGAGAAGATCGATTAAGGAGGTGACGGTATGGCGAAAAAGGTAGCAGCGGTGGTCAAGTTGCAGATTCCAGCGGGTAAAGCCTCACCGGCGCCCCCGGTCGGTCCGGCACTCGGCCAGCACGGCGTGAACATCATGGGTTTCGTGAAGGAATACAACGACCGTACGGCCAAACAGGCCGGTCTGATTATTCCGGTTGAGATCACGATCTATGCCGACCGGACGTTCAGCTTTGTGACCAAGACTCCGCCTGCCTCGGTTCTCCTGAAAAAGGCGGCCGGCATTGAAAAGGCTTCCGGGGAACCGAACAAGAACAAGGTGGGTAAGGTCTCGCGGGATAAGATCCGGGAAATCGCGGAGTTCAAGATGCCCGACCTAAACGCAAACGACCTGGAAGCGGCGATGAGGATGGTTGAGGGTACCGCGAGGAGTATGGGGATTGAAATCGTAGACTAGTGGGAGGAGAGCTTTCTCCGCCAACACCACAGGGAGGAAATTGAAGTGCCAAGACAAGGGAAGAAGCTAACAGAGGCCAAGAAGCAGATAGACCGCAACCGGACTTATGAGCCCGCCGAAGCCGTGGCGCTGCTCAAGAAGCTGGCGCCCGCCAAGTTTGATGAGACGGTCGAAGTGGCCGTCAGGCTGGGTGTCGACCCCAGACATGCCGATCAGCAGGTGCGCGGTGCCGTTGTTCTGCCGCACGGAACCGGCAAGACCCGTACCGTTCTGGTGTTTGCCAAGGGCGAGAAAGTCAAGGAAGCAGAAGAAGCCGGTGCGGATATCGTGGGCGGTGAGGAACTGGTAGAAAAAATCCAGGGCGGCTGGATGGAGTTTGATGTTGCCGTGGCTACGCCCGATATGATGGGCAAAGTCGGTAAGATCGGTAAGATCCTCGGTCCCCGCGGTCTGATGCCGAACCCGAAAACGGGAACGGTGACTTTTGATGTGGCGCAGGCTGTGAAAGAAGTGAAGGCCGGGAAGATCAGTTACCGTGTTGATAAAGCAGGCAACGTGCACGCCCCGATCGGAAAGATCTCCTTTGATGAGGATAAGCTTCTTGAGAACCTGCGCACACTGATCGATGCGCTGATCAGGGCGAAGCCGGCCGCCGCCAAGGGGCAGTACCTGAAGGCGGCAAGTATTAGCTCCACGATGGGACCGGGTATCCGGCTGAACCCCCTGAAGCTCACGAATCCGTAATTGCCCAGCTCCGACTCCCGCGTCTTACTTCGTGAGTATCGGGATGCTTGGGGCGGGTTGACAAGTTAAAACGTGTAGAGCAGATGACGAGTTTGTCAGGATGAACCGGGGTGCTTTCCGGCCCCCGCTTTCCGGCATCCGGCATCTGTTTTACCCCAGACTGTAGACAGTTGGTGCCGCAAGGCTTAATGGTGTCCACCGGCCAACCGAGGACTGGCATCTGCAAGGTCGAAAACAAGACCTCTGTAGGCCGTCTGTCTGCAGGGGTCTTTTCTATTTTCGTGCTAAGGAGGTGTAATGGTGCCGGCAACGAGAGAAGAAAAGGTTAAGGCTGTAGCCGAACTGAAGGAGAAATTCAGCAACGCCAAGGTCGTTGTCTTTACCGAGTATCGCGGCCTGAACGTAGCCGATCTCAGCAGGCTTCGGAAGAAAATGCGTGAGTCGGGCGGGCAGCTGTTCGTGTCCAAGAACACGATTACCGCAATTGCCGCCCGGGAAGCCGGGTTGGAGGGGCTGGAACAGTTCCTGACCGGGCCGACCGCCCTGGCCTTTGGGTTCGAGGATTTTGTCGCTGTACCCAAGGTGGTTACCGAATTCGATAAGGAACTCAAGCAGTTTTCTTTCAAGGGCGGCGTTGTTGAAGGCCGGGTCATCACTGCGGATGATGTGAAAAATCTGGCCGATCTCCCGCCGCGTGAAGTTCTGCTGGCTCAGGTGGCAGGCGGATTCCAGGCACCGCTCGCCGGATTGGTCAGCGTCCTGCAGGGTAGCATCCGTAAGCTGGTTTACGCTCTGGAGGCCGTGCGAGAGAAGAAAGCCCAGGAAGCATCATAAAAGGCTGTTTCCTCGCGACCGATGTGAAGGCCTCAAGGTTTGCATTCCGTGAAAAATTTTTATTTTAGGAGGTTAAAAACCCAATGTCTAAAGTGAACGAGATTATCGAAGCTGTGAAGGGCCTGACCGTGCTGGAGCTTGCTGAGCTGGTCAAGGCTATGGAGGAAGA
The DNA here is from genome assembly GCA_965544035.1 of uncultured Peptococcaceae bacterium. Classification (GTDB taxonomy): domain Bacteria; phylum Bacillota; class Desulfotomaculia; order Desulfotomaculales; family Desulforudaceae; genus CBEULR01. Next base: position 28,874 of record CBEULR010000020.1, on the reverse strand, counting down.
GTTCGGCGTATCGGCCGCCGCGCCGGTTGCTGCTGTTGCCGCCGTGCCTGCCGCCGGTGCTGCTGCCGCCGCTGCACCTGCTGAAGAAGAACAGACCGAGTTCGACGTCATCCTGAAGAGCGTTGGAGACAAGAAGATCAATGTGATCAAGGTTGTGCGCGAGATTACCGGTCTCGGCCTTAAGGAAGCCAAGGAACTGGTCGACAATGCTCCGAAGCCGGTCAAGGAAAAGGTTGCGAAGGACGAGGCTGAAGCCATCAAGGCCAAGCTGGAGGAAGTCGGCGCCGGTATCGAAATCAAGTAGCGGTTAAGGTCGAATCGATCCGAATTTAACAATTGCACCCCGATCATCGGGGTGCAATTTTGCTTGACTGAAATCGCGTAATGTGATAACATAATTAGTCGTTGCCCTTATATGTGTATTTCAGGATATACTGGGGTTATACTACTTAGATAGGGGTAATATGGAGAGGAAAGCGAGGTAATTGTTGGAACCTTGCTTTTAGTATTTCAATGCAGGGGGTTGAGGTATGCAGGCTGCAAAGCCCAGAAGTCGGGTGGTTTACGGTAAGCAACGCGAGATTCTGGAGCTGCCCGATTTGGTCGAGGTTCAGAAGCATTCCTACCACTGGTTTTTGGATCGGGGACTCCGGGAAGTGTTTCACGATATCTCCCCAATCCAGGACTTCACGGGCAACCTGGTCTTGGAATTCCTCGATTACACCTTGGGGGAGCCCAAGTATTCGGTCCAGGAGTGCAAAGACCGGGACGTGACTTACGCTGCGCCTCTTCGGGTCAAGGTTCGCCTGATCAACCGTGAAACCGGCGAGGTCAAAGAACAGGACGTTTTTATGGGCGATTTTCCGTTGATGACCGAACAGGGTACCTTTATCATCAACGGCGCCGAGAGAGTCATTGTCAGCCAGTTGGTGCGTTCCCCCGGAGTGTACTTCGGTTCAACACAGGACACCAGCGGCAAGTACCTTTACACCGCGACGATCATCCCCAACCGCGGGGCGTGGTTGGAGTTTGAAACCGATGTCTTGGACCATATCTGGGTCCGGGTGGACCGGACGCGCAAGATCCCGGCCACCGTTTTGATCAAGGCGCTGGGGTACGGCTCAAAAGCCAGCGTGCTGGAGCTTTTCGGAGATCATAAGAGCATTCAGGAAACACTCACCAAAGACAATGCCGAGAACGAAGAAGAAGCCCTAATTGAAATCTACAAGCGCCTGCGTCCGGGTGAACCGCCGGCGGCCGACAGCGCCCGTTCGCTTCTGGAGTCTCTTTTCTTTGATTCGAAGCGCTACGATTTGGCACCGGTGGGCCGTTACAAGCTTTTTACCAAACTGAAACACGGCATTCTCTACCGTTATCCGGAAGAGCAGTCCGGTGAAACGGTGTTTGATCCTTATTTGAAGAAAGAAGTGCCGGTGGAGCGTGAATTCATCCGGGAACTGACCAAGGAAGATATCATCGCCACCGTGCGGAATATACTGACGCTGATCGACGGTGAGGGCCGGGTGGACGATATAGACCACCTGGGCAATCGGCGTCTGCGTTCGGTGGGCGAACTGCTGCAGAATCAGTTCCGGATCGGTCTGGCGCGCATGGAGCGTGTGGTCCGCGAGCGCATGACCATTCAGGATGTGGAGGTCATCACTCCCCAGGTCCTGATTAACATTCGTCCGGTTGTGGCTGCGGTGAAGGAGTTTTTCGGGTCGAGTCAGCTTTCGCAGTTTATGGACCAGACCAACCCATTGGCCGAACTCACCCATAAGCGGCGCCTTTCGGCACTCGGTCCCGGCGGTCTGTCGCGTGAACGGGCCGGTTTCGAGGTCCGTGACGTGCACCATTCCCACTACGGACGGGTGTGCCCGATTGAGACCCCTGAAGGTCCGAACATCGGGCTGATCGGTTCGCTGACTACTTACGCCCGGGTGAATGAGTTCGGTTTTATCGAAACACCCTACCGTAAGGTGGATAAAGAAGCAAAACGCGCCACCGATGAAATCGTGTACATGACGGCCAACGAGGAAGAAGACTATGTAATCGGACAGGCCAACGCCTTGCTTGACGAGAAGGGATACTTCCTGGAAGAACGGGTGCACGCCCGCTACCGGGGCGATATCCTGAACGTGCGCGTCGAAAAACTCGATTATATGGACGTGTCTCCCAAGCAGGTCTTCAGTGTGGCCACCTCGCTGATTCCTTTCCTGGAGCACGACGACGCGAACCGGGCGCTGATGGGGGCGAACATGCAGCGTCAGGCCGTGCCGCTGCTCAACACCGAGGCGCCCTATGTCGGTACCGGCATTGAGGCTAAGGCGGCGTACGATTCCGGTGTTGTGGTGATTGCCAAGCACGGTGGCGTGGTCGAGCGGGTCACCGCCGACGAGATTAAGATCCGGCGGGATGACGGGGTGGTCGACACCTACCGCCTGATCAAGTTCGGCCGTTCCAACCAGGGCACCTGCCTGAACCAGCGTCCGATTGTCTGGGTCAACCAGGTGGTCAAGGCCGGTGAGGTGATCGCCGACGGTCCCTCGACCGATAACGGCGAACTGGCGCTGGGCCGCAATGTGCTTTGCGCATTTATGCCTTGGGAAGGCTACAACTACGAGGATGCCATCCTGGTCAGTGAGAAACTGGTCCGGGACGATTTATACACTTCGATTCACATCGAGGAGTATGAATGTGATGCCAGAGACACCAAGCTGGGACCCGAGGAGATCACCCGGGACATCCCCAACGTCGGCGAGGACGCCCTGAAGGACCTGGACGAGCGCGGTATCATCCGTGTCGGGGCCGAGGTGCGGCCGGGGGACATCTTGGTCGGCAAGGTGACGCCGAAGGGCGAAACCGAGCTTACGGCCGAGGAACGGCTTCTGCGGGCGATCTTCGGCGAGAAGGCGCGTGAGGTGCGTGACACCTCGCTCCGGGTGCCGCACGGTGAATCGGGCAAGGTGGTCGATGTCAAGGTCTTCTCCCGTGAAAACGGGGATGAGCTTCCACCCGGTGTCAATCAATTGGTCAGGGCTTATGTTGCCCAGAAGCGCAAGCTGTCCGAGGGCGACAAGATGGCCGGACGCCACGGGAACAAGGGTGTCATCGCCCGGATCGTGCCTGATGAGGATATGCCCTTCTTACCCGACGGCACACCGATTGAGATTGTACTGAATCCGCTGGGCGTACCGTCCCGAATGAACATCGGGCAGGTGCTGGAGGCCCAGATCGGGTGGGCGGCCAAGGTGCTTGGTTACAATATCGCCACCCCGGTCTTTAACGGAGCGCTGGAGTCGGATATCGTTGAGAGTCTGCGTGAGGCCGGCCTTCCCACCGACGGGAAGATTCAGCTTCGCGACGGACGTACCGGAGAACCGTTCGACAACGAGGTGACCGTCGGCTGTCTCTACATGCTGAAGCTGGCCCACCTGGTTGACGACAAGATCCACGCCCGGTCGACGGGCCCGTATTCCCTGGTCACCCAGCAGCCGTTGGGCGGCAAGGCCCAGTTCGGCGGACAGCGTTTCGGTGAGATGGAAGTCTGGGCTTTGGAGGCCTATGGTGCGGCTTACACGCTGCAGGAAATCCTGACCGTAAAATCGGATGACGTGGTCGGCCGGGTTAAGACTTACGAGGCCATCGTCAAGGGTGAAAACGTTCCCGAGCCGGGCGTACCGGAGTCGTTTAAGGTGTTGATCAAGGAGTTGCAGAGTCTGGGGCTGGACGTACGGGTGCTTTCCGAGGACAACACCGAAGTGGAGATTCGGGAGATTGAGGATGATATTGCCGAGACCGGAAAAGAGTTAGGTCTTGATGTCCGAATGCCCCGAGCCCATCCGGAAGGCGACTTTATCGAAGGGGAAACCGGCGCGAAAGAAGGATCTGAAGAAGAGGAAGAGACAGAAGAAGAAACAGAAATGGGAATATATGGGGACGATGTGGACTCCGAACAAATACTGAATGAGGAGGCGGGCGACAAGTTGGAAGAAGGGGACAGCCCTCTTGAAGACACTGAAGAAAATTATTAATGGGGGGAGCTTGTTCGGTGTTAGATCTTACCAACTTCGACCGTATAAAAATCGGCCTGGCTTCACCGGAGCAGATTCGGGGCTGGTCCCGGGGCGAAGTGAAGAAGCCCGAGACCATCAACTACCGTACCTTGAAGCCGGAGCGCGACGGGCTGTTTTGTGAAAGAATATTCGGCCCCACCCGTGACTGGGAGTGTCACTGTGGGAAATATAAACGTGTACGCTACAAGGGTGTCGTGTGTGACCGCTGCGGTGTCGAAGTGACCCGCTCGAAGGTGCGCCGTGAAAGAATGGGCCACATCGAGCTGGCCGCTCCGGTATCGCATATTTGGTATTTCAAGGGCATCCCGTCCCGGATGGGGCTGCTTTTGGACATGTCTCCCCGGGCTCTGGAGAAGGTACTGTATTTTGTTTCTTACATCGTGATCGACGGCGGGGATACCCCGCTGATCAAGAAGCAGCTCTTGACCGATCAGGAATACCGGGAATACCGCGACAAGTATGGTAATTCCTTTAAGGCGCTGATGGGCGCGGAAGCGATAAAGATTCTGCTCGATGAGATCGATCTCGAGGAACTGACCGCGGAACTGCGCCAGGAAATCAAGACGGTGACCGGGCAGCGCCGGATCCGGGCGATCCGCCGTCTGGAAGTCACGGAAGCGTTCCGAAAATCGGATAACCACCCGTCGTGGATGATTATGGATGTGCTGCCGGTAATCCCGCCCGAACTGCGGCCGATGGTGCAGCTGGACGGCGGCCGGTTTGCCACCTCTGACTTAAATGACCTTTACCGTCGGGTGATCAACCGCAATAACCGGCTGAAGAGGCTCCTGGAACTGGGAGCCCCCGACATTATCGTGCGCAACGAGAAGCGGATGCTTCAGGAAGCTGTCGATGCCCTGATCGATAACGGCCGGCGCGGCCGCCCGGTGACCGGTCCGGGCAACCGCCCCCTGAAATCGCTGAGCGATATGTTAAAAGGAAAGCAGGGCCGGTTCCGTCAGAACCTCCTCGGTAAACGAGTGGACTATTCGGGCCGTTCGGTGATTGTGGTCGGGCCTTCGCTGAAACTGCACCAGTGCGGCCTGCCGAAGGAGATGGCCCTGGAGCTGTTCAAACCTTTCGTGATGAAGCGGCTGGTCAGTGACGGACACGCCCACAACATCAAGAGCGCCAAGCGCATGGTGGAACGGGTGCGGCCCGAGGTTTGGGACGTGCTTGAAGATGTCATCAAGGAGCATCCGGTTCTGCTGAACCGGGCACCGACCCTTCACCGTCTCGGCATCCAGGCTTTTGAGCCCGTTTTGGTGGAAGGACGGGCGATCCAGATTCACCCGATGGTTTGTTCGGCCTACAACGCCGACTTTGACGGGGACCAGATGGCGGTGCATGTGCCGCTTTCGGCAGAGGCCCAGGCCGAAGCCAGGCTGCTGATGCTTTCCACCAATAACATCCTGAACCCGAAGGACGGGCGGCCGGTGTCGATCCCGACGCAGGACATGGTGCTCGGTATCTACTACCTGACCATCGAGAAGCCCGGAGCCAAGGGTGAGGGCAAGGTATTTGCCAGCCCCGATGAAGCGGTACTGGCTTATCACGCACGGGCCGTCGATCTGCAGGCCAAAGTCAAGGTGAGAATGCCGGAAATGGGCCTGATTGAGACGACGGTGGGCCGCGTGATCTTCAACGAAGTACTGCCGCGTGAATTGGGCTATTACAATGAACTGATCGACAAGAAGACCATGGCCAAGGTTGTCGACCGCTGCTTCCGCAAGTTCGGGTACGCCCGGACGGCGGAGGTGCTCGACGGGATCAAGGCTCTGGGCTTTAAGTATGCGACCCGCGGCGGACTCACCATTGGTATCAGTGATATTGTTATTCCTGAGAAAAAGGCCGAGATTCTCGCCAGAGCCGAAGAGGACGTGCGCTCGATTGAAAACGATTACCGGCGCGGGCTGATTACGGCCGAGGAACGCTACCGGAACGTGATCAAGACCTGGACCGAGGCCACAAACGAGGTAACCGAGGAACTGCTCAGGACTCTGGACAAGTTTAATCCGGTGTATATGATGGCCACTTCGGGCGCCCGCGGTAACATTGCGCAGATCCGCCAGCTTGCGGGATTGCGCGGGCTGATGGCCGACCCCCAGGGCCGGATTATCGAGGAGCCGATCCGGGCGAACTTCCGCGAGGGGCTGACCGTGCTGGAATACTTTACTTCAACGCACGGTGCCCGGAAGGGCTTGGCCGACACCGCCCTGCGCACCGCCGATTCGGGTTACCTTACCAGACGTCTGGTCGACGTGGCGCAGGACGTCATTGTGCGCGAGCTGGACTGCGGTACCGACGAATACATTACGGTGCGGGATGTGAGTGACGGTGCGGAGATCATCGAGCCGCTGATCGACCGGATCGTCGGCCGTCTCGCCGCCGAGGACGTTGTACACCCCGAGACGGGCGAAGTGCTGGTTACACGAAATACTGAAATCGATGAAGACACAGGAGAAAAGATCATCGCCGCCGGAATTAAGGAAGTGCCGGTACGGTCGGTGCTGACCTGCAAGAGCAGATACGGGGTTTGCTGCCGCTGCTACGGACGCAATCTGGCCACCGGACATCCGGTCGATATCGGGGAGGCGGTCGGCACCATCGCCGCGCAGTCGATCGGTGAGCCGGGCACGCAGCTGACGATGCGGACTTTCCATACCGGCGGTGTGGCCGGTGACGACATCACGCAGGGTCTGCCCCGGGTGGAGGAGCTGTTTGAAGCCCGCAAGCCCAAGGGACAGGCGGTGGTCAGCGAGATCAGCGGTGTTGTGGAAATCAGAGAGAGTAAAGGCCGCCGCGAGGTCGAAGTCGTGGGCGCCGACGGTGAGCGGGAGGTTTACGCCGTGCCGTTCGGATCACGCCTGAAGGTTCAGGACGGAGACCGTGTTTCGGCCGGCGACGAACTGACCGAGGGTTCGGTAAACCCGCACGACCTGCTCAAGATCAAGGGCGTGGGGGCCGTTCAGCTCTATCTCCTGCAGGAGGTGCAGCGTGTCTACCGCATGCAGGGGGTCGATATCAATGATAAGCACATCGAGGTTGTTGTGCGTCAGATGATGCGCAAGGTGAAAATTGAGGATCCCGGTGACACCGATTTCCTTCCGGGGGGGCTGGTGGATATCCTCGCGCTGGAGGAGGAAAACAAGCGGGTGGCCGAAGCAGGCGGTGCCGAAGCAACCGCCAGGCCGGTTCTGTTGGGAATCACCAAGGCTTCGCTGGCTACCGATTCGTTCCTCTCGGCGGCTTCCTTCCAGGAGACGACCAGAGTATTGACCGAAGCGGCCATCAAGGGCAAGGTTGATCCGCTCCTTGGCCTGAAGGAGAACGTGATCATCGGTAAACTGATTCCGGCGGGTACGGGGATGTCCCGCTACCGGCATATCGAGGTGATGGGTGAAGAACCGCCTGTTTCAGAAATAATCGATGAGGATGTACAAATTCAGTAGTTTTGCGTTGACAAACAAATAAGGCGGTGCTATCATTTTTAAGTGTGATTCTTGGGGGGATGAGGTCAGGTGCCCTTCGAGAGATTGAGCGCAGCCCGGGAAAAGACGGTGGGGTCAAAGCAGACTCTTAAAGCAATACAGCGGGGGCAGGCTCAGGCCGTGTACTTGGCACAGGATGCCGACGTACGTGTAGTGGATCCGATTATACGGGCCTGCCGGGCGAAAGCGATTCCGCTGGTTGAGGTTCCCTCGATGCGGGAACTGGGTAAGGCCTGCGGCATATCGGTCGGATGTGCGTCCGCGGCAATTACTAAGGAGTAAGCAGTTTTTTGATGCCCCTTACCGTCAGGTAGGGGGCATACTGTTTTTTAAGTTTAGCAGTGAGGAGGTGTGTAAGAATGCCCACCATCAGCCAACTTATACGTAAGGGGCGGAAGAGCCTCAGCAAGAAATCGGCTTCACCGGCCCTGACCGAATGCCCGCAGCGGCGGGGGGTTTGCACGCGCGTGTACACGACGACGCCCAAGAAACCGAATTCGGCACTGCGTAAGGTGGCCCGTGTCCGGTTGACGAATGGTTATGAGGTTACCACATATATCCCGGGAATCGGGCACAACCTGCAGGAGCACTCGGTGGTTTTGGTCCGCGGCGGCAGGGTGAAGGATCTGCCCGGTGCACGCTATCATATCATCCGCGGGGCATTGGACACCGCGGGTGTGGCGAACCGCAATCGCGGTCGCTCGAAATACGGTGCCAAACGGCCCAAGAAGTAAGGGGGGAAGACAGTGCCTCGCAGAGGAGCTGTACCGAAGAGGGAAGTCCTGCCTGACCCCGTGTACGATAGCAAGGTGCTGACCAAGCTGATTAATCAGGTCATGCTTGATGGTGAAAGAAGCGTTTCGGAGGCAATCTGCTACGGCGCCTTTGATATCATACGGGAGAAAACCGGCAAGGACCCAATGGAAGTGTTCGAGCAGGCTATGAAAAACGTGATGCCTATCGTGGAAACACGGCCCCGGCGTGTTGGCGGTGCCAACTATCAGGTGCCGGTTGAGGTTCGCCCGGAGAGAAAGCAGACGCTGGCGATCAGGTGGCTGACCACCTATGCCCGTCAGAGACCGGGGCGGACTATGAAGGAAAAACTGGCGGCCGAGATCATGGATGCCGCAAACGGTGTCGGCGGAGCCGCGAAAAAGAGAGAGGATACGCACCGCATGGCGGAGGCGAACAAGGCGTTTGCACACTACAGGTGGTAGGGAGGTAGACTGATGGGCCGGTCTTTTCCGCTCGAGAAGACAAGAAACATCGGAATAATGGCACACATCGACGCCGGCAAGACGACGACGACCGAGCGGATCCTCTTCTATACCGGTAGGGTGCATCGTATCGGCGAGGTTGACGATGGGGCGGCGACTATGGACTGGATGGCCCAGGAGCAGGAGCGCGGAATCACGATTACTTCCGCGGCGACGACCTGCTTTTGGCGCGATTGTCGGATTAACATCATTGACACACCAGGCCACGTGGACTTCACGGTCGAAGTGGAACGCTCCCTGCGCGTGCTTGACGGAGCGATCGCGGTCTTTTGTGCTGTAGGCGGGGTTGAACCCCAATCGGAAACGGTATGGCGTCAGGCCGACAAGTATGGCGTGCCGCGCATTGCCTACATCAATAAAATGGACCGGATAGGTGCCGATTTCCATAGGAGCCTGAATTCGATAAGAAGCAAACTAGGTGCCAACCCGGTGGCCGTTCAGTTGCCGATCGGCGCGGAAGAACACTTCCGGGGGATTGTGGATCTGATCAACAATCAGGCGTTCCTGTACCTTGACGATCTGGGCAAGGATTATAAGTACATTGACATCCCGGATGACATGGCCGAACTCGTGGCTGAGTACCGCGATAAGCTGCTGGAAGCCGTTGCCGAAACCGACGAGGAATTGCTCGATAAGTACCTTGAGGGTGAGGAGATCACTCCCGAGGAGATTAAGAGGGGCATCCGTAAGGGCACTCTGAGTCTGTCGATGATTCCCGTCCTCTGTGGTTCTTCGTATAAGAACAAGGGTGTGCAGCCGCTCCTGGACGCGGTGGTGGATTTCCTGCCGTCGCCCAGTGATATTGCTGCGGTACGTGGCGTCATTCCGGGTACGGATCAGGAAGCAGAGCGTCCGGTCGACGAAAACGCGCCTTTTTCGGCTTTGGCCTTTAAGATTATGATTGATCCTTACGTCGGAAAACTGACCTTTTTCCGTGTGTATTCCGGTACGCTCAAGTCGGGGTCTTATGTATACAACTCTACAAAGAATAAGAAGGAGCGTATCGGGAGACTTCTGCGACTGCATGCCAACCACCGGGAGGACGTGGATGAGGTTTGTGCGGGAGATATCGCGGCCGCCGTGGGACTGAAGTTTACGACGACGGGCGATACTCTTTGTGATGAACAAGAGCCGGTCATATTGGAGACAATGGTCTTTCCCGATCCGGTGATCTGGGTGGCGATCGAACCGAAAACCAAGGCCGACCAGGATAAGATGGGTGTGGCCCTGGCGCGTCTGGCCGAAGAGGATCCCACGTTTAAGATCAAATATGATGAGGAAACCGGCCAGACCGTGATTTCGGGGATGGGCGAGCTTCATCTGGAGATTATTGTGGACCGCCTGCTGCGTGAGTTCAAGGTGCAGGCCAATGTCGGACGGACACAGGTCGCCTATAAGGAGACCGTGCGCTCCAGCGCCAAGGCTGAAGGAAAGTTTGTACGGCAGAGCGGCGGTCGCGGTCAGTACGGACATGTGGTACTTGCGATCGAGCCGCGCGAGCGGGGACAGGGCTTTGAGTTTGTGAACAGTATTGTCGGCGGAGTGGTGCCTAAGGAATACATTCCGGCCGTGGAAGCCGGTGTGCTTGATGCCCTCCACAGCGGCGTGCTTTACGGTTATCCGGTGATGGACGTTCGCGTCGAACTGGTGGACGGTTCGTATCACCCGGTGGACTCCTCGGAGGTCGCCTTCAAGATTGCCGCCTCGATGGCTTTTAAGGATGCGGCCGTCAAGGCTGATCCGGTACTGTTGGAACCGATTATGCGGGTTGAGGTCGTGGTGCCGGAGGAATACACCGGAGACGTGATCAGCGACCTGAACGCAAGGCGCGGGCAAATCGCCGACATGGAATTGCAGGGTAAGACCCGTCTGGTGCATGCACGGGTGCCGTTGGCGGAAATGTTCGGCTACGCCACCGAGCTTCGTTCCCGCACCCAGGGTCGGGGAACCTATACCATGCAGTTTTCGGAGTATGCGGAAGTGCCGCAGAATATTGCGGATAAGCTTATCAAAAAATATTAATAATCACTAAAATTTTCCTAAGGAGGAACTGATCGAAAATGGCTAAGGAAAAATATGTGCGCACCAAACCCCACGTGAACATCGGCACCATCGGTCACGTGGACCACGGCAAGACCACGCTTACGGCAGCGATTACGCTTACATTGTCGAAGCTCGGCCAGGCCACGTTCAAGAAATATGACGAGATCGACGCCGCTCCTGAAGAGAAAGCCCGCGGCATCACGATCAACACCTCGCACGTCGAGTACGAGACCGAAAAGCGCCACTACGCGCACGTGGACTGCCCCGGTCACGCCGACTACATCAAGAACATGATCACCGGCGCGGCCCAGATGGACGGGGCGATTCTGGTGGTTTCGGCGGCCGACGGTCCCATGCCGCAGACCCGCGAGCACATCCTGCTGGCGCGCCAGGTGGCCGTGCCGTCCATCGTCGTCTTTTTGAACAAAGCCGACCAGGTTGACGACCCCGAACTTCTCGAGCTCGTAGAGATGGAAGTCCGCGAGCTTTTGTCCCAGTATGAATTCCCCGGCGACGACGCCCCGGTCATCACCGGTTCAGCGTTAAAGGCCCTGGAATGCGGCTGCGGCACCCGCGAGTGCGAGCACTGCAAAGCGATCTGGGACCTTATGGACGCGGTTGACGAATACATTCCCACCCCCGAGCGCGACGTCGACAAGCCCTTCCTGATGCCCGTCGAGGACGTCTTTTCGATCACCGGCCGCGGCACGGTCGGCACCGGCAGAGTAGAGCGCGGTACGGTCAAGACCGGTGACGAAGTTGAGATCGTCGGTTTTGAAGAGAAGCCGCGCAAGACCGTGGTCACCGGCGTTGAGATGTTCCGGAAGATTTTGGACTTTGCGCAGGCCGGCGACAACGTGGGCTGTTTGCTGCGCGGCGTTGACCGCAAAGAGCTGATGCGCGGCCACGTGCTCGCCAAGCCCGGCAGCATTCGTCCGCTGACCAAGTTCAGCGCCGAAGTGTACGTTCTGACCAAGGAAGAGGGCGGCCGGCACACCCCGTTCTTCAACGGCTACCGTCCGCAGTTTTACTTCCGAACCACCGACGTGACCGGCGTCATCAATCTGCCCGAGGGCGTAGAGATGGTTATGCCCGGCGACAACATCCGCATGGATGTGGAACTGATCACCCCGATTGCCATTGAAGAAGGGCTGCGCTTCGCCATTCGTGAAGGTGGTCGTACCGTAGGCGCAGGCGTGGTGACGGGGATTAACGAGTAGGCGGGAGGTTCGTTATGGAAAGGCAAAAGATCCGCATCCGGCTGAAAGCTTTTGACCACAACATGCTTGATCAGTCGGCGCAGAAGATTGTGGACACGGCGAAGCGAACCGGTGCCAACGTAGCCGGTCCGATCCCCCTGCCCACCGAGAAAAACATTTACACGATATTGCGTTCGCCGCATAAGGATAAAGATTCGCGCGAGCAGTTTGAGATTAGAACGCACAAGCGCCTGATCGATATTCTCGAACCGACGCCCAAGACGGTTGACGCTCTGATGCGTCTGGATTTGCCGGCCGGCGTTGACATCGAAATCAAGCTGTAGCGATTTGTGTGTAGCAGGAGGTGTGAACAATGGCCAAGGGAATCCTTGGGCGCAAGTTGGGCATGACGCAGATTTTCACTCCCGAAGGTTTAGCCGTACCGGTTACCCTGATTGAAGCCGGTCCCTGCACCGTGGTGCAAAAAAAGACCGAGAATCGGGACGGCTATAACGCCATACAGCTGGGGTTGGGCGAACGGCGCGAAAAGCTGGTCAATAAGCCGGTGCGCGGACATCTGGCCAAGTCCGGTTTGAAAGCCGTACGCTATCTGCGTGAGATCAGAACCAAGGACGTCGACAACTATCAGGTCGGCGAGGAGATTAAATGTGATGTGTTTGAACCCGGCCAGCTGGTCGACGTTGTGGGAACGACCAAGGGACGCGGTTTTGCGGGCGGCATCAAGCGGCACGGCTTTCACCGCGGTCCTATGGCGCACGGCTCCAAGTATCACCGCCGTCCCGGCGCGCTGGCCGCAAAGGGTCCGGCCCGTGTATTCAAGGGGCGCAAACTGCCCGGACAGTATGGTAATGAACGGGTGACGATTCAGAATCTCGAGGTTGTCAAAGTAGACGCCGATAGAAACTTGCTGGCGATAAAGGGTGCCGTTCCGGGACCACGCGGCGGGCTATTGCTGATCAAGGAAGCCCGCAAAGCCAGGTGAGAAAGGAGGAGCGGTAATGCCCAAGGTAGCAGTATATAACGTTAACGGCGATCAAGTGGGTGAGCTCGAACTGAGCGATGCTGTATTCGGGCAGGCCGTGAATGAGGCTGTACTGCACGAGGTTGTAGTGATGCAGCTTGCCAACCGGCGTAAAGGCACTCACGATACCAAGACCAGATCCGAAGTCAGCGGCGGCGGGCGGAAGCCCTGGCGTCAAAAGGGAACCGGTCGGGCACGCCACGGCAGCATACGTTCTCCGATCTGGCGCGGCGGCGGGACCGTGTTCGGCCCCCATCCGCGTGACTACAGATACAGTGTGCCGAAGAAAGTCCGGAGACTGGCCCTCAAGTCGGCCCTGTCGTCAAAGGTTGAAGAGGGCCGGATTCTGGTGCTGGATGAGCTCAGTCTGGACGCCCCGAAGACCCGGAAAATGGTGGATATACTCGGTAACCTCAAGGCCGCCGACGGGGCACTGGTGGTTACGGCCGACCGGGACTTCAGCGTGGAGCGGTCCTCACGGAATATCCCGGGCGTTAAGTCTTTGGAAGCAGCCAATCTCAATGTCCTCGACGTTCTTGATCACCCCAACCTGGTGATCACAAAGGATGCCGTGGCCAAGGTCGAGGAGGTGCTGTCCAGATGAAGTTCGCACAAGATGTGATCAAGAAGCCGAGAATAACCGAAAAAGCGACCTCGCTGCTGGAGGGGAACAAGTACACCTTCGAGGTGGATGTGCGTTCCAACAAGAGCGAGATCAAGCGCGCGGTGGAAGAACTGTTCAAGGTGAAGGTGGTCAAGGTAAACACCGTGCGGTTAAAGGGTAAAGAGATTCGTCGCCGGACGGGCATCGGGCGGACGCCGGAAGTGAAGAAGGCGATCGTGACGCTGCAGCCGGGCGACAAGATCGAAGTTTTTGAAGGCGTTTAAGTAAGGAGGGAAAAGGATGTCGATCAAAAAATTTAAACCTACCTCTCCGGGACGCCGCTTCGTAACGGTATCGGACTTTAGTGAGATCACCGCCGTTGAACCGGAGAAGTCCCTGACCGAACCGCTCCGGAAAACGGGCGGCCGCAACAACAAGGGCCGGCTGACCGTACGGCACCGCGGCGGGGGTCACAAGAGACTGTACCGGATTATCGATTTCAAGCGCAACAAGGATAACATCCCGGCCAAGGTGGCGACTATTGAATATGACCCGAACCGTTCGGCCAATATTGCCCTGCTGCATTATGCAGACGGCGAGAAGCGCTATATCATCGCGCCTGTGGGGCTGAAGGTGGGGCAGACGGTGGTTTCTGGTCCCGATGCCGACATCAAGGTCGGAAACGCGCTGCCTCTTCGGAACATCCCGGCCGGAATGCTGATTCACAATATTGAAATGTATCCGGGACAGGGAGGCAAGGTTGTCCGCTCCGCCGGCGGTTCTGCTCAGCTGATGGCCAAGGAGGGTGACTATGCGCATGTGCGCCTCCCTTCCGGCGAGGTAAGACTATTCCATCAGGATTGCCGGGCCACCATCGGTCAGGTCGGTAATCTTGAGCATGAGAACATCACGGTCGGTAAGGCGGGACGCTCCCGCTGGCTCGGGATTCGGCCTACGGTGCGCGGTGTAGTGATGAACCCGGTCGACCACCCCCACGGCGGTGGCGAGGGTCGTTCACCCATCGGACGCGCGCCGGTTACACCCTGGGGCAAGCCGGCACTGGGTGCCAGGACTAGGAAGCGTAACAAGGCCAGCAACCAGCTGATCGTGAAACGGCGTAAGTAAGAAAGGGGGGTTTGCTGTGGGTCGGTCAATCAAGAAAGGGCCGTACTGCAGTCCTAAGCTTTTAAAGCGGATTGAGGAAATGAACGCAAAAGGTGAGAAACGGGTTATTAAGACCTGGTCCCGTCAATCGACCATCTTCCCCCAGATGATCGGACACACCGTTGCCGTGTATGACGGCCGGAAGCATGTTCCCGTCTACGTTACGGAGGACATGGTAGGGCATCGTTTCGGCGAATTCGCGCCAACGCGCACTTTCCGGGGTCACGGTCACCATACCGAACGTTCCACTGCGTTGAAGTAAGGGGGGTTCCATGATGGAAGCTAGAGCCATTGCCAAATACGTACGCCTTTCGCCCCGCAAGGTGCGTCAGGTTGTCAATCTGGTCAGCGGCAAGAAAGTGGATGAGGCCCTGGCCGTTCTCCAGTTTACGCCGCAGCGGGCTGCTGACGTGGTGGCCAAAGTGGTGAAGTCGGCGGCGGCGAATGCCGAGCACAACTATGAGGCCAACCGGGATGATTTGGTTATCACCAAGGCTTACGTTGATCAGGGGCCGGTTTTGAAGCGCTGGAAAGCCAGGGCCTACGGCCGGGCCAACCTTCGTAAGTCCCGGACCAGTCATATCACAGTCGTAGTCAGTGATGGAAAGGAGGGATAGGTAGTGGGTCAAAAAGTTGACCCGAGAGGGTTCAGACTCGGAATCGTTCGTGATTGGGACGCGCGGTGGTTCGCGGACAAGAAGAACTTCTCCGACCTCCTTTTGGAAGACGTTAAAGTAAGGGACTACATCAAGAAGAAGCTTTATCAGGCCGGGATTGCGCGTGTGCACATCGAACGCGCCGCGAATCGGTTGCGCATTGCCATCCACACCGCCAAGCCGGGTATCGTTATCGGACGCGGCGGGGCCGAAGTGGAGACGCTGCGCAAGGAACTGGAGCAGATGACCGGCCGCCAGGTGAACGTAAATATCGTGGAGGTTAAGACGCCTGAGCTGGACGCCCAGCTGGTGGCGGAAAACGTGGCCTCCCAGTTGGAACGGCGGATGCACTTCAGACGGGCGATGAAACAGGTGGTCAGCCGTTCGATGAAGATGGGCGCCAAGGGCATCCGGATCTCAGTGGCCGGACGTCTGGGCGGTGCTGAAATCGCCCGGACCGAGTGGTACAGCGAGGGCAAGGTACCTCTTCACACCCTCCGTGCCGATATCGATTATGGTTTTGCCGAAGCGAAAACCACTTACGGTAAGATCGGAGTCAAGGTCTGGATCTACAAAGGAGAGGTTCTGCCTGAAAAGGCTTCTCGTCAAGGAGGCAAGTAGTTATGTTGATGCCGAAAAGGGTTAAGTATAGAAAGCAGCATCGTCCCAGCACTGCAGGGAGAGCGAAGGCAGGCACCAAGATCGAATACGGTGAGCTTGCCCTGCAGGCGATGGACCCGGCCTGGGTAACCAGCAGGCAGATTGAGGCGGCCCGTATCGCCATGACCCGTCACGTGAAGCGCGGCGGGCAGGTGTGGATCCGGATTTTCCCCGACCGCCCCATCACGCAGAAGCCGGCGGAAACCCGGATGGGCAGCGGCAAGGGTGCACCCGAATACTGGGTGGCCGTGGTCAAACCGGGTCGCATCCTGTTTGAGCTGGCCGGCGTGCCCGAGGCAGTGGGCCGTGAAGCACTGCGGCTTGCCTCTCACAAACTGCCTTGTAAGACAAAGATTGTGAAACGCGAGGAAGTAGGTGAGGCCGGTGAAAGTTAAGGAATTGCGTAACCTGACTGATGCTGAATTGAAGAAAAAGCTGGCCGACAGCAAGGATGAGCTTTTCAGGCTTCGGTTTCAGATGGCTACCGGACAGTTGGATAACCCGATGAAATTGAAAGAGGTTCGGCGTGGCATTGCCCGGGTTCAGACGATCATCAGAGAACGCGAGCTGGGTATCAAACACGCGTAAGGAGGTAGGACGGTGGAACGCTCACTGCGGAAAACGCGTACCGGTACCGTCGTAAGCGACAAAATGGATCAGACGGTGGTGGTCGCGGTCGAGACTCTGGGGCGGCACCCGCTTTACGGCCGCACTATCCGCCGGACGAAGAAGTTTATGGCGCACGATGCTGAGAATCAGTGCCGTGTAGGCGATAAGGTGAAGATTATGGAGACCCGTCCGTTGTCCCGGCACAAGCGCTGGCGGGTGACGGAAATTCTGGAGCGGTCGCCGCGATAAGGAGGTGTAGGCCTTGATTCAGACTGAAACAGTGCTTAAAGTTGCTGATAACACCGGGGCCAAGAAATTGCTGTGCATCCGCATTCTGGGCGGTGCTCTGAGGCGCTATGCTTCCGTAGGCGACATTATCGTGTGCTCCTGCAAGGAGGCCGCCCCGGGAGGCGTGGTCAAGAAGGGCGATGTGGTCAAGGCCGTGGTAGTGCGGACCAAGAAGGAAATCAGGCGTCCGGACGGCTCGCATATCAAGTTCGACGATAATGCGGCCGTGGTGATTAAGGACGATAAGAGCCCCAGGGGAACCAGAATTTTTGGTCCGGTGGCCCGGGAACTTAGGGATAAGGAATTTATGAAGATTGTCTCCCTGGCACCCGAGGTGCTGTAGAGAGCGCAAGATCCGGGTTCGCAAGGAGGTTTTAGGGAATAAGATGGGCAAGTTCAAAGTGAGGGCCGGCGACCAGGTGGTTGTTATCAGCGGCAAGGATGCCGGCAAACGAGGCAAGGTTAATGAAGTCCTGCCGGGTACAAACCGGGTAATCGTAGAGGGCGTGAATGTTGTAAAGCGGCACACCCGCCCGACCCGTAAGCTGCCCCAGGGCGGGATTCAGGAGATGGAGGCACCGATACACGTATCGAACGTAATGGTACTGTGTTCCAAGTGCCACAAGCCAACCCGCGTTTCCCACCGGGTTCTGGATGATGGCAAGAAGGTTCGTACCTGTAAACACTGCAAGGAGATTCTTGGTTAGTGTCTGCCATCAGGCTTGAAGAAAGGGGGCTTGAAGACTAGTGCCGGGAATGAAGGAAAAATATCAGCAAGAAGTGGTGCCTGCTTTGATGAAGCATTTCCAGTACAAGAGCGTTATGCAGGTGCCGAAGCTTGAAAAGGTAGTAATCAATATCGGAATGGGTGAAGCGATCCAGAACGCCAAGGCGATCGACGCGGCCGTGAATGATCTGCAGACCATCACCGGTCAGCGCCCGGTCGTGACACGGGCCAAGAAATCGGTAGCGGCGTTCAAGGTTCGGGAAGGGATGCAGATCGGGGTTAAGGTCACTCTTCGCGGCTCCCGGATGTATGATTTCGTGGATCGTCTTGTGAATATCGCCCTTCCGCGTGTGCGCGACTTTCGCGGTGTTTCGCCGAAAGCATTCGACGGCCGCGGAAACTATACACTTGGGATCAAAGAGCAGTTGATCTTTCCGGAGATCAATTATGATAAGATCGACAAGGTCCGCGGTATGGATATCACCTTTGTAACCACGGCCAATACCGACGAGGAAGGCCGTGAGATGTTGAGACTTATGGGTATGCCCTTCCAGCCTAACTAAAGGAGGGTCGATATTAATGGCCAAGAAGTCAATGATTGCAAAAGCCAAGCGGGAACCCAAGTTTGCCGTCCGGGAATACAACCGGTGCAAGATTTGTGGTCGCCCACGCGCTTACATACGCAAGTTCGGCGTCTGCCGGATCTGCTTCCGCGAGCTCTGCTATAAGGGACAGATCCCGGGAGTGCGCAAGGCCAGTTGGTAAAGGAGGTAGTGGCCAATGATGACTGATCCGATTGCGGATTACCTTACACGCATCCGCAATGCCAATACCGTTTACCATCAAACCACCGAAATCCCGGCCTCTAGGATCAAGAAGGACATCAGCGACATCTTGAAAGAGGAAGGCTTTATTCGGGACTACGAAGTGCTTGACGACGGTAAACAGGGCGTGATCCGGGTTTATCTTAAATACGGCAGCAACAAGGAGAAGGTAATCACCGGACTCAAACGGATTTCCAAACCCGGTCTTCGGGTGTATGCCAAGAAGGACCAAGTGCCCCGCGTGCTCGGCGGGTTGGGTATTGCCATCCTGTCCACTTCGCAGGGGATTATGACCGATAAAAAGGCCCGCCAACTGGGTATCGGCGGAGAAGTACTCTGCTATGTCTGGTAGGCACTATCGGGAGGTGAATTTATGTCACGCGTAGGGAAAATGCCGATTCCCCTGCCCAAAGGGGTCGATATCGCAGTAGATGGAAATACCGTCCGGGTAAAAGGGCCTAAGGGTGAACTCAAGAGGGAGATACCGGCTGACATCAGCCTGTCCGTGGAAAACGGCACGATTACGGTCAGCCGTCCGAGCGATGAACCCATCCACCGGAGTATGCACGGCCTGACGCGGACCCTGGTGGCGAATATGGTTCAGGGAGTGTCCACCGGGTTTGAGAAGAAGCTGGAGCTGTCGGGCGTCGGCTACCGTGCCGCACTGCAGGGTTCAAAACTCGTATTAACCGTGGGTTATTCCCACCCGGTTGAGATTGAACCGCCGGCCGGGATCACCATCGAAGTACCTGCACCGACCAAGATCACCGTCAAGGGCGCGGATAAGGAACTGGTCGGGGCGGTGGCGGCCGACATCCGGGCTGTCCGCAAGCCGGAGCCTTACAAGGGCAAGGGCATTCGTTACGAGGGCGAGTATGTTCGCCGTAAGGCCGGTAAAGCCGGCGTCAAAAGGTAAGTAAAGGGGGCGAATGATGTGGCCGCAAAGGCTACCAGCAGGGCTGCACGCGAGAAGCGCCGGATCCGGGTACGCAAGAAGATCTCTGGAACGGCCCAACGCCCAAGAATCAATGTTTTTCGCAGCCTCAACAATATTTATGCCCAAGTGATCGACGATGAGCGTGGGGTTACGCTGTGCGCCGCCTCCACCCTATCACCGGAGCTGCGCGGCAAACTGACCTCAGGAAGGAATGTCGAGGCCGCGAGGGCGGTGGGCGAGCTTATCGCCCGGAAGGCGCTCGAAAAAGGAATTAAACAAGTCGTATTCGACCGCGCGGGGTACCTCTATCACGGCCGGATCAAGGCGGTGGCCGAAGGCGCCCGGGCCGGGGGACTAGAGTTTTGATGAACACTCCTAAGGCAAAGGGGGGAATGTTGTGGCGAGGATAGACGCTTCGAAGATGGAGCTTTCCGAGAGAGTCGTTTTTATCAACCGCTGCGCCAAAGTGGTGAAGGGCGGTCGGCGGTTCAGCTTTTCCGCACTGGTCGTCGTGGGCGACGGTGAGGGTCACGTGGGTGCCGGAACGGGTAAGGCGGCCGAAGTTCCCGAGGCGATTCGAAAAGGAATTGAGGACGCCAAGAAGAACCTAATTAAGGTGCCCATGGTTGGAACTACCATTCCGCATGAGATCGTGGGACAGTATGGTGCCGGTAAAGTGTTGTTGAAGCCGGCGGCACCCGGTACCGGCGTGATTGCCGGCGGTCCGGTGCGGGCGATCCTGGAGTTGGCCGGGGTGAAGGACATCCTGACCAAATCCTTGGGTTCGAATAACGCAAACAACATGGTCCACGCGACGATGGACGGGATCAAGAAGATGAAGACGGCGGAAGAAGTAGCCCGCCTGCGGGGCAAGAATGTTAAGGAATTCAAGATGGGGGGATAACCCGTGGCCAGCTATAAACTAACACTCATCAAGAGCCCCATCGGCAGACCGGAGAAGCAGCGGCAGACTGTGCGTGCCCTGGGTCTGACCCGGATGCATAAGACGGTTGTCAAGGAGGATTCTCCTCAGATCAGAGGGATGATCGACAAGGTCAGACATCTCCTGAAAGTCGAAGAAGTGTAAAGGAGGTGTGGTCGTTGAACTTATCAGAACTGAAACCGGCGAAGGGCGCCCGGACCAAGCCCAAGCGTAAAGGCCAGGGGATCGGCACGGGCAACGGCAAGACGGCCGGGCGCGGGCACAAGGGTCAGAATTCCCGGTCCGGCGGTGGTGTACGCCGCGGTTTTGAGGGCGGCCAGATGCCGATCTTCCGCCGGATGCCGAAAAAGGGATTCAACAATGTTTTTCGCAAAGAGTATGCCACGATCAATGTGGATGACCTGAACCGCTTTGACGAGGGTACCGTTGTGACGCCGGAACTGTTGATTGAGTCTCGCCTGGTCAAGAAGATCCAGGACGGGATCAAGGTTCTGGGAGACGGTGAACTGAAGAAGAGCTTGACGGTACGGGCTAATGCCTTTTCCAAGTCGGCTACCGAGAAAATTACCGCCGCCGGTGGAAAGGCCGAGGTGATTTAAGTGCAGTTTTTAGGTACCCTTCAAACGGCGCTGAAGGTAACCGAGCTTAGGAATAAACTGCTCTTCACGCTGGCGATGCTGCTGGTGTTCCGGATTGGTGCGCATATCCCGACGCCGGGGGTGCGCCCGGAGGCCATGGCCGATCTGATCGCAAGCGGAGCCCTGTTCGGGTTCTTCGATGTGATCTCCGGCGGTGCGTTCAAGAACTTTTCCATCTTTGCGATGGGAATCATCCCGTATATTAACGCATCGATCATTATGCAGCTTTTAACCGTGGTGGTGCCGGCGCTGGAGCGGCTCTCCAAAGAAGGGGAAGAGGGGCGTAAGAAGATTGTCCAGTACACGCGTTACGGGACGGCCGTCTTGGCCTTTCTCCAGGCGATCGGGATGTCGGTGGCCATCAAGGGCGCGCTCATCAGCCCGAGCGTGATCAACTACCTGTTCGTGGCGCTCGTCCTTACCGCCGGCACGGTATTCCTCATGTGGCTCGGCGAGCAGATTACCGAAAGAGGTATCGGGAACGGTATTTCGCTCCTGATCTTCGCCGGTATCGTATCCCGGGTTCCGGAGGGTGTAGCCCGGACGATTGAGTACCTTCAGGTTGGTACCATCAACATCCTCAGCGTGGTCGGGCTGGCGATTATCGGCGTGCTGGTGATCGCGGCCATCGTGACCATTCACGAGGGGCAGCGCCGGATTCCGGTGCAGTATGCGAAGCGGGTTATCGGACGCCGGGTTTACGGCGGGCAGAGCACCCACCTGCCGCTTAAGGTGAACCAGGCCGGTGTGATTCCGGTTATCTTTGCTTCATCCATGCTGATCTTCCCCGAGCAGCTGGCACGCTGGTTCTCCGGCAACTGGGCGGCGGATTTCTTCCTGAGCTGGTTCTACTGGGGTTCATTCGCGCACACGATCACGTATGTACTGCTGATCATCGGTTTCACCTACTTCTACACAGCGGTGATCATGAACCCGGTGGACATGGCCGATAACATCAAGAAGTACGGCGGGTTTATCCCGGGACTGAGGCCGGGGCGTCCGACGGCGGAGTACATCAGCCGCGTTATGTCCCGTATCACCCTGGCCGGCGGCGTGTTCTTGGCGCTGATCGCCATTTTGCCGAACTTCGTTCTGCTGGCGACGAAAATCCCGAACATTTATTTCGGCGGCACGGCCCTGCTGATTGTGGTCGGCGTGGCTCTGGAAACGATGAAACAGGTGGAATCGCATCTGCTGATGCGGAGCTATCAAGGATTCATAAAGTAGGGTTGGTCTGTCTCTTATGATTACCAAGAAATCAAGCCGGGAACTGAAATATATGCGTGATGCCGGACGGGTGGTGGCGGGAACATTCGCCGAACTTGAGAAAGCGATTGTGCCCGGGGTTACCACGCAGGAGCTCGACACCATCGCCGAGGACTATATCCGGAGGCAGGGCGCCAAGCCTGCATTCAAAGGATTGTACGGTTTTCCAGCCAGCATCTGTACCTCGGTGAACGAGCAGGTGGTACACGGGATTCCCGGTTTAAGAAGATTGGAAAGTGGAGATATTATCGGTATTGACATCGGGGCGGAAATTAATGGTTATTTTGGAGACAGTGCCGTAACTTTTCCTGTGGGTACCGTCAGCGAGGAGGATTTGGAATTACTCCGGGTTACCGAAGAAGCTCTCTATGCCGGAATCAGCCAGGCCGTCGACGGCAACCGCCTGAGCGATATTTCGCACGCGGTTCAGGAGCACGTCGAAAGCCGCGGTTACTCGGTGGTGCGCGACTATGTCGGGCACGGTATCGGGAGCAAGATGCACGAAGAACCGCAGGTGCCCAACTTCGGGCAGCCGGGGCGCGGTCCGCGGTTGGAGTCCGGGATGACGCTGGCTATTGAACCGATGGTGAATATGGGCACACACGAAGTAATGACACTGCCGGATAATTGGACGGTAGTAACCCGGGATGGTAAACCGTCCGCCCACTTCGAACACTCGATCGCCATCACCAGGGGTGAGCCGGAAATCTTGACCCGGCTTTAGGCAGGAGGGTACTATTGAATGGGCTCGGTAGGGATTGAGGTCGGTACGGTGGTCAGCTCTAAAGCCGGCCGAGACCGAGGACAGTATTACTTGGTGATTAGAGGTATAGATGATACAACGGTTCTGGTTGCTGACGGGGTTCGGCGTACGGTTGCCAATCCCAAGAAGAAGAACATAAAGCACTTGCGGATACATTCCAAACCGAATACGGAAATCAGCCACAAAGTCTTGACGCGGCGCAAGATTTCCGACGTTGAAGTGCGTGAGGTACTCCAGGTTTTTGTGGAGAAGGAGGGGTGTGAGTGAAGCAGGATGTCATTGAGGTCGAGGGTAAAGTAATTGAGCCCTTGCCCAATGCGATGTTCCGCGTGGAATTGCCCAACGGCCACAAGGTACTGGCACATGTCTCCGGGAAGATTCGTATGCATTTTATCCGCATCCTGCCCGGGGATCGGGTCTTGGTTGAGTTATCCCCTTATGACCTGACCCGCGGACGGATTGTGTATCGCTATAAGTAGTGATTCGTTTAAGGGGGCTTTTTAGGTGAAGGTTAACCCGTCTGTGAGGAAGATCTGTGAGAAGTGTAAGATCATCAAGCGCAAGGGAAGAGTAATGGTTATCTGCAGTAATCCCAAACATAAGCAGAGACAAGGATAGGGGGTGGACGTGCTTGGCAAGAATCGCTGGGGTTGATTTGCCCAGGGAGAAGCGGGTTGAAATTGCCCTTACCTATATTTACGGGATCGGGCGCTCGGTTGCGCAGAAGATTTTGGCGGAGACCGGTGTGAACCCGGACACCCGCGTACGTGATTTGAGCGAAGACGAAATTTCCAAGCTCAGAGACTATATCGATAAGAATCTGAAGGTCGAAGGTGATCTGCGGCGGGAAGTTTCGCTTAATATCAAGAGGCTGATTGAAATCGGTTCGTATCGTGGACTGCGCCACAGGCGCGGGATGCCGGTGCGTGGCCAGCGGACCAGAACCAACGCCCGAACCCGCAAGGGTCCGAAGAAGACCGTTGGCGTGCGCCGCAAGAAATAAGGGAGGTCAGTAAATGGCACGTCGTGTCAGAACAAAAAAGAAAGAACGTAAGAATGTTGAGCAGGGCGTAGCGCACATCAAGTCTACGTTCAATAATACCGTGATCACCATTTCCGATGTGCACGGAAACACGATTTCCTGGGCCAGTGCGGGTACGGTCGGATTCAAAGGCTCCCGTAAGAGCACGCCGTTTGCGGCGCAGCTGTCGGCCGAGAAGGCGGCCAAGGCCGCGATGGAACACGGTATGAAAGAAGTTTCGGTATTGGTGAAAGGACCGGGGGCCGGCCGTGAAGCGGCCATTCGTTCGTTGCAGGCCGCCGGACTCGAAGTCAGCTCAATCAAGGACGTTACGCCCATTCCGCATAACGGCTGCCGGCCGCCGAAGCGCCGGCGTGTATAGCGCATAGGAGGTAAGGATATGGCAAGGTACACAGAAGCGCGCTGCCGTCTTTGCCGCCGGGAGGGTACAAAACTCTATCTCAAGGGCGATAAGTGCTATGGTCCCCGTTGCACGATCGATCGTCGGCCCACACCGCCCGGACAACAGACGCGCGGCCGTCGTAAAATTACAGAGTACGGTCTCCAGCTTCGTGAGAAGCAGAAAATGCGTCGTTTCTACGGCATCCTGGAAACGCAGTTCCGCAATTACTACAAAAAAGCCGCCATGCAGCCCGGTGTAACCGGTGAGAACCTGCTCAGGCTTTTGGAACGGCGCTTTGACAATGTGGTTTACCGGTTAGGCTTGGGTGCCTCACGCGCAGAAGCCCGGCAGTTGATCCGTCACGGTCATTTTACGATCAACGGACGGAAAGTGAATATCCCGTCTTATCAGGTGCGCGTAGGGGACGTTATCGGAGTCAAGGAACGGAGCAAATCCACCCCGCGGATCCAGGAATTATTGGAACGTGCTGCCGAGGGCACTACTCCGGCCTGGCTGGAGTACGATGCCGATCAAGTTCAGGGCAGGGTTCTCAGCCTACCGGAGCGGGATCAGATTGACATTCCGGTGCAGGAGCATCTGATTGTTGAGATGTACTCCCGGTAGAATGTTCCCTTCCAATGAGGAGGTTTTCAATGCTTGAGATTGAAAAGCCCAAGATTGAATGTGTGGAGTTAAGTCCGGAGGAGAATTACGGACGATTCGTCGTGGAACCGCTTGAAAGAGGTTACGGGATCACGCTGGGCAATTCCCTGCGCAGGGTGTTGCTCGCTTCGCTTCCGGGCGCGGCTGTGACCGCCATCAAGATTGACGGGGTGTTGCACGAGTTTTCGACCATCCCCGGTGTCCGGGAAGACGTGACCGAGATCATTTTGAACCTCAAGGGCCTGCGTCTGAAAATGCACGGCGATGAGGAGAAGACCATCCGGATTGAGGTGGAGAAAGAAGGCATCATCAGGGCCTCCGATATCATCACCGACCCGGAAGTAGAGATTTTGAACCCCGACCTGTATATCGCCAGCGTGGGCAAGGGCGGCCGTATGTTTGCCGAGCTTACGGTGGGGCGCGGCCGTGGATACGTGCCCGCCGAGAAGAACAGACAGGGCAATCATGTGATCGGGGTTATTCCCATGGACTCCATCTTCACTCCCGTGACCAAGGTGAACTTTGAGGTAGAGAAAACGAGGGTGGGTCAGGACACCAATTTCGATAAACTGGTGCTGGAGGTCTGGACCGACAGCAGCATCCGCCCCGATGAGGCGGTCAGCCTGGCGGCGCGGATCCTGATTGAACACCTCCGCCTCTTTTCCAGCCTCACCGAATCGGTCAACAACGTGGAGATTATGGTTGAAAAAGAGGAAGAGAAAAAGAACAAGCTTCTTGAAATGCCCATCGAGGAACTGGAGCTCTCGGTGCGGTCATATAACTGCTTGAAGCGGGCGGGCATCAATACCGTCGAGGAACTGATCCAGCGTAACGAAGAAGAGATGATGAAAGTCCGTAACCTTGGTAAGAAGTCACTGGCGGAAGTCGTGTCGAAGCTGAATGAAATCGGCCTTGAACTTCGTAAGGATGAGGAATAAGGAGCGTTAGATAAAATGAGTTACAGAAAGCTGGGCCTTCGCACTGACCACCGGAAGGCAATGCTGCGCAATATGGTTACTTCGCTGTTTAAGGAAGAGCGAATCACGACAACCGAAACACGGGCCAAGGAAGTTCGCAGCATCGCGGAGAAGATGGTCACTGTAGCCAAGAAGAACGACCTTGCAGCAAGGCGACAGGTGCTGGAGTATATCTTTGATGAGGACGTCGTCCGCAAGCTGTTCAACGATATCGCGCCGAAGTATAACGACCGGGCGGGCGGCTACACCCGAATCATTAAGACCGGATTCCGGCGGGGCGATGCAGCGCCGATGGCGATCCTTGAACTCGTCTAGTTGAGAAAGGGGCCCGACCCCTTTTTCATTCACCTGAGGAGAACGGTGCGTAAGATCAAACTGACGGTCGCTTACGACGGGACAGCCTACAGCGGCTTCCAGAAGCAGAGCGGCTCAGGGCTTAGGACGATTCAGAGCGAACTGGAGAACGCTTTGTCGGTTTTGGCCAAGCGGCCGGTGCCGATAGTCGGGGCCGGGCGAACCGACGCCGGGGTGCACGCACTCGGCCAGGTCGTTCATTTTGAAACCGGCGCGTGGACCATTCCCACGGAGAGAATTGTACTAGCACTTAACGCCAGGCTGCCCGACGACATCGCCGCCGTAAGTGCGGAAGAAGTGGAACCCGACTTCCACGCCCGGTACAGCGCGGTAGCCAAGACATACGTCTACAGCATTTACAACCGAAAAATTCCGTCGCCTTTTCGCCGCCTGTACAGCTATCATTTCCCGTGGCCGCTCGATGTGGACGCGATGCAGCAGGCGGCGGGGCACCTGGTTGGGCAGCACGACTTCAGCTCGTTTCAGGCCTCGGGCCGACCGGTAAAGTCTGCTGTCCGTACGCTTTTTGGGGCCGAGGTGGTAACCGATAAACCGATGGTCCGCATCGTCGTCCGGGGTGACGGCTTTCTCTACCAAATGGTGCGCATCATCGCCGGAACCCTGATCGAGGTCGGACGCGGGCGCCTGGATCCCGATATGCTGCCTGGTATCATCGCGTCACGCGACCGCTCCCGGGCCGGACAAACCGCGCCTCCTCACGGACTGCGCCTCGAAAGAGTGGAGTATTAGAAACGTTTTTTCCTGACTTATGGTGCATTGCTTTGACGAGGGTGAACACCTATACTAGGTAGTAACCCTTTGTTATTTTGGGGAGGTGACCTCCGTGCCGCCGGTAAAAACGGTTTGTCAGAACAAAAAGGCCTACCATGACTACCACATCCTCGAGACCTACGAAGCCGGAATCGCGCTCAAGGGCACCGAGGTCAAGTCGCTGCGCGCCGGGAAGGCCAGCCTGCGGGACAGCTTCGCCCGTGTGGAAAACGGGGAACTCTGGCTGGAAAACATGCATATCAGCCCGTACGAGCAGGGCAACCGGTTCAACCACGAGCCCAAGCGGGCGCGCAAACTGCTGATGCACAAGACCGAGATCATGCGCCTGTTCGGCAAGAGCCGGGAGAAGGGGCTCGCGATCATCCCGCTCAAGGTTTACTTCAAGCACGGACGGGCAAAAGTGGAGATAGCGCTGGCCAAGGGCAAGAAGCTCTACGACAAGCGTCAGGATCAGGCCAAACGCGACGCCCAGCGGGAAATGGAGCGGGTCGCCCGGAGCCGGGCCTAGTGAAAAGTGTGAAGTGAGAGGTTGGGGTTTGTTTCCAGTAGAAGTTGCCGAAACGAAGTAAACAGGGTATAATATTAGGTAATAGGTACCCGTCCCGAATAATAGGGTACTGAAATAATATGGGGGCGACATGGTTTCGACGGGGGAACTTGATGGCAAGAGGAGCGAGCCGGGGTTGCTGCCAGCCCGTTAAACGGTGGCAAAGGCATAACTGCCAAGAACGAACCAGTAGCTCTGGCTGCATAAGTCAGCCGGCATCCCGCCTGCTTCAGCCCGCGTAGCAGGGCCGGGGTGTCATTTGAGCGGGCTCACCCGTTAGCCCTTCTGTTCGCAGGGTAACGGGGACACCGAACCGAACTAGCTTCCGCGGAGCCTGGCAATGGGCGCCAAAGGAAGCGAACTAAAACCATTGCCTACGCTCGTAGCCGGCCTCTTGTGGTCGTTCTTTCGGACGGTGGGTTCGACTCCCCCCGCCTCCACCAAATTAGAACGCAAATTATGATACAATGCGGAAGCCCTTATTGCAAGGGCTTTTCGTGCTTTCAGGGGCAAATTAGGTGGCAGAAATAGGCCTGATTTGCCCCCTTGCACACCCTTCTGCCAAAAGGTATGCACACCCCGGGTGTAAATTTGTTGAGGGGTGTGCATTTTTGGTTTGGGGTGTGCAAACAATTTAGCGGAAATAGAAATGGTACCAATAGATAGAGCAAAGCCTATATGATAAAATATGTAAAAAAAAAGAGCAGGTGAAAAAGGTGAAGTACTAAGATGGTAATGGATTGTTCTTATGGGATTGAAGTAAAAAGATTGGTAAAAGGCAGGTGAAAGTGACGTGTCACCAGGGTTTCTATTAGGCCTGATAGGTCTAGCAGCTTTCACAGCAGCTTTAATTTGGGTAATGTCTTAAAATGTCTGTAAAAAGGAAAATAAGGCCTGGGCGTCAAATGGT
>CBEULR010000019.1:0-39329 GCA_965544035.1 uncultured Peptococcaceae bacterium | reverse complement strand
TATATGTTATACCCTAAATTGGACCCTTTTTGGGGTCGAATCACTACTCACTACTAACGTCCAACGCCAAACTACCTACGCAAATATTCTCCTTCAAAAACCTCCTCCGCCGGTCCAGCCATATAAACTCTCCCGTTGTCCGCCCACTCGATGTCCAGCGTCCCGCCCGGCAGGCCGACGCTCACCCGGCGCTCGGTATATCCGGCCAGCACGCCGGCCACCGTAACCGCACAAGCCCCGGTGCCGCACGCCAGTGTCGGCCCGGCACCGCGTTCCCAGACCTTCACCTTTACCCGCCCCGGATCAACGACGGATACAAACTCCACATTGGTACGCGCCGGAAAGACCGGATGTTTCTCGATCAATGGCCCCATTGTCTCAAAATCCACCTGCTCCAGATCCGGAACGAACACCACGCAGTGCGGGTTTCCCATCGAGACGGCGGTTACCTGCAGAACGGTCGATCCGACATCGAGGGGTTCCAGAATTACCCTTCCGGGCGCGCCGTTCATCGGTATCTCCGCGCGTTCCAGCCGCGGTTCGCCCATGTCGACCCGGACTCCGCGCACTTTTCCGTCCGGCCCGGCCAGCACCTCGGGAATGATTATCCCGGCCAGGGTCTCGACCTGAATCACCGCCTTCTCGATCAGACGGCGGTCATAGAGGTACTTCGCCACGCACCGGATGGCATTCCCGCACATCTCCGGCTCGCTTCCGTCGGAATTAAAGATGCGCATCCGGACATCACCGGACGCTGATGGAAGGATCAGTACCAGACCGTCGGCACCGATCCCGAATCGGCGGTCGCAGGTCTCCCTGGCCAGTGCCGCTTTGTCGGCGATATCGGCCCCGTTCAGAGCATTAACAATTATGAAATCATTGCCCAACCCGTGCATTTTGGTGAATCGCATTTTCCTATCCTCCTCAACGGGCGGCCGCCAGGCGGATAATCTCCAGTACGTGCCGGGCGGTGTTGTGCAGGTCCTCAATCAGGATAAACTCCTTGGTGCTGTGCACCTTCTGCATTCCGGTGGACAGATTCACGGTGGGAATACCGTAGCGGTTCAGAACATTGGCATCGCTTCCCCCGCCGGTCTGCTCGATCACCGCCTCCAATCCCAGATTCCTTGCCGCCTCCATCGCCAATTGCACCGGTTCGGAATCCCGGTCCAGGTCGAATGACGTGTAGATCTCTTCCACATCAATCTTGACCTGCGCTCCGGCGGCCTCCACCCGTTCGGTCATCTTCCGGCAGATAAGCTCGCTGAGCGCACGCCGTTTGGCATCATCAAGACTCCTTGTTTCTCCTTCGAGATAGACCCGTTCGGGAATGATGTTGGTGGCCTGACCACCCCGGATAACCCCTATGTTCGCCGTTGTTTCCTCATCGATCCGCCCCAGCGGCAGGTCGGCAATCGCCGCTGCCGCCGCCTGGATCGCGTTCACCCCGTCCTCGGGGTTGATCCCCGCGTGCGCCGCCCGCCCGATCACGGTCGCCGTAATCCGGTCCTGCGACGGGGCGCGGGTGATAATCCTCCCGGGTGGCCCATCGCTGTCCAGCACGAAAGCCATCGCCGCTTCCAGCGTATCACTGTCCAGCGCCTTCGCCCCCAGCAGGCCGACCTCCTCGGCCACCGTAAAAACCAGCTCCAGCGGCGGGTGGGGCAGGCGCTGCTCCTGAATCACCCGGATTGCCTCCAGAAGCGCGGCAATTCCGGCCTTGTCGTCGGCACCGAGGATGGTCTCACCGCTGCTGTGAATAGAATGACCTTCTATTCTCGGTTTCACTCCCGTTCCCGGTTCCACCGTGTCCATATGTGCACAGAAAAGCAGAGACGGCCCGGGAGCCGTACCCGCCATCCGGGCGATAATATTCCCGGCAGTGCCGCTAGTTGCCTGTCCCGCGTCATCTTCCACACAGTCAAAACCCAGGGCATCCAGGACACCCAGCAGGTGATCGGCCATCTCCCGCTCGTCGCGGGACACACTGTCAATGGCGGCCATTGCAAGAAAACTGTCAACCAAACGTCGCCCGTTGATCATATTCTACCTCCAAACCCGTGACGGTAGCGTGCACCTATCTCCGCCCCTTTCTGCAGGGCGGTCCGGTTCACCGGGATCAGCCCGTGCCGCCGGGCAGGCAGCACCTTCTCCAGCACCGCGCATAGCGTTTCCGGACCGACCACACCGGAAAACCCCGCATAGGCACCAATCAGGACGCTGGCGGCCACCCGCACATTGCCCAGTTCCCCGGCCAATTTGCCGGCCGGAACGGCCAGCCTCACCACGTCCCTCCGTCCTTCCGTCCTTTGTACCAAAGAACTGTTTATAATTATAATACCCTGAGGCAATACACTGTCCTCAAATTTATCCAGCGAAGGCTGGTTCATGGCAATCAGCGCCGTCGGCTCGGTCACCAGCGGAGAACTGATGGGAGCATCTGATATTGAGACGCCGCAGTTCGCCGTTCCACCGCGCATTTCAGGACCGTACGACGGTATCCAGGCCACGTGCTTCCCCTCGGCCATCCCGGCGAAAGCCAGCAACTGCCCGGCCGACAAGATCCCCTGCCCTCCGAAACCCGCGATCAGCACCTGTTCATTCATCGGACCGCCTCCGCATCCGGTGTCCGAAACTCACCAAGGGGGTATTGCGGAATCAGGTTTTCCTCCAGCCAGGCCAGAGCCTCTTCCGGAGTGAGGCCCCAGTTCGTGGGACACGTGGAAAGCACCTCGACCATGGCGAACCCCAAACCCTGAAGCTGCGTCTCGAAGGCCTTTCTGACCGCTCGCCCCGCCCGTTTGACGTGCGGCGGGCTGTGCACTGATACCCGGGCGATATAGGCCGCCCCTTCGACCGTGCTCAGCATCTCGGACATCCGCAGCGGAAAGCCGTGAGAACGGGCTTCACGCCCGAACGGTGTCGTTGTCGTGCGCTGGCCGATCACCGAGGTCGGGGCCATCTGTCCCCCGGTCATCCCGTACACAGCGTTGTTCACAAATATAACGGTGATAAGCTCGCCCCGCGCCGCCGCATGCACAATCTCGGCCGTGCCGATTGCCGCCAGATCACCGTCCCCCTGATAGGTGAACACAATACGGTCGGGACGCACCCGCTTCACACCCGTGGCCACCGCGGGCGCCCGCCCGTGCGCGGCCTGAAACATATCGCAGTTGAAGTAGTCATACGCGAAGGCGGCACAGCCCACCGGGCAGATCCCGATTGTCCGCTCGCGGATCCCCAGGTCATCAATCGCCTCGGCGACCAGACGGTGAATGATCCCGTGGGTACAGCCGGGGCAGTAGTGAAAAGGTTTTTCGGTTAAGGCCTCGGGTCGTTTGAAAACAGCGGCCACCATCAGTCCCCCCCGCTGATCTTCCTGATCACTTCGGTCACTTCCCGCACGGTGGGAATCACACCGCCCGGGCGGCCGTAAAACCGAACGGGACGCCTTCCGTTCACCGCCAGCTTCACGTCGTCCAGCATCTGCCCGAGGCTGAGTTCAATCGTGAGAAAGCACTCAGCCGTTCCGACCGCCTTCTCAAACGCCCGCTCCGGAAACGGCCAGAGGGTTATCGGCCGGATCACACCTACGGCCATCCCTTCCCCGCGTGCCCTTTCGGCCGCCGCCTTGGCCACACGGCCCAAGGTACCGTACGCCGCCACCACGATATCGGCGTCATCTACAAGATACTCTTCCCACCTCTGTTCGTGCTCCCTTATCCGGGCGTACTTCGCCTCCAGGCGGCGGTTGGCCGCCTCGTTATCCTCAGGCACTATGAACAGTGAACTGATTATGTTCCGACCTTCATGATCGCCCGTTCCGGTCGCCGCCCACGGCTTCGGGGGTGCCTGCCGGGCTTTTACGGCATCCGGATCGACGGGTTCCATCATCTGCCCCAGGACTCCGTCACCCAGCACCATCACCGGATTGCGGTACCGGTCGGCCAAGTCAAAAGCCTCACCCATCAGATCGAGGATCTCCTGGACTGATGCCGGCGCCAGGACGATTACCCGGTAGTCCCCGTGTCCGCCCCCTTTTACCGCCTGGTAGTAGTCGGCCTGGGCAGGGGCGATGTTGCCCAGTCCGGGACCGCCCCGCATCACATTGACAATCACGCAGGGCAGTTCGGACCCTGCCAGATAGGACAGTCCCTCCTGCATCAGACTGATTCCCGGACCGGAAGACGAAGTGAGTACCCGCGCCCCCACCCCGGCGGCGCCGTAAACCATGTTGATCGCCGAGGTTTCACTTTCGGCCTGCAGAAAAACCCCGCCGCACTCGGGCAGGCGCTTGGCAAGATAGTGCGAAAGCTCGGACTGGGGTGTAATCGGGTAGCCGAAGAAATGGGTGCAGCCCGCCCTGATCGCGCCCTCGCCGAAAGCCTCGTTGCCCTTCATCAGCAGCTTAGCCAAGGACCGCACCTTCCTCCCCGGTCTCCTTCCACACCTGAATCACCAAATCGGGACACATCATCGCACAGATTGCGCACGCTGTACACTTATCGATTTCAACCACCGTCGCCGGGTGAAAGCCCGACGTGTTGATCCGGTCATCCGGGACGATGATCCCTTTTGGACAGAACCTGATACACAATCCACAACCTTTGCATCGTTCCCGGGCGAAAACCACACTCAAGACCTTTCCCTCCGGAAGCTTCACTTCTGCACCGGCTATTGCGTACGGTCGTCCCACGGCGGTACCATAAAGCGCCGCAGAGGCAGAAGCGGCACTTCGGGCATGAGACGGCGTACCGCCGGAACCAGATCCCGCCGGACACCGGCGAAGGCCACCGGGCGATCCAGTTCCCGTCCCGCCGCGGCGGTAATCTCCTGGCCTTCGGCTACCATACGCGGCACGGTCTCCGACCCCAGGTTTGAATTATTCACCAGATAGTCAACTCGCACCCGCGCCGCCTTTTCGATCTCCCGCACCATCCGTACGATACGGGCGGCCGTACCGGTACGGGGACGGTAGGTATTGACCACAAAAAAAACGGCAGTGTCCGTTGTCAAGTACGGCCGGAAACGACCCAGCACCACCGCACCGACGTCGTCGCCGCCCACATCAAACACACCCCACCGCCTGATATCGGAAAACACCCCGTAGATCGCCGGTGACAGCGCCGGGACGTCGGCCTGCGATAGACCACCATCCGGGCAGATCACTTCAAGACCGGTCCGGGATTCCAGTTGTTGCTTTACGTAACGGGTCCGGTAGTAGGGATTGATCACATCCAGATCGACCAGCGAAACCCTGCAGTTGCCATTGGCAAGGCCCACAGCAGCGTTGATCGCCAGTTCGGTTTTCCCGACGCCCAGGCCTCCCAAGAAAACATTAATTCTCCGCAAAGCAGGCAAAATGACCATTAATCTTGATATCTTCGCTACTTTTCGGTGAATTCCTCTCTATTGCGTCCCAACCGGTCAAAAAATTCCAGCACCCGATTGCGGGCGATGATATCGGTCAGGGAGTACCGTTCGGCAAAAAGGTGAAGGCCTGCCAGGAAAACCAGAATCCCGATCTTAGCGGGTAGCGCAAGCACCCAAACTGCGGTCAGACCCAAGACCGCCCCCAGAACGTTTGAACCGCTGTCGCCCATCATAGCCTTGGCCCGAAGATCAACCGGGGCATAGGCCAGAACGGCACCGGTAACCACGGCCACGAAAATGAGACGCGGGTCGGCCCAGGCCGCCCCGAAAAGCAGAACGACAGCCAGCAGATATCCCTTGGCCGCCCTGCCCGGACGCAGATCCAACAGGTTCAGCATATTGGCCGAGAGAGCGATGATCAAGGTGTTGAGTATAATGTGATTGAGATCAGCGGTAATGAGAGAAGCCAGGAAGGCGACCGTCAGCCCGCCCAAAGCCTTGAGCGCGCCGGTGGTTAATTCCCCGCGCAGCAACTGCCGAAAGTGCCCCTTCAGTCCGGTTGCCCGGCGCGATCCGAAGACATCGTCCACCAGCCCCAGGATCGCCATCGCCCCGGCCACAAAAAGGAATACCAGCAGATCGGTGCGGTACTGCACAAGATCGGCCACCAAATAGGTGATGCTGAGGACAAACAGCGGCACCAAAAAGAAAAGCAGGCCGACCGCCGCCGGAATGCTGCGGCCGCAGTAATTCGGCCGTACGAATCCGGCGCGGGTGATCATTTCCATCAACAGCGGCAGGAATAACAGAGCGGTAAACAGGCCCAAAACGATAAACAGGATAATGTGCACCATCGGTCACCTTGCCATCTTTTCGCGTTTTTTTCCACGGTACTTAACATAGCACTTTAACAGGGTCAAGGCAATATCCCGGAACTGCCGTCCCCGGTGCAGGAACCCTTTTAGATCCCGCCCGGTCTCCTTATGGGTCATTTCCACCGGGACCTCTATCAATCTGAAGCCGAGGCACGCCGCATCCACAGTCATGCCCACTTCGACCCCGTAACCTCCGGCCAGCGGATAAAGCCTGTCGAGGACCTCTCGGCGGAGTGCACGCTGCCCTGAGATCGGGCTTTGCATCTCCAGGCCGGTAAAATAACGTATTCCGTAATACGCCAGCCGCTTCACCAGCCCAAAACCGCCCTTCCGGCGTGCCCGGGGGAACCGCGCAATGGCCACATCGGCCTCTTGCGACAGCACAGGCCGCACCAGCTTACGTGCCTCAGCCGCACTGGCCCCCAGATCGGCGTCCAGAAGCACAATCACCTCTCCCTTCGCCCGGCTGATCCCGGCGTTCAGGGCCGCACCTTTCCCGCTGTTTCGCGGCATAGAAAACACAAGGGCACCCGCTTCACGGGCCGCCCCGGCCGTTGAATCATTCGAGTGATCGTCAACTACGACCACCTCGTCAATTTCCGGAATTGAAAGCACCGCACCTACAGTAGACCGGATGGTGTCGGCCTCGTTATAGGCCGGAATAACTACGCTCACCCTTTGCGTCACTATACCTTCTCCATCCTAAAGGGACGGGATCAGTTTCTGCGCCGTCTCCTTCACTCCATAATGCCCTCCGCGCCCGGCCAGCGCCATCACCAGAGAAAACTGCCCGGCCACACTGTCCACATTGTCCACCGTCGCCCCACACTTGCGCTGGTATTCCTTCATATAAGACCCGACCGCCACGCTCTCCTCCACTCCGACCATCATTATGCCCTGTTTGGCAAAATAGTTGAGCATCGGCACATCGACATTGGACACGGTGTTCAAATCCCCGTCGTGGCTCCCCCCGACGAACACCACCGCGTCGACGGGCAGGCCGTACTCACCGGTAACCGTCAGCAGATCCTCGTGTACCAGGTAATCTATGAGCTCGCTCCTGCCGGCCAATACCTGCTCCGCCGTTGCCGACGCCAGTCTGCGTACCAGATCCCGGTCCGGCATGTCCTCCCACCCCGCAAGCGAAAGGATTGCTTCCTTGCGACCGGCAAGCTCAAAACCGTTGTTCACAGTGGTAATCGACTGGATGTCCGCCCCGGCCATTTCAAACAGCGGCCGGAGATCCTGTTCGTGTTGATAAGTACTGGTTTCAATAACGGCCAGCCTGACGCCTTGCAGCTGTCCGGCTACCAGATAGGTCAGGAAGTCCTTCGACACCTGATGATGCAGAGAGGCTTCGCTTTCCAGCGCCGCCAGCTGCACCCGCACTTCCTCATTCTCCTGCCGCAGCTGGTTCAGATGCTGTTCGAGCCGTTCGGCGATCTGATCCTGTCTTTCGTAGAGCCCGTTGTCGCCGAGCATCGTACTACCGATCAGTATGCCGATACCTAGCGCCATAAAAACGGCGACCAAAGAAGCAATATGGTAACGGAAATCAATAAACATCACTCATACCTCATATTCCCAACAATACGCGCAACTGCAGGTAGAGCAGCTTCACGAGTTCCCGGGTGCCCGGAGTCAAACCCACCACCGCCGCCACCGGCAGAAGGGCGGCCAGTACGATCTTGGCGATGTGTCTCGACTGAAGCGGCGCCTTATATAACTGGGATACACCCTTTGCATCCACCAAGACTGAACCGACCTTCAGGCGCACCAAAAAAGTGCTGGCCATGCCCTTGCGGCCCTTCTCCAGAAAATCCAGCATGTTTGAATGGGTACCGACGGCCACAATCAGATCCGCGCCGTGTTCGTAGGCCAGGAGCATCGCTATATCTTCGGATGTCCCAGGTGCGGCGAAAATCTTTGCCTGGAGCCCCAGTTTGCGCACCCGCTCCAACCCCGGAGCCCGTCCGTCGGGATAGGCATGCACGACGATCTCTCTGGACTCCTTCAGGGCTGTGTCGCTGACGCTGTCCATGTCCCCGATCACGATGTCCGGCTTCAGCCCGAACTCAAAAAGGGCGTCGGCACCGCCGTCCACTCCGATCAGAACCGGCTTTACTTCCTGGATGTACGACCGAATCGCCCGCAGATCCTCCCGGTAATTGTCCCCGCGAACAACGATAAGCGCGTGGCGCCTGGAAAATACCGTCCGCACCTTGGGGATCTTGATCCGGCCTCCCGATACCAGGCTGATTTCCTGTCGGGCATAAGTCAGCGTATTGTCAATGAAACCGGCAAGCACCTCATCCATCCGCTGCCGCGCCAATTCCATTCTCTCCCGGATGAGGTCACGGGTTAGAATCTCACCCTGCGCGACGAGCTCTTTACCCTTATAGACGCGGCTGCCGACAATTTCGATTTCGTCGTTTTCCTGTACAGCTTCGAAAAGATCGAGACCGGCATTATCCAGAATCAGTATACCGGCATCCAGCATCAGCATCGGGCCGCTGTTCGGGTAATCTTTGCTTACCGACTCCAGACAGTTAATTACCACCCGCACCCGTGTTTCCACAAGTGACTCGGCGGCCAGCTTATCGATCCCGTCATGAGCGATGATTGCAATGTCTTGGGGTTCCAGTCGCTTCACGAGGTTTTTCGTGCGCCGGTCCAGCCTGGCCCGCCCCTTGATGATAGTCATATTCATAGAACCTTCCCACACAACATACACACCTTTATAGAGTATAGTATGTTTAAACTTAATGGGCAATAATGGTCCTGATGCAC
This sequence comes from uncultured Peptococcaceae bacterium, assembly GCA_965544035.1. Lineage (GTDB taxonomy): Bacteria > Bacillota > Desulfotomaculia > Desulfotomaculales > Desulforudaceae > CBEULR01. Next base: position 30,291 of record CBEULR010000019.1, on the reverse strand, counting down.
ATCATATGCTAAACTATAAAAAACCCGGCATCATTGATGATGTGCCGGGTTTCCTGTCTCCATTTTGAATCGGTCAGCTGACCTTGTTGGTTTCAATCCGAAGCTTATCCGCAATCATCGCAATAAACTCCGAGTTGGTTGGTTTGCCTCTTTCCAGATTGATAGTATACCCGAAGAACTTGTTCATCATTTCCACGTTCCCCCGGTCCCAGGCCAGCTCGATTGCATGTCTGATGGCCCGTTCCACTCTGCTCGGCGTGGTATGGTACTTTTGAGCGATCATTGGATACAGCTCTTTGGTTACCGCACCCAATAGATTAATCTCTTCAATAACCATCAGAATCGCATCACGCAGGTAGTGATATCCTTTGATATGTGCGGGAACTCCCATCTCGTGAATGATGTTGGTTACGGCCACATCCAGATTCTTTTCCTTGACTGCGGCGACATATGGTGTGACACTGACGCCGTCGGCGAGCTGCCGTACCCTTGTAGCCAAAACCGAAAAATCAAAGGGTTTTAGTATATAGTAATCGGCTCCCAGTTCCACGGCACGCTGCGTCATGTTTTGCTGGCCGAACGCGGTCAGCAGAATTATCTTGGGCCGATGGCTGACGTATCCGGAAGCGATTTTTTCGAGCACCCCGATCCCATCCAGATGGGGCATTATTACATCCAGAACAACCACGTCAGGACGCGCCTGTTCTATTAGATCGATTGTCTCCAGACCATTAAAGGCTACACCGACCAGGTTGAAATCGTCCTGACTCTCGAAAAAATCTTTAAGTGTTTCGCAGAACTCCCTGTTGTCATCGGCTATCACTAATCTGATTTCTTCTCTAGGCATGTAATTCTCTCGCCCCCCAATTCTATTTCGGACTCCCCATATTTTCAGGTTCGACGGGAGGGAATGATTTCCTGCAGGACGGAGAATTTTTATGACCCGCAATTATACTAAAATTGTACCTAAATTGGCGAAATTAAGCCGCATTTCGACAATTTGGCCTCTGGAAGCCGATCACCTTCTCCGGCGAGTCCGCATCGGTTAACAGGCCGCATTCCCGAAGCATCCATTCGGCCGGAACGCCGTAACCACGGGCCGGATTGTTCACAAACACGTGCGTTACCGCGCCGACGATGCGTCCGTTCTGAATTATCGGGCTGCCACTCATTCCCTGGATAATTCCACCAGATTTGTCGAGCAGTTTTTGGTCAACAATACGGATAACCAAGCCTTTGCCGTCGTGTACCGATTCGGGGCGAATCTTTTCGATCATCAGATTGAAACTTTCGATTTTATGTCCGTCCAGCACGGTCAGCATTTTGGCCGGTCCGGTTCGGGTCTGATTCAGCAGTCCCACCGGAATCGGTTCCGGGTACAGCGGGTTGTCGAGCGGCTTTTCCATCGAACCGAAAATGCCGTATGTGGTGTTTTTGACGATATCACCGGCCAAGGAGCTCCCCGTGGTAAAGCTGCCCAGTTTTTCGCCCGGCTGTCCGCGTTTACCGGGCCGGATTCCAAGCACATCGGCCTGGACTATCTTCCCTTCGGCCAGCTCGATCGGCTTCATCGTCCGACTGTCGACGATGGTGTGTCCGAGCGCGCCAAAAGAGTGGGATTCCGGATCGTAGAAGGTCAGTGTGCCCACACCGGCCGCACTGTCGCGGATCAAGATCCCGATCCGGTAGCGCCCGCTTTCCGGACAATACACAGGATTCAATCTGGTCTTAATGGTCTGTTCGTTACGCTTAACAGTAATGGTTGCCGTTTTTTTCGCCCGTCCGATCCGTTCGATAGACTCCCTGACATCGGCTTCACTGCTGACACTCTTGCCGTTGATCGCAGTGATCAGGTCACCGGGCTGAATACCGGCACTGCGAGCCGGGCTGCACTCGTTTCCGGACTCGTCGTAGACCGGGGCTTCACCGATCACCAGGACTCCCGCACTGTGCAGCATTATTCCGATCGACTGTCCGCCGGGGATGACCTTGATCCCGGGGACGGCGTTTACACTGACGTGCCGCAGCGGGATGACCCCGAAAAGCTTGACACTGACGTTGAACCGACCGCTGGACTGCACGATGGGCGCCTGCTCGGGGCCGTCCGTCTTGAGAACGTTGGGCCGGTCGGCCTGAATAATGAGGCTTTTGAGTACGCGGGGCGGAACATCGGAAAACAGCGTGAGTGATTCGCCCACCTGGGCCAGCTGGTCCGGCTGGAGGTTATAAATAGAACGCGAAATCGGGCAAATACAAGCAAAAATGAGCAAAATGGCAAAAAAAATAGCTCCCAAAGGCCTAATGCTATATCTTTCTGACCGAGGCACTCTCTCTCCCCCCTTTATGAACTCAGAGTGCCCCGGGCATGATTCATTTATGTCAGGTAAAAACTCTTAGAGTTGCTACCTACGGCTCTGATCCAGTCAAGCTACGGATGAGGTCCCTGAAGTCTTCCTCATGGAAAATAGTTACTCCTAGCTTCTGCGCTTTCTGGAATTTTGAGCCTGGTTCCCTGCCAACCACTACATAATCGGTTTTGCCGCTGACCGACGAGGAAACCCTCCCGCCCAGATCCTCGATGAGTGTCTTGGCCTGTTGCCGGGTCAATGAATCCAAAGTCCCGGTCAGAACAAAAACCTTTCCTTGCAGCGGACGGGTTCCGGTGTCCGCCAAATCCTCCCTGGTCCGGACGCCGGCTTTTTCCAGTTTGGCAATGACCTGTCGGTTCTGCTCCCGGTCAAAGAACTCCTTGATGCTGGCCGCAATCGCCGGACCGATTTCACTGATTGCGCTGAGCTCATCCTGTTCGGCGTCTCCCAAGCGTTTTAGGGAACCGAAGTGCGCCGCCAGAAGCCTGGCCGCCCTTTCCCCGACGTGGCGGATGCCCAGGCCGTAGATCAGTCGGTGCAGCGGGTTTTCTTTGCTTTTTGCGATCGCGTCAACAATATTCTGCGCCGATTTCGGGCCGATCCTGTCCAGAGCCAGCAGGTCTTCGTAGGTTAGGGAATAAAGATCAGCGGCATCGCGCACCATATTCCTCATTAAGAGCTGGTCGATCAGCGAGGGGCCGACGCCCACTATGTCCATCGCCCCGCGCGAGACAAAGTGAATCAAGCTTTCCCGCAGGCGGGCCGGACAGGCGATGTTCATGCACCGCCGCGCCACTTCACCCGGCGGTCTGACTACTTCCGACCCGCAGGACGGACAATGGCGCGGCATTTGGAACTCTCTTTCCGAACCTGAACGTGCCTCCGGTAATACACGAACGATCTCCGGAATGATGTCCCCGGCCTTATGGATGACTACGCGGTCGCCGATCCGCACATCCTTTTCGCGAATAATGTCTTCGTTGTGCAGTCCGGCACGGCTGACCGTCGTCCCGGCTACACGCACGGGGGTGAGTACGGCCGTCGGAGTGAGCACCCCGGTCCGTCCCACGGTGATCATGATATCCTCTACCGTGGTCTCCGCCTCCTCCGGAGCAAACTTAAATGCAATCGCCCACCGCGGGCTCTTCAGCGTAGCGCCCAGGCGCTCCTGCTGGTGCAAGTAGTTCACTTTGATCACCATGCCGTCGATCATATAGGGCAAATCGAAGCGCCGCTCCTGCCAGCCCAGACAGTATTCAATCACCGGTTCGATCGACCAGAAGACCTTGATATGCTCGTTGACCCGAAAACCGCACTCCTTCAAGAGTTCCAGCAGTTCGTAATGAGTCTTGACCGTAATGTGATCGGCAAAGCCGACAGAGTAGGCAAAGAGGGCCAGGTTGCGCTTGGCCGTGACGGCGGGATCAAGCTGGCGCACCGAACCGGCGGCCGCATTGCGCGGGTTGGCGAACAGCGGCAGACCGGCCTCTTCGCGTTCCTCATTCAGGCGGGCGAAAGAAGCCTTGGGCATGTACACCTCGCCGCGCACCTCAAAAACCCCCGGAAGACGCTGCTCCAAACGCAGAGGAATGCTTTTCACCGTTTTCAGGTTCGGAGTGATGTCCTCACCTGTCTCGCCGTCGCCGCGGGTCGCTCCCTGAATGAGGACGCCGTTCTCATAGATCAGGGAAACAGCCAAACCGTCGATTTTCGGCTCGACGACATAGGCCACCTGTTCACCCGGCAGGGCTGAACGCACCCGGCGGTCGAAATCGCGAAGCTCCTGTTCACTAAAAGCATTCGCCAGGCTGATCATCGGGCGGCGGTGTCTGACGGTCACAAAGCCCTCGCGCGGCGCCCCGCCGATTCTTTGGGTGGGTGAGTCCGGCGTGCGTAGCTCCGGATGTTTCTCCTCAAGCTCAATCAGTTCGCGCATCAGTGCGTCGAACTCGGCATCGGTGATGACCGGATCATCCAGCACGTGATAGCGGTAATTGTGGTGATTGATCTGCCGGCGCAGTTCCTCTGCACGCGCCCTGATATCTGTCATCTCGCATCCTCCTCCGGAGGGACAGACTTCAAAACTTCAATAATCTCGCCAGATCCTATCGGCTACTAACAACCAACGACCAACTACACTATTAACTGTGCGGCATAGCGGATAATCAGCGCCGAGGGCACGAACAGCAGTTGGGCCAGCAAAGTGCCCGCCACCCGGCTCACCGTCAGCCAGAAAACCATCATCTGCACATCCCGTTCCGGGCGCACCCCCCGGATCGCCTGATCAGTAATTCGCGCTGCCGTCGGGTCGACGATGGTGGCCAGCAGGACGGTAGCCACGCCGTTCACGATCGCCGAAAGCAGAACGGCCGTCGAACGGTAGTCCGGGAACAGCGCCCCCGCGTACAGGGCGGATAGCACGCCGGTGGTGTAAATCCCGGTAACGATAACGTTGAACAGCAGAAACCCGGCGGGGAGCCCGGTCTTTTCCCGTGCCGTACGCCGGATATCGGACGCCCTGGGCACACGCACGTACTGTAACGCCCGCCTGATCCGCTTTGGCGAAATTAGAATCATCATCACCAGGCGCGGCACCGATCCGATCTCGTCAAAGATCAATATCAGGCGCGAAAAAATCCGTACAAAGCTTGGGATCAGCAGCCCGCCGATAATGGTGCCCGCCGTGGCCGCAAGAATAACCAGCCGGATATCGTCGGCAAGCAGATTAAGCTGGGTCTGATAGGCGGGTGTATCCACAAAGTCGTTCAGCCGGCCGGGTACGGCGACACCGCCCAAGGCGGAATTTATCGCCCGCTCGACGATGGCCGACAGCAGCGGCGCCTGGAGCATATTTGCAGTGCTTGAGACCAGAAAAATAATATTAAACAGTGAAATGGCCGTGGCCAGCCGCTGTGTACGCACACCCGAAAGCCGCACACTGTAAACCAGGGTATTAATCAGGTGGATCAGGCCGGTCAGCCCGATCACAATCAACAAGCGGGTCATGTAACCTCCACCGAAAAGGAGACGAACTCCTCTTCAAGTAGTCAGTGACTGCTCTTTTCCAGTGGCGCGTACATCAGGAGCAGGGTTTTGATCCCTTTCCCCGGAAAGGCGATGTTGATGCGGGCCTCGTCTCCCTCGCCCTCGAGGTTGATCACCGTGCCCTCGCCCCACTTGCGGTGCCAAACCTTTTCGCCTGGACTGAAATCCCCCGTGGCAGCGGGAACAGCCGCCTTCGGCCCGGTGTTTCTTCCCGGAATCCGGTTTTCGATCAAATCCTCCGGGATTTCGGCCAAGAAGCGCGAAGGCGGATTATACACAGTATTTCCATAAAGCGTTCGTCTTGAACAGTGGACCAGAAAGAGCTGCTCCTCGGCCCTGGTCACGCCCACATAACAAAGCCGGCGCTCTTCTTCCAGTTCCGCGGGATCCGAAAAGGCCCGCGCGTGTGGAAATACCCCTTCTTCCAGGCCAACCAGGAAGACGACGGGAAACTCCAGCCCCTTGGCGCTGTGCAGGGTCATCAGCGTAACCTGTTCGGCCCGCTCGTCAACACTGTCCAGATCGGTGAACAGCGCGATTTCGCCCAAAAACTCGTCCAACGTGCCGCCGGTGCCACCATCGAATTCGCGTGTCACCGAGAGAAACTCGTCCAGGTTCTCCAGACGGGTTTCGGCCTCCACCGTCTTCTCCGCCAGCAGTTCCGCTCGGTAGCCGGTCGATTCCAGGACATCGCGCACCAGAGCGGTAACCGTGCCCTCGTGTTCCCGCCACCGCGCAAACAGCTCGCCCAGGCCTATCATCGCGCGGCGTGCCTTCGGTGAAAGCAGGTCAATTTCTTCCGCCCGCATGAGTGCCTCCACCGGCGTGAGCCGCTGTTCCTGCGCAAAGGTGTAAAACCGCTGCAGCGAAGCCTTTCCGATCCCCCGACGCGGGGTGTTGATAATCCGCTGCAGGCTCACCGCATCCGCAGGGTTCACAATCACCCGCAGGTAGGCCATGACGTCCTTGATTTCCCGGCGCTCATAAAATCGGGTGCCGCCCACAATCGTGTACGGAATTCCGTTGCGCAGCAGCACTTCTTCAATGGCGCGCGACTGCGCGTTCGTCCGGTAGAGGACGGCAAAATCCCGGTATGAGCGGCCGGTGTCCGCATGGATGCGCGCGATCTGGTCGGCCACAAACTGCGCTTCCATAACCTCATCCGCCCCCCGGAACAGGGTAATCGGCACCCCGGCGCCCTTGGTGCTCACCAGGTTCTTTTCCTTGCGCCCCAAATTATGGCGGATGATGCTGTTGGCGGCATCGAGGATGGTGCCGGTCGAGCGGTAGTTCTGCTCCAGCTTGATTACCCGCGCGTCCGGGTAGTCTCTCTCAAAGTTCAAAATGTTGTTGATGTCCGCCCCGCGCCACCCGTATATCCCCTGATCGGGATCCCCGACCACGGTCAGGTTGCGGTGCACGGCCGCCAGCATATTAATCAGCACGTATTGTACGTGGTTGGTATCCTGGTACTCATCCACCAGAAGGTGCTGAAAACGTGTACGGTAGTAGTCCAGCACCTCCGGATGCTCCTCGAAAAGACGGACGGTAAGCATCAGCAGATCGTCAAAATCCAGCGCATTGTTGCTTTCCAGCGTCTCCTGGTAGGCACGGTAAACCCCGGCCACCTTCTCTTCAAAGAAGCCGTCCGCCCCCCGGCTGTATTGCTCCGGTGTAACCAACCGGTTCTTCTGCTGGGAAATAACCGCGAGAAAAGTGCTCGGTGGATACTTCTTAGGGTCGAGATAGAGGTCCTTCACGCACTGTTTGACGACTGTCTGCTGGTCACCCTCGTCGTAAATCACAAAACTCCGGTTATAGCCGAGACGGTCGATATTCCGTCGCAGAATTCGCAGGCAGGTCGCATGGAAAGTCGCGACCCACAGGCTTGGCGCAGCCTGCGCGGCCAACCGGCTGATGCGGTCCCGCATCTCGCGCGCCGCCTTATTAGTGAAGGTGATGGCCAGAATGGACCGCGGATCGACACCGGTGTCAATAAGGTGGGCAACACGGTAAGTCAGGACCCGGGTTTTTCCGCTGCCCGCACCGGCCAAAACCAGCAGCGGCCCGGCACCATGCCGCACCGCTTCAGCTTGAGCCGGGTTCAACTCCTCGGCAAAACGCATATTCTCCTCCGCTTAATCGAAAATGACTTATCGGTAAAAACGCTATTTCCGTCGGCTCTCCAGTTCATCCAGCACTTCCCGCAGATCGATATTCTTCTCGGCCAGCATCACCAGCAGATGGTAAATCAGGTCGGAAACCTCAAACACGATCTCGCTGCGGTTATTGTTTTTGGCACCGACGATCACTTCGGCCGTTTCCTCGCCGATCTTCTTCAGAATCTTGTCGATTCCCTTGTCAAACAGGTAGCTGGTGTAGGCCCCGGGCGGACGCAACTGCTTCCGCATCTGGATCACCTGGAACAACTCCGACAACACCTCGCACGGCTCACAGCGTTCGCACACAACCGGCTGCTCGGTCGCAGCCGCTTCTCTCCGAGCCAGTTTTCCGTATACCTGATTCGGATCGAAGGCCAGGTCGCCGACAATGGCCACACCCTGCGGGCTCATCTTATAATGGAAACAACTATAGTATCCCTCGTGACAGCAGGCATTGGTCTGCTCCACCCGGACCAGCAGAGCGTCCGCGTCACAGTCGAAAAGAATTTCGTCCACCTTCTGCGTATGGCCCGACGTCTCACCCTTGTGCCACAGCTTCTGCCGGCTGCGGCTCCAAAACCAGGTCTCCCCGCTGGACAATGTCTTTTCCAAAGACTCGGCATTCATATAAGCCAGCATCAGTACCTGCCCGGTGCGGACGTCCTGGACGATCGCAGGCACCAGTCCCTTTTCGTCAAACTTAATCTTACTCACTATCGAACTCATGTCCTACCTCCCAGCCCCCTAATATCTAACCGATCCAACTATAACTCTATCAAACATCGGACCCGGTGTCACCAGATCGGCTTACAACCGAACCGGAATGCCGCGTTCGGCCAGGTATTCCTTGACCTGACGGATGGAGTACTCCCCGAAATGAAAGATGGACGCCGCCAGCGCCGCGTCGGCCCCGCCCGCGGTCAGACCCTCCGCGATATGCTCCATCGTGCCCACGCCTCCCGAAGCGATGACCGGGATGCGCACAGCGTCACTCACCGCGCGCGTAAGCGGAATATCGTAGCCGTCCTTGGTGCCGTCACGGTCCATACTGGTCAGCAGAATCTCCCCAGCACCAAGTTCCTCCGCCCGCCGAGCCCACTCCAGGCAGTCCAACCCGGTCGGTGTGCGCCCGCCGCCGACAAACACTTCCCAACGCTCCGGCCCGACCTGTTTGGCGTCGATCGCAACCACCACACACTGGCTGCCAAACTTCTCCGCCGCCTGGGCGATCAGCTCCGGATTCCGCACGGCGGCCGTATTCATCGAAACCTTGTCCGCTCCGGCCGACAGGATCAGGCGAATATCCTCCACGGTACGGATACCGCCGCCCACGGCAAAAGGAATAAACACCTTTTCGGCCGTCCGGCGCACCATATCGATAACAATGTCCCGGTGTTCGTGCGAAGCCGTGATGTCCAGGAAAACCACCTCGTCGGCTCCCTCACGGTCGTACGCCGCAGCGAGTTCAACCGGATCGCCCGCATCGCGCAGGTTTACGAACTTTACCCCCTTGACGACCCGGCCCTTATTTACGTCAAGGCAAGGAATGATACGTTTGGCCAGCACCGGCAACACTCCTTTATGAGTAAGTATCAGACTCCTATTTCACCCTGAAGGGAGACACCATCAGAGGAACGAAAAACGGTATCGTGTCCATCCGGGTTTACCTCCCGGCGACTTGTGCGATTCGGGCACCATTCTTAGCGAAGGTGAGGGGTGTGCGGCCCCCGACGAGGACGTTTACGGGCGCTTCCGCAATAGTTTCCCTCCGCGGCCGACCGCCTGGATCGGCCGCCTTGAAAAACAGCGGCCGTAAACAATCCGCAGGAGGGGCCCGCCGCACACCGAACCGAGCTTAGAAATGGTCGAATCGCTAAGCGGAGCACGGGGTAAACCCGGATGGCACAGCACGATGCTCATTCCTCTGGTGTTAGGGTGACACAGAAGTCTGTACATTCAAGTTACACCGTAAGCGCCTCGGGCAGCGTGAAGCTGCCTGCATAAAGCGCCTTGCCCACTATCACCGCCTCGACCCCGATCGGTTCCAGCTCTTTCAACCGGCGCAGGTCTTCCAGGCTCGACACACCGCCCGACGCGATCACCTTCAGACTGGTATGACGGCAGACCTGCTCAGTGGCCTCGAAGTTCGGGCCCTCGAGCGTCCCGTCCCTCCTGATATCGGTAAAGACCACCCGCCGCACTCCCATCCTCTCGGCTTCCTTCAGGAACTCAAGACCGTCGCGGGCGGCCGTTTCCTCCCAGCCCCGCACACAGACCTTCCCGTCCCGGCAGTCCAACCCGAGCACTATCCGTTCGCCGAACTCCTCTACCGCCCGGCGCAGAAAATCAGGATCAGTAACGGCGGCTGTGCCCAGCACCACACGGCTTACACCGGCCGCCAGATACTTCTCCGCCGTCTCCAAGTTTCGTATGCCTCCTCCCAGCTGTACCGGAATGCGGACAGCCGAGGTGATTGCCCGCACCACGGCGTCATTCTGAGGGGAGCCGCCGAAAGCGCCGTCCAGATCTACGACATGCAACATCTCCGCGCCCTGGGCTTCCCAGGTTTTGGCCATCGCCGGCGGATCTTCACTGTAGACCGTCTCCATATCGGCTCGCCCCTGAAACAGGCGCACACACCGGCCCTGCCGCAGGTCGATCGCCGGAATAATCATCATCCGTTCGCCACCAACTTCCCAAAATTCTCTAGGATCCGCAGCCCCATCCGGCTGCTCTTCTCCGGGTGAAACTGGATCCCGAATACGTTCCCCCGCCCCACGATGGAGGCAAACCGGATCCCGTATTCGGTTTGGGCCACCACCACATCCGGGTCGGCAGGATCAACACAATATGAGTGCACAAAATAAAAACGGGCATCCTCCGGTATGCCGTCCAAAAGCGAAACCCGACGCCGGATGATGATCTCATTCCACCCCATATGCGGTACCTTCAACCCGTGAGGCAGCCGGCGCACCGCACCCGGGAATACTCCAAGCCCTTTCGTCGGTCCGAATTCTTCGCTGTAATCAAAGAGCAGCTGCAGACCTAAACAGATCCCCAGGAAAGGCTTGCCGGCCCCCACTGCACGGTGGATGGCCTCATCCATCCGTGTCTCCCGCAGGTTTCGCATCGCGTCCGCAAAAGCGCCGACGCCAGGCAGCACCACCCCCGCCGCCCGGTCCACAGCCTCCGGTTTGTCCGTGACCACGGCCTCCCGGCCGACGGTCTCAAACCCCTTTTGTACACTGCGCAGATTGCCCATTCCATAATCGATGATCGCTATCAATACGCCATTCACCCGTCCCGCACAACCAAAACTTCAAACCCTACCGACCACTAATTAATAACTCCTTTTGTAGATGGAATCCCTTTTCCCGGCCTGACCGCAACAGCGTCACCGAGCGCTCGTCCCAGAGCCTTGAATACGGCCTCCACTATGTGGTGGGTATTCTTACCGGCCATGATCCGCACATGCAGGTTGAAGCGCCCGTTGATCGCCAGCGCACGCAGGAACTCCGGCACCAGCTCGGTCTCAAAGGTCCCCAGGCGTTCGGCCGGAAGCTCACCGTCGAAAACCAGGTACCCGCGGCCGCTGAGATCGACCGCCACCAAAACCAAAGCATCGTCCATTGGTACAACGGCGTGACCAAAGCGGTTTATCCCGGTCTTGTCCCCAAGCGCCTCCACAAGTGCTTCACCCAGGCAGATGCCGATATCCTCGACGGTATGGTGGTTGTCAACTTCCAGGTCTCCCCGGGCGGAAACGACCAGGTCAAAACCGCTGAACTTGGCCGCAAGGGCCAGCATATGTTCCAAAAAGGGCACCCCCGTCTCCGTACGGCACTCACCGATACCGTCCACATCCAGGACCAGCCTGATGTCCGTTTCCCCGGTCGTTCTCTGGATTTCCGCTTTACGCATTACATCAGCACCTCCCGTAATTGCCGGACACTACTCTCTCCAATGAATCGAGAAACCGCGCATTCTCCTCGGGCCGGCCGAACGACACCCGGAGACAGCGTTCCAGCCTCGGGCCGCCGAGGTCCCGGATGAGCACTCCCTGCGCCAAGAGCGCCGTGTATACCTCCCGTGCTTCCAGCGGCGTGCGAAACAGGATGAAGTTGGCCTCCGTCGGAAAAACCTCGATCCCTGAGAGTGCGCGCATCCGGTCGTACAACGCCGCACCGTCCCGCTTCAGTTTCTCAACCTGTGCCTGGAACAGGTGTCTGTTTTCAAGCACGGCCGCCGCCGCCGACTGAGAGAAGACGTCCACGTTGAACGGCTGTTTCACCCGCCACACCGCCCGGATCAGCTCCGGCTGCGCCACCATATAACCCACCCGCAGGCCGGCCAGCCCGAAGGCCTTGGAAAAGGTGCGCAGCACCGCCAGATTGGCATACTTGTTCACCAGTGATAAGGCCGTCCGGCCGCAAAACTCATAATAGGCCTCGTCCAGCACCACAATGCCGTCGAATCCGGCTGTGACCCGCTCCACCGTCTCCAGCGGCGTAGTGTTCCCTGTAGGATTATTCGGCGAACAGAGGACAATCACCTGCGCCGCGTTCTCATTGGCAGCTTGCAGCAGGCGCTCGGCATCAACCGAAAAATCGGGCTCACGGCCGACCAGTACGGGCGTTCCCCCGGCGATCACCGTGTGAATCCGGTACATGCCGAATGTGGGTACGGGGATCAATACCCGGCCGCCCACGGCAAAGGTGAGCATCAGGTTCAAAATCAGCTCGTCCGACCCGTTGCCGACAGAGATGTGCTCCGCACTAAAGCCGGTGTATTCCCCGATCGCCTCGCGCAGCACCTGCGCGTCGGCATCGGGGTAGCGCGTGAAGGTCTGCCCGTCCACCCGTCTCAGGATGTCCTGCAGGACATCGGGCGGGAAATCGTACGGGTTCTCGTTGGCATCCAGCTTGATCACGTCCGAATGCGCTTCCACCCGGTACGGCTCCAGATCCCGCAGTGCAGGGCGCATCCGCGCCAGAAGCCTATTTTCCATCGTCGTCCTCCTCTTCCAGACGCAGTTGAATCGCTCGCGCGTGGGCGGTCAGGCCCTCCACTTCGGCCAGATGCACGGCCGCCGGTCCTATTCTTTCGATCCCGCGCCGGTAACAGGAGACCACGTTGATCCTCTTGATAAACGCATCCACCCCGAGTGCCGAGAAAAACCGGGCCGTCCCCCCGGTGGGCAACACGTGATTCGGCCCGGCGACGTAATCACCCAGGGACACCGGGGCGTAGGGGCCCAGAAACACCGTCCCGGCATTCTTGATCCGGCCCAGCCACTCAAACGGGTCGGCCATCATCAACTCCAGGTGCTCCGGGGCATAGCGGTTGGCCAGGGCCACCGCCTCGTCCAGGTCCCTGGTAATCACAATCAGCGTCCCCTGCTCCAGAGACCGGTTAAGGAACTCGCGCCGGTCAAGCTGTTCCAGCTGGCGCTGCACCTCATCCCGCACCCACCCGGCCAGTTCCCAGCTTGGCGTCAGAAGCACGGCCTGGGCCCGGATATCATGCTCGGCCTGCGAAAGCATGTCGGCCGCGATGTACGCCGGGTTGGCCCCGCCGTCGGCGATGATCAGCACCTCGGACGGCCCGGCCAGCATATCGATATCCACCTGGCCGAAGACCTGCTGCTTGGCCAGCGTCACGTAGATATTGCCCGGCCCGGTGATCTTGTCCACCTTGCGGATCGAGTCGGTGCCGAAAGCCAGCGCCGCAATCGCCTGCGCCCCGCCGACCCGGTAGATTTCGGAGATCCCGGCCTCTGCCGCCGCCACCAGTGTGTACGGACTGACCGCCCCGCCCTCCGCCGGCGGCGTGACCATCACTATTTCCTTCACCCCGGCTACCGAAGCCGGCACGCCGTTCATCAGCACCGATGAAGGATAGGTGGCCGTTCCCCCCGGTACATAAATCCCCACCCGCTCAATCGGGCGGACGACCTGACCCAGATAACCCCCGTCCTCGGCGTCAAGCCAGGACGGCGGCACCTGTTTGCGGTGGAATTCATAGATCCGGCTCTTGGCCAGCCGGATGGCGGCCAGAAACTCCTCACCCACCATCCGGTAAGCGGCCTTGATCTCCTCGGCGGTTACCCGAAGGTCCCCCGGCTTAAGATCCACCCGGTCGAAGCGCGCGGTAAACTCACACAACGCCTCATCCCCGCGTTCCCGCACGGCCGAGACAATCTCGTCGACCTGAAAGGCAATGTCATCCGGGGCCGCAAAAACACGTTTGAACAACTTGACCAATTCCGGATTTCCCGCTTCAATCGTCCTGATCAATGCTTTGAACATCCTTTCCGACCAGAGCCCGGTTTAATTTCGCATAATAGTAAGATTATAATACTTTCTCGAAAAACAAAAAACCCCGCCGTAGGAAGAACCCGGAGGGGTTAGGATTGTTTTGATGGGCCTGACCAGGCCTTTCGCAAACCGCGCTTATCACCCGCCGTTGAGAATAGCCGCCCTCCAGAAAACCCAGGCTGCGAGGGACAGCAAAACATAACCGCTTAGCCTCTGCAACTGACCGCTCCAAACATCCAGACGGCGCCAGTTCCGCAGCACGCCGGCAAAACTCCCGGCAACCCAGACCAGCAGGCTGCGCCCCAGGCCAAAGGCCAGCATCAACATAAAGCCTTCGAGCGGCTTGCCCTGCAGCGCTACCCACGCCAGGATGGCGATCGTCACCGGGGCCGTACATGGCGAAGAAACAAAAGCGAAGGGAATGCCCATCACAAAGGCTCCCAGACCATCGGTAACCGACCACTGCGGCAGCGCCGAAGGCATGGGCAGCCGAATGATCCCGGCCAGATGCGCCCCCAGGAAAACGAGAAGCCCTCCGGTAACGTAATTCAATACGCTGCTCTCCGTAAACAGGCTGCCGAACCAGCCGGCCACCGCTCCAGTCACCGCGAGCGTGAGGGCCAGCCCCAGCACAAAATACAGCGACAGGAGAAATCCATGCACCCTCCCCTTGTCGGCGTAACCGCCCACATAGCCGATCAGGAACAGCGCCGCCGGCACGGTGCACGGACTGATGCTGGTCACCACGCCGCCCGCAAACACCAGCGCCAGTATGCCGATGGAAGGCTGTTCCAGAGAAGCGACAATGTCCAATAAGTCCAACTTCCAAACTCCAATCCCTTGATCAGACCAATAATACAGATCTGATCCCAGTATACAGGACCGCCCAAAAGCCCGTCCACACACTAATTCTCCCTTTGTCCCACACAAAACCCGGCCGTTGTTAAGAGCCGGGTTTTCCGTAAGTGTCAAGCTTGCAAGTAAGGAAACTTTCGAACAAGGAATATATCTTCATATTCGCATGTCATCCGGGTTTGCCTCCGGGCGACTCGTGCGATTCGGGCACCATTCTCAGCGAAGGTGAGAACTGTGCGGCCCCCGACGAGGACGTTTACGGGCGCTTCCGCAATAGTTTCCCTCCGCGGCCGACTACCTGGATCGGCCGCCTTGGGAAATAGCGGCCGCAAACAATCCGCAGGAGGGGTTTGCCGCACACCGAACCGAGCTTAGAAATGGTCGAATCGCTAAGCGGAGACCGGGGTAAACCCGGATGATACGACACCATCATGTTCGTCCCTCTGATGGTGCACCCGTCAGGGTGACCTGGGAGTCTGACTACTGACCATAAATATGTTCACGGGTCATCGCCAACTCATTGTTCAGACCCCGCGAGAACAAAATCTGGTGCACGTCAAGCCCGCTGTAACGGAAGGATGCGGCACAGGAATTAAGGTACAGGCGCCACATACGCGTGAAGCGTTCGCCGAATTTCTCCCGCACCCGGTCAATCACCGCTTCATAATTGCGCGCCCAGTGTTCAAGCGTGCGCGCATAGTGCAGGCGCAGGCTCTCCACATCAATCACATGGAAACCATGCTCGGGCAACTGCCAGATCGTCTCACGCAGCGAGGGAATATAGCCGCCCGGGAAAATGTACTTCTCAATCCACGAATTCACCGGGGACTCCTTCATGTGCGTGATCGTGTGGAGCATCGAGAGCCCGCCGGGCTTCAGCATCTTCTTCACGGCCCGCATATAGACGGGAATATTCTCTTTTCCCACGTGTTCAAACATTCCGACGCTGACCACCCGGTCGAAAGTACGCCCCTTCTCGGACAGCTCGCGGTAATCCATCAATTCCACCTCAACCTGTCCGTCCAGCCCCTCCTCTGTAATTCTCCGCTTGGTCATCTCCGTCTGTTCTCTGCTCAGTGTGATCCCCATCGCCTTTACACCGTACTGTTTGGCCGCCTGGATGATCAGTCGGCCCCAGCCGCTCCCGATGTCCAGCAGCGTCTGGCCCGGGCTGAGCTGCAGTTTGCGCAGGATGTGGTCCACCTTGTTCAGCTGCGCTTGGTGCAGCGTGTCCTCCGGCGTCCTGAAATAGGCACAGGAATAGCTGAGTGTTTCGTCCAGCCACAGCGCATAAAAGTCATTTCCGATATCGTAATGGTACTGCACATCCTTCTTCTGGCGCCCGGGTGACAACCGGCCGGGAAGCGCCTTCAGAGCCTTCATCGCCAGGCTCTCCCGCGCCGGCCTGTCTTCCAGAACATTTTGATTCACTATCGCCAGCCGGACGATTTCCTGCAGATCCCCCTCAACATCCACCCGGCCATCCATGTAAGATTCACCAAAAACCAGTTCCGGTTCGGTGAAAACCCGGGCGGCCACTGACGCGTCGTTGATGATGAGCTTCGCGCTGGATTCCCCATCGCCGTAATGCTCACACGTACCGTCCCAATACTGCACATCCAATCCGCCTCCCTGGACTTGGCTGAACAGTTTCTTTAAAACCATTTTCTGCACGAGAATACCACCTCCCGTTTTGCCCCGAAAACAATAACACCCGCTACCCCCGGTCTCACCGGATGGTTGCGGATGTCCGATCATCATCCTAAATTCTAATAATCTGCAGCGCTGTAGAGAAACAAAAACCACTCGCTGAACCCGGGGCGTCATTAAACATATTCTAATATTTGTAATATTCTACAGCAATATGCAGCCCGTCAAGTCCTTCTGCCTTCGAAATAGCGCGGATATTTCGGTCGTTTGGTCGAATTCTGTAATGAGATGGTTCTCTCAGCAGTCTCCTCGGTAGTTGTTTTAAACCCTAAGTCAAAGCCTCCTCGATCCAGCGGACGATCTGCTCACGCCGCGGCACCTTGCCCGCCGCCTTCACCTCACCGTTGATAATCAGCGCGGGTGTCGTTACCACGTTATACTCGGCGATCTCATTCACATCCTCCACCTTCTCCAGATCGGCCGGAACGTTCATCTCCTCCAACAGGCTGCGCACTTCCTTCTCCAATCCGTTACAGCGGGGACAGCCGGGACCGAGCACCTTGATCTCCACCAGACCGGGGATCGGCTCGTAGTGCTGCTTTTCCACAGGTAGCCCCATTTTGATCTTGTAGAAGTACAGGAGATCACGGGCGTACTCGTCGTAAGCGGCTTCCGGCACATAGTTTTGCGCCTTCACCCGCTCCATGATCGCGCGGGTCAGTTCATCATCACCGGTCAGCCCCATCTTCGCCACCGCTTCCACAGTTTCGTCGATGGCGGCGATGCCGATCTTCACCCCGCCGATCTTCACCTGGGTAATCTTTTCTTTCTTCTCCTTCCCAAACAGTCTCTTCAGCAAGACCTTCCCCTCCAACATTTGTCCTGACTCCATTTCTAAACTAACGGGCTTCTTTGATCCAGCGCACGATCTGCGCACGCTTCGGCACTTTGCCTGACACCTTTACCTGACCGTCGATCACCAGGCCGGGCGTCATAAACACCCCGTAGTCCGCGAAGGCATTAATGTCCGTAATGTACTCAATATTCGCATCGGCACCGGTCTCCCGCACAGCTGCCTCGACCTCGGCCAGAAGCTGGTGACACTTCTTGCAGCCGGGGCCCAAAACCTTGATCTTCATCATCAAAACAACCTCCTTGAGGGGTCAGCCTGGCCCTGTTAAACAGTTAGATTAAGTTGCCGAACAGATAGCCGCTGAGTGTCGCCATCACAATCACCAACGCAACGTACACGGCTGTCTTCTTCGTCCCCATCACGTTCCGGATGACCAGCATGTTCGGCAGACTCAGCGCCGGTCCGGCGAGGAGCAGCGCCAGCGCCGGCCCCCGGCCCATGCCGAGATCGACCAGCATCTTCACGATCGGCACCTCGGTCAAGGTGGAGAAGTACATCAATGCGCCCACAACCGATGCGATAAAGTTGGCCGCCAGCCCGTTGCCGCCCACCGAAACGGCGATCCAGTCCGGGGGCAGAACGGCTTTCAGTACGCCGGCCGCGAAAACCCCGACCAGCAGGACCGGTACGATCAGACGCACCAGCGTCCAGGTCTCCGACATCCACGTCCGGATCTCATCACGATCGAACCAGCGGGCCACCACCAGCGCCAGGGCCGCAAGCAGCACAGCCAGGATCCCGATTTTCACCGCCGGGACGATGCCCGCCGTGCCCACCAGCAGGATCCCCACCAGCAGGCCGAAGAACACGAGCAGCTGAAACGGAGGCTTGCCGTCATCGTCCGTGCCCGTGGCGAAGCCCCGGGACGCCGCCGCTCGTTCTTTCGTCGCCCTGGCCGCTTCCTCCCGCCGGAACAGGAAAGCCATGATCAGGCCGATCACGACCGCGAACACGACCGCCCCCAGCGCCCGACCGGCCCCGATATCCAGACCCAGCTTCCGCGCAGTAAGTACGATCGCCAGGAGGTTGATCGCCGGTCCGGCAAACAGGAACGCCACCGCCGGACCGAGCCCGGCCCCCTTCCGGTAGATGCCCGCGAACAGCGGGAGGATGGTACACGAACACACCGCCAGAATCGTTCCCGAAACCGAAGCCACCCCGTAGGAGAGCGGCTTCGGGGTCATCGGCCCGAAGTAGCGCAGGACGGCCCCCGTGGAAACCAAGGCCACGATACCGCCCGCAATGAAAAAGGCCGGCACCAGACACATCAGCACGTGTGCCGACAGGTATTCCAGCAACTCGTAGTAACCGCCGAGCAGCGGCGGGACCAGCAACTCAATCACAATACACCTCTTACGAAATGGCAATATCATAATTTCATAATATACTTGTCAACTTGATTATACTGCGCCTTTGTGTCACGCGTCAACGGATTACTGACGGAGACAAGGGGGTACGAAGAGTCGGATCGATTTACAATTCATCTTGAATATGCTAATAGTGTAATTAAACACGACAAAGGAGGTTTGGAAGGCGTGTCCAATAAAGAAGAGCACGGCCTCAAAAACATACTGAAGAAACTGTTCGGAGCCAAGGCCAAGAAGCAGCAGCCCCCCGGCGGGGGCGGTTGCTGAGTGCCGCGCATCATTCCGCGTGACGGAAATGAGAGTGGAAACCGGAAAAACGGAAGAGGGTAAGACAACAGAGGGGCCGTTGACCCCTCTATTGCTCATTCCCTCACGAATTCTCCCGCTACCCCACAATATTGTTCCCGCAAAACCGCCAGTCAGGACAGCTGGCGTTATTGATGTTCAAGCACTGCGTCTCGATCAGGTAAACGACGATGAGCGGGCAACAACACTCCGATCCGATACCGCCGCGGACGGCCTCACCGCACTGTGGAAGACCCTCTTTTACCGCGTTCAGCACCGAACTGACTTTCTCCTTATCCACCCCTTACTCCCCCTTTCTACAACCGTTGGGCGGAATGAGATTGCCGTTACAGAAACTCCAGCCGGGACAACCACCGTTGTTAATGTTGAGACAATCGGTCTCGATGAGGTAGACTACCACCGAAGGACAACAGCACTGGGCACCCGGTACCGAATTGTGCTTTTTCTTCAGCCATTGTTCCTCCAGGTCCTGAATCTGTTCCTCATCAAATGGCTTCCCTGTTCCGAAGAAAACGGACATGAATACCCCCCTCCCACTCGACGTTAACACACGTTACGTCAGTCCAACCCATTTAGTGCTTGGGCGAGTGCCATTTGTTGGGGAGGGTTATTCGGTACCGGAGTGGTCAAAATCCGCTCGCCCCTGTTTAAACCCCCGGTACGACATATAACTGAGCACAACCTGAAGGCATTCGATCCGCTTGATTGGGAACTCTTCATGCAAGGCGCTCTGGTGAATGAAGGCCGCTTTTGCTTCGGGATGTTTACGCAGGAACACATACAGCCAGTAAGCAACCTTTCGATGCCGGTCACACAGGTCATCGAACGTTATTCGGTGCAGATGATAAGCAATCGCTTGGGGGTTATATCGGGTTCTTAGACCCAGCTGTTCCAGCCGGTAGCCCAATTCGATATCCTCGAAGGCCGCCTCCCGGAATTCTTCATCAAATCCCCCCGCCTCGGTCACCTTCCGAACCGGTACGGACAGATTACCGGTGATGAAGTAGCCGAAACCGGCATCGGCGGGATCCTCAATCAGGTGGTACGGGAAATAGAACCGCCGTGCCAGTTCCTTAACTTCCGGCGCCAGAACAATCTCGGGGGACCATTCAATATGCCCCAGCACCGCACATTCGCCAAATTCCCGGTGGTACCGCCGGTGCTGGGCCACGAGATCCGGTGCGGCCGTACAGTCATCATTCAGGAACAATACCGTATCACCTTGGATCAGCTTAAGGCCCAGGTTGCGCGCTGCAGCCGGCCCCCTGTTTTCCTGCCGAACCGATCGAAAAGGGTAGGAGAACGAACACTGCTGTAGAAAAGCCTCGGTTTCATCGGTCGAACCATCGTCCACCACAATCACTTCAAACGGCCTGCCTGTCTCCGTTTGACAATCCAGGGACTTTAGAGTGCTCTCCAGTGCGCGGCAACGATTGTAGGTGGGAATCAACACGCTTATTAATCCGCCGGCCATCGTGCTCCCCCCCCCGCAAATAATGTTGTACGCTAATCCTTATGCGCCTCCCGGGTTTTGTACCATTCAAATGTTCGCCGCAGGCCGTCTTCCAGGTCAACCGCCGGCTGATATCCCAAGACCGCCTCGGCCGCCGCCAAATCCGGGATTCTGCGCGGAATATCCTCATAGTAGGGTCCGTAGAACTCGGCATACGGCTGATAAACCAGTTTGGACTCACTTCCGCATATCTTAAGAACCAGCCCCGCCAACTCCCGAATGGAGGTCTCCCGGCGATGACCAAGATTGAAAACCCTACCTTCCGCTTCCGGTCTGGTTCCGGCCTCGATCGTTCCCTTGACGATGTCGTCGATGTAGGTGAAGCAGCGCGTCTGACGGCCGTCCCCGTGCACCGTCAAAGGCTCATTCGCCAAAGCCTGCCGCATAAAACGCGGCACCACGCCCCCGTAATCCGAGCTGTCCGCGTGGGGACCATAAACGTTGAAATAGCGCAGGATGACCACCCTAAGTCCCCGCCTGGCATAGCCAAAGCAGAGATGTTCTGCGGCGCTCTTGGCGATCGCATAGCACCAGCGGTCGGTGCCTGACGGTCCGTACACCCGGTCGGAATCCTCCCGGAACGGGATGTTGTCGCTTTTCCCGTAAACTTCAGAAGTAGAAGCAAAAACCACCTTCTTCCCCGCCTGCTCGGCAAGCTTCAATAGACCGGCAGTTTGACATACATCCACCTCGATGACCTTTACCGGATCCTCAACATACTGTTTCACCCCGACGATGGCCGCCAGGTGGTAAATCACATCGACTTCATTTACTAAGCGGTGCAGGATATCGGTATCCCCTAAGGAGGCCTTGACAAAAGTAAAACCGGGGTACTTCTCCAAGCCCTGCAGATGCTCGGCTTGTCCCTTGCTCAGATCATCCAAACCCCATACCCGCCAACCCCGCGCCAGCAGGGCGGCGCTGAGATGGGAACCGATAAAACCGGCCGCACCGGTCACCAGATACTTCATATGCCCACTCCCTGATAATCAATCCCCAGTTCCGACAACACCCGGGGATCAAAAAGATTTCTCCCGTCCACCACGATCGGCCGCCGCATCATGTCTGCCAACCGGCGCAGATCCAACTCCCGGTATTCCGGCCAGGCGGTCAGGATCAAAACCGCATCCCGTCCTGCGATCGCCTCATAGGCGGATGACGCCCACTCTACTCCGGGGAGCAAAATTGCCGGAATACCGGCGTGTGCCGGTCCCCTCACCCGCAGGTCGTGTACCGTCACCACCGCACCGCGGGAAAGCAGATGCCGCACAATCGGCAGACTGTGCGAGTCCCGGACGTCATCCGTTTCCGGTTTGAAGACCATGCCCAGCACCCCGATGCGTTTCCCGCGGAGGCTTCCCAGACGATCCTGCAGTTTGCAGATCATGCTGATCCGCTGTCGATCATTGGTCCGGAGGACAGCCTGCAGCAATGCAGGTTCTTCTCCTGTATCAATAAACTGGCGAATCAGGGATTTCAAATCCTTTTCCAGACAAGGCCCGCTGAAACCGACCCCCGCCTCCAGAAAATGAGGACCAATCCGGGGATCCAGTCCGATCCCCTCACTGATGACCCGAATATCGCCCCCCATTTGTTCACATAAGCGGGACAGCTCATTAATAAAGGAGATCTTCGTGGCCAGAAATGCGTTTGCGGCATACTTGATCAATTCCGCGTTTTCCCAGCCCGTGAGAATCACCGGGACTCCCGGCGGACAGTAGACCTCGGCCACCCTTTGCGCGATCTCCTGAGACTGCGCACCGACTACAACACGCGTCGGGTGTCGGAAGTCGTACAGCCCGGTCCCCTCGCGGAGGAACTCCGGATTGGAAACCACCGTAACCCGTGCCGCAAGACCCCGTTCGCGCAAGATGCAGTCTAGACTGCGGGCTGTTCCGACCGGTACCGTACTCTTAACCACCACCGTCAAATCCTTGAACCGGTTTTCTGCAACCTCCTCCACCGCACACCGCACTCGCGACGTATCCGCCGCACCGTTCGGCAGAGGCGGGGTGTCTACACAGATATACACCATATCCGCCTCCCGCAAATGGTGCACCCGGTCGGTAAACACCAGCCGCCCGCACTCCATCATTTTACGCACCAGATCTTCCAGTTCGGGTTCATAGAAGGGCACAACCCCTTCCCGCATTCTCCTGACCTTGCCGGCATCCTTATCGTAGGCAATGGTTCGGTAACCCGCTTCAGCAAGGCCCGCCGCCTGGATCAGGCCGATATGCCCAAGCCCTCCGACCACGCCCATCACACGGTTTTCCAAAATCACCTCATCCTCGGCAAGAAGTTGTAGTATGTTATGTCTTCGGATACCGAATCGGTTACAACACCATAGAATACCAACGTGGGACCCCAACTCAGAGTTTGCAGGGGGTTATCGTTTGAATTTTGAAAAACTGGTTTTCCTGAACTTTGATGAATACAGCCGATTTCGGTGTGTGGCGGAACCGATCGGCAGAATGGGGGAAAAGGGATTGGGTGGCCGCCGCCATTGCCGAGTGGTATGCGCCATGGGAACTGAAAAAACCGCTGAATGAGCATCTTAACCGGCTATACCGGGCCGTGGGGCAGGAAGAAACCTGTTACCGTCTGGTATTCGAGATCGATGTCTCAGAAAGGAATTCGTGAGGGGGCGAAAACAGTGGCGCGGGAAAGCCCTTCAGACTGTGAAGTAAGCGTGGTGATCGCCACCCGTAACCGTTACGAGCTGGTGGAGTTTACCCTGTTCTCATTATACGAACAAAGTGTACCCGCGGAATCATTCGAGGTGATCGTCGTTGACGACGCCTCCACGGACGGCACCGCCCGGATACTGTCCGGACTTCGGCCGCCTTTTCCGCTGAAGGTGCTGCGCAACGAAACCAACATGGGCGCCGCCTTTTCCCGCAACCGGGGCATCCGCGAATCAAAGGGAAGGATCATCATCATTCTGGATGAAATGCTGGTCGGCGAAGACTACATTCAGGGGCAACTTGATTACCACCTCGCGTACCCCCGGTCGGCAGTCACAACGTCCTTTAACGGTCGGCACATCTATACCCATTATTACTCCGACTTCTCTTCCGGGCAAAAACAAGAGTGCCGTGGTATCTATGCCCATATGGACGCCTGGTACCGGGAGGTGAAGAGGGACGCCGGCCGTCAGGTCCTAAGACTGGTTTCGCCCTTAAGGGTCATCGATCACAGCGTGCTGAAGTTCGGGCTCGTGCACGAGCCGTCCAAACGCTGCTTTAACCAGCTCCAAAACGCTTACGGGGCATCCCTTGAACGGTCCCTGGTTCCCTGGGTGATGCTGATCACCAACAGCGTGTCTATAACCAGGGAGATGCTGGATGAAGTTGGACTCTTCGATGAAGGGTTTAAGGGAGCATGGCTTGAGGACTGGGAGCTGGGTTACCGTCTCCATAAGGCAGGGGCGTCGTTCATCAACGCCCCGGATCTGGCCTGCTATCACCAGGCGCATCCGATAAGCACCAACTCCAGGCTGGAAAACTACCTGTATTTTGCCCGCAAACACCCCGTCACCGAAGTTCTGCTCGTCGGTGCCATGGGCCCGCCTTTCAACTGGAGCCTCGCCCTCTGGGCAACGGTCGTCACCCAATATAGACAGCTGAAAGAAAACAGGGTTAGAATTCAGGAATGGATCAAGGCCTTCCACGATCTGGCATTGACCGTATACCGGGTGGCCTCAGAGGCCTGTGCCGGCCGCTGTCCGCCGCTTCTAACATCCGCGGAAATCGGCTACACCCGGTGGTCACCCTTGTTCTCCTCCCTCGTCAAATACCAGTTTGCACAACTGCAGGAGTCCGGGAAATTCCCGGAACTGCTCGGCGCGTTTCGCGATCTGCTGCGCTTACCGATCATCAACCGGTGAACAAGGAGGTTTGCGCAAAAAAAAACAGTAGAGACGGCACACCCTCTCTACTGTTTTCTTCTACGGTTTTCGGCTATCCTTCGCGAAGAGTGTTGACCGGCCCGTACCCTACCCCGCAGAATTGCCAGCCGGGACACCCGGCGTTGTTGATGTTCAGACACCTCGCATCGATCAGATAAAGCACGATCAAAGGGCAGCAGCATTCGCTGTGAAGCTTACCGCCGCGCATCCCTTCACCGTCCTCAGGCAGGCCTTCCTTGACTGTTTCCAAAATATCCTTGATTTTGTCTTTGTTCATTCCTGAATTACTCCTCCTCTCCTCTCGTAATGATTCCTGGTTGGCAAAACTGCCAGTCGGGACATCCGGCATTGTTAATGTTCAGACATTCGGTCTCGATCAGGTAAACAACGATTAAAGGGCAGCAGCACTGATCAGCAACAGGTTTCTTGCCGAAGAATCCCCTTGTCCCGGTCTGCTGTTCGTCCGAATTAACGGACGAATCATTAAAGAAAGTTGCCATTAAATCGACCCTCCTCCTTAACAAAAACCCTTTGGTGGTCATGACAGAATACGTGACGTACGCGCTTTTAGTGCCTGGACGATGTATTTACGGCTCCGCCAAAAATGCGGTAAAGGGGCAAACCCCTCTACCCAACCCGCTTATTAAGTTGTGTCCCGGCTTATTCCGGAATCAGACCGTCTTGACAGAAGTCCCAGTCAGGGCATGCGGCATTGTTGATATTCAAGCACTGCGCCTCAATCAGGTAAAGCACGATCAGCGGACAGCAGCATTGGTTGTGAAACTTACCGCCACGCATTCCTTCTTCCGGAAGAGCATCCTGCACCGTTTCCAGAATCTCTCTGATCTTATCTCTATTCATTTGTCTGTTAGTCCTCCTCTCCATTTGCCAGAATCCCGGATTGGCAAA
Organism: uncultured Peptococcaceae bacterium; assembly: GCA_965544035.1. Classification (GTDB taxonomy): domain Bacteria; phylum Bacillota; class Desulfotomaculia; order Desulfotomaculales; family Desulforudaceae; genus CBEULR01. The sequence goes on along the minus strand of CBEULR010000019.1, from coordinate 4,975 downwards.
ACTGCCAGTCGGGACATGCGCTGTTATTAAGGTTCAGGCATTCGGCCTCAATCAGGTAAACAATCACCGACGGGCAACAGCAGGTATCAACCGGCCCACAGCCTTTGTTTTTTGGAACGGTATTAACCGGTTTTTGGACTTTATCCGCCTTAACCGCTTTTCTAATATAAGTTGCCATTAGTCAACCCTCCTTGGTTAGGCCTTCTGCGGCTGCGATCTGGTATAAAATACGTGGCAGACATGGTAATGGTGCTTGTCACCATCCATTATTAGAAAATTTTTCCCGATGCGGTGTGTCAAACGGCAGGCCGTAGGGCCGGCTGAACTTTCGTTGTTCGGGGCACATGAAAAAAGAGGTAGAAGCTCTCGCCTCTACCTCTTTGCTCTACCATTCACCCTGTTTCCGGGGAGACTCCCCGGTTGCATAAAATACTATCAGCCCCTGCTCGAAACCACCGGCAGTTCCACAACATCCATCTTGGAACCGTCTTTCATACTCGCCTGATAAATCACCAATGTGGCGCAGTCCGTCGGCGGATCATCGATTGTTATTTCAAAGTAACCCCAGTCCGGACCGCCGGAGGCGGCCATTGTGCACCCATTCTGGAGCACGTTGCCACGGGCGTCTTGGAGTTCGTAGCTGACCGTCGCTTCAAACACCCTGGCCAAACCGGCGGCGTAAATCTGATCCGTCGCTCCAAAAGCACCAACCAGGATATTATTTGAACGGGCGATCAATTCCAGGGGCTTGTCTAGTCCGACCACCTGCGGGAAATACTCTCCGCGCGCATCTTGGAACTGCACGTCGGTGTACACACCGTTCAAAACCTCGACGGCATAGGGATAGGTGATTACCTCGGCCGCCGGACCCTCCGGCTCGGTCAGCTCAACTGTGACCACCGCCCTCTCGCCCTCGGTTTCAATACCAGCGATATCGACCTCGTACCCGGCGGTCGGCTGCTCGCCGTAACTCACGATGATGAAGGTCTGGTCCTCATGCACCACCGTAGTGCCGGCCTGAATCTGCCTCACTATCTTCAGAGTATCCGCCACCGGCTCGGGGAACTCCGAAAACTCCCCGCCACCGCTGCCCGGCGTTTCCTCCACCGGATCCTCAGGCGTAGGCGAGGTCCCGCCTAATGAACATCCCGCAAACAGCAGAGCCAGAAGGAACACAATCGCCGTAAACAATCCCGTCTTACGCATCGTTAAACCTCCCTGCGGATAAGACACTCTCTCCAGTAAAGACGCGTTTCGGACCCGTATGGTTTGTGGTTCGAGCGTAGTAGTGAGTAGTAAGCAAGAGTTTTATTTCCTCTACTACTAGATACTAGATACTCACTACTCACTACTACACGTACTACAAGCCACTGACTACTTCAAAGCTTTTCTTCCTATATCCCTCCGATAATACATATCCTCAAACCGAATCTTGCCCACTGCCGCGTAGGCCTTTTCGATCGCGGCCGGAATGTTCTCGCCGATGGCCGTCACGCCCAGCACGCGGCCGCCGGAGGTGACCACCCGGCCGTCCTGCAGCTTGGTCCCCGCATGGAAGATGATCGCATCTTCAGCCGCCGCATCCAGCCCTTCAATCGGTTTACCCTTTGCGTAGCTCCCCGGGTAACCGCCCGCGGCCACGACCACACACACGGCCGCTCCGGGTTTCCAGCGAATCTCGATCTCGTTAAGGCGCCCTTCAATCACGGCCTCGGCGATATCGACCAGATCGGTCTCCAACATGGCCAGCAGCGGCTGCGCTTCGGGATCACCGAAACGCACGTTGAACTCAAGCACCTTCGGACCCTGTTCCGTGACCATCAGGCCCGCATAAAGCACACCGCGGTAGGGCCGCTTTTCGGCCTCCATCGCCTTCACGGTCGCCTCCAGGATCTGGGGCACCACCGTTTTCGCCAAGGCGGGAGTGTAAATCGGAGCAGGACAGTACGCACCCATCCCGCCGGTGTTCGGCCCCTTGTCGCCGTCGTAAATCTGTTTGTGATCCTGGGCGGCCAACAGCGGGACGACCGTCTTTCCATCGGTGAAGGCCAGCACGCTGACCTCTTCACCGGCCAGGCGGTCCTCGATTACCACCTTGTCCCCGGCATCGCCGAAGGCACGGTCCAGCATGATTTTCTGCAGCGCGGCCACGGCCTCGCTGTAGTTATCGGCCACGAACACGCCCTTGCCCGCCGCCAGCCCGTCCGCCTTGATCACGCACGGGACATCGTCCAAATCATACAGCAGGGCATGCGCGTAGTCATACTCGGCGAACGTCTGAAAGTCGGCCGTCGGGATGCCGTGCTTCTTCATCAGGTTCTTGGCGAAGACCTTGCTCCCTTCCAGCACCGCCGCATTCGCGCGCGGGCCGAAAATGCGCAGGTTCGCTTCCTCGAACCGGTCCACGATCCCCTTTACCAACGCCGCTTCCGGACCGACAAACGTCAGGTCGATTTCCTTTTCCTGCGCGAAGGCCAGCAGTGCATCCACATCCTCCGCGCCGATCGGTACGCACTCTGCCTGCTGCGCAATTCCGGCGTTGCCCGGCGCCGCATATATCTTAGTAACCCGGGGACTCTGCGCAAGCTTCCACACCATAGCGTGCTCCCTTCCCCCGCCGCCGACAACCAATACTCTCATGATTCTACCTCCCGGAAATCACTTGGGTCAGATTGATTGAAGCCTTCTAAAATTATTAGTGTCTGAAGTGACGCATACCGGTAAACACCATCGCGATGCCGTGCTCGTCGGCCGCATCGATCGATTCCTGATCACGGATCGAACCGCCCGGCTGGATGATTGCCTTGATGCCGGCTTCCGCCGCCTGCAGCACCGTGTCTTTGAACGGGAAGAAGGCGTCCGAAGCCATCACAGCGCCCTTTACCCGTTCACCGGCCTGCTCGTAGGCAATCCGGGCCGACCCGACCCGGTTCATCTGCCCGGCACCCACCCCCAGGAGCGCCCGGTCGGCTGTCACCACAATGGCGTTGGACTTCACGTGCTTCACAATCTTAAACGCAAACTCCAGTTCGGCCAACTCGGCCTCAGTGGGCTGCCGCTTGGTGACCACCTTCAGGTTCTCCCGGTCGAACACCTTCCGGTCGGCCTCCTGCATCAGGAGCCCTCCGTTCACCTTGCGGATGTCGTACCAGTCGTCTTCTATTAACTCCAGCGGGCCGGTCTCCAGAAGCCTGATTCCGGCCTTGCGGGTTAAGATCGCCAGTGCTTCCTCGCTGAACCCGGGCGCGATCACGGCTTCCAGGAAGATTTTGCTCATCTCCTCGGCCGTCGCCGCGTCCACCTCACGGTTCACGGCCACAATGCCGCCGAAGGCCGAAACCGTATCAGCCTCATAAGCCTTGCGGTAGGCTTCGGCCAATTCCCCGCGGCTGGCCAGCCCGCACGGGTTATTGTGCTTGATGATAGCCACCGTCGGTTCTTCAAACTCCCGCACCAGACCCAACGCCGCGTTCAGGTCCAGGATGTTGTTGTAGGACAGCTCCTTGCCGTGCAGCTGCCGGGCACTGGCCAGCGAGGCCCCGAACCGCCGGGGGTCACGATAAAACGCCGCCCGTTGGTGCGGGTTTTCGCCGTAGCGCAGTGTCTGCACCTGTTCGAACGGCAGCGAAATCTCAACCGGGAAGAGCTTGCCCTTGGGATCACTGTGCCCGAGGTAACCCGCAATCACCGCATCGTAATGCGCGGTGTGCGCAAAGGCCTCACGCGCCAGCGACGCCCGCAGTTCCTCGGAGATCTCCCCGCTGCGCACCGCCTCCAGCACCTCGTTGTAGCGGGCCGGGTTGGTCACCACCAGCACGTACTTGAAATTCTTGGCCGCAGCCCGGATCAACGCCGGACCGCCGATGTCGATATTCTCGATGGCATCTTCCAGGCAGACCCCTTCCTTGCAAATCGTCTGCTTGAACGGGTACAAGTTCACAACCACCAGATCGATGGGCACAATGCCGTGCTCGTCCAACTGCCGCAGATGATCCTCGGTGCGCATCGCCAGAATTCCGCCGTGAATCATCGGGTGCAGCGTTTTCACCCGCCCGTCGAGAATCTCGGGAAATCCGGTGACATCCGAAACCTTGGTCACCGGGATACCGGCCATCTCCATCACCTTCGCCGTGCCGCCCGTCGATACCAGTTCCACACCGGCCTCGTGCAGGCCGCGGGCGAAGCTCTCCAGCCCGAACTTTTCCGACACGCTCAACAGCGCGCGCTTGATTCTCACAAATCTTCCCTCCTTCAGGGCTTATTCGATAAACACTCTCCGTCCTCTCACTCTCAGTTTACCCTGTTCGTAAAGGCGCACGGCCTCCACATAAATCCGGTGCTCCTGCTCCAGAATGCGCGCGGACAGCGTGTCCTCGGTATCATCCTGCAGCACGGGCACCGCCGCCTGAATTATGATCGGGCCCGTATCCACGCCCTCATCTACAAAATGAACGGTGCAGCCCGAAAACCGCACCCCGTATTCCAGTGCCTGGCGCTGGGCATGCAGCCCGGGAAAGGAAGGAAGCAGCGAGGGGTGAATGTTGATCATCCGGTTCGGAAAGGCCCGCAGCATCACTTCAGTGACGATGCGCATATAGCCGGCCAGACACACCAAGTCCACCCGGTGTTCCCGCAGGATCGCGACGATTTCTTCCTCGTACGCTTCCTTTGACGGCTTCTCAGCCAACCGGACGGCATAGGCGGGGATCCCGTGCCGCCGCGCCCTCTCCAGCGCAAAAGCACCGGGATTGTCGCTGATCACGACCGCCACCCGGCTGTTCAGCCGGCCGTCTTCACCAGCGTCGATGATTGACTGCAGATTGGAACCGCGGCCGGAGGCCAACACGCCGATTCGGAGGCGTTGGGAGCTGTTTGCATGTGTATCTTGCATTTTCTCCATTGTCCAATCTCCCGTGCTACAGTAGTGAGTAGTGATTCGACCCCAAAAAGGGTCCAATTTAGGGTATAACATATA
>CBEULR010000018.1:0-43755 GCA_965544035.1 uncultured Peptococcaceae bacterium | reverse complement strand
TCTTGCCTGCATTGCCTTTCATTATCCCTTCTTCGCCGCAAGTCTTAATATAGCATAAGCATTTTGGGGTGTCAACAGTCTAAGCCGTCAAACTTCGGGGGCTTCTTCGCTATTGCAAAATCGTTCTATTATTTATTAGGATTTCTTACCTTTCTGCGAAATATGCTATTTCAGCGATCCATCCTGCATCAGTTTAACGAATCCAGCGCCCAGCAGCCCGCCGTCCAGAGTCACAAAGGTATCGGGCACCTCGCCCACCAGGACGTTTTCAACCAGGGGAACCCTTGTTGCGATCTCGACTTCGGTCTGCTGCCAGGGTACAACAATGCGGACGGAGCTGTCTAGGTCCAGGTAGATTCGATGTCTGGTCTGGTTGATGCCCGCCGCCTCAAACCGGTCCACCATGTCGACCTCTACCGCCCCCACCGGTATGATGCGAACCGGAATCTTCGGCCCGTAAGCAGCCAGCAACTGGCTGCCGAACACCTGCCCCAGTGGAATGGAAAAGCTGTCACGCTCCAGTTCCCGCATCGCCTGCTCCGTAGTCATCGCAAACCCGGCAGCCATTTCGGTGATCTGCAGCGTGTCGGCCTGCATCATCACAATCCGGCCGTCCCGGTCCTTGTGCAAGTGTACCAGATCCTGATAGCCGACCCCGCTTTCCGCCAAGTGTTCCCGTACGGCACTGTTGATGGTGATCACCGCCGTCTGTACCGCCCTGGCTTTGGCAATGGCCACAATGGTCGAGAACAAGGTGCGTTCGGCGATGATTACGCCCAGGGTGAAGAGGATCAGAACCAGCGCCACAACAGCCTTTGGATTGCGCCGCCTCTTGAACACCGCACTCCCCCCCAAAAGCGTACTATAACTATACTTATGTGCAGGCCGGGTACATCATTCAGCCCGGCGCATTTCAGAACACAGTCCTTCGACAAATGAGCCGACATTATTAAAGGAGGAAAATGGTGGCAATGGTGAAATAGATGGTCAAGCCGATGATGTCGTTGATGGTGGTGATGAACGGCCCCGAGGCCACGGCCGGGTCGACGCGGAACCGGTTCAGGACGAGCGGCACAATGGCACCCATCAGGGTGGCCACAATCAGGGTCACCCAGAGGGAGAATCCAATGACGAAACCAAGCACCGCACTTTGCTGCCAAACAGCAGCTATTAGGGCGATAGCCGCGCCGTTAACCGCACCCACAATCACCCCCACCCCGAGTTCGCGGCGCAGCAATCTGAGAACCTCTCCGGTTCTGAACTCACCCAAGGCCAGACCGCGAACGACAACGGCCAGCGACTGGGTTCCGGTATTACCGGCCATACCGGCGATCATAGGGATGAACACGGCCAGAATGACCACCGCCTCCAGCGTGCCCTCAAAACGGGAAATAATGTTTCCGGAAACCAGGCCGATCAATAACAGAAGTACCAGCCAGGGCAAGCGTTTCCGCGCCGCCGATACCGCACCGACGCGCAGGTCATCCACTTCGCTGACATGTCCGCTGATCGCGCTGAGGCGAGAGATATCCTCGGTTGCCTCGTCGGTAATAACGTCAATGATATCATCAACCGTTACAATCCCGACCAGTACCCCGTGCTCATCCACGACCGGGGCAGCCAGGAGATCATATTGCTCGATCAACCGGGCGACTTCCTCCTGGTCGGCTTCCACTCTGGCGGCCACGACATCCTCGATCATGATCTCGTCAAGGCGCGTTTCGGGATTCGCCAATATAAGGTCCCGCACCGACAGAACTCCGACCAAACGGCCCTGCGGATCGACTACATAGAGGTAATAGATCGTCTCCGCCTCACGCGAAACCCGGCGCAGCTCATCGAAAACGTCCCTCACCATCCTGTCGGCGCTAAGGGCGATGAACTCCGTGGTCATTATTCCGCCGGCGCTCTGCGGCGGATAGGCCAACAGAGAACGAAGCTCAGCGGCGTCTTCTTCTTTCAGCAAAGACAACAGCTGCCTCCGGTGGGTGCTGTCCAAACCGGCGAGCAGGTCGGCGGCATCGTCCGAAGACATTTCATTTAAGATCGGCGCCGCCCGGTCAGACCCGATCGCCGCCAGGAGTTGCAGCTGCTCTTCCCGTTCGAGTTCCTGGAAGACATCGGCGGCAAGTTCCGTTGGAATCAGCTCGAAGACCCGGATCTGATCACGCAGCTCCAGACGGCGGATCACTTCCGCCTGGCCAAAAGGCCGCAGACGCTCGAGAATGGTTGCGACTCCAGCCCCATCCCCGCTTCGCAGCGCGGCCTTTACCTTTCCCGCTACAGTGCGCCTGCGTCCTATGGTCATCATCCTCCCGTCTCAGTTTAGATTCTCTCCTTAGAAAGACGGGCTGATGCAAAAAGGACGCCCGCTGATTCGGGCGTCCTTTTAGGTCTATACAGCTGCTCTCCGGGTCAGGCCAGACGGATGAACTTCCTCTTTCCGACCTGGATGATTAGACCGGGGATCGGCTCGATTTCGGCATTGGCGTCGGTAACCCTGTTCTCGTGCACCTTTACCCCGCCGCCCTTGATCAGACGGCGTGCTTCACTGGTGCTCGGAGCCAGTCCGGAAAGGACCATCAGCTTGGGCAGCCAGATGCGGCCGTCGGCAATGGCCTCCTCGGGAACTTTAAAGGTTGGAATCTCCGAGGGCAGCGCGTGCTGCTGAAATACCTTCTTAAACTCGGCTTCCGCCGCTTCCGCGGCTTCAGCGCCGTGATAGGCGGTCACAACGGTACGCGCCAATAACATTTTCGCATCACGGGGGTGCAGTCGCTCCGCAGCGATGTCCGCCTGGATCTTCCTCACCTCTTCCAGGGAGAGTGGCGTGACTAATTCAAAATAGCGGGGCATCAGTTCATCCGCCAGGGACATGAGCTTACCATACATCTCACCGGGCGGTTCTGTAATCCCAACGTAATTCCCAAGGCTCTTGCTCATCTTCTGGACACCGTCCAGGCCTTCCAGAAGCGGCATGGTGATCGCGATCTGCGGTTCCTGACCATATTCCTTCTGCAGGGTGCGCCCCATTAGCAGGTTGAATTTCTGATCGGTGCCCCCGAGTTCCACATCAGCCTTAAGCGCTACTGAATCATAGCCCTGCATAAGAGGGTAGAAAAACTCGTGAATGCTGATCGGCTGCTGCGCCCGAAAGCGCTTCTCAAAGTCGTCGCGCTCAAGCATCCGGGCCACCGTATACTTTGATGAAAGCTCCAGCACCTGAGCAAAAGTCAGTGAAGCCAGCCAAGAGCTGTTAAAGACAATGTTGGTCTTTTCGGGATCAAGTATCTTGAAAATCTGCTCCTCATAGGTACGTGCGTTGGCCAGTACCTCTTCCTCGGTAAGCTGCTTGCGCGTCTCCGACTTTCCGGAGGGATCGCCGATCCGCCCCGTATAATCCCCTAAAACTAGAAACACCTGGTGCCCCAGGTCTTGAAACTGCTTAAGCTTCTGCAGGACAACGGTATGCCCAAGGTGAATGTCCGGTGCCGTGGGATCCAAACCCAGTTTTACTCTAAGCGGTTTGCCGGTCGACAGCGAGCGGCGCAGTTTGTCGACAAGCTCATCCTCAGGAATAATCTCCACAGCCCCGCGGCGGATAATCTCCAATTGGGCTTCCAGATCCATCAGTGTGACCCCCTATACAAACTCTTCTAAATTATAGCAGAGTGCCCAATGCGGCGCAATGGACCACATTTTGCAATTCTACTTTATTTTTCGCTGTGATATAATGCAAGGTAAATCAGACAGAGCCCACCATCTGCAGGAGGAACACATGCCTGACAACCAGAAAAGGAAAAAAAGACGGCGTCTGAACATTGTTCGGCTTGTTATCGTCCTGATTGCGGCTTCCGTATTTGTCGGGGGCGTAGCGGCTTTCGGCATGGTTGTATACAGTCTGAGCGACATTCCGGAGTTCAATGTGGAGACTCTGCAACCGAATAGCGCTACCCTGATATACGACAAAAACGGTGATTTGATAACCGAAATCGGCCTCGAAAACCGCATTCCCATTTCCATTCACGACGTTCCGCCGCATGTTAAAAAGGCCTTTTTGGCGGCTGAGGACAACTCCTTTTATCAGCACCACGGTGTAGACTTCCGCGGCATTGCCCGTTCGGTCTGGCTCAACCTGACCACGGGTTCTCGTGTCGGCGGCAGCACACTCACCCAACAGTTGGTGAAGAACACTTTTCTGACGCAGGACAAAGTATTGAAACGGAAAATCCAGGAACTGTTTTTGGCCCTCCAGGTGGAGCGTCACTACACCAAAGACGAGATCTTCGAGATGTACCTGAACTGGAACTACTTCGGTGAAGGCGCGTTCGGCATCAAGGCTGCGGCGAACACCTACTTCGGGAAAGACGTTCAGGATCTGACGATTGAGGAGGCGGCGATGCTGGCCGGCCTGCTGCAGGCCCCGTCGGCCTATTCCCCCTACCATGACTATGACGCCGCCCTGCAGAGGCGCAACACCGTCCTCGGCATGATGGCGCGTTTCGACCACATCAGTGAGGAAGAAGCCGAGGCGGCCAAGCAGAAACCTATCGAATTGAGTGATACCACCCCGCAGGAGCGCCAATACCCCTACCCGTACTTTGTTGATTACGTGACGGACCAGTTGGTGGCTGAGTTCGGTGAGGCCCGTGTGTTCCAGGAGGGGCTTCAGGTCTACACGACCCTTGACCCGAAAATCCAGCAGGCGGCCGAAGCCGCCTTCGCAAATAACAACAATTTTCCGGCTTCCAACCGCGACGAGAATAATATTCTGCAGCCACAGGGAGCGGCAGTTTTTCTCGATCCGCACACCGGACACATCAAGGCTATCGTCGGCGGTCGGGAACACATACAGCGCCGCCAGTGGAACCGGGCAACCAGAGAAAGAAGGCAGCCCGGATCGGCTTTCAAACCGGTCATCGCCTACGGTCCGGCTATTGAGTACCTGGGGATGGCACCGGCTACCATCTTTGACGACGTTCCCGTGAAGTATTCAAACTGGGAACCGAAAAACTACGACAACACCTTCCGCGGTTTAATCACCATGCGCACGGCGATGGCCCTGTCGGTGAACATACCCGCGGTCAAAGCTCTGGAGTACGTCACCCCGTCACGGGGGGTCGATTTCGCCCAGAAGCTGGGAATCAGCAATCTGGAGGATGACCGCCACAATCTGGCCATCGCTCTGGGCGGGCTGACTCACGGCGTCACGCCGCTGGAACTGGCCGGTGCTTACGGTGCTTTCGCCAATCAGGGCGTGTACATCGAGCCGACGGCGATCACCCTGGTCAAAGACGCCCGCGGGAGAGTGATCTCCGAACCCGTTCCGGAGCAGACCAGGGTGATGAAGGCAACCACCGCCTACCTGATCACCGATATGCTGCGCTCGGTCGTCACCAGCGGTACGGGTACCGGCGCCCAAATGGGGCAGCGGCCGGTCGCCGGTAAGACCGGCACCACAGACAACCGCGAGAACATCTGGTTTGCCGGCTACACCCCGGAACTGGTCGGTGTCGTCTGGATCGGATACGACGACCAGACCAAATCCCTTCCGGCAGGCTCTTATGGCGGTGTATGGGGTGCCCGGATCTGGCGCGAGGTGATGACCAAAGCGCTGGAGGGTGTACCGGTACGGAATTTCCCGACTCCGGGCGGTCTTCAGACGGCGACGGTCGACTCCAAATCGGGACTGTTGCCCGGCCCGCTCACCCCGGCCGAGCACCAGATTTCGGACATTTTCGCGAGGGGAACGGTGCCCACCGAGATGGACGACCGCCACAAACTGGTGGAGATTTGCCCTGACACCGGTTTACTGGCCGGGGAATACTGTCCGAACAGGATTACCAGTGTGCGGGTGGATGTCGGTTATGCGGTACCGGAGTACGTAGTGGATTATGGACTCCGGGTACCGAGGGAAACCTGTAACTTGCACGACGGAAGCGGGTTTTACCCCGGTTTCCCTCCGGGAAACGGCTGGAACCCCCCGGATGGAGAAAACGGCGGGACAGACGGGAAAAGCGGGGATAGTGAATCTGAGGGAGAAGAGGACGACAACAGTAATCGGCACGACAATGGCAACCGGCGCCACAATAACGGGGAACGCGCAGGGGTGTGGAATAACGGCCAGTGGGTGAATCAATTCTAGAACAATGTAAAGTGGTGTACATGAAACGAGAAAAGGGCGCAGCTTCCGGGCTGCGCCCTTGCTTGTCCGTGCACCAATGGTGTGCCGTCATCTCCTAGTAGCTGTGGATGCCGGGCATAAGCCAGGTAACCCCGACCAGGGTGAACAGCACCGCCCCGAACCCGATGATCGCGAACCAGGCTGTCGAGCGCCCGCTCCAGCCCCGGGTTAAGCGGGCGTGCAGGTAGACCGCGTAAATCAGCCAGGTAATGAGAGCCCAGGTCTCCTTGGGGTCCCAACCCCACCAGCGGCCCCACACTTCCTCCGCCCATACCGCTCCCGTAATCAGCATTATGGTCTGAAAAGGAAACCCAAAGGCGATTGCGCCGTAGATCAATGCCTCAAGTCGATCGGGCGCGGGCAACCACGCACGCCGGGGCCCATCGGCCGTGTTCGGTCCCCGGCGGCCACGAACGAGGTAAAGCAGGGCGAAGGCAAAGGAAAGCCCGAAGCCGGAATAGGCAAGCACGGCCGAGATCACGTGAAACTGCAGCCAATAGCTCTGCAGCGCGGGCATTACCGGTCCGAAGTCCTTGGTCAGCAGGGAAGCGTAGCCCATCAGGCCGATAACCACCGGCATAGCCACGGCGCCCACGATGGCCAGCCGATAACGCCTGATTATACCCCACACAAAGACGGCTAAGACCCAGGAAAACACCGTGATGAACTCATAAAGCGTGGCAAACGGCCACCGGCCCGCGGCCAGGCCCAAACATACAAGGGATACAAAGTGCACCGCCGCCCCCGCCCCGCCAAACAAAAGGCCCAAACGATGCAGTGGCGTGTGGGGCACCCAGACGACGCCCAGGAAAACCAACGCCGCGACAAAGTAGGCCACAAAAGCCAGCGTGAACAGCGAATCCTCAAGACCCGCGGCCACAGAATCCCCCCTCCGTCAGGCCCGCCAATACCGGTACGCCCTCAAATTTCCCCGGTTTGCCGTCACCGGCCAGGTAGACCAGAAATCCATCCTCGTCGGGCAGCACCAGCGCCCAGAGGCGTTGCGGCCGGACCAGATAGAATAACACAAGACCCAGAAGTGCCAGCCCGAATCCCGCGAATACCAGCGGCAGCATCGGTTCCATCTTGATCTGCAGACCGGTGTAATAGCGAAAGCCGTTGAACTCCAAGCTCGCGTCGTCAAGCGTGATGCTCTCGCCCAGTGCCGCCATACCGACTATCGGCTCTTCTCCCGGTCTTTCCACGTAGTACAGGATTCGGGGATTGCGCGGTTCGGGCGTAAGCGACCGCGGCACACCGTCATAGCCCATAACAAAGTCGGGAAAAAAACGGGCCCGGACGGTCACGGCATCCTGCCGCTGACTTATCGATGCATCCCTTCCGTCAAAAACAGAGAATGCTTCTTGGACGTCGTCTGCCGTATAGACTCCGTCCATAATCCAGCCCCAGCTCGACTGGTAGGCTTTGGCTCCCGCGTAGCGCAGAGGGTGGTTTACCGAAACGGTTTCCTCCGCGGTCTCGGCCCCATCCTCTACGATGCCCAGCCGAGATGAATACTGCTTCGGCTGGTAGTCCTCATAATATTCGATTTGGAAGTCCTTGACCAGGAGATCAAACGGATAACCGTGTGCCTGCAGCGGGATCAGTTCCCCCTCCCCCGCCTCGTGATACTCGTTCAGGGAGGTAAACGGGCTCAAGATCAGGCCCAGCAGGAGCAGGGCCAAACCCAGGTGCAAGACGGGAGAACAGAAATAGGCCCATCCGAACCGCACGCCCGACAAACACCAGCCAGATGTTTCGCCGTCGCCGTACCGGCATTTGAAGCCCCGTCGCCGGGCCAAGCTTTGCACCTCCGCTAACGCCCGCTCACGGTCATTTGCCGCAACCCGGCCCACGACACACCAGGCTGAACGGCGGATATCCTCGGGGGTATGCTTGAACGGGAAGGAAACAGACAAGCGCCAGGACCGGCGAGTTCGCCTGATCACACAGGCCGACAGGGAAACCAGCAGCAGTGACTCGGCGCCCACAAACCACCACGCGGTAAAAGCCTCGGTCAGTCCTATGAAATAGATGACCTCCCCCAGCACCGCACCATAATGGGACGTGTAGTAAGCGGGATCCTGCCCCTGCGGCACAAAGCCGGCCGCCATTGCGGACACGATGATGAAGGAGATCAGGAAGATGGCCGTCCGGGTCGAAGTTACTGCACGCCAAAGGTGGTCACTGATGCGTCTTGGCACAGGTATCCTGCGTCCTTTCCTGTTTCAATGAGACTTTACACCGTCTTCACCGGCCGACACGTGCTTCTCTCGCCAAGGCGGCAGCCCGGTGGGCGTAATCATTGGCTTCGGCCAACAGGCTCATTGCCGCTTGAGGATTGTGAAATCCCGTGCTGTTCTCCGACGATACCCAGTCGAAAATCCACTGCGCCGTCCGATGAGCCTGACGGGCCTGCTCCAACAGGTCGGCACGAACATCCGGTTTCTCGGCCGCAAGCTTGATCTCTTTAATCGCTTCCACCAGGTTGTTTCCTGTCATTTCGATCATCTCATAGGTACGATCCTGCGTATAATAAACCCGCTGCTCAAGGTACTCCGGGCTCTCCCTGTGACACACCAGGCAGCTGTCCTCGATGTGTTTGAGCGGACTTGTCCACCAGTGTGAAGCGATCTTCACGTTCCCCTCACGCACATACGGCATATGGCAGTCGGCACAGGCCACTCCGGCACTGTGGTGCGTGGAATCCACAAACATCTCGTACTCGGGATGCTGGGCTTTAAGCATCGGCGTTCCCGCCTCACCGTGCACCCAGTCCACAAAGTTGATCTCATCATAGTAGCTCTCCACTTCAAGCGGTTTGAACCCCTTGTCCCACGGGAAGGTCAGACGCTTCGTCCCGGGAGCAAAGTAGTATTCGACGTGGCACTGGGCGCACACCAGAGTACGCATCTCTTGGCGGGTGGCCTGGGTAACATCCACGCCCCGCCGGTCCAGAGCCTCAATCAGCGCCGGACGGCTGATGCGCAGTTCCATCGTTGACGGATCGTGACAGTCCAGGCAGGCGATCGGATGCACAACTTCATTCGCCAGCGCGTAGTACTCACTGGTGTAGTAAGCGTCACCGTACTTCTCCATCAGCCTGGGGGCCTCGGCCGTCTTGCAGGTTAAACAGACCGAACCCGATGCCTTGCGCGAATCGTGCACATTCAATTGGTCGATCATACTGTACACGTGCCCGCGCGCCCGGTTAAACTCGTTTGCAAAGCTGTACCCGGCATAGATGGTCTTCAGGTACGGCATTCTTTCCAGCTTCGAAAACGCAACCGACCCGCCGTACTTGGTCAGTGATTCCTCGTGATTACGCAAGTAACTGTCATAATGCCGGGGATAGTGCAGTCCCCAGACCGCCGGATCGGCTTCATCGGCCGCAATCGCTTCCAGCTTCGCTGTTTCGGTTCGTTCCGTGTTATTAACCATAAATAAGGTAAATCCGGCGCCCAGCAGTACAACCAGAACGACTGCGGTGAGGCAGATAAGAGTCTTACGTTCCAACAGTAATCACTCCCTTAATACGTAAAGTGAAAATTCGTCCGGTGACAGTCAAAGCATTGCCGGCCACCGTCTCGTCGGGTATCACCGATTTCACGCAACAGCGCCTCGTGGCAGCGTACACAGTTGTTGTGAACCACCGTCTCCCCCAATCCGGTCATCCGGACGACTTCCGGCTGTATATTCAAAGTCACGTAGATGATGTCACGCGTACCGGTGAATGCCTTGTACGCTGCACCGGGCACCAGGGAATGCGGTATGTGGCAGTCACCACAGGTTGCCGTTTCACGATGCGAGGAACGAAGATAGGACTCTACCTGGACGTCCATTACATGACAGCTCCCGCAAAAATCGGGCCCGTCCAATAACTCGGCTACGCCGGGGGCCTTCGTAATGAGCATCCCGAGGAAAGCGACAACCAGCACACCGGCGGCAAACAGGAGTTTCCGATAACGCACCACGCTCCCCCCTCGGCGGAAACAGACAAACCCGTTCTGAACACAAATCAGAATAATCCGGGAATATTTCTGGTAGAGTTAGACATTTGAGCCAAAATCCCTTCTTTTCAACAAAAAAGCAACATCAAACAAGAGTATCTGCCGCAACTAAAAGAGCACAGCCGAAAACACTGTGCTCTTTGAAGGAGAATATGCAGTTATCGTGCAGTGAGGCTTTACATTATCGATTCCTGGCTCTTCTTGACCGCTTTGTCAATCTCGGCCTGCAGTTCGGCAGGCAGCCCCTCCATCCGTACGTTGAGGAACCCGCGCACGATGGTGGAGGTGGCTTCTTCCTCATCCAGGCCCCTGGCCATCAGGTATTCGATCTCTTCGGGCGCAATCTTGCCGACGGCCGCCTCGTGCGACATCTCGGCACCGGACACACGTGCTTCCAGTTCGGGAATGGCGTGGATCAAGCCCTTGGGAGAAAGCAGCAGGCCGTGACATTCCAGATGCGCCTTGATGCCGGGTGCGTTTCCGAGCAGGTGCCCCCGGTTGATGATGTCCCCACCGGTGGTCAGCGCCCGGGCGATCACTTCCGCCCTGGAATCAGGCGCCTCCAGCCATACGCGCGACCCGACGTCCATCCTCACTCCCGGCCGCGCCACCAGGATGCTGTGGGAACGGGTCATTGCACCCGCACCGGTAAGCCTGGTCAGGGGATTCATCGACAGGCTCCGGACGGGATGCATACAGACGAAGTTGGACAGGAAGGTTGCTCCCTCTTCCAGCACCATGCCGCTGCGCGGGTGGACGTACATATCCTCGCCCCAGTTGTGGATCATCGTGAAGGTCAGCTTGGCATTCTTTTTGATATAAAACTCCGAAATGCCGAGGTGCATCCCCGAATTAACCGCGTGCCCGCTGGCGCAGCCCGTGATAATGTTGAGCTCCGCTCCCTCTTCGACGATCACGATATTGTGTACCGCCTGGGCGAACCCGTCCTCGGCCAGATACAGGCTGGCCTGCACCGGGTATTCGGCCTTCACCCCGGGCAGGGCGCGGATAAAGTAGCCATGCCGGGAGTAATCACGGGCGTAGGCCGTATATTCGTCGGCCTCGGGCGACAGGGCCTTCCAGTAGTAGTCGTTCAGCCAGTCGTATTTGGCCAGGGCCTCTTCCGTACTGAATATCTCCACACCGGGCTGCTTTACGCCGCAGTGCACCACGGAGTCGTCCATCTGCATAAAGGTGCCGGCACGCTCCCGCCCGGTCACCTCGATCCCCGTCTTCACGAGACGTTCCACATCCAGAACATCCAGCCGTTCCAGAGAATCCAGATAAGCACGCCGGGGAGATTCTCTCTTGAAAGACTGCGGCAAGACTCTGCGATCAGTCATTATTGACACTCCTTCCGTGTCTCACATCTGTGGCCCTTCTGGGGACAGAACCGGTTGCACCGGACACAGTCACCGTATCCCATCTCCTGGATGCAGCCGAAAAGCTCGCGCGGGTTACCCATACAGGCCAGCTTTCCGTCATAAAGCACGTGTCCCACGTCGGGGTTAATGAAGTTTAGAATATGGCCGGTATGCGTAATCACCAGGCCGCTCTTCGGACGCACCTCCCGCTGCACTTTCGGGCACATTTCGCCGCCTCTTCCACGATTCAGCAAGAGGTTGATCGACTCCCCGATCAGGGAAATATTCTCAATATCCACCCCGGACTCGGGCTCGTCCAGCAGCACCATATCGGGGTCCTGCGCCAGCAGCTGCAGAAGTTCGGAACGCTTCAATTCTCCGCCTGAGAAACCGAGGTTCACCTCCCGGTCCATAAAGCGAGACATATTCAGCTTTCCCGGCAATTCGTCCGCAAACGGTTTGCCCTGGCTGCAGATCTTCACCATATCCCGCATCGGCAGGCCCTTGATCGTCGGGGGACGCTGAAACATCACCCCGATACCCAATAGAGCCCGCTCGTGAACCGGCTTGCGGGTGATGTCAACATCCTTGAAGATGATCTCGCCGTCCAGGATTTGATACCGGTCAAACCCCATAATCGCCCCGAGCAGTGTTGACTTGCCGGATCCGTTCGGTCCGAACAACACATGGGCTTCTCCGGGTTTGATCTCCAGGTTGATGTCTTCCAGGATGGTCTTGCCGCCGACGGCGACTTTCAAACCGTGAATCTTTAGCATATCGGGCTGTCCTCCGTTCTAACAGAAAGTTGCGACATAGCTGTGTCGGGGCACTCCCAGCGAACGGGCCACAGGGGCACACTTGGCCATCAGTACGTGAAAAACCACACCCCGTTCCTCAATTTCGGGCAGGGTTTCGTAGTAACCCATGCCCTTGGCGAGAACCAGATCCACACCGCGAAATATACCGCAAAACTCTTCCGACGCCAACTCAAGGTCGAGTCCGGGAGTATCGGTGCCGGTTGTTATGATATTCTTCATAATCCTGGTGAAACCTGCCTGTTCCAGCTCTCTCGCCGTCAGATCATTCTGCACGGGCGAGCTCTTCACGCAGTAGTATACCACCGCCCGCCGCTCCAGTTCCTGCACCAAAGGGAGGTCAAAATAACACTCGGAGGCGTTGTCCGCCAGGTAAAGGATGCGGCGCGCCTTTGCCGCTCGTTCGGCAAACTCGCCGGTCGCGTCCAAGGCGAACTCGACGGGTGCCTGCATGTCCGCAGCGACTTCCTCTGTATCCTTAAAGAAATCAACCGCATTGCCCAAAGCGGCCAGCTTGATCAGTGACAACAGGTCATCGCCGAAGCGGCGGCGCACCTCCTGAAACATCTCGGACGCCAGTTTCATTTCCTGCTCCTTCACCGCGCGGAAAGGATCGGGATCACCGGTGATCTCCCGCACCACGCGCTGGGCCTCCCCGGCAATCTGCGCCGGAATCCGCCCGTGCGGAAACTCCCTTTTCAGAACGGACAGACCGGCCTCTAGGGCGGCTCTGCGCCGATCCTCACTGGTCTCTGCCTGTTCGGCATTCTTCCTGATCAAGTTTTCCAGACACGCATAGCATTCCTCGGATGTACGCATTCTCAACCACCGGAAAAGGGTGTTGTCCCCTTATCAAAAATCAACCACCGTGACGCCCGCTCCTCCTTCACCGGTCTCACCGAGACGAAAACTCTTCACCCGTCGGTCGCCGCGCAGGTGTTCGGCGACGGCGGCACGGAGCGCCCCCGTACCCTTGCCGTGAATCAGATAGACTCTCGACACCCCTGATAGTAACGCATCGTCCAGGTATTTGTCCAATTGAGCCAACGCCTCTTCGGCGCGCATCCCCCGCATGTCAAGCTCCGCCTTGAAATCCTTGGCTTTTTCCATCACCATCATCGGGGTGGTCTCCCGTGCCGGCGCCGAGACCGCCTCAGTCCGCCGCAGCTCGGCAAACCCGAGATTCACCCGGATCGACCCCACCTGGACTACGGCCTCATTCGGCTTGGGCACGGCAATCACCTGGCCGTTCTGTCCGAAGCGGGGAATATACACCGTCTCCCCGGGTTTGAGCTCATTGGGGACAACCCCTTTACCGGCTGCCCGGACCGGTCGCGATGGAGCAATCTTATGAAGGCCGCTGATTCTCTCCCGGGCGTCCTGAATCGCCTGTTCCCGTTCGCGGTTTGACTCTTGCTTGATTCTCTCCCGCAGGGTACGGATGATCTCTTCGCCTTCCTGCCTGATCCGGCGCAGTTGTTCCTGCGCCTGCTCGGCGGCCTTCTCCCGTATAGCCTGTTTCTTTTCCTGCAGCCGTTCCCATTCAGCTTCATACCGCTGCTTCAGAGCCTCGGCCTCCCGCCGCAGGCGGCCGGCCTCCTCGCGCGCTTTCTCCGCTTCCTGTTGTGTCAATTCCAGGTTCCGCAGCAGTTCATCCGCCCGGCGCTGATCGACTGTCAGATAGCCTCGCGCCCGCTGCACGAGTTCCTCTGGCAGCCCAAGACGGGAGGCAATCTCAAAAGCGTTGGAACGTCCGGGACGGCCGATCACCAGTTTATAAAGCGGCTCCAGGGTCACGCTGTCAAACTCCACACTGGCGTTTTGCACCCGTTCGTTTACTGTCGCGAAATGCTTCAGCTCGCTGAAGTGAGTGGTTGCCACCGCCTTCGCGCCGCGGCTGAGTATCTCTTCCAGGATGGACTGGGCCAGAGCCGCCCCCTCGGTGGGATCGGTACCGGTGCCCAGCTCGTCGATCAACACCAGACTGTCCGGCGTCACATCCCTGACGATGTTTACGATATTGCGCATATGTGAGGAGAAGGTGCTGAGTGAGTCTTCAATGCTCTGCTCATCACCAATGTCGGCGAAGAGACGGCCGAACATCCCGACCGTACAGTCCTCGGCGGGCACCTGCAATCCGGCCTGCGCCATCAGGACCATCAGCCCCACCGTCTTCAGCGCCACCGTCTTCCCGCCCGTATTCGGCCCGGTCAATACCAGGATATCGAAGTCCTGACCAACCCGAAAATCGACGGGCACCGCCGTTTCCCGGGGAATCAGCGGGTGCCGGGCGTGGCGAGAACTTATAAATGCACCCGTTTCGATCGCCGGAGGCACCGCCCGCAGTTCCAGGCTGAACCGGCCCTTGGCCAGTGAGAAGTCCAGGTAGGCCAGGATATCCACCGCGTTCAGCGTTTCCTCCGACACCGCCCCGATCAGCGTGGAGAGATCGGACAGAATCCGGTAAATCTCCTGCTTTTCAGCGGCCTGCAAACGCCGGATCTCATTGTTCTTCTCCACCACCGCCATCGGCTCCACGAACAGCGTCGCCCCGGAAGCCGACTGGTCATGGACCAAACCGGGCAACTGGTTCCGGTACTCGATTTTCACCGGCACCACATACCGGCCTTCACGGATCGTCACAATCGGATCCTGCAGGTATTTCTGGTTGGCCGGAGAACGAATCAGCCGGTCAAGGGACTCCTTCACCTGCTGACGAGCGCGTTGGATTCGGCGGCGCAGATCACCCAGACGGTCGGAGGCATTGTCCGCCAGCTCACCCCCGGGCATCACGGCCGCCAGAATTCTCTTCTCCAGCTCCGGAGCCGGCGTCATATATCCGGCACGACCGGCCAGGCGCGGGTACAATTCACGCCGATCGGTGAAAAAGCGGCGCGTTATGCGGACAGCGCGCAGCACCTGACCGATGTCGTAGATCATCTCGGCTTCCAGCACCAGACCGCGTCCGGCGCGTTTGAGGCCGTCCCGCACATCCGGCCACGCCGAAAAATCCGCGCCCGGTTCCAAACGCAGAACGCGCACCGCCTCCTCTGTTTCCTCCTGCAGACGGCGCACCTCATCCACGTCCGCAACCGGCAACAGCCTGGAAACCAGCTCCCGCCCTGGTTGGGAAACGCAATGCCGGCCCAGGCGTTCAATGATCTTATTCCATTCCAGCCGTTTCAGAGTTCCCTCATCGGCAATCGACAAATCACAGCACCCCGCGATAATAGTGGCCCGTGGTTATTCCGGACGGACTCAGGCCGATCAGCGTCTCCCTGGCATCCCCCAGCAAGGGATCATCCCCCCGACGCATGCGGTCGAGCACCTCGCGGTACACGGCCGTCACACGCCGGATGTAGGCCGCGTCCCGCACCCGTCCTTCAACCCGTACGCACGCCACCCCGCTTTCGAGGAGAACCGGGAGGTGATCAACCACGCACAGGTCTTTGGGGTTAAAGACATGCATACGGCAGGCAGTGTCCAGACCGAGCGGGAAAAGCTCCCCCTTACGATCCCGGAGGTAAAACCGCCGCCCGCGGCACGCACCGCCGCAAGCGCGGCCGTTGTTTTTCGCCAGCAGGCTGCCGGGGACGCAGTGCTCACTAACCATCATCGGCACCGGGCCCTGAACGAGGGCTTCCAATTCAACCCCCGCATCGCTCAGCCCCTGGATCTGCGCCATGGTCATCTCCGGGGAAAGGGTCACCCGCCCGACCCCGGACGCGGCCATCACGCGTAAGGCCTCGCTGTTAAAGATGTTCAACGGAAAGTCTGTGACCACCCGCAGACCCCGACCGGCAAAGCGTTCCAGCCCGCCCAGATTGGATACCATCACCCCGGTCACCGCATCAGAGACGTCCTCGTACAGTCCTTCCCAGACAGTCAGTTCCCCTTCCCGCACGATGCGCGGGAACCAGAAATACAGCTCGGCGCCGCGCGCCCGACAGGCCGCCGCCGCTTCGATGATCTCTTCAGGCTTGGGCATCCGGGGACAACCCAGAGCGTCCCCCGGAAAGTATACCACATCCGCGCCGGCGTCCGCCGCCGCGCGCACCCCGTCCAGGTCACCGGCGGTAACGCCCAGAAGGGGTTTCTTAACCGGCACGGGCCGTATCACCGGAGATTTCCGCCTGCGCTCAATCCAGGACGACACGCGCTGTTCCGCCTCACGAACCGATTCAAACGAAGGTTTTCTTCCTCTCGCCCGTTCCTCTTCCAGGCGGGCCAACGCCTCCCGGCGCACCGTATTCAGCTCGCCGAGCGGCACCATAAGTTCTCTCTCAATATCACAGTCCAGCTCCCCCATTACAAAGGGGGTGTTGCCCAGACGGCTCAACTGCGCGGCCGCCGTCTCGGGCGTCAGCGGCCGTTTCCGCGCGATTTCGGCCGGAACCGTACCGGTCGCAGCCGCCGTCCGGCCGTCGGCGTCTCTGACCTCAAGCCGCACCGGCTGCCCCTCCCGCAGGTGCATCGTGAACGCCAGCGCGATCTGCTTCCGTTCCCTGGGTGAGGTAAAAGTCTCCCGTGCCCGTCGGGTCATTTCGGCATCCAGTACCTTAAAGACCCGGTCACCAGCCCGAACCCGGCCGTTAACCGGAAAGCTCACAACCTGCCCCCGGTCGGCCGCCGCAACTCTTTTTCCTTCAACCTCCAGGCCGGACACAGTGGCGGCCACCCGTCCTCCGACCTTCACCCAAAAGTCAACGATGTCGCCCTCGGCCAGCGGACCGTCCAGAGCCACCGAAACCCGGCGATCTGCCGGTTTGTATGATTTCACCCGGCCGATCGGAATCCCCCGGTTGTTCGCCCGCATATAGTTCATCAGTTCCCGTCCCGGGCGGCCGAAAAGATATCCCGTGGTGAACCCGCGGTTAAACGCCTGTGCAAGCATCCGCTGTTCGTCGGCCGAAACGTAAAAGTCCCCTTCCAGTGCGCGGTCCAGCAGCTTCCGGTAGACCGAAACAACTACCGCCACATACTCCGCCCGCCGCAGACGGCCTTCAATCTTGAAGGCGTCCACCCCGGCCGCGATCAAATCGGGCAGATGGGCGCTGAGATTGAGGTCCCGCGGGCTCAGAATGTAATTACCGGCCACATCGGTCTCGACCGGTCTGCCCCTTTCGTCGGTGAGCGTATACGGCAGGCGGCAGGGCTGGGCGCACCGCCCGCGATTTCCGCTGCGCCCGCCGATCAGGCTGGACATCAGGCACTGGCCCGAATAGCAAAAGCAAAGCGCACCGTGAATGAAAGTCTCGACCTCCAGCCCGCCGGCGCTCTTCAGTAATCTTATTTCCGCGAGCGACAGTTCTCTGGCCGGAACAACACGTGTAAAACCGAGATCCCGAAGGTAGCGCGCCCCTTCGGGATTGTGTACAGTCATTTGGGTACTGGCGTGCAGGGTGAGTCCGGGCACCAGCTCCCGGGCCAGCCGGGCCAGACCGAGGTCCTGCACAATGACGCCGTCCACGCCGGCACGGTACAGGAATTCGAGCAGACGGACGGCATCTTCCAACTCGGTATCGGCAATCAAAACGTTAACTACCGCGTAGACGTTGACGCCCCGGACATGGGCATAGTCAATGGCACGAACCAGGCCCTCGGAATCGAAGTTGTCGGCCGACTGCCGCGCGTTGAATGAGCGGGCGCCCAGGTACACAGCATCGGCCCCGTTCTGTACGGCGGCTGTCAGGGCATCCCAGTTTCCGGCCGGAGCAAGGAGTTCCGGTTTAGCCATGGCTGCGCCGGTCAACACGCAGCAGCCCGGCACAGGGAATAATCTCTATACCGTGCGCGGCCAGCTCATCCAGAAGCAGGTTCATCCCGAGGGAGTCGCTGGCCATGTGCCCGGCGTTGACCACATTGATATGGTTTTTTTCGGCCTCTTTGCGGTGCTTTTCACTGATGTGCATAACCACAATTGTCCCGACACCGGCCGTGGCCAGTTTGCTGTACGCATCCTCGGAGCCGCCCGTGCCGCCCGTCATATCCACCCAAATCCGGCCCGCCTTGCGTTCCGGGCTGCCGACGACCACGAACGGACCGGCGTTCAGCTCGGCCGCCCGGGCGTATTCGGGCTGTTCCTTAAGCAGCTTGATGATATCCCCCACCGTCTCGGGCTGCTTTTCATCCATAATCTGCTGCAGAAAATGAACCACATGGTTATCGGCAGGGGTATGCACGCACATCATCGGGATGTCCAGAATCCGGGCGGCATCCACCGACCGGTTGTGGTTCAACGGCATCAATCCGCGCCGAACCTCACTGATCCGTGAGGACATGATCCCCTGGGCAATGTTGATCGGCACCCCGTAACGCGCCAGCACGTCCTCCTGCAGATACATCACATCGTGCAGGGCGGCCAGAGCCTTGCCTTCCGGATGGTGCGCGATAATCAAATCAATCCTGGTTCCCCGTTCGTTCAAGCGGTCGGCCAGAAGGACCTCTCCGACTTCCATGTCTATCCCGACCAGCGCCGAGGCGACCTCCCGTTCGGGGTCACCGTACAGAATGCGCGTGTCGCTGTACGGATTGGTCAGCTTCTCGGTATCGAAATCCCGCTTCTCGTCATCCTTCATCTCCTGGTACTTCTGATTCGTCCGCGCCAGAATCTTTTCCACGGCTTCGCGCCCGCGCGGATCCAAATCCATGCCTTTCCGGACAACCAAGTCGTATATTTCCCGGATTCTCATCTTTCACCTTTCCTCTCATTCCCAACCGACGGCCGTTTTCCCGGAGGTCTCCGCCCCCGTTCTATGAGCGATCCTCACCGCTCTCGATCAGTTTGACAAGACTGTCATAGCTCTCCTGCAGCCGAGACAATTCGTCAGCCAGATTGATGGCGGTCAATACCGCTGCTTTGTTCAACGGCAGCCGGGGATTGCGGTCGATAATCTCCCGGATTCTCCGGTCCACCTGTGCGGCGAGGTCGATCATATAGTCAGATGGAAGCTCCGACCTGAGCACATACTTATCCTCCAGAATCCTGACCTCTACTCTGTTTACAGCCCCGGCCATTAACTCTTCTCCCCCTCTCCAAAACACCACTACTGCCTGAGCCTGGCCCCGGTCTCCTTGGTCACCCGGTCCACAACCCGGGCAAGGCATTTGTTAACCTCTTCATCGGTCAACGTGCGGTCGTCGGCCTGGAAGCGCAGGGCAAAGGCCAGACTGCGGCACCCTTCCTCAATCTGCCGGCCGGCGTAAACATCGAAGAGTTTTACTTCCTTTAATAGCCTGCCTCCGGATTTGCGGATCAATTCAATTACGTCCCGCACCGGAACCTGATCATCAATGATCAGGGCCAGGTCGCGCTCCACACTGGGGTAACGCGGCAGTCCCTCATAGCGCTTGGCGATCGTGCGGTCCAAACGGACCAACCGGTCCAGATCGAGTTCACAGACAACCGCTCCCGGCAGCTCGAAGCTCTCCAGCACATCCGGGTGAAGCTCGCCCACCGTCCCAAGCAGCGTATCGCCCACGGTCACTGTGGCAAAGCGTCCCGGGTGGAAGGACGGGTGCGGATCATCCGCGCTAAAGCTAAGCTCCGGCAGGCCCAGCTTGAGGGCAAGCATCTCAATTATCCCTTTCAAATGGAAGAAATCGTACGGTCGGGGCTTGAGGTTCCAGCTCCCCGGCGCGTTGCCCATCAGGGCAATGGCCAGCATCTGCCGTTCGGCCGGCAGGGCCTCGCCCTCCCGCCTCCTGAAAACGGTGGCCATCTCAAACAGCGCCGCGTTCACATTCCGCCGATGGAAATTGCGTGCCAGCAGTTCCACCAGGCCGGGGAACAACAGCGTGCGCATCACGGCCTGTTCCTCACTCAGCGGATTCTGCAGCGCAAGAGCGTCACGCAGGGGACTCTCCGCGGGAATACGCATCCGGTCGAACAATCCCCGGCTGATAAAGCTGTACGTAACCACCTCGTTCAAGCCGCAGGCCGTCAGTAATTCTCTCATCCATTTGAGCAGCAGTTGTTCATCCGTACGGAAACCCGGCGTTGTGGCACCGAAAGGCAGTGTATTCTCAATACGGTCGTATCCGTACATACGGGCGACTTCTTCCACCAGGTCGACCTCGCGGAACACATCGTTGCGGTGGCTGGGAACCGATACCACAAGCTCTCCGTCGGCCTCGCGCGGATCAAACTCCAATCTGTCCAGAATACGAACCACTTCCTCGCGCGGCACGTCCACCCCCAGAATCCGGTTCACGCGCTCCGGGCGTACCATAATCTTCCGAGGTGTGTAGGGCGAGGGATAGTTGTCCACTGCTCCGGGAACGGCCCGACCGGCACCGATCTGTTCGATGAGTTCGGCCGCCCGGTCGGCCGCGCGGAGGCACCCTTCCAGGTCGACCCCCTTCTCAAAGCGCAGTGATGCTTCAGACCGCAGACCGAGAGCGCGGGAGGTCCGGCGAATGCTGACCGGATCAAAGTAGGCCGATTCCAGCAGGACGGTCCGCGTCTCCGGCGTGATCTCCGAATCAAGCCCGCCCATCACCCCGGCGATGCCGATCGGCACCTCGGGATCGGCGATCAGCAGCATGTCCGGAGTGAGTGCACGTTCGGCCCCGTCCAGGGTCACAATCTTCTCTCCGGCACGGGCCCGCCGAACGATCACGCGGTGGTCACGCACGCGGTCAAAGTCGAAAGCGTGCATCGGCTGTCCCAGCTCCATCATCACATAGTTCGTGACATCGACAATATTGCTGATCGGGCGAATTCCTGCGGCGTGCAGGCGCTGCTGCATCCATAACGGGGACGGTCCGACCTTGATGTCTTTGACCACCCGTCCCACATAGCGGCGGCACAATGCCGGATCCTCGATGTCGATCCGCACGTCGGCCGGCGGCTCGGCCGTTGAAGAAGCTGCCGGCGGCGTATACTTCAGCCCCGTCCCGAAGATCGCCGCCACATCCCGGGCCACGCCCAGAATGGAGAGCGCGTCTCCGCGGTTCGGAGTCAGATCCAGTTCAAGAATGGTGTCGTCCAATCCGAGAATCGGCTTCACATCCACCCCGATCGGCAGATCAGGGTCAAGGATCATGATACCTTCGTGATCCTCGCCCACACCCAGTTCATCGGCGGCACACATCATCCCGTTCGAGCTGACCCCCCGGAGCTTGGCCCGCTTAAGGACCATTCCTCCGGCCAGCCGCGCTCCCTCCAGCGCCACCGGGACGATGTCGCCCACACGCATATTATTCGCACCCGTCACCACCGTAATCTCCTCGTCCCCGCCGGTGTCCACCATGCAGACCACCAGCCGGTCGGCATTCGGGTGCGGCTTAATCTCGGTCACTCTGCCCGTAACCACACCAGAGATATCCCTGCCCGGCTCTTCCACCGTCTCCACAGTCAGGCCGACCAGGGTCAGCCGTTCCGCCAGCTCCTCAGCCGAAACAGGCACGTCGACAAATTCCTTCAACCAGTTGAACGAAACCCGCAACAGGGTAGCCTCCTTTTATCCCTTAAAACTGAGCCAGGAAACGAACATCATTATCGAAAAACAGACGCAAATCGTTGATCCCGTATTTCAGCATGGCAATCCGTTCGATACCCATTCCAAAAGCGAAACCGGTGACCTTCTCCGAATCGTATCCGGAGACCTCCAGTACCCGGGGGTGAATCATTCCGGCCCCCAAGATCTCCAGCCATCCGGTGTGCGAACAAACCCGGCAGCCTCCGCCGCCGCAGATCACGCAGGAGATGTCGATCTCGGCCGAGGGCTCGGTGAAAGGAAAATAGCTGGGGCGGAAACGCATCCGCGTCTCGGGACTGAACATCCGGCGCACAAAGGCCTGCAGCGTGCCCTTCAGGTCGCCGAAGGTGATGCGCTTGTCGACCGCCACCCCCTCGATCTGGTGGAACATCGGTGAATGGGTGGCATCGTCGTCCCGGCGGTACACCCGTCCGGGGGCGATAAACTTTACGGGCACCCGCGGCGCCGTTTTCTCCAGCGTCCGAACCTGAAGCGGAGACGTCTGCGTCCGGAGAACGATCTCGGGGCCGAGGAAGAAGGTGTCCTGCATATCCCGTGCCGGATGGTCCTTGGGCACGTTCAGCGCCTCAAAGTTGTAATAGTCGGTCTCGACCTCCGGCCCCTCCACGATTCCGTACCCGAGACCGAGAAAAATATCCTCGATCTCCTCCCGCACCAAAGAAAGCGGGTGTTTGGCGCCCACCAGGGGAGGGGTGCCCGGCAGCGTGATATCGATTCTTTCGGTCTCCAGGCGCCTCATCTTCTCCAATTCCTTCAGCGACGCCGCACGAGCGGCCATCACGCTCTCAATGCGTGCCTTTACCTCGTTCACGACCTTGCCCATCCGAGGCCGCTCCTCCGCCGGGAGACTACCCATCCCCCGCAGCACCTGGGTCAACGCGCCCTTCTTGCCCAGATACCTGATGCGCAGCTCCTCCAGTTGCTCAAGACTGTCTATGCGAGCAAGAGAGGATTCGACTTCCTGTGCTATCTCATTTAGTCTGTCTAGCATTGATTCTCCAAATCCCCCTTTTCTCTCATTGTTTCTAGTCTAACCCTCTGAATTCCTTTAATAGGACGTTCCCGAACAAAAAATCAGCAGAAAATGTGAAAGCGCCATGTACCCATGACGCTTTTTTCTCCCATATACAACAAAAATCGTCCTGATTCCGGACGATTTCAAAAAACCAAGGTCCTGAAGGGATTAGTCCTTAATGCAGAGCGAGCCTTCTATATAACATATAGGCCCTGATGGATCCGGTTGTTTCAAAGAGCCTCCAAAAAAATTCGGCGGTCAAATGCATTGGCTCACAACCTTTCAAAATTTCTTGGAGACCTGCGGTTATTATATCATAAGCCCTTCGCCAACACAAGAAGCTTTTAGGCCCGCCGGCGAACGGCCTCATACATTAGCAGGGCTGCCGCCACCCCCACATTCAGAGACTCGGCCCGCCCGGGCATGGGGATGTAAACCATATGATCAACCGCGCTCCGGATCACCGGACAGGTGCCTCTGGTCTCGTGACCCACCACCACCGCCGTCGGAAGGCTGAAATCACAGTCAAAAAGCGATAGATCCCCTTTCGGGTCACCGGCGATAATCCGGAATCCAAACCGCCGCAGTCGGGCGATCAAGTCCGCCGCTCCCACCTGATCGACAATGTCCAGGTGGAAGAGCGATCCCGCCGCGGCACGCACCACCTTGGGGTGGTAGAGGTCCACGGTTCCCTTTAACAACACCGCCGCGTTCACCGCACACGCATCGGCCGTGCGGACGATGGTGCCCAAGTTACCGGGATCCTGGATCCCGTCCACCACCACAACCAGCCGCACTCCGTCCGCACCAAGCACCTCGTCCAGGTCCGGCACGTCCTTGCGCGCAAGGGCGAGCACGCCCTGCGGCGTTTCGGTCAGCGCCAGATCCTGAAGCACAGCCGGATCGACCACCCACAAACCGGTCGCAGGTGAGGCCGCACGCTCGACCAGAGACGCCGTTCGGGGATCGGCCAGTGAGTCCGGAGTAACGACGATGGTCTCCAGCGGCACACCGGAATCAACCGCCTCCTCGACCACGCGGATCCCTTCGATCAGGTACTTCCCTTCCCGGTCGCGGTGCTTCCGGTGGTGGAACATCTTTAAATATTTCAGTCTTGGGTTATGGCGGGAGGTGATCCTGAGCATCGCGGTCCTAAGACTCTTCCAGTTTCCGCAGTTTGTCGGTCCGGCCGATCGTGACAAGCACATCGCCTTCCTGAATGATCGTATTCGCACCCGGGGAAATGATCACATCGTTGCCGCGCCGGATGGCTAGAACGTTGGCACCGTACTTGCCGCGCATCGCCGTCTCGGCCAGGGTCCGGCCGACAAACTGCGGCGCGGCCACGAGCTCCACAATGCTGAAGTCCGGCGAAAGATCGATCTGATCCAGAATACTCTTGGAAACCAGGCTGCGCGCCACGCGCACACCCATATCGCGCTCCGGGAAGACCACTTTGTCCGCGCCCACGCGGGCAAGCACCCGCCCGTGCAACTCGGTCCGCGCCTTGGCCACAACGTTGGGGACACCCAGTTCTTTGAGCATCACCGTGGCCAGGATGCTGGCCTGCATGTCCTGCCCGATGGCCACCACGACCACATCGAAATTACGCACCCCCAGCGCCGAAAGGGACTCCTCGTCCAGAGCATCGGTCTGCACGGCGTGGGTTACCTTGTCCATGATCTGTTCAACTTTATCTTCGTCGTTATCAATGGCCAGGACATCATAGCCCATGTTGGCCAGCGTGGTGGCCAGACTCGCCCCGAAGCGGCCGAGCCCGATCACAGCAAACTGTTTCAATGCAGGTCCTCCCCACTTTAGAATTCAGAACGCAGGAGTCAGGAATTAGAATCAATGACTACTGTAAATTGTATCCCCCAAAATGCAAAAAAGAAAGCATGTGCTTTCTTTCAGCCCCATGCTTTCCGTGTGATTCGCTGTGCCTATTTCGCCAGACTGGCCTTGGCCATCTCCACCAGTTCCCCAAAGGCCTTCTCGTCCCTTACGGCCAGATCGGCGAGCATCTTCCGGTTGATCT
This sequence comes from uncultured Peptococcaceae bacterium, assembly GCA_965544035.1. Lineage (GTDB taxonomy): Bacteria > Bacillota > Desulfotomaculia > Desulfotomaculales > Desulforudaceae > CBEULR01. Next base: position 18,826 of record CBEULR010000018.1, on the reverse strand, counting down.
CGACCCCGGCGTGCCTCAGCCCCTGAATAAAACGGTTATAGGAAATGCCGTTCATCCGGGCGGCGGCGTTGATCCGGGTGATCCACAGCCTTCTGAAGTCTCTCTTCTTGGCGCGCCGGTCCCGGTAAGCATACATCAGCGACCGCATTACCTGCTGATTCGCAATCCGGTAGAGCTTACTCTTCGCGCCCCAATACCCCCTGGCTAGCTTCAATACTTTCTTATGCCGTTTCTTTCTTGCAACGGCGTTTTTCACGCGCGGCATGATGATATCCCCCTTTTAAGCCTTGTACGGTAGCAAGCTGCGTAGCCGGGCCATGTCGCCCGCGCTCAGAATAAACGTCCCCCGGAGGCGACGCTTCCTTTTCGCTGTTTTCTTCTCAAACTTATGACTGCTGAAAGCGTGGAACGACCGGAGTTTGCCGGTGCCCGTTTTCTTAAAACGTTTGGCCGCAGCGCGATGTGTCTTGATCTTCGGCAATGCATATCACTCCTTTCACTGGTCCTGCTTATTCGTAATCGGTGCCAAAATCATTATCATATTGCGACCTTCGAGTTTGGGCTGCCGCTCCACAGTGGCCATATCCTTAACCTCTTGAGCCAACTTCAGCAACAACTGCTGCCCCAGATGCGGATGCACAATCTCACGACCGCGGAACATCAGAGTGGCCTTGACCTTGTCCCCGCCCTTTAAGAAACGCATCGCGTTTCGCGCTTTGACGTGAAAATCGTGTTCCTCGATGTTCGGCCGCATCTTCACTTCTTTAAGGCTGACCACATGCTGTTTCTTGCGCGATTCCTTTTCACGTTTACTCTGCTCATACTTGTAACGCCCGTAGTCCATGATCCGGCACACCACCGGTCGGGCCTGGGGCGCCACCTCCACAAGATCAAGCCCTTTGTCCTCGGCCATCTGCAGAGCCTCACGCAAAGGAACAATCCCGAGCTGCTCGCCGTCAGCACCGATCAGGCGTACTTCTCTCGCCCGAATCCCCTGATTGATACGAAGGTCCCTGATAATAACGTATGCACCTCCTAAGTATTTCCAATAAAAAGGCGGGCTTGCCGCCCGCCATAACACACGTAACCTGTACGCAATCACTTATCCATAAACCTTACAGGCCGTTGGTCGTAAGGTGAGAAGCGGGTGGCTTCTACTTAAGCATTAATTGGTATTTAACAGCGAGATTATATCATGCTCCGACCCCTGCGTCAAGCAAAAACCCATTACGCGGCTTATAGCGCTTTCGTTTCGATTTTGTCCCGCAGTTCGGCGATGACCTCCTCGACCGCTTTGGCCCCCAGATCGCCTTCGGCACGGTGCCGCACGGCAATCATGCCGGATTCCACTTCCTTGTCCCCCGCGATCAGCATATACGGGATCTTCTGCACCTGCGCCTCGCGGATCTTGTAGCCAACCTTCTCGTTCCGGCCGTCGAACTCCACCCGGATGCCCGCCTCCCGCAGCCTGTCCGCCACGTTCCGGGCGTACTCCGCATGCCGGTCGGTGATCGGAATCACCCGCGCCTGCACCGGAGCCAGCCAAAGCGGAAAGGCGCCGGCGAAATGCTCGGTCAGGATGGCGATAAACCTCTCCAGACTGCCGAAAATCACCCGGTGCAGCATCACCGGACGATGCCGCTGGCCGTCCTCGCCCACGTAGGTCAGATCAAACTTCTCGGGCATCTGGAAATCGCACTGGATGGTGCCGCACTGCCAGGTGCGCCCCAGGCAGTCCTGGAGATGAAAGTCGATCTTCGGTCCGTAGAAGGCGCCGTCCCCCTCGTTAACCCGGTAAGCCAGGCCCTTCTTATCCAACGCGCCGCGTAGGGCGTTGGTGGCCGTCTCCCACAGCTCATCCGAGCCCATCGCCTTTTCCGGCTTGGTGGAAAGCTCGATGTGGTAATCAAACCCGAAGATCTCCCGGTAGAAGTATTCAACCAGATCAATGATCCGGATGATCTCCTCCTCCACCTGCTCGGGCCGGCAGTAGATGTGCGCGTCATCCTGCGTGAAGCAGCGCACCCGCATCAGCCCGTGCAGCACCCCCGAAAGCTCGTGGCGGTGCACCAGCCCCAGTTCACCCATCCGTATGGGCAGTTCGCGGTAGCTGTGGATGTGCGACTGGTACATCAGGATCGAGCCCGGGCAGTTCATGGGCTTGATCGCGTAGTTATCCCCATCGATCTGGGTGAAGTACATGTTTTCCTTGTAATGGTCCCAGTGCCCCGAACGCTCCCACAGCTCCTGCCGCAGGATGATCGGCGACTTGATCTCCTGGTACCCGGCCTTCTCGTGCTCTTCCCGCCAGAAATTCTCCAGCGCGTTTCGGATGATCATGCCCTTCGGGTGGAAGAACGGGAAGCCCGGCCCCTCGTCGCGCACGCTGAACAGGTCGAGCTCGACGCCCAGCCGGCGGTGATCCCGCTTCTTGGCCTCTTCTATCCGGGTCAGGTACTCCTTCAGCAGGGACTGCTTCGGATATGAGGTGCCGTAAATCCGCTGCAGCATCTTGTTCCGCTCGTCCCCGCGCCAGTAGGCCCCCGCCAGACTCAGCAGCTTAAACGACTTGATCCGCCCCGTGGACGGCACGTGGGGTCCCGCGCACAGGTCAGTAAAGTCCCCCTGCCGGTAGAACGAAATCACGGCATCATCCGGCAACGCTTCGATCAGCTCAACCTTGTAGTCCTCCCCGACCGATTTCGCAAAGGCAATGGCGTCCTCCCGGCTCATCTCGAACCGCTCAAACGGCAGGTCGGCCTTCACGATCTTCTCCATTTCCTTCTCAATCCGCTCCAGATCCTCCGGCGAGAAAGACTCCAGCACGTCGAAGTCATAGTAAAAGCCGTCCTTGATCGAGGGTCCGATGGCCAGCTTGCACTCCGGATAGAGTCTCTTCACGGCCTGGGCCATTACATGCGCCGTGCTGTGCCGGTACACCGCCTGCCCTTCCTCATCTTCAAACGTGAGGAACTCCACCTGCGCATCGTCATTGATCGGCTGGTTCAGGTCCTGGAGCCGCCCGTTCACCTTAGCCGCCAGCGCCTCTTTCGCCAGCCGCGGCCCGATGCTCCGCGCGATTTCCTGCGGGGTCACGCCTGCCGGATACTCCACCGTTTTGCCGTCCTTGAGTGTAATCTGAATCAAGTAAGCTGCCTCCCTGTCATAAAAATAACAAACCCCCGGTCCCACAGCAGGGACGGGAGGTTACTACCCGCGGTTCCACCCTGATTGGAGAGCCGGTAAAGCTCCCCCTCTCATCGGTGCAGATAACGGCTGCCGCCGGCCCGGCTTCATTCACCGGGCAGCTCCGAGGTGGTCTTCATCCGCCCGTGTCCCGGGTGCACTCTCAGCCTGTGGTGCACCCTCTCTGCTCGGGCCGTCGGCGGACTACTCGCCTCTTCATCGCGTTCAGGTTTACATATTATGACTTGAATTATATTGCGGCGCCAGGTCGTTGTCAACATACGGCCGAACTCAGATCGGCAGCGGAATAGCCCCGGCAGGCAGCAAGAAGTAGTAAACCGCCACCTGCACCAGCCCGATGAGAAACCCGATCACGCCGCCAAGCAGTGTGATCGCCCGCAGTTCGCGGGATGCCACCTTATACACCACCCGCTCCAGCGTTTCCAGCGGGAAACTGTTCAGCCGTTCCTCGACGATCGCCCCGATCTTCACTTCGCGCCGCGCCACCGCGGCCACCTCGTCCACCAGCAGCACAACCAAGCCCGGCATCCGCTCAGCCACCAAATCGGCCAGCTTCTCCGCCACAAAGTTTTTGATCGAATGCGGCACAATCCCGGGGAGCTTGGCGATGACGGCATCATACACGGCCACACCGACACCCTCGGCCAGGCGGTCGGAGATATCCCGCACGTCCAGGTAGGCCAGCAGGTCGTCAATGGAAAGGAGTTCCTCCTCCACCACCCGTCCCACCGTTCGGGCCAGGTCCCGCCGCCGCCTGGGAATGACCCCCTGAATGACAAAAGGAGTCCCTGGGATCCCGATCGGATGATACGGCCGGAACAGCATCCGCACCGCAAGCCAGTTCGTCGACCAGCCGATCAGGGCCCCCACCAGCGGGATTAATGCCAGGTAGAGCCAAATATTCACGCCTGCTCCTCTGCAACCAACAGTCTGACACAGAATATAACAAATGCCCTACCCGAAAGCAAGCGCACCCTAGGCCTTGATCCAAACCGCGCAGCGGTCGCAGCCGCTGCACACCGACACCGATGAACCGAACACCTTCTTCAGCGTCTCCAGGGTCACCGGAAGACAGCGCTTCCCGTGCAGTTTGATGTTCTTGGGAGACAGGGTCAGGAGAGAGGTAATCAGGAGATCCTCGTTGCGCACCTCGTCGTCCAGGAAAGATGCCTCGTGCTCCAGGTTCCGCGCGAGATCCTCGAAGCTGCCGTCATACAGCCGAAAACGACTGCCCGCCTCGATGACCACATGTACCGTATCCAGGTGCCGGTTCCTCTTCACCGTGTAGTTCTTCAGGATCCTTACAAACTCCTCATTCTCCTGTTCAAACAGTTGCTCATCGGCGGCCACCACCAGAGCATCGGCGATGGTCTCCAGCACATTGGCCAGCCTGAAGCGGACAAACCCGGCCACGTCCAGATCGGAGGATTCATCAAGATGGCGGGCAACGGCGGCGAACACACGGTGCTTGAGCTTTCTGATCAGCGGGCGGTTTTCATTCAGTCGAGCACACACCTGTCCCCAGTCCCAGTCCTCGCCCGACCACTCCGGTCGCCTGATCAGTTCCAGACCGAAAAAGTGCTCCCACTCGGCGATGATCAGGCCGGCGGCACTGTTCGCCACAGCGGCCTTAAACCCCTTGCGGTCGGCCCGGCCGAAGAACCGGGGCTCGGTCATACGGCAGCGGAAGAAGCCCTTCGGCTTCTCCTTATACTGCACACGCATGCCGCGAGCACGCAGAATCTTGAGCTCCCGCTTGATGAAGATATCAAACAGCGCGGAATGGTTCGGATCAACCACTACCCTGATTTCCAAGTTCACTTTCCCCTTCTTCAGGAATAAAGGTTCCTAATAGAAATGTAGATCGTGTATACCTACAATATGCCCGGAAACAGGCCTGCCAAAAAGCCTGCCGCCCGAAATAGTCGAGCCTCTGGTTCCAAACGGTCGCACACGGCTTTCGGAGCAATCATTGGAAAAAAGCATTTTCCGAATGCCGGACCTGATCCTTAGGAAGAGGGAGGAGAGCGGAAATGGCCGATGGAGACGTTTTTGACCGGTGTGTGGTTGCCGTGTTCAAGCTCGCTGCGTCCGCTGCTTCGGGCATCGCGAAGCTGATTCGGAAGTCAATGAACCTGCCCGGACCAAACGCACAATGGCTGAGGCGTCTGTTCATCAACTGCGGACTGTACATCAAACCGCCGGACAAAGATCAGGAATTCATCACACCGCTTCTCATTCGGCACAGGCAAACTGCCAACGGACTTGTGCTGCACCTGCAGCTGCCCCCGGGAATGACGCCACAAGACTTTGACAAGGCGGGCGACCGCCTCGGTTTCGCCCTGGGTGGCAAGGTGTCCTGCCGGGGCACGTCCACACCACTGCTGATGGAACTCACGGTCCGAAAAACACTGCCGCCCAGCGCTTCAACGACCGCCGGGAGCAGTCATGGTACCGGCTGATTATCAGAACGATATTGATGATTCACCATGAAAAGCGTATGATTATGGCGGGAGGTAACCAACGTGCGCTACCGTGGGAATCGACTGGCTGTCTTTCTAATCTTCGCGGGTCTGGGCATCATCGCCTATTGGATCCTCTGGATACTCACCGGAGGCCTGACCGACGGACTGCGGACCATAGAAAACGGCGATTACATCGTGTTCCACATCGCGGCCGAGGTAATCACCGCCGTTACCGCCTTCACCGGCGGTGTGCTGTGGCTGAGCGAACACAAGCGGGCGCCGGTGTTCGTCCTGTTCGGCCTGGGAATGCTCACCTACACCGGGCTGAACAGCATGGCCTGGGGCGTCGCGAACGACCCCGTGCTCTCCGTTTTTTTCTGCCTGGTGTTTGTGGTGGGCCTGATCGGGCTGTACTGGTTCGCCATGGGCCTGGTCAGCAAGCCCACGGGACAGTAGGAGAAAATCAGCGCCAGAGTCCCTCCAACCAGCTATCTATAGGGCGCAAGACCTAAAACGGCACTTAACATAGATCATCATTTAGCGGGCGTGTAGTTGACTGACCAATCTGTTTGAAACGCCGTCTTACAGTTCTCACGCTGATCCCCAATTCCCCGGCAATCTCAACCAGCGCTTTACCCGCCCTTGAAAGCGAAATAACCCTTGTACTGCGTAGAGTGGCATCCCGGTTGCCCATATGTAAAAAGTCTTTAACGATATCCTTTGGCGCCCGGGCAAGATCATCCGTTCACATAAACGCATCAGCACAATACTACTGTCGTCTTGTGTCGCATTGCAAATAATATTCTAAAGGTTAGCTTCCAAAGCCTGTCCAATTCTGTGCGCCGAGTAATGCTCAAACCAGTTAAACATTCGGGTGAGTGCCGGGGCAAAACGTCTATCCTTCTTATGAAAGAGTGACTCTGCAGTTCCATCAGACATAAGTGCAAAGCCTTTCCGCTCTTTTAGTTCACCCTTTACGATCCGTAAATGCGTGACCGCGTCGCAGTGGGCCGTGAAATAAGTTACGTTGCAGAATTCAACATTGTCAGGAGCAGATAACACGGAACAACCTTGATCACCCAAACAGCCCACCAATCCACCCCTAAGGTGCCCCGCAATAAACTCCTCGCCCTTTACCACCGCGAGAAGGAGAGTTGAAGAGTAATCTCTTATTGATTCACCGGGTTTGACTGCTTTATCCAGGTTGTTTGTTATGGCAGTGAGCACCTCGCGTGCTAAATCCTGGCTGCTGGCTGAATAAAGATCGTCAAATTCGCACTATCAGCCGTGCAGTTGTATGTGTTGCAATCTCCGCCCCCCTGCCCGCGCGCCGGCAACTGCCGGCGCCGTCGGCCAAGGTGATCACAAAAACCCGGTTCCTTGGCAAGCTATAGATACGGTCTTGGCCAGGCTGGGATCTTCTTATATGCCCTCTCCCCCGAACCTAGCTTCCCGCCAGCTTCCAGGTCCAGATAGTCTCATTGCATACCTCTTTCTTTTAGAGCCCACGCCCGCCCTATTCGGCAATGATGTGCACTCAGCTGAAGAACTAGGGCTCCAGGACTTTCTTGATGCGGGCGATCTTGCTTGCGTTCTTCTTGTTCGGTTTTTTCCACATAGCCGGAAGATATTCTATATACCAAGCTTTAAGCAGTGTGGCAATTTCGTGGCGCTCCTCAGCTGAATGATCCGAAGACTCCATCCGTGACAGCCACTTTTTGGTCAGCGCCTCCATAAAACGTGCCGTGCTCTTATCACTGTAACCATCGGCCTCCATTTCTTTTCGAATGGGACTCATCGGTCCTTCCGGCACCTTCGCTGAAATCTGGTTCTGCCCGGTATATGTACTAATCAACTCAGTCTCGACGGTCTCCCTGCGGACAAAGCGGCCGTAGCCTGTTGCGGTTTTAGCCCCAATCCCGCCAAACTCCAGAGCTTCTTCAAGCCATCTTATGGAACGTTCAAGATCAGCGCAGTCCTCAGGGTTGTCTTTCCGGCGAGGGGCCATCGAGAACATGAAAACCTGATTTGAAGCCACCGTAAGAAAGGGTATGGGAACGGGATCATCCCAGTCTCCGGGACAAGCAGGCCCGCCTTTATCCTGATGATAATGGCTGTAATGAGGCGTCATCACATCCGCTTGTAGTTTTACAGGCTTGACCGGCAAAGCGTCGAAGAAGATAACGCTTCCCACCGTAGCCTGTGAACCCAATACACGCGCAACTTCCTCATCTTCAGCACCTTCTGTCTCAGCCCACGAGCGGACGACACCCTTGACTGATGACGCCGGGATAAAAGGCACACCCAGTGTGTAATGCCAGGCAAACCCGTTCTCCACCGGGTGCTCCAAACCCAGACCGGTTACAAAATGCCAAGCTGTGGCAAAGCAGCGCGTTTCTCCACCCAGGGCGCTGGTCAGGTGTGCCATACGTTCAACAGTCTCCCTGATCAAATCTGCCTCACCAACGACCTTCGAATCCATGGTCTTAACCCATTCCTTCTTTCCCTCTTCAAACTGCCACTCGGCACCCCACTTATTGACGAATTTGTTGTACCATAACCCGGTATTACTCCCGTCCGTATAGGTAGCTGGTGCTGCGTGGCCACGGTACAAAGGAAGAAGACTCACTACTACCTCACCTCCACTTGCGGTTAACACGTGCCGCTAATCAGTCTTCAAATACGCCGCGCTAAAACGCTTCATCCACTCCAGCCAAGCCAGCGCCTCAGCCTGCGCGCGCAGGTATTGATACCGGTCCCCTTCTACTAAAGCAGTCATAAGGTTTGTCCCTGCAGGGTACGGGGCTTCCGGGGCGTCCCGGCACAACCATTCCTGAAGATACCGATAAAGTATGTGGTGCGGGTCACTGGTGTTTCCCTTTGCTCTAGCCAAGAGACTGGCACACGTCTGTCCCAGACCATTACTAATAATAGACGGCGCCAGTCCGGTAACGTATGTAGCAAACTCTTTGCCCACGTTTTCGCTTGCCTCACTAACCATCCGCACCTTGTGCAACGCATCGGCGGCACGCTGCTGCTCCAGTGTACGCATCTTCTAGCCTTCCCCTCCATTCTGGCACCAAGCTACCGCACACCAGCCCTGACCCACTGTTTCGTTTCCTCCGACCTGCAGATATGGTTCATTTAAAAACAGGGTTTGAACCTGGGGAAGAGCTAATTCCTGGCCGGGGCGTACGAACAGAACCGCATACAAAAGGGTGTCGGGAGGGAGGGTCTCTTCGTACCATAGGTAGTTACTTTTTTTCGTTTCCTTTTCCAGCTGGTTTCGCGCGTTGACCGCAAGGCCGTAGCGGGCGAAGTGGGCAAACTCATCGTCATTAATGATCACTAAACCGCTGCCAAGCCGGGCCCGTACGCTTTCGTGCAGTAGAAGGGGTTCCACGGCTAAAACAACATCTTTCAGGTCTTCGGCAACAATTGTAAAGGACAATTCTTCAAGGAATAACTGCCCTTTTCCGCCGGACATAACAGCCTTGCCCTTTTCCGGCTGTGGGATACTCATCTCCACCGGATATCCAGCCCATTGGCGGTCACGAACATACCGTTCCAGCAAATACGGGCAGGTAACCCATTTGTAGTGTCCCGTAAGCGACCGTACGGGCAGTAACAGTAAACGGGCATCCGTGACGCTCACCGCCCCGGCGCTTTCCGGCTTCCCAAAAATCTTGTCAACATCAAGATTAGTTCTTTCGGCACGGTCACGCAGAGCCCCCTTGAGGCTCGAGCCTACGATCACGGGGTAACCGGTAGCCGCCTCTCTGGCGACAGGCAGGTCAATCGTTCCCGTGCTCTGACCGCTGCCCGGGTGGAGACTCGTTTCAGCCAAAAGCCCAACAACAACACCCTTCATTATTTGTTATCCCACCTTCCAATCAATATCTGTCCGAATCCGAACGACTGCCTCTCTCCAAGACAGCTACCGTGCAAACCGAGGACTTCATTCGGTGAAACGTCCGCCTCATAGAACCAGGTTGAGCCCGCGGGGAGAACCGGGTGCAACGGTTTCGGCCGCCTGCGGGCCAGATCCCACCCGCCAACCATTTCTGGTTTCCCCACGCAGGCTGACACACATTGACCGGGAACGCCCGGAGGTCCGTTCCTGATTACATTCTGGATATTGTGTGGCGCATCCCGTTCCGTGGAGAACCATCCCGGAGTAATTAACGTTACGGTAAACCGGAGCTTTTGTCCGTCAGCATTTAACTCAGGAGCAGCTGGAAGTAACTGATCCGTACCGTTCACCTGATCAACAGAAACGGCGGCCAGCCGCCCCTCACCACCCAGGCCCGTGACCCGTTTCGGTTTTACCGTCCAATCATCCGGCACGCCTTGTACCAGGACCACAAGTTCCGTGCCCCAGACAGGCCGAACATGAACACAAGTATAGAGCATGCCCTCTACGGTCGCTCTTCTCCGGTTATCCCTCTGAATACCGACTCGAACTTCTTCAGCCCAAAATACGTTTTTATGTTTTACGTCTTTAGGTTGAGGGACGTTACCCGCCAATATAGTGCTCATTCCCCTGACTGTAACCCAGTAGCCATCTCCGGACTTAGCACCTGCTGCCGGTTTCTCGGGAACTGGTAGACGCCTGGTACCCAGGTCACATTCAATCTCATCCCCCGGGATGAGACGGATAAACTCCGTTTGGTCATCCAGCTGGTTGGATTTCTTCGGCTGCGTGGATTCCCTCGGCTGAGTGAATTTCATCAATACATTAAGCGGCAGCGGATAATATGATTCGCCGCAATGACGCAAATAGGGACCCAGCAGTTGTATCCGGCCAAGACCGTCTGCATCGCCAAGTTCCACTGGAAACGGAGAATCCGCCTCGGGAAACCAGCCGCGCTCTAATGCCAAACTGGTTCTAATTGCACCCTGTAAGGTGGTTATAAACGGCGGGAAAGAACTCTGGACTCCGCTATAACCACCTTCCCCCGCGTGGTAGGGCATTCCATCCCGAAAAAACAGCGTGTCCAAAGCACGAAATGTCCACTGCTGTATCACTACCAGTTCACCCCCTTCTGCGCCAGAAAACGAGCCAGAATCAAGGCCGTAAAGTCTAACGATCCCTCCATCATCTGGACCTCACCAGAAACCCGTCGGAAACGCCGGCACAAACCCAACAGCCTACGCATCCGCTCCCTTGCCTCGTCTACCGAACACACCCTCTCGTGATTGCGCCGGTACTCAACCGCCAGCAGATCGACGGTGTCCTCATCGGACAACACCTGTTTCTCTTCGCTGGCCAGTACGGAAAACCGTTCGCGAAGATTATAGAAGAAGGTACTGTTATACTCACCTTTGTCATCTTGTTGTACACTGAGAGTATCGATAAGATCTTCAATGCGTGTACCGTCACCAGTTACAAAGGTAGACCACGGCGCAGACCAGGTTAGGGCCACACCACCGGTATTCAAGACCGAAACCGCCAGGCTGTCCCGCCCGGTGGTATCCTTGGCGACCTGGTCCAAGAGACGGTGCCCCTCCTGAATAACGGTTTTCAGCGGTATCACGTAGTGTGCATATACTATTGCGCCGGACAAGGTTCCGCGGTTGGCCGGGATACCTACTGATTCAAAGCTTGAGGCATACTGCTTGTGTAAGGCCACGGCGGCGGCGAGAGCGTCTTCCAGCGGGAGCAACGCCAGCACGTCATCACCTCCGGCGTACACGGTGACCCCATTATGTTCCGAGACAATCCCGGGGACCCTGCTCGCAAACTCCCCGAGTGCTTTGCTAACCAGCTTTGGCTTATATTCACGCAGAAGAGCTCCCATTTCATCACCGTCCATTACCAACAGGCTGTAGAACGGTGATGCCGTGCCACAACTGCCGTTGAGATCCTTGAGTAAGTTGACCAGACCCCGACGCCCTTCAGTCTTCCCCGTTTCCCACGCTACGGGATTCTCCAACGCTGACTCGAAGAAGCAGCGTCCGTTCAACCTTGCAAATGCGCGTGCCTCTGGACGATCCTTAAGAGCTTCTCTCAGACAAGAGAAAACCTCGGGATCTTCGCTTAACCCCTCACCCAGCACCTTCTGGGCTTGGATACCATACTTTTTGGCCTGCTCCGGGACCGTCCTGATCACTTTATCCAGCCAATGTACGGCTGCGACGTAGGGCGTTGAAGGGTAGTTCTGGGGTACCGGCCAACCAATTGCCGATTCAGCAATGTACGGAAACAGGCGTTTCACCAAAGATATCGCGCAAAGGCGCTCATCTTCACGCAGATCATACCCTGGTACTCTTTCCCTCAAGGCGGCCCAAAAACGCTTTTGCTCAGGACCCCGAAGGTGACCCGAAAGCTCCTGCAGCGAACCCATGACGGAGCATTTGTCTCCCTCTTCAACGGTAGGGACGTACGATCTCCAGTTTTTCCTACGGTCCAGGAGACTAAGGTCATCTCCGATAACCCAGTTTATGTCCCAGAATCCTCCGGTCTGCCGATCCCAAATCTCTTCTGTTCCCTTGCCTAAGTGGACAACCGGCTCCACGAACTTCCGCCATACAAGATCACATATCTGTTTCCAGCCGTTTTCCAGCGCTGTGACACACTGTGCGGGGCTGAATTCATCAGATATGACAGCCTGGAACCGATTGGGGAGCGTGGCAATGTATGGCCCGGTTCCGACAGGCTCTCCCTGATTCCGTTTCCAAATGGCGCTGAGCAAGGCATCCGTAATTAATTCCTTCCCGTCGCCCACTGACGGCACTTCTATACGGCCGCCTCCGGCAAGCACCGCTGACATAGCGTGCCCCGCAAGATAGGACAACAAGAATGAACCGGCCCAGTAATCGCGTGTCCGGCGTGCCTGGCCCACAAATCCCTGAACCGGACCCAGGGTGAACTGTAACACTCGTTCGTTCAACACGGCCACACATCCCTTCGGCTATTCTCCGGGAACCGATCCATAAAATCGTGGATTACCTGGTAATCCACGTCAACGGGTACCGTAACCGGATCCCGCTGCTTACATGAAAACACAATTTCATCATTCTCCGGCAGAAACTGCGCCGGCAGCAGCGTTAGGACTGCAGCACAAGAGCGGTTACCAAAGTCATGAACATGAATAAACAATGGACTCGCCCGCCTGCTGTGTTTCTCTGTCTTAACGTCTACCTGCTTTCTTGTCGAAAGGAAGAAGTAATTATGGGGCAAACCAAACACAATCCGCCGCGGATGGATTTCAGGATTGTTTCCCGACAGGTAACCAGCAACCAAATCGTGGTCTACATTAAAAAGCTGAAGGGCTTGTTCACCCCAAGGCAGGACGTGATGTTGCTGCCCTTCTCTACGATGACCGTAACTTCGGTAACGCAGCATTTCCCGGCCAATATCCTCAAGAACCCTATCCGCTGATTCCCCAACCGTAGCAACACATACTCTGCTCTTTTTGCTAAAGGCCGTATACGGTGGCAGGCCCGCATAGGTACCAACGTCGTCCAACAACTCTCGGGCCCGGTCTACATACTCGTCGAGGTCACGCGGAGCCTCCCATTTCTGATCTCCAATGTGGAGTTCCTGAATGGCAAGGGATCCGAAACCTCTCCGTGACCGCGCCCCGATGCCGCCAAAGAGGCCTACGGCAATTAGCGCTTTTTTTAGCAACTCTAAAGATTCTGGGTCGGCCTTGGCACGGATGCCTAGCTTAAGGGTAAACTCAATGCCCGGTTTAATATAGGGACGAACCGTCTTCCCCCTGTCGATGACCCCGTAACCCAGATAACCGGTACCAATTCCAGTCTTTATTGAGGATAACTGAATTGAAGGTTTTCTGGGCCCGGACAGGCGCATTAGAATCTGGGATTGTCCTTTAGTGCTGCCGAACAAGCCCTGCTCCGACTCACGAACCCGCTCCCAGCTGCCCAGGGAAGCCAGCGCCACAGCACGATACCAGAACCGCAAAACCCCCTTCAGCGACGGCGGCCGCAGTTCCGGCATCTGATTTGGATCCGCTCCTCCCAGAAACAAAGGTGTACTGACTTTGTACCTCGCTTTCCACATTTCCGTAGCTCATCCCTCCCCTCATTTTTCTAAGAATCACCTCCACGATTCCCCCTTAGGAATCAGACAACTTCCCCTGTCGCTGCCCTTTGCAACACGACCGATACGCCTAACCTCGCCCATATCCTTTATGGTCTTTTGGCCCACACCACTGTAGATAGTAAAGGCTGCCAACAGGTTCAACTAACTGATGAGCCAGGGTTTTCTGTGTTCCGCCGTAAGAACCACTTGCCGTACAAACTCCAGCAGGCTGGGATGCAGTGATGGTTCAGTGCAGAAATCCGTCCACCGCGAAATAAGGCTTCCGAACACCAGGCTGGGAATTGGCAAGGGCGTTTATCCCACCCACTGTCAAAACTATGCGTCTACGTCCGCCACCGGCGACAAATCCTGGTGATCAATGTCACCGAACCAGTCCCGCAACTTGGTTCTGGCCCACGCCCTTGCGCTGTCGTCGATGTGCGCAGCCACCGTACCCAGAGCGGCCAGCAACACGCATCAGTGAAACCTACCCCGGGGATAAAGTCGGGAATGGCGTCCACCGGACTGATCAAATACGCCAGTGCCCCGAGGATGGCCGTCTTGGCCCACGTCGGAGTCGTGTCCCGCTTGAGCGTGTCGTACAAAACCAAGGCTGCATAAACTGTTTTCACCCCGGCAGCCCACGCACAACTGGTGATCTTCGCCCAGAATCCCGCATCAGAATACTGCTTGGTATCCAATCCAACCAACCTCCTAAACCATAATTCCGCAAATGAATTATAGCTCAGAGGTAAAGACAAGGCTTGAGTCGCGTTACCTAAATTACCGTTTGTTTTTGGGTTAAATATCCCCCCGCATCGTGAAGTATGGCGATAACTCGGCGATCACCAGGCTCCGGTCAATGCGAACGTCTTCTCTGTACTTTAGATAGGCCCGCATTTTCTCATAAACGCTGTATAGCTGGTTGGCTACGGTCTTCTCGCTCTTGAATAAGCGTTTGGCAATACTGGCGTTGTCCAGGCCTTCAAGAACCAGGATGCGAACCACTTCCTGTTCGGCCGTAGTGAGCTCGCGTTCCACGAAATCCTGAAGTCGGCCGAATCTTTCCCGGCGTTTGATTTCCTTCTGCTGGACCAGAGCGTCCCACGGATCCGGAATACGGCCCACGTCGGTTAATACCGGTTTGACCGTACTCCAGTGAACAATTGGAATTGGTATCAGGTGAACGTCGTCTCCGGGTTCAGGCTTTAGGCGCTTCTCCTCGAACACACGGCCGGTGGAGATCAGATGCCAGAGGCGATCCTCCGGCTCGAACAGCAGCTGCGCCACGACCGTCCCGTAGATAGCCATCGGTTTACGTCCGCCGGCCACCGAGAAGTGTACTACCCGCCTCTTCTCCTTCAAGGAGCGGATTTCGCTGTACAGCCTGTAAAAAACCGCCCGATTGTCGGCATCAGAAGCAACATCACGGACAATTCTATCCCCATCAGTTACGGGTACCAGCCGCAGGCGCTTCGGTTCGATGTACTCCTGTAGAACCTGAACCGCCCTGCCCACCGGGCCGTGCTCCGCAGTATGCACCACCCGTATTTCCTCAATGCACTCCCCTTGCGCTTCCAACAGGTGCAACGTAAGCGTCACCACTTGCGGCTCGCTGCCCAACGTGGCCACTAAAGTCTTGGCTGGCACATCTTCACCCCTCACCCACTTTAGTCATCCAGGTTCACCAAATCACCGATCACGTAGGGATTCTGGCGCTGTTCAAAGATATCCCGGCGGTCCACCAGGGCCACCCGCCGGACGGCTGTCCCAAATTGCCGAACCCTTTGGCCGATACTCTCAGCGGCATACTGCAGGGCCGTAGTTCCCCCCGTGATGTTCACCACAACTTCAGCGGCTAGAACCAGCTGTTTGCGCAGTTCATCACGGCCATCCAAAATGCGCTTCGCTTCATCAAACCCCTGGTGGGGATCCCGGATTGTAACCACATCCGGTTGCAGGTCAGGGCGTCCGGCCTTACGTAAAATCTCAGGGATAAACTGGGAGGCCTCGGCAGAGGTGATAACCAGAACACGGTCGGGACAAACGTGATGAAGTGCCGAAAAGAGAGAACCCGGCGACAATCCCAGCGGCGAAACCAGTACCCGTCCACCTGTACAATTTCTGCTTGACGGGACGGCCCACAGATCGAAGATGTAACGGCATCGTTGTAGAAGGGTTTGGATTTTGTTCCTGTCCAGAGGAATGGCAGTTTCCTTCATCCCGGCGTGGGCAAATTCGTTCCGTTTTTCGGATACCGCACTCCACAATTCGGCGAATTCTTTTTCAGTCTCACTAACTAGACCATCTCGGTTTCGATCATGCAAGGCGTTAAGAAACAACTCCACCGGTTTCCGGTGCTTTCCATAATCAAGCCAGCCCATGGTAACACCACGGGCCAGGAGTACTGCGTTGACCATCCACTCGCGTAACACAAGCAGCGCGGTATGGATATTCATCTGATCAATGTACCACTCCGCCAGGAGCAATTGACGCTCAAGCTCACGACAACATAATTGTAGTTCCGCCTTTTCGACGGGAACAGCCCAAGGCTGCACAATATGCCCGAGTCTCTCCAGCGCCAGCGCAGAAGATATTGTAGACGCTGACTGGGTGTCCAGAACTTCAACCGCGCGGTACAGACTGTGGGCGTAGTACCCAACTTCCAGAGGCAAGCCAGAAGCCAGTGCGGCGGCCAGCTTATTCGCAGCAGTAACTGCCTTGGATAAGCCGTGTTCACCTCTTCCCTGCTTGAACCGCAAGGAGGAATCCTTGCGTAAGAGTGCGGCCACCGGGCGAAAGTCCCCGGTTTCGTTCGCCACGCCCAAGGCCCGATACCATTCCATCAGGTCGAACAGCGGAGTGACGTCCAGCAGGGGTGTTTCCCCGTTTTCCCCCATCATATGGGCACCATAATAGATACCTTTCACCTGGACACCCTTCAGGGCGACTAGGTAGGCCAAAGCTGCGAGATACACAAAAGGCAGGTGCCGAAACGCCAAGGTGACGTCAAGTATGATCTCTTCACCTTCCTGAATACGCTCGGCGAGGGCTAGAAACGTCTCAAGAATCTGGTCCTCGTTACGGCATTCCGGAACGTCAACGGCTTCGGTTTCAAAGCCGGCGTCCGCGAGTTCTTCTGCCAGAGCGGCAAACCATTTTTGCCTGGACTCGGGAGTGACCAAAATACTGGCCCGCCCGCCGCCGTCCCCCCTCAGGCGAGCAACAGCCACCGGAGCAAAACGGGTGCGGCATTGCCGGTCCTTATACCGGTAGATGCTCTCCTGGTAATTCAATATCCCAACTGAAGCTAGCAAGTGCGGCATCTTAAATCTCCTTAAGGGTAGATTCTCTTACCTATGCGCTTTAATACCTGATGCTCGTTCCCCGGCAGTACTTCCACCTTGATGTACTGCCCGTCTTTGGGCGTGTGAACGAGATAGCGTGCGTGATTGACCGTTTCCACGTACTCAAAGAACACTTGTGCATCACGCCGGTTCACCATTTCATCAAGATAGATTTCGGTGACGGCATCAGAACAGTCGAAAATGCGATAGAAGAGCGACCGAACCACGGGGTCCGATATCTCTTCGATATCGTTGATACCGTCACCCCACAGGGAAGTATGGTTCTTGTATGTGCGCACCTTGTAGGTTTTCCGGCCTGATTTGGTGCCCATGGAGGCTATAAACATCTTGCCCACCGGCGAATAGGTGCAACATCCGTCATCCTTATGGAAAAAGCCCTGAAGCGATGCAGGCAGGGTTTTGATAATCCTCTGGGCCTCCCCTTTGCTCCCCGCCTCAAGGATTTCATTAAACTTTTCTTTGTATTCGCTCACCAAACGATAGTCGCAGGCCACCGGCATCGGGGGAAAGCGCAAGAGATTCCCGAAATCCTCGTGCAGGTACACTACCTCAATTCCCAAGAAGATCCCGAATAGGGTGGCAAAGGATGTCTGCGCCTTGAATCCGCCTGTGGCATTGATTATGGTGGGGACACCGGGATGGCTTTCTATGATTCTCGAGAGGGAGTGAAGGAGGTTGATAAGTCCGCGGCGCTGCATATCCGCGTAGTTTTTGCTCAGTCCCGGGATAGATTCAGAAAGGACATAATGAAAACCTTGTGACTGATAGTGTTGAACAATGGCATCTAAACAGAGCTTCCCGTCATCTGTACCCGAACCAATAATGTAAAGATGATCATACCTCGGGTCCAGTGTTAGCTTATTAAGGCTGTTGGTTTCGGCAGAGCCATCCGGAAACTCGTCAAGATAAGCACACAGTTTAGACAATGACGGAGCTTGTCCCTCGTTCTTGCCCTTCCAGTTGTTTAACAGACTAATGCCTGCAGTAGTAATAGTGACTCGTTGCAAGACCTCGCCTCCTAATGCCGAATCACTTATTATTACGCGGAAAAGCCGGTTTCACATACTGGGATTATGGCACGATTATGGAAAGATAACTGAGGCGATTACGTAGTGGTACAGCTATTGATAAAAAGAATATGCTAAATGAGGAGGATAATTGTCACTTTGTATAGTATTATAGCATAAACATCAGAAATATATTGCATTAACTTTTATACTAAACACAGATTCTTCTCTATTACAACTGAGGCCCCCTCAACAAAAGGTAAAGCGGTCCTCAGAAGGCCACGTGACCATTGAAGTACAGCCCGGTTTTGATCCGTATCTTATTGCGTGACGTGGTACGTGCGTTGGTAAGGCGTAAACTCGATGAGGCCCTAAAAGCACTGCCACCAAAACTGAGCAAAGTACCGGTGGCGGCCAAAGAGGGGCTGGCGTTCTGTAACTGCCTCTTTGACATTGAACGGAAGCTGCGTATGCCACTCCGGAAAAGCGCCATAAACGTCGCCAGGAGCCCAGCCACCCGGTGTGGACGAGTTTCTGGCCTGGCTGAAACACCACATCCCCGGGTACTCCCGAAAAACGCCTTTGGTCAAGCCATCAGGTATTGTCTTAAGTCAGTGGGACCGGCTAACCGCCTTTCTGGAAGTTCCCCAAATAATTCGGATAGCCCACACAATTGTTACCGGTCACTATAAAATGAACACAAATGGCCACGAAAACTAGGCCACCTGC
>CBEULR010000017.1:0-43905 GCA_965544035.1 uncultured Peptococcaceae bacterium | reverse complement strand
GGGTGGGGAATTTTATCCTGCCGTTTTTGGGGATTTTATCATCGCCGTTAACAGTAAAGCCTTGTTTTGTGTGCTATTGAGGAAGATGGAAAGGGAAAACCGAAGGAAGGGGATTGATGAAGGTGAACCGAGAAAAACCTCGGCACCCCATATATTTGTCCCTCAGCGAAGAAGAGTGGGAGGCGAGACTGCAAAGGAGCAGAGAACTGGCCTCCCCTTGCGTTTTATGCGGAAGGCGATGTGGTGCTCAGCGCTTTGCATCATCTGAAAACACCAAGGCCGCCAAACGGCCTACCATAGGAGTTTGCCGAACCCGAGACCGGGCGGTGGTGGCCAGTGTGGGGCCGCATTTTGGTGAGGAACCGCCTCTTGTCGGGCAAAGAGGTTCGGGAACCATCTTTTTTGCCGGCTGCAACCTGAAGTGTATCTATTGTCAAAATTACGACCTGGCCCACCATTTCCGGGGAGAGGAGGTGGGCGATGAGGAGCTTGGTCGGATGATGCTCCGGGTGCAGGAATGGGGTTGTCATAATGTAAACCTTGTCTCACCGACCCATGTTGTCCCCAATATAATTGCTGCTGTTAGGCTGGCGGCCAGGCAGGGCCTGCGGATCCCGCTTGTGTATAATACCGGCGGATATGATTCCCTGGAGACGATTAGACTGCTGGAAGGAATTGTGGACATCTATATGCCGGATATGAAGTACGGGGATCCGGAGCCTGCCAGGGATTTTTCCGATGCGGCCGACTACCCGGAGATAAATTTTGCAGCCGTTAAAGAGATGCACCGACAGGTGGGTGATTTGGTCATCGGGGAAAATGGTGTGGCGGTCCGTGGCCTCCTGGTCCGACACTTGGTCCTTCCGGGGGGAGTGGCCGGCACAAAAAAGGTGATGGAATTTCTGGCGCACCACGTTTCACGCGATACTTACGTCAACATAATGGCCCAGTACAGGCCATGTTATAAGGCCGTGGGCCATTCACTGCTGGGCCGAAGAATAACAAATGCCGAATACCGCCAAGCCCTGCAAATCGCTGCTGATGCTGGTTTGACGAGAATCCAGGATACCGGTTTATTCTAGAGCAAAACCTTTCTTTCTTACATACTGGCTGTAAGAGTCCAGGGGGAAATCTCTCGTAAGCATGCTGATAATGTTTTGGGACCAGTTGGCTGTTTTCTTATTGCCCGTCCGGTGTTTGTAGTATTCTTCTATTTCTTTATCATACCGTTCCACTTTTTCTAATAAATCGTGATCATATTTGTTCTCGAAAAACACGGCTTCCTGAGGCAAGCGCGGTTTTTGCTCCGGGTTTTCATTTGGCACCCCCACCGCCAAACCCACTAGAGGAATCACGTATTCCGGCAAATCAAGCCATTCATCCAGATCCGGCAAGGCATTGTTGATGCTGGCCAGAATCACGGCTCCCAGTCCCATCGACTCCGCCGCTAAATTGGCATTTTGCACGGCTATGCCGGTACTGATAACGCTGTTTTGGTAAGAATGAGTGGAACCCAAGTTCTTCTTCATTTTTTCTTTTTCCTCCGAGCCGGCGTTGGCCATAAGCCGGAAAGCATCCAAACAGAAGATGAAAAGATACCCGCACTGGCTTACGGCCTCTTTGTTATGCCCGGTTTTTTCCGCCAGCTTCTTTCTTAGCTCAGGATCGGTCACACCGATGATGGTAAAGGGTTGTGAATGGTAGGCGGTTGGGGCCATTTGTGCGGCCCGGACGATGATATTGACCTGCTCCTGCGTCAACGGGATGTTTTTGAACTTTCGAATGGATCGGTGGTTTTGAATGGTCTTGATGACGTCATTCATTATGAGTTCCTCCCCCGTCTAGATGGTTTTCTTGGAAGCCATAGTAACGAAAGCGGCGACAGATGTCAAATGGTTTCCGCGGAAACCATTTTATGATATCATTCGGAAAGTAGGGAAGGGGTGATTCATTATGACTGATGCCGGCATTGTTGATCTGCAAAAGATCCAGGATCGGATACAAAAGTCTTTGCTTCAGATTCTGGTTAGCGAGTCCGATGATGATGCTGAAAAAAAATGGTTGGTTGAGCACACATCCAATCCCAAGCTAAAAAAGCTTGCGGCACATCTGTCCATACTGAGCCTTCACACACTGGATGCCATCAGTGAAAGGGAGGGTATTAAAGGGGCAGACATTGCCAAAGAACTGAAGGTGACCAAGGGCGCGATATCAAAAACCACACGAAAACTGCTGGACTTGGGATTAATCAGGAAAGAGCAGCGTCCGACGAACCTGAAAGAGGTCTATTATCACGTCACCCCTCTAGGCGCTGAACTATCGGATTTGCATCGACAAATGCATCGGGAAAAGGATAAAATTGTCTTTGAGTTGCTCAGGAGCTACGATTTGAAATCCCTTGAACTCATTGCCGGTTTTATTGAAAAACTGGCTCGATCACGCTGAGGTGACAAAGGACAGACTTAATCACTTAGGAGCAGGAAAGAACATAAAGGTCCCGCGGGATGCCATAGTGGCAGCCGGTTTTGAGATCCCCTGAAGGTGGGTGGGATTACAAACTCAAAAACGAGTTTAATCCTGACAAGTACTTTAATTCTGAAATAACGGATGATATAAGTAAAAGGGAAAAAGTTGTCGGCGGCCGCCGCCGTCTAACGGGCGTGTTCTACACCATTTGAATGGAATCCCCGGTGCTTACAATGGTGTGGTGTACTGCTAATAATGGAGGTTTATATGATTGCAACAATTGTGTTTTTCATTTTGGCCGTTCTGTCGGTCGTTGCACTCGCGGGGATTCTGTTTCTGACGGCTTATTATATCATTGCGCGCATAAAGAAAAAGACGAATCCAAAACAGCTTGTTCGCTTGAGAAAATCAGCCATAGTCTTTGCCGTGGCGATGATATTGAATGCCGGGTTGATTGCCATTTCGCAGCTCACCGCTTCCACTCCACGTATTGTCGATGAAAACGGAAACACTCCCAAGGACAGCATTGCGGAGCTTAGAAAAGTTGAACTGAACGGCAGAAAACAGTGGATCAGCCTGAGGGGTTGGGACAAGAACGCTCCCGTTCTGCTCTTTTTGGCGGGCGGCCCCGGAGGTACGCAAATGGCGGCGGTACGGCATGAGCTGGCTGAGTTGGAGAAGCATTTTGTTGTTGTCAACTGGGATCAGCCCGGTTCCGGAAAGTCCTATTATGCAGAGAAAACGAAAAACATCACTGCCCAAACCTATATTGAGGATGGTTGCGCTCTGACGGAGTATCTAAAGGAGCGCTTTTCGCAGGAAAAGATTTACCTGGTGGGTGAATCGTGGGGCAGCGCCTTGGGGATTTTCCTTGTTGACAAGTACCCGGAGTCTTATCATGCATTTATCGGCACGGGGCAAATGGTGGACTTTGCCGAAACCGAGCGGATGGATTACGCGAAGGCTCTGGAAATCGCGCAATCCAAAGGCGATACGGCTATCATACAACGGCTTAAAGCGAATGGTGAACCGCCTTATTACGGAAAGGACGTGACATGGAAAAGCGCGGTGTATCTGAATTATCTCAGCGCTTATATGGCCGCCAATCCCGAAATTCACAATCCCGGCTACAACACCCTTCGGGACATCGGTTCCTCCGAATATGGGCTGCTCGATAAAATCAACTTTTTCCGCGGTATCGTCAACACATTTAATCATGTGTACCAACAGCTCTATAACATCGATTTGAGAAAGGGTCACACTAAACTGGATGTGCCTGTCTACTTTTTCTTGGGCCGGCATGATGTCAATGCGCCCACGGTGATGGTCGAGGAGTATATGCGGGTTCTGGACGCTCCCGAGAAGAGAATTGTATGGTTTGAGCATTCCGGGCACAGTCCATGGATCAACGAGCGGACAAAGTTTGTAAGGGAGGTGTTATCCTGCTTCTTGGAGAACAAAACGCCGGAATAAAGATGATTCACAGAATACGCCTGATAGTTTTTCTGCCGCTGGTGATAGCGATTCTTATGGCCATCCCGGCTTGCACCGCATCAAAGGGCGGCATTGTGATTCTTGAGAATCCCAATGGAAAAGGATTCACAATGGATTTCAAGGATTGGAGCTCAAAAGACAAGTGTGAATTATCCCTTAACAAGGGGGACGTGTTGCAGATTAAAGTTGTCCGTGAAGCTGGAGAAATCGCTCTTGCGGTCAGCGGCAAGAACGGTAATGAACCCTATACGGGAAACAACCTTGAATCGGGTCTATTCACTGTAACCGTTTCTGAAACGGACAACTATGAGATAAGAATCACAGGTAAACGTGCAACCGGAAACATTACGGTCAAGAATGTGGGAAGTAGTGCTAAATAGAGTATCGGTCTCATTCGGGTGCAGCCGAAACTAAATGAATCCGAACGCTTTACACAGGTTGTTGAGTTCGCATAAGCTAAGAAACAGCAATGATGGATCAAACAGCATTTTTGATATGGAATGTCAGAAACTTATTGGGAAATAGGGACAGTATTAACTTTAGGCATGTTTTACTGGTATAATACTATAGCTGGCTACAATGACGATACTCGGCAGGCGGATACCTGAAGGGCCCGATTCTTGCCGCGGGGTGTCACGAAAACCGTCCTTTCTGCCACATCACAATTGCTGCTCAAATTCAAATTCAATTCGTAATCGTTTCAAAACGCCCCAGATGTCAAGAAAGAGTTCGGAAAAACCAGAGTAAAAGTTTAGGCCACCTTTGACGGGGAGACCTATGATGGAAGCATCGTAAATATGGGCCTAAAGAATGCCGATGGTTCGGTTTGTTATATTATTGGTCTGCGTAAAGACATTGTAAGTTACTGTCCTGGGGATTGATGAAAAGTGTTTGGGCGGAAAAGGCAAAAACAGGATTCATTAATCGACAAGACCAAATTGATTTACGGGCCTCTTATGATCATGTTGACGGCCATAATTGTCTTGGGATCGGTTGCCCTGATCTTCAATGAGATGACTATGCTCCGCCAGCTGGAGGCGCATAGTCTGCACGTAGCTCACCAAACAGTGGGCTACGTAAATAAGCACTTCGAAAATAAAAACGCCATCATGAGAAATATGGAAGATAAGCTGACAGTGGCCGGCAAGATGATCTTAAGAAATAAGAACAGGATTAACAACGCGTATTTGGCGCAGATTGCCGACGATTTCGGTATAACAAAAATCTACTACTACACGCCGGAAGGTAAGATTATTTATTCATCAACGGGTGAGTATATCGGATGGCAGGCCGTTCCCGGAGATCCGATTTACAACTTCATGCAACTTGAGAGGTCGGTTTTTCACGAAGGGATTCGCAAGAGCACGGAGACCGACGAATACTATAAGTTCAGCTACTTCAGGGATCCGGATGGGGGATTTGTACAGGTCGGTTATCGGGTTGAAGAGATGGTTGTCCATACGGACCGGTATGATTTGCAGACTGTTGTTGACCGCATTGCACGGACGGAAGACATTGTCTTCGCCTCCGTGACAGACACCAACCTCGTTTCCATTGCTCATTCCAACGCTTTGGGAATTGGAACGGATTTCAGCCAAAACCCCCGGTACCAACAGGCATTAATGGGCAAAGCCTCGGCAACAAACAATGGAAAAGCGTTGGAAGTGACCGTTCCTTTGGTTATAGGGGGCGATGTGAAGGGAGTATTGACGATCGGTCATAGTATGGAAAGCCTCCAGGATATTAATCGGAACTTGATTTTGGATCTGTTCGCACTGTCCGGAATGATTGCCGTGTTAGTGTATTGGAGCCAAAGGAAATATGTGATCCGGCCTATGGTTCAATTGAGTCAGGATATCGGGGGGTTGGATATTGAGGGTAATACCAGACTCTATTTGCCGGTATCCCACAACAATCCGCTGAAGGGGATTTACACAGTTATCAATCACATTCTGGGGAGAATTGAGGGATACGTCTCCAAAATAAATGATTTGAATGCGGAGCTGGGTCGCATGGTAGAGGATATGGAATACATGGCCTACCACGATGCACTAACAGGTCTGCCGAACCGCCGGTTCATGATGGAGAAGCTGAATAAAGTGATCGGCGGCGGGAAGAGTGGCGCCTTGTGTTTGATCGATTTGAAAGACATGAAGGAGATCAATGATACTTTTGGTCACGTATACGGTGACGAGGTGCTGAAGCTGGTGGCTAAGAACCTGCTGCGGCTGAAGAAGGACACGATATTTCCATTCAGGTTTGGTGGAGACGAATTTGTCGTGGTTATTCTCGGTGATACCAATCACGTCCATGAGGCGTGTGCAGAGGTCATGAGCAGCATCAGAATATCGGTGGAGGTGGATGATCAGGTCTTCGATGTTGACTGTTCTATGGGTGTTGCGTTGTTCCCGCAGGACGGGACGAATGCCGATGACCTGATCGGGAAGGCCGACCTAGCCATGTATCAAGTGAAGACCAATCTGCGTCAGGGCTACTGCTTCTTTGAGCCCGCGATGCTCGATAGCATTGTCGAGAAGAATCGGATTCACAACATCTTAAAACAGGCGGTTAAGAATGACGGCTTTAAGCTCCTGTACCAGCCAATAGTCGAGGCAAAAACAGGTGAGATTAGGGGGTTTGAGGCCCTGTTGCGTTTGACCGGTCACAATATTTCCCCGGCAGTTTTTATCGGTATAGCGGAAGAAAAGGGGCTGATAAACAGCATCGGGCGATGGGTTGTGCGGGAAGCTGTTCGCCAGTTATCCGTGTGGAAGCGCGAGGGGATAGATGTGAAGCCGGTGGCCGTCAATCTTTCTCCGAGACAGATCAGGGACGAGGGCTTTATCGATTATCTGGCGAAGGTCCTCACCGATTATAATGTGCAGCCGGAATTCTTGGAGATTGAAATCACGGAGAACGTTTTCGTTGAGGATAACAGGAAGACGATGGAGTTTCTCCAGCGGCTGAGAAATATGGGGGTAAGGGTCTCGCTGGATGACTTTGGCTCGGGCTATTCGTCGTTGAATTATCTCACCTATATACCGGTTGACAAAATCAAGCTGGACAAGTCCATAAATGATAAATACCTGAACGAAAGCAGCTACGGGATAATCAAGCACATTATCGGGCTGTCCCATGATTTGCGCCTTAAGGTGGTTGCCGAAGGCATAGAGCATCAAGAGCAGGTACGCATTCTGCGGGAAATCGGGTGCGACTATATCCAGGGATATCTCTTCAGCAGGCCGGTGGAAGCGGATGCCGCGGAAAAGATGCAGGGACGACGGGACGGGGGCCGTAATGGACATACGAAAGTACAATAAAGAACACGATGAAGACAATGGGCGAGCGAATATTGATGTGTAAAATGAAAATAAGCCGGGGGCCGTAATTTTCCCACGGGCCCCCGGACACAGGGAGAAAGATCCCTTTCAAAAACGCATCTGTTTGAATCGGTGCCGGTTCACCAATCGCCGGAGCGGTGTTCTACATCAGTTCATATTTCTCAATAAACCTTTTCAGAATCGCCGCGCACTCGGCACGCCCGGCACCCGCCCGCAGGTCGAGCATGCCATTGCCCTTGCCGCCCAGCAGACCCTCGGCCACCGCCCACTGCACGCTTTCCAAAGCCCAATCCGAAGTCCGATCCTCAAACGCGGACAGATCGTCGCGGGCGCTGACATCGCGGCCCTTGTATGCCGCGTAACCGCATAAGATGGCGGCCAGCTGCTCGCGGGTGATCCCGTCCTCCGGGCCGAAACCGGTGGCCGAGTAGCCGCTTACAATGCCGTTTTCGGTGGCCCACTTAACAGCGGCCTCATAATATTTGCCTGCGGCCACATCGGTAAAGGGCATGGACCCTGAGGCCTCCGGCGCACCCTCCAGCCGCCAGAGAATGGTGACCATCATCCCGCGATTAGTCGGGATCTGTGGCCCGAACCGGTCCACGGCTGTTCCCCGGATCAGCCCGTACTCATAGGCATAGCGGACGTCATTGTAGTACCAGGCATCCTCTGATACGTCGGTGAAGGGGTTGGTCCACACGCCGGTATCGGGAGTGGTTTCCTCAGGCTCGGCCGGGGGAGCCTCGATAAAGACGGCCTCGATGGTGTGGCGTTCCCGGACGTCCTCAAAGGTGTATTCACTTACCGCGCCCACGCTCACGCCGTCGACCAGCACATCGGCGATCACATAGCCTTCTTCCGGGGTGATGATGAAGGTTCGGCTCTGTCCCGCCCGGACCCGGCCGGAGGGCGAGATTGTGCCGCCGTCGCCCGCCGTGGCGGGGATGGAGTAGTAGTTGGAGGATGAACCGCCGCCGCTTCCACCGCCGCCGTTGTAGCGCCAGTTGGCGGTCAGTGTTACATCGCCGGCGGGCATGGTAAAGGTGGTGCGGGTGCTGGATGCGTCAGCAAGGGTCGCAGTTCCGCCGGTCATCGTCCAGCCGGTGAAGGTGTAGTTGCTGCGGCTGCCCGCGTCAATGGTGACCAAGTCGTCTTCCGTATAGCTGCCGGCGCCGCTTGTGGTGGCGTAGCATCCGTTGACTGTGACGGTGTAGGTGGTGGGTGACGGCGTATTCTGATCCACACCCTCCACAGTTACGTTTTGGTTTGTCGTGATGTTGTTGATGGTGTACACATTCCCTGTTGGGGTCAGTACAGTGCCGTTAGCCTTTACCGCAAAGTCATCGTCCTTATGGTAGCCGTCACTGATTGTAACGGTGAAGCTGTAATTGCCGCCGGAAACTACCGGCGAAGTTGACTCGCCTTGCGCCGTAGCGGTATAGCCTGTACCGGTAGGCAGCGTGACGGTGTAGGTATCTTGCTCCACACCCTCCACAGTTACGTTTTGGTTTGTCGTGATGTTGTTGATGGTATAAACCCCGTCTGTTGGGATTAGTTCAACGTCGTTGGCCTTGACCGTAAAGCCATCGCTCTCATGGTAGCCGTCGCTGATCGTAATGGTGAAGCTGTAGCTGCCGCCGGAAACTACCGGTGATGTTGACTCGCCTTGCGCCGTAGCGGTATAGCCTGCACCGGTAGGCAGCGTGACGGTGTATGTAGTGGGGGTGTAGGGTTTGATCTCGACGTAGGTCTGCATAGAAGCCTCAGTAAACTCCGTAGTGGTAAATTCGTCACTTTCTGCCGTGCGCCACTGGTAGCTGTTGTAGTCGTTAAGGTCAGGCGTTTTGTTCATGGCCCGTGCTGTGCCGGTGGTACTGGTGGATTTGGCCGTCACCGTGCCGCCGGAAATGGTGATCTTGCCGTCACGCGAGAGCAATCCGTTACTTTGAACCGTCGCTGTCTGACCAACGGCGGTGACGGTGGCGTTGTTGGAGATGGTAATGTTGTTAAGACTACAAATGCCGGCGCTTGTATTCCCCTGGCCGCCGGTGGCTTGTACGGTGGCGTTACCGTGAATAATGATGTCAACCTGGGCATACAAGCCATAACTCAACACCCCCGCCTTGAAGGACGTGCAGGCTTTAGCGGTAAGCGCGCCGTCGCCAAGGATAGTAAGGGTACCGCCTACATTTACGCCGCAAGCTATGATATCGTCGTCGATGGTGCTGGTACCCTCCAGGATGATGGTTAGGTCGCCGTTGGTTTCGATGCCGGATGCGGTTGTACTTGTAATTACCGCGTCTTTTAGGGTGAGGGTAGGCGTTGGACCGGGTTCATACTTGACTGTGTAATTGGTCGAGTCCGCACCTTCACTGGTGATGCCTCCAGCGTCATTGCTTTTCCAGTAGGTGCTGTTTACCACACTGGTGCCGCCCACGGTTACACTTGTCGCCCCCTCCGCCGCCCAGGCCGTGGCCGGGAGCAGGATCATCACCATAACGAGGGCGAGCAGGAGGCTCAAAAGCCGCTTGTTCATATTCATTCTCCCTTTCTTAAAAATGCTGCTGCTATCTCCATTCGTTTCCAGTTATTCGGGTGTCCCTGGGTGTGGTTATTTCTTCTCAACTCTCTCCTTGAGGTTCGGCTCCACGATTTCCTTACCGTAGGCGGTTTCGGCCACTTTTTCGGCCGCCTCGGCCGCTTTGTTTAATACACCTTCGCCCTCTACTACTCCGCCGACAGCATCGCCTACCGCGCCTACCGCCGCATTGCCGGCGCCTGTAATCAGCCCGTCCTTAATGGCGTCGCCAATGTCTTCACCGTCGTTGACGGCCTCGGCCACTTCACCGGCCACGGTACCGCCGATGGTGACCCCCGCTTTGCCGAGGCCCGCATCCATCAAGGTGGTTGCGGCTTCGGTGCCGCCCTTGATCACGCCCTCGATGACTGCGCCTGTATTCAAACCCTTTTCGGCCACGGTGGCGCCCAGATTCTTGACACCCTTATAGGTGGCGGAAACCGCCTTGCCCCCGGGAAGAACCTCTCCGGCATTCACGGCATAATCCGCAGCCGTTTCATACTTTTCAAGGGTATCGATTGATTCATCAAGCTCATTGGCCCGTTCCGCTTCATATTCGCTGTCGGCCAGTTCGCTGTCCCGCTCGTGTTCATAAGCCTGCTGAATATGCTCGCGGCCGGCGTCGGACTTGATGCCCAGCTTTTCCGCCATCAGGCGGCGTTTCCGGTCCTGTTCGTCTTGCGCGCGTTTCTCCTGCAGCTCTTTTTCGGTGTCCAGGCTGTGACTGGCACGCTCCCGGTTGCGTGCTGCATCCTCGGCGACGTGCTCCTTGGACTGCTGCTCATCTCGGCGGATGGTACCGGCATTCTCCGCCCGGTGTTCCATCTGGGCGGAAAGCTCCTCCGGAGTGTAGGTGGCACCGGTCACCGGATCGGTATAAGTGCCGTCACCGTTATGGACGAAGGTGCGTTTCTGCCCGCTCACGGGGTCGGTGGCTTCCAGATCGCCGTCTTCGTCCACGCGTACCCAACGGTTGAGGGAATCTGCCGGCGCGCCACCACCACCGGCGGCGGGCCCTCCTGCCCCGACCGGTACCGGAGGCACAAAACCGCCCGCACTGCCGAACAGCGTGGCGAACAAGATGGCCAGGATGCTGATGAGGATGGTGGTTAGGGGGGCGGCGTGTCCCGGATCGGCGGAACTGTGACCGCCCGGCCCGGCGCCTTCGGTTTGACCGGCGGCACCATCCGATGGTGCGGCGGCGCCCGCAGCCGGGACAGGGCTGAAGCCGGGCGCATCTAATCTGAACCGGAAGCCTTCTTGATTGTGGGTTTGGGCCTCCGAATACTCCGTTGGCGCCGCGGGGTATGTAAACGTCTGCGTCTCGATGGCCCGATAGGGCATAAAAAACAAAAAGTATGTCTCTCCGTCATCCAGGGGACCGGAAAAGAAGTGTCCCCGCTCGGGGGTCATGTTGCGGGTTTTGGTCCGGGTGACCCCATCATATTCGTAAATTTCGGTGTAGGTGATTTGGATTCCCCCCGCATCCAGATCGCCGTAATAATCACCTTCCGGGACGGATATGTAGCTGTCTGAGTAATTGTTATCAATCCGGTCCTTGCCGTCGCTGACGTGCGCCGACCCGGTCACGTGAAATCCGGTTACGGTATGCTCGGCTCCGTAGCTGTCGACCCAGGTAATGGCGGGCACATCAAAGGAAAACCGGCCGTTTCCCTCATTCCTAATGGTGATGGTCCCGTAATCCCCCTCCGGCGCAAACGGGGCTTCAACGAGCTGCGCGGTTTCCGGCATCTCCGCCGGCTGCGCCGCGATTGCCGTCAGCGGCCATAACAGCATAAAGCAGAGGGCCAGTCCCACAATAACGGCCAGGAGTGCCCCCGGTTTCATTCTCATGCGGTGGCCACCCCCTTTTTGTTTTTTGCCGCCAGGGCAAGGATAAATGTAACCGCCAGGAACAGAAGCCCTGTCCACACCGCCCACTGCAGTCCGGCAACGGTAAGCGCCGTGCCCAGCGCAAAGCCTAGCGCCATGCCGCCGACACCGCGGTTGACGGACTGGTAGGAAGGCATTTTCCCCTTGGAGAGCGTTCCGGCCAATGAGAACAAAAGCCCCCACCAGAAACCGCCCTGCCGCCCTGTGTTTTGCAGCAGCATGATGAAGGCGGCGACGCCCACCATGCTGTTTTGCAGGGATTGCGTGGTGTTCATAAAGGCATAGAGCAGCAAGGCCAGCCCTATTCCGCCCAATAAGGGGAATAACGCGCCGGCGCTTTTCCCGGCGATGGCGGCGAAAAATGCTTTTAGGCCGCCGCCAGCAAAAGGCTTCTTTTTCTGAAAAAGCGGAATCAGCGTGACGTTTAGGAACGCGGCAAAGACCACCTTGCCCACGATACCGCCCACCGCGCCGAATATCCCGCCAAACATGCCGCCCTCCGCAAAGGTGAGAAAGCTTAAGATCCTGACCGGCAGCGGATTAATTTCCAGAGAGCCCAAAAGGGCCAGAACCAGCCAGACGACACCCAGCGCAATGGTGGGGAGCATTTGCTTTGGATTTTTGAGTACCGCCCACGATTGGCGGACATAATCGGTCAGGTATTCCCCCAGGCCGACCGGCCGGGGGGCAACGGGCGCCCCGGTATTCTCACGGGTATGTCTACGCATCGAACCACTCCTTTCCATTCATTAACAACTCCGCCGTGTTACCAGTCGCGGATCACGGCCGACACATTGGTTTCATGCAGGAGCATTTGTTGCATTTCCCGCACCGCTTCCGGGTCGGTGAGGCCGTGCACCAACTCTACGCGCCAGGTCTTTACCCGGTCGCCGAAAGCCAGGTAAATCCGCACCCGGTCAATTTCCGCCGCCATTAACCGCACCCCATGCAACCCGTCGCAGCCCCACTTGTAAACACGGTCGCCGATCAGCAGGCCGAAGGTGGAGACGATGGTTTCACCCGCCTCGGTTTTAAGGCCGTCCGCTCCGGACACGACAGCCGTCGGCACCGTGAGGATGCGGTTATCCCGGATAAGTCCGGCGTCGTAAAGCAGACGGCTTTGTCGGACCAGGAGTATGAGCAGGGTGATAGTTAAAACTCCAAAAATAGACGCCGCCTCCGCCATAAGTCTCACGCTAAGCCACACCGTCACTCCGATACTGACTGCAAACAGGACCGCATAACCATTACGCCGTTTCCGAATCACCTCCACGCGCATCACGTCTCCTCCGTATTAAAGTTTAGGAAGGAATAAGGGGAAAATCATCGACCGAAAGGATGAAATCACGACAAAAAACCTCTCATCCTAAAGGGTGAGAGGCCGAATTTATCAGTGTTTAGAGGTTTTTGGGGTTACGATGCGGATTGGTTTTTCAGGATGGTGCTGATCAGCTCCGCGCGGCTGCCGACGTCATATTTGGAAAAGATATTGCGGACATGCGTTTTCACGGTATTCTCGCTAATGAACAAGCCTTGCGCGATTTCACGGTTGGATTTGCCGGACAAAATGTGCTGGAGCACCTCCTGCTCCCGGGCGGTTAGCGCTTCCAGTGTTGTCGTCTGCCGGATGATGTTTTTTTGCTGGCTGTCGCTCATCCGGTCATAGGCGGCCAGATAGGCGTGATTTTTCAGCAGCATCACCAACTGCCGGTTGAGCGGCGGCAGGATGACCAGCGTGACGCAGACCACCGTGAGGGCGATGACGGCCACTTCCGCACTGGGTAGCTGGATCGAGGTCAGCGCCATGCCCAGGGCCGCCCCGCACAAGACGCCCAACACATTGGCGGAAAGCCCGATCCCAAAGGTCTTCACCGGGTTTCTGGCGTGATCCAGCATGCCGCCGATGATGCTCCACCAGAACAGGTCGAAAATGCCGCACGCGCCCAGCATCAGGGTATTCACAACCAGATAATCGGAAGCGGTTCGGCCCAGCAGCATAAAGCTGATGAACGTGCCCACGATCATGGCCATGCCCACGTATAAAACGCCGGAACGGTTGGCCTGCATCAGCAGGCTGCGCATCACGGCGAGTGCCACGATATAGGGCACGGCCCAATACCAGCTCACCAGACTGGTCAAATGCGCAAAAGCCGGGTTTATGACCTCGTACATTAGTCCGGAATTGATCGTGATGATGAAGATGAACAGGCAGAGCAGCAGGAGCGGCTTTATGATGTCGCCGGGCGGTTTGCCTTCCCCTTCTCCCCGCCAGCCATTCTTCGTGTCGGCCGGCAGTACCCAAAGGAACGCCATACCGATGACCAGGCAGGATATGGAGAGGGCAAGACCCAGAAAGGGCGACCTGTTCACGGCCACCACATTGACGGCGATCATAATAATGTTGGAGTAAATCAGCACATCCGCGCAGGACTTGATGCGTTCGCCTTCCGGGGTAAAGGCCTTCAGAAAGTATCCCCACGAGGCCACGGCGCAGCCCGATGCGTACCCGCCGACCACCAGTCCCGCGGCCCACAGTGCGGAGGGGGCGAGGAAGAAGGGGGCGGTTACAATGAAACATACACCCATGCCGCCCAGCATCGTATACTTTGCGGCGGTGGAGGACCGCACAAAAAAGCCGCAGGAGAACAGCCCCGCGAAATGCGCTATGATAGCCCCCAGTATGAAGCGGGATGCCTCTGTGCCGTGCAGCCCCAGCAGACTGTAGAGGACCTGTCCCTCAAACAGGAAAGACAGGATATACGCAAAGAGGAAGGAAAACCCGGCAACGGAGATGACGCGTTCGTTCACAGCTGTAAGACTTTTCATCTAATGATCTCCCGCTCTCGCTCGTAGGCGCCGCCACTTCCGACCCGTTCGTCAGCGTTAGCAAATTGGAAAACACTAGTTAATTAAACACTAATGATCATCCTTCATTATAACTCAAATGGGTTGATTTTCGGGGGCCTGATCCTCAAACTTTATAATTTTGGTATAATGCACTATGAAATATTTAACGAATTTAACCGGAGGTATTGATTTTGTCGATCGATAAGGTGAAAGCGTACTTCAGGAGCAAAGGGATGGAAGGCCGGGTGTTGGAATTTGATGTCTCGAGCGCCACGGTGGAACTTGCGGCTCGGGCTTTACAGTGTGAAGGCTGCCGTATTGCCAAGACGCTGTCTTTTCACGTCGGGAATAGGGTGGTCTTGATCGTTTCCGCGGGTGATGCCAAGATCGATAACAAGAAATACAAGGCGCAGTTTGGGAAAAAGGCCAAGATGTTGTCTCATGAAGAAACAGAGCCTTTAATCGGCCATCCTGTCGGCGGGGTTTGCCCGTTTGCGGTAAATGATGGGGTTGAAGTCTATCTGGATGAGTCGTTGAAACGGTTCGAAACGGTGTTCCCGGCTTGTGGCAGCGCAAACAGCGCCATCGAACTGACGATCCCCGAGTTGGAGAGACACTCCAATGCCCTAGGATGGGTTGATGTCTGCAAGCTTCCCGGATGATCTGCGCCCATGGTTGAAACCGATCTTGACATTGTGGGACAGAAACAACAAACTAGAACGTATGACGACGAAACACGATCGGCTTTACGTTCTGGACTCCATGCCCGTCCATAAAGCAATATGGACCCTGGCCATTCCCACCATGGCGGCCATGATGATCCAGGTCATCTACAATATGACCGACACTTTCTTCATCGGTAAACTGAACGATCCGGACATGGTGGCTGCCGTTTCCATCGCCTTCCCCGTATTCATGATCATCCAGGCCTTCGGCAATGTGTTTGCCATTGGCGGGGCCTCGTTGATATCGCGCTTATTGGGAAAAGGGGAAACCGAGAATGCTTCCCAGGCCGGGTCGATTGCCTTTTGGTCGGCCCTGGCCGTGTGTACCACGGTGTCCATCATCGGCCTCGTTTATGTGGAACCGATATTGATGTTATGCGGCGCCAGTGTTGATACCGTCGGGTTCGGGAAGAGTTACTTAAGCATTATGCTGCTGGGCAGCCCGTTTATCGGAATGCAGATGGCCCTGGGGGGCTTGCTGCGGTCCGAGGGTGCTACCAGGGAAGCAATGATCGGCATGATGACCGGATCGATCCTGAATATCATTTTGGATCCGGTGTTTATTTTCGGATTGGGCATGGGGGTGGCCGGTGCCGCAATAGCTACCGCCATCGGTAATATCGTCGGCTTTTCCTACTATATCGGCTTTTACCTGTGCCGGCGGGGCGTGATCTCCATTTCTCCCAGACTCTTCAGGCTGGACAGCCGGGCGTATGCGGATATTTTCAAGATCGGCATTCCGGCCTCCCTCGGAATGATGCTGATGAGTGTAGGGTTCGCCTATGCGAATGTGTTCGCCGCCGGTTTCGGCGATGATGTGGTGGCGGCGGTAGGTGTCGTCATGCGGGTGACCAGCATCGCCGTTATGCTTATGATGGGACTGGCGGCGGGATGTCAGCCGCTGATGGGCTACAGTTACGGGGCGGGGAAGTACGACCGTTTAATGGCCGCCATCAAGCGGTCGATTACCATCGGCACCTTGATGTGTACCGCTTTCGCCATCCTCTTCTTTACGTTTGCCGGCACCTGGATCAAGGTATTCATCAATGATGCGGCGGTGATCGCCTTGGGGGCGGAGGTCCTGAGGGCTTATGCGCTGTCGATGCCCATACTGGGGGTTCAAATGATCCTGATGGTCATGTTCCAGTCTTTGGGCAAGGCGCTGGAATCGCTGATCATATCGGTGGGGAGACAGGGGCTGTTCTTTATACCCGCTCTGTACATTCTCAGCTCGACGTGGGGCTTCCACGGGTTCATTTTCGCCCTGCCGGCTGCCGACATTGCCACCACCACACTTTCGGTGGTGCTGTTTCTGGTGCTGCGAAGTAAGCTGCAGACCACAAGGACCGTCCCTATGGTGGGCGTACAACGCTAGTAAACCACATCCATTTCAATTACGATCTTGAAGAGCAGAGGTTGCTTGTCGGTAACCCAGTCCTGATACCGCATAAGGAAGCCGTAGGATTCGGCGGCATCCTCCTTTAGATCCATCTCGAAGGATACCTTGGCGGGGATCTCCGGCGGGACATTGCTTCCGGACACCGGTTGCCCGTCTTTTATTCTGAAATACAGGTACTCAGCATGTTGCTCGTAGGAGTTCAGACTGGTGCCCTTGATCCGGGCGTATCCCATGCCCTCCGGCAGGTGAAAGTGCAGCTCCAACGGCGCACTCCCCATCACGGCCTCCACATACGTCTTTTTGCCCAGGTAGACTTCAGCTTTGTGATCGTTGACCATTTCGACCCTCCCCTCGCGGGGAACGGGCGGAGGGGGCGGTCCGACGACCTTAATCTGCTTCCCCGGGGCGTTTATGATCAAATCGTTCCCGCCAGGTCCCCAGTCGATGTGCTGATAACCGGCCAGGACAGTGTACTGTCCCGGATCTGCCGTCCCGGGGATTTCCAGGGCTACTGTTCTTGAATCGCCGGGAGGAATCGAGAATGCCTCCTGGTCGGATTGGGTCCGGAGAATATCAATCCGGAAGAATAACATCTTCGAATCGTTCCGCTTGTGTTCCAGTTCGATTTTGGTATGGTTGGTAATGGTGAGCAAGACGGTGTCACCCGGTGCATATTGACTACGATCAGTGGAAAGCGCAATGCCGTTGCCGGTAAGATGGCGTTTGGTTGCTTCCAGCTGTTCGAAGGACATTTCTTCCACATCCTTTATCAGCCAGGGCATAAAACTGTACGCAGCCCAGTAAGAGAGGCCGCCCAAACCAATTATCAAGAAAAGCACGATGGTATACACTGCGTTTCGGCTCAAGTGATTCCCCTCCCCCACATTGTACCTCATATTGATACCTGTAACACATAATGCTATACTGTCATAACCAGTTGAAAAAGGATGACGCATAACCCGTGTACTCAGTTCGTATGCGATAAGTACGCAATGAAAAAGCGGTGATCGGCCGTCCACAGCGGTGGGCTTTTTTGTTGTGCTTATCTTTGCGAACTGGAGTTGTGGAAGAGGGGGACGTACTGCGTTGCCCCTTCCCTGTGTGTGCTTTTGTTCCTGAGATGCAGATCAAAGTCCGCCTTGACGGACGGTGATCTGCTTTTTTGTGTGCGGTGATACCCGCCGCCGGAACACTGGATTAGATCAGATAGAGAGCGCGGCCGAGGGGACGGACATATGTTCGGCCCCGGATTCAAAGAATAAGGCTGAGGTGTGATTGATGAACGACAAGCAGTTGATCGCGAAGCTGAACTGGTTCTACAGCCTTGAATTGGAGCAGGTCGATCTTTACACCGCGCAGGCCGAGCAGATGGAGGATATCTACCTGCGCAAGACCCTGCACCGGATTGCGGTGATCGAGCAGCAGCACGTGGATAATATGGCGGCATCGCTGCGCCGGCTGGGAGCCGAGCCGACCCGGCTGGGCGATGTGGTCGGCCCCCTGTTGGGTAAGGCCTCGGGGTGGGCTACCGGGGTGCTTGGGCCGAAAACGGTGCTGAAGGTGGGCATCACGCTTGAGGAAAAGGCAATGAAAGACTACAAGGATCTGATTATGCGGGTGGATGACAACCGTCTGTTTGACACACTCTGGGATAACCTGATCGATGAGGACCTGCACACGGCCTGGTTTGCCAACAAACTCAAGGAGTTGGAGAGTGTTTACTAGACCCGCGGTTTGTGGGGGCTGGGTGACAAAACATACGAAAAAACAAGAATCTATGTGCTTTTTACCGCAGTGCCGGGGCTGGCCATGTATATCCAAATATTGTAAAATATAGAGGCGTGGACTTATGCGAACAGCGTGAAGGCAGGCATCATATGAATCAGTGGTATTCTGTGAAGTACCCCAAAGGGGCCTCCCGTTCCAGAATCGCGCTGCCGTCCGGTGGTGTAATACTACCGGGGAGGGAGGGCGATCGGTCCTGGCACACCATTAAGCCGCCCGGCGTGGATGGCGGTGATCAGGGGGTGTCACGAGATCTGTCCCTCCTGTCACTCAAGGGGGTTTGGCTGTACTGGCTGGCAGTGGTATTGGTCTTGGTGTCGGGCATTTTATTGATGGCAGACGGGATCGGTTCCGGGCAGGCTGATATTTCCCAGTTTGCCGGGCAGCATTCGTCGGTGAGCAGGGGATTCCCCAGCGGCGCAGACCGCTTGCCGGCTACCGACATGGCCGAAGAATCAGCCGAAACCCCGGTAGTTACCGAAACAGCTGAAACTGTTGAAATCGAGGAGGCCGGAACCGAGGCTGCCAAAATCTCTTTCACCAGCCTTGGGTCGGGGGAAGTCATCCGCATGCTGGCGACGGCATATACCCTGGAATGCGGAAACGGCGACGGGGTGACCGCTACCGGAACCACGCCCCGCCCTGGCATTATCGCCGTTGATCCGCGGGTGATTCCTCACGATACGCTGGTCTACATCGATGATTACGGCTATTTTCGAGCGGAGGATACCGGCGGAGTGATAAAGGGGCATCGTATAGACGTGTTTATGCATTCGCGGGAGGATGCCCTGAATTTTGGGAAGCGGTGGGTGGACGTGAAGATTATCGGCCGGTTTGAGGAGCCGGGACTGGTCAAGAGGTTCCCCTGATGAATGGGCCCGTACAAAACCGAATGGAGACAGCCGACGTCTAAAAGGAAATGGAATCCACAGAGGAGGTGTCCTTTTGCGTCGGTTGTTTGTTATCTTGGCTGTGATTGGTCTCGTGGCGGCGGGTTTCCTGTTTCAGCCCGGTTTCGGCATGGCCGGTGCGCAGTCGGTGCAGGTGACCGTGAACGGGTGCCAGGTTGATTGTTCCGACGGTGCTCCTTATCTTGACCGGGAGACTGCCAGGGTGTACGTTCCCCTGCGGTTTGTTTCCGAGGCCCTGGGGGCCGTAGTGGACTGGGATGCGGAAAGCGGGACCGCCACGGTGAGGCTCGAAGACGCGGATCGGAGTGTGCAGATGGCGGTCGGCGCTTCGGTGCCGGTGATCGACGGGAGTCCGGGGGTCACTCTGGATGCCCCGGCGCGCTTGGAGGATGGTCGACTGATGGTTCCCCTGCGGTTTATATCGGAGGCTCTGGGGTTTAGGACTACCTGGGATGCGGAGAAGGCTACGGTGAGCATCGGCGGCCGGGACGACTCCGGCAGTGTCCCCGGCGGCGGCCCGACCAGTCAGTTTGCGTTTGATCTGTTCGGTGAGCTGTATGTACCCGGTGAGAATATGTTCGCCTCCCCGGCCAGTGTTTACCTCGCCCTGGCCGTGCTTTACAACGGCGCTTCCGGAGAGACCCGGGAGGCGATGACCCAAGTTCTGCAGGCACGGGGGCTTGACGCGGAGGAGTTTAACCGGAGATGTGCGGCAGTGCGGGAGGCCCTCGCCGCACCCGATGACGGCGTGAAGCTGAGCATCGCCGATTCCCTGTGGCTGCACCAGCAGCGGGATTTTGATGCCGAGTTCTTGCGCCTGGCCCGCGAGTACCACCGTGCCGAAGTGCGTACGCTGGACTTCCTGGATCCGAGCGCTCCGGATGTGGTCAACAGGTGGATCAGTGACGCCACCAACGGTATGATCCGGGATATGGTCAAGGAAATCGACCCCATGACCGTGCTGCTTCTGGCCAACGCCATCTATTTCTACGGGAATTGGAGTGCGGAGTTTGATCCCGATTTGACCAAACCGCGCGACTTTGTCAAGGATGACGGTACCCGGGTGGAGGTGCCGATGATGCATCAGCAGGGCGAGTATCTTTACCTGGACGGGGACGGCTTTCGTGCGGTGCGCCTGGGTTATGGAGAGAATAAACGTTTGGGTATGTACGTGTTTGTGCCCGATCGTGATTCCGGCCTTGATCAATTCCTGGAAAGGCTCGACGCGGAGTCGTGGGACCGCTGGACATCCGCCTTCTCCGTCCGGGAGGGCACGGTGGGCTTGCCCCGGTTTGAGATGGAGTCTGCCGTTGACCTGAAGGGCCCGCTGAGCGCGCTCGGCTTAGGTGTGATTTTTGACCAGCAGCAGGCTGACTTCAGCAAAATGGCTCCCGGCGGGGACGAGTTTTACGTCGGAGACGCGCGGCACAAGGCGGTGATTGAGGTGGACGAGAAGGGCACCGAGGCGGCGGCGGTTACGGTGATCGAGGTCCGGGTGACGTCTTTGGCTCCGGGTCCCGAACCGTTTGAGCTGATCGCCGACCGGCCGTTCTTCTTTGTCATCCACGATGACGAAACCGACACCGTGCTGTTTGCCGGGGCGGTACACGATCCACGGTAGTCGAATTTCTCCCTGATGGCTGGCGCACACCGAACCCGAGCTTAGAAATGGTCGAATCGCCAAGCGGAGACCGGCGCAAACCCGGATGATATGGGGAATGACGCTGTGTTGCCGGGCAGTTATGCGGCCGACGGCTGGCGCGGTATGGTATGCTGGGGGAAAGAGATCATCTCGATGGAGGTGAGCGCATGACCATCCGCATTGACGTGTTGCCTTCCGACGTGATCGCGCTGGCGCTGGGGCTGATTATGTTTAACACCGGCGTCCTGATCTGGTTCGGATACAAGGTGGATTTTCTTGCCCGGGCTCTCCGGCTGGAAGGAGATGAAGGGGAACGGGTCGCCCTGATCATCGGTCGGTGGTTGACCTGCCTGGGACTGGCTACCTTCCTGGTTCCGTTTATTGCCCGGGTGTTCGGCCCGACTGTGTTTTGGCCGTACTTTGTTGTTGTGGCGGCAGGCGGCGTCAGGGTGCTGGCAACTGCGCTTCGACACTATCGGCGCCCCCGCGAAAAGGTATAGGGATAATCAATGCACCCCCGGCAATAAGCCGGGGGTTTCTTATTTTTTCACAGATCACCAGACTTTGACATAACTTACTACATACCGCTTCAGTCGATTCCTAGCAGTCAAGATGGGAGGGATCTAATTGGCTGACGA
Organism: uncultured Peptococcaceae bacterium; assembly: GCA_965544035.1. Classification (GTDB taxonomy): domain Bacteria; phylum Bacillota; class Desulfotomaculia; order Desulfotomaculales; family Desulforudaceae; genus CBEULR01. Next base: position 22,186 of record CBEULR010000017.1, on the reverse strand, counting down.
ATCGCCGGATCTCAATGATTTGCTCGGTTCATTCCAGAGTCTGTTAAGAAACCTTAGTCGCGAAGAGTTAGAGAGTCTTGAGCAGGCCGTGTCTGATCCGGAACAGGTTGCCCAACTGCTGTCGGAGACTCTCGGCATTGCCGCTGAAAACCTGAAACCGGAGCATAAACGGTTCTTGATGAGCCTGATTAACTCACTGTTTGTATCGTCAAAGGAATAGCAAACCGGAAGGTCAAGAATGAAAACCGCAGAGAGGAGGGTGAACTCTTGGACATGACTGAAGATCTCCAATCAAAAGCCGGTGAATATGCCGAGCCCGGTTTTGAAGCTGAACACGGCGACAACCAGAGGGAGTTGATTGAGAGTCTGGAAAGACTTCTGCGCAAGCTGGAGGATCTGGAGAAACAGCAGGCGATGGACCGGAAGGTGATCGAGCAGGCTCTGGAGAGGGTGAAGGCCCTTGGGCAGCAGGATCCGGAGCAAACCGCTTTTTCCGCATCTCCTGCCGATTTTGGCGAGAATTTGGTAAAGTGGGTAAAAAAGGTCCAGAGCCTGGCCAGAATGGTGGACACCCTGGCCGGGAGCCTGCTTGCCGTGACTGAAACCACGGCTGCCGTCAACAGGGTGCACGCTGCCGGCGGGAACGCCAGTCAGCTGGATCTGTCCGGCCTGATGCGGGTGGTAGCGGAGTTTGTGCAGGATCTGGATCGGTAAAGGGTTTGGCTTTATGGGAGCGTCTTGGTAAAACAGCCCGCTACAGCCATAAATAGGTAACACATCAACATCTTTCTGCATATCTTTTGGTAACAAATGAGAGGGGGTATTGCCATGGCAGAAGCCCAAGCTTTTCCCTTAAATGTTCCGGGGATGCTCTTGGGGGCGATTCTCGTTGCTCTCGGGCTGTTCCTGATTGTCACCGGTCTGGCTCCGTATGTAAAGTTAGTGGGCTTTTTCATCTTCCTGATCGGCGTTATCATTTTTGCCCTGTAATCCACCGTCAGCCGCCCAGGGAGTCCACGTCGATGGAATCGCCTCTCTATTGGGGCGATTTCTCATTGGATATGGTAACACAACCATAAACAGGAACACTGCCGGGTGTTAACGCATACGCTGTGTTAATAAGGGGTAGAGAGGAGGAAACCCGCCATGACGGAACAAGTGAAAGCCCAGTCCTTCCCGAGTAACGTTCCCGGGATGCTCTTGGGAGCAGTGCTTGCGCCCCTTGGTTTGTTCCTGATCGCAACCGGTTTGGCGCCGTATGTAAAACTGGTGGGCTTTTTTGTTTTCTTGATCGGTGTGATTGTCTTTGCCCTTTGATGCCGCATCAGCAGGAAACCTTGGGGGAAAATGCCTTGCGGAGTTGGGGCTTTCCCCCCAAGGTCCGGGGCTAACTCTGGACAGGGTATTTTACCCAGACGTTGAGGTCCTCGAACCGTCCTCCGATGTGGGCGTTGTTGAGCAGGGTGCCGCGATAGCGATAGCCGAGCCGGTGAAACACCAGATTCACTCCGTACTGGCCGGCCCTGGAAAGACTGTAAAAACACTTGATCCCGGCCCGGCTGCAGTCGTTTTCCAAAGAACGCAGAAGGCTGCTGGCCAGCCCGCGGCCCCGGTATGCCGGAAGAGTTGCGCAGTCGGTCATCTCGGCCCGCCCGTACTCCTCTTCTATCTCGACCGCCGCTACGCCGGCCAGCTTGGGACCGTCCCAGGCCAGAAGGAAACGGACACCGTGGTTCAGCAGAGTGGCCAGGTAGGCCGGATCGTGCACCGGTGTCGGATAGCTTTCGAATACCTCGGCGAATAAGGCGCCCATGGCCTCAAGATCGTCGCGGCCCCCGGGCCGCAGGTCGAAGTCTCCGTCCGGATGTTCCCGGATCGTCTGCGGTTTTTCGATAATCCGGCGCAGCATGTCCACCTCATCGACCAGGTGGTCGCTGTGTTTACGTGCCGGATCGGTAAAGAGTGCCATGAAGTATCCGGGGTCACCGTTGAAAAAGCCTTCCGCCCGCGCCTCCGCTTCAAAGCCGACTTTCTGGAGTCCGGCGGCGTACTTTTGAGGGCAGGGGTACACAATCTTGCCGAAACCCAGGCGCAGTGCCTCGCTGAAAACAAATTCCTTAAAGGCGGGATAATCCTCAATTTCCCCCTGGAAAACCCACAGCCGCCTGCTGGTGTGGTCTATCAGAGCCCGAATTCTGAAGCCGGCGTTTTCCTCGCGAAGGATTTCATCGTGCTCCGTGAAAAGCAAAGGGCTGCTCCTTTCATTCAAACTCTCATATCGCCCCGCCGGGTGATGCCATCATATGACACGGGAATACAAAGCTATTTCTCGGAAAGCGGAAAATGCTCAAGCCTGTTCACTGATCGGCAGTCGCCCGGGCACCGAAAGATACACTGCGTGAAAAATGCCGCCAGTCCTACCACTGACGGCGCAGGGGCGTCAAACGCTATTCTTCGGCTTTTAGTCCGTTGATGAATGATTCCAGGTTGCGCAGCAGAACACCGAAATAGACCGGGTTCTGTTCCGGATCGCGCAGACGTTTGTTGATTTCGAGCTGCAGAGCCGGGACGCCCAGGGTTTCGCTCACAAAGCGGGTTACCGTGGGCTGACCGCAGCCGGTAAACACGCTGTCGACGAAGACTGCCTGGATGCCCCCGCCGCGCAGGGCTATAAGAAGTGCCTCCAGATAATCGGTTCGTCCCAGCAGTGATTCCCCCCGGCAGGTGCCGATGTCGATATTGAAAGTACGCCAGATGGCGGCGGCGTGAATGTCGATAACCAACTGGATCTTTTCCTTCTCCACCAGCTCACGCAGTCCCGCCTTGTAAGGGCAGTCATCGTAAAAATTGGGGTCGATATCGGCCTTGGCGGCGTAAATCGCCCAGCAGCCCGTCCGCTGGTGCAAGAGGCGGGCGATGGCCCCGGTGTACTCGTCCTCATCCTTTGGTTCGGTGTTGGTAAGGCGAAAGTGCTTCACCGCGTGCGGCGCCGATACCAGGATCGGGATTGAGCCGCGGAGTACCGTATACGAGACATCGGAGGGAAGACCCCGGTAGCCATTGGGCTTGAAATACGTTTCCTCAATCTTTACGGCTGACGCGGCATCATCGATGAACTGATCCATGAATAAACCCTCCTATTCCACAACTACGGCTGTTCCGTAGGCGACAATCTCCGCGGCCGTGGTGGCGACGGCGGCCGTCATTAACCGAAACTCAACGATGGCGTTGGCCCCCATTTTTTCAGCTTCGGCCACCATCCGATTGATGGCGTCGCGGCGCGACGAGGACATCAACTCGGTGTATTCCTTGATTTCCCCACCGACAATGTTTCTCAGGCCGGCTAGAATATCCCGCCCGATATTGCGGCTGCGCACGGTGTTCCCCGTAACCAGCCCCAGCGTCTTAACCACTTTCTTGCCGGCAATCTCGGAGGTTGTGCTGATGATCATCCTTCATCACCTTCCTTCTTTTTTTCGATCCATAACGCGATCAGAAGCACGAGGAAACCGACGCCCAGGACGCCCACCCCCGCGCGGATAAGCAGCGGGATTTCCGAAAGAGAGAAGAACATCCAGGCGGCATAAAGGGCATAACCGCCCAGCACCAGCACTCCCAACCCGATCAGGATGTATGATAAAGTCTTCAGTCGGATCACCTTCTTTGGCGGTTATTATACCACAAACCTTCTTATCCCAAATACCCCAGCAAACAGAGGCGGATGTTGGAATCTTCCGACGGCCACACGCTTGCCGCACGAACCGTCCGCACGGTTGGGGGGTGTCACCTCCGGTAGATGACGTGTTCCATAAGTAGTACGGCCAGGACCCCCACCACAAATCCGTTACCGATGATCGGTACCAGGAGCGGGGGGAAGGCCGCTGTGATTGTCTGGGGCAGGAAGGAAACGATGACACCCAGCATGAGGGGCAGCCCGATAATCAGCCCGTCTTCAAATGTGAAACGCTGGGATCCGAGGGCCACAATTAAGCCGGCCGAGATCTGCGAGCACATGATATACAGCAGGATGATGCCCACGATTACCGACGGAATACTGCCGATTACGGCGACTACTCCCGGCAGGATGGAAAGGATCAGTAATCCGATTCCGGCAGGGATGAGCGTGAAACGGGAAGCATTGCCGTTGGAGGCGATAATGCCCGCGCTGAGCGAGAAGTTTACCGGACCGATAACACTCAGACCACCGGCGAGGATGTTGGATAAGCCGGTGACCGTGATCCCGGCCGTGATCCTTTCGGGCATCCGGGGCGGGTTTAGTAGTTTACCCACAGACTGCATGGAGCCCAAGTCATTAATGGATAGGGCCAAGAAACAAATCAAAAACGAGGCCAAGACACCGGCATCCAGCGTGAATTGGAAGCTCAGGCCCGCCAGGAAATTGGCGACGAACGGAAACTGATGATCGACGAGCAGCTGATATTGGGGGACAACAGCCCAATACAGAAAAGTGCCGATGATGAGTGCCCAGATGATCAGAGTGGATTTCCAGATGCCCGTCAGCAGCCTGTTGGCCAAGAACATCGCTGTCACAGTAATGAGGGCGAAGTTAAAGTGCAGGAATTCCATTCCTGGTTCCGGAATGGTGAGAATCAGGTTGAGAATGGTGGGGGTGAGGGTGAAGGCGATTAAGATCAGGATGGTTGCGACCACCCTGGAGGTGAAAAGGTGGTGCAGATGGGCGAATAACCCGGTTGCACTCAGCAATGCCAATACCGCTCCACTGATTAGAATGGCGGAATAAACGGAGCTGATGCTGCTGCTCTGGGCGGCGACGATACCTACCAGCAGTACCGTGGCCGGGCCGATGATGAGCGGCAACCGGTGCCCCCAAAACAGCTGTCCCAACATACCGGCGGCGGTGACAAAAAACAGTCTCTGTATATAATTGACCTGGGCCGCCCAGTCGGTAAAATGCAATCCGGATACAACCTTACCGATGATGATCACGGTCGGGATGGTGACGGCGAGCCACTGCAGCCCGTAGAGCAGCCCGGTAAACAGCGGCGGCCTGTCTTCCAGGCCGTATCTAAGTTTAATCCCACCCAAGGCTATCCTCTTCCTTCAACAGTGCTTCACAAGTGCTTCACAACAAAGTATGTTCTATCATTCAGCACCGATTCCTTTTTGTCCGGAACGCACGGGTTCTGGGTTTGCGGGGGTGGGCGGTGGTATCCCGCAGCAAATGGAAGGTCAGAATAGAAAAAGTATACTTTACAAGGGATTTCGGAAAGAGTATATTATAGTTAAGGTCAGTCAAAGTCAACAAAAAGCAAACGCGAAAGGGGTGTCGGTTTCTGCCTACGATCGCGGACTATATCGCTGAATATATAAGAAACCTGCTGGCTGAAGCCGATGAGGATTACGTGGTCATTCAAAGGAATGTCCTGGCGTCAAAATTCAACTGCGTGCCGTCGCAGATCAATTATGTTCTGGCGACCCGGTTTACGGCCCAGTCGGGATTCCTGGTGGAGTCCAGGAGGGGCGGGGGCGGTTTTATTCGGATTGTGAAGCTTCCGGCAGGGCGTCCCGGAGAGTTCCTGCGTGAGTGCTACCGCCGGATAGAATCGGGGGTCTCAGCGGCGGATGCGCGCAGCATCATCGGCCGTATGCTTTCGGAGCGGATCATCAGTGCCCGGGAGGCTAATTTGATGATGGCTGCTCTGGACGATGCCGCCTTGAACTTGGAGCATCCTTGGCGGAATCGGATTCGCGCAAATATCCTGAAAGCGATGATTGCATCGCTGTTCAGCTCTAGGCAAAGGGAGGGGTGAATCTTGATCCTGTGTGATAAATGTAAACAGCGTCCGGCGACCGTTCACTTTACCGAAATCGTGAACAATAACAAGCGGCAGTTGAACCTGTGTGAGGTCTGCGCCAAGGAGGAACAGCTGATCGGAAGCTTCGGCGCTTCGCCGCAACCCAATCTGCACAATTTTCTGGTCGGTCTTTTTGCTCCCGGCGGCGTGGAAGCGGCGCAGCTGCACTGCCCGGAGTGCGGACTCACCCATCGGAAGTTTGCGTCCAATGGTCTCCTGGGATGCGGTCACTGTTACCAGGAATTTGAGGATCGGATAGAACCGATGGTGCGGCGTATTCAGGGAACCGGGGTGCACACCGGAAAGGTTCCGGCGCGTTCGCACGGACGGTACCGGCTGGTTCGAGAGATTGACCAGCTGAAGAAGACGCTGCGTGAGGCGGTGGCCCGGGAGGAATTTGAGCGGGCCGCCGAGTTGCGTGACCAGATTCGTGAACTGGAGCGGAAACTGGAGAGAGGGGGGACTGACGGTGACGTTAAAGGAGATGCTGAATAGTCCTTACAGCCCGTGGATGGACGACGATGCTCCGGAAGGCGATACCGTACTGTCCTCCCGAGTCCGTCTGGCTCGAAATCTGTCGGGGTATCCTTTTCCCCACCTGCTGTCGGCCGAGGCCGCGGAGGACATTATCGACAATGTCGCCCGGGCGGTGAAGAATGAGGACCTGGTACGGCGGCTGGGTGAACTGGAAGTGGTGCGTTTGTCCGATGTGTCCACTCTGGACCGGCAGATTCTGGTCGACAAACACCTGATCAGCCCGGACTTTGCAAAGTCCCAGGGTGAGGGTATGAGAGGGGTTGTCATTTCTGAAGACGAGCGGATCAGCATAATGGTTAATGAGGAGGACCATCTGCGCATCCAGTGCATTCTTCCGGGGCTGCGCCTGCAGGATGCCTGGGTGCTGGCCGATGCGGTAGATGATGATCTGGAGAAGCGGCTTGATTACGCTTTTCGGGATCGTTTCGGTTTCCTGACGGCCTGCCTTACCAATGTCGGTACGGGGCTCCGGGCCTCGGTGATGCTGCACCTGCCGGCATTGGCGGCCTCGGGGATGATCAAGGATGTGTTGACGGCCGTTTCCAAGCTGGGGCTCACAGTACGCGGGTTGTATGGAGAGGGTACGGAGGCGGCGGGTAATCTGTTTCAGCTGTCCAACCAGATTACGCTGGGTCAGAGCGAGGAAGACATCATCAGTAACCTGGTCTCGATCACCCGCCAGGTGATCAATCGCGAACGCATGGCCCGCCGCCATATCTATCAGCAGAAGCCGGAGGTTATGCAGGACCGGGTTATGCGCGCATACGGGACGCTGCGCTATGCCCACGTTCTTCCGGAGACCGAGGCGATGCAGCTTCTCTCCGCGGTGCGGCTGGGTGTGGACACCGGCTTGATCAAGGGCTTGACCCACCGGATGCTCTCCGAGCTGATGGTGATTTCCCGTCCGGCCTACTTGGTGAAGCAGGGAGGCAAGCTCTCGGCCCACGACTGTGACGTACTCCGGGCGAAGCTGTTCCGTGAGAAACTGGGTGAACCTGAACAAGCACAAAAAGAAACAGGAGGCATAGAATAAATGTTCGGCAGATTTACGAAAAGAGCACAGAAAGTGATAATGCTGGCGCAGGAAGAGGCTGTCCGGATGCACTACCCGTACGTCGGGACCGAGCACCTGCTGTTGGGCCTCATCCGGGAGGGAGAGGGCATCGCCTCACGTGTGCTGGCCGATCTGAACATCAATGCTGAAGGGGTCCGCTCGGCGATCGAGCAGATCATCGAGCCGGGGCAGGCCCCCGGACAAGTGGAAGTGACGCTGACCCCGCGGGCCAAACGCGTTCTGGAACTGGCCGTCGATGAGGCCAGACGTTTGGGCCACAATTACGTGGGCACCGAGCACCTGCTGCTCGGTTTGATCCGGGAAGGCGAGGGTGTTGCCGCCCAGATTCTCACCGGGTCGGGCGCGGATTTGAACAAGGTGCGCAGTCTCATCGTTCAGACGCTGGGCGGCGGATCGCCGCTGGGCGGTGAACCGGCTCATTCGCCCGCTACTCCCCGCGCGGGCAAGACCAACACGCCGGTACTGGATCAGCACGCGCGTGATCTGACCGCTCTGGCGAAGGAAGGCAAGCTGGATCCGGTCGTCGGCCGTGAGAATGAAATCGAACGGGTGATTCAGATTCTGAGCCGGCGGACCAAGAATAACCCTGTGCTGATCGGTGACCCCGGTGTCGGAAAGACGGCCGTGGCCGAGGGACTGGCCCACCGGATCAGCGAGGGGAAAGTGCCCGAGGTTATTGAGAACAAGCGGGTTGTGGCGCTTGACATGGCTTCACTGGTGGCTGGAACCAAGTACCGCGGGGAGTTCGAGGAACGGCTGAAAAAGGTGCTGGATGAGATTAGGGCGTCCGGCAACATCATTCTCTTTATCGATGAAATGCACACGCTGATCGGTGCGGGTGCGGCCGAAGGGGCGATCGATGCCGCCAATATCCTGAAGCCCGCCCTGGCCCGCGGGGAACTCCAGACCATCGGGGCGACCACTTTGGACGAGTACCGCAAATATGTGGAGCGGGATTCCGCCCTGGAACGCCGGTTCCAGCCGATTATGGTCGATGAACCGACCGTCGAGGAAACGATTGAGATCCTCCGCGGTCTGCGGGACCGGTATGAGGCACACCACCGGGTACGGATCAGTGATGAGGCGCTGGTGGCCGCGGCCACCCTTTCCGACCGGTACATCTCCGACCGGTTCCTGCCGGATAAGGCGATCGACCTGATCGACGAGGCCGGTTCCCGTGTCCGCCTGAAGGCGTTTACCGCTCCGCCCGATCTGCGTGAGTTGGAGCAAAAAGTGGAGGAACTGCAGAAGGAGAAGGAAGCGGCGATCGCCGCGCAGGAGTTTGAGAAGGCGGCCCAGATTCGGGATCAGGAGCAGAAGATCCGACAGGAACTGGACGCCTCGCGTGAAGCCTGGCGACAGAGCAAGGGTGACGAGGGCCTGACGGTGGAGGAACAGGACATCGCCCACATAGTGTCCAGCTGGACCGGTATTCCGGTGCAGCGGCTGGCTGAAGAGGAGTCTGAACGGCTGTTGCGTATGGAGAGCGTGCTGCACGAGCGTGTTGTCGGCCAGGACGAGGCGGTCAAGGCCGTTTCCCGCGCGATCCGGCGGGCGAGGGCCGGCCTGAAAGACCCGAGCCGGCCGATCGGTTCCTTCATCTTCCTGGGCCCCACCGGCGTGGGCAAGACCGAATTGGCCAAGACGCTGGCCGAGGTGCTCTTCGGAGACGAGGATGCGATGATCCGGATCGATATGTCTGAGTACCAGGAACGGCATACCGTTTCCCGCCTGGTCGGCGCGCCTCCCGGATATGTCGGGTATGACGAAGGCGGCCAGCTGACCGATGCCGTTCGCCGTCGCCCGTACACCGTTGTACTGCTGGATGAAATCGAAAAGGCGCATCCCGAGGTCTTCAATACACTGCTTCAGGTGCTTGATGACGGGAGGCTGACCGATGCCCGGGGGCGGACGGTCGATTTTCGGAACACGGTGCTGATCATGACCTCCAATGTGGGGGTAGGCACCATCAAGGAGGTCGGTCCGCTGGGGTTCACCGCCGGTGAGGACCGGGAGGCCGATTATGAGCGGATGAAAGAGCGCGTGATGAGCGATCTGCAGCGGACCTTCCGGCCGGAATTCCTGAACCGGATCGACGAGACCATCGTCTTCCACGCCCTTAACCGGGAGCACATCCGTGAGATCGTGGATCTGATGCTGAAAGAGGTGGCCGGGCGCATGCAGGATAATGAGATCACTGTCGAATTCTCCGATGCGGTCAAAGACTTGCTGGCCGAAAAGGGCTATGATGAGAAGTACGGTGCCCGCCCGCTCCGCCGGACCATTCAGAGACTGATCGAGGACCGGCTCTCGGAGGAACTGTTAAAGGGCACCTTTGCGGCCGGAGACACCGTGACTGTTGGGGTAAACGACTCCGGAGAAGTGGAGGTTTCCAAAAAGCAGGTTTAGGGGGTATTTGGAAGAAATATCCCGTCATCTCTTGTGGATAAGTGTCTAAAATGATATGATTTAAGGTGTATGGTTCTTTTTAGGGGATGGAGTCGGAAATGAGATGCAGCGAGTGCGGATACTACTCCCCGCGTTGGATGGGGCGCTGCCCGGGCTGCGGTGAGTGGGGTTCTTTCGTGGCCGATGCGGACGGTAAACGCAAGACCGGCAAGACCGCCCCGGACGGTCCGACAACCCCGCCCCGACCGCTGACCGAGGTGCCCGTGGCCGACGAGACCCGCTATACCAGCGGGATCGCGGAGATGGACCGGGTGCTGGGCGGCGGCATTGTGCCGGGTGCGGTGGTGCTCTGCGGGGGTGATCCGGGGATCGGTAAGTCCACGCTTCTGCTGCAGTCGGCCTGCCGTGTAAGTGCGGCTTCCGGCTCCGTACTCTATGTGACGGGAGAAGAGTCCGGGCTGCAGGTGCGGTTGCGCGCCGAGCGGCTTGGGGCGGTGCATCCCGGTCTTTACCTCGCCCCGGAAACCGATATTGAAGCGATCGAGCAGCATATTGAGTCCCTTAACCCCAGGATGGTGATCATTGATTCCATCCAGACCGTATCCCTGGCCGCACTGGCGGCCGTACCCGGCAGTGTGGGACAGGTCAGGGAGTGTACGCTTCGGCTGACCCGGATGGCCAAGGCCACCGGCATTCCGATTCTTCTGGTGGGGCACGTAACCAAGGAGGGAATGCTGGCCGGACCGCGGACGCTGGAGCATATGGTGGACACCGTACTCTATCTGGAAGGGGAACGGCACCAGGGTTTCCGGATCCTGCGAGGGGTAAAGAACCGCTATGGTTCGACCAATGAAATCGGCATCTTTGAGATGACCGCCCGGGGACTGGTCGAGGTGGCCAATCCGTCCCGGCTGTTTCTCAGTCCGGATGGCGAACCGGTGTCGGGATCTACCGTCGTCTCGAGCATGGAGGGTACCCGTCCCCTTTTTGTGGAGATCCAGGCCCTGGTCTCTCCCACAGCCTTTGGTAATCCCCGGCGGATGACGGCCGGCGTTGATTACAACCGGGTGGTGCTGATGGCCGCCGTCCTGGAAAAGCGGGTGGGGCTCGAGTTGTCCAATCAGGATCTCTATGTGAATGCTGTGGGCGGGGTGCGGCTGCAGGAACCAGCCGTCGATCTCGGGATCGCTCTGGCCCTGGCCTCCGGATTTCGGGACCGGCCCCTGACGCCGCGTACGGTGGTGATCGGGGAAGTGGGGCTGACCGGTGAGGTGAGACGGGTGCCCGGACTGGATAAGCGTCTGCGGGAGGCGGCTAAATTGGGATTTAACAGGGCGGTGGTGCCGGCTGTCAACCGGACCGGGCCGTCCGTTGAAGGAATAGAGGTTTACGATGTCCGCACGTTGACGGAGGCACTGGAATTACTGCTCGAGGAATAGGGAAGGAGGGGTGCTTAGTTGCGCGATGACAGGGAAGAGGCGTTGTTGAAAATACTCCGGGTGGTTGCTCCGGGCACCCCCTTGCGAGAGGGGCTTGAACACATCCTGCGTTCACAAAGCGGTGCTCTGATCCTGATTGTGGATCGTCCGGAGGTGATGGACATCGCCGAAGGGGGGTTCCGGCTCAACGCCGACTTTTCGCCCGCCAAGTTATATGAATTGGCCAAAATGGACGGGGCCATCATTCTGGATCAGGATATCAAAAAGATCCTTGCCGCCAATACCCAGTTGGTTCCCGACCTCGGCATCCCTTCCAATGAAACCGGTATCCGGCACCGTACCGCCGAACGTGTGGCCCGGCAGACCAACGCGCTGACCATTTCGATCTCCGAGCGCCGGGGTGTGATCACCATCTACAAGGGCACGATGAAGTACGTCCTGCGTGACCTGGAGGTGATTTTCACCAAGGCCAACCAGGCGCTCCAGACGCTGGAGAAGTATCGGGCCGTACTGGACCGGGTGCTGATCAACCTGAGCATTACCGAGTTTGAGGATACCGTAACCCTTTATGAAGTTTGTAAAGTGATTCAGCGCGTGGAAATGACCAACCGGGTGGTCAAGGAGATCGGGAAATACATATGTGAGCTGGGCACCGAGGGCCGCCTGATCACAATGCAGCTCGAGGAGCTGATCGCCAATGTGGAATCCGAAGGTCTGCTGGTTATTCAGGATTATTCCATTGCGGAGGAGAAGTCGCCCCGCCAGATTTCCGGTGTTATTGAATCCTGGCCGGCCGAGGATCTGCTGGATCTGCCGCTTATCGCCCGTGTACTGGGGTATTCCGGCGGTACCACCATTCTCGAGCAGAACGTTTCTTCCCGTGGTTTTCGCATCCTGAGCAAGATCCCGCGCCTGCCCGTGCCCGTCATCGAGAACCTGGTCGCCCGCTTTAACAATCTGAACATGATCCTGAACGCTACCATCGAAGAGCTTGATGAAGTCGAGGGAATCGGTGAGACCCGGGCACGCTCGATCAAGGAGGGACTTAGCAGGTACTGGAATCAGCTGTTGCAGGAGAGATACCGGTAAGTCCGACCCGGGCCGCAGGGCAAGTACTGTAAATAGGTTGCGTAAAGGGGCGTTTTTGACAGGAATAGTTAGTTTGTGGTATACTGAAGGGTGAGAGGGGTATCGGGAGGTGGCAGATTGTTTAAAATCGGAGACAAGGTAGTCTACCCCATGCACGGGGCCGGAGTGGTAGAAGCGATAGAAGAGCGAGAGATTTTGGGTGAGTCGAAACAGTACTACGTGCTTCGCCTACCGATCGGAAACATGAAGGTTATGGTACCGACCTCAAGCGGTAAGGAAGTTGGTCTGAGAGAGGTCATCGACCGTGAAGAGGTGCAAAAGGTCTTCTGCTTCTTAAAGGGCAACGTAACCAATATGCCGGGGAACTGGAACCGAAGGTACCGGGCCAACCTGGAAAAAATAAAAAGCGGCAACATTTACGAAGTCGCCGAGGTGGTCCGCAACCTGGCGTGCAGGGAAAGAGAAAAGGGCCTATCGTCCGGAGAGAAGCGAATGCTGGAAAGCGCAAGGCAGATTTTGATTAGCGAGTTGGTATTAGCCACAGAACTTGAAGAGGAAAAGGCTCGAACGATGCTCGATGAAATGTTTGCATAAAACCTGGCGGAAATATTCGCCAGTTTTTTTATTGAGTGCGAAAATAGCAAATAGTATAATATAAGAAGCATATGTACGGGAGGAGGTGAAGTGAAGATGGTGCGAAAAGTTGCGTACGGATTCATTGTATTGGTTTTCGTATCGGCGGGCATTGCGGCGGCATTCATGCTGGTATCCAGTGAGTATTTTAACCGTCCCGTCAGCCTGAGCCTGGCGGCACTGGCGGTGGCTCTGGGCCTGGCGTTGGGGGTTGCGGCGGCGCCTTGGATCATCAACGTGACGGTTTCCCTGACTTCAAGAGCGGTGGAAGCGCTGCAGAGAATCCCGCTCCAGGACCTGCTGATTGCTTCATCTGGACTTATACTGGGTCTTATTATTGCCAACCTGATGGGTTCCGTGCTTAATTTCTTCGGGCCTGTGGGGCAGGCCATCTGGATTGCGCTGACGATGTTTCTCGGCTACCTGGGGCTGAGCGTGGCCCTGAAGAAGAGGGAGGAGATTGCCGGTTTCCTGGGGGGTATACCCTGGCTTCACCGGGACAAGGGCAGCAAAGGCGAGGCGAAGCTGGTGGATACCTCGGCGATCATCGACGGTCGGATCGCCGATCTGTGCGGTACCGGGTTTCTGGAAGGTACCCTGGTAATTCCGAATTTTGTGCTTGACGAACTGCAGCATATTGCCGACTCGAACGAGACCCTGCGGCGCAACCGCGGCCGGCGCGGTTTGGATATCCTCAACTATATCCGCCGTGAGGCCGAGGTCAAGGTGCAGATCTACGAGAATACCAAGGGACTGGAGGATTTACCCGACGTTGATACCAAGTTGGTGCAGCTGGCCAAGCGCATCAATGCCAAGATTATCACCAATGACTTTAACCTGAACAAGGTGGCCGAGATCCAGGGCGTTAAGGTGCTCAACGTTAATGAATTGGCCAATGCCTTAAAGCCCGTGGTGCTGCCCGGCGAGGAAATGACCGTTCAGGTGATCAAGGACGGCAAGGAGCCCGGTCAGGGTGTGGGATACCTGGATGACGGAACGATGATCGTGATCGACGGCGGAAAGCGCTACATCGGCCAGACGATCAAGGTGATTGTCACCAGTGTGCTGCAGACGACGGCCGGCAGGATGATCTTTGCCAAGCTGAAGGCGGGAAAGAGGGATGATTACCGGGATATCGAAGAGGTGAACGCCGTTGGCTAAGGCCTTGGCGGTGATAGTCGCGGCCGGCCGGAGCAGTCGGATGGGCGAAGGCCCGCGGAAACAATTCCGGCTGCTGGCCGGCCGTCCCGTTGTGGTGCATACGCTGGATGTGTTTGAACAATCGGCCCTCATCGAGGGCCTTGTTCTGGTGGTCCCCCCCGGAGACGAGGAATGGGTGCGGGAGAGCATCGTTGCCCGTTTTGGGTTCCGCAAGGTGCTGTCGGTGGTGGGTGGCGGTGCCGAACGCCAGGATTCGGTGCGGACCGGTCTCGAGGCCCTGCCGGCCTGCGACGTGGTGCTGATTCACGATGCCGTGCGTCCTTTTATTGATGAGCGGCTGCTGTCCGATCTGGTGACCGCCGCTCTTGAGCACGGGGCGGCCGCTCCGGCCGTTGTCCCCAAGGACACCGTGCGGGAGGCCGGGAAGGAGGATGCCGCCGGCCCCACCCTGCCCCGTGATGCCCTGCGCCTGATACAGACGCCGCAGGCCTTCCGCTACCGCCTGATAATGGAGGCCCACCGCAGAGCCCGGGAAGCCGGTTTCGGTGGAACCGATGATACCTCGTTGGTTGAGCACATCGGGCGGCCGGTCGTGCTGATACAGGGAGACTACCGCAACATCAAACTGACCACCCCGGACGATTTTCTGTTTGCACAAGCGATGATCGGAGGTCCTGCCATGCGTACCGGTATCGGCTATGATGTGCACCGGCTGGTGCCGGGCCGTGAACTGATTCTGGGCGGTGTCCGGATCCCCTTTGAACTGGGCCTGCTGGGGCATTCCGATGCCGACGTGCTGACCCATGCCATAATGGACGCCCTGTTGGGGGCGTCGGGGCAGGGCGATATCGGGCGTCACTTTCCGGACACCGACCAAGCGTATGCCGGAGCGTCGAGCCTGAACCTGCTGGCCATAGTGGGAAAGCTGCTGCGTGATCTTTCATTCCGCATTCA
The DNA here is from genome assembly GCA_965544035.1 of uncultured Peptococcaceae bacterium. Taxonomy (GTDB): domain Bacteria; phylum Bacillota; class Desulfotomaculia; order Desulfotomaculales; family Desulforudaceae; genus CBEULR01. The sequence continues at coordinate 7,052 of CBEULR010000017.1, read as the reverse complement.
GAATATCGATGCCGTCGTTATCGCCCAGGCGCCGCGCCTGGCCCCGTTTCTACCCCAAATGCAAGAGAATATTGCCCGCGCACTGGAACTCTCCCCGGATCAGGTCAATCTCAAGGCGACAACCACCGAGGGACTCGGTTTCACCGGCACCGGAGAGGGCATCGCCGCGCAGGCCGTGGCCCTGGTGCAAGTTGTTTAGCGTTTCGGCCCGGTGTTATAATAGGCCATGCATTTGAGAGCAATAGCTTCGTCTTCTGTGTCATCCGGGTTTAACCCGGATGACACGATACTCTGAAGGTGTCACCCGTCAGGGTGACGCGGGAGTCTGAATCGGGGAGGGATAAGGAGTGTTTGAGACCCTGCGGTCGGACATCAGGGCCGTCTTTGAACGCGATCCGGCGGCCAAGAACCTGCTGGAGGTACTGCTCTGTTATCCGGGCCTGCACGCCATTATCCTGCACCGTATCGCCCATGCGGTTTATCGCAAGCGCCTGTATACTCTGGCCCGGTTGATCTCGCACATTTCCCGCTTTCTGACGGGGATTGAGATCCATCCCGGAGCCAAGATCGGAAGAGGTTTCTTTATTGACCACGGCAGCGGTGTGATCATCGGTGAAACGACCGAGATCGGTGACAATGTGACGCTTTACCAGGGAGTGACGCTGGGAGGTACCGGCAAAGAGAAGGGGAAACGCCATCCGACCATTAGAGACAACGTGGTGGTGAGTGCCGGTGCCAAGATTCTCGGTTCCTTTGAAGTTGGTGAGGGTTCCAAGATCGGCGCCGGCTCGGTGGTTTTGAAGCCCGTTCCGCCGAACTGCACCGTGGTCGGTGTGCCCGGGCGCATCGTGCGCCGCGACGGGGTGAAGGTAAACACCATGGACCTGCGGCATGACCAGCTGCCCGACCCTGTAGCCGAGGCGCTGACCATCCTGCAGGAAAAGATTGCAACCCTGGAGAAGAAGATCGAGGAACTCGAAGCCGGCAAGAAATCTTCAGAGTGACGGCTTCTTGTTTCTCACTTCCCACTTCCCACATCACACATCTCATTTGGGAGGTAGTTCGGTTTGCAGCTGTACAATACGCTGAGCAGGCGCAAGGAAGAGTTTGTCCCGGGGGAACCGGGCCGGGTGCGGATTTACGTCTGCGGCCCAACCACCTATAACTTTATTCATCTCGGGAACGCGCGGGCGCTGGTCGTATTCGATACCATCCGGCGCTATTTCCTGTACAAGGGCTACCGCGTCACCTTTGTGCAGAACTTCACCGACGTTGACGACAAAATCATCAAGCGCGCGCACGAGGAGGGGATGGACCCGATCGCGCTGGCGGCGAAATACGTGGATGAATACTTCACCGACGCCGATGCGCTGCACGTGATGCGTGCCGACGTACATCCAAAGGTGTCCGAACACATTCCGGAGATTGTGGAAATGATCGGTATGCTGGTCGACCGGGGCTATGCCTACGCCACCCCCGGGGGAGACGTGTACTTCGCGGTGCGCAGCTTTCCTGGATACGGCAAGCTGTCCGGACGAGGTTTGGACGACATGCTGGCCGGCGCCCGGGTGGAAGTCGACGAGCGCAAGCGGGATCCGCTGGACTTTGCCCTCTGGAAGGCCTCCAAACCGGGGGAACCGGCTTGGGACAGCCCGTGGGGCAAGGGCCGGCCGGGATGGCATATCGAGTGTTCGGCCATGTCCCGGAAGTACCTGGGGGACACCTTCGACATCCACGGAGGGGGCGCCGATCTGATCTTCCCCCACCACGAAAATGAGATCGCCCAGTCCGAGGGGGCTACCGGCAAGACCTTTGCCCGGTACTGGGTGCACAACGGATTCATTACCATCCGCGAGGAGAAAATGTCCAAGTCCATCGGGAACATTTCGCTGGTGCGTGATCTGGTCAAAGCCTTTCCGGGCGGTGCCCTGCGCCTGTTCCTGCTTTCCACGCATTACCGCAGCCAGCTGGATTTTGACCCCGAGAAGATGGACGCTGCCGTGAAAGGCCTGGAGCGGCTGAAAACCTGCCTGGTCCTGCTCGAAGAGGCCTTGGCCCGTGCGGTCCCGAATGCGGGTTCGGCTGCAGAGTTTGCGGAAAAGCTGGAGGAGCTGCGTAAACGGTTTGAGGCGGCCATGGACGACGACTTCAATACCGCGCTTGCTCAGGCCGTGCTGTTCGACCTGGCGAGCGAGATCAACGGTTATGTGCACCGCACGCCGGAACCGGATGAAGAACTGCTGCTAAAGGCACGCACCCTGTTCGCCTCTTTCAACAGCGTACTGGGCATATTTAGAGAGGAAAACGGGCGACTAATAATCGATGAGACGGAAAAATCCGACGACCTGTCCGAACGGCTGATCGAACTTATCATCGCTATCCGACAGGATGCCCGCAAGAAGAAGGACTTTGCTACCGCCGACCGGATCCGCGACGAGCTTAAGAAAATCGGAATCATTCTGGAAGACACCCCGCAGGGCGTCCGCTGGAAAAAAGGATAGAGGTCTTATGGGAGAAAGAAAACTAGGGGTTAGGTTGCTGCAGCACACCGCCGAGCCGGAGATGCTGGCGTCGATCGCCGGGAGACGGTGTTACTCGGGTCTGGATAACGAGGAATTGGTGCGTGACGCCCGTGAGAAGGACGCGGCCGCGTACATTCGCAAAGTGGTCGGCATGGGGCACGTCACCATCATCGAGCATGCCTCATTTACCTTTGCCGTGGAGGGGGTCAGCCGCAGTCTGCTGGCGCAGATCACCAGACACCGGTTGGCCTCTTTCAGTGTTCAGTCCCAGCGTTATGTGGGCGAAACGGCGGCCCGGAATGAAGACGGTGTCTTTGACTATATCGTTCCGCCGCGTATTGCCGAACTCGGTCCGGAAAAGGCGGCGGAGTTTGCCCGCCAGATGGCGCAGATCCAGGAATGGTACGACGGTTGGGTGCGGGATTTGGGCGGCAGCCGGGACGCCTTTGAGGATGCCCGGTTTGTGCTGCCGAACGCGGCCGAGACGAAGTTTGTGCTAACGATGAATGCCCGGGAACTATTGCATTTCTTTACTCTGCGCTGCTGTGAGCGTGCGCAGTGGGAGATCCGGGCCCTGGCCGAGCAGATGCTTTTCCTGGTGAGGCCAATCGCCCCGGCCTTTTTTGCCGATGCCGGTCCGGCCTGCCTGCGCGGCCCCTGTCCGGAGGGCAAGCTGAACTGCGGGAAGATGAAGGAAGTCCGGCAGAGGTACGGCAAAACGGAAGTCAGAGGTCGGAAGTAGAAGAAGGAAAGCAGGGTTGTGTCATCCGGGTTTACCTCCGGGCGACTAGTGTGATTCGGGCACCATTCTTAGCGAAGGTGAGGGCTGTGCGGCCCCCGGCGAGGACGTTTACGGACGCTTCCGCAGTACTTCCTCTGCGGCCGACCGCCTGGATCGGCCGCCTTGTGAAAAGCGCCCGTGAACAATCCGCAGGAGGGGTACGCCGCACACCGAACCCGAGCTTAGAAATGGTCGAATCACTAAGCTGGAGACCGGGGTAAACCCGGCTGACAAGCAGCAAATTTCCTTAAGCGCAGGATATCCTGGTTCATAGGGATGACCCGACGGAGTGGTGAGTTTGAGTGAAATAATCTTTGGCCGGAATGCCGTAAGGGAGGCCCTGCTGGCGGGACAGCCGATCAATAAGCTGGTGCTGGCCCGGGGCATCGCACCCCGGATCCGGCGGGACATAATCGCCCTGGCCCGCCGGGAAGGCGTTCCGGTGTCGGAAGCCGATCGGGCGCGCCTGGATGTCCTTACGTCCGGGGCGGCGCATCAGGGGATGGTCGCGTTCATCGCCGAGCATGCCTATGTTTCGGTTGAGGAACTGCTGGAGGGTGCCGATGCTGTTCCGCTGATCCTTGTGCTTAACGGGATCCAGGATCCGCACAATCTGGGAGCCATTCTGCGTACCGCCGAGGCCGCCGGATGTACGGGCGCGGTGATTCCGGCCCGGCGGGCGGTGGGGATCACTCCGGCCGTGGTGAAGGCCTCCGCGGGAGCGGTGAGCTACGTTCCTGTGGCTCGCGTGGCCAACATTGCGCGAACGCTCCGCTACTTGAAAGACCGCGGCCTTTGGGTGGCCGGCGCCGATCCGGAAGGGAAAGAAGTCTACTGGGACGCCGATATGAAGGGCCCGCTGGCGCTGGTCATCGGCGGAGAGGACAAAGGTTTGGGCAGGGTGGTGCGCGATGAGTGCGACTTCCTGGTTCGTCTGCCGATGTTCGGCCGGGTCGGTTCGCTGAATGCTTCGGTGGCCGCGGCACTGCTGATGTACGAGGTTCTGCGCCAAAGAGGACGGGGCAGTTATCCGCAATGAAGGAGTACCTGGTTGTTGACGGCTACAACTTGATCTTTAACGCACCGGAGCTGGAGTCTTTAGAGCTGGACCACGCCCGGGAGCGGCTGATCGACATCCTGGCCGATGTCGCCGGGCTGACCGGTTGGTTCGTAATCCTGGTTTTCGACGCGCACAAGGTGGCCGGCGGAATCGGCCGTACCGAACACATCGGCCCGGTCGAGGTTATCTACACGGCCGAGGGCGAGACGGCCGACAATGCCATCGAGCGGCTGGTCCAAAGGCTGGCCGGGGAGGCCACCGTACATGTTGTCACCGGGGACTGGACCGAACAGCGCATGATTTTCGGGCAGGGAGCCTATCGCATGCCCCCGCGGGAGTTCTGGCTGCGGGTGCGTGACCTGAGGCGGAAGCACGGGGACTACAGGAAGGATCGTCCGGCTGACGCGTACCTGGAAAACCGCCTGAGGCCCGATACCCTCAAGGTCCTCGAAGCGTGGCGAAGGAAAAAGCTTTGTGAATAGTCAAACGACTTTATGGCTTGACTCCCGTGGGAGGGGCCGGTATAATTATCTTTGTAAAGTTTCCGGCAGTATTTCCACACTATGGAGGCGATGATTTGAGCCTCAACACTCCGCTCGATATTGCCCCCAGCTATCACACTCTACACGACGAGGAAGTCGTGGGACTTGCACGTGAAGGCGATACTGAAGCACTGGAATACTTGATCAACAAGTACCGGCATTTTGTGCGTGCAAAGGCCCGGTCTTATTTCTTGATCGGTGCCGACCGTGAGGACATCATCCAAGAGGGCATGATCGGGCTGTATAAGGCGATTCGTGACTTTCGGATGGACAAGTTGTCGTCTTTTCGGGCCTTTGCGGAGCTGTGTATCACCCGGCAGATTATTACGGCCATCAAGACGGCTACCAGGCAGAAGCACATTCCCCTGAATTCTTACGTTTCTCTGAATAAGCCGATTTACGATGAAGATTCGGATCGGACTCTGCTGGACATCATTTCCGGTTCAAAGATTACCGATCCCGAAGAACTCGTGATCAGCCGCGAGGAATTCGATGACATTGAGCAGAAAATCGGCGAACTGCTTAGTTCGTTAGAGTGGAAGGTATTGATGTCATACCTTGAAGGCAAGTCCTACCAGGAGATCGCCGAGGATCTGGACCGCCATGTGAAGTCGATTGATAACGCGCTGCAGCGGGTTAAGCGCAAACTCGAACGGTATCTCGAACGGCGCGAAGCATAATATCGTTGATCAACCGACTATCAAGGAAATAACAGGCCGAACGCCTGTTATTCTTTTTTGTGCACGCCTGGGATAACGGTAAGGCTATGCTCATAGACGAGGCTCGTGCATATCCTAATTACAAAAATGCGGCTGGAGGATCATCGATGGCTGAACTGCAGTTGGACACGGCGTCGGGTGCGTTGCACGGAAAGGTGGCCGTGGTCACCGGTGCGGGGCGTGGGCTCGGCCGGGAGATCGCGCTTACCCTGGCCCGGCTGGGTGCCGATGTTGTGGTGGCGGAGATTATTGAAGAAAGCGGCGTTGAGACGGCCCGGGAGATACGCACACTGGGGCGGCGGGCGCTGTTTGTTCCGACGGACATCGGTGAGGAGAGCAGCATTTATAAACTGGCCGTGGAGACGATAAAGAGCTTCGGCACGGTGGACATCTTGGTGAATAACGCTGCTCTGGCACCGGTGGCGAGTATTGAAGAGACGGATACCGCTCTCTGGGAGCGGGTGATGGCTGTGAATCTGCGCGGTCCGTTCCAACTGTTTAAGTCCCTGCGTTCCTGCCTTCGGCAGGGAGACGGGGGAACGGTGGTCAACATCCTGTGCGGACTGGCGATGAATGCCCCGGGGATAGCCCACATGAGTGCCTACGGGGTGTCTAAGGCGGGCCTGGCCTCCCTCACGGCGGCTATGGCGCAGGAGGTTGAGCGCGAAGGGATCAGAGTGTGCGGATTAGCGGTGGGGATGACCGATACTCCCGGGGGAAGGAAAGCATTTAGAGAGCTCGCCAGGCGGACGGGTTTGGACTACGAGGGTTTTCCAGCCCGGCTCAAGCCTCCGGGGGTGGTGGCGGCAGCAGTTGTCTACCTGGTGATCAGGGCCGGTGAGTACCACGGAACAATAGTTGAAGACCGGGAGCTTATCGCCGAACTGGGGCGGGCCGATCAGCCGACGGCACCGAAACCGGTCCCGGGCGAGCCGGTCACGGTCCCCGAGGGGATTGAGGAAACATTTCGCGATCTGGTCGGTGTTATCGATCTACTGGAAGAAGGTTACCAGCGCCTGCCGCTTTTTATCAGGCCGATCGCGGCCGGTGCCCTGCGCAAACAGACCGGCCTGACCTTGTCACAGTGGCGTGCCTGGACTGCTGAATTATTCACGGCTGCGCAGGGGATGGTGCGGGCGCGCCCGGAGGAGAGAGCCGGATATGTACAGGTGCTTCTCGCGCGTGACGACCGGGATAAAGCCCTGGCCGGTTTGGCCGGTTATGTGCAGGGCATACCCGAACAGGTGAAGCGGTACACGAAAGACCCGGCCGTGCTGGATGAGCTGACGCGGATCGCGGTGGAACAGGAGAAGCGCATTCAGCGCGCCCGGCGTGTGCTGCAAACTCTTGCCGGTGCCGTTTGAGACTTGGCCGTTTTGTAATGGGCCAGAGTTTCATTCAGTTTCTTGGTATTGCGTGGTGAGTTGT
>CBEULR010000016.1:0-45613 GCA_965544035.1 uncultured Peptococcaceae bacterium | reverse complement strand
GTTACGCATAACCCAAAAGCGCTAAGTTTTTGGGAGCGAATCAGTAGTGAGTATCGAGTATTCAGTATAGAGTATTCAGTAGAGGCGAGACTCATTATGGTCGTGTAGCGTGCGGGTTTGCCCCCGGGCGACTCCTCTCCTGACTACTGACGCCCGAATGCTGATGGACTGCCGCCCAGAAATCAGTTTGCGTTCTATTCAAATCTAGGGACTAGTGTGGTATTGTAGTGGTAATATCGGCGTTAGGAGATCATGGAAAAGTGGCGGTAAGAGCTGCACTTCCCGGCATGAACCGTATTGTCATCAAAGTGGGGACGAGTTCTCTGGCGTACAAGACCGGCAAGCTGAACCTGGCCTGCATCGAACAGCTGGTGCGTCAGATCGCCGACCTGTTCAACCAGGGCCGCGAGGTGATTCTGGTAACCTCGGGTGCCATCGGGGCGGGAGCCGGCAAGCTCGGGCTGAAACGACGTCCGCGCAGCATTCCCGAGAAGCAGGCCTGTGCCGCGGTCGGGCAGGGCATGCTTCTGCATATGTACGAAAAGCTGTTTGCCGAATACGGCATCACGGTCGGTCAGGTATTGCTCACCAGAGAAGACTTTGCCGACCGGCGCCGCTTTCTAAACGCGCGAAACACCTTGCGCGCGCTGCTTCGCTTCGGCGTGCTGCCGATCATCAATGAGAACGACACCGTGGCGGTAGAGGAAATCAAGTTCGGCGACAACGACCACCTTTCGGCGCTGGTGGCCGGGCTTATGGATTGCGAACTCCTGATAATGCTCACCGATACCGAAGGCCTGTATACCGCCAATCCCCGGGTCGATCCCGACGCCCGCCTGCTGAGCGAGGTTGACGAGATTACCCCCGACATTGAGCGCCTGGCCGGTCCACCCGGAACAAATCTGGGTACGGGGGGCATGGCCAGCAAGCTGCATGCCGCGCGGGTGGCCGCTCACTCCGGGGTGGCCGTCGTTATTGCCCGGGCCACGACCGAGAATGTGATCCGGCGGGTGCTGAATGGGGAGGAAATCGGCACTGTGTTCCGCCCGGCCGAGGCGAGAATGGAGCAGCGCAAACAGTGGATCGCGTACAGCGCCGCCGTACGTGGACGGATCATTGTGGATGCGGGGGCCGCTCGCGCCCTGCTGGAAAACGGGAAGAGCCTCCTGCCGTCCGGTGTGGTAGCGTGCGAGGGAAGCTTTGAGATGGGCAACACGGTAAGCATCGTCGATCCGGAAGGGAACGAGATTGCACGCGGGATCACCAATTTTTCATCCGGTGAGATCGACCGGATCAAGGGGCATAAGACCGGAGAGATTAACGATATCCTGGGATACAAAGCGTATGAGGAAGTAGTGCACCGGAACAACATGGTTCTGGAGTTGTGATGATCTTATTCTGTGCAATAGAGGTGATCGGGAGTGGACAAACTTTGGGCGCCCTGGCGCAGCGTCTATGTGACCAGTGCGGCCGGCGACGCAGATCCGGAATGCATCTTCTGCCATAAACTTAACGACGATCCTTCCCGGGATGAGGAGAATCTCGTGCTCGCCCGCACCGACCGGTGTTTTGTGCTGATGAACCTTTATCCGTATAACAACGGTCATCTCCTGGTGGCCCCTAAGCGGCATGTCGGAGACATCGAGAATCTGGAAGACGATGAGATGCTCGAACTGTTCCAGGTCACCCGCTGGATGGTCGGTATCTTGCGCCGTGCCTTCAAGCCGGACGGTTTCAATATCGGGATCAATGTGGGCCGTGTCGCCGGGGCCGGTATTCCGGGCCATTTTCACATCCACATCGTGCCGCGCTGGAACGGTGATACCAACTTTATGCCCGTGCTCGGGGACGTCAAGGTTATTTCCGAGGGCCTTGAGACTACGTACCGGAAGATCAGGCAGGCGATGGACGAACAGAAACAGGAACAGGAACAGGAACGGACCGGATAGGAACGTACACGGTGGCGCCGCCATGCATAGACTGGAATTAAGGTCTGCATCGCAGCACTTGCCTTATGGTGGTCTGCGCAGTATAATTTGAGCAATCCAAGTTCAGGAAGGATCAAGAGGTTTGAGAAAGCTCGCGGTGATGGGTGGCACATTCGATCCGATACATTACGGCCATCTGGTTGCCGCTGAAGGTGTCCGTTACGAATTCAAGCTGGATCGTGTGATTTTTGTTCCAGCCGGACGACCGCCCCACAAGCCTGATGAACGGATTTCCGAAGCCAGACACCGTCTTGCCATGACTGCGCTCGCCATTGCTTCAAACCCCTATTTTTCGGTTTCGGATATGGAAATCAGACGTCCCGGTCCCTCCTACACCATTGATACGGTGGAGGAGGTGCACCGGCGCTACAGACCCGAAGAGGTGTTTTTTATTACCGGTACCGATGCCGTGCTGAAAATTCTCTCCTGGCACAGGGCGCTTGATCTGTTGACCAAGTGCCGTGTCATTGCCGCCACCCGACCCGGATATGATCTGTCCTCGCTTCGGCGCCGGTTTAAAGAGCTGCCGCCCGAACTTGTGTCGCGGATAGTGCCCGTGGAAGTGCCTGCACTGGCCATTTCGTCCTCGGACATCAGGGCCAGGGTGCGTGCGGGAAAGCCGATAAAATACCTCTTGCCTGAAGTTGTAGAAGAATACATATTTGGGAACCGGCTTTATCAGCAGGATTTGCATTAGGGCGGAGCCTATTGTAAATAATATTCAAAAAAGAAACGAGGTGATTTTGGTAGTGCGCACCCTGTATGTGGGCAACCTTCCCTGGGCGACTAAGGCGGAAGATCTGGAACGAGTCTTCGGCGCGTATGGTGAAGTGATGTCCAGCCGTATCATTACAGATCGTCAAACCGGTCGTTCTCGTGGTTTTGGCTTCGTAGAGGTCAAGGACGAGGATGCCGAAGCGATGATCAATGCTCTGAACGGAACCGAATTGGAGGGCCGGGTAATCACTGTTAACGAAGCCCGGGCTCGGACAGAAAACAACGGCCGCTGGTAAACGGCGGGAATGGGTCGGCCGATAAGGAACGGCGTTGGCCGCATACCCTGATAGATTGCCTTCCGGTTTCTCGTGAATCCATGTTATCAGCGGAAAACCCTGCTCGGGGTCGGTACGTGTCAGTCACGAGTATATCAAGATCTTTGAACGTGAGTTCCAGGGGTCAAAGGACGGTTGATTAGTATCGTCCTTTTTCTTTGCCATTCTTTTCCCCGTTATGGTATGCTATGAGAAGGAAAGCAGCATAACTCATGGTAACCGTGATAATCTATTTCAAAGGTAGCGGGCTTTTATGTTCAAGTAAGGAGGGCGAGGCATATTCCGGTTGATTCTGTCCTACAGCGGGCGGTGCAGTCGGCCGAAGATGTGAAGGGCTTCGACATTGTCGTTTTGGACATCCGAAAGCTGACCGTGATCAGCGATTATTTTATGATTGTATCCGGACGGTCCACAACACATGTTAAGGCCATTGCCGATCGCATTCAGGAGGATCTTGAGAATCAAGGAGTCTACCCGTTACGTAAAGAAGGCTATCAGCAGGCGCAGTGGATACTCTTGGATTACAATGAGCTGGTGATACACATCTTCCTGGAAGATCAACGCAGTTTCTACAACCTGGAGAGGCTGTGGGGGGATGCCCCGGTAGTTGATCTGCGGGCGAGTATTTGAGAGGTATCCCGGATTAAGGCACCTATATCGACATAGTCCAGACACGATGTTGACTTTTTAGAGTCGTTATTCTATAATACATAAGTGTGATGGGGCTGTGGCGCAGTGGGAGCGCGCTACCTTGGCATGGTAGAGGCCGCGGGTTCAATCCCCGCCAGCTCCACCATCTTGTTTGTCTGGTAAAGCCTTTATCCTGGCGGATGAGGGCTTTAATAATTTTCGCGTGGAGGTCGCCGCTGTGAAAGAGCGCTATAACTTCCGAGAAATCGAGGACAAGACCAGGCAGATGTGGGCTGAAGCGGACTTGTATGCTGTTCCCGACTTCAACGAACGTCCGAAGTACTACTGCCTGGAGATGTTTCCCTACCCTTCGGGCAAGCTGCACATGGGGCACGTTCGGAACTATGCCATTGGTGATGTGGTGGCGCGCTTTAGAACGATGCAGGGGTATGATGTCCTGCACCCGATGGGCTGGGACGCCTTCGGGCTTCCGGCCGAGAACGCGGCGATCAAACACGGGATACCGCCGGCCGAATGGACATGGGACAATATTGCCTCGATGCGTGAACAGCTTAAGTCTCTGGGTGTAAGCTACGATTGGAATCGAGAGGTGGCGTCTTGTCATCCCGGTTACTACCGCTGGACCCAGTGGCTTTTTTTGCTTCTCTACAAGAACGGCCTCGCCTATAAGCGGAAGGCGCCGGTGAACTGGTGCCCTTCCTGTGCCACCGTGCTGGCGAACGAGCAGGTGGTGGGCGGGGTCTGCGAGCGTTGTAAGACCGAGGTCCAGCGCCGGGAACTGGAACAGTGGTTCTTCAAGATTACCGATTACGCCGACCGTCTCCTGAAAGACCTGGAGAAACTGCCGGGCTGGCCCGATAAGGTTAAGATCATGCAGAAAAACTGGATCGGGCGCAGTGAGGGCGCCTACGTGGAGTTTGCGATCAAGGGGCGGGAGGGCAAGATCAAAGTCTTCACCACCCGTCCGGACACGCTGTACGGGGTTACGTACATGGTACTGGCTCCGGAACACCCGCTGGTGCCCAGCCTCACTGCTCCCGAGCGACGGGAAGAGGTTGAGGCCTTCGTCAAGCGTGCCGCCGGGATGAGCGAAGTGGACCGCACCACCGGCGAAGCCGAGAAAGAGGGTATCCCGCTCGGCTCTTACTGCATCAACCCGTTAACCGGGGAAGAGGTGCCCATTTTTACTGCCAATTACGTCCTGCTGGAATACGGCACCGGCTGTGTGATGGGTGTACCGGCGCACGACCAGCGTGACTTTGAGTTTGCGCGCAAGTACAACCTGCCTGTTCGGGTGGTCATCCAGCCCAAAGGCGGCGAGCTGGACGGCGACACGATGGAAGAGGCCTATCCCGGTCCCGGTTTTCTGGTTAATTCCGATGTGTTCAACGGGATTTTCTATACCGATGCCATTCCCGCGGTTACCAAGTATTTGGAGCGGATGGGCCTCGGGTGCCGTCACGTCAACTTCCGCCTGCGCGACTGGCTGATTTCCCGCCAGCGCTACTGGGGGGCGCCGATCCCGATCGTATACTGCGACAAGTGCGGAACGGTACCCGTGCCCGAGGATCAGCTGCCGGTGATGCTGCCCGAAAACGTGGCTTTCAAACCCACCGGCCAGTCGCCGCTGACCGAGGAACCCGATTTCGTAAACACCACCTGCCCGACCTGCGGCGGACCCGCCCGGCGGGAAACCGACACCATGGATACGTTCGTGTGTTCATCCTGGTACTTCCTCCGCTACACCAGCCCGCGTGAGGAGAACGGCCCGTGGGATCGGGCCAAGGTTAACCGCTGGATGCCGGTTGACCAGTACATTGGCGGCGTGGAGCACGCCATTCTGCACCTGATGTATTCCCGCTTCTTCACCAAGGTGCTGCATGATCTGGGCTGGGTGGATGCCGAGGAGCCCTTCACCAACCTGCTCACCCAGGGGATGGTCCTCAAGGACGGGGCAAAAATGTCAAAATCCAAGGGGAATGTGGTCAGCCCGGAGGATATTTTGGAACGTTACGGTGCCGACACCACCCGTCTGTTCGTTTTATTCGCCGCGCCACCGGAGCGTGACCTGGAGTGGTCCGATCAGGGCGTGGAAGGGTGCTACCGCTTCCTGCAGCGTGTGTGGCGCTTGGTGGCGCCGTCGGCGGATGAGGTGGCAAAGGCCCCGAAAGTGCCTGCGGAGGGCCTGGTCGGGGTGAATCGTGAACTGCGCCGCCTGACGCACCAGACGATCAAGAAGGTGACCGAGGATGTTCAGGAGCGGTTCAACTTCAATACGGCGATCAGTGCGGTGATGGAATTGGTAAACGGCATGTACCATTACCGCGACCGGGTTCCCGCGATCGACCAGGATCCCGCTGTGTGGCGCGAAGCGGTGGAGAACCTGCTCCTCCTGCTGTGTCCGTTCGCACCTTTCATTACCGAGGAACTCTGGTCCCGCATCGGACACTCCGGCAGTATCCATAAGGAAGCTTGGCCTGGCTACCGACCCGATCTGCTGGTTGAGGATCAACTGACCATCGTCATTCAGATCAACGGGAAGGTGCGCGACCGGATCGTTGTTCCCGCCGATATTTCAAACGATGATCTGAAGCGATTGGTGATGGAACAGCCGCGAATCCAACAGCTCATCGAGGGCAAGGAAATCGTGAAGGTTGTTCCGGTACCGAAGAAACTGGTTAATATCGTTGTGAAGTGAGATGCACGAACCAATTGAGCTCAGCGACCGACAGCTGAACATCCTGGAGTTCCTGGAACTGGTCGGTCCGTCCGAGGAAGGGGACGTGGCCTATTCCATTCAGATTTCGCCGCACGAACTGCTCCGGGTGCCGCCGAAGTTTTCCGACCTGCCGGGGGAGTATATTGCCCGCCGGGAGCTGGAGCGGTTGAAGGAGGCCGGCCTGGTGACCTACGACGGGGTGGTCTGGGCGATCACTCCCGCCGCAAAGAGACTGCTGAACGAGTAACCGGCCTGGTGTTTCCATTGACATCTTGTGCTCTCCTTGGTATTATCTTAGGTGCGGGTTCTTTAAGGAACCCTTGGCTGGTGTGGCTCAGGGGTAGAGCAGCGCACTCGTAATGCGCAGGTCGTCGGTTCGAATCCGACCACCAGCTCCAACGAAAATATCCCCCGAAAACTGTATTGTTTTCGGGGGTTTTTGCGTGTTTTTATATTATCGAATTGTGTCCGGGGCATAATTCAAAAGGGGCAATTATCGTGAGATTCAGCAAGAGCAGGATTGCAACGGAGAAAAAAGTATTAGAACGAATGGTCGCTATTTACTGCAGAGGCAATAGGCATGGTGACGTGCCCTGTGAAAAATGCCGAGCGCTTCTTGACTATGCATACCACCGCTTGGACAAATGTAAATTCGGAGAGGATAAGATGTTCTGCTCAAAATGCCCCATCCATTGCTATAAGCCGAAAATGCGGGAACATATAAGGGAAGTGATGCGGTACTCAGGGCCCAGAATGATATTCTATCATCCCATCATCGCCATCAAACACATGCTAAGTGTGCACTAAAATGACAAGTTCATCATCTGGGAGTCAAGGCCTACAGCCTTCAGTCGGCAGGCCGGAATGCATGCCTATCCTACTTGGGTCGTTTAAGGACGGCCAGATGGGCATCGTGGTAGGCCACTTTCCCCAAGGCGTAGGTCACCGAGATGTCTAGATCGGACACTTTTGTCTTCAACTCGCTGAGCTCACCTTTCACCTCACTCATTTCCGATTTGACGTCCGCCATTTCGTTTTTCAAGCCTTCCAGATGGGCCAGCTTGTCCTCCATCGGCCTGAGGACTACGGTTCGCTCCAGCAGGGCGTCAAGAATCTGGCCGTGTTCCCTGATCTTGCCCAGTAATGCGCTGTGCTCTTCCCTCAGCTTATGCTGTCCTTCCTGAAGCTCCCGTTGTCCTGCCTTCAGTTTGCCTACATCTCCCTTAAGTCCGGCAACTTCCTGCTTGAGCACTTGCTGTCCTTCTTTGAGTCCGGCGACATCTTGCTTGAGGCCACTGACGTCTTGCTTGAGGCCACTGACGTCTTGCTTGAGCCCGCTGACATCCTGCTTGAGTCCGCTGACATCCTGCTTGAGTTCTCCCACGTCTTTTTGGAGACTCTTCTGCCCATTATCCAGCGAATCCAATCTGGTCAGGATTGTCTTCAATATCTCTTCCACGTTATATCCTCCCTCGAAGGTTTTCCAGGATTAGCGCTCAAGTTTATCATACCATGATTTGGGGGCGGTATCGGTCAGTTCTTAAGAAAATCTTTCGCAGTGTGGGCGTTTGTCACCGGATTCCCTTTTATCTTATAATGGAAGCAGTATATTCCAGGTGTGATGCGGGATGGGAATCGGGCCGATTCAGCCGGTGGTGATGGACGGGCTGCAGCTTCTCACCAGGATGGTTCCGGGACAGGTGGTACGACTGCAACTGGTGGAGTTGGGCGCCGGCGGAGGGATTGTCAATCTGCAGGGCAGTCTCTACCGGGCGGCGGGAAATCTCCCGTCGTGCCCGGGTGAAAACTTCTGGGCGATCATTGAACAGATTGGGCGGGAGCAGATCCGTGTCCGCCATGTTTCCCCCGCGCCCGCAGAGAGTCGGGGAGTGCCGTTGTCCGACCTGGCCCGAGCCTTGGGCCTGAGAGATCGTGACGGTGATGCCGGTTTTGTGCTGCGGGAGCTGATGCGGTGGAATCTTCCGGTGAACCGCGATACCGTGCAGAAGCTGCTGCGTGAGGCGGCCGGGCTGCCGGCCGAGGAGCGCCAGGCGTATTTGGCCTCCCGGGTGTGGCTGATGACTCTGGATCTGCCCGACCGGGCTTCGGTGATCGACAGGGTTTTGGCCTATCTCCTTGGGCGGCCGGACGCTGATCTTCAGGGGCAGGAACTCCTCAACCGCAGTCCGACGCTTCATCCTGAACTGGGACAGCTGTATGCGTTCTCGATCAACGGAGGTGAACGCCTGCAGGGGCGCCTGTTT
Source organism: uncultured Peptococcaceae bacterium (assembly GCA_965544035.1). Classification (GTDB taxonomy): domain Bacteria; phylum Bacillota; class Desulfotomaculia; order Desulfotomaculales; family Desulforudaceae; genus CBEULR01. The sequence continues at coordinate 36,939 of CBEULR010000016.1, read as the reverse complement.
CTGGCGGTCCCGTACGCGGATGGAGCGGAGATTACGGCCGACCGTGCAAGGTTGGTCCTAAGCCTTGAAACGGCAGCTTTTGGCGCTTTCTGGGTGGTGCTGGAGGCGGCTGACGGCAGACTGACGGGCAGAATAATCGCGCCTGACAGCGGGGCGGCCCGTCTGTTTGAGGCCGGCCTAACCGATCTGGAACGCCGTCTGCGTGCCATCGGCTTTACGGTTTGGGGTTTGCGAGTAGAGACGGGGGTTTATGGTTCACCGATCGAACTGCTTGGCGCTGATCGTGGGGAGAACACTTATGTACCGCTTGACGCCCGGGTTTGATTGAGATAAGGAGTGGCGGCTGATGACCGGGACGGAACACAAGCAAAAGGAGGAACGCCGGGGACCAAAGGCGGCTGCGGCGCTGTCCTACGACCACGGGCGGGACGGAGCCCCGCGGGTGGTGGCGGCCGGGCGGGGCCGGCTGGCCGAACAGATTGAGTTACGAGCACGGGAAACCGGCGTACCCGTATACAAGAATGAGGAATTGGCCTGGACTCTGACCGGCCTCGGGGTGGACCGGGAGATACCGCCGGCGCTTTACGATGTGGTGGCACAGGTTATCGCCTGGGTATATCACCTTGAAGGCGGAACGTTGAAGAATCGCGCGGAGGAGATGAGTACAGCGGGTGAGTGAGGTTGTGATTTATACCGATGGAGCGTGCTCCGGCAACCCGGGGCCTGGCGGCTGGGGGGCGGTCATCGTTGAAGGGGACAAGCGTCGGGAGATTTTCGGATCTGAGGATAAGACCACAAATCAGAGGATGGAACTGAAGGCGGCCGTGGAGGCGCTCAAGACGCTGGAGGGCAGTCCTGAACGGGTCACCCTGGTAAGCGATTCGGCCTATCTCGTCAACTGCTTCCGGGACCGTTGGTACGAGCGGTGGCAGCGAAACGGGTGGGTGAATGCGAAGAAGGAACCGGTCTTGAACAGGGATCTCTGGGAACAGCTGGTCGCGCTGGCGGCCAAACACCGGGTCCGCTTTGTCAAGACCAAAGGGCACGCTGACGACGAGCTGAACAACCGCGCGGATGCCCTGGCGCGTCAGGCCGTCCAAAGGTGACAGGAGGGACGGTTCTTGTGTCACCTTTTTGCATAGAGATCACCAGAGGTGACAGGAGAGCCATCCCTCCTATCACCTCGGATAGGAAGCATTACGTGTAGATAGAATACACGTGAAGGGGGTTATATCATGGCTGATAATGCACCAAGAGGGGCAATTCTGCAGCGCGACAAAGAGACCTACGCCATCGTGCCGCGTCTGGCACCCTGTGGCCTGCTTGATGTCGAAACCCTTCGGCGGCTTGCGGACGTGGCTGAAAAGTTTCAGATCCCGGTGATCAAGATCACCGGTGCCCAGCGGATCGCGATGGTCGGCCTGAAAGCGGAAGACGTGGAGCCCGTCTGGGAAGCGCTGGGCAGGGAACCGGCTCCGGCCGTCGGTCCGTGCATCCATTACGTGAATGCCTGCCCGGGGACGCTATTCTGCCGCTACGGCCAGCAGGACGCTCTGGGACTGGGTACCGAGTTGGACGAGAAGCTGGTGGGCTACGGGGAATTTACCTCCAAGTTCAAGATCGGGATCTCGGGCTGCCCGATGAACTGCTGCGAAGCCTGGCTGCGGGATTTCGGCGCGTTCGGAAAGCGGTCGGGCTGGACGGTGGTTGTCGGCGGGCAGGGCGGACTGCGGCCTCGCCTGGCGGACAAGCTTGCCGAGAATGTGTCTTCGGAAGAGGTCATTAGTTTGCTGGGTAAGACGCTGGAAGCCTACAAGAAGCTCGGCACCCGGGGGGAAAGGCTGGGCACCACGATTCAGCGGGTCGGGTTTGAGGAATTCGAAAAACTGGTCCGGGCATAATGTCCGTTCATGACGAAGGAGGGGGAAGTCCCCCTCCTTACGCATAACCGGGCGATTTATTTTTTCTTTTTGTGGTAGCGCATGTCGATGAAGCGGTCTTTCAGCTTTTCCATCACCATCGGCATGGTGGTGTATTCCATCTCGTCGAGCGCCAGGCGGTGCGGTTCAAAAGGACCCAGCCGCCGCAGGTAATCGGCCACATCGAGCGCCATGCGGCGCGCGTTGTCGAAGGCCGGATCGTCGAACAGATCCTGCGGGCCGATGAGCTTTCCTTCAGCCAGCTGGAAGCCCAGCGCACATACCCGCGGCGGACCGTCGAAGCGGGTGGGTTTGGAATCGCGCTGTGCGACCGGCATCAGGGGACCGTGGTGCGAACCGCGCATCCATCCGGATACCAGGTGCGGGAAGGCAAAGGGTTCAAGCGCTTCCCCGACGGCCGGGAAACCGCTCTGGCAGCGCACGATGCACACCGGGTCGTCCTTACCGACGTAGCGTCCGGCCATCAGGTTCAGGCGCTGCGTGCTGGACGAAGCCGCAATCTGGCCGTTGTTGTGGAAAACGCGTTTGATGGCGTAGCGACCGGGGGCACCGATAAAGATGAGCATGTCGTAGAGATCTTCGGGCATTGAGAAAATGATCTTCTTGTTCTCGACCAAATCACGGACCTCGAACTTGAAGCCGCCGTGCATGCTGGGGTCGATGACCAGTCCGGCCGTATTGAAGGGATCGGCGAACATCTTGTAGAGCGGGTAGTTCCAGGCACCGGGTTCGGTCTTGTCCGCCATAAAGACAATCACGGGTTCGCTCTTGCGCTCTTCTACCTCGATCTCGGCCACGCCGGGGCCCAGGCCCTTAATGTTGCCGGAAAAGGCGTCTCCCAGGAGATCCTGGCCGGCCCCGTAAAGCTTCAACTTCTTGGCAACCTCGGTGCAGGCGGTGAAGGTATCCCAGGCAAGCTGGTGTATTTCACCGTTATTCCGACCGCGGTCGTGGGTGAGAATCAGGTTGATGTCGTCGCCAACGCTGGTGGCCCTGAAGTCAATGAGCAGGGGGCTGCCTGCCAGCAGGCCCCGCGCACGGTCCAGGAGTTCAGGGTGAACTCCGGAATGGCCTATGAATCCACCTACATCGGCTTTGATCACCGACAGTGTTATTTTTTTGCTCATGTTCTCCTCCCCCGTTAATTAGTGTTATACTATTTCTATGTTACGTCGGGATATCCTCTATAATCACACCTGGTTTTTGCACTATTTAGGGTCAATTTTCGCTGAATTATGCACGTTTTTGGCTTATTTTGGGCGATTTGTTAACAGGAGGTCAAATCGTGGCGGTTGAGCTAGAGCACATCACGGGGCACACCTACTATCTGAAGGGACCGGTCAATATCGGATTGTATGTGACCGAGGATAAGGAATGCATCCTGGTCGACACCGGCCTCGACGAAACCAGCGGACGTCAAATCCTGCGTGCACTGAGCAACGAGGGTTTGGTGCCCTGTGCGATCATCAATACGCATGCCCACGCCGACCATATCGGCGGCAACCGCATCATCAAGAAGCGTGCCCGGGTTCAGGTCTACGCCACCCCCTTGGACCGGGCAATTATTGAAAATCCCTCTCTTGCCCCATTTTACCTGTTTTCGGCCGCGCCGATCAAGGAAATAACGGGAAAATTCCTTATGGGGGAGCCATGCCCGGTTGATCACGTGTTGGTTCCGGGACCTGTCAATATAGCCGGGGTGCCGCTGGAGGTAATCGATCTGAAGGGGCATGCTCCCGGGCAGATCGGGGTGGTGACCCCCGACGACGTCATCTTTACGGCTGATGCCTATGCCGCGGAAAAGACGATCGACAAATACCGGCTGGTGTACAATGCCGACATCGCCGGAACGAAGGACACGCTGCGCCGGCTGTGGCGGTCGGGGTACACCTGTTACCTTCCCAGCCACGGGGTGCTCACGACCGATCCCGGTGAGACGATCGAGCGAAATCTGGAAGCCATCGAAGATACGGAGGCACTGATTATTCGGGAATGCAGGGAAGGCCTCACCCGGGAGGAAGTAATGAGTCGGGTGGTTCGGGAATATGGAATCCAGTTGAATCCTGAGCAGTATGTGCTGGTGTTTTCGACGATTTCAGCCTACCTTTCTGCGCTGCACAACGAGGGACGGCTCGATCTAATGTTTGAAGAAGACCGGTTGCTCTGGGTGAGCGTCGGGTAATGTCCCGCCCACACGGGTATGCATCCGGCAACCCGCCAAAAAGGGGGATGCATTGCCTACCCGTTTATGCTATACTCTATATGTTTTCCATAGTGGAAGTGTAGAGTATCAAGCCCTGCTGGGGCGGGAAGGGGGAGGTGTTGAGCGTGCTGAAAAGATACGTTCTGTACCTGCTGCGCTGGCAGCTGTCGACACCGGTGTTAGCCGTTGTGCTCCTGTGGTTGAGCGACTTCAATGTTACTTTCGCCACGGTGGTGGCAAACCTGATCGGCGGACTGATCTTCTTCTGGGTCGACCGGTTCATCTTCACTTCACCGATTCTGGCGCCGCAGTGGGAGATCAAGGAGCAGGTCCGGTGTGCCGACTGCGGTCAGGTGGCGAGAGGGTTCCGGCTGGTACGGACCAGGAACTACGATAAAACGCGGGATATGCACCCTGAATTTCGCTGTGCGACGTGTTCGGACCGCAAGCTGGCCGAACTCCGTGAGCGCGGGGTGTGTGTTGAGATGTGAGAGGTGAGAGGTTAGAGGTGAGATGAGAGGTGAGAAGTGGAAAGTGAGAAGTGGGATAAAGAGGAAAAGAGCGGTCGAGTGACCGCTCTTTTATTATGCCTACTATGATTGGAACCTCTGCCAAGAATCTTGTCGGTTTCTGAAGAACTCAAGAAATCTTAGGGCTTTGACCCCTATTCGTTAGAATACATAGTAGAAGAACAGGTATACACCGAGGAAGAGGGTTACAAAGCCCATCGCCGAACCGATCGAGACCGGCCTCAAGGCGTAGGTTTCAATATCGGCCTTGGCAATTTCCATATTCTTTCGGATCTTCGTCCGCGTGTTTTCGTCTCTAAACGGCATCAGGGCCGTATCTAAAACCATCTTCAGTACTGCGGCCGGGTTCTTGCCGAACCACAGGAACGCTTTCGGCAGGGCAACCAGGAAAGCGTACCCAAGCTGCTCACTGAAGCGGGCCACCGCAGGGCTGATGTAGCCGATCAGCCTTGGGACTCCCCGGCGGTAGAACCAGTCGGTATCCAGATTGATCGCGTGCAGTTCGGGCGGGTAGTACCGCGTGATCATCAGCGTGGCAAAGGCGCCCGAAGCACAGAACAGCAGCAGGAGCTGGGTGACCACGTGATCAGCCGTGTACGGGTTGTATTCCACCGGGTAGGGCAGAATGCTGTACAGGGCCTGCGGATAAACGCCGATGAAAATGCACAAGAAAGCGGTAATGCCCATCGCGACCAGCATATGCGTCGGTGCTTCCTGGGGGCGTTTGCCTGAGTCGTGCGCAAAGAAGATGAAGTAGGGAATTTTGATACCCGCGTGGTGGAACACACCGGCGGAAGCGAACAGCAAAAGCAGGAATACTACAGTCATCTGCTCGTAGCCGGCCGCTGAAATAATCATAGACTTTGTGGCAAACGCGCTGAAGAGCGGGAAGGCCGAAATCGAGGCCGCACCGACCAGGCAGAAGATCAGAGTTAAGGGCATAGTCTTATACAAACCGCCGAGTTCGTTAGCCTTGCACGTACCGGTACGGTACATCACCGCGCCCACCGCCATAAACAGCAGGGCCTTAAAAAGGACATCCGCAAAGGCGTGTGATACGGCGCCGTTGAGAGCGAGTGCCGATCCGAGACCGATACCGACCACCATAAACCCGACCTGGTTAATCAGACTATAGCTGAGCACCCGCCGCAGGTCGTTCTCAAGCACTGCGTAGAAGATGGGGAAAACGGTCATGATCGCGCCCAATATGACCAGAAGCTCGGTTCCAGCGAACCCGCGCGCCAGAACGTAGATTGCCGTCTTGGTGGTAAACGCGCTCAAGAATACGGTGCCGGTGATGCTGGCCTCCGGGTAGGCATCGACCAGCCAGGCGTGCAGCGGCGGGATGGCCGCATTGATGCCGAAGCCCAGCAAGATCAGCCAGGATGCCGCCGACCCCAATCCGATATGGACGAACTCGGTGGACCCGGTTTCCAATACGTGCAACACAATCCCGGCCAGGAGCATCACGCCGCCGAAGACGTGCACCATCAGGTACCGCAGCCCTGCACCGGCCGAGGCCTTGGATCTGCGGGACCAGATAATATAGGTGGCGGACAGGGTGAGCATCTCCCAGAAGACAAAGAGGGAGATGAGATCACCGGCAAAGACGGCACCGAGCGCACTGCCGGCATACACGTAGCAGGCCGTCAGCTCACCGGCGTCCTTAACGTGCAGGGCGTAGATCACCCCGATGAAGGTGATCAGGATGAAGACATAGCCGAAGACCAGACTCAACGGGTCGATCCGCAGCGAGAGATCATGGTTCAGAAAGCTCAACAACCCGTAGGTACCGTCCGGAATGCTCCGCAGCACCAGAAACGCCACCACCGGCAGGATGAGCATATAGACGGAGCGGGCCTTGCCCTTGATGAAGGGGATGATGAACGCTCCGAGAATAAAGACCAGGGCCGGCGGGAACAAACTAGTCATCGTAGTAGTCTTCCTCCCTCTTCAAAAAGGGTCGCAGGTTCTTCGCGATCACAACCAGCAATACACAGCCGACAAACCCGTAAAAGGCATAGAAGGTGGGTATCCCGTCCCAGCCAAAATAGGAATGCTTCTCAGTGAAGAAATCCCCGATCAGCAGTCCTACCAGGACGGTGATCAAAACAGCCGCCATCGCCTTCAGGTTTTGCGGACGATCAAAGAAATCCGGTTCCTTTTTGTGCATAGACTATAGACCTCCCATCACGCTGGACAGCACCAGCTGAGCCAAGTCAAGGAGCACATCCGGCCAGAAGAAAAGCGCCAGTGTACCGACAGCCGTAAGCAGGAGCGGTACGACCATATGTGCCGGTGCCTCGTGGATCTCAGTGCTCTCCCCCAAGGGTACCGGTTTGAAAAACGCGGCGTATACGATCGGCAGATAGTAAGCCGCATTCAGGAGCGTACTAACGAGGATCACACCGATCAGAATCCACAGCTGGGCCTCCCACGCGCCCAGCACCATATACCACTTGGTGATAAAACCGGCCGTTGGCGGGATGGCGATCATCGAGACGGCACCGACCGCGAAGGCGGCCATGGTGAAGGGCATCTGCTTGCCGATTCCGTCCAGTTCGCTGACGTTGGTCTTGTGCGCGGCGATATAAATGGCCCCTGCGGTGAAGAAGAGGGTGATCTTGCCGAAGGCGTGGACCATAATCGCCAACAGGGCGCTGGTGATCCCGTAGGGGGTAAGCAGCGCAACCGCCATCACGATATATGACAGCTGACCAATTGTAGAATAAGCCAGCCGCCGTTTCAGGTTATCCTGGCGCAGAGCCATAATAGAAGCCGTGATAATCGTAAATGACGCAATATAGGCAAGTATTACGCCCAAGCCCAATTCACTGAGCAGGTCCACACCGAACACGTAGAGGACGACCTTGATGAGCGAGTAGACGCCGCACTTGACAACGGCCACGGCGTGCAGCAGGGCGCTGACCGGAGTCGGGGCGACCATCGCCGCCGGCAGCCAGGCGTGGAACGGCATAATCGCCGTCTTGGCGATACCGGCCACGAAAAGGAAGAAGATGATCGTGATCACCGTGTTCGAGGCCGCACCTGCCATAATCCCGCCGGGGGTGAACTCCAGCGTTCCGGCGAAGAAGTAGGTTGCGAAAATCGCGGAAAGCTGGAAGGCGATCGAGGTGCCCAACAGGTATACCAGGTAGCGTCTGGCGCCGGCGATCGCTTCGGGCGTCTGCTTGTGCGCCACCAGCGGGTAGGTGCAGAGCGAGAGCACTTCATAAAAGCAGAACAGGGTGAACAGGTTCGCTGAAAAGGCCACGCCGATCGCCGCTGAAAGCGCCACCGCAAAGCACATGTAGAACCTGGTCTGGTTTTCCTCTTTGCCCGCCCGCATGTAGCCTATGCAGTAAAAGGCGGTGACAATCCACAGCAGGGACGCCGTCAGCGCAAAGAACATGGCCAAGGCATCCACCCGGAAGGCGATCTCGAGCCCGGGCAGTACTTCAAGCAGCGAATACTCAATAATCCTGCCCCCGAGGACGGTGGGAAGCATCGAAACTACAATAGAGAACTTCACGAGGGCGGCAATTATCGTCCAAGACTCTCTCAGGTTCGGGTTTCGTCCTGAAAGCCCGATGAGCACAACGGCCAGGAGCGATACAAGTATGGCGTATAGTGGTTTGATAGATTCGATGATTTCCACTTCTTCACCTCAAAAGCAGCAAGTGTAAAGTGAGGGGTCAGGACACTTTCTCAACAGCTTAAAAGAATAGAGCGGCTGCCTGTTCAGCAATCGAGACCGGCAGGGCGGCAAAGATGCCGAACACAATGCAGAGCACCGCCAAAACCATCGTTGGCACAACCATTCCAGACGGTGCTTCACACACTCCATTGGGACAGGCCGCCCCGGCTTTGGCGTTTTCGGCATTCTTAAACCAGATGTTGTCGATTACCCTCCAGAAGTACAGCGCGGTCAGCAGTGAACTGGCGAGCAGCACCGGAATGAAATACCACATCCCTGCCTCAAGCGACGCCAGAGCCAGATACCATTTGCTCACAAAGCCAACGGTGAGCGGCACGCCGATCATAGACAGGGCCCCGATCGTAAAGGCCGCCATTGTCCAGGGCATCTTCTTACCCAACCCCACAAAGTCTTGAATGTGTACAATACCAAAACGGTAGACGATACACCCGACCACCAGGAAGAGGCTGCCCTTCATCAGAGCATGGTTCAGGATGTGGGCCACACTACCGATCATCCCCAGGTGGTTCATCAGGGCGATCCCCAAGACGATGTATCCGATCTGACCGATGCTTGAGTAGGCCAGCATCTTCTTGATGTTGGTCTGGGCGATGGCGAGAATCGAACCGCCCAGGATGGCCGCTGTGGCGAAGATCAGCAGCAGCTGCGACACATGCACCACGGTCAGCTCAAACTCCGGCTGGAAGACGGTGAACATTACGCGGATCAGGACATAAGCGCCCACTTTGGTCGCCGTTGCCGCCATAATTGCGCTGGTGACCGAGGGAGCGTAGGTGTACGCGTTCGGCAGCCAGTTGTGCAGGGGGAAGAGCGCGATCTTGATGCTCAGGCCCACTGTAAAGAAGGCAAAGGCAGTGAGCACGACTTTAGAACCGTAAAGATCGGGAAGCAGGCGTGCCAGATCGGCCATATTCAGACTACCGGTTACCATATACAGATAACCGATGCCGATGACGACGAAGGTGGCCGCGATGGTACCCAGAATCAGGTAGCTGAAGGCACCCATCAGAGCTTCCCGCTTGCGCGCAACGGCGATCATCACATAACCCGCGATGGAGGTAATCTCAAGGAATACGTAAACATTGAAGAGATCACCGGTGGCCACGATGCCCATCAAACCGGTGACAAACAGCAGGTACATCGCATAGAAGAAGGAGATCTTATGCTCGGGCAGTTCGGCTTGAAGACTCTTTTTGGAATACACCGCCGTCATAAACGACAGGAAGGACACCATGACCAGGACAAAGGCGTTCAGCGGGTCGTACACGTACTCGATGCCGAAGGGCGGTGCCCAGTCACCGAGCCAATAGCTAAACGGCCCCGAGGTCATCACCGTGTTGAGGATGGACAGGGACATCATAAAGGATGCGAATGCTGCCGCAACGGTAACGCACCAGGAGTACACCCAGTTTCTAAGCCCGACGATTACGGCAATTGGTGCGGCCAGCAATAGTGTTACAATTACGAGAACTGGAAAATCTGCGATCATAAATCCCTACCTGCTTATCCCCAAATTTTTGGCTTCTTCAATACGGTCGAGTTCCAAAATGCGGTTTTCCTCCACCGTACCGTATTTCCGGTAAATATTGATGATAATGGCCAGAGCTACCGCCGTGGTACTCACACCGACCACAATCGCGGTCAGGATCAGCACGTGGGGCAGCGGATTGTCGTAAACCACGGCCTGCGCCCACTCGACCGGAGCGGTACCGCCATGAACCTTGCCGATCGAGATGTAAAACAGGAACACCGCAGTTTGGAAGATGTTCATCCCGATGACCTTTTTGATCAGGTTCTCTTTGGCGATCATGCCGTAAAATCCGACCATCATCAGGGCGATACAAATTAGATAGTTGTACTTACCCAGGATAAACTCAATCATTTTTCATCTCGCCTTGCTGTTTCAATAAATAGCGTGATCATCACGGACGCCACCGTAATGCCGACGCCGATCTCAATGCCCAAAATCCCTAAATGACTAGCCAGGATAGGATCACTAAAGGGAAGCATATCGTACTCCAGATATTTACCTCCGGCCAGCAGGCACAGAACACCGATACCGCCGTAAATCAGGACTCCTGACGCATTCATAACGTCGGTTTTCCACTGTTTGACCCGCCTGCGGCCTTCATCAAGCCCAAAAGCCAGGATAAAAAGGATGATGCTGGCGCCCAGGATTACACCGCCCTGGAAGCCGCCGCCGGGGCCGAGGTCACCGTGCGCAATAACGTAGAGTCCGTAAATCTGGATAAAAGGGATGCACAACCTGGCCGCCACCTTACGCATGATGTTTTCCTGCATCCTTGGCTTACCCACGGTCGGACCCTCCTTTTCCTTTCCGTCCGGCCCGCCGTAGGAGCAGGATTACACCTGTACCGGCGGTGAAGATCACGGTGGTTTCACCGAGGGTATCATATCCTCTGTAGGCTGCCAGGATCGCCGCCACAAAGTTGTCGGCCCCGGTTTCTTCTTTGGAGTGTTCAATGTAGTAAGGGGCGACGTGCAGGTTGGTTGGTGCATTTGGATCGCCGAAGTCGGGCATATCCAGTGTGCCGTAAGTAAGCAGGGCACCGGTCAGCAGTACCACCACCAGACTGGTCTTCGGTGAAAAGCGCAGGGAAGTGCGGACCTTCGGCTCGCCTTCCTCACCTCTCAGCGTCCGACTGAGGGCCGCCAACAGCAGCACAGTGGTGATGCCCGCGCCGACCGAAGCCTCCGTGAACGCCACGTCCACGGCATTCAACCTGGTCCAGATCAGCGCCATCAGAAGACTATATACCGTCAAAACCATGATCGAGCCCAGCAAGTCCTTCATTCGGACGGCTACGATCGCACAAACGACGGCCATCGCCAGCAGAAAAAGATCAATAATCATGACGCACTGTCAACCCCACTCGTAGTCTTATCCGCTTCTTTTTTCCCCAATAGCGGCTTAACCCCGGCCACGTACGCTGCCTTGGTAACGAAATGCGTTCCCGTCGGGTTGGCGATGCAGATCAGGATCATCAGGATCGCCAGTTTGACGGAAACCATAGTGAAACCCTCGTAAACGATAAGTCCGAGCAAAATCAGGGCCTGGCCCAGCGTATCGCCCTTGCCGGCGGGGTGAAGTCTCGTGTAAAAGTCGGGAAAGCGGGCGACACCGATCGATGCCACCATAAAGAAAAAACACCCGGCTGCTATCAAGACTCCTGAGATAATCGTCGAAATTTCCATCATCAAATCATCCTACAAATGATTTTCGGTAACCGGCTAGTCGAGCGCGCCGCTTTCACGGTATTTCAGGATCGCCAGTGTGGCGATGAAGTTGATCATGCCGTAAACCAGGGCAATATCCAGAAAGTGTGGTCGTTCATAAATATAGCCGATCAGCGCCAGCAGAACCGCCGTTTTCGTGCCGAAGACATTGGCCGCCAGCATCCGGTCAAACGACCGGGGTCCGACGATCAACCGGTAAACGACGGGAATAACTGCTATCAGTATGGCGATTGCTGCAATCTCAAACATTTTGTCCCTCTATCTCCTTTACTCTGGCTTCCATTTCAGGAATACCTGCGGCCGCATCCGGGGTGATGGCATGGACGATAAACTCCTTGTGTGTGGCCTCGATGGTTACCGTGCCCGGCGTCAAAGTGATCGAATTGGCCAAGACAAAAACACCGAAATCGGTCTTGAGGTCGGTGTTGAAGGTGATGACCTCCGGCTCAATAGGCATTTTGGGATGAAGGGTCAGGTATAACACGTTGATATTCGCCAGCACGATCTGCCAGATTAGCCAGGGAATATACTTAAGCAGCCGCAGGAAACGCAAGAAACCCTGTCCGATGCTCGCGTTCCGGCCGATTAACAGATCGTGTGACCAGAACGCTACCAGTAGACTGGAAATAACACCTAGAGTCAGGAGAAGGGGCGATGTCTGCCCGGAGAGAAGCATCCAGAAAGCAAATACTAACAAGAATGTAAGTGCAAAACTCACCAAAACTAATCAACTCACAATCGATTGTTTCCTGGATTACCCAAATTGAATACAGTGTCTCAAACATGATACCAAGCCGTTTAGAAATTTTCAATAAAATTTTTCACAAAAATATTTTGAAACTTGAAGACGGTTGGCACTTCAGGTGCGCATTCCGCAAATGTATGCTGTTGAGCGCTCTGAGACAAACTGTTTCAATTTCGGTTGTCACTGCCGTTTGAGACACCGGGGGGAGTCCGAATGGCATTTCTCACCTGTATTCGATGCTTGCCGCGAATTTCCTTCATTTGTGTAATTCTGTGCACGCATACGGTCATAACGGTTAGAATTGGGAACTGGAAAAAGAAAATCCAACCGGGTATTGCCGGTGGCCCGATGATCCGTTGAGGGCGGATTGTGGAGTTTCCAATCCCCGGTGCATAGTATAGGAGGCTAAGAAAGATACCTGCGATTGTGATTGGGGTGACTTAATGAATGGAGAAAAAGGCGGCCGACCGCCTTCTGCGGGTCAGGCGCAACAAGGGAATTCTGGGCCAAGAGGCCCTAATCATTAAGAATGAACACTGTATCTGGTCGCTCCGCCTCACGGGCGACAGGCTTCTCGGTAGATGCTCGCTCGATATGGGTCAGACCTGGACCGAATGGATGGAACTGGCTTCCAACTACAACGGCTTCTTTTCGTTTACCGTGAGTGAAGTTGAAAAACTTCATCTTACCTGTAAGAACACTCTGGGCCATTTGGTGTACGTGTGCTGGCGGCATTCCGACATCGAGTCCGATGTCCTGACGGACAAGTGGGTTGAAGACGAGAGAATCACTTATCAGAGTGTGGTGGTCGATCATTCCGGAACTCCGAGCATCATCTACTTTACCGACAATCCCCTTGAAGAGGTTTGGAGAGTCAAGCATTGTTACAGGGGTGGCGACGGTGAGTGGAGTCGGCCGGAAGTGATCGATTCCGGCCTGGGTCCCGGGCAGATCCAGGGTGCGGTCGCTCTGGATCAAGAAGGAATTATCCACTTGGTGTATCAGTACAGCACCCGGTCTAAGAGCCAGTTTGTCTACCGTGCTCGATTTCCCGATGCGAGATGGACGGAGCCGGCGCACATAACCGACTCAAGCCGGAGTAACCTATATCCCTGCCTAGTGGCGGATGAAGCGGGCACATTGCATCTGGTTTGGACCAGATCTGACGGCAAGAACTACCGGGTGATGTACCGACGGCGAACCAGAGGAGGATGGATGGTCGGCGGGTGGCAGAATGAACTGTTTCTTTCCTCACCCGGGGTGAATGCCTACACCCCGACACTCGGTATCTGGAATGATCGGGTGGTGGTTTTCTGGCAGCAGACCGAGGGTATTTACCAGTGCACCTCTCTGGACGGCGGAAAAACCTTTAACGATCCGGTGCTAAAGGACCGGTACCACAGACTGTTTCGTACCAACATGCTGGCTTTGGATTTACTCCAAAAACAGGGGCTGAGTAGCATAGCGACTTTTGATAACGGAAGCACCCTTATGGCGCTATTGGCTGCCGTGTTCCAGAGTGACGGGGAAGCCGAGGAGCTTCACCCGTCATTGCCGGAAGCCCAAGAATTGCGGCCACTGGAACCGGTGTTCCCGAGTGTGGAGTACCTAAGCCTGGACTACGGTCAAAAGGGATTAAGCGAACATATTCGCCGAATAGACGGAAATTTCCGGCGGCTGTTTTTTGAATTGGAGGATTCGCGGCTGACAAATGTGCAGATGAGAGAGACTATTGCCGAGCAGAATGAACGAATTGACAATCTGAATGCCGAATTGGAAAAGGCAGCCCAGGAAACAAGCTCCCTGAAAAACCTTGCAAGACAGCTTGCCGACAAACTTGATACGGCGAATGGAAAAATCAAGGCGTTGGAAAAAGAGAAACAGTTGCTGAAGTACAGACTGGAAACGGCGAGACTCGAAAACCAAGAACTTGTAGAGGAGAACGGAGTGTTGCGGCAGAAGATTCGGGAAACTGAAGTTGCCATCAGACAAAGCGAGAAAAAAGAGGCGATACTGAAACAACAGCTGGATGAACAGGCCGGCGTTATCGTGGACCTGATAAGAAAAAACGAAGACCGGGAGGCAGAGGCCTCAAAGAACGTTTCTTTCTGGAAAAGGCTTTTTTAAATAACCAGCCAAGAAAAACCGGCTTGAGGGAAACCCCCAAGCCGGTTTTTGAGAGCCTGTTGCTAGTCTCCGCAACAGCCCTGGTTATTGTTGTTGCCGTTCTGGGACGGGTAGGGCGGCCATGTCGGATTGTACTGCGCGGGGCATTGACCCAATGCTTCTTCACACTCGGCCGGTTCAGGCGGATAGCCGTAGCTGGGAATCATCAATTGGACCTCAGCTTGAAGTCTTAGCAGCACCATTACACCCACGCAGCAGGTGACGGTCACCGATGTTTCATCGGTTGCAGAGATGTAGCACGTCAGGCATTCCGGGTATACAAAGCAATTGGTTGTGAGATCTTCTTCCCCGGCCCGATACATGATGAAGGACCTTTCAATGTCGATTGTTCCCGTCCCGGTTGTTCCGTTAACACTGGTGGTAACTTCGAGCTCAGCATTTACGCGTACGACGTTGCCGTTTAGGACCGAGCAGGTCGGCTCTCCGACCAACGTTACCCCTACACACTGTGCAGTCAGGTCCGGAGTGGGCTCGATTTCTATGACAATCTCGGTCTCTTCCACCTGCGTGTTCATACACTCGTCAAAGACTCTGGTGACAGTGATAACGTCTATTTGGGTCGGTGGGGGGCAGACCGGAACGCCGTCGATTATCGGGCACGGACCAGGCTGGACGCCATTATTCTGTCTCTTATAACCCATGTTGCTCCCTCCTTTGTTGACAAATTTTTCTTTCGCTTGTTGTTATATGGTATTTAAAGCAGCCTCGATGTGTGCATATATCCTACAGAAAATTGTAGTAGCACCATAATATTCCTTAGCATACCATGTGGATATGGAGGTGCCGTAATAATGACCTTATCTGCCACATCTTTTGTCATTCAGGACGCCATCGATGCTGCTCCTCCAGGAAGTACGGTGAACGTGCCGCCCGGGGTGTACCAGGAGCAACTGGTGATCGATAAGCCACTCACCCTCAGCGGACCCGATCCGGCAATCGGGGAGGCCGTTGTGGATGCCGCCGGTATGGCGGCTGCTCCGACCATTCATATCATTGCCAGTGATGTGACTGTAACTCGGCTTACCATTCAGAACGGGACGCTACACGGGATCGTGGCCGGTAGTGCGGATTGGCCGGACCTGACCAATATCGTCATCACAAACAACATCATCCGGGGGCACGCCAATGCGGGCATCCTAACAGCCAATGGGGCCGCCCTGCATATTGAAAACAACATTATTGAAAACAATGGACAGGGTACCGGTTTTAATAGGGTGGGAATTCTTCTCAGACCCCACGGCCCCAGTCAGGTTATAGGCAATATCATACGGAACAACGCCATTGACGGAATATATGCCGAAGGAAGCGACTCTGGTTTGTTGATCGAGGATAATGAAATAGACGGGCACGACAACAGCGGTATCACCCTGGCCTGGGATCAGGTGAATACCACTATCCGCAACAACTTAATTGCGAACAATGGATTGGGCTTGTCCCAGGAAACAGGCGGAATTGTGATCGTCCAGTCTATGGCGGAGGAAATCAGCGGCAACATAATTCGAAACAGCAACGGGAGCGGCATCCACTGGGGGTGGACTCCCTCGTTCGGCCCGGCACCTGAGGAAGTATTGATCGTCAACAACGTCATCACCGACAGCAATCAGGACGGCATATTTCTTTTCTCCCAAGGTCCCGGGGGGTTTATTCCTCCGGACCCGTTCCCTTTGGAGCCGATGGTCTGCGGAAATACTCTGCAGAACAACGGGCGCGCCGGAGTGTATGTGAGCAATGTCTATTACTATTCCCCTGGAAACGCCAATCCCGCCATACACTTTAACAGCATCTCGGGGAATGAGGCGTGGGGAGTATTCAACGGTACAGCCGGAGTCGTGGATGCTACAGACAACTGGTGGGGCAACGCCGGTGGTCCCTTTCATCCAACGCTCAACCCGGACGGTACCGGTGATCCGGTGAGTGACAACGTGGAGTTTGATCCTTGGCTGACGGGCCTGTCTGAACCGACCGTCTTGGGCTGTGAACTAGACCCGGTTACACTGGAATCGGCGACTATAACCCCAATGCGGGACGGGAAGGCATCGGTAAGAGTGGGAATTAGAGTGAACGGCCGTGTGCTGGTGGACGTCAACGGGGAGGAGTTTACCTTACCTTTCTACTATTTCCTAAGCAAATCTATGGTTATGTATGCGCCTGATCCGGAGCAAATGAAGGTTTCCATTTTACCTCAGACAGCCTGTGACGCTTTTCCGGAGTCTCAGTG
Source organism: uncultured Peptococcaceae bacterium (assembly GCA_965544035.1). Taxonomy (GTDB): domain Bacteria; phylum Bacillota; class Desulfotomaculia; order Desulfotomaculales; family Desulforudaceae; genus CBEULR01. The sequence goes on along the minus strand of CBEULR010000016.1, from coordinate 20,140 downwards.
GATTCATATCTGTGTGTTTTTGTTTGTTGTGGTGAGTATTGAAAGTGAGGTTCAGTTGATGGTACCCAGCTATGGATACCCTCTACCGCCGCCGCAGTGCGCCGTGCCGCAGTGTCCCACTGCATCCGGCGCGGCCGGGAATCAGATCCCCCCGGATGCGGTGCCTGCATACGTGGATGTGATCACGACCAGCAAGGTATTCGACCGTTGCCGTTTCCGGGAAAATATCGACATACGCCTTGCCGTACCTCCCGAACGCTGCCCGCTGTTGGACGGCTGAGGTGGTGACCAACTAATCAAATGGGTCGTCCGTCTCGGGCAAGAAAAACCGGCTTGAGGGAAACCCCCAAGCCGGTTTTTGAGAGCCTGTTGCTAGTCTCCGCAACAGCCCTGGTTATTGTTGTTGCCGTTCTGGGACGGGTAGGGCGGCCATGTCGGATTGTACTGCGCGGGGCATTGACCCAATGCTTCTTCACACTCGGCCGGTTCAGGCGGATAGCCGTAGCTGGGAATCATCAATTGGACCTCAGCTTGAAGTCTTAGCAGCACCATTACACCCACGCAGCAGGTGACGGTCACCGATGTTTCATCGGTTGCAGAGATGTAGCACGTCAGGCATTCCGGGTATACAAAGCAATTGGTTGTGAGATCTTCTTCCCCGGCCCGATACATGATGAAGGACCTTTCAATGTCGATTGTTCCCGTCCCGGTTGTTCCGTTAACACTGGTGGTAACTTCGAGCTCAGCATTTACGCGTACGACGTTGCCGTTTAGGACCGAGCAGGTCGGCTCTCCGACCAACGTTACCCCTACACACTGTGCAGTCAGGTCCGGAGTGGGCTCGATTTCTATGACAATCTCGGTCTCTTCCACCTGCGTGTTCATACACTCGTCAAAGACTCTGGTGACAGTGATAACGTCTATTTGGGTCGGTGGGGGGCAGACCGGAACGCCGTCGATTATCGGGCACGGACCAGGCTGGACGCCATTATTCTGTCTCTTATAACCCATGTTGCTCCCTCCTTTGACTGACAAATTTTCTTTCTCCTGTTGTTACATGGTATTTAGAGTGGCTTCGATGTGTGCATTCTTCGTGCCAAGTAATATCCTCATATTTCTAATATTTGGGTCCAGTTTGGGGTGAGGCCGGCGGGAATTCCACACTGAGGCACGAGAGGAGAGATGGGAGAAAACGGGTTCAACCGAACTGCCGCCGATGCGTGTCTGAGTTGGGCCTGGTTGTCATTTGCGGCTGGCCAATGCAATTAGGAAAGCCTGCTAGTAATGACGATCCGTGTTCTCATAAAAGACCCACCTGTCTCCCCCGGCAGCCTTGGCCCGGTACATAGCCCGGTCAGCGTTTCTGATCAGACTCTCGATGTCTTGGTCGTCGGTCGGGTAGATGCTGATACCGATGCTGGAACGTATAGAGAATTCCTGGGAATTATGAAACAGGGGACGCGAGACGACCGCGTTAATTCTTTTTGCGGCCGCCGCGGCCTCCTCTTCGGCGTTGATCTCCAAGACGCTGACGAACTCGTCGCCGCCCATGCGGCATAAGAGATCGCCGGCACGTAATTCGGCCTTCATCCGGTCGGCGATAGTCTTCAACAGCTCATCGCCCAGTTCGTGCCCGCAGCGGTCATTCACAGACTTAAAGTTGTCCAAATCGATAAAGAGAACCGCCAGTTTTTTCTGATTACGCTCGGCCCGGGCCAACATTTGCTTCGACAATTGCTGAAACAGCGTCCGGTTGGGAAGGTTGGTCAGGGGATCGTAATAGGCCAGGTGTTCAATGCGGGTTTCCAACCGCTTGCGGTTTTTCATCTCAAGGATCAGATACGCGGAAATGAACACGCCGAACATGATGAGGTAAATCAGATCGCTCTGGCTGATCATTGGCGAATAGGATGCCACCAGCCTGGGGAAAAAGTGGACCGAAATCCCGGTGGAACAGGCGAACGCGATAAGGATGATGAGGTAGTTCTGATAGATGACGCTTATCAGCACGCCCAACCATACGAAAACGAAGTTCACCGGATAAGGCGAAAAAAACATCAGCACCGAGAAGTAGGCGTAGAAGAAAAGGACGATAAGGTACGGTGTCAGGGCGGCATATCTTTTCACCAGGGTGAAGACGGTTAGTAAACTAATCAGTAACAATCCTGCTTCCGCCGGCAGCAATGACGGGACGGAGGGCTCACGATCAAAAAAGAATTTTGTCAGGTTTAAGAAGTAGAATCCCCAGAGAATCTTTATCAATAGAAGGTTCTTCTGGTGGGCCATACCTACTCTAAGGTCAAGGTTCAACATCCCACATCCTTCAGACTGCGAAACCCGCAGCTGCAAATTTCGACACCTGCCCCGATCTTCCTGCAACCAAGAGTATTTGCACGCAGGCACAACAACAAAAACCCGCCGTCGGTAACGGCGGGCTTATCACCTTACTGATGGTGGGCGCGGCAGGTTTTGAACCTGCGACCTCTTGAATGTGAGTCAAGCGCTCTCCCCCTGAGCTACGCGCCCGTTGCAAACTCCATTTTACCACACGGCCGGACGTAATGCAAGGCTGTTTACTCCGCTTGTTCGTGTTCAAAGGAGACCGGTTCCGCGCCCTCGAACCTGCTGCTCAGGATCACAAAGTCCACCCGCCGGTTAAGCTGCTGATTCTCTGCGGTATCATTCGGTGCCTTCGGCCGGTATTCGCCGTAGCCGGCCGCACCCAATCTTTCGGGCGGAAAGTTGTGTCTCGCGATCAGGTACTGGATCACGCTGGTGGAACGGGCGACCGAGAGTTCCCAGTTGGAAGGAAAGCGGGGCGTGTTTATCGGCCGGTTGTCGGTGTGCCCTTCCACACGGAGGTAATTCGGGGTCTGCAGGAGGATGAGTCCAAGTTCATCCATAATCTGCCTGGCGAAAGGGGTCAGCTCGGCTGAACCCGAATCGAAAAGCACGGTATCCTGGATACTGATTACCAGCCCGCGTTCTTCGGTTGTCGTCTCCACCTGGGCCTCGATCCCGCTTTCCTTAATCATCTCTCGAATCTGCTGTTCGATGACGGCCAGCTGTATCGAATCCGATAAATGCTCATTTGGCGAAGGACTGGGTTCTCCGGCCAACGGCTGCATCGTATCCGGTCCGACGCTGGACATGGGGGCTTCAATCACAATGTTCCCGCCGCCGCCCAACGCCTGCTGCAGCGCCCGGGCCAGGGCGGCGAACTTCTCGGCGTCCAGCGTGCTGAGGCTGTACATCACGATAAAAAAGCAGAGAAGCACGGTGACGAAGTCCGAGTAAGGAACCAGCCACCGCTCACGGATGTTGTGTTCGGTTCTGACTCGCCGTTTCACCGGCCATCCTCCTCAGCTTCTTCCGCCGTTGCGTTGCTGTCGGTCTGCCGTCCGGAGGGCCGCAGGAAGGCGTTCAAACGCTCACGGATGATGATCGGGTTGTTTCCGGCCTGCAGGGCGGAGACCCCCTCCAGGATCAGCTGCCGCATCATCACTTCTTTCTGACTCAGATTCTTCAGCTTGGTGGCGATCGGGAAGCAGACGCAGTTGGCAAAAACGACACCATACAGGGTGGCGACAAAGGCGGCGGCGATCGCCGGCCCCAGTGTTTCGGGGTCGGAAATACTGCTGAGGGCGACAATCAGCCCCATGATCGCCCCGGCGATACCCATCGTCGGCGCGTAGGAACCGGCCGATTCATAGAAGTCCTGGGCTACCTTGTGCCGCTCCTCCATGGCATAGATCTCGGTTTCCAGAACCCCGCGCACCACCTCCGGCTCGGCACCGTCGATCACCAGTTGAATACCTTTGCGCAGAAAGGCGTCGTCCACGTTATCCAGGTAGTTTTCCAGGAAAAGCAAGCCTTCCCGCCGCGCCTTTTCAGCCAGCATCACGATTTCCTCAATGGTTTCGGACTGGCTCTTGACATCGCCTTTGATCAACACCCGCAGGCACCGGAAAACCCGGGGCACTTCGGCTTTGGTCAGAGTCGCCACTGCCGAGCATAGGGTGCATCCGAAGACAACGGCAATCGCCGCGGGTGCAAATAGAGAGGCCAGATGGCCGTGTTTGAGAATAAAGCCCAGAAGAGCAAATATCAGTGCTGCCGCAATGCCGACTAAGGTCGTTGGATCGATTGGAATCGCCCCCAGAATTAGTTTACCAACCAGTTAATAGACAATCACACTGTATCATTCTGAAAGGGGAGAAAAGCCAAAAGACAGTTCCGTTGATACAACCATGTTCTAGTTCTTTATCCGGTTTGTTAGTCCCTTCTTCAGAATGCAACAATTTCCTACAATTCCCCGGAACGCAGGATCTGTACGATCAGCCAAATCCCCAGGACGGCTCCGGCTATAAAGGTCAGGTCGGCCACCGCAACGCGCTCCAACAGCCGGTAATTCAGCTGTGCGAACAGTCCGGTCCCCAGCAGGAGGCCGATGACCAGCACGGTGATGATCACCCGGTTGACCATGATTACCGTGCGTTTGCCCAGGCGTTCCAGGTCCGGGTTTTCCTGACGCAGCTTGAATTCGCCGCGGAGAGCCTTGTTCAGCAGCTCATTAAGCTGCAGCGGGAGCTCGGCCAGCGCCCGGCCGTATTCGGGCAGCCGTTCCCGGGCGGCGCGGCGTAGGGCGGTGTAGGAGAACCGCTCCGAGGTGATCCGACGTCCGATCGGCCGGGCCACCTCCACCATGCTGATATCGGGATCCAGCTGCCGCGCGATTCCTTCGGTGGTGATCAGCGCCTTAATCAGTATGGTCATCTCGTTCGGCAGGCGGATCCGGTGCCGGTAGGCCGTTTCCATCATGTCGCGGAGTGATTCGGCCACGCTGATCCGGCTCAGCGGGATCTCGTAATACTTCTGCTGCAGTTTCTCCACATCGCGCCGCAGGAGGCGGTGGTCGACCGTCTCCGGAACCACACCCAGCCCGAAGGCGGCCTTTAGTACCTCATCGACATTTCGGCGTACCAACCCAAGGACCATGTCGGCGAGTTTTTCTTTGATATGCGGAGTCAGCCTACCGGTGATTCCGAAATCCAGGAAGACCAGCCTGCCGTCCGGGAGCGCCGCCAGGTTCCCCGGATGAGGGTCGGCGTGAAATATGCCGTCGACCAGCATCTGTTTCACCACGGCCTCCGCCAACACGTGTGCCAGCCGTTTTTGGTCGATGCCGGCCGCATTCAGCGCGGCTGCGTCGCTCAGCTTGATTCCCCGTACGTACTCCATCGTCAAAACGCGGCGGGAGGTGTACGTCCAGTACACGCGCGGGATGTACACCTCACGATCCTGGATGAAGTTGCGCCGGATGGTATCAGCGTGCCGCGCTTCCGCGCGAAAGTCGGTTTCCTCGTAAATGGTGTCGGCAAACTCCTGCGCCATTTCGGAGAAACTGTAGATCTTCCCCCACGCGAGATGGCGCTCGGCGAGCGCGGCGAAGTCCTGTAAGATTTCAAGGTCCAACTGTATTAATTCTTCGACTCCCGGACGCTGAACCTTTACCACCACTTCTTCACCGCCCGAGAGCCGGGCGCGGTGAACCTGGGCGACCGAAGCGGCCGCCAGCGGCTCGCGCTCGAATTCCCGGTAGATCTGTTCCAGGGGCGCGTTTAGTTCGTACTCAATCTGCCGCTGAATTTCGGGGAAGGGAGCCGGAGGCACGTCGTCCTGCAGCTTTTCCAGTTCGGCGATGTACTTTTCGCTGAGGATATCCGATCGCGTGGAGAGAATCTGCCCCAGCTTGATGAAGGCCGGTCCGAGCGCCTCCAGCATCAGCCGGAAGCGTTCGGCCTGCGACCGGCGCAGGATGTCCTGCCGCCGCCGGCTGACTAACCGGCGCGGCTGGGTGATGTATTCCGAGAGACCGGCCTGTCCCAGCAGGTAATGGAAGCCGTAACCGGTGAGGATGCGGATGATTTCCCGGTAACGCTTTATGTGGCGCAGGCGGCGGCGCAGCCGTCTAAGCATCAAATCACTCCCGTCCTTAGCATTTCACTTTTTTCCAAGTTTAGGCTGGGAATACGGCACGAAATCAGTTATTATTTGTAACAAGGCTAAAGTTCGACGCCATCTGTCGCGATAATCAGCATAATTAAGCAGTTGAAGTACAAACCGGGATAAGGGGGGGCGGACGTGTTTTCCGACGCCGAAATCGGTGTGTTTCTCGATGAGCTTGACGAAAAGATCCAGGTGATGAACGATGGTTTTCTCGCTTTGGAGCGGGACGGGGAAAACCCCGGCATCATCCAGGAGATCTTTCGGGCCGCGCATACCATCAAGGGATCCTCAGCGATTATGGGGTATGAGCAGATGTCCCTGCTCACTCACGAGATGGAAAACCTTTTTGACCGCATCCGCCAGGGTGAGGTGACAATCACGCCGGAGATGATCGATCTCCTGTTCGAGGCGTTGGATACCCTGAAGGCGATGCGTGATCAGGTGATGGGCGGGGAGGTGACGGTCGAGGCCGGAGTTTTGGACCGGTTGAAGACTGAGCTAAACCGGGCAGCGGCCGGCGTTCGGCCGCCGGAACGCGGCACGGCCTCGAAATCCCCGGAGGAAGGCGGCAGGGGTAAGCCGGCGGCGCTGGAGAGCCCGGCCGGGGAAGATCCTGCTGAGGAAGAACCGCTGCCGCGGGTCGAACCGAGTGCGGTGGAATTGGAAGTGATTCGCGAGGCCGCCGCCATGGGCCGCAGTGCTTACCGAATCGGCGTGGGCATCGATCGGGACTGCCAAATGAAATCGGTGCGGGCTTTTTTGGTGTTTCAGCGGCTCGAGGAATTCGGTGAAATCATCCAATCGGCGCCGGCGGCCGAATCGATCCAGGAAGGTCATTACGGCCGCGGGTTTGAAGTCCTGCTGATCTCCGGGGAGGACGGAGACTACATCAAGAACTCGCTGATGACCATCGCTGAAGTGGACTCGGTGACGGTCGAACCGGTGGATGCCGCCGCCGATAGCGGGGATGGGGACGCGGCGGAACCCGTTCACGCGGAATCCGCGCCCGCTGCCGAGCCTTCACCGGCGGAAGCCGCCGGGCAGCCCATAACGGCGTCCGAAAAACCGCAGACCGTGCCGGAGAAAACCCTGCCTCCCTCCGCGAACGAGTACAAGGCGGTAAAAACTGTGCGCATCGACGTGCGCAAACTCGACAACCTGATGAATTTGGTGGGGGAGCTGGTCATCGAACGCACCCGCCTGGACCGGTTTGCGCATATTGTGGGCGACCGTCTCGGTTCGGATGAGATGATCGACACCCTGAATGAGATTTCCAACCACCTGGGCCAGGTCACCGCTGACCTGCAGGACGAGATCATGAAGGCCCGGATGCTGCCCATCGCCCAGGTGTTCAACCGATTCCCGCGCATGGTGCGCGACTTGGCCCACAAATTGGAGAAGCAGATCGACCTGGTGATCGAGGGCCGGGACACCGAGCTGGACCGAAACGTGATCGAGGTGATCAGCGATCCTCTTATCCACCTGATCCGCAACGCTATCGATCACGGCATCGAGCCGACCAGGGAGCGCCTGGCGGCCGGGAAACCGGCCCAAGGTACGCTCCGCCTGCGTGCCTACCATCATGAAAACCACATCGTGATTGTGGTGGAGGACGACGGCCGTGGTCTTGATCCCGAGCAGATCAGGGCGAAGGCGCTGGAGAAAAAACTGGTCAAACCCGAGGCGGCGGCCCGTATGACCGACCAGGAGCTGTTCAACCTTGTTTTCCTGCCCGGTTTCTCCACAGCCAAGAACGTGAGCGACCTTTCCGGACGGGGTGTGGGGATGGATGTGGTGAAGAGTCAGATTGAAGCGGTGAATGGTTCGGTTGAAATCAACAGCGTGCCCGGTCAGGGAACAAGCTGCGTGATCAAGCTGCCGCTTACGCTGGCCATCATCAAGGCATTGATGGTCCGGTTGGGCGACCAGGTGTACGCCCTCCCCCTGTCCAACGTTCTGGAGACCGTGCAGATCTCCCGCAGTGAGATTCAGCTGATAAAGAACAGCGAGGTCGTGGTCGTCCGGGGAGTGGTGCTGCCGCTGATCCGTCTGGGCAGGCTGTTTAATCAGGCCGAACGGGATGCCGAGAAACTGTATGTCGTGATCGTGGGTACGGGTGACCACCAGGTCGGCGTGATCGTGGACAGGCTGATCGGTGAGCAGGAGATCGTGATCAAGTCACTCGGCGAGCATCTGGGACGCATCGCCGGGCTTTCCGGGGCCACCATCCTGGGCGACGGACGCGTTTCCCTGATCATCGACGTGCGGGCCCTCATCTCTGAAGTTTCCGGACGAAAAGGCGGGAGGACGGCCTATGCCGGTTAGGGTATTCCTGGTCGATGACTCCGCAGTGGTCTTAAAGGTCATCGGCCGCCTGCTGGAAACCAAATACGGCCTGAAGATTGTGGGTACCGCCCGGGACGGGCGCGAAGCCCTGCGGCAAATCCCACTGGCTAAACCCGACGTGGTTGTGCTGGATGTGGAGATGCCCGTACTCAACGGGCTGCTTACGCTGGAACAGCTGATGCGCGAACAACCACTGCCGGTGATCATGCTCAGCGCCCACACCCAGGCCGGCAGTAAGGCCACGATCGACGCCCTGGCCCTGGGAGCCGTGGATTTTGTTCCGAAACCGGAAAAGGCCGGCCGTCTGGCGGATATGCTGGACGAACTCGCCGCGAAGATCAAACTGGCCGCGAAGGCCTCGGCCGTCGCGGAACTCGTTCCCCCCAAACCCAAGCCGCGCGTACGGCGCGCCGCCCGGAGCACGGCGGTGGTTATCGGCTGTTCCACCGGCGGTCCGGCGGCCCTGCGGGCCATTCTTCCCTTTCTGCCGCAGGCTTTCCCCGTACCGGTGGTCGTGGTCCAGCACATGCCCGTCGGCTTCACCGCCCCTCTGGCCGACCACCTGAACCAGCTCTGCGCGGTCGAAGTGAAGCACGCCGCCCACGGCGATCTCCTGCACCCCGGTTTGGTGCTGGTCGCCCCGGCCGGGATGGAGTTCTCCCTGCAGCGCGGGGAGGAGGGCGTGCGGTCCATAGTGCGTGCTTCCGACGTCCCGGTACCGCCGGGCGGCTTCCGCCCCTCGGTAAACAAGGTGATGACCGAATTCGCGAGGGTTTTCGGTGCCGGAACGTTGGCCGTCCTGCTCACCGGTATGGGAAGCGACGGCGTGGAGGGAATGACTGCCGTCAAGCAGGCCGGAGGGCGTACGATCGCCCAGGACCAGGCCACGTGTGTGGTTTACGGAATGCCGAAGAAGGCCGTGGAGGCGGGGGTGGTCGATTACCTCCTGCCCCTGCCCGAAATTGCCGCCCAAATTTCGGCCTTGGTCTAAAGTTTCCTCCGGTCTTCACCGATAAGGTGTTAAGAGCGGATTGGACCCGGTGAAGGGGAGATTCTGATGAAGATTAACGGTACTAACAATATTGACATAGCGCGAATTTATGCGAATCAGGCCGCGGAAAAGAAACAGGAAGCCGAGCGCGCCGAAAAAGCAAAGCAGGCAGGGGCGGACCGGGTGGAGTTTTCCGACCGGGCAAAGGAGCTCCAGACCTACCGCCGGATTTTGAGCGAGATGCCGCCGGTGCGTGAGGAACTGGTCGAGCGGCTGAAGCAGGAAATCGCAGAAGGCCGGTACCGGCCTGATGAGCGCCTGATTGCCGAGGGCATGGCCCGCGAACTAAAGGGGCAATAATCCGTGCACACAGCTGAAGAACTGCTGACCTGTCTCCGGCACGAAACAGACATCGCCCGCCGCATACTTGAAGAACTGGATCGTCAGCATAGAGCCCTGCTGGAACTGGACTTGGCAGGGCTTGAGGCGTCTACGGCCGCACTTGAGGAAGCGGCCGGTACGCTGCGGGCGGCGGAAGAACAGCGTGAGGCTGCGGCCAGAGTTCTGGCCGGGGCACTCGAAGTGCCCGCCGAGACACCGCTGCGCGAGATTCTGGGAGCCGTTCCCGCCCCCGCGCGGGCGAAACTGGAAGAAGTCCGGACCGAATTGAGGGATCTCATAGAGGAGATGCACCACCGGAATTATGCGAACTACATCCTGATGCTGAACGCCGCCCGCTACAACCGGGCGATCCTGCAGTTCATCTCAGGCACCAGCACCACGTATTCGAGCGACGGAGTCGCCGGGGAAGCGGGCGAGACCCGCTCGGTGGTGCTGAACAAGAAAGCGTAAAGGAGGCCGGGGGAGCGGTCGGAGCTTTGAAGGTTAAGGTTCTGATCCTCCTGAGGACATGTCGTTTCTTGGAATTGAGATTGCGCGGCGCAGTCTGCACGGTCATCAGCGGGCACTGAGCACCACCGCGCACAACATTGCCAATGTCAACACCCCCGGATACAGCCGGCAGGAAGCGGTGTTTCAGAGCACCCTGGCCATATCCTATCCGTCGGTAAACTCACCACGGCCCGGCCAGCTGGGTACCGGGATGACGGTCAGCGAGATCAAGCGCTACCGCGACACCTACCTGGATCGGCAGGTCCGGGATGCCAAATCGGTCATAGGCTACAATTCGAGCATCGAGAACGCCCTGCAGCGGGTGGAGGCGGTGCTGCCCGAACCCACCGATTTCGGCATCCAGGCACTTCTGGGCCACTTTTTCAATTCCTGGCACACCCTGGCCCAGGACGTGAACAACGCCGGTGCCCAGGCCGCAGTCAGGGGGGCTGCCGAGACGCTGGCAAACAGCCTGACGCTGGCCCACCATTCGCTTTCCATCATTAGAGAAAATCTGAGCGACCTGTTTGAACAGCAAGTGGACAAGATCAACTCCATCGGGGCGCAGATCGCCGAGCTGAACTGGGAAATAGCCTACCAGAAGACCGCCGGGGCGAACCCGAACGACCTGCTGGACCGGCGCGATCTTCTGCTGGAGGATCTGGCCAAGCTGGCCGATGTGACGGTTGAGGTTGCGGATGCCGATCTACAGACGATCAATGTTAGCGTCTACGGTGTTGATTTGGTGATCGGTGCCGAGTATGACCAGCGGGGAAACGGTTTTGGTTTTAAAGACCTCCGGCTGGATTATGCGGATCCTGATAATCCTGTTGAACGTACGATCGAGGAGATAAAAGGAATCGTCAGCGACCAACGTCACGGCGAACTGGCGGGGACGGCTTGGGCGGAGGCACGGGTCGGTGAGTATTTAGGGCAGTTGGAGACTTTGATGCAGAGTCTGGCCGACGCCGTAAACACAGCTCTTGATGGGGACCAATTCTTTCACTATGATGCAGGCACCGGAACGCTTTCATTGGGTGACGACGCGCTTGACGCCATTTCCGACATCACTGCCGAGAAGGCCTGGGAGGTCGCGCAACTGCGGGAACACAAGGTTGTTGTAGTCAATGAAGGTATGCCGGATGAGGCGTCGTATACTCTGGACAACTACTACCATCATCTGGTTACCGGGATCGGCGCCGACATCGACACCGCCCAGCGCGGGGCGGCAAACGCGAACGCCATTCTGGGGCAGATCTCCGGCCTGCGTGAATCGGTTTCGGGCGTCAACCTGGATGAGGAACTCACCCGGATGATCCAGTACCAGTACGGCTACCAGGCCGCCGCGCGGGTGATCACAGTATTGGATGAGATTCTGGATACCCTGATCAACCGGATGCTGTAGGGAGGGCTTAGCAGTGCGGATTAGCACCAATCACTTTTACGCCAACGTGTTGAGCAGCATTCATAAGGAATATTTCGGGGCCGCCCGGGCGCACGAGCAGATCGCCAGCGGGCAGCGGATCAACCGCCTGAGCGAGGACCCGGCCGCCCTGAGCCAGATCCTCTCGCTCCGGACCTCGACCAGCGAAATCGACAACTACCTGATGAGCATTGACCAGCAGATCTCGCGTTTGAACCGGGCTGAGGAGGCGCTCGCCCAGGCCGTCGAGGTCTTGCAGGACGCCCGGACGATCGCCGTGCAGGGTTCGACCGCGACCTATTCGGAGGTAGACCTGAAGAACCTGGCCTTTCAGGTGGACCAGATGATTACGGCTTTGGTCGGGTTTGCAAATGCCTCCCGCGGGCGGATCACGCCTGAGGGGATGTTTGCCAGGGATGATGATAATGACCGGGTTATTTATGATGCGCCGGAAATCGGTGATCCGGAAAACGTAAACGGCGAGGGTTGGGGACGTGTCCTAACTCTGGATATGCTGGTTAGTACCATCGACCCCGGTGAGGTCTTTGGAGTTGAAGACGACAGCATCGTGGGAGATACGGATGGGGATGGTAATCCGGTGCAGCGAGCTACGATGTTCGATACCCTCTTTAAGTTGCGTAATCTGCTGGATCCGGGAACAGGTGATGTCGATCAGGCCGCAATTTCCGGCTTGATTACTGATCTTGACAGGCACATCGATACGCTGGTCCAGGGCCGCAGTGATCTGGGCAGCCGCGCCTACCAGCTGGAGAAGCTCAGCGCCCAGGTTGACGTCCAGAAGGGACAACTGACCGAGGTGCTCTCCAAGATCGGAGATACCGATGTGGCCGAAGCGATGATCAGGCTGAGTCGGCACGACCTGGTGCTGCAGGCCACCCTCTCCACCGCCACCCGCTTGATGAACATCAGCCTGTTGAATTATCTCAGCTAGGGGGACAAGGAACTTGTCCCCCTAGCAGTAGTGAGTATCGAGTATCCAGTATTTAGTAGGAAGAACTACCATGGTTTTGATCTGGAATGCACGGGGCGCATTCCGATATTAGGTAATCGCGGACGACACGTGAACACGAAGTTTGTACAGAGAAATTGAGGGCGCCGATGCCTAACCTTCTTGGAGGTGAGTGGCTTTGAAGATCGGTGCCGGAGGACTGCAGTCATTGGCCCAGTTCGAGGCGGTGGCGCGCCGTGTTGAAGCCACCGAAAGGCCCGGTGTGGCCCGTCAGGAACTCGAACCGCACGCGCTGCGCCGGGATCTGGCGGCACTGGTCAGAGCCGTGGAGCGGCTGAACGAACTGGCCAGACTCTTCAACCAGAACATCCGCTTTCGGGTGCGCCGTAAAGAAGGGGAGAGGAAACGGGATGCCGAGGGGCACGGCCGGATGGTGGCAGTGATCAACCCGCTGACCGGCGAGGTGCTCCGGGAAATGGAACCGGGGGAAGTGGCCGCGCTTGAGCACCGCCTGGCCGGGAAAACCGGGGTAATCATCGACAGCAGCCAGTAAGGGGAAGCAGTCAGTATTCAGTGGTAAAGGAAGGAGAATACTGACTTCTGAATTCTGACTCCTTATTTGGATTTGTCGATAAACGCGGCGGGAGCACCCGGTTGCCGCCCATAGGCGTCCAGCACCCGCCGGCCGGACCGGATTTGCCCGATCTGCTTCATCAGAGCAATTTTTTCCTGCTCCATAGCGGCCACGTTTTCCTCATCCACCGCCGCTGCCTCGGCCAGTGTTGCCTGCAGATCGGCCAACACCTTGTCCAGCCCCCGCTCATCGTCCAGATAGCACGAAGAGGACGCGCCCATCTCGGCCTCGGCCTGCGACAGCAGGTTATACTTGTCGATACACTGCTGGCGCTCGTCTACCAGCGTGTAGATCCGTGCCAGTGCCTTTTCGGACGGTAGTTTGCGGATCAGCTTCTGCTGCTCCAGGGTCAAGTCGCGAAAGCGGCGGGCAAGCTCCAGTTTCGCCTGCACCAGCCGCAGTTTCCCCGCTTGTCTAGCTGAGTCTTTCATTGTAAACACTCCCCCAGGCCCACTTGCAGGCGGGGTTCCTCCTACTGACTACTCGCTACTGAATCCTGTCTACTGGCCCGATAGGGCCTTTTTCACTGCCTCCGCCCAGGTATCGCGCACTTCCTCCATCAGTCCGAGCGCCTCGTTTAACAACGCCCGGTCCTTCTTCACGTTGGCCTGCACCAGGCGTCCGTACAGGAAGCCGTACAGAGAGTCCAGCCGCTGGGAGACCTCGTAATCCATATTCAGATTGGCCTGCAGATGGGTGACGATATCCTGCGCCCGGATAATGCTGTGGTGGGCAGCTTGAATGTCCCCGTTTTCCAGGGCCTGGTCGGCCTGTCTGATAAACTTCACCGCTCCGTTACATAGTGCAGTGATTAGCTGCTCAGGCCTGGCGTTCAGAATCGCATTCTGCTGGTACTGGGCATAGGGGTTGGTGGTTGCCATGTTCATCCTCCTTCAGGATACTGCTAGGCCATGCCGCCGCCCATCTGCTGGGCCAGCCACATGCTCTGCGCATTCATCAGGTTGATTGCCCGCTCCATTGCGGCGAACTGCCGCCAGTAGCGGTTTTCTATCGTCTCAAGACGCTCCTCCGCCCGCTGGATGCGCTCGTCAATATCGCGGATCTGACGGCCGATCCAGCTCGGATCATTCAACGTCGGCGACGTCATTGAGCCGGCCCGGGCGGTTACCTGTTTGATCGCTGCATCCAGCGAACTGTAGAGACGCTGGGCGATCCCCTGTTCCTCAGTGCTTTCTCCGCGCTTGGTAAATATCTGTGCCACGCCCTCCGGGTTTTGCTCGATCGCGCTGCGCAGCTTGGCCTCGTCGATCACCAGTTTGCCCCGATCGCCATAAAAGCTGGTTGTAATCCCGATGTGGGCCAGGTGGTTAAGATCGGGATCAAGCCCCTCGACAGCGGTGAAGACCTCGTTCCGCAGCCGGCTGACCACTCCGCTGAGGACGCTGTCGAAGCGCAGCAGGCCGCTGCGGGCCTTCTGCTCCCACTGGTCGATCTGCCGGTCGGTCAGACCCTCCCTGGCGTCGTCACCGATCAGCGGAGGGTAGTCCGGGAAGCGCTCCTCGTACAGTTTGCCGTTGATGATGTCCAAAAGACCGTTGTATTCAGCGACGAAGTGCTTGATCTGCTGGAACAGAGTCTCGGTGTCGCTGCTCACCGTTACGGTGGATGTTCCAACGGCTTTCAGGCTGAAGTGTACGTTGTTCAGGGTGAAGTCGTTGGTGGAGCGATTGATTTCCATCCCGTTTACGGTTAAAACAGCGTTGGTTCCGCCCACTTCATCAGCGCCTTCGAATTGCAGCGCTTTAGCCAGGAAGCCGGTGACCTGGATTTCATCCCCGGTGGTGTTGTTGTCCCCGGTGCGGGTGGTGGAGATCGAGACCCGGTCGGCCCCCGCATCGTGAAAGGCGGTTACGCCCAGTTCCTTGTCGGACGAGATGAGGTTCAAGACTTTATTCAGAGTGCCGTCGGTTGCACCAATGGTAAAAGTCCGCTCAACGGCCGCACCGCCGTAGTCGTAGGTGGTGATGTCAAAACTGAAGGTGTTGTACTCGTAATCGGCGGTGATGGTTTCGTCCTCGCCAATTTCTCTTCCAAACTCAAGGAGGCCGGTCTCGGTGTCAATGTTTACCCAATTACCGGGTTCCTTCCCGGTCACGTCTTGGTCAAACAACACCTCGAATTCGTCAGCGCCCACGGTGATGGTGACGGTACCCTCTGAAATCCAACCGTGAGACAGCCGATAGACGGTACCGCCTGTACCGCTGATGCTCTCGCTATTATCTGTTTGCTGCCAGTCTATTTCCCCGGCAAACTTGCCCCGCTGCGCCCAGATGGAGGCGTCGGCATCGATTTTGTCATCGGCCGTTCTTGAAATTGTGCCGCTGGTCTTGTAGGCGGTGGTGGCTAAGGCTTCAACCTTAAGATTGTAGGTCGCATTCGCGGCCGCCGGCGAGGCGGTGGCGGCAACCACGGAAGCATTCGACGAATTGGCCAGCTTCGTCAGCAGGGTCGAGCCGAGACGCATCGAGAAGACGGTATTGGTGCGGAAGTTCAAAAGGAGGTTGTTTATCGCCCGGTATTCTTCACGCCGCCACTCCAGAATCTGACGCTGCTGCCGGAGTTTGTCCACCGGCTTGCGGTGCGCCTTCATCAGATCCTCGATGATCTGGTAGGTGTCGATTCCCGAGGCCAAACCCCCGATAATCATACTCATTCCCAACCCTCCTAAATGGTCTGGTTCTTCCCACTGACGACTGCCGTGTTAGCGTCGTTCGTCCACGACAATGCCTGCCAGTTCCCAGAGGTTTGCGATCAGATTCAGGATCTTCTCCGGCGGGATCTCCTTGATCAGTTCCCCGGTGTCGGAGTTGATGACGCGTACCATGATTATGTTGGTTTCTTCATGTACGGTGAAATCGAACTGCCGGTTGCTGGTCTGCAGGGCGCGGTTGGCCTGCTCAATCGCGGCCAGCAGTTCGCCCTTGGTCCACTCCGCTTTCGGCTTCTCCGCCTGCTCCTGCGGCGCGGCGGGTTCGCGGGAAGGCTGCGGCCGATTGATCACCGGATCGCTCTGGGTAACTTTCGCTGGTGCTTCTATACGCATCTGACTATGCCTCCGCGTACGGTCTGTTGCCCTTTTTTTCGGCAATAATCCGAAAAAACTTTAGCGATCGGGCAGGATTTGTGTGAATGGGGAGGAATACCTTCTACATGCCTTGCCATGCAAGGGAGCCATCCCGCAGGATGGCTCCCCTCGACCACTTTTTTCTTTCCAAGTTCTCTTCTCTTTATCTCTCTAAAATCAGCCATGAGACACTAACTACTGACTTAAGCAAGCAACTGCAGAACACTTTGCGGCTGCATATTTGCCTGCGCCAGCATCGCGATGGAGGCCTGGTTCAGAATGTTGAACTTGGTGAACTCCATCATCTCGGCAGCCATGTCCACGTCACGGATCCGCGACTCGGCAGCGGTTAGGTTCTCCATCGTCACTCCCAAGTTGGCGATGGTGTGCTCCAGGCGGTTCTGCAGGGCACCAAGTTTCGCTCTTTCTTCAGACACCTTTTTAATGGCCTCGTCAATAGTACTGATTGCGTTCTGGGCACTCCCGCCGGAACTAATACTAAGGCCGCTGACACCAATTTCACTCGCCGTCAGATTATTGATTTCAATTTCAATGGTCTGTTCCGCATTGGCTCCCACCTGTATGGCGCTGTTGGTTATGCCACCACTCAGCAGTGTTAGCGTATTGAATTCGGTGTTCTTGGCAATACGGTCGATTTCCTCAATCAGCTGGTCTACTTCATCCTGCAGAGCTGCACGATCGTCGTCTGTATAGGTTCCCGAGGCAGCCTGTACGGCCAATTCTCTCATCCGCTGGAGCATCGAGTGGATCTCCTGGGTGGCGCCCTCCGCCGTCTGTACCAGTGAGATGCCGTCCTGCGCGTTCCGAATCGCCTGGTTCAGGCCGCGGATCTGGGAGCGCATCTTCTCCGAGATGGCCAGCCCGGCGGCGTCATCGGCGGCGCGGTTGATCCGGAAACCGGACGAGAGTCTTTCCAGTGACTTGCCGGCGGCCGTGTTGTTGACGCCCAACTGCCGGTGTGCGTTCAGCGCCGCAATGTTGTGTTGAATCCGCATAATCCCTTTCTCCCCTTTCCGATAATCATAAAATTTTTGGCAGCGGATAAAACCCACTACTACCTATTTCGGTGCCGGGCAACCAAACTTTAGCGGTTCAAGCGAAGATTTTCGCAGTCAGGTTTTTCGCTCAGGGGATTAGGCGTTCGAGTTCGGAGCAGTAATATGCGGAGTTGCCCTGCACAGCTTCGGCAAATGTGTGGAGCAGAGCCAGGTGGCTCTTGATCTGCGGCGGGGAGGCTGTGGCTAAATTCAGCGTGCGCGTGCGCACCAGGATGTCCAGGTTTTCTACCGTACGCCGGATAACACGGGTATACGCTGCACTGCGCATAGCTTCATTGAGCCGGCCGACAGCCGGATTCAGCCGGCGGCCCAGTGTCGCCCCGTCCGGAAGCGCGCGGCAAAGCGGCTCCAGTGTTCGGACGGCGGAACCGGATAACTCCTGCACCGTTCTCAATTCCGTGCGAATCGTGCGCAATGGCTCTATAATCCTGTCCATCACTTCATCCTTTGTTGGGTGATCCAGCCCGGTCTCGGGGTGTTCAAACCGCCGCCTGCCGTGTCCACGTGCCCATGCCGCAAAATCAATGCCTGTAGTGCCCTTGATGGCTAATCCGGTGCGCGACGCGTTATACACGACGCAGCCCGCACGGTTCGCCTTGGCGATACGTGCTTCCAGTTCACGTAGCATGGCCAGCATTGGTTTGGTGGTGTATACGGTCGTGCCCGAAACACTCCGGCGCGGAAAATAGTCCTTCACTTCAATCTCACGCTGTCCAGCGTAGTATTTCTTGGGGTCACGGAACGACAGGTCCTGTCCCAAAAGGACGACCTCGCTGCAGCCCATCTGCAGGACGAAATCCAGTGTGGGTATGGCCACCGATCCGGCGTCCGGCAGGATGCCTCTATCCCACCCGGCCATTTCCCCAATCCAGCGGGGAAGGTGCTCCTGGTCGGCAAACGCGGCGATTTTCGGACCCGTATATTCCTTCACGATCTGCGGGTGGAGGGAGGAGATAAAAACAAGCGTGGTGCACGGAGCGTCCAGATAGTCTTTCAAAGCCTTGTAGTTCCCCTCACCGGGGTCGATCGACACCACGTAGTCCGGATGGATGCCTGCCTGGACAAGTGGCCGCAGCCCCGTACCGGCGGCGAATACCGGTACTTTTCCGATCAGGCTGCGCAGAATCTCGAGGTGGTCTTCCAGCGAGGGGCCGGCGGCCACCATCACGGCCGGATAACCGGCGAGGCTCCCGCGCATGTCGGCGACACCCGGATTGGCGAATACCTCGATCAGGTTGGCGATACTGTTGCTCAGCCACCGCTTCTTCCACCATTCACGCGTTGCCAGTCCCACACGGAGGTGGCGCAGGGAGTCTAACGCCTGGTTTGCCCACTGCGCGTATTCATCCGGGAACAGCGTCTTGTAGACAGGGAGTTCCGCCATCTTTACTTCACCTGTGAAGGTGCCGGTCGCCAGCCGGTTGAAAGCGTCACTGCCCAAAGAAAAATCAGCACCAGGCAGCACCGTTACCCGTTCGTGTTTTATAATATGCCGCACATCACGCAATTCGAGCAGGCGCCGCCACCATGCGAGGCTGGGTTCGCAAACAACCAGATGGGCGTAGGGATCTTTGCGGAGCAGGGCCTCGACATGATAGCCCAGACCAAACCCAAAAATGAAGTAGACATGTTCAAGCGAAGGCGTATCCGAAACGGTGGTTGCGGCCCAAGCCTCGGCTTCGCGTCGCGGATCATAACGGCTGTACAGCGGGCGATCCCGGTATACCGGTACGGGATGACCGCTTTTTGCAGTCACCGAATCAACCGCAGGTAGCGGCCGGGCTTTCCGTAACTGTTCCGCCACAGCAGGGTCACGGTTTCCGATCGCCTTCAGGTTCTTTTCCAGAATCATTCGGCATCACCGCCCGGAACCTCGAGACCGGTTAACCGGTTCAATAACTCATCCAGGGCGTCCTGCAATTCATACAGCAGGAAGTCGGCCTGTTCTGCGGCGTTATCGCCTTCCACCACCCGAACCAGCTCGCCGGCAAGCTCATACAAGCGCTGCGGCCACTCTGCGAGGCCAATGCCGCGCTGCGCGAACTGTGTACTGATTTCCTGCAGCCAGGCCAGCGCCTCCCCCAGCTGTACAAGGGTATCTATTGATCCCTGTCCCGCATATAGAGCGTTGGCCACGTCGGGCAGCCGCCGCGTCCACATGGTCGTAAACTGAACGGCATCCGCGATCGTATCTTGCAGCAATTCGGTTTCGGTGTAGAAAACCAGGTTCACCGGAGTATCGGCAGCCAGGGCCAGTAAACAATCTTCGATCTCACTATAGAAGACCTGCTCACCGGCCTCAGCACGATGCAGATAGAGACCATCACCGATATTCTCGGAAACGAGCGTGTTCAGCGACTTCGCGGCTTCCCCGGCCGTTAGCGTTATGGTTTTCAAAGGATAACACATCCTCCTGCGAAAATGGTTCTGAGAAGGTTCGCCATAAAATGAGAAATTACACAAGATCACCCGATTTCCTTTTTTACAATGATCCCGAGATCAAAAGGACACCCGTATTCCGCAAGGAAATACGGCAGTGTTGAGGTTGAATTCCAGCAGGGTGATCACATTGGGGAAAAATGACGATGGCAAAAACGGGCATCTGCTCTCATTTCCGCAAAAGGTGCAGAAAATTCTCGTCTTTTTGCGAAAAAGTTGGGTCCAGTCCAAATTTGTCTGCAAAAAGTTAGGCCTGGAGCTTTAGGCGGCACT
>CBEULR010000015.1:0-47909 GCA_965544035.1 uncultured Peptococcaceae bacterium | reverse complement strand
GTTACGCATAACCCAAAAGCGCTAAGTTTTTGGGAGCGAATCAGTAGTGAGTATCTAGTATTTAGTAGGAGTGGAAGAAAAGCCCTACTGACTACTGCCTTCAGAATAGTTCAATAATCGGGGCGTCTGGGTTTACCTCCGGGCGACTTGTGCGATTCGGGCACCATTCTTAGCGAAGGTGAGGGGCTGTGCGGCCCCCGACGAGGACGTTTACGGACCGGGATGAACCCGGACGCCACGAGGGCACAAAGCTTTGCACTATGGAAGGAGTGTTGCCAGACATGAAGTTTGTGGAAGCGGAGCGGATTCGCAATCTGCCTCCCTATCTGTTTGCCCGCATCGAGCAGCTGATCGCCCAGAAGAAGGCCGAAGGAGTGGACGTGATCAGCCTCGGAATCGGTGATCCGGACCTGCCGACCCCGAAGTTTATCATCGATGAGGCGGCCAAAGAACTGTACAATCCGGCAAACCACCAGTATCCCTCTTCGGTCGGAATGGCCGGTTACCGCGAAGCGGTGGCCTCGTGGTATGCCCGCCGTTTCGGTGTGGAACTCGATCCGAAAAGCGAGGTGGTTTCACTCATCGGTTCCAAGGAGGGGATCGCGCACATCCCGTGGTGCTACTGCAACCCTGGCGATGTGGTGCTGGTGCCTGATCCGGGCTATCCGGTTTACGCCCAGGGCACGATTCTGGCCGGTGGTGAGCCCTATCCACTCCCGGTAACGGCCGAACGGGGCTTCAAGCCCGATCTGTCTGCCGTGCCCCCGGATGTGGCCCGCAAGGCCAAGATGATGTTCATCAATTACCCGAATAATCCCACCGGCGCCACAGCCGATCTTGCCTTTTTCGAGGAGGTCGTGGCCTTTGCCAATAAGTACGAGATTCTGGTGTGCCACGATGCGGCTTATTCGGAAATCGCCTTTGACGGTTACAAGCCGCCGAGCTTCCTGGAAGCACCGGGGGCTAAGGAGGTCGGGATAGAGTTTCACTCGGTTTCCAAAACGTTCAATATGACGGGTTGGCGTGTCGGCTGGGCGGTCGGTAACGCGGATGCGGTACAGGCTTTGGGCAGGCTGAAATCCAACCTGGATTCCGGGGTGTTTCAGGCGGTCCAGTACGCGGCCATTCGGGCGCTGACCGACCCGCAGGGTGATCCTGCCGAGCTGTGCGCCATTTACCAGGCCCGGCGCGACTTGGTGGTGAACACCCTGAACCAGCTGGGATGGCAGTTGGAGAAACCGAAAGCCACATTTTACATTTGGGCACCCGTTCCGGAAGGATACACCTCCGAGAGTTTTGCGGAGACTGTCCTGAATAAGGCCGGTGTGGTGGTCACACCCGGAACCGGCTACGGGGCCGGCGGGGAGGGCTTCTTCCGAATCTCTCTGACGCTGCCGGAACAACGGCTTAATGAAGCAATGGAAAGGATTCGTGTTGCGCTATAGGATATCCCAAACAGGAAACAGGAGGGAACCAAGTTTGAAACTGGCCCGACGAGCCCGGGGCATCAGTCCCTCACCCACATTGTCGATTGACACCAAGGCGAAGGAAATGAAAGCCTCAGGAGCAAATGTGATCAATTTTGGTGTTGGCGAACCCGATTTTGACACACCGCGTCACGTGAAGGAGACCGCCGCCCGGGCACTGGACGCGGGAATGACCAAGTATACGGCCGTCGCCGGCATCATTGAATTGAGGAAGGCGATCGCCGACAAACTGCGCAGGGAAAACGGGCTGCTCTACGAGACCGACGAGATCATCGTCTCAGCCGGGGCGAAACACTCTCTTTACAATGCGTTTCAGGTATTGTGCGATGAGGGCGACGAGGTGATTCTGCCCGTACCCTATTGGGTGAGCTACATCGAGCAGATCAAGATGACCGGTGCGCGGCCGGTGCTGGTGAAGACCACTCTTGAGAATGGTTTCAAGCTCACTCCCGAACAGCTGCGTGAGGCCATCACTCCCCGGACCAGGCTGCTGGTGCTGAACAGCCCGTCGAATCCGACCGGTGCGGTCTACAGCCGTGCTGAGCTGGAGGCGCTGGCCCGGGTTGTGCTGGACAGCGATGTGGCGGTGATTTCGGATGAGATTTATGAGAAACTACTGTACGACGGCCATGAGCACGTGAGCATCGCCGCCGTCCATCCCGGTATGAAGGAACGGACCGTGGTGATCAATGGCCTGTCCAAGGCTTACGCTATGACCGGCTGGCGGATCGGATATGCAGCCGCACCGAAGCCTGTTGCAAAGGCGATGACCGACCTGCAGAGCCACAGTACGTCGAACCCTACTTCTATCGCACAGGCGGCGGGTGTGGCGGCACTGACCGGCAGTCAGGAATCAGTATGCGAGATGTTGGCGCAGTTTACCCAGCGTCGCGCGTATATGCTGGAACGGTTGAGGGGTATGCCCGGGGTGCTCTGCACCAGTCCGGGCGGTGCCTTCTACGTTTTTCCTTATGTGGGGGGCTTACTGGGCAGGTCGTACCAGGGTATTCCGGTCAATTCGGCTGCCGAGCTGGCCGCGCTTCTTCTGGAGAAGAAACAGGTGGCCCTGGTGCCGGGGATCGCCTTCGGCGATGATCGTTATATCCGGCTTTCGTACGCCACCGATCTGGAGACCATCCGGGAAGGGCTGGACCGGATTGAGGCGTTTCTGAGTGAGCTTCACTGATACAGAATCATGACAGCAGGGGGGAATCCGGAGAAACTCGCTGTCCAACCCGTATAAACTATATCTAATCTGCAGCGTTAAGACATTGTTGGAGCAGGAGTTTTATAATCCGGTCTAGAAAGATTTAGGTGTAAAGTTGGTGGAAATGTATTGCTGAAGAGCATGACGGGGTACGGCCGCGGAGAAGCACTTGGTCCGGGCCGCAAGTTTACCGTGGAATTGAAGGCTGTAAACCACAGGTACAGCGAGGTGGTCATCAGGCTGCCGCGCTATCTTGTGGTTCTTGAAGACCGGATGCGGCGGCGTGTTCAGTCGTTCGTCTCACGTGGGCGCGTTGACGTCTATCTGACGATCGAAGAGGGTGAGGACCACTCACGAACCGTTAAAGTTGACAAAGCGCTTGCGCTGGCTTATTATGGGGCAATAACCGAGATTAAGCAGGATTTGGGGTTGTCTGGGGCGATTAGCATTGAACACATCATCAATCAGCCTCAGATCTTTCTGCCGGAAGAGTCCAAGGATGACCCCGAGGATTGGTGGCCGGCCATCGATGAAGCTTTGACCGCGGCCTGCCAAGCGCTGGTAGATATGCGCCTGGTTGAGGGAAGAACACTGCGCGCCGACTTGGAGAAGAGGCTGGATTTTCTGGAAGGCGTGGTGCGGGAAATACGCGCGCGTGCGCCCGAAGTGGTGAACGCGTACCAAATGCGGCTGACGCAGCGTATTCAGGAACTGATCAAGGATATTAATATTGATGTGGATCAGGCCCGATTGGCGCAGGAAGTCGCCTACTTTGCGGAGCGCAGTGACATTTCGGAGGAACTGGTGCGTTTGGACAGCCACATCGCTCAGATGCGCGCTTCGCTGGGCACAAGTGATGCGGCAGTGGGACGGCGGCTGGATTTCCTGGCCCAGGAGATGTTTCGGGAGATAAACACCATCGGTTCCAAGGCGCAGGACGAGGTGATTACCGCTCGGGTAGTCGATTTTAAGAGTGAATTGGAAAAGACGAGGGAACAAATTCAGAATATCGAGTAAGGGGGCACTTTGATGGATATCAGATTAATCAATATCGGTTTCGGGAACATCGTGTCGGCCAACCGTATCGTTGCCATTGTGAGTCCGGAATCGGCGCCGATCAAGCGGATAATTACCGAGGCCCGGGACCGGGGAATCCTGATTGATGCCACGTACGGCCGCAGGACCAGAGCGGTTATCATCACCGATTCGGATCACATCATTCTTTCCGCGGTACAGCCGGAGACAGTGGCCCACCGTTTGGTAAACAAGGCGGAACAGAACCAGCAGATGGATGAAGCTTAGACGCGGGAGGGGCGCTTGGTGCACGGCATCCTGGCGGTAATATCCGGTCCGTCCGGTTCCGGAAAGGGCACGGTTTGTCGTGCCCTTCTTGAGCGTTCACCGACGATTCACCTTTCGGTCTCGGTGACCACGCGTGAACCGCGTATCGGGGAAGTGGAAGGAGTACACTATTACTTCGTCAGCCGTGAGCGGTTCAAGGAAATGGTTGCCGCCGGCGAGGTCCTTGAGTGGGCAGAGGTGTACGGCGATTTCTACGGGACCCCCCGCGGACCGGTGATGGGCCTGCTGGACCGGGGGCGGGATGTGCTGTTGGAGATCGATGTCCAGGGTGCGCTGCAGGTGAAAGAGCGGTTTCCGGAAGCCGTCCTGGTTTTCTTGTGTCCGCCTTCGTTTGAAGAGTTGGAACGGCGGTTGATCATGCGCGGGACGGACTCGGCCGAGAAGATTAAACGCCGCCTGGAATGGGCGCGCGGGGAAATGCAGGCGGTGCACCGGTATGACTATGTGGTTGTGAACGACCGGGTGGAAGATGCGGTGTCTAAAATCAATTCGATAATGGTGGCGGAAAAATGTCGTACGAAATACTTTCGGGTGTCGGAATAGCACAGGGGCACTTTGCAGAAGCTCCTTTTATGATGCAGGGGGATAAAGGAATGATGAACCGTCCTTCACTGGATGAGTTGATGAAAAAAGCGGACAGCCGCTATACACTTGTAGTTGTGGCCGCTAAGAGGGCGCGTGCGCTGGTGGACAAGGAAAACGAGGGGATTACCCCCGAGCCGGGGAAACCCGTTACAAGGGCCCTACGGGAGATTGCAGAAGACCGTCTTCAGTTCCGTCAGACCAAAGACGGTATCAAATAGCAGGGGTGATTATCGTTGGTGCTGGCCGGTAGACGTGTGATCCTGGGCGTTACAGGAGGTATCGCCGCCTACAAGGCCGTGGAAATCGCCGGCTGCCTGGTGAAGCGCCAAGCAGAGGTGCAGGTTGTAATGACCGCTGCGGCGAAAGATTTCGTCGCTCCTCTTGCACTGCAGACCATCACCGGTCGACCGGCCGAGTCCGATATGTTTGCTCCCCGGACAAGCGGTGTATCGCATATCGAGATCGCCCGCTGGGGGGAGATCATGGTGATTGCCCCGGCTACGGCGAATATATTGGGGAAGGCCGCCGCAGGTATTGCCGACGACTTGTTGACGACGCTGTTTTTGGCCTTCGACCGGCCCGTTCTGTTCTGCCCGGCGATGAATACGACAATGTATGCCAACCCGGTGGTGCAGCGCAACATTCAGACGCTGACGGCACTGGGTTATCATTTTCTCGAGCCCTGTTCCGGCAGGCTGGCCTGTGGTGAGAAAGGCCCCGGCAGGCTGCCGGCAGTCGAGACGATTGTTGAGGCCATTGCCGACCTTGCCTCCGACCGGGATTTGACTGGAAGGCGTATCCTGGTTACGGCCGGTCCGACCAGGGAACCGTTGGATCCGGTGCGGTATATATCAAACCGCAGTTCCGGCAAGATGGGTTATGCGGTGGCCCGGGCCGCCAGACAGCGCGGTGCAGAGGTGATCCTGGTCACCGGGCCGACGGCGCTGGCCCCGCCGCCGGGAGTCAGGGCGGTTTTTGTGGAAACGGCCGCTGAAATGAGGCGGGCTGTTCTGGAGCACTTGGAAGGCTGCGATGCGGTGATCAAAGCCGCCGCCGTGGCCGATTATCGTCCCCGGGAACAGGCGGACACCAAGATAAAGAAGAGCCGGGAAGCCGGTTCCCTGATCCTGGAGCCAACGGTAGATATTCTGGCTGAGCTGGGGGCTCTCAAGAGATCATTCGTCCTCGTCGGATTTGCCGCTGAAACCGAACAGCTGGAGGAACGTGCCGTGGCCAAGGCGCGGACCAAGGGCGCCGACCTGATTGTGGCGAACGATGTGACCCGCCCCGGGGCGGGATTTGACGTAGACACCAATATCGCGGTATTCGCCTACCCGGACGGCCGGGTCAGCCGGCTGCCGATGATGGAGAAATCGGCGCTTGCGCACCGGATATTGGACGAAGTCAGGGATCTGGCGGGAGGCTGTGGTGTTGAGCGATGAGCGTGCCTATGCCGAGGTGATTGTCGACCTTCCGGTGCCCCAGACCGACCGGGTGTATCACTATCACGTCCCCGTGGACATGCGGGGTTCTATAGCGATGGGAATGCGCGTGACCGTCCCCTTCGGCGGGCGTCGCCTGACGGGCTATGTGGTCGGTTTTTCCTCAACCCCGGCTGTTGCGGAGACCAGAGATATTCTAAGAGTCATTGATACTGAGCCCGTTTTTACCCCGGAATTGTACGCGCTGGCCAAGTGGGTTGCCCGGCGCTGGCTCTGCCCTACCGCTAAGGCGCTGCGGACCATCGCGGCACCGGTACGCGCCGGAGCGGCGCGTTTCGTTGAGACGATCCATCCCCCCCAGGGAGTCTCCCCGGAAGAAGTTGAGGAACAATTGAAACGTGCGCCGAAGCAGGCCGCTGTGTGGCGGACCGTTCAGCAGTGCCCGGGTTTAACCCGGCGTGAGCTGGCGGATTTGGCCGGGGCATCACCGGATGTTATCAGCACGTTGATCAGCAAGGGATTGTTGACGGTATCCCGGATGAGTGTGGCCCGGCATCCCTATCCCTGGGAGAGTGAGCCCGATTCTCCTCCGGTTCTCAGCGGGGAGCAGGAGGCGGCGGTGAGGGCCATCGAGAGCGGTTTCGATGCCGGGAAACGGAGGATGTTTTTGCTCCACGGGGTGACCGGCAGCGGCAAGACCGAGGTTTACCTCAGTGCCGTACGGAGCATCCTGGAGCGCGGACGGCAGGCGCTGGTTCTGGTGCCGGAGATTGCCTTAACCGGGCAGATGATTGATAGGTTCAGGGCGCGCTTCGGGAAGCGGGTGGCCGTGCTTCATTCCCGTCTGGGGGCGGGTGAACGGTTCGACGAGTGGCAGCGTATCGCCGACGGTGCCGCACCGGTGGTGCTGGGGGCCCGGTCGGCGGTATTTGCACCCTTACCCGACATAGGACTTATAATAATGGATGAGGAACACGAATCCTCTTATAAGCAGGAAGAAGATCCGAAGTACCACGCTCGGGATGTGGTTCTTGCCCGCGCCACCATGCATAAGGCCGTGGTTGTGCTTGGAACGGCCACGCCCGCGCTGAAGACATATTCCGGGGCGATCAAGGGCGTATCTGGCCTTCTAAAGCTCAGCCGCCGGATCGATGCGCGCCCGCTGCCCAAGGTTTCAGTGGTTGATCTGCGCGAGGAGCACCGCGCGGGGAACCGGCGGGTGTTCAGCCGCCTTTTGGTGGAAAGAATAAGGGAGAAGCTTGCCAAGTCCGAACAGGCGATTCTTTTCCTGAACCGGCGGGGTTACAGCTCGGTGGTGCTGTGCCGGGAGTGCGGGATGGTGATGCGCTGTCCCCACTGTGCGATCAGTCTGACCCAACACCGGGACGGAGTCCTGCGCTGTCATTACTGTGGTTACAAGATACCGCAGCCGCCGTACTGCCCGTCCTGCCGGAGCGAACACCTGAGCACGCTTGGAACGGGGACGCAAAAGGTGGAGGAAGAAGTGGAGTCCCTGTTCCCGGAAGCCCGTGTCCTGCGCATGGACGGAGATACGGTGACGCGCAAGTATGCCCATGAGCGAATTTTGCGGGCCTTTTCCCAGGGGCGGGCGGATATCCTGATCGGAACGCAGATGGTAGCAAAGGGGCTCGACATTCCCGGTGTGACGATTGTGGGCGTGATTAATGCGGATACCAGTCTTCTCCTGCCTGATTTCCGGGCGGCCGAGCGAACTTTTCAGCTGGTGACCCAAGTGGCCGGCCGGGCGGGCCGCGGCGAACTGGCCGGGGAAGTGATCATCCAGACCTACTGTCCGGAGCACTACTCGATCCAGGCGGCGTCCCGACAGAATTATGAGCAGTTTTTTATCCGGGAGATGGGTGTCAGACGGAAACTGGGGTATCCGCCGTTCAGTTCTCTGGCGCGGGTGGTGATCAGGGGCGGAAATGAGCGTGAGGTGAGCGAGGCCGCGCATACATTCCGCAGAAACCTCATGCCTTCCGGCGGGGATGGGGTGCAGATTATGGGGCCGGTGCCCGCTCCGATACCAAAGCTGAAGGACCAGTATCGGTGGCACTTGGTGTTGAAGGCGCCTCAGGCCCGGATACTGCGTTCTCTGCTGCGTGATACGCTCGAGCGGTTCCGTCGGGTTTCAGGGCGCCGTGTGACGGTAAGTATTGATATCGATCCGGAATATATTATGTAGGATAACGGTATCCTGCTTGAGATACAGATTAGGAGGAATTATACCGTGGCAATACTGCACATTGTACGCTATCCCGATCCGGTACTGCGTGAAAAGGCGAAAGAGGTTACCAAGATTACGCCCAACCTGAAGCGCATGGTCCAGAACATGGCCGAAACGATGTATGAGGCGGGCGGTATCGGGCTGGCCGCGCCGCAGATCGGGATTTCCAAACGGGTGATCGTCATTGATTTGGGTGAGGGACTGACGACCTTAATCAACCCCGAGATTCTGGAAGCCTCCGGAAAAGAGCGGGGCAAGGAAGGCTGCCTGAGCTTCCCCGGAATCTGGGGCGAAGTGGATCGGGCACTGTCGGTCAAGGTGCGGGGTTTCGATCTCAAGGGGGAGGAAGTATATATCTCGGCCCAGGGCTTTCTGGCGCGCGCCCTGCAGCATGAAATAGACCACCTGGACGGAATCGTTTTCACCGACCGCGCCGTCAAGGTTTATAAGGAGTAGCCCGTTAATGAGTATTGTGTTCATGGGTACACCCGACTTTGCGGTGGCCTCGCTGAAGGCCCTCCTCAATGCCGGGTTTTCCGTCTCACGGGTGGTGACCCAGCCTGACCGTCCCCGCGGCAGGGGGAGGAAGCTGCTGCCGCCGCCCGTCAAAGAATTCGCCCAAAAGGCCGGAATTGAGGTGTGGCAGCCCGAGCGGGTGCGTGATCCGGACTTCATCGAGCTTCTTCGAACGGCGGCACCTGAGATTATCGTCGTTGTCGCATTCGGGCAGATTCTTCCGCGGGCGGTGCTTGATATACCGCCGTTGGGGTGCATCAACCTGCATGCTTCGCTTCTCCCGCGCTACCGGGGCGCGGCCCCCATCCACCGGGCGATTATCAATGGGGAAACGGTCACCGGCGTGACTACAATGTATATGGATGAGGGGATGGACACCGGCGATATGATCCTGAGGACCAGAGTTCCCATCCGGCGCGACGACACCGTCGGAACACTGCACGACCGGTTGGCCGAGGTGGGCGCCGAGTTGTTGGTAAAGACCCTTGACCTGGTGCAACGAGGCGTGGCGCCCCGTGAACCTCAGGATCCGGCGGAGGCTACCTATGCGCCGATGCTGACCAAGAATGATGAACTGATCCGCTGGGATCGTCCGGCCGAAGATATCCGCAACCAGGTGCGGGGAATGGATCCTTGGCCTGGTGCGTGTACGCGGATCGGGAATGAACGGGTAAAGATCTGGCGGGTGGAAGCCGAACCATCCGAAAACGATGCGCAGGGACAACCCGGTCAGGTGCTGGCGGCCGACCCCGAATACGGTATAATAGTACAGGCGGCACAGGGCCGGGTGGTGATTACCGAACTGCAGCCGGCCGGCGGCCGGCGGATGTCGGCTGGTGATTACCTGCGTGGTCACCGGCTGCCTGCACGCACCTTGCTGCAATAGTCTATTGAAAAAGGGGAATGGAGAGTTGTCTGAGATTCCGGCGCGAGAGATCGCACTGCACGTTTTGAAGGCCGTTGAATCGGAAGGAGCTTATGCGAACCTGGCTCTGAACAGGGCCCTTGAACAGTATCAGCCGGGAAAACTTGACCGGGCCTTTGCAACCGAGCTCTCTTACGGTACGCTGAGGACGCTCAATACTCTGGACTGGATTTTGTCCCGCTTTCTGCAGAAGCCTCTTGGTACCCAATCGGTTTGGATCAGGAACATCCTGAGGATGGGGGCATACCAGGTATTCTATATGGACAAGGTCCCTCCCGCCGCCGCCTGCAACGAGGCCGTTGAGCTGGCCAAGAAATACGGCACTCCGGGCGCGGTCCGGTTTGTGAACGGTGTGCTGCGGAACGTTGTGCGACAAAAGGACGACATCGTGTTTCCCAGTGCGGAGGAAGATCTGATCAGCCATATCGCTCTGCGGTATTCGCATCCCACCTGGCTGGTGGAACGCTGGCTCAGGGAGTTCGGCTTCGAGGAAACCGTCAGCCTGTGCCGGGCCGACAATACCACGCCGCCCAATACTGTACGGACGAACACCCTGCGCACCAGTCGGGAAGACCTCATCCGCACCTTGGAGCAGGAGGGGTTGACTGTAAGGGCAACCCGGTTTGCGCCGGAAGGGCTGGAGATAAAGGGGTTCCTGTCGTTGCGGACGCTGTCAAGCTTCCACGCCGGAGTTTTTCAGATCCAGGATGAGAGCTCAATGCTGGTAGCCCATGCGGTAAACCCGGCACACGGCACCCGGGTGATCGACGTCTGCAGCGCTCCCGGCGGGAAGACCACCCATCTCGCACAGCTCATGGGTAATGAGGGTGTAATCAGAGCGCTGGATATCCACCCGCATAAACTGGATTTGATTCGTGAGAACTGTGAACGTCTGGGTGTCACCTGTGTGGAGACGGTGTGTCAGGATTCACGAAGCCTGCCTGGGGACCTGGAGGGCTGGGCGGATTACGTGCTGGTCGATGCCCCCTGCTCGGGGCTGGGAGTCTTGCGCCGGCGGCCCGATGCCCGCTGGCGGAAAGAACCGGGACAACTCCCGGGGCTGGTGAGGCTTCAGGAGGAAATCCTGCGCGGCGCCGCCCGCTGTGTCAGGCGCGGCGGTGTATTGGTGTACAGTACGTGTACCATTACCGCGGAGGAAAACACCGGTCAGATTAAACGCTTTCTGGAGAACCATCCGGACTTCGTCCTGGAGGACTTGAGACCGTTCCTCCCGTCGGGTCTGGGTGATGCCGAACTGAGCCGGGGATACATTCAGCTGCTGCCGCACGTCCACGGCGTTGATGGTTTCTTCATTGCCCGGATGAGGAAGAGGAACTTGTAGTGGTCAGGAGTCAGGAGTCAGGAGTCAGGAGAACTGACTACCGGCTACTGGTTTTCCTCTGCTCTAGCAAATACTGGATACTCGCTATTCGCTACTGATGATAATATGATCAACCTAAAAGATCTTTCCCTGGAGGAAATGCAGGAGCTGGCGATTGCGCTCGGTCAGCCGCGATACCGCGGGCGGCAGTTGGCGGAGTGGGTTTTTCGGAAGGACGCCGAGTCATTCGACGTGATGACCAGCCTGCCTGCCGCATTTCGGTCCGAACTGGCCGCCCGCTTCACGCTCGGCCGGTTGATGCAGCTGAAACGACTGTCTTCGGCGGACGGGGATACGGTGAAATACCTGTTCGGCCTGTCCGACGGGAACGCGGTCGAGACCGTGCTGATGGTACACGATTACGGAACCTCAGTCTGTGTTTCCACGCAGGTCGGGTGTCGGATGGGCTGTGCTTTTTGTGCGTCGGCGCTGGGGGGCTGGGTGCGTAATCTGACGTCGGGAGAGATCTATGACCAGGTGCTGGCGGTGCGGCGTGATACCGGTCGCGATGTGCAGCGGGTGGTGATTATGGGTACCGGTGAGCCGCTGGATAATTTTGAGAACACCGTGCGCTTCATCGAGACGCTTTCGGCTGATTCCGGTCTGGGGATCAGTCGGCGGCGCATCACCCTGTCTACCTGCGGCTTGGTGCCGCAGATCTTGGAATTGGCCGACCGGGGACTGGGGATCACTCTGGCGGTTTCGCTGCACGCACCCAATGATGATCTGAGAAACAGATTTATGCCTGTGAACCGTCGATATCCGCTGAAACGGCTGATCCCTGCCTGTCGGGATTATGCCGTGCGTACGGGGCGCCGGGTCACTTTTGAATATGCTTTGCTAAAGGGTGTGAACGATACGCCCGCACAGGCCGCCGAACTGGCTGACCTGATACGGGGGATGCTGTGTCACGTAAACCTGATTCCGGTAAACCCCGTTCCCGAGCGGGGTTACAGTCCGCCAACCAGGGAGGCGGTGGCCCGTTTTCAGGATGTCCTTGAACGAAACGGGATCTCGGTCACGGTGCGCAGAGAGATGGGTGCCGATATCGGTGCGGCCTGCGGGCAGCTGCGGCACCGGAACCGCAAGGGGGAGTGAGTCGGTCGGTATGAAGTGGAAAGCAGTGTCCGTGACCGGATTGGTACGGGCGAATAACGAGGATGATTACTGTGTGAACGAGGAATACCGTTTGTTCGCCGTGGCCGACGGAATGGGCGGGCACAAGGCCGGGGAGGTGGCCAGCCGGATGGCGCTCCGCGCTCTGGAAGCGGAGTATATCAGGCTGGTTGATGAGGGAACGGCACCGTCTGAAGCACTGCCCGAGGCGGTTATTTGGGCAAATAACCAGGTTTTTGCCGAAGCCCGTAGAAATGAGTTGTATGAAGGGATGGGCACCACGCTGACGGCCTGTGTCTTTCTGGATGGCGGGCTGGTTGTGGCTCACGTGGGCGACAGCCGGGTCTACCTGATCAGGGACGACGGTGCGCAGCGGTTGACCGAGGATCATTCCATGGTACAGGAATTAATCAACCAGGGAAAGCTGAGTGATGAGGAAGCAGGTGTGCATCCCTATCGAAATGTATTAATCCGTGTGCTGGGAACCGAGAGCGGAGTCGATGTGGATGTTCGGCGTTATTCTTTGACGGAAGGCGACCGGGTGCTGCTTTGTACGGACGGGTTGACCGGACTGGTCCATGATGATGAAATCGCCCAAACCGTTGGTTCTATCCCGGACCCCGGCGCGTGTGTTGAGAAGCTTGTGTCGCTGGCCCTCGATCGCGGAGGAAGGGATAACATAACGCTAGTTTTGGTGGTGTTTGAAGGCGTATGATCGGGAAGACCCTGGGCGGTCGATATGAGATAATCGAATACCTGGGCGAGGGCGGCATGGCCGTTGTTTACAAGGCCAAGGATACACTGCTGCAGCGTTTGGTAACCGTCAAGGTCTTGCGTTCGGAATTCAGTGCCGACGAAGAGTTTGTCGCCCGCTTTCATCACGAGGCGCAGGCTGTGGCCAGCCTTTCCCACCCGAACATTGTGAACGTGTTCGATGTGGGAAGGGAAGGTGATGTGCACTATCTGGTGATGGAGTTCATTGACGGTGAAGATCTGAAAACGATGATCAAACGCAAGGGCCGTTTTGAGCCGGCCGAGGCGGTGGCGATCGCACGGCAGGTGGCCGATGCGCTTTCCCACGCGCACCAGCAGATGATCATCCACCGTGATGTGAAACCGCACAATATCCTGATCACACCTGAAGGCCAGGCCAAGCTGGCCGATTTCGGCATTGCCCGCGAGGCCTCGGGGACAACCTTGGCGCAGACCAAGACACTGGTCGGATCGGTGCACTACATCTCTCCCGAGCAGGCACGCGGTGATACCGCTGATGCCCAGTCGGATATATACTCCCTCGGTGTGGTACTATACGAGCTCTTAACCGGGAAGGTTCCTTTCAATGGCGGGAACCCGGTGACGGTGGCGCTTAAACATATTCAGGAAAATCCTCCTTCGGTGCGGGCGCTCAATCCCGGCCTAAGCCGGGAGCTGGAGCGGATTGTGCAGAAGGCGATGGCAAAGAAGAAAACCGATCGCTATCGTAACGCCCGTGACCTTTCGATTGACTTGCGGATGAACCTGCCGGAGGACGAAGCGGCGCCCGAGGACGTCACCCGTGAGTATACCCCGGTGCGGCCGCCGCTTCTTCGTTGGAGCCCGTCGGTACTGGCCGGGGCGGTTGTGGTTTTGATCGCGCTGCTGATCGGAGGTTACTTTGGTTTTCGATCCTATATGTACGTTCCCGAGGTTGTGGTACCAGATGTGCGGAACCTGTCTGTGGAAGAGGCCGAGGAAGAACTTGCGGCTCGCGGTCTGCGCGCTTCGGTTTCTTTTGATTACAGTGACGAACTGGAAAAGGGTATGGTTATCGCGCAGGATGTAGAACCTAATACGAAGGTGAAAAAGAACCGGACGATCTTTTTGACGGTGAGTCAGGGGAAAGAATTGCTGCGTGTACCCGATGTGACCAATTATCTGGTTGCCGAGGCTGAGGACATGCTGCGGCGGGCCGGTTTTGAGATAGGTGAACGACAGGAGGTCAGTGATGACCAGGCGCCACCTGGTACGGTGCTGCGTCAGTCTCCTGAGGCGAACACCATGCATCCGCGGGGTACCGAAATCGAATTGTCGGTGAGCAAGGGGGCCCCCAACCCTGAGGTTGATCAGATGCCCGATCTGACCGGTCTGACCTTAAACGAGGCACGGCTTGAAATCATCAAGGCCGGACTTGAACTGGACGAGAGAAGCGTGACCGAACGGAGGAGCCGTGAGCAGTCCGAGGGGCGTGTTATCGGTCAGAGTCCGGCACCCGGGATTACCGTGCGGGAAGGGACGAAGATAAAGCTGACGCTCAGTTCGGGACCCGGTCCCGAGGAACGGCGGCACGTGGTGCACGCTACGATGCCCGATGACGGGCGCACACATGTCTTGCGCATCTTGGTTGATGACGTGAACGGTGAATCAGAGGCCTATATGGCGGTACACGACGCCGGTGAGCGGGTTTCCCGGGAGGTGTCGTATACCGGCCGTGCCGTGATCAAAATCTATATTGATGATAATTTGTACGATGAGAAGACCTACAGTTAAGAGGCGGCGTAGCGGATGAGCGAAGGGGTGGTAGTGAAGGCTTACGGAGGATACTGCTTCGCGGATGACGGGCACCGCATCGTCCGCTGCACATTACGGGGCCGGCTGAAATCACGGGGAACGGTGGCCGTCGGGGATCGGGTGCGGTTTTCTTCCACCCGGGAGGGTGAGGGAGTCGTCGAGGAGGTCTTCCCCCGCAGGACGGTTCTGCACCGCCCGTTTATCGCCAATGTGGATCAGCTGATCGTGGTTTTTGCCGTCCGTGATCCGGAACCCGTTCCGAACCTGATTGACCGTCTCCTGGTCATGTGTGAAGCCTCCGGCATTACACCGCTTCTCTGTCTGAACAAGGCCGATCTCTCCGATGGGGATATTCCCGCATGGATTCAAGCCTATCCGAAAGCCGGATACAAACTGCTGTTGACCAGTGCCGTAACCGGATTGGGTGTCGATACTCTGATCGGATTGCTTCGCAACAGGATTTCAGTGTTTGCCGGACAATCCGGGGTGGGCAAGTCCAGCCTGATCAACCGGATCATGCCCGGGCTCAACCTGCGTGTTGGCACGATCAGCCGCAAACTGAAGCGGGGGCGGCATGTGACCCGTCACGTGGAGCTGTTCCGCTTCGATCCGGAAACCTGGGTTGCTGATGCGCCGGGGTTTTCCAGCCTGAGACTGCCTGCCGTGGCTCGGGAGGAACTGACCGATCTCTTTCCTGAGATGCGGGTACTGAGGGGCCGATGCCGGTACGATAGCTGTCTGCACGACCGGGAACCCGAGTGTGCCGTGAAGGCTGCCGTGGCCGCCGGCGCCATTGCCGAATTCCGGTATCGGAATTACCTGGATTTCCTGCACGAGATAATCGATGCTGAGAGGAGATATTGAGTAAGTGATAAGAATAGCACCGTCAATTCTTTCTGCCGATTTTTCCCGTCTGGGCGAGGATGTTCTCCGGGTGGAGCAGTCCGGAGCCGACTACCTGCACATTGACGTCATGGACGGCCATTTTGTACCGAACATCACGATCGGTCCGCTGGTTGTAGCCGCTCTGCGGCCGCTCAGCCGCCTGGTTTTTGATGTGCACCTGATGATCGAAAACCCGGATCGCTACGTCGGGGAATTCATCAAAGCCGGTGCCGACATTGTCACCGTACATGTGGAGGCGACAAGGCATCTTGATCGCACGTTGCGCCTGATTAAGGAGCAGGGTGCGCGCTGCGGTGCCGCTCTCAACCCGGCCACCCCGATCGGAGAACTGGAATATGTCCTGCCCCTGCTGGACCAAATCGTGATTATGACGGTGAACCCGGGATTCGGCGGTCAGAGTTTTATCGAGGAGGTAGTGCCCAAGATTACAAGCTTGCGCCGGCGGCTCACCGAAAGGAATTTGGAGGCGGATATCGAGGTGGACGGGGGGATCAACCCTGACAACATAAGGCGGGTGGTCGATGCCGGAGCAAACGTTCTTGTTGCGGGTTCAGCCATCTTTGGAGCAGCCGATCCGGGTGAAGCGGTAAAAGTCTTCCGGAAAACTGCAAATGAAAGTGAATTCATTAACAAAAGTAATTGACCCGTTCCCGAGATGCGGGTTATAATTTTACCATATAAGAGTGATAATTTTCTCTCAACTGTATTACCGCAAGGAGGCCCTCACCATTGAAGGCATTGAGGATTCCAGAGGCGACAATTTCCAGGTTGTCCATTTATTCTCGTTTCCTGGAGCGTCTGGATAAAAGGGGCACAATCACCGTATCCTCGGGGGAAATCGCCAAGGGCGTCGGTGTCAGCCCGGCTCAGGTGCGTAAGGATTTGGCCTACTTTGGAGAATTTGGAACACGGGGTGTCGGGTATAACGTAAAAGAACTGATTCACTACATCCTGAAGATTCTTGGCCTGACCCGAACCTGGCCGGTTGTTCTGGTTGGTGCGGGGAATCTCGGGACGGCGCTCTGTACCTACAAGGGGTTTACCGACCGGGGTTTCAATATTGTCGGGGTGTTCGACAACGATCTGACCAAGATTGGCAAGCGGATTGTCGAGCTTGACGTCCTTCCTTTGGAAAAGCTGCCTGAGGTCGTTGCCGAACACGATGTAAAAATCGGAATTATCGCGGTGCCTATCGGGGCGGTTCAGGACATCGCCAACACTTTGGTTGAAGCCGGTATTGAGGCGTTACTCACCTTCGGTCCGGTTGTTCTGGATGTTCCGGAGAACGTGATTGTGCGCAACGTGGACTTGGCGGTAAAGCTGGAGATTCTGACCTTCAATTTGGTATTCAGGGAGCTTCATTCAGCGCTTTAGTCCCATATGGCTGCAGTTATTGCACCGGGCTTTCGGCCCGGTGTTTTTCGTGTGTACCGCCGAAATATTATCACCCCAACGGCAGGAATTAGTTTGTCAACAGCGAATCCGTTATGAAAATAGAGTTTCTCCGAGTCCGTCGGCCTGTCGCTGAAGGGCTATGGCTGCGGACCGATAGGGTGCGTCTGGAAACGGGCGTGCCTCCCAGTGCGGAAAGGAGAATGCTTGGTGTATGCTGTCCGTCCGGGCAGTTGCTACCGGGTCGCCTTTTCGCGGCCCGGTTTTTATGTCCGCACGGAGCAGTGCCCCATACTCGGATCTAGTAGGGATGCGGAGGCCCTTTCCCCCCGGGTTTTCGCTGCCGGGCGGTTTTGCAAAGTTTATTAGGGAGTGGTGCGCCGGATGTAATTATGATCGATTGGGCTGCGGGCGGAACCGGATCTTCCCGGACGGGAGTGGTGGTCTACCTTCGGGCGATGTTTATGGAAATTTATAAAAATGAAGGGGTAATGGGATGATCACATTCTTCAGATTGAAAAGGCTAACCGGCGTCATTATTGCAGTTATGATTACATCCCTGATTGGGGTTATGGGATGCGGAGACCAAACAGCGCAGGACAAAGAAAATCGGTCCGAACAGCAGCAAGTTTTATTTGCTTATGTCGGCGCCAATCTGAAAGGCCCGGTGACAGAACTGGCTGAGTCTTATGAGGCGGAAACGGGAACAAGAGTGGAACTCACGTTTCAAAATTCAGGAGCTTTGTTAAACCAATTGGAGGCGATGAAACAAGGTGATATATACATGCCCGGGGGGATGACCTTTGTTGAAAAGGCGCAGGAACAGAATCACATCGAAACGGTAATCGGTCCTATTGCCTATCACACCCCGGTGATAATTACACCTAAAGACAATCCGGCCGAAATCACTTCTGTGGAGGATCTTGCCAATGCGGATGTTAAACTGGTTATTCCGGATAAGGACGCGACGGCAATAGGGAAAACCGCTTACAAAATATTCGATAATACCGGTTTGACGGCTGAAATTGAGAAAAACATCATTGTCAATCTGGAGACACCGGCCAAAGTGCTGGCGGTGATCACGATGGGACAAGGAAATGCCGGCATTGTGGAATACAGCAATACCGTCAATAACAGGGATGAGCTGGAAATAATCGAGATTGCCCCGGAATTTAATGAAGTCGAAGAGATTCCTATTGCGTCTTTAGTTTATTCAAATAACAAGGACCTGGCCGCAGATTTTATGGAATTTGTGCTGCAACAGGGTCCAACCGTATTTGAGGCCTATGGTTATGCTGCTCATTGCCGTGCTCCTGTTAGTCATTTTTAAAGCATTCTTGTCGGATGAGATACCGTTATGAAACAATCTTTGGCGGTCGACAATCTCAGCGTCCGGGTCGGGGAATTCAGGCTGCACGAAATTACCTTTTCGATGCAACAAAGTGATTATTTGGTTATTCTCGGCCCCACCGGATGTGGAAAGACGATGCTGCTTGAAACTTTAGCGGGTCTGCGCCACGTCGGGGAAGGCCGGATTTATTTAGGAAATCACGAAATTACATTTTTGCCGCCCGAATGCCGTGCTTTTGGTTTCAAGACAGCCTCTTGTACCCGTTTTTAAATGTAAAAGACAATATATTATTTGGAGCGAAGGCAAGGAAAAAGCACAAGGAAAAAGCCATTTTGGATAGATTAGAAAAGATTACCGTGAAAATGGGCATTGATCACTTAGTAGACCGTTATCCACGGGCATTGAGCGGGGGTGAAAAGCAACGTGTTTCTCTGGCCCGGGCTATTTTGTTAAACCCGGCTTTCCTGCTCTTGGATGAGCCTCTATCCGCGCTTGATCCCAGAATGCGCCAGTCGATGCGGGACTTGCTGCGCGAACTACATTTCTCGGAGCAGATCGGAATCATTCATGTTACGCACGACTTTAACGAAGCCCTGCAGTTGGGAACCGATGTTTTGGTTATGGAACAGGGCAGGATCCTCCAGCAGGGCAAACCCGTGGAGATCTTTAATAGGCCGGAAACCCTTTCTATGGCTAGTTTCCTGCTTGTGGAGAATATTCAGAAAGGGGAAATTGTAAAAGAAAAGGGATTAGTGTTTTTCAAAAAAGAAGATCTGGTTTTAGGCCCGATAACAAGCGGCAAAAAGCCGTATCTCGCTGGTGAAAAAGCGCATCTGGTTGTTCGTTCCGGGAATATCGAGTTAAATCTGGATAACGGTTATCATCATAACTTGCCTAATGCTTGGCGGGCTGAAATAGAGCAAAACAACTTCTATCGCACGCATGTAGATGTAATCTGTAAAGGAAGCGGACGCTGGCAAGTGACCTTGTCCATGGCAGATTGGCAGAGGATGGGGTTAAGACAAGGCAAATCGGTTAGGTTGTCTTTGAAACAAGAGGATCTGCATGTTATCCAGGATTTAAGAATAAGAGAATCTTAGGAGGGGCTTTGGATGGGAAAGGATTATGAACTGTACGATAAATTAAAAGAAACGTTTCAACAAACAATCGAAAAGTATAATCTAAAGGAGCATAGTATTGAAATAAAGGGCGCTGTGCTTTCTGTTAAAGAAGCCATAGGTAATCCTGAGCGGCAAGACTTTCCACTTCAAAAGGGAAAGGAGAAATTAATGCAGGCTAGTTTTCGGGGTTATTATGGACAGGCCTTTACTGATATGCCTCGTGATTTCAGCGGAAAGCTAAAGGATATTGTCAGTATGCCGATCAATAACAACTATGACCGTGCTGTATTTGTTTCCAGCTTGAATGCTGTGGCTGCTTACCTGAAAGTTGCTGATCATACCATCCACTGTAAAGACGAAGATCCCCATAAATGCAGTCTACGGCTAGTTGAAAAAATAAAAAGCGAGTACAATGACCCGAAAATTGCTTTCTTTGGTTTGCAGCCGGCCATGGTAGAGGCTTTGGCCGGAAAGTTTGAAATGCGGGTCTTCGATTTGAATCCGGACAATATTGGGAAGGAAAAGTTCGGCGTCAGGATTGAGAGTGGCGAATGTGATCTTATCGAAGTGGAAAAATGGGCCGATCTATTCGTGGTTACCGGAAGCACGGTCTGCAATGATACCCTTACTGGTTTCTTAAGTCTAAAGAAACCTGTTATCTATTTCGGAACTACAATTGCTGGAACGGCAGCAATTATGGGCCTGGAAAGATTCTGTCCGAATTCGAGATCCGAGCTTGGAGTAAAGTGATCGGGGGTGTTTTCCCGAAGGTATTATTACGCCGACGGCAGGAATTAGTTTGTCTATAGCGAATCTTCTTATGAAAATACAGTGTCTCCGAGTCCGGTGGCCTGTCGCTTAAAGGCTATGGTTACGGACCGATAGGGTGCGTCTGGAAACGGGCGTGCCTCCCGTTGCGGAAAGGAGAGTGCTTGGTGTACGTTGCCCGTCCGGGCAGTTGAGACCGGGTCGCCTTTTCGCGGCCCGGTTTTTCATGTCCGTCCGGAGCAGTGTCCCATATTCAGTTCTCGGGCAGTGCCGGGCACTCTTGCCGGACTTAATGAGGAGGTGGTGCATTAGATCGGATTGTTAAGTAAGAGTGGGTTTTCGGGGATAAGAGGATAGTCTTTATGGAAGGTGAGATGTCGGCCGGAGGAATGGGGAAAAGGAGGTAATCGTGTGAAAAAGCTGCTGTGCATACTTGGACTTATGTTGCTGACGATAATTGCTATTGTCGGCTGCGGGGCCGGCACGGAGCAAGCGAAAGAAGCAGAACCGGTGGAGCTCATGGTTTCGGTGGCGGCCAGCCTGACCGATGCGATGCAGGAAATAAAAGAGATTTACGCCGAGCAGCACCCCGAAGTGAACATCACCTATAACTTCGCTGCTTCCGGTACTTTACAGAGGCAGATTGAGGAGGGCGCGCCGGTCGACCTTTTTATTTCCGCCGGCAAATCCCAAATGGATGCCCTGGAGGAAAAAGGGTTGATCGTTGGTGCTTCCCGGAAGGACCTGCTGGGGAACGAAATTGTGTTAATCGCCGCGGAAGACTGCAATCTTACCGGTTTTGAAGGACTAGCCGATGACGATATCGGGAAAATCAGTATCGGCACGCCGGAAACGGTACCCGCCGGCAAGTATGCCCAGGAAACATTGATGACTCTTGGGCTCTGGGATGAACTGCAGCCCAAACTGGTGCCGGCCAAGGATGTGCGCCAAGTGCTTCACTACGTGGAAACCGGCAATGTTGATGGCGGCATGGTTTACCGTTCCGATGCCCTGCTCGGCAGGGGAATCAAAGTTGTGGCTGCTGCTCCTGCTGATTCGCACAGACCTATTGTTTACCCTATGGCAATCATCAAGAGCACCAAGCACCCGGAAGCAGTGGAAGCGTTTGCTGCTTTTTTGTCCGGTGATGAAGCCGCTCAAATATTTACCAAGTATGGTTTTATAACGCTTGGAAGTGGTTAATCGATTGTCATGATGTTTCAACTAAGTGATTGGCACCCGGTGGTTCTATCTCTCCGGGTTGCCTCAATTTCTTTGTTGACGGTCGCCTGCTTGGCAATACCTTTGTCCAGATTGCTGGCCCGCCGGGATTTTTTTGGAAAAGATGTACTGGAGGCGGCCATCACCTTGCCTTTGGTACTGCCTCCTTCGGTTATCGGCTACGGCTTGCTGATGCTCATCGGGAAAAACGGGCTATTTGGTCAAGCCCTTGCCAACTTGGGTGTTTCGCTCATTTTTACCTGGTGGGCGGCGGTGTTGGCTTCCACCGTTGTGGCCTTCCCGTTGATGTACCAGAGCGCCAAGGCGGCCTTCAATAGCGTAGACGTTAATTACGAGAGGGCGGCAAGGACCCTGGGTGCCGGTGAGATGAGAGTATTCTTTACCGTGACTCTCCCGCTGGCCTGGCCGGGCATACTCGCCGGTTTGGTGCTCTCATTCGCCCGCGCCTTGGGCGAATTTGGCGCCACCATGATGGTGGCGGGGAACATACCCGGTTTGACGCAGACCATACCACTGGCCATTTATTTTGCGGTGGACGCCGGAGATAACGCCACAGCCAGATCGCTGGTCGCGATTATCACGATCTTCAGCTTCATGGTCATCTTTTGGGTAAACCGCTGGGCGAAGCGGCGAAATTACTAACGCAAAGGTGTTACGGATGTTGGAGGCAAGACTGACCAAAAAACTATGGCATTTTACCCTGGACCTGCAGCTCAAGGTCGGGAATCGAATCTTGGTGTTGTGGGGCCCCTCCGGTTCGGGCAAGACTACTGTTTTAAACTGTTTGGCCGGCCTGGTGAAACCGACTTCCGGCTTCATCAAGCTTGACGATCAGCTTCTTTATTCATCAGAGGAAGGCATCGATATCCCAGTACGATCCAGAAATATCGGGTACCTTTTTCAGCATTACGCCCTTTTCCCGCATATGACGGTGCGACAGAACGTCTTATACGGACTCCAAAGTAAGAAACACAGCCGGTCTGCCTTGAATCCTGTGAAATTACTGGACTCCTTTGGTGTGGGACACCTCATTGATCGGTATCCCAGCCAGCTTTCCGGAGGGGAGAAGCAGCGGGTGGCCCTGGCCAGAGCCCTGGCTACACAGCCCCGGTTATTGCTTTTGGACGAGCCTTTCAGCGCGTTAGACAAGGATACGAGAATCGTCTTGAGGGAGGAGTTGAAGAGCCTGCATCGGCGGTGGCAGATTCCTTTTGTCTTGGTTTCTCACGACGAAGAGGACGCCGGTTACTTGGCAGATATAATCTTGATGATAGAAAAAGGGGTGGTCCTAAAACATTTAATGGTGTCGGCTGAAACCAAGACGCAATTCAAGGCAGGCCGTCAAGCCTTGCACCAATCTTGACAGTCACTTTGGGCGCGGCCTAGAATAAGGGATCAAGACCCAAGTCTGCTTTTTGAAGCATTTGTGTGTAACCTGCATTGCATCGCAGTATAATTACAATCGATGCCGAACACGGATATCTTGGTTTTGCAGAACTCTCTTAGAAAGGAGTGGCTTTCCGTGCCCACTTCGGCTACATACGGCAAACGCCAAATAAAAGTATATAGAAAGGGTCGGCTGCATTCCGCAGAAGCTCAGGTGGTAAGCGAGATTCCGCTGACATTGTTTTTTAACAATGCAGAGCTGGCAACGCTTATATGCTCACCGGGTGCCGACAGGGAATTGGCGGTGGGATTCCTGCTGAGCGAGGGGCTGATCAAGGAACTGTCGGATATTAAGGATATTTCCTTCCGCGAAGAAGAAGGTCTGATATGGGTAACGACACACTTGCCCACGCCTCAAACGGAGAATTTTCTTCGCCGCCATATCGCCAGTTGTTGCGGAAAGGGGCGGTCGTCCCTGTATTTTATTAATGATGCCCAGCAGTTGCAGCCTGTAAAATCGACCGCCCGATTTGCCGCACCTCTTATCCCGAACCTGATGTCCGCTCTGGATAGTAAGTCCCACACATTCCGTCTAACCGGGGGAGTGCACAGTGCCGGGCTTGCCGACGGCAAGGACATGCTTGTAGTGTACGAGGACATCGGACGCCACAACGCTGTGGACAAGGTCTTGGGCTACGCGCTGTTAAACCGTGTGTCCACAGAAGATAAATGCCTGCTGCTCACCGGAAGAATATCCTCCGAAATACTCATCAAGGCCGCGCGCATAGGAATTCCTGCTGTGGTATCAAGGTCAGCACCCACCCAACTGGCCGTGGAGCTTGCCGATCAATTGGGCTTAACTCTGGTGGGTTTTGCCCGGGGCGAAGAGTTCAACGTATACAGTCATATGGATAGACTGAGCTTATAAAAGCATTGCTCGGGCAATGCCCCCGGTACTCAAGTGCCGTATATCGAAAAGGGTTTGAGGGTGATGTTGTGAATAAGCCGCCTGTGGTAGCCGTGGTGGGCAAGTCGAACGCCGGTAAGACCACTTTCTTGGAAAAGCTCATCAGGGAATTGAAGAAAAGGAACATAAGAGTGGGAACAATCAAACACGATGTGCACGGCTTCGATATGGACAAGCCCGGCAAGGACACATGGCGTCACGCCCGGGCTGGAGCGGACACCGTGGCAATATCTTCCCCGGCCAAAGTGGCCGTGATCAAGAAATTGAAGGAAGAGATGAGCCTCGACCGGCTGGCGGAAATGATTAGTGACGTGGATATCATCCTCACCGAAGGGTACAAGAGGTCTGACAAACCCAAGATAGAAATCAACCGTACGGCCCGCAGCACCGAGCTCTTGTGTGCTCCCGGTGAGTTGATCGC
Organism: uncultured Peptococcaceae bacterium; assembly: GCA_965544035.1. Lineage (GTDB taxonomy): Bacteria > Bacillota > Desulfotomaculia > Desulfotomaculales > Desulforudaceae > CBEULR01. Next base: position 23,539 of record CBEULR010000015.1, on the reverse strand, counting down.
CCTGGTGAGCGATGCCGAGTGGGACATCGGGGTCCCCGTTTTCGACCTGGATGACGCCGCCGGCGTGGCCGCACTATTGGAGGAAAGGTATGAACTCCCGGGGGATAAGCGTTGACGGCGGCTGGTTGACTAGTCGGTACAGAGCCGGAATGCCTAAGTTTAAATTGCATATGGTATCCGTGCCGAGTCCCGCGTGAACCTTGGGTAGGCGCAATGAAAAGAAGATTTAACAAGGCGGATTCCGATGACATCTTGACTCTAATGGAATGGAGGATTGCCGGGATGAAACTCTTGAAAGTGGAAGAAGCTGTAGGCAGTGTGTTGTGTCACGATCTGACCAGAATTATCCCCGGAAAAAGCAAAGGTCCTGCCTTCAAGAAGGGACACATTATTACGGAAGAAGATATCCCGGAACTGCTGAGAATGGGTAAGGAACACATTTACGCCTGGGAGGCGGGTCCGGGCATTCTCCACGAAAACGAAGCCGCGCTGCGCATGGCCGAAGCGGCAGCGGGTGACAATATCGTCCTGACCGAGCCGGCGGAAGGAAAGGTAAGCCTCAAATCAACCGTCAAGGGGCTGTTGAAAGTAAGCAGAGCAACTCTGGAGCTGCTGAACACCCAGGACCAGTTGATGATGGCTACCCTGCCCGGGAACAGAGTGGTCCAGGAAGAGACTGTTGTCGCGGCGACCAGGATTATTCCTTTGGTTATTGAGGAGGACAAAATAAAGCATATTGAGGAAGTATGTGACCGGGAAGGTCCCATTGTAAAGGTAATGCCCCTGATGCCAAAGCGTACCGGTCTTATCATTACCGGCAGCGAGGTTTACCGGGGCAGGATCAAGGATTCCTTCGGACCGGTGGTTGTAAAGAAGCTGGAGCGATACTCCTGCGAGGTCTTCCGGCGGGTGATCGTTTCGGACGATGCGGAGCAGATTGCGGAAAGCGTGAAGCAGTTGCTGGCTGAAGGGGCGGAAATGGTGCTGGTTACCGGGGGCATGTCTGTGGATCCGGACGACTTGACCCCGACAGGCATCAGAATGGCGGGGGGTACCATTGTGACGTACGGAACCCCTGTACTGCCCGGCGCAATGTTTATGCTGTCCTACATCGGGGACATCCCGGTGCTGGGGCTGCCGGGGTGTGTGATGTATGCCAAGACCACGGTGTTTGATATTGTGTTGCCTCGGGTACTGGCCGGTGAAAGGCTGGAGAAAAAGGACTTCGCGGTTATGGGGTATGGCGGGCTTTGCCGGAGCTGCGAAGTGTGCCGGTTTCCCGATTGTACCCTTACTACCGGGTACTAGGGGCGCAAGTTATCGGAAAAAGCAATTCAGGATGCCGGGAGGTAAGCAGTATGAAGAAATCGATCGCCCTGGAAGAAGCGTTGGAACTTCTGCAAGATTACGCCGGAACGGTGGGGGTTGAGGAAGTTCCCATTATTGACGCCCTGGGAAGAGTAACGGCCGAAGATATCGTGGCCGGATTCCCTCTGCCCCCTTTCGATAGGTCTCCCCTGGACGGCTATGCGTTAAGGGCGGCAGACATTAGTGGGGCGAGCGTGGAAAACCCCGTTGCTCTGCGTGTTACCCAGACCGTATATGCCGGTGATGTGCCTGCGAAACCGCTGATTCCGGGGGAGACGGCCGCTGTGACTACCGGTGCTCCCCTGCCGGATGGAAGCGACGCCGTGATCAGGTTTGAAGACATACGAAGGGAAGGGGACACCATCTTGGTTTCTTCTCCTCTCCGCGCGGGGGAGAATTTTATTTCCAGGGGTGAAGATGTAGCCGAAGGGGAGAAAATCCTCTCTAAAGGGGTAAACATCACCCCCGCCGCAGTGGGTCTCTTGGCTTCTCTGGGTCTTCAAAAAGTTAAGGTTTTTGCAAAACCCAGAGTGGCCATCTTCTCCACCGGGTCGGAACTATTGGAGGCGGGCCGAGCTTTGGAGCCCGGCAAAATATACAACAGCAACCTCTATTCACTATCCGCTTTGGTACGGGAAGCCGGCGGAGCCGTGTCACCAGGCAACGCCGTCTTAGACGACAAGAAGGCCATTGCCGATGCCATAAGCCAAGCGTTAACGGACAATGACATGGTTATCACCACCGGGGGGGTTTCCGTGGGGGACAAGGACTATGTTAAAGAGGCGATGGTCCTCGGCGGTGCCGACATCCTCTTCTGGAGAATACGAATGAAGCCGGGTTCGCCCGCAGCTTGCGGTGCAAAAGACGGGAAGTTGATTATGGGTCTTTCCGGTAACCCTTCGGCTGCCATGATTACTTTTGTGATGCTGGTGCGCCCTCTTCTCCGAGTAATGGGTGGGAGAAGCTCCGGACGCCTGCCGGAGATCAATGTTTTGATGGAAGCGCCTTTCCTTAAACCAAGTAAGCAGCGTCGCATGCTTCGCGCCGTGGTCACCTGGAAAAACGGGGCCTATTATGCAGTTCCGGCGGGAATACAAAGTCCCGGAGCCCTAAAGTCGATGCTGCTGTGCAACGCGCTCATTGACATTCCGGCCGGGCACGGTCCATTAAGGGAGGGCGATGAAGTGAAGGCTGTTTTGCTGCCCGAGCCGTATTGCCTTTAGCAATAGCCAAGTCTGGACCCGGTTAGCGAAATAAAGAGCATATGACCCCTATTAAAATATGGCGAATGATGTCGAATCGTGGCGATTTAAGGAGATATTTGTAGTTTGACATGTATATAGTTACACCCTATCATTAATAGTATGAAGGTTTGCGCAGTTTGTGCAAATGTGCTTGCTTGTGCGTGGAATCACGGATACGGGAAGGAGGGGTCTGGCCGCGAGCAACATCTATAGTCAGTTGGTTGGAAAAGACTAGAAGGGGGGTCTTGAGTTTTAGCATGAAAAAACTTAGCAGAAGGGATTTTCTGAAGTCCCTGGGAGTCGGCGCTGCGGGGCTGTCGGTGTTCGCCGGAGCCGGTGTGGCGCACGCGACACTCGAGGTGCCGGATCACATCCCCGTGCGTGAATTCAAGCTAAAGTATGCCAAGGAGACACCATCGGTGTGTTCCTGGTGCGGCTGTGGCTGCGGTCTTCTTGTGCATACAGTGGACGGGGTTGTTGTTGGGGTACAGGGAGATCCCGACAACCCGATTAACGAAGGCACCATGTGCCCGAAAGGGAGGGCGCTTTCCGACGTAACCTATATCGTGGACAAGGATGGAAAGCGTGTTGTCAACCCGTACCGGGCTCTCAAGGTGCTTTATCGTGCTCCGTATAGTGACAGATGGGAGGAAAAGACTTGGGACTGGGCGATCTCCGAGATCGCGAAGCGGATTAAGGCGACAAGAGACGGTACGTTCGAGCGGACGCAAACGGTAGCATTCCCGGATGCCGAAGGCAACCCGACCCCGGTGGATGTTACGGTGAACCGGACCCAGGCCATCGGTTTCCTTGGCGGGGCCTCCAACAACAACGAAGAATGCTATCTGGCCCACAAGCTGATGCGGGCGCTCGGCGTAATAAATATGGATCACCATGCCCGCCTCTGACACTCTTCTACTGTGCCAGGTCTGGCAAACTCTTTCGGAAGAGGCGCGATGACAAATCACTATCCTGACTACTATAATGCCGATGTCTTTCTGGTTTGCGGCGGCAATCCGGCGGAAAACCATCCGGCGGCTATGCATTGGATCTGTAAGGCGAAGAGAAGGGGTGCCAAGCTAATTGTTGTCGATCCCCGGTTTACCAAGACGGCTTCCCAAGCCGATATCTATGCCCCGATCCGACCGGGTACCGACATTGCCTTCCTACTCGGGATCAGCAACTACGCCATTCAAAATGAACTCTACCACAAGGAATACATTCTCCATTACACCAATGCTTCTTACCTGATCGATCCCGGCATTAAGCTTCCGGGTGACAATGGCGGTGTCTTTTCAGGCTTTGTATTCACGGACGGAGACGCACCCGCAAAGTATGACACCTCGACTTGGAAGTACCAAATGGAGGGCGACGCGGTCAAGACGGATCCGACATTGCAGGATCCGAACTGTGTATTCCAGCTGTTGAAGAAACACGTGGCGCGTTATGATGCCAAGACCGTTTCGCGGATCACCGGCATACCGGAGGAGAAATTCCTGGAGATTGCGAAGTTGTATTGTTCAACCGGCAAACCAGGCAAGGCCGGCAACTACATCTATGCTCTCGGCATCACCCAGCACAGCCACGGCGTACAGAACGTGCGTGCGATTGCCATTATGCAGTTGCTCCTCGGTAACGTCGGCATCGCCGGCGGCGGAGTCAGCGCGCAGCGCGGTGAGTCCAACGTTCAGGGCTCGACCGACATGGCGATGTTGTACCACTATCTGCCGGGTTACAACCCCGTTCCCAATGCCGCTGTGCATAAGGACTGGGCAATGTACAAGGCAAAGGAAACCCCCGCGGCGGGATACTGGTCCAACCGGCCCAAGTTCATCGTGAGCATGCTCAAGGCTTGGTGGGGCCACCACGCTACTGCGGAGAACAACTGGCTGTTTGACTATCTGCCCAAGACAACCGGCCGCGAGCATTCGCATATGGCGACGTTTTCCGATATGGCCCAAGGCATTGTGAAAGGATATATTTGCATGGGCCAAAACCCGGTGGTTGGCGGTGTCTCCACGATTCAGGCCGCCAAGGCGATGGAGAACCTTGACTGGCTGGTGGTCATGGATCCGTTTGTCCACGAGACCGCCCGGTTCTGGGAACGTCCCGGCGCAAATCCGGCCGAGATCAAGACCGAGGTCTTTTTCCTGCCGGCCTGCCACCTGTACGAAAAGCCGGGGACGATTACCAACGGCAACCGCTGGATCCAGTGGCGCTACAAGGCTCTCGAGCCGCTGGGTGACTCCAAGAATGACCTCTGGATACTCAACCAGCTCTACAAGGCTATCCGGAAGGAATACGAGAAAGGCGGCGTCTTCCCTGATCCGATTTTGAAACTGAACTGGAACTATGACGCCGGAGGACACGAGCCGTCTTACGAGCAAGTTGCTCTGGAAATGAACGGCTATACCGTGGCAGACGGGAAGGGCGTACCGGGTTTTGCCGCGCTGCGCGACGACGGTTCAACGGCGTGCGGTATATGGATTTATTCCGGGTACTTTTCCAACTTTGAGAATCCGGCCTGCCAGAGCCGGGTCCGGGAGACCGAAGGCATCGGCGCCAACCTCGGGTGGGCTTTTGCCTGGCCGGCCAACCGCCGGATCCTGTACAACCGGGCCTCCTGTGACCCCAGCGGAAAACCGTGGGATCCCGAGCATCCGGTTGTCTGGTGGGACGGCTCGAAGTGGGGCAGCAATGATACCCCGGACTTTGCGACGGTTGATGCGGCTACCGGACAGCCGGTTCCGCCCGATCAGAACGCCAAACCCTTCATCATGCAGCCCGAGGGTATTGCCCGGCTGTTCGCGATTGCGCCCGGGCTTAAGGACGGCCCGCTTCCCGAGCACTACGAGCCTGTGGAGAGCCCGATAAGGAACATTATGTCACCGGTTCAGTCGAACCCGATGGCGATGAAATACCCGGGCATTTTCAGCCTGTTGGCGAAGCCGCAGGATCCGGAGTATCCGATCGTCATTTCAACCCACCGGGTGCAGGAGCACTACCAGAGCGGTGCGTCCACACGGAACATGCCGAACCTGGTAGAACTGAAGCCCGAGGTGTACGTTGAGATGTCGCGGGAGCTTGCAGCGAAGCTCGGTGTGAACGGCGGCGATATGGTCGTTGTTTCTTCGGCGCGCGGCGAGATTACGCTCAGAGCTTATGTAACCCCGTGTTTGAAACCCTTTAACATCGACGGTAAGGAAATCGATGTGGTCCTTATCCCGTACAACTGGGGTTTTGCCGGGTTGGCTACGGGCGCCAGTGCCAACGACTTAACGCCGTGTGTTGGCGACCCGAACAGTCTTATCCCCGAGTACAAGGCTTTCACGTGCAACATCCGGAAGGCCTAGTACCGGATTTCCATACAGAACGTAACTAGCGGAGGTGAATTGAGTGGCCGGATATGTAAAGCTTAACGAGGACAGGAAGGGCGTGCTGGTTGATATCTCCAGGTGTATTGGCTGCCGCTCCTGTCAAGTGGCCTGTAAAGACTGGAATGACCTCCCGGCAATGAAGACCAGTTTTACGAATGACCAGACAAACCCACCCAAGACCAACGCCACAACGTGGACGCGCGTGGCCTTCAATTATATCGAGGAGCCCGACGGCAGTCTCAAGTGGAGGTTCGTGAAGCAACAGTGTCTCCACTGTGAGGAACCGGCTTGTGAATCGGCCTGCTTTGTACACGCTTTTATTAAGCTGGCTGACGGACCGGTTGTCTACAAGCCGCAGATCTGTGTGGGTTGCCGGTATTGTATGCTGGCTTGCCCGTTCGGTGTACCGTCCTACGAATGGGATAAGCTCTTCCCCGAGGTTTTGAAGTGCACCTTCTGTGTCGACCGTCAGAAAGAGGGTCTGGCACCTTCCTGTGTTTCGATTTGCCCTTCAGAAGCCCTGAAGTTCGGCATACGCAAGGATCTGATCGCGGAGGCCAAGGAACGTATTGCTTCGGCTCCTGATGTCTACCAGCCAAGAGTGTGGGGTGAGAAGGAATACGGTGGTACATCGTGGATCTATATCTCCGATGTACCGTTCGAAAAACTCGGCTTTAGAACCGATGTTACCGAACGTAGCGCCCCGTCGTATACGTGGAGCGTCTTGAAGTGGACCCCTCACATCGCCATTGGCTGGAGCGCCGTACTCACCGCACTTTATGTGTACACCAAACGGCGTTCCGAGAATGAAGAGGACTAGTTGGTTTCGGTGCGGGCGACAATAAGGTGATAGGAGGTACGGGTTTTGAAATCAAGTTACAGATGGACCTTTAGGATGACCCCGTATAGAGCAGTACTGTTCGCCATCGTCGCCGTGTTTCTCGGAGTGGCTGCCTACCGTTTGCTGTACGGTTTGGGTGCGGCAACCAATCTGAACGACGAATGGCCCTGGGGTCTGTGGATCGGATTTGACGTTCTGACCGGCGTCGCGATCGCCGGCGGCGGTTTTTCCACCGCTTTCATCGTGCATATCCTGCATAAGCACAAGTACGAGCCGATTGCGCGGGCGGCCCTGCTGACCTCTCTTATCGGTTACCTCTTGGTTATGGGCGGCCTGTTCTTTGACATCGGTCGTTACTACAACTTCTGGCGCCCCTTCGTTTACTGGGGCCACCACTCGGTGCTGTTTGAAGTGTTCTGGTGCGTGTCGCTGTACACCACCGTTCAGGTGCTGGAGTTCGGCCACATCGCCTTTGAGCGGATCAAGGCCGAGAAGATCAAGGCACTCTTTGACAAGATGTTGCCGGCGCTGTTTATTATCGGCGTGATGCTCCCGACACTCCACCAGTCTTCGCTGGGATCTCTGTACATCATCACTGTGGACCGGCTCTATCCGACCTGGTGGTCGATGCTGATTCCGGTGTTCTTCCTGACCTCGGCGGTGTTTGTCGGCCCGGCGATGGTCACCTTTGAAGGCTGGATGTCGGCGAAGGCGTACAAGCGCGACTTCGTGCACGAGATGCCGGTGCTCTCCAGTCTGGTGAAGGTGAGTGCTTGGCTGCTTCTGTTCTACTTCATCCTGAAGTGTGTCGACCTGAGCTACCGCGGTGCCTGGGACTACGTGTTCAACGGTACCCTGCAGGGTAACTTCTTCATTGTGGAGATGTTGTTCGGGGTCCTGGTGCCGATGGTTATGTACTTCACTCCGTCGATCCGGAACTCGGTCGGGGGTATCGTTTCGGCCTCGGTACTGGTTGTGGCGGGCGTTGTCTTTAACCGGATGAACGTGGTGTTCACCGGCATGGCTCCCGCGGCGGGCGGAACCTACTTCCCGTCCTGGATGGAATGGACGATAACCGTTGGTCTGATAGCCGCCGGTGTCCTGCTGTACTGCTTCATCGTGGAGAACTTCGCGATCTTCCACGAGGACCAGGGAAAATACCGTGAGGTTCCTGAACATATAGTCTCCTCCAAGGGAGCAACCGTTCAGGTTTAGCCCTGAACACAGCCGGACATTGCTCTGACGAATGATGGGGGAGCGGGGAGTTGATTTCCGCTCCCCCGGTTTGTTACCATGATAGGGACGATAGCAAACGAGGAGTTGATCGGAGCTTGGTGGAGAAAAACGAGATTTTGCATCCGCAGCTGGTGGATCTATACAATGATCTGTTTGCCTTGAGCATCCCGGACGAGGCGGTTTCGTTTCCGCCATTAGGTGCTGATGTGCGTGAACAGTGGGGAAACGGGGTTCCGCTCATGCGCTGTGCGGTGCCGAAAATAGCCCCGGATGTGTTTTTTGAACTGATGTCTCGCACGAGTGAGATAATGAAAAAGCACCAGGCCGAGCAGATTGCTGATATCGAACGGGTGCTGGAGGCGATGCCCCGGGAAACCGGTGCACGCGCGGAATTCATTGACGGTGTGCTGCGGCGGGACTCCGAGATGATTGAGGAACTGGTGGATGCACATAAGCTCCAGGTTGAAGTGGTAAGCTTCCTGGTCAGCCAAACACTGCGGCCGTTCATGCGCCTTATGACCCGGAAGCTGTCTGCGGAATTTGATTATGATGCCTGGCACCGGGGCACCTGCCCCGTATGCGGCGGCAATCCGACGATGGCCTATTTGTCCAAGGCGGTGGGGCGCCGCCGGCTGTACTGTTCTTTATGCGAATGCGAGTGGTTTTTCCACCGGATCGGCTGTCCCTACTGTGGTAACACCGAGGGGAGCAAGATCAAGTACTTTACGGTGGACAACGAAAAGCGCTACCGGGTCTACGTGTGCGAAGAATGCAAAGGGTACATCAAGACCGTAGATCAGAGTGTCTCTGCTTTGGGTGAAAAACCAGCAATGTTTTTGGAGGATGTAAGAACGCTACATCTGGACCTGGTTGCCATGCGGGAGGGTTTTATCAACAGAAGTATCGAGCTGCCTGCAGAACCAGGAGACAGCAGGACAGTTCAATAGTCAAGGACACTAGACCTATATTAAAGGTGATTTGGAAACAATCGCATCAAGCGCCTGTTGCCTTATGTCAATGGGTCTGCTTGGTTGTGGGCAGTTTCGGCTGAAACTGCTCTTTTTTTTGGGGGTTTAGGGGTGGCGTCTGGAAGAAAACAGAATGCCGCTCCGAGCCACGCGACCTAAAGGGTATGCCGCAGGGTCTGCCGGCTCGAGGGATTTATCCGGAAAGGGTGAGAGTTCCAGCGTGGAGCCCGGCAATTTGGAGAGAGTATCCGGCCGACTTCCCATATTCGGCCGGTTTGTTTTTATACCCGCCCCAAGCGGGTAAGTGAGAACTTGCGCTTAAAATCAAAAGATTTTGACTAGATAAATGAGATTGTACAAGAGAGTACAAGGATCATATTTCGGGTACACACAGAATCAAGCATTTCAAACCTGTACATTAAATCCTTGACACAAATAGCACAATAATTATAATGTTATTAGGGATCTATAAAGGCGAATTGTGTCGAATGACCGCGAATCCCGGAGAATGTCGTCAGATGTATTTTATTGCAGGCGCGGCAGGAAAATGGGATGCCGCGGATCCGTTATATTGATTGGCTGAAAGGGGGTTCTGCATGGCGTATTGATCTTTGCGGGGGATATTTGCGGAGATGCCTGGGGTATGGGTGGATCGGCTTCTCGGTTACTGCACCCCTTGGGGCGGGGGCTTTGCGGAGCAGAACCACCTTATTGTGACTTATCCTCATTTCCTAATTGACCGACGTACTAACTATCAAGGTCATGTCGAAAGCTGTCGACCCCGCGCGGTGTTGTGGAGAAGATTGCCGTTGTGCATGTGTAAGCATTCACCAGGTTGTCGTCCGGAGTTTTCCCCTGATTCCTGCGTACTGAATCGGTTCCCAACTGACTGTAGTTGAAAGGGAGGGAGTAAATTGCGCAAGATTTCGCGCCGGGAGTTTGTTAAGCTTTGCGGTATGTCTACAGCAGGCTTAAGCTTGATGTCCCTGCTTGGACCGCAGATTACCCAGACCCTTGTCCAGGCAGCGGAAGGTAAGCCTCCCGTGGTGTGGATCCAGGCTGCGTGCTGCTCGGGCTGTTCAGTATCTCTGCTGAACGCGGTTGAGCCTGACATCGGCACGGTGTTGCTCGACGTGATCAGCCTCCGTTTCCATCCGACCGTAATGGCGACCGCTGGTGAGGCCAGTATGGATGCGCTTTTCGAGACCGCCGAACGCTATCCCGGGGAATTTGTTCTGGTTGTGGAAGGCGGTATTCCTACGGGGGCCGACGGCCATTACTGCATGATCGGCGAACGGAAAGGGAAGGAAATCACCGCGCTCGAGGCGGTTAAAGAACTGGGAGCCAAGGCAAAGGCGGTAGTCGCCGCAGGCCAGTGCGCCGCGTACGGCGGTATCCCTGCCGGTCAGCCCAATCCGACTGGTGTGTTGGGTGTAGACCAGGTTCTCAACCCCTATCCGCGTGAACGGAAGATTAACGTGATCAACATTTCAAATTGTCCGTTGCACCCTGATCATTTCGTCGGAACACTCGTTCATCTTCTGACCTACAATGAGATCCCCGAACTAGACCAGTATCTTAGACCCAAGATGTTTTACGGGACAAGCATTCACGACAATTGCCCGCGTCGTCCCTTTTTCGATCAGGGTATCTTCGCCCAGAAAATTGGCGACGAGGGTTGCCTGGCCGGGCTGGGATGCAAGGGCTTTATTGCGATGTCCGACTGCCCGAAGCGCGGGTGGAACAACGGTGTGAACTGGTGTATTGCTGCCGGTGCACCGTGTTACGCCTGTTCCGAAGCGATTTTCCCGGATGGCTGCTCCCCGTTGTACGGGTCTATGCCGGTCACCGGTAACCGCAAATAGTTCACAAGGGAGGTGAGCGTTAAATGAGTGGATCGAACAGGATTTTGATCGACCCGGTAACCAGGATTGAGGGGCACCTGAAAATAGAGGTCGAACTGGATAACGGCAAAGTGGTCGACGCCAAGACCAGCGGGCTCCTGTTTCGCGGCTTGGAGACAATCTTAACAGGACGTGACCCGCGGGATGCACAGCATATTATGCAGCGCATCTGCGGTGTCTGACCCATCGCGCACGGCGCCAGTTCGGTGCTATGCTTGGATGATGCCTTTGGCGTCACTCCGCCCCATAACGGCCGGGTTATCCGTAATCTGGTCCAGGGTGCGAACCTGCTTCAGTCGCATATTCTTCACTTTTACCACCTCGTAGCGCTCGACTATGTCAAAGGTCCGGATGCGGCACCTTTTATTCCGCGTTACGATAACGGAGACACCTACCGCCTGCCGGCGGAGGTCAACGAGGTGTTGGTCGGGCACTACCTCAAAGCTCTGGAGATGCGGAGAAAGGCTCATTCTCTGGGGGCGGTTTTTGGGGCGAAAATGCCGCACACCACTGCCTATACGCCTGGTGGAGTGACCGAAACCCCGACACCGGAGAAGATTGAGCTCTATAAACAGTTACTTGCGGAGCTGACCGATTTTATCGACAACGTGTACATCCCGGACGCTCTGGCTGTGGCCGAAGTCTATAGTGATTGCTTTGAGCTCGGCGCGGGCTGCAAGAACTTCATGGCTTATGGTGCCTATCCGCAGACCGACGAGAAGGACCCGAGTGGAGAAAACCTGTTTTTCACGCGTGGTGTCTTCATCGACGGCCAGTTGCAAAAATTGGACGCCGACAAGATCACTGAGGACGTGCGCTACTCCTGGTACGCCAACGATACGACGGGACGTCATCCCTATGAGGGACGGGCGGTTCCGGAGGTGGATAAGAAGAACGCCTACTCGTGGATTAAAGCGCCGCGTTATGACGGCCACGTAGTTGAAGTCGGACCGTTGGCCCGGCTCGTCGTGGCGCGTCATCCGGAGATCGTCAAACTTGGCGATAAGGCTTACTCCGTACTCGGACGCATTTTCGCCCGGGCTTTGGAGACCTCGCAAATCGCTCACGCGCTTGCGCAATGGATTGACGAGGTGGTCATCGGTGAGCCGGCTTATGAGCCGATCGACGTACCCAAGGAAGGAAAGGGTATGGGGCTTACCGAGGCTCCGCGCGGGGCGCTCGGACACTGGATTGAGATCGAAGACTACCGGATTAAGAACTACCAGGCCGTGGTGCCAGGTACGGTGAACTTCGGCCCGCGTGACGACAAGGGCCAGCTTGGACCGGTGGAACAGGCACTTGTGGGAACAGAAGTGCTTGATCCTGAAAACCCGGTTGAGCTCGTGCGCATCGTGCGGTCCTTCGACCCCTGCATAGCGTGCGCGGTCCATGCGATTGAGGTAAAAGGCGGTAGCAAGAACCTGAAAAGGTTCCGGGTGGTATAGAGTAGCGTGAGGTGATATCACCCGACAATAATTGGTGCTCCCAATGGCGTTAAGACGGGGACACCGCAGAACGATTGATTCCGCAAGGATTCACGATACCGACCTGACTCTGATAGAGGAGGTGTAACCAGGTGGCGAGTAATCTTAGCCCGGATCGGGTGGGCATGCTGATCGACCTGACCCGGTGCATCGGTTGCCGGGCGTGCCAAACAGCGTGCAAACAAGTGAATAATCTGGAACTGGTGCCACCCCGTTCGGAAATGACCTGGGATGGGATAAAGATGACCGGCCACGACTATACCGTGGTCAACCCTCATCTGGTCCAGAATAGTGACGGCACGATGGCGTGGCAGCACGTCAAGGAAGCCTGTATGCACTGTGAGGAGCCGGCGTGCGAATCGGCCTGCTTTGTGCACGCTTTTGTGAAATTAGACTGGGGCCCGGTCGTGTACAACCCGACCATCTGCGTGGGCTGCCGCTACTGTATGCTGGCCTGCCCCTTCCAGGTTCCGAAGTACGAGTGGGATAGACTCTTCCCCGAAGTTACGAAGTGTCATTTTTGCCATGAGTGGGTAGCTCAGGGGGGTACGCCAGGCTGTGCATCGGCCTGTCCGACAGGCGCCATCAAGTTCGGTAAGCGGTCGGATCTGCTGGAGGAAGCACACGCCAGAATCCAGGCTGAACCGAACAAGTATGTCAACCATGTTTACGGTGAAACCGAAGTGGGCGGAACCTCCGTGATGTACATTTCAGGGGTCCCGTTTGAGGATCTTGGCTTCCGGACCGACCTGACCAAACGGGGCGTTCCGAACTACACTTGGGATGTACTGAAGTGGACTCCCCATATTGCCATCGGTTGGACTGCCGTGTTGACTTCGCTCTACCTGTACACGAAAAAGCGGCACTCCGAGAACGATGAAGAACACTAGGCGATAGGAGGATACGGGAATGGAAAAACACAGATGGACCTTTAAAATGACCCCGTACAGAGCAGTACTGTTCGCCATCGTCGCCGTGTTTCTCGGAGTGGCTGCCTACCGTTTGCTGTACGGTTTGGGTGCGGCAACCAATCTGAACGACGAATGGCCCTGGGGTCTGTGGATCGGATTTGACGTTCTGACCGGCGTCGCGATCGCCGGCGGCGGTTTTTCCACCGCTTTCATCGTGCATATCCTGCATAAGCACAAGTACGAGCCGATTGCGCGGGCGGCCCTGCTGACCTCTCTTATCGGTTACCTCTTGGTTATGGGCGGCCTGTTCTTTGACATCGGTCGTTACTACAACTTCTGGCGCCCCTTCGTTTACTGGGGCCACCACTCGGTGCTGTTTGAAGTGTTCTGGTGCGTGTCGCTGTACACCACCGTTCAGGTGCTGGAGTTCGGCCACATCGCCTTTGAGCGGATCAAGGCCGAGAAGATCAAGGCACTCTTTGACAAGATGTTGCCGGCGCTGTTTATTATCGGCGTGATGCTCCCGACACTCCACCAGTCTTCGCTGGGATCTCTGTACATCATCACCATCGACCGGCTCTACCCGACCTGGTGGTCGATGCTGATTCCGGTGTTCTTCCTGACCTCGGCCGTGTTTGTCGGCCCGGCGATGGTTACCTTTGAAGGCTGGATGTCAGCGAAGGCGTACAAGCGAGACTTCGCGCACGAGATGCCGGTGCTCTCCAGTCTGGTGAAGGTAAGTGCCTGGCTGCTGCTGTTCTACTTCGTCCTGAAGTGCATCGACCTGACCTACCGCGGTGCCTGGGGCTATGTGTTCAACGGCACTTTGCAGGGCAACTTCTTCATTGTGGAGATACTGTTCGGGATCCTTGTACCGATGGTTATGTACTTCACTCCGTCGATCCGGAACTCGGTTGGGGGTATCGTCTCGGCCTCGGCACTGGTTGTGGCGGGAGTTGTCTTTAACCGGATGAACGTGGTGTTCACCGGTATGGCTCCCGCGGCTGGCGGAAGCTACTTCCCGTCCTGGATGGAATGGACGATAACCATTGGTCTGGTAGCCGCCGGTGTCTTGCTGTACTGCTTCATCGTGGAGAACTTCGCGATCTTCCACGAGGACCAGGGAAAATACCGTGAGGTTCCTGAACATATTGTCTCGCCTAAAGGAGCAACTGTTCACGTTTAGCGACGCACCACGGCGTTAATCCTCCCAGAAAAACATACAGACGCAGCAAAAGGGGTATCTCGGAGAGGATACCCCTTGCTGCACGTCTGAAGAAGTGTAATTCCGGTCTATCTAAATGCTGTAAACGACATCCGGCTCCGGCACGGCGATACCGTTTTCGCTCAGGGCTTTGGCCGCCCTTTCAAGGTCTTCTACCTTCATCAGTACCAGAGCGTTGCCCGAGGACCTGGAGACAAAGGCATAGAGGTATTCAATATTCGCGCCGCCCTTGTCTAGAATGTCGAGGACATCGGCCAGCCCGCCGGGCGTATCCGGGACCTCGACTGCGATCACATCGGTCTTGCTGACGGTGAATCCGGCTTCTTTCAGTACCTTGTAGGCGCGAGGCGGATCATTTACAATCAGGCGCAGGATGCCGAAATCGGACGTATCGGCAATGGAAAGTGCCCTGATGTTGATCTCGTTCTGCCCCAAAATCCTGGTTACCGCTGCCAAGCGCCCCGACTTGTTTTCAAGAAACACTGAGATCTGTTTTACCCACATCGGTTTATCCCTCCTTGTAAACTTCACGGCGGTCGACAATGCGCTTGGCCTTACCCTGACTCCGTTCAATGGTCTTGGGTTCGACCAGTGTAACCTTGACGGCTATGCCAAGGATGCCCTCGATTTCGCGTTGAATACTCTTCTCCAGTCTCTCCAGGCCGCGCACCTCATCCGCGAATACCTGTTCCGAGACCTCAACCCGTATTTCCAGGGTGTCCAGTGTGCCCTTTCGGTCGACCACCAGCTGGTAGTGCGGTTCAAGCTGGCCGCATTCCAGCAGCGCGCTTTCCACCTGCGAGGGGAAAACGTTTACGCCGCGAACGATCAGCATATCGTCGGTGCGTCCCATGATCCGGGACATGCGAACGTGAGTGCGGCCGCAGGGACAGGGTTCGGGATGCAGAACGGTGATGTCCCGGGTCCGGTAGCGGATGAGCGGGAAGCCGAACTTGGTGAGCGTGGTGATCACAAGTTCGCCCTTCTCGCCGTAAGGGAGCGGTTCTCCAGTCTCCGGATTGATCACTTCGGGGAGGAAGTGGTCATCGAAAATGTGCAGCCCCATGTTGTAAGGGCACTCCGCCGCCACGCCGGGACCGATGATTTCGCTCAACCCAAAGATGTCGATAGAGATGATGCCCAGCTTTTCTTCAATCTCACGGCCGAGAGCATAGGTCCAGGGTTCAGCGCCGAAAACGCCAATGCGCAGTCTGATCCGGGACGGATCGTCAATGGTCTCCTGCATTACCTCGGCCAGATGCAGAGCGTAGGAAGGGGTGCAGGCCAGTACGGTGGTGCCGAAGTCCTGCATCAGCATAACCTGTCGTTTGGTGTTCCCGACCGAGATGGGCACCACGGTGGCGCCGAGTCTTTCCGCCCCATAGTGCACGCCGAGACCTCCGGTAAACAGACCGTAGCCGTAGGCGATCTGAACGATATCATCGGAGGTCACTCCCGCGCAGGCGAGCGTTCTGGCCATCACCTCAGACCAGATGTCCACATCCTCACGCGTATATCCGACCACCGTTGGTTTACCGGTAGTTCCGGACGAGGCGTGGACCCGCACAATGTTTTTCAGGGGGGTGGCGAACAAACCGAAAGGATAGGCCCGGCGCAGATCGTCTTTGGTCGTAAAGGGAAGCATTTTCAGGTCGTCCAGCGAGCGGATGTCGCCGGGACGGATGCCCATGGCGCGAAACACGCGCTGGTAGTGTGGTACGTTTTCGTAAACCCTTGTTACCAGCGACTGCAGGCGTTCCAGCTGAAGCTCGCGCCGTCTTTCCAACGGCATGCACTCGTATTCCCGGTTCCAGTACATAAAACCCCATCCTCTTGTTGTATTTTCGATCGTACTACCTGTTCAGCCTTTTCGAACCCGCCACTGATTGATCCATACGAGAGGGTTTCAAAATGGCTGAATATTAGATCTTCGCCGTGAGGGGTGCGGTTTTCCTTCATACGAGTCGATATTTTTACCCGATTCACGTATATCCACTCACTACCTCACATTGACCGTTCGCCTCCTCCGGTTGCCGGCCGACCAACGGTGCGGAGGGTTGGACGCACCGCTGACCGTGCCGATTCACCCGTTAACCGGAAATCACCTGCGGTTCACGGTGAAATGCTTCCCGAGCGTGGAACCTGCCGTATATAATCCTACAAAGTATTTCTGATCAGGTATTCATAGGCGAGGAGGGGTTATAGTGGCCGTTAGGAAAGCCACAATCGATACACTGCTGCACGAGGACCGGATTTTTCACCCGGATCAGGAATTCACCGCGCAGGCGAATGTGAAACACCGTGAGATTTACGCTGAAGCCCGGAACAATCGAAATATTTTCTGGGCGATGCAGGCCGAAAGGCTGGATTGGTTCCGGAAGTGGGATCAGGTGCTCGACTGGCAGCCGCCCTTCGCCAAGTGGTTTGTGAACGGCAAGCTGAATGCTTGCTACAACTGCGTGGACCGGCACCTCAATACCTGGCGCCGAAACAAGGCGGCGATCATCTTCGAGGGCGAGCCGGGTGACAGTCGCGTGCTCACCTACTGGGATCTTTGGCGCGAGGTGACCAAGTTTGCCAACGTGCTGCGCGATCTCGGAGTGACCAAAGGGGATCGGGTGGCGATCTATATGCCGATGATTCCCGAGGCGGCTATAGCGATGCTGGCCTGCGCGCGCCTGGGTGCGCCCCACAGCGTGGTTTTCGGCGGCTTCAGCCCTGATGCACTGCGCGACCGGATCAATGACGCCGGCGCGAAGCTGGTCATCACTTCGGACGGCGGATGGCGCCGCGGGAAAATCGTCCCGCTGAAGCGCAACACCGATTTGGCCGTGGCCGATTGCCCGTCGGTCGAAAAGGTGCTGGTGGTACGGAGAACCGGACACGAAGTAGAGATGAAGGAAGGCCGTGACTATTGGTACCACGACCTGGAAGTCGGCGTGCAGGTTGGCGGCCCGTGTGCCGAAGTGGACAGCGAGGATATGCTGTTCATCCTCTATACCAGCGGCACTACCGGCAAGCCGAAAGGCGTGGTGCACACCACGGGCGGTTATCTGACCGGCGTATCCACCACACACCATATGGTTTTCGATCTGAAGGACAGTGATGTGTACTGGTGCACGGCCGACGTCGGCTGGATCACCGGACACAGCTATGTGGTTTACGGTCCCCTGGCCAACGGAGCGACCACCGTGATGTACGAGGGTGCCCCCAACTGGCCGGAACAGGATCGTTTCTGGGCGATCGTAGAGCGCTACGGGGTCACAATCCTTTACACAGCACCCACCGCGATCAGGGCTTTTATGAAGTGGGGCGAACAGTGGCCCGCGCGGCGTGACTTGTCAAGTCTGCGGCTGCTGGGTTCGGTCGGCGAGCCGATCAACCCCGAGGCCTGGATGTGGTATCACAAGCACATCGGCGCAGGGCGGTGCCCGATTGTTGATACCTGGTGGCAGACCGAGACGGGGATGATTATGATCAGCGCCCTCCCCGGAATCACCCCGTTGAAGCCCGGGTCGGCCACCGTGCCGGTTCCGGGGGTGGAGGCCGATGTGGTCGACAAGAACGGCAACCCGGTGCTGCTGGGCAAGGGCGGTTTTCTGGTTGTCAAGGAACCGTGGCCGGCAATGATGCGGACGATTTATGGTGACGATCAGCGCTATATTGACACCTACTGGACCCAGATCCCGGGTAAGACGGTCTATTTTGCCGGAGACGGTGCCAGGCGCGACTACCACAACTACTATTGGATCCTGGGCCGTGTAGACGACGTGATCAATGTATCCGGACACCGGCTCTCCACCATGGAAGTGGAAAGTGCTTGTGTTGATCACAGCTGTGTGGCCGAGGCGGCGGTGATCGGTAAGAGCCACGCCTTGAAGGGTCAGGCGATATCGGTCTTTGTTACCCTCAAGGCCAAGGTTGCCAAGGAGATCGAAACCGGCGTGCGTACCAGGAAGGAAATGCAGGATGAGCTGAAGGCCCATATAGTGAGGAAAATCGGCGCGATCGCGCGGCCGGACGATGTGTTTTTTACGGCCGAACTTCCCAAGACGAGGAGCGGCAAGATCATGCGCCGTCTGCTGAGGGATGTTGCCGAAGGGCGCGCCCTGGGTGATACGACGACGCTTGCCGATCCGGCGGTCATCGCCGAGCTTAAAAAGCGGTACGAAAGCAAGGAAGCGTAGGACGATTCCATAAACAAAAAGTGCATATTCCTCAATGGAGACTGTTTATTTAATCACCGATACAGAGAGAGAACCGGTGGCAAGTTTTCAGGGTGCTCTCGGTGGTTTGGAGCAACCACCGCCTCTCAGTCCAACCATGGAGGTCCATCGTTCCCCGCGCAGGAACGGCGACTTTCATGGTTTTCTTTTTCAAAAGGTGTGTAGGCCTATGGGCCGGTCAACACGGCAGATCGTGGGAATATGGGTTACCGATAAACAAAGGGGGGAGAAGCGATTGTCGGAAAGAGTAATGAACCGGTGGATCGTTGTGGTGGGAGCCTTGCTGATTCAGCTGGCACTGGGTGCAGTCTATATCTGGAGTGTCTTCAAGGAACCCCTGATGGATAAGTTCGGCTGGACACCTGCGGCCACCAACCTTACTTTTTCCATAAGCCTTCTGGTATTTGCCGTGGGAACGGTGGTGTTCGGCAGGTTGCAGGACAGGATCGGCCCCAGGTGGGTGGCCACCATAGGCGGCCTGCTGCTCGGCCTGGGACTCATCCTGGCCAGCAAGACCAGTTCCGCGGGCTGGCTGTACTTCTCCTTTGGCATACTGGGTGGGGCAGGTATAGGCGCCGGTTACGTTTGTCCCCTGGCCACCTGCATCAAGTGGTTTCCGGATAAGAGGGGCCTCATATCGGGATTGGCTGTGGCCGGTTTCGGCGCGGGTGCCCTGATTTTTACGCCTGTTGCCAAGAGCTTAATCGCCAGTGCCGGGGTTCTGAATACCTTCGCCTACCTGGGGATTATCTTTGGCATTTGCGTTATTCTGGGAGCCCAGCTGCTGACTAACCCCCCGCCGGGATATAAGCCTGCCGGGTGGAACCCGCCGGTGCAGGCCGACAAAAAGGCGTCTGCGAATTATTCTACCGGTGAGATGATCAAGACCCCTCAGTTCTACATGATCTGGATTTCCTACCTTTTCGGCTGCGCCGCCGGCCTGATGATTATCGGCAATGCCCTACCCATCGCCAAGGCCCAGGGCTTGGGCGAGGCGCTGGCGGCCTCCGCGATAATGACGGTGTCCATCTTCAATGCCGCCGGCCGGCTGATCTGGGGCGGAGTGTCCGACAAGCTGGGACGCACCAGGACGCTCACCCTTGTTTTCCTGATTTGCGGACTGACGATGATGTCCTTAAAGCTTCTTTCCGGCCCGGCGATCCTTATCGGCGTATCCTTGGTGGGTTTTTGCTTTGGTGGTTACCTGGCCGTATACCCGACCATTACCGCCGATTATTTTGGGACCAGAAATATGGGCATGAACTATGGAATGGTGTTTATGGCTTACGGCATTGGGGCGGTCCTCGGTCCCATGCTTTATGACCTGCTGAAAAGCCCGGCTCGTGATCAACTCAGCACTACCCCGCTGATGTTGTCGGGACTGCTGTGTCTTGTCGCCATGGTGTTGATCTTTATGGTTAAGCCGCCCAAAAAGGCCTGACCCCGGTATTTTCTTGGCGGACTCCTATATTACCCTGACGGGTGACACCTTCAGAGAAACAAAAAAGGGGCTTGTCATCCGGGTTTACCTCCGGACGACTTGTGTAATCGGACACCATTTTTAGCGAAGGTGAGGCTGTGCGGTCCCCGACAAGGACGTTTACGGGCGCTTCCGCAGTTACTCCCTCCGCGGCCGACCGCCTGGGTCGGCCTCCTTGGGAACACAGCGGCCGTAAACCCGGCACTCAATTTAGTTACGCTAAACTGGATACGCCCCGACACCAAATTGAGTGCCGGGCAGGAGAGGCTAGCCGCACACCGAACCCGAGCTTAAGAGTGGTCGAATCGCTAAACGGAGACCGGGGAACAACGGAGGTTTGAAGTCGGAAGCCGGAGGCCGGAAGCATAAGGAAGGAATACGCGGGGCGCATTCCGGGAGTAATCGAGGATGACACGGGAACACAAAGCTGTTTTCAGGGCAGTACAGAGGCGAGAAGTTGGAAGTGAACGCGGATCTGAGAACTCAGAGCCGAAAGGAGGGGATTTGTTTGCGCCGGCGGGCGTATTTTAGTGATATACGGCTGCCGTTTCCAGGGGCTGAGGAGGTTAAATAAAGGTGGGCGGAATTGAAAGAGTATTATGAATACTAGCGTTGGGGACGAAGGTTTTTTGGAATATGTGGTGAAGATGGAAGACACGGCCTTGGTGCAGGGCAGCGGCGATCTGCCGGTGCTGTCGACACCGCGTCTGGTGGCCTTGATGGAGGGTGCAGCTGTAAAAGCCCTGCAGCGAGGCCTTGCAAGCGGGGAAACCAGCGTGGGAATACGGATTGATCTTCGTCATCTGGCTGCAACCCCGATTGGCGAGAAGGTGACTGCACGGGCCAAAGTCATCGCCATAAATGGCCGAAAGATAACCTTTGAAGTTGAGGCCAACGATGGTGCTGCCGTAATCGGAAAGGGAACACACGAGCGTTATATTGTTCAGGCGGCCGATTTCTTGGAACGTACCCGAAAACGGCACGCCCCGATGAGTTGAGATGAGGGGGGAAACCAATTGGCGCTGATGGTGGGAAATGTGTTGAGAAACTTATTACATCGGCCCGCAACCAGGCCGTACCCAGCGGTTTCACGCCGGCCGTTCGCCGGGTCAAGAGGGAGGATCAGGTTTATTCCCGGAAAATGCGAGTTTTGCGGGGATTGTGAACGGGCTTGCCCGGCACGTGCGATCGTGCTGGATACCGTTTTGGAAAAGGCCAAGGACCGGAGCCGGGAGCTGACGTGGGTCCGGATCTACAAACCGTATCGGTGTATCATGTGCGATGTGTGTGTGGAAGTATGTGCTTATGATGCCCTGGTAACCGATACCGAGTGGGGACCGCCGACTACCGACCGGGCGGACGAATACGATAAGGTTGAACCTTGGTGACGGAGCGCGGTGAGTGCCGCGTTCTGTTTTTTGTCGGATCAAATGCTCTTAATCGGACAATGAGCAGGGAAATCCCGGGCGCTGTTGAACATGTCAGAGACCGTGCTAATGTTGTCGGAATGACGGTGGTTGGACGGTACGATCTGAAGAAGGGATTCCGCATGTTCATAAAGTCGTTAAACGATTATGCCAGAGATCTGCGTCTGGGACTGCCGAACCTGCGGTATCACGCTGCCAGGCAGTTGATCCATTACCGCGATCAGGGAAATGTGTGTGATGTCCTGATTGAGGCCCTGGAGGATCCGGATCCTCTGCTGCGCAGGGAAGCCTGTCGTACACTGGGCGGCGTCGGGAAGGAAGCCGGTCCGCTTCTTCTCAAGGCGCTGAATGATCCGGATGAGCGGGTGGTAACGGAGGCTATTTACGGGTTGAGTCACCTCGGCGAACCGGAGGCGTGGTCCGCACTAATACAGGCACTGCAGGCGCAAAACCCCGAGGTGCGTGCGGCTGCCGGTCGAGCCTTGGGTGCCTTCCCGGGCGTGGAAACCGAAAAACGACTGCTGGCCCGACTGAACCAAGTTCAGAGTCTGGCCGAGGTGATGGGGCTGATGACCGGTCTGGTTGAGCTCCGGAGTCCCGATGTGGTAATGCCGTTGACAGCCATGTTCATCTTTGCGGATGACCGAACGGTTCGCGATGAGTCCTGGCGCCTGTTGACGGCATTATTGGGATTTGATGCGGATAACGATGATATAGAAGAGGAACTTATATTGCAGGTGGTCCGGAGATGCCTGCAGTGTCTTCCTGAAGAAGACCGCGAAGCGGAGATGGAGCACATTGCGGCCGCGCTTAAAGAACAGAACATCAGCCGCTACTGCCGACTGCTGTCCGAGGTGGGAATAGGGCTGGTTGTGGCACTGAGAATCGAACGCGGGGAATGGAATGATGTGGTGATCGAGCGGATTAGCCGGGGCGACCCCGATGATCTCCGCGGAATGCTTCCGCCCCGGGTTTGGATTGCCGTTTCCCTCCTGGCCGGATTGGGGGAAATCGATCGAAGAACAGAGGACAGGAGGGTCGATCCCTCGCCGGCGGACTTTTGGCTCGGTGCACTGTCAGTCCTCAGTATTATGTTCGAGGCTGATCGAGAACCGCCTCCGAAGGATGAACAGCCTTCCCTGGACTACCTGCTGGATGAACTCGCCCTGTCGGGCCGGTTGGAACCCCGGGCCCTGATCCGGCAGATCGCTGATTTCGGCGACGCGGCTGTTCCGGAGCTGGAGGCGTTCATCGGTGAGTTGGAGAGCGGAAGCGCGGTATGGTGGGCGGCAAAGGTGCTTGGGCTGATCGGTACGCCGAAGGCGGTGGATGTTCTGATCAAGTGTTTGGATGCCGATGATGACGCCCTGTCCGAAACGGCCGGCCGCATGTTGGGTATGCTCGGTGACGATGCTATCGAGGCGTTGTTGGATTATGTGGACGAGCAGGCTGTGGATGATGCGCATGGTTTGGAGTCGGCGGTAACCGCCCTATCGATGATTCGGAGACCGCAGGCACTTGCCGTTCTTATTCAGCGTGCTGAGAGCTCCAACTCGTGGGTGCGGTTGGCTGCCGTGCGCCACTTGGTGAACTTCGGCGATCCGGTAGCCGTGCCGGTGCTGCAGAAGCTGTACACCGACGAGGACCAGGATGTTTGTTTTGCGGCGGGTGAAGCGCTGTTGGAGATGGCGCAAGTGCATGATCTTGATCTGCCGGAACTTGAGGAGATAAGAAATAAGTTTTACGGAGAGTGAAGTTGACAGTCGGTGGTAAGTCTCAGTAGTGATTCGCTTCCAAAAACTTAGCGCTTTTGGGTTATGCGTAACACCTAAGCACCCGATTGGGCCA
>CBEULR010000014.1:0-50589 GCA_965544035.1 uncultured Peptococcaceae bacterium | reverse complement strand
GTTACGCATAACCCAAAAGCGCTAAGTTTTTGGGAGCGAATCACTACTCACTACTGCTATATACCGGGAGCCTGACCGTGGCCGTTGTTCCCTGACCGGGAACACTCTCCAGCTCGATCGTTCCACCGTGGCGGTGGATGATGTCCTCGCTTATAGCTAAGCCGAGTCCCACCCCGTCCCGGGTGGAAAAGAAGGGCTCAAACACCCTGGGCATGGTCTCTTCCGCGATCCCCTGGCCGTTGTCGATTACCGTGATCTGTACCTTGTCTTCAGATCTGGCGGCACGGAGCACCACGGTACCGCCGGTCGGCGTAGACTCCAGGGCATTATTCACCAAATTCAGGATTACCTGGCGCAACTGCTCCGCATTTCCCCGCACCGAGCCGATACCAGGCTCGGTTTCTACAAGAAGCCGTACTCCGTTGAGGAAGGCGTAGCCCTGCAGGAGCAGGTCGACGTCACGGACCAGCGTGGCGATGTCCAGTTCCTGATAATCCCCATCTTCAAAAGAAGAGAGGCTGATAAAGCCCTTGATCCGCTCGTTGATCCGGTCTACTTCATCGACGATCAGAGAAAGGTAGTGATCTACCTGATCATTTGCTTTGCCCTCCAGTAGCAGTTGGGCGAAGCCGCGGATAATGGCCAGCGGGTTCCGTACCTCGTGTGCAAAGCCGCCCATTATGCGCATGGCCATCCGCAGCTGGTCCGATCGGGAGCCGGTGTTTCCCGGCGGGGGTTCCTCAGGTGCCGTGCCTGCGGACGGGCGGAAGGTATGCCCCAGCAGCCTGGCTTGGAGTACCAGCTGGTTCATTGTCTTATCACACACCCGGTTTCGCGGCAGGAACACTCCCATCGCGCCGATTTGGCGGCCGCCGGCAGTCAGAATCGGAACCCCCATCGTGTGCCATTGGAGCAGGGCCTGGTTGTAGTGCTCAAATCCGGAAAAACAGATCGCCCGCCCGGTTGCGAGCGCCGTTCCGGGGCCGTTGTTGCCGATATCCTCCTCGGCGAGCGAACCCCCCGGGAAGAGGTTTATTTGCGCTCCACAGGCTCCGGTCCTCCGGTCGGCCAGCATATCCAGAATTCGGGCCTCGCCGTCGAGCAACAGAACAGCATAAGGTTCTTCACCGTCCACCATCTCCTGGAGTGTGAGCAGGTGGGGAGAAGCAGCCTTAATCAGTGTTCGGTGCCGTTTCCGCAGTCTAAGAAGGACTTCCGCGGTGGGTATGCTTCGGGTTCGGGGGCCGTTGAGGGGACTGCCCAGCTTTACGCAGCGTTGCCAGGCGCTGAGGAAGTGATGCTCGGCAACTCGGTCTGTACTGTAGTTGCCGCTCGTACAGCCGTTCAACCTGCTGCGTTGCTGCAGGTTCGGCCGTGATACAGATCCTACATGCAAAACAGATCTCTCCCAACAATACAACACGGATTGCCAAATCTTTCTTGTGCTGTCGTCTTTTGATGGTCCATATTCTGTAGTACATTCTACAGGAAACCCGTCCTGCGTAAACCGGTAATTAATCGTAATTATCTCTTCTATTCCGACAATCGGTACCGGTTGTTCGACAAGCGCGGGTGTACAGGGGAGGTGTGAAGCTTGTGGCCGTGGAGCGACGTTGACTTTCTGGATGTTGTAGTTTCAGTGTTCGGCCTGATTATTCTTATTGCCCTGCTGGTCAATCATTTCCTGGGGCTGCCGGAAACGATGCTCAGCAGGTCGCTTCAGGAGTGGTTCTTCGCCATTCTTGGCTTCATTATCGGTAAGAAGGGCTTCTTGCCGAGCGGGCGGTCGAATTGTGTTGGTTGTGTAAATTATGCCACGCGTTTGCCGTGCGACAGCGCGAAGGAGTCGCCGCCCTCATCTCCATAATTTCGCCATAATAAATACAGCCCGCGTAACGGCACGGGCTGCTGAGGATTTAGAACAGATTATATACCGGAAGCTCGGGAAGGGGTAGCCTTTGAGCGCTCGGTTGAAGGGTCTGTCCTTCTTCCCGATAGCATCCCAGCCACTCCGATTACCTCCGGCCGGTTCCGGCTCCGGCAGTCTTTACAACTGCAGCTACCGGATTCATGCGGTTCGTGGTATACACACAATTTGCCCTCATAGTTACGCAGTACGGCACCGTCCGCAGACCAGCTGACCAGGTACTGCGGGTTGACCGGGATTTTGCCCCCGCCCCCGGGGGCGTCGACCACGAAGGTCGGTACGGCCAGGCCGGAGGTGTGTCCCCGCAGGGACTCGATAATCCCAACCCCGCAGGCGATGGGTGTGCGAAAGTGACTGATGCCCTGAGACAGGTCGCACTGGTACAGGTAGTAGGGGCGCACGCGAATGGCCAACAGTTTTTGGACAAGACGCTTCATTACGTGCGGACAATCGTTCACACCGCGCAATAGTACCGACTGGTTTCCCACGGGAATGCCGGCGTCGGCAAGCCTACAGCAAGCCTCTGTCGCTTCCGGCGTTATCTCACGCGGATGATTAAAATGCGTGTTCACATAAAGCGGGTGGTATTCGGCCAGCATGGCGCAGAGATCCTTTGTGATCCGCTGCGGGAGCACCACCGGGGTGCGCGTACCGATCCGGATAATTTCCACGTGTTTGATCGCCCGCAGTCTCCGCAGGATGTAATCCAACCGGGCGTCGGAAAGGGTGAGCGGGTCACCGCCGGATACAACCACATCGCGGATTTGTCTGTTCTTCTGGATATAGGAGAATGCCCGTTCGAGCCGCACGCGCGGCATCGGGCGGTCGGTGGACCCGGCGAGACGCCGGCGGGTGCAGTGCCGGCAGTACATAGAGCACTGATCAGTCACCAGAAGCAGAACGCGGTCCGGATAACGGTGGGTTAGTCCGGGCACCGGCGAATCCACATCCTCATGCAGCGGGTCGGTTAGATCATCAGCACATTTCACCAGTTCAAGCGGATCGGGAACAGCCTGTTTGCGGATGGGACAATTCTGGTCCTCGTGATCGATCAGTGAGGCGTAGTATGGCGTGATGGCCATTCTGAATCTTTGAAGGCATCGTTCGATACCCTCTGCTTCCTGCTCAGAGATACTGATATATTCCTGTAGTTCTCTTGCTCGGGTAATCCGGTTCTGGATTTGCCAACGCCAGTCATCCCATTCTCTAGTCACATTACCCTTGCTGTTCATTCTCAACCTCCCAAGTTTGATATTGATTTATGTCTTGCCGACAATAAACCCCGGGTGTACAATTCCCGGGGTTTCACAAACAGGAAAAAGGGACACGGCAACCAAAACGATCCAATTACCAATCCCCCTCTTTCACGCTTACGAAGTTAGCTGACGGGTTCGGATTATGCACCCTACCCTCCGGCTAATCGCGTAGATTATCCGAAGAGATTCACCCCAGGAATAAACAGTTGGTTCCCCCGCTCTCCCGGAATACCAGAAGATTCAGCGTATCGGGGACGCAATATTAAGCTGTCCGAAACCTTGTTTATCTTTATCATTTTAAACTAAGGGAACGGTAATTCGCAATCTTTCTGTCCGAATGTTTTCAACGCCCGACAGAGCTGTCAGGGATCCTGCTCTAGTTGTCACCGGTTTCCTTTTATTTACTCTTGGATGGCTGCTCTTCGGAAGGAACGCGTGTTTATACAGCTATCTGTGCGGCACAAGACGACGGCCGTAAGGATTTGTCGCCGGACAATAAACGTGCGGTATAAGCTTGATGGGATAGGGAAACAGGGAGCCGGTCCGGGCTCCCTGTTCTTTGTTGCTATGCCCCGTAAGAGTACGGTTCTCTGGGAGAAGTCAGGGGACTCCTCCCGCAGCCGGAATCCGACCTTTTATACTTGTCGTCCGCGATGTTCTGCTGGTTCTCACCTCCGTTCTTGTTAGGCGCTGCAGCCTGCCAGGCTTTTCTGATACACCGCCCCGAAGAGGGCGGCAATGACAATCGTCACGTAGAAATATCCGAAAACGGCCAGGATCCATCCCAGATAGGGGACGGCGTTCAGCAGAGAAACCAGGGAGTAGAGGGCTATGGCCAGCACAAAGGTGGCAATGTAGTGCAGTGGGGCGCTGACAATATGCCTTATGATCTCACCGAACCGAAAGGCGGATATCAAGTCACCCGTGGCAGCAAATTTTGCTACCGCCATCGGCACCAGGAAGGCCAGCAGGAAAAACAGGATCACGGCGATCAGGGCCGTTGTGCCCAGCCCGGCGATGGTCACCGGATTGAAGCCGGTGGAGACGGTCTGAGCCGTGAAGCTTCCCCAGAGGCCTGAAGCCGAAAGCAGAAACAGCGGCAGGATCATATAGGCCAGGGCGACCACGCTGATGCCGAGTCCCTTCACGAACTTTCCGCTCCATCCGGTCCAGGAAGGCATTTCATAGCGGTTTTGGCCGGCGCGTTCCATGACTTCCGCGCAGTAGCCCAGACTCAAGAAGTTTATTACGGGAAAGACGGCCAGGATCCCGCCCACCAGTACCTTTGACCGGTTCTCTCGTTCAAACGGCATTCGCATCACGCGCTCAATCATTTTCCCTAAACCAACCTCCTTTCCCCGCAGTTGGGGTAGACTAATAGATTATTACGCCCCGTGATCGGGCAATATCGCAAAAACCCGCAGCTCTGCACTGCCAATATCTGGTGACAAGTGTAAGGTGGACGATCAAAACAAATATTTGCTAGAATTACGGAAATAGATGGCGAGGAGGGGTCTTGCCGTTGGATGTTGCCGGGTTGCTAGAACTGCTTCAGGGGGAAAGCTATGCTGATTTCCTGGGCAGACTGACCGAGGCCGCAGTAATCATATTCTTCGCCTGGTTGATCATCTTCTTGGGACAGAAGGTGGTCCATCGGGTCTTCTCGGTCGGGCGCAGTGATCCCCAGAAGAAAAAGACGCTGATCACGCTGTTGAATTCAGTGCTGCGCTACGTGATATTCGCCATGTCCGCGCTTTTGCTGATCCAGGTCTTTGCACCGGGATTCAATATTGCGCCGATCCTGGCCGGTGCCGGGGTCCTGGGGCTGGCTGTGGGCTTCGGCGCCCAGACGCTGATCAAGGATGTCATTACCGGCTTCTTTCTGATGTTTGAGGACCAGATACGGGTGGGCGACTATGTTTCGGTCAACAACGGAGAGGTCACGGGGACGGTGGAAGAGGTCGGTCTGCGGATGACCACCATCCGGGAGTGGTCGGGGCGCAAGTATTACATTGCCAACTCCGAGATCCGCACGGTGAACAACTACAATCGCCGGGAGCTGCGGGTGATCATCAGGGCGGCCTTTCCGTTTGAAGAAAGCCCCGCCCGGATTCGGGATTTCCTGAATGCCGTCTGCGCCGAGGCTACCGAAATACTGGGTGAGGAACACCTGATGAAAGATGAGACCGGCCACATTGTTGAACCGCCTCAGATTTATGGTGTAACTGATATCTCCGGTGATGAAAGGGGCGGAGTGTTTACCATCATCGCCAAGACCTACCCTGACTCCCTGTGGGTTGCCGAGAGGTGTATCCGCGAGCTGATTTGGCAGCGTGCGCCTGAACACGGGATTCGACTTGCCTATCCCCGGCACTGGATTGAGTCGGAAGAGCATCGGCGGGCAGATGCCTGATCGCGAGCATAAAATGACCGGCCCGAGTCCACCCTAGACTAGGGTGATCATATGGCCGAGGGTAAAGCAAAGAGACCGGTGTCCGCCACCGAGCGGAATTACCTCATCTTGGAGAAACTGATTGAGAAGCATGGTGACAAACCGGGCGGCTTGATGCGCGTTCTTACCAAGGCGCAGGAGCTGTTCGGGTACCTTTCCAGAGACGTTCAAATCTTCGTCGCCGAAAAGATGTGCCTGCCTGTGGGGCACGTGAACGGCGTCGCCACCTTCTACTCCCAATTCGTAACTTCTCCCCGCGGTAAATACACCATCAGCGTCTGTTTGGGTACGGCGTGCTATGTCAAGAATGCGCAGGCCGTTTACGACAAATTCAGCGAACTTCTCGGTATCGGGGAAGACGAAACAACCGGGGACAAGATGTTCACCCTGCGTTCGACACGGTGCATCGGGGCCTGCAGCCTCGCACCGGTGGTCACCGTCAACGATGACGTCCACGGTCATGTGACAGTGGAAGACGTGGCCGGTTTAATCAACCGCTATCAGGAAGCGGAAGCAGAAGTGGAGGCCGATCGGATTGATAGAGAGCCTGTCCGACCTGCAGAACATCAAGCAGAAGTATTCCCCCCGAATTAACGAACGCCTGCGAAACGGCAAGCTCGCCCCGCCGACCCAGGTGCTGGTGTGCACCAGTACGGCCTGTGTTTCTTCCGGGGGTAATAACCTCTACAGCGTATTGCGCAAGGAAGTGAAGGAGCAAGGGCTGGACGTGCAGGTGGTGAAGACGGGCTGCTTCGGTTTCTGTGGGCTTGGTCCGGTGGTCGTCGTGCATCCGGGGGCAGTGCTTTATTGTAACGTGCAGGATGAGCACGTCCCCCACCTGGTGCGAAAACACCTCGTGGAACAGAGAATCGTGCAGGAACTGCTTTACGAGAATGTGCAGGGAAACGGCGAGCGGATCAGTTTCCTCTGGGACGTGCCTTTCTTTGAAAGGCAGAGAAGGGTTGTGCTGGAGAACTCCGGACTGATCAATCCGGATGACATCAACGAATACATCGCCCGGGACGGGTATTTCGCCCTGGCCGACGTTCTGGCGAACCGCACGCCGGCGCAGGTGGTGGAGATCATCGAGAGGTCCGGTTTGCGCGGCCGCGGTGGAGCGGGCTTTACCACCGGCAAAAAGTGGTCCTTTGCCGCCGCAGAGCAGGCCGACCAGAAATACGTGGTCTGCAACGGCGACGAGGGCGATCCGGGTGCCTTCATGGACCGGAGCCTGCTGGAGGGTAATCCCCACGCCGTACTGGAGGGAATGATCATCGCCGGCTACGCTATCGGGGCGAGTGAGGGGTATATCTACGTGCGGGCCGAGTACCCGCTGGCCGTCAAGCGCCTGGAGCTTGCCATCCGGCAGGCGAAACGTCTTGGTCTGCTGGGCAAAAACATCCTGGGCAGCGGCTTCTGCTTTGAGATTGACCTCGCCTTGGGAGCCGGGGCCTTTGTGTGCGGTGAGGAAACGGCACTGCTGCGTTCGACCATGGGCTTCCGCGGCGAGCCGCGGGTGCGTCCTCCTTTCCCGGCCCAAAAGGGCCTTTATGACAAGCCGACGATCATCAACAATGTGGAGACCCTGGCCAACGTGCCCACGATCATCCGGCACGGGCCGGAGTGGTTTTCGGCGATGGGCACGGAAAACAGCAAGGGGACCAAGATTTTCTCCCTGGCCGGCAAGATCAACAACACCGGGCTGATTGAGGTTCCCATGGGCATCAGCCTGCAGTCGGTGATCTATGATATCGGGGGCGGTCCCCCGCCCGGCCGGAAGGTGAAGGCCGTCCAGACCGGGGGGCCTTCGGGCGGAGCTGTGCCGGCCGACCTCCTGGACGTGCCTGTTGATTACGAGTCCCTGCAGCGGCTGGGTACGATCATGGGTTCGGGCGGGCTGATCGTGCTGGATGACTCCGACTGTATGGTCGATATCGCCAAGTTTTACATGAAATTCGCCGCTGACGAATCCTGCGGCGCCTGCACCCCCTGCCGGGCCGGGGTGGTGCAACTCGTGGGCATCCTGGAGAAGATCACCGAGGGCGAAGGCACAATGGAAGACCTGAAGATGCTGGAGGAACTGGCCTACGACGTAAAAGACGCCTCCCTCTGCGGGCTCGGCCAGACCGCGGCCAACCCGATATTGTCCACGCTGAAATACTTCCGTGATGAGTATGTGGCCCACATCCGCGACCACCACTGTCCCGCAGGGGTATGCCGGAAGCTCCTGTTGCACTGACTAGTGTCCTTAAGCTACTGGGGGTTTTGATATGGTTAAGATTATGGAACAGTTGGAGAAAGTGGCCGGACGCTTTCAAACCACTGAGGAAAAACAGAAAAAGATCAGCGCCATCGAGGCCGGGCATATCTGGGACAAACTGCTGGCCCGGTATGACGTCATCGAATCCACCAACCTTTACCGGACTTTCGTAAAGGACAATGACCTGAAGCTGGTTATCGATCAGGGGCTGGAAGTTTTGGACCGGCATGCCGGGCAGCTCGAACAGATGGCCAAAGATTACGGAATTGCCCTGCCTATGCGTCCACCCGTCGATTCGGAAAGTGTGGTGAAAGCTGATTCGATTACCGACCGCTTTATCTTTCGGGAAATCTTCAGCGGCATCCAGTCGTTCCTGCCGCTGCACATGGTGGCCTTCATTCAGGCGGTATCTCCCAGGGTCCGCGAAGAGTTCCGCCGCCTGCTGACCGAAGAAATGGACTTGTACGACAAGTTCTTCTTATACGGCAAACTGAAGGGCTGGGTCGTTGAACCTCCCGCCTTCCGCGTTTGAATTCCTCATCTACTAATAACGATCGTTCCACTGCTTAGCCAGGCCAGCCGTGAAAACCAGTTGACTAATCAGCTTCTATATCATATTATTGCAATATATAGATTATAGGATTTATGAGAGGGGGTCGATGTTGTGAGTGAAAGAGAAAATAAGAAGAAAGTGACCCTGATCTGCTCGCGCAACACGATTGACGGCGCTTATCCGCCTCTAATCCTTGCCCTGCAGGCGGCCCGCAAAGGGGCGGATGTCTCCGTTTTTTTCACCTTCATGGGGATTGAAATGATCAGGCGCGGGGGTGCGGACAAGGCGAAGTTTTATCCCCCGGGGCCGATGGGCGCCATTCCCGGGATGGCCTCAATGGCCTCGAAGATGATGCTGAAGGCGGCTGCCGACAAGGCGCGGGTGCCTTCCCCGGCCGAACTGCTGGAAATGTGCCGGTACGAGGGAGTAAAACTCTGGGGCTGCCAAATGACGATGCAGATGATGGATCTTACGGAAGAGGACTTAATTGAAGGTGTAAGAGTCACTGACGCTTCAGGCTATATGGATATGGCCCTCGAATCCGACGTGAACATGTTCATATAGTTTAAGGCTGAACTTGAGAGTGATGTCTATATGGAAGACCTGAAAAAATACCGCGAACATGCCGAGTTCTTAAAGGCTCTGGCCCATCCGGCCCGGCTTTGCATCGTCAGCGGACTGATGCGCGAAGAAGGGTGTAACGTAAACCGCATCCGGGAATGCTTGGGTCTGCCGCAGTCGACCGTGTCGCAGCAACTGGCCGTCCTGCGTGCGGCCGGGATCGTCGAGGGTGAACGCCACGGTACCGAGGTCTGTTACCGGGTGATCGACGACCGGGCCAAGAGGGTGGTTCGTCTGCTGAGCGGAAACGATACGCCGGCCGGTTAACGGTAGAGGTTTTATTGACCGGAAGCCCCGGACGGTAGTATAATGATCTATGGCGCACTACTAATCTCAGTGCGCCAGTAAACTCAAGCGCCGGAGTGGCGGAATTGGCAGACGCAAGGGACTTAAAATCCCTCGATCGTTTTCGATCGTACCGGTTCGACCCCGGTCTCCGGCACCACATATACTCGTTGAACTCAACCAGAGCTGAATAGCTCTGGTTTTTTGTATGTCTCCGACAATTACAGGGTGTAATTTACGAAGCCGGGTGGGAAAACTAGACTCAGGTGCGAGCGGACTTTTTGAGGGAGGTTTCAGTGATGAAGATTACCGATTTGGCCAAATCCGTCGGAGTCCAGGGCGGGCACCCGCCGCTGCTGGCCGGTGAGGCCCATGCCCTGTGGCGGTTTTTGACTCTCCGTTATATTTATTTGGAGTTCACGCAAATCTTGAATAATTATGTGACGGACAGCGATTTCAAGGCCGGCATTCTGAGGGGGCTGTCCACCACAATGGCCGACCAGATCAATAAGATCGAACACCTGATGGACAGTTTGGGCATCCCCCTGCCTCCCAAACCGCCGAAATCGGTGAACACAGCGGTGAAGTCGGAAGCGTTTCGGGACGAGACCATTTACCGCCTTCTGCTGATCGGCATCGAGTACTTTCACGAGACACACGTTGAAACGCTGCGCATGATGAACGACGACAAACTGCGCAACATGTTCATGGGCTGGCTGGGTGAGGAAATGAAAATCTTCGACTCTATGGTCAAATACGGTAAGCTGAAGGGATGGTATTGGAACGCGCCACAGTATAAGCACTAAAAGGCGAGGTGGTCGAAAATGCAGTTATCGGACATCATCAGCGCGGTCAGCGGCGGCAACGCAGCCGAACGCCAGAGCCGGATTTATGCCGGGGAAGCGCATCTCATCTGGGAAACCCTGCAGCAGTACTACGATTATTATGAATTCAGCATGATTCTGATCAACAATATCAGTGATACCGACTTCAAGGTGGTGGCCGCACAGGGTGTCCGGGATATGATGGCGACCCAGATCAAAAAACTGGAGGGTCTGCTCGACACCTTCAGCATCCCCATGCCCAAGCGTCCCCCTGAAAAGGTAATCGAGTCCGGGGAAACCGAAATCTGGCGTGATGAACTTATCTTCAATCTGCTGGTGATCGGCCTTCAGAACTCTATTGGAATACACCTGCGGGGAGTTAATCTCTTCATGAGCGACGGACTGCGAAACCTCTACAACGGGTTTCTGGTGGAAGAACTGAAGTTGCACGACAGCCTGATGAAGTACGGCAAGCTTAAAGGATGGGTGCCAGATCCGCCGACGTATACCCAGTTTTCCTGAGGTATGCGGCGAAAAGCGCAAGAAAACCAGGGCTTCAGGGGCCCTGGTTTTGGCTTGGATACCGGTCGGTGCTAGCGCCCGTTGTGGATCGTCCAGCTCCAGTTGGCGCCGCTGTTGGTGTCCCAGTTATGGGCGCTGTCTCGGAAACAAAAGTTCAGACGATCATACTCGGTCGGTGCTTCGATCGTTTTCACCCAGCCGTAGGACGTCTTGGACATTCTCAGGTCCTGCACGTCCTGCCAGTTGTCGGACGGGCCGTAGCCGATGTGCAGGTAGACCTGATCAGCACCCGAGTTTGCCAGCAGACCTTCGTAGAAAATCGCCGTTTCCTGACCGGCGGTGATCGGTGTCGGATCGACTACCACCCCGCCCGGATAATCGGCGTGGTCATAGCGTTCCAGTTTCCCGGCTCCCGTTCCGAAATTAGTCGGTTCCAAAGAGATTCCACCTCCCGGACTATAATTCTCTTGGTCTAGTATGAGGTGGGTTGCCGGGCTTTATGTGTCGGGACAATGCAATATCTTTTCCAGGATATCGACCGAATCCTTGATGTATCCGGGGCAGATTAGCCGAAAAAGATTCCGCTCCCGGGCCTCCCTCAATCCTTCGGGCGTGCTTAAATCGCAGCCGAGCAGCTCGCGGCACAGGATGGATCCGTGTCGGTTTCTGAACTCCTCGGCCAGTTTCTGCACCAGATAATATGTTTGCTCTTTTGCACCGTCGTCTTCCGGTTTTACCTTGCCGAATTTCAAGCCGATGGCCAACATCGCCCCGGTGAGGGCACCGCAGATTTCACCCTGCCGGCCTATGCCTGCCCCGAAGGCGGCACCTACACGCAGAGCGGTTTCCCGGTCGAGTCCGGTCATGGGGCCTAAAGCGGCCAGTACGGACTGTGCACAGTTGAAACCACTGCTGAATAATAGAACGGCCCTTTGATCGGTGCTTGATCCCACGCAAGGCACTCCCGTCTCGATGTTTTGACGGTTTAGATTATGCCCGGTGCGAAAAACGGTGTCTGGGACTAATCGGCCGGAGTCATCGTCAGCGTCGCCACGGCGTCGATATCATTCAATTCCTCCTGGGTCTCCCGAATGGTATACACGGCCTCCGGGGGCGAAACCCTGATCCGGTCCAGTGCGGGAGGGAGAAAGAATTCCTCTCCGTCGGGGGTGACCAGCAAAATGTGCTCATCGGTGCATTCCTTGACCGTGCCGTGCACCTGTACCCGCGAATCCACCTTGCCGTTCGCGTCCAGCAGATTAACTCCGATCAATAACCGTTTTCCGATGATGGTTTCTTTTGTAAAATCCACTTGTGAACGCTCCTTTCGCCATTAATATTACCGCAACCGTCCGCTGATCTCCAGCGCAGATTGCTAATAAGGCAATTACCAGCTTTGTCCTTTTACGAAGTCCAGCATCAGTTCCAGCATTGTTTTCTGTGCCTTGTCGATCGCGCATACTTCACCCGAATCAGTCTCGGCTGATCCCGGATTCAAACGGTGGCCGTGCTCGGCAGCCAGATTGATCAGCAGAAACTTCAGCGCCTCCATGCGCCTGAAGTACATCGTGCGGTCGTCAACCTCCTCCGTACTGATCTCAAATTCCTCACGGATGAGATCGGGTTCGTACAGGAAGAGGGACAGCAGCATCGGGGGAGAGCCGGGATTCCACTCGGCGTAGCCGAGGTCTCTGGCCAGTGCTTTCACCCGCAGATGGGCGGTCGACTTGCGGAAGAATTCACTGCAGTCGGAATCATCCAGCCATTCAGCCAGCGTCCAGGCCCGTTCGGCCTTGGGGCCGAGACAAAATTCGCGGGTGGGAATCATGAAATAATGGGATTCCACGGGCTGTTCGCCGGAGGCGTCCGCAGGACCGATGACGATCGAGCGCCCGACCGGATAGCACCGGCAGTTTCGCGGCCGAAACGGATAAACACGGCAGCGGCCGTCTTCCAGGAGGAAAGCACACGGTCCCTTGGCGGCGTGGCGGAGCCTGACGGTCGGCCAGTTGGTTCCGTCCTCGAGGTACATTTCGCCGTATTGTTCCACGAAGTCCGCACAGGTTAAATCAAGCCCGCGCGCCATGTTTTCCACATCCCACGGATCGAGGGTGATGTCGGCCTGGCTGCAGCAGCGGCCCATGCAGTCCGGCCGGCATTCAAAAGGAAAGGTGTCGCTCATCTCGAGACGGTCAAGCTTTCCCGCTTCCAGATCCTCCCGAAGTGTTTCGCGCCAGTTAGTCATAACGTACTCCCTTTCTTAAACGTGACTTTTTGCCTCCACATTACTATCATAAACAGTAGGTCCAAGTCTGCCAACCGCCCTCTAACTGGAAGGGTCATTGACAGGTCGCATAGACGCCGTTTGTGTCGGAAAGCGGCAGGATTTTCCCCAGGGGCATGGAATTCTATTTAGGTGTGATTATAAAGGGATACGGGGGGTGATGCATCGGTTTTTGCAACTCTTGTCCCTATCTTGGTATTATTATTTGCGGGAGGTAGAACAATTGCGTAAACCTGGACTGAAGGCGGTGCTCGGACTCCTTATCCTGATGGTTTTTGCTTTTACCGTTGTAGGCTGCGGCGGCGGTACCGAAGCCGAGAGTCCGGACGGAGAGGACCAGCTCAAAGTTGGATTCGTGTATATCGGTTCTCCTGGTGATGCCGGATTCACGTATGCGCACGACAAGGGCCGTCAGGCTCTGCAGGATGCTTTCCCCGACATCAAAATCGACCCGGTGGAGAACGTGACTGATGCCGACGCCGAGCGCGTTATTACTCAGTTAGCTGAAAAGGGCAACAAAGTGATTTTTACGACCAGCTTCGGCTTTATGGACCCGACCATCAATGTGGCGGCTAAGTACCCGGATGTGATCTTTCTACACTGCTCGGGCTACAAGACCGCTGAAAACGTGGGAACCTATTTCGGCCGTATGTATCAGGCCCGTTACCTCACCGGCTTGTTGGCCGGCCTGGCCACCGAGACCGACAAGATCGGTTATGTGGCCGCCTATCCGATTCCCGAAGTGATCCGTGGTCTGAATGCTTTCACCCTGGGTGTGCGTAAGGCCAACCCCGACGCTACGGTACGGGTGGTGTGGACGAACACCTGGTATGACCCGGCTACCGAAAAGCAGACGGCCAATGTCCTCCTTGACTGGGGTGCCGATGTTATCGCCCAGCACCAGGATACCCCGGGCCCGATGCAGGCCGCTGAAGAACGGGGTGCACTGGGTATCGGCTACAACAGCGATATGAGCGCATTGGCTCCCAAGGCCGTAATGACCTCGGCGGTATGGAATTGGGGCCAGTACTACATCGACACGATTCAGGCCGTGAAGGACGGCACCTGGACTTCCAGCGAGTATTGGGGTCCGATGTCCGACGGCATCGTGGGGCTGGCTCCATACGGCCCGATGGTGACCGATGAGATGAAGGAATTGGTTGAACAGGAGAAGGCCCGCATCGTGAGCGGTGAGTGGGACGTCTTCCACGGCCCGATCTACAATCAGGCCGGCGAACTCGTTGTCCCCGAAGGCGAAGCCCTGACCGATGCCGAGATGCTTTCGATGGAATGGCTTGTACAGGGTGTCGAAGGCACGATTGAATAGTCTTATGCGGAGACGCTGAGAAAAAACGGAGCGCCGGCAGGGCCTCCCTGCCGGCCCCGCTTTCTCGGTAGTTTCGGTAGTTCTTTTCTCCAGTGTCATCCGGGTTTACCTCCGGATCACTTGTGGCCCGCACTCGATGGTTTGAGTGCCGGGAACCAAGTTTGAACCGCTAAACGGAGACGGGGGTAAACCCGGATGACACTTTCCTAAATTCCTACTGGATACTGGATACTCGCTACTTACTACTTTAATTCAGGGAGATCAGCGTGGGAGCGGAGTTTTCGGTTGAGCTAAAGGGCATAACCAAGCGTTTTCCGGGAGTGGTGGCGAACCATCAGGTCGATCTCAGCCTGCGCCCCGGAGAGATTCACGCCCTGCTGGGTGAGAACGGGTCGGGGAAAAGCACCTTGATGTCGGTGCTTACCGGCCTGTACCGTCCGGATGAGGGCGAGATCTTCATCAACGGGCGCCGGGTGCATTTCCGTTCACCGCACGATGCGATCAGGGCCGGCGTCGGGATGGTTCACCAGCACTTCAAACTTGTGGACACTTTCACTGTGGCCCAGAATGTGATTCTGGGCGATAAGCGCATTCCCTTTGTGCCGGATATGCACTCCATCGAACAGGAGATCGGGCGGATCTCGGCTGGTTACGGTTTGAAGGTCAACCCGCGGTCCTATGTCTGGCAGCTGTCGGTCGGTGAAAAACAGCGCGTGGAGATTGTGAAAATGCTGTACCGCGGCGCCCGGGTCCTGATCCTGGACGAGCCCACCGCTGTGCTTACCCCCCAGGAGGCGAGACAGCTGTTCGCCAATCTGAAGGAGATGGCGGCCAGGGGGCGGGCGGTGGTGCTGATTACCCACAAGCTCCAGGAAGTGATGGACGTGGCCGACCGTGTCACCGTGCTCCGCCGTGGTGAAGCAGTGGCCTCGTTTGAACGCGGGGCTTTTACCGAAAAAGATTTGGCGCTGGCGATGATTGGGCGGGACGTACTGCTCAAGGTTCGGAAACCGCCGGTGGAGAAGAGAAACACCGTCTTGGAGCTGGAAGATGTTTGGGCGCTCAATGACGCCGGCCGACTCAGCGTCAGGGGAGTCTCTCTGACGGTTGCCGGAGGAGAGATTCTGGGGATCGCCGGCGTAGCCGGTAACGGCCAGCGTGAATTGTCTGAAGTTGTAACCGGTTTGCGGCCGCCGCTCCGCGGCCGGATTACGGTGGATGGGGCAGAGGTTACGCGGGAGGGGCCACGCGCTTATATCAACCGGGGTGTGGCCCATATTCCGGAGGACCGGTTGGGCGCCGGCTTGGTGCCGGGATTGGGGGCCGTCGACAATTTTATGCTCAAGGACTACCGCAAGACATTGGCCAAGGGGCCTTTCCTGGACCGCCGCAAAGCGGAAGCCCGTGCCTTGGAATTGATCGGGGAATTTGGGATCCGTTTGAGCAGTCTGCACGTTCCTGTGAAGTTTATGTCGGGCGGCAATCTGCAGCGTCTGCTGCTGGCCCGTGAAATATCATCCGAACCGCGCCTGATTGTGGCGGTTTACCCGGTGCGTGGTCTGGATATCGCCGCCACCGAGGCCGTGCACCGGCTCCTGCTCGAACAGCGGGCGCAGGGTACGGCCGTCCTGCTTATTTCTGAGGATCTGGATGAGATATACAAGCTCAGCGACCGGATCGCGGTTTTGTTTGAGGGCGCGATCGCCGGAATTCTGCCCGCAGACAGTGCCGACCGCGAGGAAATCGGGCTGATGATGATGGGATCACGGAAAGACGGGGAAAAAGTGGTATGAAGAGTCGCCTGATCAGACTGGAAAAACGGGCCGCGCCCTCGCCCGCGGCCGCCGTGCTGGTGCCGGTGATCTCCATCGTGCTGGCCCTGCTGGTTGGTGCGCTGTTCCTGGCGATCACGGGCCGGGACCCGATGGCGATTTACATTGAAATGTTTAGCTGGGCCTTTGGTACGAGCTACGGCCTATCGGAGACCGTGGTCAAGTCCATTCCGCTCATGCTGGCCGGTTTGGGCGTGGCTCTGGCCTTTCGGATGCAGCTCTGGAATATCGGCGGCGAGGGACAGCTTTTTATGGGCGCTTTTGCAGCGACCTGGGTGGCCCTGAACTTTCCCGACCAGCCGGTCTGGCTGGTGCTTCCGCTGATGTTCTTCGTCAGCGCACTGGCCGGGGGGGTGTGGGGACTTCTGCCGGCCATCCCCCGCGCCTATCTGGGTGTAAATGAGATCATCACCACGCTGATGCTGAACTACGTGGCCATTCTGTGGGTGGAATATCTGGTATACGGACCATGGCGCGATCCCTCCGGCTTCAATTTTCCGCTGACGGCCGAGTTTTCACCCTCGGCGGTGCTGCCCACAATTGGGGATTCGCGCATTCACGCCGGACTGCTGTTCGGCCTGCTTATCGCCGCTATTTTGTGGGTGGTCTTAAATCGGACCAAGTGGGGATATGAGATTCGGGTAATCGGCGACAGTCCGGGTGCGGCGCGCTACGCGGGGATAAACATTCAGCGGAATATTCTGCTGGTGATGTTCCTCAGCGGTGCCATCTGCGGACTGGTCGGGATGACTGAGGTTTCGGGGGCGATGCACCGGTTGCAGCCGGGTTTCAGTCCAGGATACGGGTACACAGCGATCATCATCGCTTCTCTGGCCAAGCTCAACCCGATAGCCGTCGTACTGGTTGCTTTTCTCTTCGGCGGTCTGCAGGTCGGCGGTTTCATGATTCAGACCAGCGGGGTACCGGCAACGATGGTGGCCATGCTGCAGGGCTCGGTGCTGTTCTTTGTCCTCGGCGGAGACGTGCTGCTGCGCTACCGGCTGCGGTTCGGGTCTTCAAAGGAAAACAGCGCTGCGGATAAGGAGGCGGGTGCGTCGTGACCTACGACTTCCTGGTTGCCGCGCTGGCCACGGCCGTCGTGGCCGGAACACCCATCTTGTACGCCGCGCTGGGCGAGATCCTGTGCGAACGCGCGGGCATCCTGAACCTCGGGGTGGAAGGGATGATGCTCGTCGGTGCTGTCACCGGGTTTATCGCCGCCCTGACTACCGGCAACCCGTGGGCGGGAGTGCTCGCAGCCATGGTGGCGGGAGGTCTGATGGCCTCAATCCACGCCGTGCTGGCGGTAAGCCTGCGGGCGAACCAGGTGGTGAGCGGTTTGGCGCTGACGCTGTTCGGCACCGGTCTCAGTGCCTACATCGGCAAGGCCTATATTGGCATGAAGCTGCCCAACCCGTTTCGGGCGGTTGAGGTTCCTGTCTTGAGCGATATTCCGTTCCTGGGGCCGGTTCTGTTCAGGCACGATCCGCTGGTCTACCTGAGCTTTGTGCTGATTCCCCTGTTCTGGTTCCTGCTTTTCCGAACTAGAGCGGGACTGAACCTGCGGGCTGTGGGTGAGAATCCGTCGGCGGCCGACTCGCTGGGTGTGAATGTCTTTCTTACAAAGTACATCTACGTGATCATCGGCGGAATGCTGGCCGGTATCGGCGGGGCGTATCTGTCGGTGGCTTTTGTGCCGACCTGGATGGAAAACATGGTTGCCGGGCGGGGCTGGATTGCGGTGGCTCTGGTGATCTTCGCCACCTGGAACCCGGTGAATGCACTGCTAGGGGCCTATATTTTCGGCGGAATTGATGCGCTGGGCCTGCGCCTGCAGACGCTTGACGTGAGCGTATCGCCTTACTTCCTGAAGATGCTGCCTTATCTTTTTACCATCGGGGTGCTGATCCTGGTGACCCGGAAGAATATGCTGAACCGGATTGGGGCTCCGAAGTCGTTGGGTGTGCCGTATGACCGGGAGGAGCGGTGACGGGCCAAGGTTTAGTTCAGGCTCTGCTTTTCACGATCCAGTCCATAAACAGGACATACAGGACGACCGGAACGGCCGCCTTTAACAGCGGAAACAACAGCAGTGTGGCGAAAAATGTAGCCATCTCGGCATCCCTCCGCCCATAGTATGTCCGAACACTCCCGGACCCAATAACACCCCGCGCATCCGCGGGGCGTTTTATTACAGTCAAGAGTTCATTCCGCCGCGCTGAATCCAGCCTGCCACGAGCAGCATCAGCGCCACGCCCGAAATCAGCAGCCACCTGACGAACTGCCCGCTGCGGGCTGCACTGTGGCGGTATGCGTTATAAGCGGCAAGGACAAAGATCACGAACGCGAATACCACGGCAATGTCCCAGAACAATTCTCTACCCCCCTCTCTATATCACGGTATGATGCAGCATAGGGTAATTAATTACGACTCTTGTATTAAATGGAAGGATCCTGCATCGTTGACAATGATTGTATGTTTGTGATAAGATCATTTAAAATGGGTATTTCGCCGAGCGGGCGAAATGCCCTTGTTCTTTTTTGGATAATAATTTCCATTTAATAACTAACGCAGGCGGGAGGGTTTAGAGTGAGTGAGAAATTGACTTTAAGCAAGGATGCTTTTGAATATCTTGTACAGCATCTTGTGGAAATCGAGGCTTCCAAGAGCCAGGTGATGACCGAGTATTTTCAGGCCCCCACCAAGGAACGGGCCGAGTTTGAGGCGCTGCTCGGCAAATA
The DNA here is from genome assembly GCA_965544035.1 of uncultured Peptococcaceae bacterium. GTDB lineage: Bacteria > Bacillota > Desulfotomaculia > Desulfotomaculales > Desulforudaceae > CBEULR01. The sequence continues at coordinate 31,704 of CBEULR010000014.1, read as the reverse complement.
CATTAAGAAGATGGATGCACTGATTAAACGCAGCAGGGCCACGGATGAGGGGGATAACAATCTCCCCTTTGTGACGGTCGGCAGTGAGGTTGAGGTGGAGGATCTGGACAGCCGGGAGCGCTACACATTCCGGATTGTGAACCCCTCCGAGGTCAGCATCGGGAGCGGGGACGTATCATATTTGTCACCTGTCGGGAAGTCCCTTCTGGCGGGAAAAACCGGTTCCAAAGTGAAGGTGAAGGTACCCGCCGGAACGATAAACTATCAGATCTTGTCTATTCGCCTACCGGTATCACGACCCAAAGCCAAAAGCGTGCCGAATTAATCGGCACGCTTTACAGCGGCTTGAGGACCGCTTTCCTTCCGAGGATCCCAGGTGACACCGCAATTGTCACAGGTGTACAGGGGGCGTAACAGGTACATAATCAGACAGCCGAACCACCACATGGGAATGATCGAGTAGAAACCGGGCATCATAATCCACCCGAGAAGCGCCATGACAATTGTTCCGCCGAAACCCCAATAGAAGAGCTTGTCAAACTGGCCGATGCGCACTACCCGCTGGTTGCACTTTGGACACCGAATACTGGGTCTCTCCATTACCCTTTCCCTCCTTAATTGCCAACATAATACCAGATACCCTTCCTAAAGTGTATAACATAGAATGATCATTTACGGCGTGCTTAGCATATCATAAATGACTAATAGCCTGCAAATCGGCGCAAGCTTAAGATAGGGATTGAACGGAGGTGGCCTTATGTCCGGCGAAATGACACCGCAGGAAATCCTGTTCAAGCACACACTCATTGATCAGGTACTGTCCAGCATCATGGAGGGCGGGGTGGTCCAGAGCGCCAGTGTGGATCGCTGTGTGATACGCTGTACCGACGGTTGGATTGTGACGATAACTAGCGGTCACGACGGAGATCTGAAATACACGCGGTTGGGGTCGGACACTTAAATACTTCACATTTCGGCTCGGCCTAGAGCGTTCGGGCAGTGGGCAGGGAATGATCATGGGGTTGAAAATGGGGCCTTGAAAGGTTTGCACGATTGAGTGCCGGGTGTTCTTGCGGGGGATTATTCTCAGGGCAGTAGTATAGATAAATACTGACGACTCAAATATGATTGACAGAAGGCATTCCCCTCTGGTACAATTCCTAAACAAAGTATCCAGAACGCCAAAGACTGTGAAGGGGAAAAGTAGACCGCGACCGGCTTCCCAGGGAGGAAGTGTCATCGACTGGGAGCACTTCCAGGCACGAGCGGATTGAAGTTCTCCCCGGAGTCGCCGGCTGAAAGCGCTTGCTGTGTAGGCTTGGACGGAATCTCCCGCCGTTACCTGGGAGGGGGTATCGGATCGAGTCCTGTACCCTTCGCCAAAGTGGGTCGTTCGGATACGGCCAATCAGGGTGGTACCGCGGAAGCAATGCCTTTCGTCCCTCAAGGGCGAAGGGTTTTTTGGTTTCAGGGCTGGTTTCCCGTACCTGATTGAGTGGGCCTCGTATGGGGTCAACTTGGGTGGTAACGCGGAGCCCGGACTTCGTCCCAAGAGGGGGACGGTCCGGGCTTTTATGTTTTTGAAGATCAAGGAGGGATCAGTATGGTAGTGGTGATGGAGAAGAATGCCTCACGATCACAGGTGGTCCAGGTCGGCAAGGTGTTGGAGCGTTACGGTTTTCAGACATACTGCGCCGGAGCCGTGGGGCCGATTGTGATCCAGGCGAACGGGGCCGGGATGCGCCCGACCGATCTCGACTTGGGGCGCTGTCCCGGTGTGCAGCGGGTAGTGGAAATAGGAGTGCCGTACAAGCTGGCTTCACGTGCGGTCCGCACCGAGGATACGGTGGTCCGTGTGGGCAGGGTTGAAATCGGCGGCGGCGAGACGACGGTGATCGCCGGTCCCTGTGCGGTGGAGAGCCGGGAACAGATAATGGAGGCGGCGCGGGCGGCGGCTGAAGGGGGTGCCGTGATTCTCCGCGGGGGAGCGTTCAAACCGCGGACCTCACCCTATAGTTTCCAGGGACTGGAGGAGGAAGGGGTATTGTTGCTGGCCGAGGCCGGTCGGGCTTATGGTCTGGCGACGGTAACCGAAGTGATCAATGTGTCCAGCCTCAGACTGGCGTTTAAGCACGTTGACATGCTGCAGATCGGCTCGCGCAATATGCAGAATTTCGACCTGCTGCGGGAAGTGGGGCGCACGGGTAAACCGGTGCTGCTCAAGCGTGGAATGTCGTCAACGGTTGAGGAGTGGCTGATGGCGGCCGAATACATAATGTCGGAAGGCAACCCGAATGTGGTCCTTTGTGAACGCGGTATCCGGACTTTCGAGCGGATGACCCGCAACACGCTGGACTTGAGTGCGGTGCCGCTGGTCAAGGGCTTGAGTCACTTGCCGGTGATCGTTGACCCCAGCCACGGGACGGGTGATCCGCGACTGGTTGCGCCGATGTCCCGGGCCGCTGTGGCGGCCGGAGCCGACGGTATCATTGTGGAGGTTCATCCTCATCCGGAGAGGGCGCTGTGTGACGGGAAGCAGTCTCTAACGCCGGAAGCTTTCCGCGATCTGATGGCGGGGCTGGAGGCCGTTTCCAGGGCTGTTGGGCGATACCGGAAGGGGGGAATCTAATCCGTGCGTATCGGGTATTTGGGGCCGGAAGGTACGTTCTCCGAACAGGCGGCGCTGCATCTGGCCGTGACGAGTGAGGCAGTGCTGGTTCCACTCAGTTCTCTGGTCGAAATTGTGCAGGGAGTCGGCGCTGGGCGTTTGGAGCGCGGGGTGCTGCCTGTGGAAAACTCGGGAGAGGGTTCGGTCGGGCTCACTCTGGATCTTCTGGCCTCTTACAGCAATAGCATTGAAATCTGCGACGAGCTTGTTATTCCGGTCAGACACCACCTGCTGGTTCGGTCCCAGACTCCTCCCGAGACCGTGCACACTGTGGTCTCACACCCGCAGGCATTGGCGCAGTGCCGGAGGCGGCTTGCGGAGCGTTATCCGAATGTGCGTTTGCGGGAGGTTCCCAGCACCGCCGATGCCGCACGTACGGTAGCGGCATCGGCGCCCGGACTGGCCGCGCTGGGCAGCCGGCGCGCTGCGGAATTATACGGTCTGGATGTACTGGACGAGGACGTCACCGACCTTGACCGGAATGAAACGCGGTTTCTGGTATTGGGTCCCCCCGGCTGCCGCAGAGGACGACCGGAGAAGACCTCGCTGGTGGTTTCGGTGGATGATCATCCGGGGGCGCTGTACACGCTGCTGGGCTCGTTTGCCCGGCGAGGCCTTAACCTGACCCGCATCGAGTCCCGTCCCGCTCGGACTCAGCTCGGCAAATACATCTTCTTCATTGATTTCGCCGGAGGCGTGCACGAGCCGAAAGTACAATCTCTGCTGGCCGAGCTGACCGAAAGCTGCAACCTGATGCGCGTGCTTGGCTCTTACCCGGCGGCTGTTCTCGAACGGCAGCAGGTTTCGGCTGTGAATTAGTTTATGCTTTATAATCCCGCACGGGCAGGGATAATAAATGAGGGTGATACGATGAAAAGGAATAAGTACCGTCCGGAAAAGATTCGCCGTTATTTCTTGAAGCAGATTGCCGACCATGCGGATCAGCTCGAATTGAGGCTGAGGACACCCCTGTCCAACGCTGCGAGCCAGAGCCGCAGCCTGTCGGTAACCCGAAACTGCCTGCGCCGGAAACTGGCCGCTCTTGCCCACCGGGACACGGCCTATTTCAGCGACGAACAGCTGATTGAAACCGCCCGAAGATTATGCCGGGAATGGCCGGAATTCGAGAGGAGGGTCTAGGGCGTGTTCATCTGCCGCAGGATCCGCAGCACGAAGTAGAGCAGACCTGAGGCCAAGACGGCCAAAATAAAGATCGCCAGGGCACCGAGATCCACCGCCGCTCATCTCCTTAAAATCATCAGTCTGTGATTTCCGGGGCACCTGCCGGACCGCGTTCATCAGCCGCCGCACCGAGTTCGGACAGCAGCAGCGGACGCAGCTGTGGATCACGAACCATCGCCCTGACGGTGTCGCGCATCCGGGGCTGGGCCATCATTTCCAGAACGCTCTCCCGCGCCTCCGGCCGGCTCAGAATGGAGGCCATCATATCCCGGGTTTCGGGCCGTTTCATCTGCCGCCCCATCGCTTCAACCCCGTTCCGGCTGCCGAGTACGCCTACAAATGTCTCCTGAACCTGCGGGTCGGTAATCAGGTCCGAGAGTGCCGCCTGCATTTCCGGGGTAGCCAGAATGTCGGTCAGCGGGAAGCGCATTTCGGTTGAACTCAGAATGGCCGCCGCGTTTGTACGGTTGGCCTCCGCGGTGAGGTACTCAAGCACATCTTCCTCAGTTACTGTTCTTGCGGTCTGTTCCGGTACCGGTTCGGTTTCGGCCGCGGGCGGACGGGGCTGCGGCTTGGGAGAGGGGCCGAGAGAAGGCCCTGAATTCAGCCAGAGCAGAAACACCGCGGCACCCGCCGCCAGCAACAGTGCCAGCCACCAACGGCCGTCTACCCGGTCCGGCGTGCTGAGATCTTGCTTCCTGGATTTTCCGTTTTCCACTTCTTTTGGCCTCCTATTCTCTTACTCGTTCTAGTTATGCCAAAACCGGGCATAAGTTATGCCGGGCAGGGTTTTAACGGTTCCGGGCGAATTACATGCACGGGAGGGGTTTTCGATGAACATCCTGTCCGCGATCGGCCGTACGCCGCTTATTGAACTCGCCAAAATGACCCCCAATCCGAGGGTGAGAATCTTCGGGAAGCTGGAGGGGTGCAACCCAGGCGGTTCAATTAAGGACCGCCCGGCTTTCTATATGGTAAAAAAGGCCGAGGAAACCGGACTGCTGGGTGCTGGAAAGGTTATTCTGGAGCCTACGTCGGGAAACACCGGGATCGCCCTGGCGATGATCGGAGCGGCCCGGGGATACCGGGTCAAGCTGGTGATGCCCGGATGTGTGAGCACCGAGCGGCACCGTGTTCTTGAGGCCTTCGGGGCGGAGATCGTGCTTACGCCGGCGAACGAGGGCACCGACGGGGCGATCCGGAGGGCGCACGAGATTATGGCTTCGGATCCGGAACGCTACTATATGCCCAACCAGTTTGAGAACGAGGACAATATCCTGGCCCACTATGAAACCACAGGACCTGAAATCTGGTCCCAGACCGAAGGAGCGGTGGACTGCTTTGTGGCCGGCATGGGAACGACCGGAACGCTGATGGGCATCGGACGGTATCTGAAGGATCGGAAACCTTCGGTGCAAATTGTCGGGGTAGAACCGGTCAGGGGTCACGCCATCCAGGGGCTGAAGAACATGGATGAGGCGATTGTGCCCCGCATTTACCGGCCCGAGCTGCTGGACCGGAAGATCACGATCGATGACGGGCAGGCCTTTGAAATCACCCGGGAGCTGGCCACCCGCGAAGGCGTGTTTGTGGGTATGTCGAGCGGTGCGGCGGTGGCCGGGGCCATCCGGATGGCTGAAGAAATGGAGTCCGGCACGATTGTCGTCGTTCTGCCCGACCGGGGTGACCGCTACCTGAGCACGACTCTGTTCCGTTCGATCTGTGCCAAGTGCTCCCCGTAGCATTGGTTCATTTCCACATCACTTCCTGCTTCTCACTTCTTATTTCTCATCTTTCAGCTCCCGATGGTATAGTGTATGGGAGAGAGGGAGGATGTAGATTTGCGCTCCCCTGCAAGGATACTCCGGACACGCATCATCGCCGTGCTGCTGCCGTTGGCCGTGGCGGTGATTGCCGTGCTTCTTTTCCCTCACGTGAATACTCACCCCCGGGAATTCCGGGAGGTGAACCGCTTTGACGGGACCCCGTCTTCCGCTTTCCTGATCGGCACTCCCGAAGCACAGGGAACGAGACAGCACGAGGTGGGGGACATCCTCTTTGCCTTCGGTGCGGGGTCGGATGGTCTGCCGGGGGATCGGTTCCGGCCGGTTTTTGTCCTGAACGGACGGGCTTACCTGCCGTCCCCGGACCCGTCCGGGAATCTCCGGTCAACGGGGTCGTTTATCAATTCGGCCTACCTGCTGGGATTGGAAAAGGGGAGCCGACCGGCCGCCGTTTTTGAGCTGGCGCCGGGTAGTCCCGTTTCCCTGTCCGGGCTGTATGACGCCCTGCGGGTGCGGTATTCCGGCCGGTTCGCCGTGCTCGGTATCGGCTGTTTTGATGCCCTGTACAGCCGACCGGTTTCCGGCGAGAAGGTTCCGAAGTGCGATTTTAGAAATGTGAATGCCTTCTTCTACGGTATTCCCGATCCGGGCCGAATGTGGGGCGAGGGCGACCGCATTCTCCAGACCCAGGGACTGCTGGTCGAGGCTTACCCGCGTCTTGGCCGCTCCCCGAAACCGGAGGAGGTGCTGGGGGCCGTGAACAATGCTCGTCCAACGGGTATTACGCGGGTGTACCCGGAGAGTATGCTTACCAAAGCGGTCGTACTGGTCTATGCCATTCAGGACTTCTACCTGTTTGCCGACTATATCGACCCGCCTCTAGTCGACGTGACCGCGCTGGATCCGTCGATTGAGGCCGAGATTCGCTATGCCGGTACAGACAATTTTGTCGGCCGAAGAATCTATGGTGCCCCGCGGGCCTATCTCGTGCAGCCGGTCGCCGAGCGATTGGTGCGGGTAAACGAACGCCTCAAGGAACAGGGTTTTCGGCTTAAGGTGTGGGATGCCTACCGGCCGGCCTCAGCGCAGGAAATGCTTTGGGAGGCCGCCTCCGACAAGCGGTTTGTGGCTTCGCCCCGTACAGGTTCCCGGCACAGCCGGGGGGCGGCGGTAGATGTGACCATGGTCACCCTTGACGGAACCGAGGTGGTTATGCCGACGGGGTTCGACGACTTTTCGGAGCGCGCCCACCGCAGCTATCAGGGAGGGACGGCCGAGTCGCGGCGAAACCGGGACATTCTGCAGGAAGCAATGACGGCCGAGGGTTTTCTACCCCTGCCCCACGAGTGGTGGCACTTTGAAAGCCCCGACTGGGCGGAATATCCGTTGAGAGATATCCCGTTGCAATGAAGAAAGGTCAGGAGTCAGGAGCCAGGAGTCAGGAGCCAAGAACCGGACTCGGAAGTCGGAAGTCGGAAGTCAGAGGTCGGAAGCAGAGGAAGGAATGCGCGGAGCGCATTCCGGAAGTAACTGAACGAGGATGCCACTGGAGTATTGAACTATTCTGAGGTAGCAGCCAGTAGCAGGCAGGTTTCCTTTACTGCCATCACCACCGAGACTGTTGACTTTTCATACCCGTATTCTATAATACTAGACGTGTAAAGCTTCAATAATATCTCAAAGGCTTAGTCTATCTTGTAAGGCGGCCGGAAGGCGGCCTTTTAGTGTGAGGTGGGGGTTATGGACGCCGGTTGGGTCGGCCTGCTGCTGGGCTATCTATTGATTTTTGTTGCCAGGGTCGGCGATATGTCGCTGGACGTACTGCGTGTGCTCCTGCTGACCCGGGGGCGTAAGGGTTGGGCGGCTTTGGTCGGCTTCGTCGAGGTCTGCATCTTTATCTTGGTCTTGAACTTCGTCTTGCAGGACGGTCTGACCGATCCGGGCAAGATACTGGCTTATGCCGCCGGTTTCGCCACCGGGAACTTCATCGGCAGCATGATTGAGGAAAGGCTGGCCATGGGCTTTCTCTCGCTGCAGGTGTTCCCGCCGCTTGAACTGGTATCCGAACTGACCGCCAAACTGCGGGAGGAAGGCTTCGGGGTCACCGTCGTCACCGGCGAGGGCCGGGACGGGCCGCGCAAGATCCTGTACGTTATGCTTAAACGGAAGGATCTGCCGCGGGTGAGCCGGATTCTGAACCAGTGTGATCCGTGCATTTTCTTCAACATTACCGATGCGCGCTCGATCCACGGCGGTGTGTTCCCGCCGAGACGCGTTATTCCCGGCAAGTAGCAGCCTTCGAGCTGCTTGTTTTTTTCGGAAAGAAAGGTAGACTAAATATTAGAATATCCTAAAATATATTCATCCCGTTCTAGTTTTTGATTTTGGACTGAGGTGTGTGAAATGATCCAGGATATCTGGATTCTTCAAGCGGACCTATTCAAGGCGATCGGACACCCAACCCGCATCCGGATTATCGAGGGCCTGCGCAGCGGCGAACGGTGCGTGTGTGAGATCATGGCCGAGCTGGAACTGGAGCAGTCCAACGTTTCACAGCACCTGGGCGTACTGAAGAAGGCGGGTATTCTGGGATCACGCAAGGACGGCATGAAGATGATGTACTGGGTGCGGCAGGAGGCCGTATTTGCGATTCTCGATGATGCGCGCCGGATGCTGCTCGAGCAGGCCCGGGAGCGTCTGGCGATGCTCGCCGGACCAAGCGGGGCGGATGCACCGTAGAATTATAACAGGGCCGCGGTCCGGCCCGCGACCCTGGTTCGGTTTTATGCTGTTTTCGGCGCCTACCTTCCACTACTGCCCGCGCTGTTGCCCGGTCCGCGGCCTCCCTTCGGCCCGGCCTGCGGTCCGTCCGGACGCGGACAAATCTCCGACCACCGCTTCAGTTGCTCCTCGGTGAGGACGCTGCGCAACTGTTCCTGGTAATCCTTCAGCACGTCCTGCCGCTGCTGCTGCAGTTCCCTAATCTCGTCGACCTTCGCCTGGAGTTGCTCCTGTTTCACGCCGGGCGTAAACCGCTGCTGCTTAAGTTCGAAAACGGCCTGCCGCTGTTTGTCCTGCAGGGCGGACATTTCTTTGAACTTGGCCTCATTGATTTCCCGTATCTTCGCGGCCTGCTCTTCGCTGAGCTTCAGCTCGTCAACCATGTTGACGGGATTGTTGATCAGCCCTTTTCCGAACCCGACGCCATAGACGGCCGAAGCGGTCTGCACCATACCGAAGACGATTAGTGCGGCCAGGAGGATAATGATTCTGCGCATATAGCCACCTCCTTGTTTCTTACAATTCAGATCAACCGAATAATCCGGCGATAGCTGTTATCCCACAGGTATTGTTGTTTGTCGCTATGCTATTCGACGGCATACTGCTCTTCAGAGCCGCGTGAGTACGTAGAGTGCTGTGAGTTGTATTGGTTGACATCCTCGTACTTGTTGAGCATATCCATACTGCCCGAGAGCTTGGCTACCTGATCCCGGACCACGGCGATGTGCTTTTCCTCGGCCTTTGCCAAGTCGGCGAAAAGCGCGGCCATTTCCGGGTTTTGGCTGTCCTGGGATTCCCGCATATACCGGACATACTGCACCAGAGCCTGTTCCTTCTGGCGCAGTGCTTCTTGCAGATGACTCAGTGTGTGCATTATTGCGCCTCCTGTTGTATTGATTTGCTATCTATATTTTCACCGATGACCGGTTTTCTATGCGGGATCATCTTCATTCGGTTCCGGGGTCATCCGGAACTTCTTATTTGTAGAATGCGCCCCGCGCATTCCTTCCTCTGTTTCCGACCTCTGACTTCCGGCTTCTGACCTCTGTATTCAGCAGGAGTCACCGTAAAGGCACCGAATACTTAGGTAATAATTCTCGAATCCGTCCGGCTTGTGGTTGAAAATGCCGGGGGGAGGCGGATCAATGGTTTTTGCGGTGATTCCGCACCTGTGGTATAGTCGGGAGGAATACACCCATATGGGATGTGTAAGGTGAGAGGTGAGAGGTGAGAAGAGCAGAGGGAGTAAGCGAAAGAGGTGTGAGGCGGCGGTGGCTGAGTTTACGCATCTGGATGAACGCGGTCGGGTGAAGATGGTGGAGGTCACGCAAAAGGCGGTGACCGTCCGGGAAGCAGTGGCCCGCGGTACGGTGCGCATGCATCCGGAAACGGTGGCGCGCATTCTCTCCGGCGGTCTTGCCAAGGGCGAGGTTCTGGCGGTGGCACGCACGGCCGGGATTATGGCGGCCAAGGAGACTTCGCGGCTGATTCCGCTGTGTCATCCGCTGATGCTGACTTCAGTCAACGTGGACTTCAATGTACCGGGTACCGAAGGTGTGCTGGAGATTGAGGCCCGGGTGAAGACCGCGGGACAAACAGGAGTTGAAATGGAGGCCCTGACCGCGGTAAGCGTGGCGGGACTAACCATTTACGATATGTGCAAAGCCGTGGACCGGGGAATGGTGATCGGCGACATCCGGCTGGTCGAGAAGTCGGGTGGGTGCAGCGGACACTTTGTCAGGGAGGGGGAGGCCGAGTGGCGGCAACCGTTGTAGCCGTTTGTACCAGTAAAACCAAGGGAGTACGCAAGGAAAACATCGGAGAAGCCGTCTTTGAGGCGGGATACGGGATCAAGGGCGATGCCCACGCCGGTCCCTGGCACCGTCAGGTCAGCCTGCTGGCGATCGAGAGCATCGAAAAAATGCGGGCCAAGGGGCTGGCGGTAGGACCCGGGGATTTCGCCGAGAATCTGACCACCCGTGGAATCGAACTGCATACGCTGCCTATAGGTACGCTGCTGCAGATCGGGGATGAGGTGGTCGGCGAGGTGTCCCAAATCGGCAAAAAGTGTCACGTCGGATGTGCCGTGTTCAAGCAGGTCGGGGACTGTATCATGCCGCGTGAAGGAATATTTGTGAAAGTGGTCAAGAGCGGGAAAGTCCGAGTGGGCGACCCTGTTAAGGTGATAAACTGATGTATAAAGTTGCCATTGTTACGGTTAGTGATAAGGGTGCCCGCGGCCAGCGGGTGGACGAAGCCGGAAGAGTACTGACCGACATGATTAGGGAGCAGGGTTGGGAAGTAACGGCACGGTCTATTGTTCCGGACGACGTCGAGGTGATTATTGAGGCTCTCGTCGATCTCTGCGACCTGCCGGTGGACCTGGTGCTTACAACGGGGGGTACGGGGTTTGCTCCCCGGGACAACACGCCCGAGGCCACCCTGGCCGTGGTCGAGCGTCAGGTTCCCGGGCTGCCCGAGGCGATGCGTATGGAGACCGCCAAAGTAACACCCCGGGCCTATCTGAGCAGAGCGGTGGCCGGGATCCGCAAACGCACCCTGATCGTCAACCTGCCGGGCAGCCCGAAGGGGGCCGGGGAATGCCTGGAGGCGATAATGCCGATGCTGCCGCACGGGCTCGAAATGCTCACCGGTGGTGCCGGTGAGTGTGCCCAGCGGTTCAAGGTGGAATGCTGATTTGTATCCGGTACTATTTAACGTCGGCCCGTTTCCGGTAATGGCCTACGGCTTCTTTGTGGCCGTGGGCGTAATTGTGGGCATCGCCGTGGTGATGCGCGAGGCCCGCAGAATTGATTACAACCCTGATATGATCCTCGATCTGGCCCTCTACATGGTGGTGGCCGGGGTTGCGGGCAGTCGGCTGGCCTACGTCGCCATCGAGTGGGAGCGGTATGTGGACAACCCCTGGGCGATACTGCAGGTATGGGAGGGTGGACTCTCCTTCTTTGGCGCCCTCGGCCTGTGCCTGCTGGTGGTGATCTGGTTTACCCGGCGCAGGCGGATCCGTCTCACCGCGCTCGGTGACCTTCTGGCCCTCGGGGTGGCCGCCGGTTACCCGTTCGGGCGGATCGGCTGTTTTCTCAACGGCTGCTGTTACGGTCTGCCTACGGCAGGGTGGTGGGGGGTCGCCTTCCCCTTTGACGAAGTGGTTCGTCATCCAACCCAGCTCTACTCTGCCGGTTTCGGTGTGCTTATTTTCCTGTTCTTATGGGTGATTCGGGGGCGAAAACCCTTTGACGGCTATCTGATGCTGATGTACCTGATCCTCTACAGCGCCTACCGCTTCATCATCGATTTCTGGCGGACTTCTCCGCCCTCCGGCCTTGAAGGCCTGACCCTGGGGCAGGCGGTCAGTCTTACCGTTATCGCTCTATCCCTGTTTGCCCTCTGGCGTGTTCCGAAACGCAACGTTAACCCGTGATTCCCGGCAGGAATCGCCGGGGATTTGTTGAAGTTGTAAAGAATCTGTTAACCGTAGAAGAACCATACATTTTTGACTTTATGGGATCAATCGTGGAGCTTTGGCAAGTTTGAGCAGAGGAGGGGAAGATTGTGGCGAGAGAAAGGGTTTACATTGATGCCGATATTGTTATCATCGGCGGCGGCACCGCCGGTTGTCTGGCGGCTTGGGAAGCCCGCCAACGCGGGGGCCCGGATTTGAAAATCGTGATCCTGGAGAGGGCCTACATCCGCAACAGCGGCTGTCTTTCAGCCGGGATGAACGCGCTGAATATGTACCTGAATCAGGGTACGCCCGAGGACTACGTGGCTTACGTCAGGTATGACATGTGCGGTGCTCCTGTCCGTGAAGACATCATCCTCAGCGTCGCGGAAGTGGTTAATGAGACGGTAGCCCTTATGGAACAGCAGGGACTGCCCATCAAGAAGAAACCTGACGGGCGCTATCTCAACCGCGGAAAGTGGAATATTGAAATCAACGGTTCTCTGCTCAAACCGATTACGGCAAGTATGGCCGAGCAGGCCGGTGCCGAGATTTACAACCGGGTTTTTGTCACCGAACTGATCAAAGTGGACGGGAAGGTGGCCGGATGCGTCGGTTTCGGCGTGCGTGACGGGAAGTTTTACATTGCCCGCGGCAAGACCGTACTCCTGTCTTCCGGCGGTTGTGCCGGTTTATGGCGTCCGCGGCTGCAGGGTGATGCGCACCATAGAACATGGTACTTCCCGTTCAATGCGGGTGCCGCCTACGCGATGAGTAAGCGTGCCGGAGCCAAAATGGTCGGTTTTGACCACCGCCTGGTGGCCATCCGCACCAAGGATACCTTCAGTCCGACCGGAACGCTGGCTATCGGGATGGGCGCCCCGATGGTCAACGCCTTGGGAGAAGCCTTTATGCGTGAACGTCCCGAATACGTGAAACTGGGCGGGCATACGGCGCCCACACCGGTCAGGGCCTGGGCTTTGGCCCGGGAGATCTTGAACCACCGGGGACCGGTGGTTATGGATACCCTGCGCGGTGATCCGGAGCGGGTGGAAGGCCTGAAGCAGCAGTACCTGGATATGGCCCCGGGGCTGGTGCTCTATTGGGCCTGCAACGGTATTAACCCCGCGAAGGAACCGGTGGAAATTGATGCCGCCGATCCGGCGCTGGTCGGTGCCCACGCCGGCTTATGCGGCGCCTGGACGATCGGAACATCCCGGATGACCACCGTGGAACGGCTGTTCGTTTCGGGTGACGCGCTGGGTGCCGCTCCTTCACGGTTTATCTCGGGCAGCTGGACTTGCGGGCGTCTGGCGGCCCGGTCGATGGTGCAGTACATCAACGACACCGGGGCCGATCTGCTGCCGCTCGACCCGGATGAGATCGACCGGCTTGAAGCCAGAACCTTCGAGCCGCTTGATCGTTTTGCCAAGTGTACAAAGTACACCAACGGCAGAGTGGTGGAGGGGATCAGCCCGAAGGAAATGGAAGCGCGGATGCAGTATATTATGGAAGAATACTGCGGCGGGCGCTCCAAGTGGTTTAACGTGAGCGGAACCTACCTTGCTATAGCGCGGAAGCTGATCCAGCGGATGCGCCACGATCAGCTGCGTTACCTGGTGGCCCGCAGTCTGCACGATCTGCAGTCAGCCTGGGATGTGATCAACCGGCTGGATAACTGCCAGTTGGTTATTGAGCATATCGACTACCGGAAGGAAACCCGCTACCCCGGTTACGTCAACCGGACCGATTACCCGGACGTCGATAATGAACGCTACGATTGTTTCATCACCTCGGTATGGGATCCGGAGACCGACGAGCTGACCTTCACGCACGAACCGTACGAGCAGATCGTCCCCGGAGACCGTACCAAGGAAACGATATAAAGGGGGGTCACGCGATGCCGCCAATGGTGATACCGGATAAGTGCGACGGTTGTCAGAGTGAAGGCGAGCCTTTGTGCCAGAAGGTCTGTCCGGGTGATCTGATGACCATCGACAAATTGATGGGCAAGGCCGTATGCCGCGATCCGGGCGACTGCTGGGACTGCATGAACTGTGTGAAGGCTTGCCCCCGTCAGGCGATCGAAACCCGGCTGCAGTACCAGATCGCCTTTTTCCCGGGGAAACTGATTCCTCTGGTGGGTACACACAGCGTGACCTGGACGCTGATCGACTGTGACGGCCACGTGGAGCGTTTTGTGATTAAGACACTGACCGGGGACGACGAGGAAGAGGAATAAGAATCGCTGCCGGAATCACGGTATGCGAAGCTAGTAAATAAGGGGTGGTCGCTTAGAGACCACCCCTTATTTAACACCAACTACTGCTACTAACCACTAACCACCGACTACTGATCAGTGCCGTGCTCCTTGTCGTACTGCACCACGATCTGCATAGCCTTTTTGAGCATTTCCTGAAGCTGATTCTGGGCTTCAAAAAACTCCCGATACAAACGATTCTCCTGCAGCTTCAGTTCCATTTGCTCGAGGGCCTTTTCTTCTTCAGGGGTGATTGTCTCGCCCTGCTCCTGCTTCTGGCGGAGTATATCCTGCATTCCGTGGAAAGTTTTGAGCATTTCCAGGGTCTTAGTATTATTAAACATAGCCTGCTGGCGTTCCCGTACCAGTTGTGCTTCAGGGGACTCTGAAATCGCTCTACCCAATTCCGCGGCCTTGATCATAACTTCTTCCGACACTACTGAATACCTCCCAAAACATAATTGATGTCCTTCCACATTATGTAACTTGTGCACTGCTAGACTTATTATACCATGGCTGCTGCACGCCGTACAGAATATGTGATTAATGTTGCAATTCGGCTGTTATGCGGCGAAGTGATCAGCCTAGTCGGGCACCCGGCGGAGAACGCCCGAATTTTCGGATTGAAAGGCTTGTCACTGCCCGGAGACTTATGTTATAGTCTAGTCAACCGGCTAGAATTCGTATCGGGTTTAATATTAGGAGTGCGAGACCGCACTCCCGCTCGTCAACGTCCGGAAGGGCGCGGTGTTTTGTCCTTGGTTATGTGCTGAAGTTCACAATATTGTAATACATTTTAACTGGTTAGTGTCAGCCTCGCGGTACGCTGAATGTCGCCTGGGCTACAATTCCAGCTTGGAAAGATCGGATTGTTCCAAATCTTTAGCAGGAAAAGCATATCCCTATGTCGAATGAGACTATAACCGGAGTCTGTGGTTGATCCGACAGCGAATGTTGAAATCAGTGGGTTTGTGGTTAATCTTGCGGAGACTGGGCGGTTGGGCCGCCGTGCTCCGTGTGGTTATTCCCGGTAAGAGTGGAAGCGCCGTGCAGGATCGGGTCTCAGAAAGTTTCTGTTATATCGATCTCAATCTTAAGGGAGAACTGCAATGAGATCGGCTGTACGGGGACTGTCCACGAACACAGCTTTTGTTAGGAAAGGAGTGGTGGTTGCCGATCATTGTGATGCCAGGGAGGAGATTTCCTAAAGTGAAGGCTCTTTTGTGGTTCCAAGCTACAAAACTTAAATTAGGAGGTTTGAGTAAATGCCGGCATTTGTAATCACTGAAAAGTGCGATGGCTGCAAAGGTCAGGACAAGACCGCTTGCATGTACATTTGCCCTAACGACCTGATGAAGCTCGACAAAGACAGAATGAAGGCTTACAACCAGGAATACGATGCTTGCTGGGAATGCCTGTGCTGCGGCAAGATCTGCCCGCAACAGGCGATCGACCTGAGAGGCTATGCCGACTTCGTGCCGATGGGCGCCAGCTGCGTGCCGCTGCGTGGTTCCCAGGACATTATGTGGACCGTTAAGTTCAGAAACGGCGCTGTCAAGCGCTTCAAGTTCCCCATTCGGACCAACGACGAAGGATCGGCCGTTCCGGACGGCGGTTTCGGCGCGGGTGTGGACGACATCAACAACCCGACCTACCTGTTTACCGAGCCCGCTTCGCTGGACTTCCTCGGCACCGGCGTAGATGTTCCGAAGTTGAAGTAGTTGAAATAATTCATAAAGGAGGTTTAGGTAATGCCGAATTTTGAGACTGTAGAAATCACTACTGATGTCCTTATCGTCGGTGGTGGTATGGCCGCCTGCGGCGCGGCTGTTGAAGCGTCACACTGGGCTAAGAAGCATGGACTTAAGGTAACCCTCGTTGACAAAGCCGCTATGGACCGTTCCGGCGCCGTCGCGATGGGCCTCTCCGCGATCAACCAGTATCTCGGCCTGGCCGAAGGCCAGAATACCGTGATGGACTACGTCGAGTACGTCCGTAACGACCTGATGGGCATCGCCCGCGACGACCTCGTATATGACATTGCCCGTCACGTTGACTCCAGCGTGCACCTGTTTGAGAAGTGGGGTCTCCCGATTTGGAAGGCAGAAGACGGCTCCTACCTGCGTGAGAGCGGCCGCTGGCAGTTGATGATCAACGGTGAATCCTACAAGGTCATCGTGGCTGAAGCTGCGAAGAATGCTCTCGGCACCGACAACATTTACGAGCGTGTCTTCATCGTCGAGCCGCTGCTTGATGGCGACAGAATCGCCGGTGCGGTCGGCTTCAGCACCCGTGAAGAAAAGATCTACGTCTTCCGCGCGAAGGCTGTCCTCTGCGCGATGGGTGGTACCGTCGGCGTGTTCCGTCCGCGGTCCAACGGTGAAGGTCTCGGCCGGTCCTGGTACCCGCCGTTCTCCACTGGTTCCAGCGCCTACTTCACCATTAAGGCCGGCGCGGAAATGACCTGTCAGGAAGTGCGCTTCATCCCGGTCCGGTTTAAGGATGCTTACGGCCCGGTCGGCGCCTGGTTCCTGCTCTTCAAGTCCACCGCCACCAACGCCAATGGCGATGTGTATATGCAGACCAACAAGGCCGAATTGGATAAGTGGGGCCGGTTTGGTCACGTGAAGCCGATGCCCGCCAACCTGCGTAACTGGCTCGGCATGATCGACACCACTGCCGGCAAGGGTCCGATCTACATGCAGACGGCCGAAGCTATCCAGAGACTGGCTGATCAGTACAAGGACGACGAAAAGGCCTTCAAGAAGCAGCTGAAGAAGCTCGAAGCGGAAGCTTGGGAAGACTTCCTCGACATGACGATTGCCCAGGCCCTCCTGTGGGCGGCCTGCAACATCGAGCCCGAGAAGAAGGCCTCCGAGATCGCCGCTGCTGAGCCGTACTTCATCGGTTCGCACTCCGGTGCCTCCGGCGCCTGGGTCAGCGGTTCGCCCGACATTGCTCCGGACGAGTACTTCTGGGGTTATGCCAACATGACTACCGTGAAGGGCTTGTTTGCTGCTGGTGACGCCTCCGGCGCCTCCTCGCACAAGTTCTCCTCCGGTTCGCACGCTGAAGGCCGTATCGCCGGCAAGTGGGCTTGCAAGTTCGCGATCGAGAACCCCGATCTGCCGAACATCGATGCTGCCGCCGTCGAGGCCATCAAGGAGAGAATCGTAGCGCCGCTGAAGCGGTTCGAAGAGTTCAAGGACTACGGCACCGTTCCGGAAATCAACCCGCATTACATCCTGCCGAGACAGTACATGTTCCGTCTCCAGAAGCTGATGGACGAGTACGCCGGTGGGTACACCTCCAACTACCAGACCTCCAAGGCGCTCATGGAGAAGGGCCTTGAGTACCTGCAGATGCTCAAGGAAGACTCCGAAAAGCTGGCGGCGAGAGACCTCCACGAACTCATGAGAGTTTGGGAGAACTATCACCGGACCTACCAGGCTGAGTCGCACCTGCGCTCCATGCTGTTCCGCGAAGAGACCCGTTGGCCTGGCTACTACTTCCGGGCTGACTTCCCCGAACTGAAGGACGAGTGGGAAGTCTTCGTGAACTGCAAGTACGATGCAGCGACCGACACCTGGGAAGTCTTCAAGCGGCCCATCATCAGGCTGTAAGGTTGACCATATAGGCGGTTCGCGGGCGAAATCGGCTGATTTCGCCCGCCCCGCTTACTTTTAATCAATTGTACAGTCTATGACGTCTCGTGCGATTGTGGGCTGTCCGGAATCCATAGAATCAAGCGTTAGGAGGTCTGACGGCAGCTGGTCACGGAAGCCATAGACCTCCCACGTATTTAAATTTGCACGTAGGGTGTGGAAAGATGGCAAACAAAACGATCCTTGTGGTCGGGGGGGGAATGAGCGGTATTTCGGCAGCGCTGGAAGCGTCCGAGACCGGCCGTGACGTTTATATCGTCGAGAAAAACCCCTATCTGGGTGGCCGTGTTACCCAGATGCACAAGTATTTCCCGAAGCTTTGCCCCCCGAACTGCGGACTGGAAATCAATTTTAAGCGAATCCGTGAAAACCCCCGCATCAAGTTTTTTACCTCCGCCGAAGTAGAATCAATCACCGGCCAAAAAGGTGATTTCAATGTAAAGGTCCGGTTGAACCCGACCTTTATCAATGCCAATTGTACTGCTTGCGGCAAGTGTGCAGAAGTTTGTCCCGTGAAGATCCCGAACCCCTTTAACTTTGGTATGGACCAGACCAAGGCGGCCTATCTGCCGCACAAGTTTGCTTTTCCTCTGCGCTACACGATCGATACCGGGGCATGTGAAGGAGAGTCGTGCGGCAAGTGCGTGAAGGCTTGCGCTTACGATGCCGTTGACCTCTCGATGAAGCCCGAGACAATTGACCTGAACGTGGGCGCAATCATTTGGGCGACCGGTTGGGATCCGTATGATGCTTCTAAGGTTAGCTACTACGGGTTCGGCCGGAACAAGAACGTGATTACGAACGTGATGCTGGAACGGATGGCGGTTGAAGACGGTCCGACCGGCGGGAAGATCGTGCGGCCGTCCGACAAGAAGGCGCCGAACACCATTGCTTTTGTGCAGTGCGCCGGCTCGCGTGATGAGAACCACCAGCCGTATTGTTCGCAGGTGTGCTGCATGGCTACCCTGAAGCAGACGACCTATATCCGGGAGCAGTATCCGGACGCCAAGATTTACATCTTCTACATCGACATCCGGGCGATGGGTAAGTATGAGGACTTTTATACCCGCGTCCAGCAGGATGAGAATGTAATCTTTATCAAAGGCAAAGTCGGCGAGATCACCGAGGATGCCTCCGGTACCCTGGAGCTTGAGGTCGAGGATCAGGGTCAGGGCAAGGTCATCAAACAGAAGGCCGACCTAGTGGTGTTGGCGACCGGCATGGCGCCCCCGACCCGGGAGACCGGAGTTCCGGTTGAATTGGAGATCACCGATAAGGACGGTTTCGTGGTATCGAACGCCGCGGAGGTGGGGATCAGCGGCGCGGGCTGTGCCAAGAAACCGGGTGAGGTATCCGGATCCGTTCGCGATGCTACCGCTGCAGCACTCCAGGCGATTCAGGCTACGGTAGGGGGTGGCGAGTAGTAATGGAAAAGAAGTGGGGAGTTTATATCTGTACCGGTTGCGGCATAGGTGAGGCGATCAACGCCGAAGATCTAGCCAAAACCGTGAAGAGCGAGTTCAAGCATGAATCTAAGATCCATCCCTTCCTCTGCAGCAAGGAAGGCGTGGAAATGATCAAGGCCGATATCGGCGGGGGCGTGAATACCGTCGTTATCGCCGGATGTTCCTCCCGTGTGAAGTATGAAGAGTTCCGCCTCGGCCCCGGTGTGATCACCGAGCGGGTGAACATCCGTGAGCACGTGGCTTGGACGCACAAGCCCGAGGACGAAGACACCCAGATGCTGGCCGAAGATCTGATGCGCATGGCGCTCACAAAGGCCAAGCTGACCGAACTGCCTGAGCCCTGGCAGGTGGAGAACCTGTCCAAGGACGTGCTGGTCGTCGGTGGCGGCATCGCGGGTATGACGGCGGCTGTAGAAGCAGCCAAAGCCGGATACAAGGCGATTATTGTGGAGAAGGAAGCGGCTCTGGGCGGATACGTCGGCAAGATGTACAAGGTCGCCCCGACGTCGGCACCTTACGAGGAGCTGCCTGACAACCCCGTTCCGGCGCTCACCAAGGCCATTGAAGGCAACCCGAACATCAAGGTGTACACCGGAGCCACGGTGGAGAGCATTGCCGGCGGTCCGGGCACCTTCGACGTCAAGATCAAGACCGGCGGCGGCACGGTTGATGAGCGTGCGGGTGCGGTTATCCTGGCGACCGGTTCGGTGCCGTATGATCCGGCGAAGCTCGGCCATCTGGGATACGGCGCGTCTCCGAAAGTGATCACGCAGGCCGACTTCGAACAGTTGGCCATCGACGGAAAGCTCAAGGATGTTGCCAAGGTGGGCTTCATCCAGTGCGCCGGCTCCCGCGATCAGGAACATCTGCCCTACTGTTCGGCGGCCTGCTGTGTGGAGTCGCTCAAGCAGGCGCGTTATTTAAAGGAGCAGAACCCTGACGGGCAGGCCTACGTCTTCTACAAGGATCTCCGGGCGGTCGGGAAATACGAGTATCTCTACAAACAGGTTCAGGCGGACGGTACGGTTTTCATCAAAGGTGATGTAACCGGAGTCACGGCTGCCGGCGATAAACTTACGGTAGAGATCGACGACCTCATCCTGGGTGAGCGGGTCGCCGTTCAGGATCTGGACTACGTGGTTCTGGCCAACGGAATGGTGCCCACCACCTCTTTCGGTCACCCGTACGGTCAGAAGGAGTCCACGGAAAAATCCGGTGATGAGCCGGAGGTGCCTGCGGATACGATTCTGGTGTCGAACCTGTTGAACCTGCAGTACCGGCAGGGTCCGGAACTGCCCAACCTTAAGTACGGCTTCCCGGATTCGCACTTTGTGTGCTTCCCCTATGAGTCCCGCCGGACCGGTGTTTACCCGGTGGGTACGGTGCGCAATCCGATGCATGTCGGGTCGGCCATCGAGGACGCCACCGGCGGTGCGCTGAAAGCTATTCAGTGCATCGAGGCCTGTGCCGCAGGTAGGGCCGTCCATCCGCGCAGCGGTGACGAGTCCTATCCGGAGTTCGCGATGCAGCGCTGCACCCAGTGTAAGCGGTGTACTGAGGAATGTCCGTTCGGCGCCATCAACGAGGATGAAAAGGGCAACCCGTTGCCGGAACGCACCCGCTGCAGAAGATGCGGCACCTGCATGGGCGCCTGCCCAGAGCGGATCATCTCGTTTAAGAACTACTCGGTCGGCATGATCGGCAATATGGCCAAGGCCGTTGAAGTGCCGGAAGAAGAGGACGAAAAGCCGAGAATTCTTATCTTTGCCTGCGAAAACGATGCCATACCGGCCCTGGATATGGTCGGCTTGGGTCGCCTGCAGTACAACGCTTGGGTGCGCGTGATCCCGGTCCGCTGCCTCGGTTCACTGAACCTGGTGTGGATTTCGGACGCCATGTCCAAGGGCTTTGACGGCGTACTGCTGCTCGGCTGTAAGCACGGAGATGATTACCAGTGCCACTTCATCAAGGGCAGTGAGCTGGCCGAAATCCGTCTTTCGAAGGTTTCGGAGACGCTCGACCGGCTGGGTCTGGAGTCCGAGCGCGTTCGCTTCAAGGCGGTCACCATTATGGATTACCTCCAGCTTCCGAAGATTCTCGACGAATTTGCGGAAAAACTGGACGAACTCGGCCCGAACCCGATGAAAGGCTTCTAGATTCCTACAGGCCCATCCGGGCTGTGCGGCTGCATAGCCCGGATGCGTCCTGCATAGTTATTAGGAGCTTTCGGACTATGGGAACAAGGGTTTATGATAGATTTAAAAATCTGAACCAGTCTGGAGGGGGGTAGAACAAGATGTCCGCCGATAAAGAGAAGCTAGAACAGGAAGAACAGGTCGAAAAGACCGAAGAGACCGAGGCCGAACAGCCGGAGCAGCCTGAGCAGCCTGAGCAGCCGGATTCGGAAGAGGCGAAAGAGGAAGAAACGGAGGAAGAAGAGGTAATCGTACCCGTTCCCAGGTACGAACCGGCCTTTCACCGTGAGTTTCGCAAGATAGAAAATGGTGAGTATGCCAGTCAGTGTATGCAGTGCGGGCTGTGTTCAGTCACCTGCCCGGCGCGTGATATGATGGATTTGACGCCGCGGGAAATGTTCAAGGCGATCCACGCCGGGGAGAAAGAGAAGGTAATGAACGCGAACACTCCGTGGCTCTGCACCTCTTGTTACCTGTGCACGGTACGCTGCCCGCGCGGCATTCCGATTGTTGATGTCATGCATGGCCTGAAACATGAGCTGTCAGAGAAGGTAGGTAATAAGGGAGTACCGCTTCTCTCCAAGGTGTTTTTCCTGAGTGCCATGAAACGCGGACGCGTTTATGAGGCGATGATGACCAATAACTATTTCATGTTCCAGGGACCGGGCTCACTTCCGGTGGCGCTGAAGCAGTTGGACGTCGGCCTTGAAATGCTGAAACACAAGAGGCTTCCGCTATTCCCGCCGAAGAAGATCAAAGGTTTGGCTCAGCTTAAGAAGATCGTAGAAAGAGCCAAGGCCTTACAAAAGGAGGCACATAAGGATGGCGTATAGTTTTTACCCCGGCTGCTCAATGGAGGCAACGGGCAAAGCCTATGAAGTCTCCTTTCATGCTGTAATGAAGGTACTCCCGCTGGAGTTCAAAGAAATCCCGGACTGGAACTGTTGCGGTGCGACCGTAAGCGCAAACTACGTCGGCGACCTGCCGCAGCTGGCGATGGCGGCGCGAAATCTGGCACTGGCCGAGCCGGCCGGATTGGACGTAGTGATCGGATGCAGTTCCTGCTATCTGAACCTGGCTTGGGTCAATGAGCGGATGAAGCTCGAACCGGAATTCGCGGCCCAAATCAACGAGGCTTTGAAGGCGGGCGGTCTGGAGTACAATATGACCCTGAAAGTCCGCCACCTGATTGACGTGCTGGTCAATGATCTCGGACTGGATGCCATCAAGGAAAAGGTTGTCCGGCCCCTGACCGGTTTGAAGGTGGCCTGCTATTCCGGCTGTCAGACCGTACGTGCCCTGCGGCGGCCTGATTTTGACGATGTTGAACATCCGGTGATGTTGGGGAAATTGGTAGAGGCGCTCGGTGCGACGGCGGTTCCCTTCCCGTGTGCCGCCAAATGCTGCGGCGGTTCTCAGCAGTTTACCAACGTGGAACTGATCTACCATCTGACGGGTAAGGTCCTGGAAAGCGCGGCCCAAAACGAGGCCGATATAATCGTCACACCGTGCCCGATGTGCCATATGAACACCGATGTTTACCAGAAGAAGATCAATACGGTGACAGGAACCAACTATAATATGTCCGTTCTCTTCATTACGCAGTTGTTGGGCATTGCTTTCGGCATCGATAAGAATAAGCTCGGATTCAGCTACAATGTGATGCCGATTAACAAGAAACTGGCGATGTACCTATAACTGAACCAGGCGCCCTCCGGGAGGGATGGGCGCCTGGGGGTTTTCTTTTCCGGGCGTCTTTGGGAGACGCCTTATTTATTTCTGAGGCGTTCGAGAACCTCCGGCCCGTACTCACTCTCGAGGCGCCGGATGGTTTCCCCCAGAACCTGCACCAGAGCCTGACCGGCAATAAAGTTGTCGGAATGCAGAGAATCGGTCAGCGTGGGCACCACCGGAATCTTGGTGTGGTCACGGATCGGTTCCAGGTTCTTTTCCGCCCGTTTGGAGCGCTGGAAAAGCTTGACCAGCCTCTCGATGGGGACGTCAAACAAATTGGTTTTCAGGACCTGGGTCCGGCGGAAGGTTTTATCGCGTTCCAGCGCCCGCCGATCCAGGTGGTAGTCAAAGTGGAGGCCGGCCCCCCCGGCTGCACTCAGATTGTAGTTGAAATACGGGAGGCAGTCGTGGCTCTCCAGAATATCGGTCATCTTGCGGATGACCGTGCGCCGCCGGCGAATGCGGCCCTTGTTCACGTGCTGTTTCAGCTTTTCCAGCTCGCGTGCCGACTGCTCCACGGCCTCTTCGAGTTTCCGGTCGCTCTTGGCGTTCGGGGAAGGGTTGTAGTATGCGATGTAGCGGGCCTCGGGGGTATCGGCGGTGCTTACCCAGATCCGGCCCATTGTCTCCACTCCTTTCCCGGCCCACAGACTGAAAAAGTCGATCGGAACCTCGTTGAAACGTGACGGTGGGAGGGTGGCCAGGTAGTCGACCGGAAGCTGGTCCAGCTCACCCGAGCTGTCGCGGCGGACATCGGACACTACTGTGTGGACGGAGTTCAGGTTCTTCTCGGTTTCGGCCACAATGCGCACAATATCCTGACCGGTAAAAGGGCGGAAACCCACGCGGCACCCCAGGGGGAGGCCGGTCGAGGACGACAGAACGGCCAGCTCAATCGGCCGGTGATACGGCCGCACCTCATATACCAGCCCCGAGGGAGACAGAGTGCACTCAAAACCGGTAAAGTCACTGCTGAGCAGTTTGACGATGATGGTATGCGTATCACGTATCAAGCCCGCCGCGTGCAGTCTATCTAAGAGCAGTATTTCCACCGGTGCGCTCGAACGCCCGAAAGATGAGATTACGTGGTGAAAATCGGATACCGAAACCTCATAATCCTGCAGTTCCGGAATGGTTGCCGCATAGCAAGCGCTGAGCGAGTGGCTTCCTTTGGGGTGAAGCACCTCATGCAGAATCGCCGCCTCGATCAGGTAGGACTCCAGGCCGGTGCGGTCGCGCACCGAAGCCCGAACCACATCCTGCAGACCGAGTTCCCGCCATATGCCGCGCACCACGTCGTAGTCGATCTCGTGGTCGATCAGCTGGGCTGCCTCCTCCGCCTCGGTTTCCAGCATCGCATGGTCATATATGCGGGCCAGGCCGGCGATCAGACCCTGCACCTTTTCCGGAGTGAAGCGCTCGATGTTCCCGAGATTGGCGATAACACGCTGCTTCACCTTTCCGCCTTCCCGGTAATTCTCGATCAGTTTCAGATATGTGTAGGCACGCCCGTGGCGCCGTGTAACGACTTTGCGAAAGAACAAAAGGCTCACACTCCTCTGAGACTTTGAGTCGTTGCCGGGTTGATAAACCCTGGTTCTACATTGGCCGCCAAACTCCTGCCGGTAGTGACAAAAAATTTGAGGTCCCGGTGTTTCTCTCTGTAGCATAACCGCCGGACGGTCTTATGCAGCCTCCTTGCGCCCGGATCGGCGTAGGCGTTCACGCCTTTCCAGGGATTCGGATTGTTGCTATAATGTTATTGTCTGGGACACTTATGTGGAGAGGGATCACGATGAGTGTAAAAAGAATTGTGGTTTTGGTTGCTGTCTGTGCGTTTGTGGCCGGGATCATGTTTGCAGCGGGAAATATGCTGGTGCAGGATGCGGCTGGACCGGATGGTATCAAAGACCCCGTGGCGGGGGCGGCCCCCAGCGCCAATGGGGATTTGGAGTCGGTCGCCAGAATTGTGGAACAGGCCGGACCGGCCGTGGTTAAGATTGACACCGTGGTTGCTTCACCGCGCAGCGAGTGGAGCCCGTTTTGGGATGATCCCTTCTTCAGGGAGTTTTTCGGGCGTATCCCCGAACTGACTCCCCAACCAAGTCGTGGAATGGGGTCCGGATTCTTATTTTCCAAGGACGGCTATATTCTGACCAACCAACATGTGATTGAAGGCGCGACCGAGATCTGGGTGACGCTGGTTGGATTTGAGGAGCGCCTGTCCGCGAAGGTGGTCGGGCAGGACCACGACTTGGATTTGGCTGTGCTGAAGGTCGACGCGCCGCGGGACCTCCCGTATCTGAAGATGGGAGATTCGGAAAAGGCACGTGTCGGCGAGTGGGTGATCGCGATAGGCAATCCATATGGACTCGATCACACGGTGACGCTCGGAGTGATCAGCGCCAAAGGCCGTCCCGTTACCATTGAGGACCGGTACTATGATAACCTTATGCAGACCGACGCCTCGATCAACCCGGGAAACAGCGGCGGTCCCCTGTTAAATCTGCGGGGTGAGGTGATCGCGATCAACACGGCTGTTAACGCCCAGGCGCAGGGCATCGGGTTTGCCATTCCTACCAGCACGGTTAAGCCGGTCCTGGACGAGCTTATCAAGACCGGGAAGATTTCCCATCCGTGGCTGGGCGTGCATCTGCAGATTCTCACCCCCGATCTCGTCAGCTACCTCGGCCTGTCGCAGATGGAAGGTGTGCTGATCAGGGCGGTGGAGGTAAACAGCCCGGCGGCTAAGGCCGGGGTAAAGCCCGGAGACGTCCTGCTTGCCCTGGGCGGCGAGAAGGTGAACGACAGCCAGGGCGTACTACACGTGGTGCGGCAGCATAAGGTGGGTGACGAGTTGGATGCCACCTTGTTCCGTGACGGGCGGACGCTGTCTCTGCATATCGTCCTGGGGGAAAAGCCGCGAAGATAGTGCTATCTAGGAGCCAAGATACTTTGCAAAGAGGAACGATATGAGACGAATCAGGATCAGTGCTCTGTTGCTTGCGGTTTTTGTGCTTCTCTCCGCGGCACCGGGTGCCTGCGCTGAAGAGCCGAAGATTGCCGGTGAGGCGGCGCTGCTCATCGATTTATCTACCGGCCGGAGCTTATATGAGAAAAACCCGGATCAGCGGATGTATCCGGCCAGCACTACGAAAATACTGACCGCTTTATTGGCCCTGAAGCACGGTAAACTTGACGATGTGGTCACCGTCGGGCCGTCGGTGAACGGGGTTGAGGGGACTTCCATCTACCTGAAGGAGGGCGAGCAGATTACCCTCGAAGATCTGCTGTGGGCCCTTCTGCTCAATTCGGGAAATGACGCCGCGATCGCGATTGCGGAACACATTGCCGACTCTGTGGATGACTTTGTCGCGATGATGAATGATGAGGCACGTCGTCTGGGGGCCGTTAACTCCAATTTCGTCAATCCGAATGGGTTGCACGAGGACGAGCACTACAGCACCGCCCGCGATTTGTCGCTGATTGCCATGGCTGCCATTCAGGACCCGCGCTTCAGGGGCTTTGTTGCCACCCCCACCAAGCACATCTCCCGGGAGGACCCCGAAGCCGTGAACTACCTGGTAAACACCAACAAGCTGCTGTGGCGCTACGAGGGGGCGGCGGGGATCAAGACCGGTTATACCTCGAAGGCCCACCAGTGTCTGGTGGCACTGGCCGAAAGAGACGGGCGAGAGCTGTTGGCCGTTGTTCTGAAGAACCAAAACCAGGATGTGTGGACCGACTGTGCTACTCTCCTGGACTATGGGTTTAACGAGTTTGTCTCGGTCGAAGTCGTGCCGGAGGGAATGCCGGTCTGCCGGATTCCTGTGGTCGCAGGAAGAGAAGAGCTGAACGTGGTGACCGGCCGAAGCCTGCAGTGGGTGTTTCCGGTGCGCAATACCGAGCCTGCTATCCACTGGGAGACCATCCTGGAAAAGGAAATAAAAGCCCCGATTCAGGAAGGAGAATCGGTGGGTCGTATGGTAATTAGTTACAACGGCGAGGATTTGGGCAGTATACCGCTCGTCGCCGGCAACGATGTGGCACGGCCCATTCAGACCCGTTGGTACTTTTGGGTCGGTGTCGTGTTTGGGGGAATGATTCTGACCGCCTACGGGACAAGGTTAACGGTGAAGACCCTGTGGGGGTCGAGACGCAGGCGTCGGTAGTTCATTTGCGGGGAATGAGCAAATACAGCATACGTACAAATGGATGAATGAACGGCAGGATGATTAGTGTAGAAATGACATTGAATATGGTGTGGGCGGCCGCGACCTGATGACCGGTGCTCGCCCCGAGCAGGGGAAGTACCGCGGCCAGCGCGGGAACCAGCGGCAGCACAACCGCTGCCCCGGCGAGATTGATTAACAGGTGCGCCAAGGCCACCCGTTTCCCGGCCTGCGGTCCGGCGAGGCTGGCCAGCAGGGCCGTAAAGCAAGTCCCCACATTGTTTCCCAGTACAAGTGCCACTGCTTCCGGAAGTCCGATCAGACCTTCCCGAGCCATAGTAATGACCACTCCCGTACTGGCACTGGATGAATGCACAAGTCCCGTGACCAGAGCACCGATTACTGCTGCAGCCAGATAGTTTCCCTCAAGTGCGGCCACCGTTTCGTAAAACCAGGGGCTTTCGCCCAGCGGGCCGAGGGCACGGGCCATCAAGTCCAGGCTCAGAAAAATGGTCCCAAATCCGGCCAGGGCCAGACCCAACGGCGTCAGCCCCCTGCGGCGTCCCGCCAGCCGGAGGATGATCCCTGCGGTCAGGAGCAGCGGTGCGGCGCTTCCCAGGTCAAGGGCCATCAGCTGTACGGTCAGGCATGTACCGACGTTGGATCCCAGGACGATACCGACGGCCTGGGCCAAAGTCATTATTCCGCTGTTCACGAAGCCGATCGCCAAGACCGTTACCGCCGTACTGCTGGGGACGAGACACGTGGCGATCACGCCCGTCATTGTTGCGCTGAAGGGGTTTCCGGCCAGCCGGAGCAGTATTGCCCTGATTTTATCTTTTGCGGCCTGTTCTAGACCGCCCTGCATCAGGCGTAAACCATAGAGAAGTAAACCGACACCGAATAAGAAAATCAGCCAGTTGAACAACCAACCACCTTCATCCAAGTCTTCGTCACTGCACAGCCAACGGCAACCCATCCCGGATCATCAATCCCGTTTACTAAGCTATATGACAGGGGCGGAATAGTCTTGACCGTTTGATCGACAAGACGTATCGGCCTGATGGGAGGATCAGTATGAAGGAACCAGGATCGCTGCCGCCCAGCTACGGTGAAAACACGCTGGTGGCCCTTGTCCAGGGTCCAAATGTCGTTTTTGTGTATTGGGAGCTCACGCAGGAAATGTGGAGGCTGCTGAATGCCGGTCGTCCGGTACTGCGCCTGCACGAGGCCGGCGGTGAACAGAACGCTCTGCTGGAAGAGATTTCACCATACTGGCACACCGGCAGCTGGTATTTTCGCCAAGTCTCCGGCGGCCGGTCCTACCGGTGTGAACTCGGTCTGTGGGAGGGAGAGACCTTCTATTCCTTCCTCCGTTCGGACCGGGTGGACACACCGTCCTGCGAGATTGCCGGCGATGCCGGGCGCCGTGTGATGGTGCCCATGCCGGTCAAGATGTTTCAAAGAGACGACCGTCCGGGATCCTCCGGTTTTGGTCCGGAAGGTGAAAGAAGCCGATGAGTATGGGTTACCTGGCGCTTGTACTGCACGCTCATCTGCCCTATGTGCATCATCCGGAAATCGAGCGCCATCTGGAAGAAAACTGGTATTACCAGGCACTTACCGAGTGCTATCTCCCGTTGGTGCAGGTGATTGAAGGCCTATACCGGGATGGGGTACGGTTCGGCCTGACCATTTCCCTTTCGCCGCCGCTGGTCTCGATGTTCGGGAACGGTTTAATGCAGGAGCGCTATCTGCGTTGCCTGGAGCGCCTACTGCAGCTGGCCGATCTCGAAGTGAGGCGTCTTTCAGCCGACCCGGAGCTACGATCACTGGCGGAAATGTACCGGCATCGACTGGAAGAGATGCGCGCGGTGTTCCTGCGGTATGACCGGAATCTGGTTACAGCCTTTCGTGAGTTTCGGGAGAAGGGGGCGGTTGAACTGATCACCACGGCCGCCACCCACGGGTACTTGCCCCTGATGCGTACCGATGAGGCCCGCCGGGCCCAGATTCGGATCGGCGTCCAAACGCATGTGGAGAGCTTCGGAGCCCCGCCCGAAGGGCTCTGGCTTCCTGAATGCGCCTATATCCCGGGCCTGGATGAACTGCTGAGTGAGTGCGGCATCCGCTATTTTTTCACCGACACCCACGGATTGGTCCATGCCAAACCCCACCCCCGTTACGGCGTGTATGCACCGGTGTACTGTCCGTCAGGAGTCGCCGCTTTCGCGCGGGATCCGGACAGTTCGCGGCAGGTGTGGGACCGCCTGGTCGGTTACCCCGGAGATCCCGCTTACCGGGAGTATTACCGGGATATTGGCTATGACCTGGATTGGGATTACCTGGCGCCGTACACACCGGCCGCGGGGCTGCGCACCGATACCGGATTCAAGTATTACCGGATCACCACCCCGGGCGGCGGTGTAAAGGAGCCGTACCGGCCGGAGGAGGCCGCGCGCAAAGCCCGCTTTCACGCCCGTCACTTCCTGCAGTCCCGACGGCTGCAGGCGGAGTATCTGGCGGCGCAGATGGATCGTCCCCCGGTGATGGTGGCGCCCTACGATGCGGAACTGTTTGGGCACTGGTGGTTTGAGGGCCCGCAGTGGCTGGACGCTCTGCTGCGCCGGGCCGCTCGGGATGATGGGGGAATTGAAACAATCACACCCGCACGGTACCTGGATCTTTATCCGGAGAACGAGGTCGCCGAACTCACTCTGAGCAGCTGGGGAGCCGGGGGGTATAATGAGGTCTGGCTGAACGAAACCAACGATTGGATATACCGCCACACGCATCTAATGGAAACCCGGATGTCGGAACTGGCCGACATCCATTATGCCGACGGCGCAGGGGCGGAGCACCTGCTGAACCAGGCTGCACGCGAACTGCTGCTGGCACAGAGCAGTGACTGGGCCTTTATCATTAAGACGGGTACGGCGGTGGAATACGCCCGCCGAAGACTGATCGGGCACATCAGCCGTTTTAACGAGCTGACCGGCGCGGTGCAGGACGGGAGATTCTTGTCACCCCCGGCGGATAAGACTGATAACCGGGATGAGATCTTCCCGAACCTGGATTTTCGCGTGTACAGCCACCACTACCGCCCGGAGCAAACAAAGGGACGGCGGTTTCGGGTGCTGATGCTCTCCTGGGAGTACCCGCCGGCCACCGTGGGCGGACTCGGCCGCCACGTGTATGACCTGTCGACGGCGATGGCCGCCCTCGGGGACGAAGTGCACGTCCTTACGGCTCCGGCCTTCGGCCACCCGGATTACGAGGTTGTGAACGGGGTACACGTGCACCGCATTCCCGAGGAAAACGTTGGTTCCCGCGATTTCCTGACGTGGGTGTATCAGCTTAATGCGGGAATGATCGAACTGGCCGAAACGCTGCGGAAACAGGGCCGGGAATTCGACCTGATCCACGGCCACGATTGGCTGGTGGGCTCGGCATGCAGTGAGATTTCAGGCAGTCTTAACCTTCCGAGCGTGGTTACCATTCACGCCACCGAGCACGGGCGCCACGGCGGTCTTCACAACGAACTCCAGCGGCAGATCCATGTTGAGGAAAAACAGCTGGCGCAGGACGCCGGCTCCCTGATCTGCTGCAGCCGATATATGGCACGGGAGATTGAACGGCTGTTCGGTGTTCCGTCCGCAAAGATAAGCGTCATTCCAAACGGGGTGGATCCGGCCACACTGGGGGTCACGGGCTGGTCGCGTAAGGTTCGGGAATGCCCCGACCGCGGTTTTGTCCTGTTTATCGGTCGGCTGGTTCCGGAAAAGGGCGTGCAAGTTCTGCTGCAGGCCTTGGCCCTGGTTTCCGTCCGGTTTCCGAAACTGCGTCTGGTGATTGCCGGTACCGGTCCCTACGAGCCCGAACTCCGGGCTCTTGCAGCCAGGTTGGGGCTCACCGAAAGGGTTGAGTTCGCGGGATTCGTGGACGGTGAAGCGCGCAATGCACTGTTCCGGGAAGCGATGGCGGCCGTTTTCCCCAGTTTGTATGAGCCGTTCGGCATCGTCGCGCTGGAGGCAATGGCGGCGCAAACCCCGGTTGTCGTTTCGGATACCGGCGGTCTGGGTGAGGTGGTGGAACACGGCGTTGACGGTTTCAAGGTTTTGCCCAACCGGCCCGAACTGTTGGCCTATTATCTGACGCAGATCGTCACGGCTCCCAGCCTGTCGCAACAGATGGCCCGGAAGGCGTGGCAGAAGGTGATTACGCTCTACGACTGGCGCTACATCGCCGAGCGGACGAAGGATGTGTACGAGAAAGAAGTTAGTAGTGATTCGCTCCCAAAAACTTAGCGCTTTTGGGTTATGCGTAACACCTAA
>CBEULR010000013.1:0-56771 GCA_965544035.1 uncultured Peptococcaceae bacterium | reverse complement strand
GGCCCTGTTCAAGATTGTCCACGCGGTCAAGTAAGAGTCCTTGGCCCTGTTCAAGATTGTCCACGCGGTCAAGTAAGAGTCCTTGGCCCTGTTCAAGGTTATCCGTGCGTTTAAGTAAGAGTTCCTGGCCCTGGCGGAGTTCTTTGAGTTCCTGCCCTTGGGCTTCCTGACCTTCTTCAAGGCGATCCAGGCGACCGTTAATGGATTTGAGTTCCCCGAGGATCTGCTGCAACACTTTTTCCATACGGTGCACTCCCTCCAAGTCCATTAGTTAATCTTATCATAAAGCGGCTCGCGGGGAGCTGCTTTTCTTGTGTGACTGGGACAGGTCGAATGATGTAGACACAAAAGACCTTCTCAAAACCGAAGCGGCCTGGACTGGGTTTATAACCATCACGTCCGACAGTTTCTCCAGGTCACAGTAGGCTAGTTTTTCGGGATCGGGATATACTATTCATCCTCAAAATAATCTGAGTCAATCTTTTTCACTACATAGCGGGCAACTTCCGTAACCCCCACCCCGTGATCAATCATAAGCTGGCAAAGCTGTTCTCCATCGATGAGAACAATTCTCTTTTCTATTCTGGTCACATAATCAATTGCTTCCGGAGAAAACTGCGAGGTTGTAATCAGTACACCTTTTCGAGCCCTCTGACCTTCTAAACTACCTGCAAAGGCTTGTACTACCGGCCGCCCTACTGTCCCTTCCCATCTCTTAGCCTGTATAAACACAACGTCAAGACCGAGCCTATCTTCCTTGATTATACCGTCAACACCACCATCTCTAGAACCGCCAATGGCTTGCCCTGCGTCTTTCCTTGAACCCCCATAACCCATAGCCACGAGCAAGTCCACGACCAAGTTCTCAAAAAATCTGGGCGAGCAGGATTTTACTCGTTCCAACAATTCCTGAACCAATTTCGCTCTGAGGTTTTGATAACTGGACTCCAGTATTTCTTCAGGTGTTCCTTCGGGCTCGTTATTATCCGGCTTTGTTGTGGTCTTTCGCGTTGTTTTGAATTGTAAAAAATCTGGAAACTGGCTTAAGAAGTCGTTGTCGATTATTTCAGGATTGCCTTGAAGAACGGTTTGGCCCCGCTGCGTAATACGGAATCTAGCCCGACCCGTGGTTTCGAGAAGACCAGCTTTTGTTAGGTAGGTCTTCGCCCAGCCGACCCGATTTGTGAACTTTGCTTGTGTACCACTGGGTAAGAGCTCTCTTTTTTCCTCTTCCGTGAGGCCGAAGTGTTCGGCCAGTTTTTCGACGGCATCGGATTTTGTATGTTCTTTTCCATCACCAGTTATCCGGAGTAATGGAAGCATTATTGTTTCATAGTCGGGAATCGCCAATACTGTCGCTCCTTGAAAGTACTTAAGTATTCTAACGCCGGTGCCAGGAAATGGTCCGTTGCGGCGGCTTCAGAACATGCTTGTTCATATATCTAACCTCGAACTGGGCCGTCACCAGGCGCCCTTCGTCTTCTGGCGCCTTGCTCATTTCGATTGAATAGCCGAAACCGTCGGCAGCCAGCAAAATAATATCCGACGCCCATGGCATCGGAATATGCAGTTCGACACCGACGTTTTCCTTTTCGTTGAAGCTGTTCACAAAATCGGGGAGGTTTTCGACTACAACGGGAAACGGTGCGTGCTTGGATCGTGCCTGAGAAGGCTCACCGTCAAACGCGTCGATGCTTTTCACAAATTTGGTGAACACCCATCCGATGATCGAGCATAAAGCGTCCCTGGATGGCTCTTGCCGGATGAGATGCGTTAGAGCGGTGGAAGCGGGGTATTCTCTTGCTTCACACCCTGAAAACAGCTCAACAACAATACGGGAAGCAATATGGCCCATACCCTGAACGCCAAAGGTTTTGTTGAGCCGCCGAAAGCTTTTCCCCAGACGGAGTGTGCTTAATATGTATGCTTCGCAGTCGAAGGCGCACCCGGGGTCAACCTGTTGAATGGCGTCACACAGCAATGCCTGAATGCGCTTTCGGAGAAGCGATTCGTCTCCCGACTCCGGGAAACGCTGACCCCCGCGGTATGCGTTCAGGGTCGGCAGTGCTATGCCGAGCCTCTGTGCGAGCGTCTGACGTGAAGATATATCAATAACCTCGGCTGCCAGTTCGATTAAGGTAGCAACACGCAGATACATCGAATCGCCCCCATTTTCACAAACATCTTATCATGAAACCGCCTGCAATACAATGATACATTTAGCGTATTGGTAGTTTGGGGAGCTAAATCATCGCAACTGCGCAGGGCTCCCCCAGGCCCGATTTGGCACATTGATACATTAAGTGTATAATAGTAGCGAAAGGTCGGGGCGCCGACATTGAGATAAGGAATATGAGGGTCAAAGGAGGGATATTAATGGTCAACCTGACGGAGAACATGGTATCCGGGATGTTGGTACTGTATGCGATGCTTCTGGGAGTCATTTCCTACTGCTTCTAAGGATGCACAATGAGGTTTGTCTTCCGCCGGTGAACGATCAGCACTTATCCAATTCATTGCCTTATTACCGTTTCCTATTTACCACTAGTCCCGAAAAGGTGCGCGTATCCAGTGAAATAATACATATCTATTCGGTTGGGCCGGATGATTAATTCCGCTGCTCAAGTAGAGGGTTGGGACGCACCGTGATCGCATGAACCCGTGAGGCGACGGCTTCACGGGTTTTCCGGTTTCCGGCCTGCTGGACCTTGGGTGAATGGTTTTTCGAGCGCAAATTAATTCGGTTCTGAATTGGCATCCTAAGTCCGGAGGGATGTTTGTGAATAATCATGGTTCACATCAGAAGAATATTCGCTTTCGGACACTGGATCAGCTGGAGGGCTACCTGGAAAGGGCGGATGGTGCTGAGTTCAGCTTTCGCCTTTATCCCATTTCCGGGAGTCCGGAGACCTTTCGCTACCGCGGTGGAGAGAAGACGGTGATTAGGGAGAAGGATTCGAGAACATTCGACAGCCTCAGAGATTTCAGCTGCTACGCCTTTCAATGCGACGGGGAGGGTTACAGCCACACCGAATACGTTGATTTTGAGAGGCTGGACTGATCCCGGGGCTGGGGGTTGTCCGGACCGTAAGAATCTTAGAGGTACGTGGTGAGTATGCATAAAACCCGTGGGGCACAAGGACCTGCGGGTTTTTTTGCGCAGAATGGTGGTTAATGCAGCCAAAGGGATTTATGCTTGAATTTTACCGAAATTTTAGATAAAATTGATCCAAATTAAGGGGGCGAATATGCTTGAAAAGGGTCGTCAGCGTGAGCCTGGGTTCTTCCAAGCGCAATCACAGCGTTGAGGTGGAGCTGTTGGGGCAAGCGTTTGAGATCAGCCGCATCGGTACCGACGGCGATTTTGAGAAGGCCGTGGCCACTCTGCGCGAATTGGATGGAAAGGTCGATGCCATTGGATTGGGAGGCATCGATGTTTATCTTTATGTCGAAAAAAAGGCTTATGCGATCAAGGACGGCCTGCGGCTCATGTCGGCCGTCCGGCACACGCCGGTGGTCGACGGCAGCGGGCTGAAGTGGACGCTCGAGCGCGAGGTGGTTTATCATCTCGCGGAAAAGACCGACCTTCTGCCCCGCGGCACAAAGGTGATGATGGTCAGCGCAACCGACCGTTTCGGTATGGCGCAGGCCTTCATTGACTGCGGCTGTGAGACCCTTTTTGGTGATCTGATATTTGTGCTGGGCATACCGATTCCCATTCGGTCGGTCAGGACACTCCGGTTCCTGGCCCAGATGATCCTGCCCGTGGCTACCCGTTTGCCTTTTCAAATCCTGTATCCCACGGGCAAGAAACAAGACAAGCCTGATGAGAAAAAGGCGCGGCGCTATGCCAAGTTTTACGATGGGGCGGATGTGGTGGCTGGAGACTACCACTTCATACGGCGGTATTTGCCGCCGACACTCAATGGGAAGGTCATCGTCACCAACACCACCACCAAGTCGGATGTCGAGCTCCTGAAGGAGCGTGGTGCCCGCTACTTGGTGACCACCACCCCGGAATTCAACGGGCGTTCCTTTGGCACAAATGTGCTTGAGGGAGTATTTGTGGCTCTGATCGGTAAGCCGTGGAAGGAGATCACTTCCCAGGAATATATCGACCTGTTGAAGCGGCTTGATTTCAAGCCGCGCATCGTCAAATTGAATTAGACCGGGCTAGAGGCCCAGAATTTCATAGCATTTGGCATCGACCCGGTTATCGTAGGGCAGACCGTGATCCTTGCGGAAATTGATGATCGCCTGCTGCAGTTCTCCGCCGAAGATCCCGTCGATTTCACCTTTGTAGTAGCCGTGCTTGATCATCAACCGCTGTATTTCCAGCACGCCGCTTTCCCGGTCGCCCCGGACGAGAACGGGTCGCGGGTGCGGCCCCATGATGTTGCCAACGATGTATACAGGCGTGCCCGGTTCCACCCAGGGGTACAGCTGTTCCGCGTTTCGGTTGAACATGCGGATGCAGCCGTGGCTGGCGCGGGTTCCGATAGAACCGGGCTTGTTTGTACCGTGGATGCCGTAAATCCCCCAAGGCACATTGAGGCCCATCCACCGTGTTCCGAAGCCTGTGCCCCAGTTCTTGGCCTTACGCAGAATTTCCCACCGGCCGACAGGTGAGGGTGTTTCTGATTTGCCCACGGCACAGGGAAACTGGTGATAGGGGTATCCGTCGTTCAGGACGGTGAGGGTGCGATTGCGCACATCGATAATCAATGCTACTTCTCCGTCAGGAGGAGGGGGGAGCTCCGATGCTTCGACGGGTTCAATAAGCTGAGCCAATGTCTGCCACGTTTCCGGTCCAACGGAAGCCTCGGATGTGATATTGTAATGGGCTTGGAATTTTTTCACGGCCTCGATGGTGCGAGAATCGTACACCCCGTTGAACGGACCGTCGTAAAAGCCGGTCTGGCTTAGTTCTTCCTGCAGCTCCCGGACGTATTCGCCGGCGTGGTTCCGGTCTGCGACCGGGTGCAGTGTAGGGGTGTCCTCACAACTGATGGGGCAGACAAAGTAGGCATAATGGCCGGCCGCGGCCGGTGACGGTATCCCGGTACAGACGGCAAGGGTTACAACCAGGAAAGCGGCGATTCTCCACATGATTGAGAGCCTCCTTTAGGGATTATTTGTGTTCAGATAAAGCACTTTTATGCTAACGTGATTATGGTGTCATTTTTGCAGCCTATGGAGTATAATTATTGAATCAGGAGGGAATAACGATGGGCTTACCGCATAGATGGACCAAGCTCTTGTGTTTCATCGCGATTATGGGCCTGATTGCGGTGGGATGTTCAGGTGCCAACGAGAAAATTAAGTCCGACGTCAACGGCGGCGGTAACAGCAACAGTGAGAAGAAAACACTGGTGGTTGATCTTTATTTTTCGGATCGTGACGGGTACCTGGTAGTCGAGAAGAGAGAGGTACCAAATAACGACCAGCTTCTGGAAACCGTTGTCAGGGAACTGGTGAGCGGTCCGGCCGATCCGAACCTGATGGAGACGATTCCGGAAGGGGTTGAGGTCAGGAGTGTTCGGCTGAGCAACGGAGTGGCAATTGCCGATTTCAGCAGGGAAATCGAAACCAATCACTGGGGTGGTTCTCTCGGCGAATCGATTACGGTTTACTCCATTGTAAACACGCTCTGTCAATTTGATGACGTGGAGTCGGTCGAGATTAATGTTGAAGGCCAACCCATTGAGACCCTGGCCGGCCACCTGGATCTCTCCCGGCCGCTGAAGGCAAATCAGAACCTGGTAAGATAATAAGAGTAACCGCTATCTCTTCAAAAGAACCGACATCCGGTTCTATTTTTATTTTCCCCGACTTTTATTCTTCCCGGCCCCTTTTTCAGCCAAGAATCGCCACAAGTATTAACACCTGACACACGATACGGAAAACTACTCCTGAGTGACTAATTTGTGGAGGAATTTCGCTGTTTATGTAGAATCTGCTCAAGAACATCCCCTCTTGAAAGGATATCCAATGGCCAGGAAATGCCTGCATAACCTAATAGTTGTATGCTGTGTTTCAGTTTTGACCGTGTTCTTTGCGGCGACGGCCTGGGCTTCGGCCGCCGTAGTGCAGGGAAGTGTGGTCAACCTGCGCAGTGCTCCCGAAGGGACAGTCATCGGACAGGTGAAGCAGGGTGACCGGGTTCAGGTGCTTGACGTCTCCGGTGACTGGTCGAAGGTGATTTACGGCAACGGACGCGGCACGGCCTGGATCCACAGTTCTCTGATCAAGGCGGAAGGCGGGAGCGGTGGTTCCTCAGCGACCGGGGGGCAGTCCGCGGTTGTGACTGGTTCCGTAGTAAACCTGCGGAGCGGAGCCGGAACGTCGCACGCTGTGGTTACCGAGGTAACCCGGGGAACGCGTTTGCCCGTGGTCGGCAAATCCGGCGACTGGGTGAAGGTACAGATCCCATCCGGACAGACTGCCTGGGTGGCCGGATGGCTGGTCCGCGTGGAGGGAAAGCCGATGCCGACGGCGCCCACGCAGGGCAATCCAGCGCCGTCGACTCCGGCGCCGTCTGTGTCAACAGAGAAGACGGCGGTGGTGACCGCCAGTGCTGTCAAGTTGCGTTCGGGGCCGGGCACCTCGCATTCCGAGGTTGGCCAGGTGAGCCAGGGAGCCCGCTTCCCGATACTGGGCACCTCGGGACACTGGGTTAAGATCAGGCTGCAGTCGGGGCAGGAGGCGTGGATTGCCGGATGGCTGATCAAGGTTGAGGGCAAACCGGTTCAGCCGCCCTCGACACCGGCTGATCAGAATCCGCCGGTGAATGAAGCGCCGCCGTCGGACCCGCCTGCGGATACGCCGCCGGTAGGTGAAGAGGCCGTTCCGTCCGGTACTGTGGCCGTGGTGAAGAATGGCCTGGACATTAAGAAGGGGCCGAGTGCCAGTTCCCCGTCGATTGCGTACGTTACGGCCAGTTCCAAACTGCCGGTTGTGGCCCGGTCCGGCTCTTGGTATAAGGTGCAGATCCCGACGGGTTCACAGGGATGGGTGCCGGAAGCCGAAGTTTCGGTAGTCCGGGAGGATCAGCCATCCCGCGGTGCAGACGGTGATGGCGGAGGTCTTGAACGCGGAGCGTGGACGATCGACGCCGAGACGAGAGGCGACCGGACGGAGTTGGTGATTAAATCGTCGTCACCTTTTGAGGTGGAAACCTTTACCCTGTCCGGACCTGATCGTCTGGTGATTGACCTGATCGGGGTTGCGGTGGATGATCTGCCGGCGGATATCACCTTGCGTTCCGATGCCGTGGATAGGATTCGGATCGGCCGACAGGACGGCGAGACCGGACGAGTGGTCTGCGATCTGGCCGCAGGTCTCGGTTTCACCCGTTACCGGACAGAACTCAGTTCCGACGGGCGTACGCTGAACGTGGATATTTGGACGGTCGAGGATGTGCTTCGAGACCGGGTCATCGTCCTTGATCCCGGTCACGGCGGCAGCGACCCCGGAGCAACAGGTCCCACCGGATTCAGGGAAAAGGACTTCAATCTGCCCGTAGCCCTGGAGACCGCGCGCCTGCTCCGTCAGGAGGGGGCCGAGGTCATTCTGACCCGGACTACCGATATCAGGTTGGGACCGACAGTTGTTGAAGACTTGGAGGCACGGAGCCGGATCGCCAATCAGCATAAGGCCGACCTGTTTGTGAGCATCCACGCGAATGCCAATACTTCCAGGTCCAAGGGGGGCACCAGTGTATACTATCACGCGCACCCGGAAAACCATACCGACTGCGTGAAGCTGGCACGGGCTCTTCAGAACAGCCTGGTCCGTGAGCTGGGGCGGCAGGATCTCGGTATATTCGGCAGCAACTTCCTGGTGCTGCGCGGTATAGATATGCCGGGCGCCCTGGTCGAGACGGCCTTTATCTCCAACTATGAGGAAGAAAACCTGTTGAGACAATCCTCGTTCCAGAAGAAGGCGGCGGTGGGGATAGTCGAAGGAATCAGGACCTATTTCAGCAGTTAATGCATATGACTAAGTAAGAGAGGCCCCTCCCGGAGTGGGGAGGGGCTTCCTTTTTCAGCCGGCTTGTGGAATACATGGTTTTAAATTCCCAAGTGTGGGGCGGCCCGTTTGGTTTACAATAGATAGGGAACGCTGAAGGCAGGGAGGTACCGGGCAGTGATGCCTTTTTCGATTGGTCTATTTGATTCCGGTGTCGGCGGTCTTACCGTGGCGGGAGAGGTCTTTCGGCAGCTGCCCGGCGCCCCGGTCATCTATTTCGGTGATACCGCGCACGTGCCCTACGGGGGGCGGTCGGCGGACGAGCTGATCCGCTTTGCGGATCGGATCATCCGGTTTTTGACCGAACAGGGGGCCGGGTATGTGATCTTTGCCTGCAATACCAGTTCGGCCGTCTCTCTGGACATAATGCGGCGGAGGCACGCCGTTCCCATGATCGGCCTTATTCAACCGGGAGCGGAGGCGGCCGCAGCCGCGACCGGCAATGGCCGGGTGGGCGTGATCGCCACCCGGGCCACCGTGGACAGCGGTGCCTATGAGCGGGCGATACACGCCATATCACCGGGGATCAAGGTTTTCAGCCTTCCTGCCCCCAAGCTGGTACCGCTGATCGAGTCTGCCCGGCTGGACGGACCGGAAACCGAAGACGCCCTGCTTGAATACCTCGTTCCCCTGAAAGCACAGGAGATTGACACGCTGGTCATGGGGTGTACCCACTACCCCTTTCTGGCCCCGGCCATCGCCCGTATTATGGGCCCCGGCGTAACCCTGGTCGATCCGGCCCGGGCCACGGTGAATGCCGCCCGCCGGGAGCTCGCGGGCCTGGGACACCAATTTGACCGGCCTGTGCCGACACCCCCGCGACACCGCTATTACGTCAGCGCCGATGCCTCCCGCTTCATAAGATCGGCCCGTCTCTTTCTGGATCCTGCCGTTCCGCTGGCGGTTCAGGAGACCGTTCCGGGCGAATGATTTGTTCCCCGGCATGGAACAATTGTGATATTATTCTAGTTAGACTTTCAGCCTTACCATAGGGCGGTTAGGAGAGACCCTTGCAGCGGATCGGTATCACTACGACCATTCCATCAGAAGTCTTGTTTGCGGCCGGTGCCGTACCCGTTGATCTGAACAATGTGTTCATTGCCAGTGAAGACCCGCGCCGTCTCCTGGAGCAGGCGGAGTATGCCGGATACCCGCGCAACATCTGCGCCTGGATTAAGGGCATCTACAGTACAACGCTGGATGATCCGGACCTGCGCTGCGTCATCGCGGTCACGCAGGGGGACTGCAGTAACACCCACGCCTTGATGGAGACTCTCCAATTGGCCGGTATCCGGGTCATTCCCTTCGCCTTTCCCTTTGACCGGGACTATGATCTGCTGAAGATGCAGATAGAGAAGCTGATGGATGCGCTCGGAACGGACTGGGCGGCCGTTCAGGCCGCCAAGCGGCGCCTGGACGGGGTGCGCCGGGTGGTCCACGAGATCGACCGCCTGACCTGGGAGGAAAACCGGGTGTCCGGATGGGACAACCACCTCTGGCAGGTCAGCTGCAGTGACTTCGAAGGGGATCCGGAGCGGTTTGGGGAGAGGGCGGAGGCCTTCCTGGGAAAGGCGCGGAAGGCACCGGCGCGAAAGGAAGAAATCCGCATCGGTTACATCGGTGTGCCGCCGATTATGGACGACATTTACGATTTCCTTGAGGAGAGAGGCGCGCGGGTGGTGTTCAATGAAGTGCAGCGCCAGTTCAGCATGCCCTTCGATACCGAGGATGTCGTGGAGCAATACCGTTTGTACAGCTACCCGTACGGGATATTCTACCGTCTGGAGGACATCTCAAGGGAAATCCAGCGGCGGCGGATCCGGGCGGTGATACACTATGCCCAGAGTTTTTGCTACCGGCAGATCGAAGACCAGATCATCCGCCGAATGTTGAAGGTCCCGATTCTGACCGTTGAGGGCGACCGCCCCGGAAAGCTTGACGCCCGTACCCGGATCAGGGTTGAGGCATTCTTGGAGATGCTGAGCTGATCAGTGATCATCAACCGGAGGTGAGTGGATCTTGGATATCACCGTTCTGGGATGCTGGGCACCGTACCCGAGGGGAGGAGGGGCCTGCTCGGGATACCTCGTTCAATCGGGTGAAACCCGCATTTTGATGGACGCCGGACACGGAACATTCGGCCGGTTATCGGAAATAATGAATTTCAGAGGGTTGTCCGCTGTTCTGATCTCACACTACCATCCCGATCACTGCGGCGATCTCAGCTGCGTGCGCCACGCCATCGGCGGAGCGATCCGTGACGGCAGCCGGGATGAACCGCTTCCGGTGTACGTTCCGGGTGAACCGGCCGAGGAATTCGCCCGGGTGTGTTCTTTCCGGGAGGCCTTTACCGTGCACCAGATTGAGGAATTGCCGTTTAACGAAGACGGATGCCGTGAGGTATGCATCGGCGGGTGTACAGTGTGTTTCCTGCCCGTGCGGCACAACCTGCCTTGTTACGGCATGTGCCTGAAGGCAGACGGAAAGCGGATCGTCTACACTGCGGATACATCGTTTTTCCCCGAGTTGGTTGAATTTGCCCGGGAGGCCGATCTGCTGATTGCCGAGGCCAGCGGTTACGCGAGCGACTGGGAATACCTGCACCGCAACCATCTCACAGCCCGGCAGGCCGGGGAACTGGGCCGCGAGGCCGGGGTGAAGAGGCTGATGCTGACCCATTTCTGGCCGGAGTACGATGTTGAGCGCCTTAGAAGCGAGGCGGCCGAGGTTTATCACGGCGAGGTAGAAACGGCGGAGATCAAAACATATCAGGTTTAGATTGTATTGAGGAGGCACTTTTTTTGATTAGAGTTGACGGACGCGGTCCTGCGGAAATGCGGCCTGTACGCATTATCCGGCACTACAACAAATACGCGGAGGGTTCGGTGCTGATAGAACTGGGAGATACCCGGGTGATCTGCACAGCCACCATTGAAGACAAGGTGCCGCCGTTCCTGAAGGGAGCGGGGAAGGGCTGGGTCACCGCCGAATACGGCATGCTGCCCCGTTCCACCGAGACCCGCCTGCACCGCGAGGCGGCCAAGGGGAAACAGGGCGGCCGCACTTTGGAGATCCAGCGATTGATCGGCCGGGCGCTGCGGGCGGTCACCGATCTGGAAGCCCTGGGTGAGCGGACGGTCACTTTGGACTGCGACGTAATTCAGGCCGACGGCGGCACGCGTACCGCCTCGATTACCGGTGCGTTCGTGGCCCTGATCGATGCCTTGCAGAAGCTGGTCGCCGCCGGCGCCCTGCCGCGCTGTCCGGTGCGCGATTTTCTGGCCGCCACCAGTGTCGGCATCATCGACGGACAACCGGTGTTGGATCTGTGCTACGCGGAGGACAGCACTGCCGAGGTCGATATGAACGTGGTGATGACCGGCGGGGGAGAGTTTGTTGAGCTCCAGGGAACCGGTGAGGAAGCCGTTTTCACCCGCCGGGAAGTTGATACCCTGCTGGATCTGGCCTCGGCCGGGATCGCAGAGCTGGTGAATTATCAGAAAGAAGTTCTGGGCGAACTTGCCCAGGCCGTGGGAGCGGGAGGAGAAAATGAAGAGACTGCTGCTGGCGACCAGGAACAGGGGTAAGGTAGAGGAAATCAAGGCTCTGCTGGCCGATCTCGGGGTGGAGGTCATTTCCTTGGACGCTTATCCCGATCTGCCCGAAATCCCGGAAGAGGGCGAAACCTTTGCCGAAAACGCCGTATTCAAAGCCAGTGAGGTCTGCCGCCTGACCGGTGAGGTCACGCTGGCTGATGACTCGGGCCTGGAGGTGGATGCGCTGGACGGGAAGCCGGGGGTGCATTCGGCCCGTTTTGCCGGTGAACCGAAGAATGACGAGGCGAACAACACCAAACTGATCGCCTTGCTGGAGGAAGTTCCCCCGGCCGAGCGGACCGCCCGTTTCCGCTGCGTGATGGCGCTGGTTACTCCGAACGGAGATGTCCGTACCGCCGAAGGCACCTGCGAGGGGGTGATCATCCTCGAACCGCGCGGCGAGAACGGTTTCGGGTATGATCCGTTGTTTTATGTTCCCGAGTATGACAAGACCTTCGCCGAATTGCCCATGGAAGTGAAGAACCGCATCAGCCACCGCGGACGGGCACTGGCCAAGGTGAAAGAACTGGTACGGGAAGTACTTTCCTGACAAAACCTTTTGACGGTACTGCTTGTTTCCGATATAATATATTGTGCGCGTTTTTGTTGCGGGTGTAGCTCAATGGTAGAGCACCGGCCTTCCAAGCCGGGTACGAGGGTTCGATTCCCTTCACCCGCTCCATAATGTCATTCCGGAGTTGGCCCTGGCCAATTCCTTCGTATATTGCGTCATCCGACTTCTGATATGTCCCGATAGCTCAGCTGGATAGAGCAACGGACTTCTAATCCGTAGGTCGGGGGTTCGAATCCCTCTCGGGACGCCATACGAGAAACCAAACCCCGCAAGTGTTTGCGGGGTTTTTGTGTTGGTGATTGGATCGGCGGAAGGAAATCCGTCGGCAGTCGCCGTATAGCACTACTGAGGTCGATATTCGTGGTCGCGAAATCTATGAAATCGAATGGAAGTGATACCGGTGAAGTGTCCGAACTGCGGTTATCACGGAGTGGGCAATTACTGCAGCGAATGCGGCACCAGGCTCAGCCCGCCGGACAGTAAAATCTTGGATACCAGACTGTTGGAAGAGAGAAGACTAAGTGAGAAGGATCCGGACGGATCCGATCCGGCGGCCGGCGGGACGCCGCAGGTCACCTATGCGGGGTTCTGGGCCCGTGTTCTGGCCTATATTCTCGACGGATTTATCATCGGGATACCGGTGGCGATGGTCGTGACCCTCTTGTTCGGTCCGGAGTGGCTGGATAGTGAGACATTGTCCAACGCCGATTTGGCCAGCCTGATCCTGACGGCGGGAACGGTCATCTTTCTGTGGGCCAACTGGGACGGGCGGACGCCCGGTAAGAAACTGCTGGGGATTAAGATTGTGCAGTATCCGGGTTACCAGTCGATTACTTACGGAAACGCGATTATCCGGTACTTCATCGGATACACGATAAGCAGCCTGATCTTGGGGCTGGGCTTTGTGATGGTTGCTTTCCGGAATGATAAGCGGGGACTGCACGACCTGATTGCGAAGACCTGTGTGATTTACGAGCGAAAATAATTGGAGGAACCACA
Source organism: uncultured Peptococcaceae bacterium (assembly GCA_965544035.1). Lineage (GTDB taxonomy): Bacteria > Bacillota > Desulfotomaculia > Desulfotomaculales > Desulforudaceae > CBEULR01. The sequence goes on along the minus strand of CBEULR010000013.1, from coordinate 43,571 downwards.
TATGGAGAGTAAGATTGCGGCTGCGATCAACCTGAGATACGAACCGGTGGGCATGGTCCTGACCAACGAAAAACCGGAGGACGCGATGCAGTTCAAACAGGGCCGCTGGGGGTGTGTGGTGGGCATGTTCAACGCCGCCGCCCGCGGGCGAATTGCGGTCTTTGACCGCAACACCTTCGGCTGCCTGGGCGGTGGTGTCGGGTTGGGTTTCGGTAATCAATACGAGAAATTCCCCGGCGGGATTGAGTATTTCCTTTCGACGGGGAACCAGGAGTTTTGCCGTCGCGAAGAAGCGAAGGGTAGGATCCGCAATCTGGATGCGCTGTCGAAGGGCGAGCGCTATCTGAAATCTCCGGAAACGGCGAGGCGGTTTATCGACCAGCTGCCGATGACCGAGGTGCCCACAGAGTATGTTGTTTTTAAACCGCTCAGTAAGATCACGGACGGAGAAAGGCCGGAGGTGGTGGTCTTCCTGGCCAACGCCGATCAGCTTTCGGCGCTCACCGTCCTCACCCATTACGACCGGGGCGGCGGTCCGGCGGTGATTGCGCCCTTTGGCGCGGGCTGTCACACCCTGTTCCTCTTGCCCTATGCCGAGGCCCGGTCGGAGAACCCCCGGGCCATAATCGGGCTTACCGATATTTCCGCCCGCAAACATGTGGAAAAGGATTTGCTTTCCTTTGCCGTTCCTTACAAGCTGTTCTTGCGGATGGAGGGTAATGTGGAGGGCAGTTTTCTGGAAATGGAGGTGTGGGGCAAGGTCCTGGAACGCAACCAGTAGCGTTCAGGGCATAAGCAGGCGGGGGCGAAGGTAGCCATAGATCAGGCCGCCCAGAAGCAGGAAGCCGGCCAGCCCCACGCCCGGATAGAGGATCCCGACCAGTGCGGAAAAGCCGATTTGACTCGCGACCAAAGCCACCAGACCGGTGCCGATGGCGGCGCCCCGGAAAACCGGCCCGGCGGGATCGGCCAGTCGGGCGCAGAATCCATACAGGTTTCCCACCGCGGTGGAGTAAATCGCAATCAGCAGAACGACGGCATAGCCAAACTGGACGATCGGCCCAAGTTGTCCGGCGATGAAGGTCATAGGCAGTTCGGCGAAAGCGGAGGCCGGACTGGACAGGACGGCCAGCATGATGGCCAGCGTACCGAGTCCCAGGCCGACACCGCCGAGAACAGCCCCGTTGCGTATAGCTTTTTCGTCCCGTGCCAGCGCCCCGAGCGGGCCTATAATCGCCACGGCGATTACCACATTGTACGAAACGTAGGTGAGTGCCGAAAGCGGCCAGAAAGGTACCGCCCCGGTAATCTGCGCGGCGGTCAGATCGATCAGCGTGAGACTGGGCGGCCGGAGAATAATCGTGGCCAGAGAGACTCCGATTACGGCCGCGATCAGCAGGGGGACGACCGCAGTGAGGGCCGAGACAATGCCCTTGATTCCCAGCAGCACGGTAATAATGCTGATGACTATCATAAAGGCGCTGCCGACAAGCGGCGGCAGACCAAACTGTTCGGAGAATACCGCACCCGCTCCGGCCGCCATCACCGTGACAATGCCGAAGAGGAAAAAGGTGACCACTGCGTCCACCACGCCGCTTAGGGCCGGTCCTCCGGCGTAACGGATGATCTCCAGGTGTGACTCGGCCTGCAGGCGGCGACCGACCTCCAGGATGATGATCCCGAAAATGGCAAACAGCAGTGTCACCGCGGCAATTGCCAAAAAACCGTTGCGGCCGAAGAAAGCGAAAAACTGCAGTACCTCCTGGCCTGAAGCGAACCCCGCCCCGATGACGACGCCTATGTATGCGGCTGCGATTTGGAGGGCGCCCACGCCATTCTCTTTCATAGCCTCATTATTTGTCTGTGAATGACCGGCTATGCGTTACTTGATCACCAGGCGGTGCATCAACCGGAGGGCCACCGGCATCAGGGCGGCGGCCACAACGACCAGCCAGATAAAGTTCCACAGGAGGTGAACGCCCACATCGCCCGTCACCAGCCCGCGGGTCAGGCTTACGGTGTGGTAGAGAGGGCTGCCCCAGGCGAGAGTCTGGACGAAGGCCGGGAGGCCGCTTAAAGGAAAGAAGACCCCCGAAAAGAGAAAGAGCGGTGTGATTATAAGCGAGAAGTAATAATTGAAACTGTCGATATTCGGCACAAGACCGACCCAGATGATCGAAAGCGCGGCAAATACGAGTCCGTTCACCAGCAGCACTGCCGGCACCAGCAGCGCCCAGGGAGAGGCGACCAGTCCCAGAACCAGGATTACGAGCAGGATAACCGTGCCGTAAACGACACTCTTGTAAGAACCCCACAGGATTTCAGCCATCGACACCTCGTCCATGCTCACCGGTGTGGCGACCATGGCCTGAAAGGTCTTTTGGAAATCCATACGGACGAAGGTTCCGTAGGTGCACTCATAGGTCGTGGAAAACATGGCCGAAGAGGCAATCAGCGCGGGAGCGATAAACTGCAGGTAGCTCATTCCCTCGATGTCCGCCACATATGTTCCCAGGCCGTAGCCGAGCGCCGCCAGGTAAAGCAGGGGTTCAAAAAAGTTGAAGGAAAGGTTGACCCGCCAGCTTCGTTTGTATACGGTCAGGTGGCGGCGGAATACCTGGAAGACCAGGGAGGTAATATCCGGTTTCCAAGATCCGTTCATTCCTGCAGCCCCCTTCCGGTGAGTTTCAGAAACACGTCTTCCAGTGTGGCCGGCCGGAGGAGGAAATGGCTGAATTCTCCCGGCAATGCCTGCAGGCGGGCCAGCAGTTCGCGTCCGTTTTGCGGGTACAGCACCAGGTTGTCGCCGACCACTTGATGCCCGTTGATTTCACCGGTGAATCGCCGCAGCAGGTCGTCCGCGGCCGCTGCTCCCTGTCCCACCTCGAGAACCTCGTTGCCGATATGCCGCTGCACCAGCGCGTCGGGGGCGCCCTCATCCAGGATATCCCCACGATCCATGATGATCAGCCGGTCGCACAGCTGGGAGGCCTCTTCCAGGTAGTGTGTGGTCAGGATCAGGGTCACTCCGCGGTCGCGCAGCAGGCGGAGACGCTGCCACACGAGGTGTCTGGCCTGCGGGTCGAGTCCCGTGGTCGGCTCGTCCAGAATGATAATCTCCGGATCGTTGATCAAGGCCCGGGCGATGGTGAGACGGCGCTTCATGCCGCCTGAGAGCTGTTCCACCCGTGCGTTCTGCTTATCGGCCAGTCCGAAGAAATCCAGCAGCTCAAGTGCCCGGGAGCGGCTGATTCTCTCGGGGATGCGGAAAAAGGAGGCATACACCAGCAGGTTCTGGAGTACCTCAAGGTCGTTGTCCAGATTATTCTCCTGGGGGACCACTCCCAGGCGGGCCTTGATTTGCCGGGCGTGCCGGGTGACATCCAGACCGAGAACGGTCAATTTACCCGCGGTCACGGGGGAGAATCCGTAAATCATGCGTGCCGTGGTGGTTTTTCCGGCGCCGTTCGGCCCCAGGATCCCGAAGCACTCCTGCTTCTGAACCATGAAGCTGATGCCGTTCACCGCCCGAAAACCGTTCTTGTATTCCTTTACCAGGCCGTCGGCAGTGATTACCTCCAACTGATTTCACCTCTCCGGAAAAGCCAATCCTAGTATAACGCAGCGGCGCGGTTTTGTCCCACCCATGTTACCTTATGTTTGCGCAGGCAGGAAAGCACGTCCTGTGTGTCGAACGAGGCAGAAACAACCTCATCCGGCAAAGCATGGGAGAGATGTTCAGATTCGAATTCCTGTAGAAAACTGGTACAAGGCGATAAGGGTTCGCCGCTCACGGCGCATTTATGACGGCCGTCCGCTCGGTGATGGTCTTCTGGATGCCCTGAACAGGGTATGTGCGGAGTTTACCCCTTTCCCGGGCGCCCGGGCGGTGCTCGTGGATAGCAATCCGGAGGCCGTGTTCAAAGGAGCGGTGGGGCACTACGGGCAGATTAAGAATGCTCCGGCCTACATTGCTTTTGTGGGCGACATGCGGGAACGGCATGTGCAGGAACGGGTCGGATATCTTGGCGAGGGCATCATTCTTGAAGCCACGCATCTTGGGCTGGCGACGTGCTGGGTCGGCGGCTTTTTCCGCCCGGAAGTGGCGGCGTCCGGGGTTGGAACGGCCGGGCACGAGCGCGTGCTGGCGGTTACACCCGTTGGTTTCGTCCCCGATGAGTACAGCTTTGAAGAGCGGTTGATGTCCGGTTTTGGACGCCATCACAAACGCCGTGATATCCGCGAATTGACCACCGGTTTGCCCTCCGATGTCTGGCCTGAGTGGGTCGGAGCGGCGCTCGCCGCCGCCCGTTTGGCGCCCTCGGCCGTGAACCGTCAACCGTGGCGGTTCGACGTGGGGGAGAGAAAGATCACGGTCTCGGTGGATAATGAAAAGGATACCTTTGGGATTTCCAAACAGCTTGACTGCGGCATCGCCATGCTTCATCTGGAACTGGGCGCATTATATCACGGTGTGTCCGGAATGTGGCGGTTTCTGGATCCGCCGCAGGTCGCCGAATTCAGCGTGTCCGGATAGCCGGACGGGGTGAGGAGGAGAAGGGTTCGGTGTCCGATAACAGTGCACGGTTGGTCGCCCTGATTGAGGCAGAGCCCGATCAGGACCTGGATGTCCTGATTGATCACCTGGGGCTGGAACCGCCCGAGTTATACCGGCTGCTGCTGTCGCTGGCCGAGGATCCCCGTGTGTGCAGGCGGGAGCGCTACCGGATCAACACCTTCGACGGACCGCTTACCGTAACCCAGGTTCGAAAGCTCCTGGCCGAGGCCGAAGGGAGCCGCGTGAAAGACACCGTTCGCGCCGCCCGTCTGGCGAAGATAGTGGGGCTGCTAAACGAGCGAACGCCTTACGGCGGCTTGACAACGCGCGAGATTGCGGAACTGTGCGAAGTGGGCGAGAGGCAGGTATATCGTGATCTGAAGACAATTGAGAACGAGATGAGCATACCGCTGGACAGGGAGGGCCGACCACTGCGCTACCGTTTGAAGTCGGCCTATCTGCCGCCGCTGGGTCCCGATCAGGCACTGATCATCTTCCTGAGTCTGCTCCAGCAAAAGGGATCGGCCCTGGCCGGCCATATCAACACCATCAAGGATGTCCTGGTGGCCCACCTGTTCAAGAACCGCTACCGCCCGGAGGACTTTCCGATCGCCCGTCTGCAGTCGCGGATGCACTTCGTGGAAGAGGCTCTAGCCGACCCGGAGAGCGTGGCCGGGGTCTTCGCGCGCATCATTGAGGCGCTGCAGAAAGAGGTAAGACTCAAGATCCGGTACTTTGTGGGCTACCGGGGCGAACTGACCGAGCGAATCATCGAACCGTATGCCTTGATCTGCAAACGTCAGAACTGGTACCTGGTCGGGCACTGTGTCCAGAGCAATAACATCCGCACTTTCCGCGTTGATCAGATCGAGAACGCTTTGCTGCGCAGCGACGAGCGATTTGTCTATCCTGATGATTTCTCGGTGCGGGAGTACATGGGTTCTGCGTGGGGAGTGATGAACGACGGAGAACCCCGGCGGGTGGTGCTGCGGTTCAAGCCCTCGGTGGCCTACCGGCTTCACCGCATAATTTATCATCCTTCCCAGACAATCGAGCGTGAGGCCGAGGACGGATCGATCATTGTATCCTTTCAGGTTTCGGGCCTGGCCGAATTCCGCACCTGGATCATCCAGTGGCTGGGCCGGGTCGAAGTTCTGGAACCCGAATCACTGCGGCGGGAGATGGCCGATATCGCCCGGACGATCGCCGATATGTATGCCGCCGAAAAATACGAAAAATAAATTAAAACAAAATCTGCACCTAGTGACCGACTGTGGTCGGCGGCCTCCTGTATCCTTTATGCAGAACAAAGGTTCGAGGAGGGGAATGTGCTTTGTCACAGGTCAGATTGCTTTTTCAGCCGGAACGGAACCGCCGAAGTGAGCGGGAAGCTTTTGCCGCCTCACTTGAGAATCTTAAACCCTGTCAACTCTATCGTCTCCTGCTGGTGCTCAAACTGGTGGGCTTCACCGCAGCCTTGGAACGTGGTGCATGCCGGATGCTTCGCCGGATGCGGGCCCGCCTTTGGGTAATGGCCTATGGGTCCCACCTTGTGACCAACCCTGCGGTCGGTGAGGGGATCCGGAGGTGGGAGCAGGAAAAGTCAAGATGAGATAAAATTCTGTATAATTGTACATCCCGGTGTTAATACATTAATACCGGGGTGTTTATATATGGTTGTCCCTCCACATGTTTCACAGGTCTTATACAATTTTGCCGAAAGCGCCGATCTATGGCTGCACCATTTTGTTCTGCAGCACCGCCTCTCTCCGTCAAAGGTCATCTCGGCCCTGATCAGGACAGGAGACTCGGCCATTCGGCTCGCGGCCTACCGTCATCCCAACTGTCCAGCCGAGGTCCTGGAAACCGAGGCTTCATCCGATAGCAGTGCGGTACGCACGGCGGTGGCCTCCAACCCGCGGTGTCCGGAAAGACTGCTCGGCATTCTGGCCCGCGATCGTTCAACCGCGGTGAGAGCGGCCGCGGCGGGCAACGCGGCCACTGCTTCCAAGCTTCTTGAAGAATTGGCCGCTGATGCAGATGCTTCGGTGGCGGCGGCGGTCGCGGGTAACGAGAACACACCGGATTTCGTGCTGCGGCGGCTTGCCGAATCCGGGGCGGCTGCCGTTCAGGAGATCGTTTCGGCGAACCGGCGCTGTTCGGCGGCATTGCTTGAACAAATGGCTGAATGCCGCCGGGTGGGGGTGTGTACCGCTCTGGGCGGGAACCCGACCACTCCGGTGAAAATACTGAACCGGCTGGTGGAACAAGGCCGGTTTCAAATTCATAAGATGGATGAAGTCTTGACCCTGCTCCAGCGTATGGGCGGTAATCCGTCCTGCCCGCCGGAGCTGTTTCCCCGCTTGTTAAAGGTGAGGAGCGGCAGGGTGCGCGGCGCGGTTGCCGCCAACCCGGCCTGCCCGCAGGACGTTCTGGCTGAGCTGGTTTCGGATGCCGATCCCCTGGTCAGAAGAGGGGTTGCCGCCAATGAGGCGGCACCGGAGTTGATGCTGCGGACCCTGGCCGGAGACCCTGAAAGCAGTGTGCGGGAGGCTGTTGCAGCGAATCCCGCATGCCCGTCGGGAATATTGGAGACTCTCGCCGGAGATTCCGAAGGATTAGTACGCACGGCTGTGGCCGAAAACCCGGCCTGTCCCGCGTCGGTCGTGCCGCTCTTGCTCGGTGACCCGTGGCGCACCGTTCGTCTGAAAACGCTGGTTCATCCGGAGTGCGGGGACGAAGTACTGGCGGCCAAGGCGGCGGCTGTCTGTTCTTCGGCCAGTGGACCGGAATTTACGTCTATTCTTTCGGATCTGGCGTATCATCCCGGGTTCCCGCCATTTCTCAAGCTGATGATCTTGAACCGAAAAGGAGGCCGCAATATTGGCTACCGGGGCCCAGGGTGCACTGACGCCCTATGCCGTTAAGAAACTGGCGTCCTTTGTGAACCGTACGGATGGCAAACGCAGCCTGCTCTTGCTGGGACCGCCGGGAATCGGGAAGAGCGTGCTGGTCCGGGAGATCGCGGAGGAAGCCGCCCGGGAAAGCGGGCGTATTTTGGTTGAGTATAAGCGCCAGCACTTAACGGGGATTGATCTCGAAGATGTCTTTGCCCATCCTGACCGTTATTTCGTCTATGTTGACCTGCGTTTGACCGAGGCCGAACCAGTTGACCTGATGGGGCGGCCCGTGACGGCTACCGTTCGGGGGCGGAAGCAGATCGTTTATCATCCGCCGCAGTGGGCCGTGCTGCTGTCTGAACTGCCGGGAATTCTGTTCCTGGATGAACTAACCAACATCCAGCGACCGGACGTGCTGGCGGCGGCATATAAGCTGATCCAGGACCGGGCTGCCGGGTTCAGCAGCTTTTGCCCGGGGGTGCAGGTGATCGCCGCCGGAAACCGTCCGGAAGACAGCTCGATTGCCAACCTGCTTCCGGCACCGCTCTTGAATCGGGTGTATCGGGTTGAGGTGGAACCGCCGCGCGTAGAAGAGTGGGTGCACTGGATGACCACACACCACGACCGGTGTGACGAAAAGGTGTTTGCCTACCTGTACCGTTTCCCGGAGGACTTCTGCCGGATTCCGGAGGAGGGTGAAACACTGGAGGGCTATCCCACACCGCGCAGCTACACCTTTCTGGCCCTTGATCTGCCCGCGGCAGTGGACAACGGGCTTACTAACACCGAGATCCGCACGCTTTGCATCGCGGCTCTGGGGAGTGAAGTGGGGGAGCGGTTCTATGTTTTCTGGCGGAACCCCGTCCCCGGTTTCGCCGACTTCCTGGAAAACCCGCTTCTCTTCCGGGAACTGGACGTTGATCAACGTTACATCGCGGTGGTCGTTATCGGGCAGGGCTTGAGCGAGGCCGTTTTTGACCTGGCGTCCGCGGCACCCGAAGGACTGGGGATTCCAGAGGCCCGTGCGCTGATCGAGCCCGAACTCACGGCTGCGATAAAACTCTTGAATGTGGTGGGCGCGGAGAGCAGGGAGTATCTCACCCTGCTCTGGTTCATTCTGTCCAACCGGCTGCAGGCACCGTGGCACGATGCTTTCTACCTGGAACTCTGTGACCAGTCCCCAAGTGTGATGGAGACTTACGCTTCCATCGGCAGTCTCTTGAAGTAGGTGCTGCGCGTGAATGAAACGGCAAGGGAAATGAGAGACGACATTCAGAATATCAAGGCTCTGTTGTTTCTGCAGGCACCCTTCCTGGCGATCCTGCTGAGCAGGATGCGCATTCTGCTCAATGAAGATGTGCGCTCGCTAATGGTCACTCCGGACGGGGACGCGATATTCAACCCCGGATTCTGGCGCAGTTTGCCCGACACCGAGAGCAAGACTTTTGTCCTTCTGCATGAGGCTCTTCATCTGGGTTTTCGCCATCCCTGGCTGGTAAAGGGGCGGGATCGAAAGATCTACAACCTGGCCACAGATATGGTGATCAATGAAATGCTGTTTCGGCACGGGTACAAACGTGTCCCCGGGAATCCGGTTACGGCGCCGATGATCCAGATGCTGCTTCGGGAATCGGGCGTGATTGTCAGCGTGGATGAGCTTAGGCGTGCCTCCAGCGAGGAAGTCTACCGCCTGCTTTCGACACCCCGGGCGCGGGACAGCGTGGAGCGAAATGTTGAGGATAATCCCGACGACATATCCGAAAACCCGCCCGATCCTGAAGGCAGCGAGGAAGTCCAGAGCGGAGCAGTGGGCGAAACGGACGATCCGGAACAGCGGTGGCGCGGGGTGGTGAATGACGCGCTCATCACCGCGCACCAGGCCGGTATGCTTCCGGGGGATATTAAACGCCGGGTTGAGATGTCGCTGAAACCCGAGGTGAACTGGAGGCGCACCCTCCGGGGCTGTATCCAGGAAGGGGCGGGGCGGATGGTGGTTTCCACGTGGCTCCGTTCTTCCCGTCGTTACGCCTCCTTCCCGGGGATCAAACGGCTGGGCGTGCAGACGGTGTGGGCACTGATCGACTGCTCCGGATCGATTCCCGATGAGATATTGGCCCGGTTTTCAAGCGAGCTTTGGTCGCTGACTCGCCTTTACGGCTGTATACTTAACGTTATTCCCTGGGATGCGAAGGCCTACCCCGCAGTGCGCGTATTTTCGGCATATCAGGTACGCCACAAACTTTCCGAAGCTCTGCGGGGCGGCGGCGGCACGGTACTGAGTCCCGCCCTGATCGAGCTTTCCCGCCGCCTGCGTGCACAGGATATGGTGGTAATCCTGTCGGACGGTTATATTACAGACATTGAAGCGAAGGATACACTGGCACTCTACGGGCGGATAACCAGGCGTGCGGCACGGGTTGTTTTTGTTACGGCCGGTAAGACGCCCAGCCTGCCGAATACCCGTATCATTCAAATTCCCTAGTCGCAGAGATTCGTTTTTCTGCATGCAGGAAAATACCGGGAAAATGGAGAAACACTTTTTAGTGGCGGCCGAGACTACATTTCGGCTCCTGTTCCGGACTGGATTTGTCCAGGGGGAAACTGCTATGAACCGTAGGCATTCTTGGGTCTCTAATCAACCAACCGACGGGTTTCATTTAAGCACCGGTATGTCGGAGCTTCGGTTTACCGAGCTTTTCGATCTGCAGGAGATTCAATCTGTCCAGGATGCCCTGGCAGAAGCGGCTGCTGCGGCTTCCATTATTGTTGATCCCGACGGCCGCCCGATCACAAGGCCGAGCAATATATGCCGCCTCTGTGCTCAGGTCAGGCGCAACAACCCGCAGGCTTTAGCAACATGCATGCGCCCCCGCCATATCCCGAACGCCGGTGTGAGCTCCGGACCGCTGCTGTATCGATGCCCGAACGGTTTGCTGACCGGCTGCATCGCCATTCGAGTGTTCGACAGGCATTTGGCCGATTGGATTCTTGGACAGGTGTTGGATGAACCTCCTGATGAAGAACGGATGTTGGCTCGCGCACGTAAATTCGGGGCGGACGAAAAACAGTTCCGCGCCGCGCTGGCCGAGGTTCCTGTTATCCCTAAGGATCAATTTGAAAAAACGTGCTTCGCGGTATACACCGTGGCCCGGCATCTTTCCGCCTTGGCCGCCCGGAACCTGGAACAGGCGCGGCACATCGACGACATGCGGCAAACCCAGGATGAGTTCCGGCGGCAACAGGCATACTTTGAACAGCTTTTTGAGAAGTCGCCCCAGGGGATTGCCTTATTGGACAACAATGACCGGATTATCGACGTCAACAAGGGGTTTGAGCGGATATTCCAGTACCAGGCCGAGGAGATTAAGGGCCGCCCGCTGAATGACGTCATTATTCCCGAGAACCTGTATGACGAAGCCACCGCGCTTTCCCAGACGGTAATCGGTGGCGAGGTCATTGAGCGGGAATCGGTACGCAAGCGCAAAGACGGGAGCCTGGTTGATGTGTCCATCCTGGGTTACCCGATTGTGGTTGAAGGGGAGCAGATTGGAGTCTACGGCATTTATAACGACATCACCGAGCGTAAGCAGGCGGAGGACAGGCTCAGGTACGTCAGCCTGCACGATTCGCTTACCGGGCTGTATAACCGGGCCTATTTCGAAGAGGAAATGCGGCGGCTCGGCAGCGGGCGCTATGCACCCGTGAGCATCATTGTGTGCGATGTGGATGGTCTGAAGCTGGTCAACGATGCTCTGGGGCACGAGGTTGGTGATACGCTGCTGTTGGCGGCCGCCCAAGTGATCAGCAAGTCCTTCCGGGAAGGGGACGTGGTGGCGCGCATCGGCGGCGACGAGTTCGCCGTACTCCTTCCGAACTGCCCGTATTCCGCTGCCAAGGCGGCCTGCGGCAAGATTCGGACCAATATCGAACGCTACAATGCAGAACATGGAGATCTCCCCTTGAGCATTTCCATCGGGTGTGCATCAGGCGACGGTTCCAAGGGTATGTCCGCTCTGTTTAAGGAGGCGGACAACGAGATGTACAGGGAAAAACTTCAGCGCGGCCGCAGCACGCGGAGCGCCATTGTACAAGCCCTTATTAGGTCGTATGAAGCACGCGATTTCATCTACGACGGCCATGTCGAACGCCTGCAGCATTTGGTGTCCGAGTTAGGGCGAGCGATCGGCCTGTCCGAGGAGCACATTGCCGACCTGTGTCTGCTGGCCCGGTTCCACGACATCGGCAAGGTGGGGATACCGGATCGGATCCTCTTTAAGCCCGGTCCTCTGACCCCGGATGAGTGGCGTGAAATGCAGCGCCACTGCGAGATCGGCCACCGCATCGCGTTGTCTTCTCCGGAACTGGCACCGATCGCCGACTGGATTCTGAAGCATCAGGAATGGTGGGATGGAACGGGTTACCCCTTGGGCCTGAAGGGGGAGGATATATGCCTGGTATGCCGGATTCTGTCCATTGCCGATGCCTACGATGCGATGACTAATGATCGGCCGTACCGTAAGGCGATGTCGCACGAAGAGGCGGTGGCGGAACTAAGACGGTATGCCGGGATTCAGTTCGATCCCGAACTGGTGCCGAAGTTTATTGATATTATTGAAAATTGGAGGAACCAAGAGTAACAGAAAATCCCCCCGAGGAATATATTGGAAAATAATCTTCGAGGGGGGTTTTTATGTCATCTGATATCGAGAGAACGCTGCTGGAAGCCAACGATTTGGTGACTGCATTATCCGCAAACCGGAGCATCGATGCCGGTGAGCTTCAAGACGCCATAGACAGTCTTCCCAAGATACTGGCGGCGTGTGGCATTAGTGGTGGTTCTAAGTCTCTGAAAATCATAAGACTCATCCTGCTTCTGATCATTATCAAACTGCTGCTGAACAGGAAATTCGGGCTGAAGGAAATCAAGAGGGAAATTCGGGCGATCGAAGCGAGACTGGATCAGCTGATCCCGAACGGCAACGGCACCCTGACCACGGGACCGGTGATCAAGGATGTTACGGCCGGCAGTCTGGTGGTCAAGGTGTTGAATAATACCGATGAAACCCAGACGGTAGTCGTATTGGTGTGGGATCTTACGCAGTGTCCGAAGGCCCTGTATGAAGAGATTGATCTTGAGCTTGATCCCCAGTGCACGGAGTCGGAGATCATCAATGATGTCTTGCCTTTGCAGTATGAGGTCCAGTTTGTGGGGATGGTGCCGGGTGTATACGGCTGGACGGCCACGCGGACCCAGGCCGGACCCGCGCCGCTTGAGGCCAGCAGCTTCATCGCCGCGAACACGTTCAGACACGCGGAGCTGGTTCCCCTGATTAACGACAACGACTATGACGATTAGTTCACACCAACCACAAAAGGGTTTCGGATGGAGACATCCGAAACCCTTTCTTAATTGCAAGCTTCTGGTGCGGGCGAGAGGACTTGAACCTCCACGAGCTAAGCTCACCAGATCCTAAGTCTGGCGCGTCTGCCGTTCCGCCACGCCCGCGTACTTTACCATTATAAAGTATCAACTACTCGAAATCAACCATACTGAAGATGGGCAAAGTTGTTTATCCACAAGGGATGCCGCCTGCTTCCGGGGAAGATGTCAGTGTCGACGGACTCCTTTATCAAGGGCGGGAGGGTTTACGTATTGCGTGAGGACTCGGCCGCGAACTCCAGCAAGAACTTTAAGGATCTTGAAGCGGGGAAGAGTGGTGGCGAAGGCAGGCGCCTCGACGGGCGCACCTGGCTGCGGTATTCGATCAGTGTGTGGGACGACCTGGCCAAGAGTGCCGACGAGCGATCGTTCAAGCACCCGGCGATGTTCCCCTCGGCCCTCACCGACCGACTGATGGAGATATTCTGCCCCCCGCAGGGGGTGGTGCTGGACCCCTTTATGGGCAGCGGCAGCACCTTGTGCAGTGCTTTCAGCAGGGGGCACAAATCGATCGGCTTTGAGCTTTCGAGGGAATATGTGAAGCTGGCTGAACTCCGCCTGGGAGAGGTCACAGGTGATCCGGAGTATTACCCGCGCATCATCAGGGATGACAGCCGGAATCTGCTGCGCTATCTGGAGCCCGAAAGCGTGCACTTCTGCGCCACCTCACCCCCGTACTGGGACATCCTCAACCAGCGCCGCTCGGCGGACGGGAAGGCCATCCGCAATTACGGGGACAATGAGCGTGATTTGGGCCGGATACCCAATTACCAGGCTTTTCTGCGCGAAGTGGGGGTTGTATTTGAGCAGGTGTATCGGGTATTGGTGGCAGGTTCGTACTGTGTGGTTGTGGTGATGGATATCCGCAAGCGTTCCACCTTCTTCCCGTACCATATGGACATCACGAAGCTCCTGAACGAGATTGGGTTTGTCCTTGATGACATCATCATCTGGGACCGGCGGCGGGAGTATAACAACCTTCGCCCGCTCGGCTACCCGTACGTGTTCAGGGTCAACAAGGTGCATGAGTTTATTCTCATCTTTCAGAAACGCTAATCGGTCCCGGCGGAGACCGCCTCTGAGGGAAGGCGGTCTTTTTGTTTGTATCGGAAACGGGGGCATCGTTCACTGGATGACTAAGATATGTGACGATCGGGCAATAATGCAATTAAAGGAGGGAGACAGATGAGCAGAATTCGCGGTTTCTTCAGACGCCTATGGCCCTTTAGAAAGAGAGAAGAAATAGCCGAAACCAAGGAAGAGAAATAATCCATTATTTTGCTGATGTTTATCGTGAGAAGGCACAGGACTGATCCTGTGCCTTCTGCTTGTGCCTTGATACATCGTAGTGTATCAGCGAAAAGTCCCGGTTTGGCTGAACAAGTCCATTTTATAAAATCATGGGGCGGGGAATCAGCTTGGGGAAAACAGCCAAGATTATATCAGACGGTTTGCTTTTTCCCGGGATCCTTCCGGATATCTTGAAAGGCTGGTGATGTTCTTGCCGAAACGCCTGTTTGGCACAAGCCTTGTGGTTCTCCTGACGGTCATTATTCTGTGTCTCGGCCAGACGGTTGCCGTTTTCGCATCCACTGACGTAATCAAGAGACCCCAGACTGCGGAAAAGTACAAATGGGACCTCACGGACATCTATCCCGACCGTGCCTCGTTTGACCGGGATATCGCCGCGGTGGAGAAGCTTCTTCCACGGTTCAAGGAATACGAGGGGCGGTTGAATTCTACAAAGCGCATCATTTCCTGTCTTCAATTAAATGAAGAGGCGCGAAAGATCGTGGATAAGGTTTTATGCTACGGGCGGCTTAAGCTGGATTTGGATCAGGCCGGTCCCGAGGCCCAGGAAACGGCAGCTCTGGCCGAACTCCTTGCGGAGCGGTACCAACAGGCCGCTTCCTTCATAGAGCCCGAAATCATGGCCCTGCCGGAAGAGAAGCTGAAAGCGCTGATAACCGACCCCCGGATGGCGCCGTACCGGCTGGCTCTGGAGAGACTGCTCAAGCAGAGGGCACACGTGCTCTCTGCGGAAGAAGAGCGGATTCTTTCGCTTAGTGCCGGCCTGGCCGGGGCTCCTCAGGATATTTTCCGCAAATTGCTCTACGCCGATTACGAGCCGCCCACGATCAAGGGTGAGCAGGGCGAGGACATCAAACTGACCGATGCCGTATACCAGTCCATTCTCCGGGGCGGTGACCGCGATTTGCGGAAGCGGGCTTTTGAGGCCAGGATGCAGAGCCTTGCGAAGATCAACAACACTCTGGCGGCAGTCTATGCGGCCGAGGTAAAAAAGAACGTTTTCCTGGCCCGGGCCCGAAACTACCCCTCCGCACTTAAGGCCGCCCTGGCGCAGGATTTTGTCCCGGAAAAGGTTTATGAGACCCTACTTACGACCACCAATAAGCATCTGGACTCCCTTCACCAGTATTATGAACTGCGCCGAAAAGCCCTGGGCCTTGAAGAGTACAGCGCGTATGACAACAGCGTGTCTCTTGTGGACGGTTACGAGCGCCGCATTCCTTACGACGAGGCAGTAGAGATCGTCGCGGCCGCCCTGCAGCCTCTGGGGAAAGAATATGTCGCCGACCTGAAGAAGGCACTGTCCCAGCGGTGGGTGGACGTGTATGAGGACGACCATAAGGCGCGCGGCGCCTACGCGACGGCCGTCTATGACGTCCATCCTTATGTATTGCTGAATTATGACAACAGCCTGAATGGGGTCTCGGCTCTGGCGCATGAGATGGGGCACGCGATGCACTTTATGTACATGAATCGTCATCAGGAGTATACATACTATGGGTGCACGGAACTTACCGCCGAGGTTGCCTCCTTTGTGAACGAACTGCTGCTCCTAGACTATCTTATTGATCACGCGGGTACTGAAAAAGAAAAGATCTGTCTGTTGAACCGGGAACTCGAACTGATTACCGGCGCCTTCTTCACGCAGGTGATGTTCTCCGAGTTTGAGGCAAAGGCCCATGAATTGGCGGAAGCCGGCACTCCGCTCACCGCTCAGGTTTTGAACGGCTTGTACCTGGAGATCCTGGAGAAGTATGCCGGCGCGGAACTTGAAGAGGATGCTACGGCCAAGGTGCGCTGGTCGGAAGTGCCTCATTTCTACAACCACTTCTATGTACACAACTACGCCCTCGCCCTGGCGGCGGCTTATACCCTGGTGAACGGCATCAAGGCCGGGGAAGAGGGGGCGGTGGAGAACTACCTTGCCTTTCTGGCTGCCGGGAATTCGGACTATCCAATCCGGTTGCTGGAAAAAGCAGGCGTCAAAATGGATTCTCCCGCGCCCGTGGAGGCCCTGGCTGAGCATTTCGGAGGACTGGTGAAGGAATTGGAAGAGGCTCTGGAGTCGGGCAGGTGAAGACCGGGCGGTTAGCGAAAAAACAAGAAAAACGTAAAGGGAGTCGAAACCGGTGACCACCTATGCCCATCTGAACAATTCCTTTCACCAGGTTTACACGGAGACCGGCAGGCTGATCATCTATCGCAAGCTGCTGTCGGATGATATTGTAAGCGGGCTCCGCGAACTGCTTCGAGGCTGTGCGCAGGATGATTACGCTTCCGGGGAACTGCAGTCCGGCCTGTGTGAACTGTACTTCCGGCTGATCAAGGCGGCGGAGCGCAGCGGGCTCCCCGGCCATCCCTGGCAGAATCACCTTTTGTACCTGATTGCCGCTGATGAGAACCCTTTCAGCCTGCGGGCCGAAAAGGAGGGTTCCAGCCTGCCCGCCGACCTCAAAAAGGCCGCCGCCCACGATTTGGGCATTCTTAAACGGCTTTTCGGCCTGGACCTTGGTGTTCTTGCCCAAACCTGCGGGTTGGTGGATATGCCGCTGCCGGACAACCCCGAAAGGATCGATTACCCGACAGGCACCCGGGAACACCTGGAGAAGCTCAAAGATGCGTTTTCCGGTCCCGCCCCGCCGGCTGAACTGGCTGATTCCGCAGCCGAATTCTACCGAACCGCGGGGTGCGGTCAAATGGCCTTTTACGCCGCATTCCGCTGGGAGCCGGGCACGGGGCTTACCGGGATCAGGCACCCCGATCCCATCACCCTGGATGACCTGTTCGGCTACCAAAGGCAAAAGAGAGTAGTGATCGAAAACACCGAGGCCTTTCTGAAGGGGAGACCGGCCAATAACCTGCTCCTCTATGGAGACCGCGGTACCGGGAAGTCTTCCACCATTAAGGCTTTGGTCAACCGTTATGCCGGTCAGGGACTGCGTCTGGTCGAACTGCCCAAACACCAGCTGCCCTGTTTCCCGCAGATAACCGGAATCCTTAGGGAGAGAGCGCGGCGGTTTATCGTCTTCATTGATGATCTCTCCTTTGAAGGCCACGAAACCGAATACAAGCATCTGAAAGCGGTGCTGGAGGGCGGAGTGGAAGCGCCACCGGACAACGTGCTCATCTACGCCACATCCAACCGCAGGCATCTGGTGCAGGAAAACTGGAGCGACCGGGACGGCGGTGCCGGGGAAATCCACGCCCGGGACGCGATGGAAGAGAAACTCTCTCTTGCCGACCGCTTCGGGATTACGGTCACTTTTTCAGCCCC
Source organism: uncultured Peptococcaceae bacterium (assembly GCA_965544035.1). Taxonomy (GTDB): domain Bacteria; phylum Bacillota; class Desulfotomaculia; order Desulfotomaculales; family Desulforudaceae; genus CBEULR01. The sequence goes on along the minus strand of CBEULR010000013.1, from coordinate 26,088 downwards.
GGATCAGGAGGAATACCTTCGGATTGTGGAGGGGCTGGCTGCCGCCCACAACGTGGACATACCCCGCGACAAGCTACGGGAGATGGCCCTGAAATGGGAGAGGATGTACAACGTCCGCTCCGGGCGCACCGCCCGCCAGTTCCTGAATCACTTGCTGGGCGCGGGTCTGGAGGGTGATCGGCGCCCGTAAAGGTCTGGGTCGGTCCGGAGTGGCAGTGCCGGATCAAGGGTGCAAATCTGGGGTTGATACAGTGCAGAACGACACGTTTATTCTTACGCTCTTGGGACTGCCGGGGGTCTGTAGAAAAACAGCAGCTAAGATTCTGGATGTGATTACGCACATTCCTGCCGATGATGCTGCTGCGTACGAGGCAGTGCGTAGTGCTTGGCCGGGCAGAAAGGTTGGCTGGTCATTTGATGACCTTAAGAAATCATACGATAAGGCCAAAGCACAAAAGGCTCTGGCCGAATCAAAGGGAATTGGGATTCGAACCATCTTAGATAGTGACTTCCCGCTTCGCTTGAAAGACATACCGGACCCGCCCGTACTTTTATATACGCTTGGCAACACCGATTGCTTGCACGATCCCCTGTCCGTTGCGGTGATTGGGACAAGACGACCCACAGATTACGGCAGGGAATGGGCATTCCGTATTGGACATACTCTGGCGAGACACAACATTACAGTAGTGAGTGGTCTGGCGGCCGGATGTGACACAGAGGGTCATAGAGGCTGTCTGGTTGCTCAGGGCCGGACAGTGGCCGCTGTGGCACACGGTTTGAATATGGTTTACCCACCACAAAACAAGGGACTGGCTGACCGGATTGTGCAAAGCGGGGGCTGTCTCATAAGTGAGTATCCGCCCGATGAGGAACCCCGGAGCAAGTACTTTGTGGAGCGTGACCGCCTGCAAAGCGGGCTGAGCAAGGCCGTTGTTGTCATTGAGACCGAGGAACAGGGGGGAACGATGCATACCGTCCGTTTCTGCAAGCAGCAGGGGAGGCTTCTGTATTGTTTGGTCCATCCCGCGGAGTATGATTCTGAGCCCACAACGTGGGGTAATCGGAAGCTGTTAGCGGAAGGCGCCTTGCCTTTGAAAAACGCTGACGATGTTAACGCTTTAATTGAGAAGTTGCGTAGGAATATAACCGGCGAAGCCATTAATACAGCGGATACATAAAGGCTTGCCAGACTAACACGGAAAAACCCCCATCCGCGAGGCTTGGGGGTTTGTTTCTTTATTATGGTGAGCCATGCAGGATTCGAACCTGCGACACCCTGATTAAAAGTCAGGTGCTCTACCAACTGAGCTAATGGCTCACAATTCTATACTTGGCTGGGGCGGCTGGATTCGAACCAACGAATAACGGATCCAAAGTCCGTCGCCTTACCACCTTGGCTACGCCCCAATTGAATTCTTAATGGGGTGGGCAGTGGGGTTCGAACCCACGACCTCCAGATCCACAGTCTGGCGCTCTGACCAGCTGAGCTATGCCCACCACGAACGGGGCGACAACACCCGCCGAAAATATCCGCAAGGTCTAGTATAGCAAATAGCCCATTGTTCGTCAATGGATGCCGCAGCCGAATTTGGCTGTCGGACAAGGGAGATGGTCTAAAGAAACCGGCTCTCGATTAACACTTTGAGCCAGACAAAGACGCCGGCGACCGCAAAGGCCAGCAGCGTCAACCCCTGAATCGCAACGATGATCAAGGCGATGCGCCGCTGCGACGGGGTCATGGGCAGCCATATCCGGTTCATTATCCGGCGCATTATCCGGCGGTACGGGGTGCCTGTTTCATACAGGCGCAGGTATTGGCCGATACTCTTCAGCCATTGGATCTGCTCGCGCCCCAGATGCTCGATATGGCCCGCCCGGACGTCGTCGGGCAGCGTGTACTCCTCGGTCAGGTGAATGCGGCTTCCGTGCCCTCTGGGTTCGACCTGGATCCTGGTCAGTCTCTTCCAACCCTCATTGTAGGCGATCTCGAGTTCGCCCGGTCCCTGTCTGACTTGGAGCCGGTCCCGGTAGTCTTTCTCGGTCAGGTCATCAACCAGATCCACTTCAACCGTGGTTCCGTTTTCGTCACCGGCTGCCGGTTTTACCTGCCGCACTTCCCATTTGGGGTCGAGGCGGAACAGCCGATCGATATCGGACAGCAAGCGGAATGCTTCTTTGGGATCAAGATCGAGGTCGAGGGATTTGGAAAAGGTCTTATTCATTATCGCACCTCGCTAGAATCGTCCTCATCCGGACTAACCGGACTGCTTTACGATCAGCAGCGGCACAGCAACTTTCTGTTCCAGTTTATTCGGGAGGTTGGCGGATTTCAACCGTTCGATGCCGCGTAGCTGTTTTCCCCCGACGACCACCAAATCGTAGTTGTTCTCCTGCGTTTCCTGCAGAATCTCTTCCAGCGGCTCCCCGCGCCGTCTCTTCTCAGCGATGGTTACTCCTGTGGCGGCTGCCTTTTCCTTGAAGTTGTTCATCACCCGGTCGGCGTGGTCTTGAAGGAGTATCTCGACGTGTGTCAGGTATTCCCGGCGGCCCTGGGCGTAGATTTCGTTATGAAACTGCTTCAGGTAAGGGTTCACCACGTGGATTCCGGTCAGCGTTGCGTCCGTCGTTTTGGCTAGATGAAGAGCGTAGTCCAGTGCCTTCTCCGTGTGTTCTTCACCGTCGAGTCCGATCAGGATACTCTTGATCACGGTATCACTTTCTCCTCTCGTGATAAATGAAGGAAAGAGGGGAGGCTCTAGACCTCCCCTCCTTAGTATACAGGCGTTACTGTGTCTTATCCACCAACAACCGTCAGAAGTTCGGTTCCGATCAGGTACACGGCAAGCAGCCCGAGGACTGTCTTTGCCAGCGCGGCGCCCATGCCGATGAAGAATGCCGTTCCGCCGGCCTTCTTCATATCCTCGATCGAGATCATCATCCCGATTCCGGCAAAGCCCACGGCGAAGAACCATTTTTGGACCGAGTCCATCGCCCAGAAGACCGAACCTTCAACCTTGGCACCGCCGAAGAAACTGATGTTGAGACTGTTTAAGATAACCAGGGCGAAGAAGCCGAGGATGAATACGGGGAACTTATCCTTGATCAGCTGCCACCTGTCGATCTTGGCCATTTCGTTGGATACGACAGCCTCCGGACGGCCGTTCTCGTCAACCTTGCTGTCGTTGCCGCGGATCACGTAGAACCACACAGCCAGCATTACGACGAGCGGGATGAACATAATACGGGCGGCGTTAATCAGGACAGCGGTATCACGGGCGGCTACGCCGTACCACTCGGAAGCGGCGATCAGCTGTGCCGTGTTCAGGATGGCCACCGCCGTCCAGGCTCCGAACTGCGGCTCGGACAGGTTCAGCGCCCGGCCGATGTAGGGGAAGACAAAGAGCATCACCGTACCGAAGAGCAGGATGGTACCGATGGCGTAGCACATATCGCGAGGCTTTGCCCGGACGACCGGTGCCGTGGCAATGATCGCGGATACACCGCAAATACCGGTGCCGGCGGCCATGATTCCGCTCAGGCCGTCACTGGCACCCATTCGGCGGCCGATGTACATTACGGCAAGCGCGGTACCAAAAATAAAGACCGTGGTGAGCGCAAGGCCTACACCGCCGACCTTTACTACGTCAAACCATACATAGTGAACGCCCAGAATAACGATACCGGGCTTCACAATCGGTCTGGCCGCGGCTACGCCGCGCAGTAGGACCTTGGGCAGTCCGAAAACGTTCCGAATGATCAGGCCGCCGAGCAGCAACATGGCGACGTAGGTAATCTGCATCTTGGTGTAAATCAAGTTTGCCCAGCCTACGCCGGCGGCGTCCAGACCCTTCAACCAGGCGTCCAGGTTCATACACAGGATCGCAAACAGAACACATACGATTAATCCGGGAATGGTATCTTTCCAGTCTTTAGAAATGAGACCTCTAATTAAAGTCATGCCTTAACACCTCCTTTTACAACAGGCTTACAAGAAATACAACAGATCCTTGAAGACATACACTACCTGGTGCGGGAACAGCAGAGCAAGCAGAAATACCACACCGACCACGATTAGTACGTTGATATCCTCTTTTCGTTCAGCAGCAAACACCTCATCCGACTCCGCCTGACAGGCAACTTGGGCCTCCTTTTGGTTATCAGCCATTGGTTTACCCCCCCTTCCCATATGGAATCCTTCATTTCTATCCGGTCCAGCCGGTTTTCTCTACTCAATCAGCATGCTACTAGACCAACTAAATTTCTGAAGTCATGTAGCCGACAAAACAGATGTTTGCTTCGATACAGGGCTGTAATGCAGGCATTGGAAGGATTGTCAGCTAGCTGGCGTAGTGACAATTATCACAAAGTAAGAAAGCCGACCGGAATGGTCGGCTTTGGCAGCAACGACACGGGGTTCAGGTTACGGGCATTTGCTATTTAGTGTTCTAGGTAGTGGTCCATTGCTCTAATTTCGGCGAATCCAAGATTTTGATCAGTCGGCCCTGAACGCTAATACTTTTTTCCTTTTTGAACATATTTAAGGTTTGGGTCACCGTCTGACGGGTTGTCCCAATCATCGATGCGATTTCTTCGTGAGTCAGTTTAAGATTGATTAGAATTCCCTCCTCGTCGGCGACACCGTACCTTTCCGCGATTTTCAAGAGCAGAAGGGCGAGGCGTCCGGGAACCTGCCAGCAGACCAGCTCGTGTACCATGGCCTCGGCTTCGCGCATTCTTACGCCGAGTGTGCTGGCCACATTGATCGCCAGTTCCCCATCCTCCTTGAGGAGGTTGAAAAAGTCATCCCTGATGAGTTTGACGATGACCACATCAGTGATTGCTTCGGCATAACAGGTCCTTTCACCGTGGTAGAGCGTCTCGGCGAGCCCCATCAGTTCGCCGGCATTGCGGATGGTGCCCACGGTAATCTTCCGGCCCTCATGGTCAAGGCGGTAAATCTTTACCCAGCCTTCCTCGATCAGATAAACCCGATCGGCGATATCGCCGGCTGAGAAAATAATCTGGCCTTTCGGGTACTGCATTGTTCTACCGAGTTTGCGGACGAGCGACTTCTGGTTTTCGTTCAGAATCAGGTGTTCACCATACCAGTCGCTGATCGTTTTTTCCATGGGCATCTAGACTCCTCCCCGAATTCCCCTTCTAATATAATGAATATAATGAATTCAGCAATGAATTGCAAGTGCTTCAAGCATGTTATTGGTACAAGCCTCATTTTGAACGGACAAGCAAGAATTCGCTGATATATGGTCTATGCCATAATGTTCCGACAGGCCTCCCGCATTGGATGCCTATTCCTGTTGTTCTGTTTCTATGTCGACTTCCATGTCGGCTTCTTCGGTCTCTGTCGTTATGCGCGGTACGATGCGGCGGGCCGCCGTAATGAATCCGGTATGCCCGACCATCCTGTGGTTCGGCCGTACACTTTTGGCCCTGACATGCCAATCGCGGACCAAGATTTCCACTGTTTCTATCATAGCGAAGGCCCCGCTGGACCGAAGCTCCTGAGTGAGGATCTCTACCTGCCGGATGGTGGGGATGTAGGATACAAACACACCGCCGGGCTTGAGTGCTTGAGCCGCCTGTCTTACCACTTCCCAAGGCTCGGGCACGTCCAGCATCAGGGTGTCTACGTTTTTTTCTTCAATTTCCCGATACACATCTCCCAGCTTGAGCGTGAGTTGGGGCGGCATCTCGCCCAGGAACTCGGCGATGTTGCGGGAGGCCAGATCCAGCATATCCTGACGGACGTCATAGCCGACAACCCGTCCCGTGGGCCCGACCTGACGGGCCAGGGCCAGAATCAGCGCTCCGCTGCCCACCCCTCCGTTAACAACCCTCACCCCGGGATGCACGTCACCCCACATCAACATGTAGGCGGTATCCTTGGGGTAGATGATGCCGCTCATCCGGCGCATCTTCATCGTGTAGTCCACCAGGGTGGGGCGGAATACAAAAAGCTCTTTGCCCTTGGTGGTCTGGACGCAGCTGCCGCTTTCCATACCGAAGAGATCCTGATGGTCTATGTAGCCCCAGTGGGTCTGGAGTCTCCCGTTTTCGTGCAGTACCTGGCGGTAACTGCGGTCCTGATGATCTTGGAAGATGACAAGATCACCTGCTTTTAAAGGCATAAAGCATCACCTTTTAGTAAGAGAGTTCGGTTAATCTTACCACGTTTCGGCCAATTAAGGAAATGTTGGGGCTGCAGCTTGCGGGGCAATAACTCACATGCTATAATATGGTTTGTCCGACCAGGGGAATCCCTGGTGTATTGTTTTTGTTGTAGATTTTAAAGCTAAAACTGGTTATATTGAACATGTTGAAGGAAAGTATTGACGGTACTAAACATAAATGTAGCAGAGGAGGACTAACTGAATGAAGGCCACCGCGGAAAGAGTGGACAAGAACCGGGTTGAATTGACGATTGAGGTTGAAGCCGAGCGTTTAGGGAAAGCGCTTGATCAGGCATACCGGAAGGTTTCGAGAAATGCCAGCGTTCCCGGGTTTCGAAAGGGTAAGGCTCCGCGGGTAATCTTCGAACGATACTACGGGAAAGCCCCGATCTATGAAGAGGCTATGGAGAAGCTGGCCGGCGAGGTTTATCTGGAAGCGGTCAAGGATACCGGCATTGAACCGGTGTCCCAGCCTGATCTCGAGGTGGAACAGCTCGAGGAAGGCAAGCCGCTGATTATGAAGGCCAGGGTGGACGTGAAACCGGAGGTTGTCCTGGGTGAATACAAGGGATTGGAAGTGGAGAAGCCCGTACCCCGGGTTACGGACGAGGATGTAGAACAGGAAATTGAGAAGCTGCGTAACCGCTACGCGAAGCTCGTCACCCTGGAAGAGGGGGAGGCCCGGGAAGGCGACATCGTCACCATTGATTATGAGGGCACGGTTGACGGGGAGCCGTTTGAAGGGTCTTCGGCTACCGATCGGCAGGTGGAAATCGGTCAGGGGTTTGTGGCCGAGGAACTGGACAAAGGGCTGGTCGGGATGGCCATCGGGGAAACCAAGGAATTTCCCCTGCCTCTGCCCGAGGATTACGGGGACAAGCGGGTGGCCGGTAGAGAAGGCATCATTAAGGTTACAGTGAAGGGGATCCGCCGGAAGGAATTGGCCGAGGTGGACGATGAATTCGCCAAAGATGTCAGTGAGTTTGACACGCTGGATGAATTGAAGGCCGACCTGCGGAAGAACCTTGAGGAGGCGGCTGCCAAGAAGGCGGAGGCCGATGTGAAAGCAGCAGCCGTTGAACAGGCGGTGGCGAATGCCGAGGTCGATATACCCGACTCGATGATTAACAACCGGGTTGAGGATATGTATAATAATCTGATGCGTTCGATCGCCGAGCAGGGGATGCAGCCGGAGCATTATTTCACGCTGAGCAATACCAATGAAGAAACCGTTCGTGCCGAACTCCGCGGCGAGGCCGAGCGGCAGATCAAGCATGATCTGGTGCTGGAGGCCATCGGGAAACAGGAGAATGTTGAAGCCACAGAGGAAGAGATCAAGGCGGAAGTAGCACGGATGGCGGAGTTTTATCGTCAGGACGCAGACCAGATGTACGAGATGCTTAAAGAGGGCGGGCAGCTGGATACCGTCAAACGTGGTGTGGTCAGGAGCAAGGTGATTGATTTTCTCGTGTCCGAAGCGCGGGTTAAAGAGATAGAGAAGGGTGAGGAGGAAGCCGGTTCGAAGGAATAAATTAGCGGAGACGGAACTTTTAATTTGATTCTCGATCGTTTAACATAGACTAATGAAGGAGGTTAAAGCCGTGAGCACTTTGGTACCGATTGTAGTTGAGCAGACCGCACGCGGTGAAAGAGCGTACGATATCTATTCCCGCTTGCTCAAGGACCGCATTGTGTTTATCGGCGGCGCGGTGGATGACCACGTGGCAAACCTGGTTATCGCCCAGTTTCTCTTCCTGGAAGCCGAGGATCCGGAAAAGGACATCCATTTCTATATCAACTCCCCCGGTGGGGTGGTCACAGCCGGTATGGCCATATATGATACCATGCAGTATATCCGTCCCGATGTCTCGACGATTTGCCTGGGGCAGGCGGCCAGTATGGGGGCCTTTCTGCTGGCCGCGGGGGCCAAGGGCAAGCGTTACGCACTGCCGCAGGCCCGGATTCTGATTCACCAGCCGCTGGGCGGTGTACAGGGTCAGGCCACCGACATTGATATCCACGCCCGGGAGATCCTGCGCACCCGGCAAACTCTAAACCAGCTGCTCGCCAAGCATACGGGGCAGCCGCTGGAAAGGGTGGAGCGGGATACCGAGCGCGACAAATTCATGTCTGCGGAAGAAGCGAAGGAGTATGGTATTATTGATGAGGTGATCACTGTCAGGAAGAAGGCCAAGTAAAAGAGGTGGTTGTTAGTGTTTAACGAAAAAGGCCAGTTGAAATGTTCCTTCTGCGGCAAACTGCAGGATCAGGTCAAGAAGCTGGTGGCGGGTCCCGGAGTGTATATTTGCGACGAGTGTATTGAGCTCTGCAACGAAATCATAGAGGAAGAACTGACCGAGGATATCAGCCTTGAGTTGCGGGATATCCCCAAACCGGTTGAGATCAAGGAGTACCTGGATCAGTACGTAATCGGACAGGAGCACGCCAAGAAGATCTTGTCGGTGGCGGTGTACAACCACTACAAGCGGATCAACTTGGGCGGCAAGATTGAGGACGTAGAACTTCAGAAGAGCAATATTGTGATGTTGGGGCCCACCGGTTCGGGTAAGACGCTGCTCGCTCAGACGCTGGCCCGTTTCCTGAATGTTCCCTTTGCCATCGCTGATGCCACCTCGCTTACCGAGGCCGGTTACGTCGGTGAAGATGTGGAGAATATTCTGCTCAAGCTCATTCAGGCTGCGGACTACGACGTGGAGAAAGCCGAAAAGGGCATCGTATATATTGACGAGGTTGACAAGATTGCACGCAAGTCCGAGAACCCGTCGATAACCCGCGACGTCTCGGGTGAAGGTGTGCAGCAGGCGCTGCTGAAAATACTGGAGGGCACGGTGGCCAGTGTGCCGCCGCAGGGTGGCCGGAAACACCCTCACCAGGAGTTCATTCAGCTGGACACGACGAACATTTTGTTTATTGTCGGCGGGGCCTTTGAAGGTATCGACAAGATTATCCAGAACCGGGTGGCGCAGAAGACCATGGGTTTCGGCGCCGAACTGACCCTGCAGAGAGACCGAAAGCTCGGTGATATCCTGCGTCAGATTCTGCCGCAGGATCTCCTGAAGTATGGGTTGATACCGGAGTTTGTGGGACGCATCCCGATCATCGTCACCTTGGAGCCCCTGAACGAGGAAGACCTGGTGCGGATCTTGACCGAGCCGCGAAACGCCTTGGTTAAGCAGTATGAAAAGCTCTTTGAGCTGGACGGTGTGACTCTGGAATTTCAGGAAGGCGCCCTGACCGCAGTTGCTAAAGAGGCCATTCGGCGCAACACGGGTGCGCGTGGTCTGCGTGCCATATTGGAAGAGATAATGCTGAACGTCATGTACGACATACCGTCACGCGGCGATGTGGCCAAGTGCACGATTTCGGAACAGACGGTTGTGAATCGGGAAATGCCGATGATCATTACCGTTGAGCGCAAGAAGAAAAAGGAAGGGCTGGTCTAATACCCGTCCGGCTGTGTTTGCAGTAAGGAACCGTCGCCTTGACGCGGCGGTTTTTTTATGCGCCGGACCGAGTTATAAACACGGTCAAAGTTGTAATACTAGAGGTAAAACCTTACTATTTGGGGGGTTTTGCTTGCTAGGTGAATTCGGATCCGGGGTGTCGGGGATCATCATCTTTGTCCAGGTATTCTTCGGCATCATCATCGGTCTTTACTTTTGGAATCTTCTCAAGCAACAGCAGGGCAGCAAGGTGGCCGTGGACCGCGAATCCCGGCGGGAAGTGGATAAGCTCAAGCAGATGCGGTCTATTTCGCTTTCCGAGCCGCTGTCCGAGAAGACGAGGCCGACCCATTTTTCGGAGATCGTAGGCCAGGCCGAGGGTTTGAAGTCGCTCCGGGCGGCGCTGTGCGGCCCGAATCCACAGCACGTTATCATATACGGTCCGCCCGGCATCGGCAAGACGGCTGCGGCGCGCTTGGTACTGGAAGAGGCCAAGAAGAACTCCTTCTCACCGTTCAAACCGGATGCCAAGTTCGTGGAGATCGATGCCTGCACCGCCCGCTTCGACGAGCGGGGGATCGCCGATCCGCTGATCGGCTCGGTGCACGATCCGATTTATCAGGGGGCCGGTCCGATGGGAATGGCCGGTGTGCCGCAGCCGAAACCCGGTGCGGTGACCAAGGCGCACGGCGGGGTGCTGTTTATAGACGAGATCGGCGAACTGCACCCGGTGCAGATGAACAAACTCCTTAAGGTGCTTGAGGATCGCAAGGTCTTCCTCGAAAGCTCCTACTACAATCCGGATGACGGGAATGTGCCCAGCCACATCCACGATATCTTTCAGAACGGCCTGCCGGCCGATTTCCGCCTGGTCGGGGCGACGACGCGCCTGCCGGAGGATATCCCGCCGGCCATCAGGTCGCGGTGTATGGAGATCTTCTTCCGCCCGCTCGAACCGGACGAGATCGAGAAAATTGCCGCGAATGCCGCGGCCAAGATCGATGCCGCGCTGGATGACGGCGTGTTGGATGTCGTCAAGCGGTATGCCACCAACGGCCGGGAGGCGGTGAACATCATCCAGCTCGCCGTGGGACTGGCGCTGACCGAGGGGCGCAACCGGATCCGGGTGGCCGACGTGGAGTGGGTGGTGCAGAGCGGACAGTACTCCCCTCGTCCGGAGAAAAAGATCCCGGACAGGCCGATGGTGGGCCGCGTCAACGGGTTGGCGGTATACGGCCCGAACGCCGGCATGATCAGCGAGGTGGAGGCCACGGCCATACCCGTGAAGAAACGCCGCGGAACCCTGCGGGTGACCGGTGTGGTTGATGAGGAACAGCTCGGCGGCGGCACCCGGGTCATCAGGCGCAAGAGTCTGGCGCGCTGCTCGGTGGAGAATGTGCTTACCGCGCTTAAACATGTGGCCGGATTTGACGCGGAAACGTACGACATTCACGTGAACTTCCCCGGGGGTGCTCCGGTGGACGGTCCCTCGGCCGGTGTGGCCATCGCCACCGCCGTCTATTCGGCGGCTTACGGGATTCCGGTAAACAATGAGGTTGCCATGACCGGTGAGCTCGCCATCAGGGGCGGCGTCAAGCCGGTCGGAGGGGTGGTGGCCAAGGTTGAGGCCGCGTGCCGGGCGGGTGCGAAGAAGGTGTTCATTCCCCACGAGAACTACCAGGAACTTTTTAAGGAGACGAAAGGAATCGAGGTGGTCCCGGTGAAGACGTTGAGCGAAGTGCTTAATGGCTCCTTGATATCCGCCGTGCCTGATAGAAAGCCTCTGGTGGGCAAGGCCGCGACTACTGCGGCCATCTAAAGGGATTGGGCCGGGAGAACCCGGCCTGGACAGAGAGGTCAGGGACACGGGCCCCCGTCAAACGGGGGCCTTGTTGTCTTTGGCAGGGTGGATTGGACTTCCCGGAGTCCCTTTGCTATACTGTCTCCAGACGGGTGCCGGGGAAGCGAGATAGGCTTCAAATCCAGCATTTTCGGCGTATTCCGTGCTGCTGATGACAACTATTGACTATGGCAGTGCTTCCCGGCGTTGTGCTAGAATAAGGAGTGAGGTGGCTAATTGGACATTGCACTAGTTTTGGAGTACAGTTAGTTAATGAGGAGGTGCGGCTTTTTGGATACCACGAAAAGGGTCTTACCATTGTTACCCCTACGGGGTATTTTAGTTTTCCCGTACATGGTTATCCATCTTGATGTCGGCCGCGAAAAGTCGGTTAAGGCTATAGAAGAAGCAATGCTGCAGGACCGGCAGATATTCCTGGCGACTCAGAAAGAGGCCCAGACTGATAGTCCTGAAATCGAAGATATTTATGAGGTTGGTACGGTAGCCGAGCTTAAGCAGTTGCTCAAGCTGCCGGGCGGCACCATTCGGGTGCTGGTTGAAGGTATCACCCGCGGCCGAATTCTGGGATACACCGATGTCGATCCTTATTTTCAGGTAGAGATTGAGCAGTATGCTGAAGACTTTCCGAAGACCACAGAGCTGGAAGCGCTGATGCGCAACCTTGTGCAACAGTTTGAACAGTACGTCAAGCTTTCCAAGCGGATCCCCCCGGAAACCGTGGTTTCGGTGGTCAATATTGAGGAACCGGGCCGTCTGGCCGATATTGTAGCCTCACATCTGCCGCTGCGCATCGAGGATAAGCAGGGTGTGCTGGAGGCGGTGGCGATTCGGGAGCGGCTGGAGAAGCTGTGTGCGATCGTGGCCCGTGAACTGGAGATCGTGGAGCTTGAACGCCGGATTAACGTCCGCGTGCGCAAGCAGATGGAGAAGACCCAGAAGGAGTATTATCTGCGCGAGCAGATGAAGGCCATTCAGCGTGAGCTGGGCGAAAAGGATGAACGTGCGGCCGAGGGCGAGGAGTACCGCGAAAAGATTGCTTCGCTGAAGCTCCCCAAAGAGGTTGAGGAGAAGGCGCTTAAAGAGGTGGAACGGCTGGAGAAAATGCCGCCGATGGCCGCCGAAGCCACCGTGGTGCGCAACTATCTCGACTGGCTGGTAGCCCTGCCCTGGACCAAGAGCACCCGTGACCGTCTGGACATCAATGCCGCGGAAGTGATCCTTGACGAAGACCACTACGGTCTGAAGAAGGTTAAGGAGCGGATTCTGGAGTACCTGGCGATCCGTAAGCTGGCCAAGAAAATGAAGGGCCCGATCCTCTGTTTCGTGGGGCCTCCCGGTGTCGGCAAGACCTCGCTGGGCAAGTCGATCGCCAGGGCGCTGGAACGCAAGTTTGTCCGTATGTCTCTCGGCGGCGTTCGTGACGAGGCCGAGATCCGCGGCCACCGCCGGACTTATGTCGGCGCGATGCCGGGCCGCATCATCCAGGGAATGCGTACGGCCGGCTCAAGGAACCCGGTATTCCTGCTCGATGAAATCGACAAGATGAGTATGGACTTCCGCGGCGACCCTTCGGCGGCGCTGCTTGAGGTACTCGACCCTGAGCAGAACAATGCGTTCAGCGACCATTACATCGAGATACCGTTTGATCTGTCTAATGTAATGTTCATTACGACGGCCAACGTCTACCACAGCATCCCGCGTCCGCTGCTGGACCGGATGGAAGTGATCCACATTTCGGGTTACACCGAGGAGGAGAAAGTGCAGATCGCCGTCCGGCACCTGATCCCCAAGCAGGTCAAGGAACACGGACTGAGCAAGAATCACCTGACAATCTCGGAGAACGCCGTGCGGCGGGTCATCCGGGAGTACACGCGTGAATCGGGGGTACGCAATCTGGAACGCGAGATTGCCGCCCTGTGCCGGAAGACGGCGAAGGAGATCGTGTCCCAAAAGGCCAAGCGGGTGCGGATCACGGTGCGGAACATTGAACAGTTTTTGGGCATTCCGCGTTACCGTTACGGTCTGGCCGAACAGGCCGATCAGGTCGGGGTGGCCACGGGGCTTGCCTGGACCGAGGTGGGCGGCGACACACTGGCGATTGAGGTCACCGTCTGCAAAGGTAAGGGCGGACTGGTCCTCACCGGAAAGCTTGGCGACGTAATGCGGGAATCGGCCCAGGCCGGTTACAGCTACGTCCGTTCCCGGGCGGCCGATCTGGGGATCGAACCGACGTTTCACGAGAAGGTTGATGTCCATATCCACGTTCCCGAGGGGGCGACCCCGAAGGACGGACCGTCCGCCGGCATCACCATGGCCACGGCTTTGGCCTCCGCGCTCAGCGGCCGGCCGGTGCGTCACGATGTGGCGATGACCGGTGAGATCACGCTGCGCGGCCGGGTTTTGCCGATCGGCGGCCTGAAAGAAAAGGTACTGGCCGCCCACAGGGCCGGGATCAAGACGATTATCATACCGGCCGCCAACCGGAAGGATATCGAAGAGATTCCGGCAAATGTGCAGAACAAACTGGAGTTTGTCCTGGTTGAGCATATGGACGAGGTTCTGAAAACGGCGATCGTGAACGAGGAAGGCAGCGATATTGTCCCGGTCGATCCGCTGCTGGTCAGCAGGCCGGAGATGGAGTATCGTGAGACTACGCTGCCCAGTCAGTAAGCTAAGTAGTAAACAAATTTTCCGGATTTGTCCGGTTTGGCAGGAATGACACGGTAAGAGGGCGAATGACTAAATCGCCCTCTTCTTTTTTTTTACCACCCTCCAGAGCGCATGCGGAAGGAGTGAACAGAATGCCGCTGGGTGACCTGATCGATGAATTTAACGAAATAAAGGGCGGGGCCGTTTGGGAAACCAGAAAGAAATCGCTTTTTAACAGGGAGATCCCGGAGGTCGTTCTCATCGAGAAGCAGGTGAACAAATCCTACTTCAAGGTCTACAGGAATTCCGATTTTCAGATCGTATTTGAGCATAACGGTCCGGGCGGCAATCGGTGCCTTAAGGTTGATCTGGATAAAATCGAGTACCACGACGGGATCCGGATTGTGCTGGGGTGGAGTCCTGAAGAAACGGTGATGAAGGTTTCGGATGTCACTCCCGCGCCAAAGGCGATCATTGTCAGTGCCAAGTAATAAAACAAGCCCCCTTCTCCGGGGGCTTTTCTTCTTAGTACCTCTGACTTCCCGCCTCTTACTTCTCAATTAAGGCTTTTGGCGAACTCCGGCTTTACCATCCTATCGTACGGGATCGGTTCGGGAAGCTCACCGGCTTCGATCAGCAGTTCCAACAGATGGTTGTACGGCCCCTGCTCAATCAGCGGGCTTGCGGCCCAGATTTCAGCCTTTTTCGCCCGGGTCACCATTTCCACCATTGTTTCATAGTCTACCCACGGGAACCACCGGGAGGCCGCGATGGCGACCTCCTCCGGGCTGCTTTCGGCCATCCATGCCTGGGCACGGGCGATTGCCCGGGTATAGCGGCTGATCGCCTCCCGGTTTTGATCCACTGCGTCCGCGGGTGCGGCCGCTACTCTGGACGGCATTCGTCCGGCTGCAGTGAGGTCGGACGCGATGTATCCTTTACCGGATTTCTCCATGCGCGTCGCCTCGGGGTCGGTGAGTATGATGTAACTACCGGTACCGGCAAGATATGTGCCGAGACGCAAGTGCTGGGGCAGGTGTTGGATGGACACGTACTGGTACTGCGGAATCAGCTCGTGATTGCGCAGTATCCGCTCCAGGGCCACTTCTCCGGTGCCCTCGGGGTGTTCCCCGATTACAGTCCTGCCTGACACATCAGTCCATGAGAAGGGAACCTGTTTTTCCCGGGCCAACAGCAGTGCGGGCTCGGTGTCAGTCAAGCCGGCCACGGCGATCCACTTGCCGTCCAAAATCCGGTCAAAGGGGGTCAGGATGAGGTCTGCCCGGCTGTGGTCTTCTTCGGTTAACACGCCTTTGACTGCGGTGCCGAGCGTAACACGGAGACCGGCGTCGCGAAAGTAGCCCAGAGTTGCGGCTACGTAATGGGGCAGATTGGCGATCTCGCGCTCTGTTTCCACAACCATCAGGCGTATCGGCCTGGGCTCGGGTTTGGGGTGGGTGAGGTTCCATAGGAGCACGGTGCCGGCCGCAGCCAGGGGGATCAGAATCCAGATCCAGCGTTTAAGCATGTAACGGCCCTCCGTATGCGCATTCTGTAAGATAAATACGGTAGGACGAGGACAATTATTCCTGGTGGGGATAATACATGGAAGAACAGGAAATCATCTTTCCCGAACTGCTATTGGAAACCGAAATGGCGGTGGTATTCCTGGCCACCGCTCTTGACCGGCGTCTGCGTCCCCTGTTCCAGCTCATCAATAAAGGGGACCAGGTCGGGTATTGGTTCATATGGGACCTGGTGCACTCGTTCGATCAGAAATATATCGTTATTTTGGAGGTGGGCTGGGGGGAGCGCGAGAGCATAGTGCTCGGAATCAGGCCGGAGAACTGGGAATACCTGCGGTTGATCACCGAGAAGAAACTGATCATGCTGGTCACCGATCACCACCTGCTGGAGGACGGCGTGATTGTGAATAAGCCCGACCAGTCCAGACCGCACGCGATTCTGATCCTTGATGCCGACCGGGGGCTCAGCGATTTAGCGGAGGAACTGGGGGAGCTTTCTTTGGAAAACGAGGAACTGGAAAGGCTGATGACCATCCTGGGCGGCGCTGTTCCCGCAGACCGGCCGATGCACTAGATGCGGCACAGATGGCGGGTTTTATTGACAATCCGGTTAACAAATGTTTAAGATTTATAAGGACTGGAACGATTGTGTTTGGGGGGAAGGGTCTTTGAGCGATTCAAGCATTCCAACTACCTATGATCCGCAGGCTGTGGAGCAGGAATTATACCGGATGTGGGAGGACAACAAGTATTTCGCGGCTCCTGTTGATCCGGAACGCAAGCCGTTCTGTATTGTGATGCCGCCCCCCAACGTTACCGGGGAGCTTCATATGGGTCACGCTTTGGATAACACCCTGCAGGATATCCTAACGCGCTGGCACCGGATGAAAGGGGACAACACCCTGTGGCTGCCGGGCACCGATCACGCCGGTATCGCCACCCAGGCCAAGGTGGAGGCGCAGCTTGCCAAGGAGGGACTGTCCAAATACGACCTGGGCCGGGACAAGTTCTTGGAGCGGGTCTGGGAATGGAAACACCGTTACGGTAACCGGATTACCACCCAGCTCCGGAGACTGGGCTCGTCCTGTGACTGGGACCGCGAGCGGTTTACCATGGACGAGGGCTGTTCGCGGGCGGTGCGTGAGGTTTTCGTGCGCCTGTATGAGCAGGGTCTGATTTACCGGGATAATTACATCGTAAACTGGTGCCCCCACTGCAGCACCACGATTTCCGATATCGAGGTCGAACACGTCGACCTGCCGTCACATCTGTATCACGTCAAATACCCGGTCAAAGACGGCGATGAAGCTCTGGTGATCGCCACCACCAGACCGGAGACCATGTTCGGCGATACGGCGGTGGCCGTACACCCGGATGATGAGCGGTACCGGCACCTGATCGGCCGGACGGTGATTCTGCCGCTGGTGGGCCGGGAGATACCGGTCATCGCCGACACGTATGTGGAGCGGGAGTTCGGTACGGGCGCGCTGAAGGTCACTCCCGCGCACGACCCGAACGACTTTGAGATCGGCCGCCGCCATAACCTGCCCCAGGTTCAGGCGATTGATGAAAAAGGGATCATGACCGCCGAGTGCGGCAAGTATGAAGGTCTGGACCGGATGGAGTGCCGGAAACAGGTGCTCCGCGACCTGAAAACCCAGGGGCTGCTCGTCAAGGTCGAGGACCTGGAACACGCCGTCGGTCACTGCTACCGCTGTAACACGGTCGTGGAGCCGATGTTGTCCAAACAGTGGTTTGTGCGGATGAAACCGCTGGCCGAGCCGGCGATCGAGGCCGTTAAGGACGGGCGTATCCGCTTTGTTCCCGAGCGGTTCACCAAGATCTATCTGAACTGGCTTGAGAACATCCGTGACTGGTGCATCTCGCGTCAGCTCTGGTGGGGACACCGGATTCCGGTGTGGTACTGTGCCGACTGTGACCACATCATCGTTTCGACCGAAGACCCGGACTCCTGCCCTGAGTGCGGCGGCGGCGATGTGAAGCAGGATCCCGATGTGTTGGACACCTGGTTTTCCTCGGGCCTGTGGCCCTTCTCAACCCTGGGCTGGCCGGAGCGGACGGCCGAGCTGGAGCAGTTTTACCCGACGAGCGTGCTGGTCACCGGGCGGGACATTATTTTCTTCTGGGTGGCCCGGATGATCTTTACCAGCCTGAAATTCATGGAACGGGAGCCGTTTAAGGAAGTGTTCATCCACGGCCTGGTGCTGGACGCCCTGGGCCGGAAGATGTCAAAGTCGCTGGGCAACGGGGTGGACCCGATCGAGGTCATTGACAAGTACGGGGCGGACAGTCTGCGGTTCATGCTGGTCACCGGCAACACGCCGGGGAACGACATCCGTTTCCACTTCGAGAAGCTGGAGGGTGCCCGGAATTTCGCCAACAAGCTGTGGAATGCTTCCCGGTTCGTGTTGATCAACCTTGACGGCTACCGTGGAGATGAGCAGCCGGTGCGGCCCACCACCCTGGCCGAGGAGTGGATACTGAGCCGTTTAAATACCACAACGGAGCAGGTGGAGCAGAACCTGGCCGCGTACGAACTCGGGGAGGCGGCCAGGGTGCTGTACGAGTTCATCTGGGATGAATTCTGTGACTGGTACATCGAGCTGGCCAAACCGAGTCTGTACCGGGGTACGCCCGAAGAGCGGGCGCAGACCCAAAAGGTATTGGTCACCGTACTCGATCAGACCCTGCGGCTGCTGCATCCGTTCATGCCGTTCATTACCGAGGCCATCTGGCAGCACCTGCCCGCGAAGACGGGGACGATTATGCTGGCTTCATGGCCGGAAGCCGATCGGGCACTCGTCAGCCCTGCCGCCGAGGAACGAATGTCGACGATCATTCAGACCGTCCGGGCGATAAGGCATGTGCGCAGTGAGATGAACGTGCCCCCCGGGAAGAAGGCGGAGGTGGTCATCGTTGCACCCAACGCCGCACAGCGGGAATACATTCTGCGGTGGAAAGAGTATATCGACAATTTGGCGGCGGCGGAAAGCAGAGTGGAGGAAGCGCTTGACGTGAAGCCGGAGCTGGCCGCCCACGCTGTCGTCCAGGGCATGGAGATCTTCATTCCGCTGGAAGGATTGATCGACGTGGCCAAGGAGACGGCCCGCCTGACCAAGGAGATTTCCGCGGTGAAAAACGAGCTCGCCCGGGTGCAGGGGAAACTCAACAATCCCGGGTTCCTGGGCAAGGCACCGGAAGCGGTGGTGGCCAAGGAACGGGAGAAGGAAACCGAGCTGACTCTGAAGCGTGAGGCGCTGCAAAAACGCTTGGCCTTACTGCAGAAATAACGTATGCGCTACGAACAGGCGATAGACTATATCCGGTCTGTGGCCGCGGGCGGCTCAAACCTGGGACTGGACCGGGTGCGCCGCCTGTTGGCCCGGTTGGGCAACCCTCAACACCAATTGCCCTGTGTCCACGTGGGCGGCACCAACGGAAAGGGTTCGGTGTCCGCCATGCTGACCGCCATACTGTTGGCGGGCGGCTTTCGCGTGGGCACTTTCACTTCTCCACATCTTTCCGATTACACCGAACGCTTTGCCGTCAACGGAACCCCTGTTGCTCGGGAACGTCTGGCCCGACTGGTGACCGAACTGAAGCCGGTACTGGACAGCGCCGCGCAAGACGAGCACCCCACCGAATTCGAGATCCATACCGTACTGGCGCTGCGCCTCTTCCGGGAGGAGCGGGTGGACGTCGCCGTGGTCGAGGTCGGTCTGGGCGGACGGCTTGACGCCACCAACGTCGTTCAGCCGCTGGTGTCGGTCATCACCAACGTTACCCGCGATCATACCGATTATCTCGGGGAGAGCCTGGAGGAGATTGCGGGGGAAAAGGCCGGGATCATCAAAACGGGTGTGCCGGTGGTCACGGCGGCCGCGGGAGCTGCGGCCCGGGTCATCGAGGCCGCCTGCCGCGAAAAGGGCAGCCCGCTCCTGCAGGTGGGGCGGGAGGTCAGGTGGACATTTGAGAACGGAGCCGGGGAAGGGCGGGTGAGTGTGTGCGGACCGGGGTGGCAGTACCGCAACCTGGCGCTCGGATTGCGCGGTCCCCATCAGGCGGTGAATGCCGCCTGTGCCGTTGCGGCCGCTGAGTTGCTCCGCGAACGGGGTCTTGCAATTGGTGAATCTGCTGTACGCGCCGGGCTGGAGCGTGTACACTGGCCCGGACGATTTGAAATCCTGAACCGTCGCGGGATGACCGTGGTTCTCGATGCCGCACACAATGCAGCCGCGGCTGAAGCACTCAGCGTAACGATGCGGGAAACCTTCCCGCGGTCACCGGTCACAATGCTTCTGGGCATACTTGCGGATAAGGAGCGGGAGAGAGTGGTAGCCGTACTGGCACCGCTGGCCGACCGGATCATCGTCACTAAGCCGCCCGCCGCCCGTGCCGGGAACTGGCGGGAGGTGGCCGCCATGGCCCGCCGCTACTGTCCCTTTGTTCTTGAGATTGAGGATAACCAGGCCGCCCTGGAACAGGGCCTGTCTCTGGTTGCCGATTCCGCCCCGTCTTCCGGCAATTCCCCGGCCGTGCTGCTCATCACCGGTTCCATCTACCTGCTGGGCCCCCTGAGAGATCTATTGACTGGAGGGTCAGGCACCTAGAATAAGACTCCAAGAGTATTAAAGCTCTGACCCCTCCCGGCGAGGGTTGGATTTTTCGACCGGGGTCGGGGCCTTGCCCTCCTGTTCGTTCATCAATCCCCAGTAGGCCCGGGCCAGGATTCCTCCCAGAAGCAGTGTAATGCCCATCAACGAGAAGAGAAGGATAAGCTTCATCGTCATTTCGTATTTCGCTCCCTCAATGGATACGGGTGAAATGTGCAATTCAGTGCCTAACCCCCATATTTTGTCCCGAGAATGTAAAAACTAACAGGAAAACCAGGCGGGGGAGGGTACAACCATTTTGCGGGAAGAAGGGCGGATTTCCTCTTATCAGGGGGCAAATTTCATTATTGCCATTATCCTTCCCACGGCCATCCTGTTCCTGCCCTCACGCGTTGCGGGTATCGCCATGCAGGATGCCTGGCTCTCCTTCGTTATAGCCCTCGGACCGGGACTGGCGGTCGCTTATCTCGCCGCCCGGGTAGCGCTGCGTTTTCCGCGAGAAACGGTGATCCAGTTTTTGCCTCGTCTGGTCGGGCCGGTGCTGGGCAAGATTATCGGACTCGTTTTTATCGGTTACCTTTTCTTGATCACCTTTGTCGTGCAGAGAGAGTTCGCCGAACTGATGACCGAGCTTTTTTATCTGCGGACGCCGCCTTTCGTTTTTGTCGGCCTGCTTACCCTGCTGGCTGTGTACGCCGTATATAAGGGACTGGAAGTGCTGGCGCGGGTGAACGACCTGATCATTCTGCTCTTGCTGGGATCGATTCTGTTTTTCCTGATGGTGGTCGGTAAAGACCTGCGGGTGGAGGAACTGTCTCCGTTGTTGGAGCAGGGAATGGGCCGGGTGCTGCTGGGAGCGGTTACTCCCATGGCTTGGTTCGGTGAGACGGTGGTGATCATGATGCTCGTGCCCTTTCTCACAGACAAGGTGAAAGCCGTCAAGGCCAACATGGCCGCGATCGGCATCGTCTTCACCGCCCTGTTCGTTATCATGATCGGTACGCTGGGTATTATGGGTGCCAAGGAAACAGCAGCCTTTTCCTTCGCATCCTTTGCCGTGGTGCGCCGGGTGGAATTCGTCGGAATTGAGTTTTTCCAGCGGCAGGACGCGCTGTTTATGGCTTTGTGGGTCGGGGCGATGCTGATGAAACTGGGTGCCTTTTTGTATGTTACGGTACTGGCTTTCAGCCAGTGGTTCGGCCTGCGTTCATACCGGCCGGTGGTGCTGCCGCTGGCGATCCTCCTGGCTGCGTTTTCAATGCAGTCTTGGGACAATAATACCGAGTTTACCGTCTTTACGGGACAGGTGGTGCCTTTAATCATCAGTGCCGTAGCCTATGGGATGACCGCGTTATTGTTTCTGGTTTCCCTGTTTCGTCCGGAAAACCGTAACGGCTGAGGCAAATGGGGGAGTAACCCTTGAAGCGACCCAAGATGGACAAGATGGATAATCTGATACGGACGGTGGAGGCGTATAAGGGGGGAACCGCCGTGCATAGAAGCGGCGGTTCCGATCCGATGCCGGATATGCCGCAGGTGCCGCTGTCGCCGGTGCTGGATGAGAATGTGGAACTGATCCGGCGGCTGATGGGGGACAACTCCGATTTCATTATCCGGCGTGTGCACATCCGTGCCGCCGGGCGGGAAGGCGCTGTAGTCTTTTTCGAAGAGATCGTTGATACCCGGGAAATCAGTGAATCCGTTTTGGAACCGCTGGTCGAGGTTGTCGACCTTTCCCGCGACGCTGCCGCTGAGGAAGACCTTCTCGCGGCGATCGCGGTTTCGGTGCTGAATGCCGAGGACACGGCAGAGTGCGGCGACCTCCAAAGCCTGCTCCAGGCGGTGGCTGTCGGACAGGCCGTCCTGCTGGTGGACGGAATGACCCGGGCGCTGACCATCGACCTGCGCCGGTACGAGCGGCGGCAGGTGGAGAAGCCGGAAACCGAAACCTCGGTGCGCGGCCCGCTGGACGCCTTTACCGAGGATGAATTCAAGAATCTGGCGCTGCTGCGGCAGCGCATCCGCAGTCCGCATTTGGTGGCCGAGACGCTGATCCTGGGACGGGCGACTTCGACACCGGTCACCATTGTCTATATGCGGGGTCTGGCGGCCCCGGCTCTGGTGCAGGAGGTGCGGTCGCGCCTGCGCCGCCTGGATGTGGATGCCGTTCTCGAATCGGGCTTCATAGAGGAACTGACCAAGGACGATCCGTGGAGCGTGTTCCCTTTGCATCTGAGCACCGAGCGCCCCGACCGGGCGGCGGCCGGAATCCTGGACGGGCGGGTGGCGATTATCACGGCCAATACTCCCTTCGTGCTGGTCGTGCCGACCGATCTGAGTTCCATGGTGACATCGCCCGAGGATTACTACATCGGTTTTCCGTTCGGCACGCTGATCCGGCTCCTTCGTTTTGCGGCGCTAGGAGTTTCCTTCTTTTTGCCGGCGCTGTATATCGCCATCACCAATTTTCACCAGGAGATGCTGCCCACCACGCTGATTCTCAGCATCGCTTCGGCCCGGCAGGGACTGCCTTTTCCGTCGATTGTGGAACTGCTGATGATGGAGCTCCTGTTTGAGGTGCTGCGCGAAGCCGGTATCCGTCTGCCCAGGCCTTTCGGCCAGGCGGTCAGCATCGTCGGAGCCCTGATCGTAGGACAGGCGGCCGTCCAGGCCGGTCTGGTGTCCCCTCTGCTGATCATTATAGTGGCCATCACCGGGATCGCCTCCTTCATCTCGCCGGTCTTCAGCATGAGTCTGGCCATGCGCTTCCTGCGTTTTCCGCTGACCCTGCTCGGTGCCACGCTTGGTCTCTTCGGGGTGGCCGTCGGGGTGCTGGCCGTCTTTATCCATGTCGCCGGCCTGCGCTCTTTCGGCGTACCCTTTATGGCGCCGATCGTACCGACTAACATCACCGACTGGAAGGACTCTTTTACCCGTTTAGGCCTGTGGACGATGGAGAAACGGCCGCGCCAGTTTTTCAAGTCGGGACGCCGGCGGATGGCGCGCGGTCTGAAGCCCGAACCGCCGCCGGAAGGATATCAACCGGGAGGTGAGAGGTAATGCTTCATCGTTGGCGTCTGGTGTTCTTCATAGCGGCTTTGGCTGTTGTCGTGACTGCGGCCGGGTGTTGGGACCGCAACGAGGTGGAAGAACTCGGGATCGTGCTCGCGATCGCCGTCAAGGATATGCCCGGGGAAGGCATCCAGCTCCTCGCCCAGGCGGCCAATCCCCGGCTGGTCGGCGGTGCCGGGGTGAGCCGCGAGACCCCCGGGGCGAGCATTGCCGCGAAGTGATACCGTAACCTTGTGGGGTCCGGTCGGACCCTGGCGGAAGCCCGCAACCAGGTAGCTTCCCTGACTCCCCAGCGGTTCTTTCTTTCACACACCCGGGTGCTGCTCGTGGATCAGTCGCTGGCCGAAAAGGGGGTGGCGCCGGTTCTGGATCACCTGAACCGGAACCGGGAAGTACGGCGGGAGACCATGTGGATTTTGGTGGCGGTGGATGACCCGGTCACCATTCTGGATGTGCCCGCCCCGATCGTCGTCTGTCCCGCCGACCGGATAGACGAGATCATGCGGGCGCGTCTGCCCGGGCAGTACTTCCCCCGGGTGAAGATGACCGAATTTGTGCTGGCCATGGAGGCCGAAGGGGCCGATCCTTTTGCCCCTCTCATCGGTTTGGCGCCGCACGAGGCCTTTCAGCAGGTCACCCGGCGGCCCCAGGATCCGGCGACCGAACCGCTGTACAACATCCAGATTGAGGGCACGGGGGTGTTTCGCGGTGACCGGCTGGTTGGTTTTCTGGACCGGGAACAGACCCACGGGCTGCTGTTCGCCCGCGGGGAGGCTCAGCAGGGCTGGGTGGCCTTTGAATGGCCGGAAAAGGACTGTATGGTTACAGTCAGCAAACTGCGCAATGAGGGACGAATCATCCCCCGGATCGGCCAGGACGGCCGGATTTCGGCGGAGATCAGAGTTGAATTCGAATCGCTGTTGCAGCAGCTTGAATGCCGGATTGATGTCAGTGATCCGGTAATGATCGAGCGTTTGGAGAGTCTCCTGGCGGCTGAGATCCGGGAGCGGATTAACAGTGCCCTTGCGGTCAGCCGCCGCACCGGAGCGGACTTTCTGGGCATTGGAGAGACTGTGCGCCGGGCCGACCACCGCCTGTGGGCGCAAATCCGCGAACAGTGGCGGGATGAGTTCCTGCCCGATCTGCAGGTGGACGTGACTGTGGAGGCCCGGATTCTGGATACGGAGACTATTACTGCTCCGCTGGAGCCGCCGCTGCGGTGATAATGCAAAGGCGCCAGTAGTAGTAGAAAAATGAACGAGGTGTTGGTCGGGTATGATTGCCATCGCCGTCATCATTTTTGTCTTGATTATCGGCTTTGAGGTGCCGCGCATGCTTCAGCAGAAGATGTACCGTGAGCTGGTGGTCTTCGGGGGCCTGGTCCTGATCGGCATGGTGTGGATGTACGGATATGCCCTTGATATTCCCCTCCCCAGTATCACCGGTCTGTTGGAAATGATGCTCCTTCCGTCTTACCAGTTTCTTGAGAAATTGCTTGCCGGGTGATAACTAGAATACTTGCTGTCTTTGAAAATAAAAATAACCGGTACAGTCTTCGACACAAAGAGGATTTTGATGCACGGAAACGTAACGTATAGTAGATTGAATGATCCAGTGGGAGACGGTGTCGTTGGGATATGTGGTTGAGATTCTGGTAAGCCTGGTGATCATCCTGCTTGGAGCGAAGGGTTTTACCAACGGGATGGAGTGGCTGGGCAAGAAGTTGAAGTTGTCGAAAGGGGCGGTCGGGAGCATCTTTGCCGCCGTGGGGACCGCCCTTCCTGAAACGCTCATTCCGGTGGTCGCGATCCTGTTCGGTACCGGTGAGGTAGGGCACGAGGTGGGCGTGGGTGCCATTCTGGGGGCGCCCTTTATGCTGAGCACGGTTGCCTTTGCGATTGTCGGTATATCTGCTTTGGCATACCACAAGAGGCGCGAATCGGCGGCCATCCAGCCGAGCAGGTGTATCGACCGGGATCTCAAGTTTTTTATCCTCGTTTACGCCCTGGCGGTCGGTGCCTCTTTTATGTCACCGA
Source organism: uncultured Peptococcaceae bacterium (assembly GCA_965544035.1). GTDB lineage: Bacteria > Bacillota > Desulfotomaculia > Desulfotomaculales > Desulforudaceae > CBEULR01. The sequence goes on along the minus strand of CBEULR010000013.1, from coordinate 652 downwards.
TGGGGAAAAAGCTGGTGATTGCGGCGCTCGTTCTTTCTTACATATTTTTTGTTTACGAGACCTTCCGGGACGAGGAATGCTTCACCGAAGAGGATGAAGTGGAACCGCTGCTTCTGGCGCGGAAACAGGAGGACCCGGACCTGTGGCGGATCATTCTGCAGGTGTTGCTGGCGCTGGGCATTATTATCGCCGGTGCCAAGCTCTTTGTGGACGGGGTAACCCTGCTGGCGGTTGGCCTCGGTGTTCCCGCGTTCGTTTTCTCCCTGCTGATTGCGCCGATCGCTACCGAGATGCCGGAGAAATTCAACAGTGTCATCTGGATCGGAGAAGAAAAGGATACGCTGGCGATGGGGAACATCACCGGGGCGATGGTCTTTCAGAGTTCATTGATTCCGGCCCTGGGGATTGCGCTCACTCCCTGGGAATTGAGCGGTGCCGCGCTGGCCAGTGCCGTCTTGGCTTTGCTGTCGGCCGTTGTGGCTCTCTTATACTACTCCCGGCATAAGGTGCTGTCTCCGAAGTTGATGATCGCCTCGGGGGCCACGCTGTATACGGTTTTTCTTCTGGCGGTCGTTTTCGGAGGGCTGCGGTAACAAGAGTAGTGAGTAGTGATTCGCTCCCAAAAACTTAGCGCTTTTGGGTTATGCGTAAC
>CBEULR010000012.1:0-68483 GCA_965544035.1 uncultured Peptococcaceae bacterium | reverse complement strand
GGTGCTTAGGTGTTACGCATAACCCAAAAGCGCTAAGTTTTTGGGAGCGAATCAGCAGTCAGTAGTCAGTAGGGGAAGGTATGCGAGAGCCTGCAAAAACATTTGAAGACCTAGTGGTATGGCAGAAGGCTCACCTCTTCGTGCTGGCTGTTTATCGCCTTTCAGCGATGTTTCCGAATTATGAGATGTATGGTTTGTCCTCACAGTTCCGGCGTGCTGCGGTATCCATCGCGGCAAATATCGCGGAAGGCCTACACCCGTTCTCTCGAGAAGCGTAACTAACCTCCTGACTCCTGACTACTGAATACTGACTACTGGGTCTCATTGGAGGAGTACAAGCATCATGTCGAAGAAAACTCACGCAAGAATGTCGAACCCTTCATCACAACCACTTTCGTTCTCCATCGCTTTCTGGGGATTGGCTATAGTTCTCTTCGCCAGTCCCTTTTTCCGAGGACTTTTCTTTCCGGAAGAACAGTACCGCGCCCTGATCCTGGTCGCCATCGCCTTCTGGTTCGTGTGGCTCGGCCGGCAGGCCCTGCAGGAAACCAAATTCCTCGAACACCCGCTGGACTGCCTGATGCTCGCTCTGCCTCTCGTATATGTGTATAGCGCTTTCTTTGCCGTCAACACCGGCTTCGCCGTGAACGAAATCGTGCGGAACACTATGTACTTCATGGCCTTCTGGGCCGCCGCCCGCGTGATCACCAGCGTCACCGACGCCGTCCGGATGCTACACGTCGTCTACTACAGCGCGATTCTGGTTGCCCTGGCCGGTCTGGCCACCGCCACGGGCATCATCGAGATCAAGGACGGTTTCCTGAGCGGCCGGATTTATTCTACTTTCCAATACCCGAACGCGCTGGCCACCTACCTGTCGGCCGTGTTCCTGCTCGGTATGTACCTCTGGAACCGGGCGGTGGAAGAGGGGCCCCAGTTGCAGACTAAGGGACTGCCGCTGCATAACGCCCCGAACTGGCTGCGCGAGTTTAACCCGTACCCGTACTACTACGCCTTCGGGAACCTGCTCTTATTCGCCGTGTTCCTGGGCACCAAGTCGCAGGGCGGCTTTCTGATTTTCGCCCTGGTGTTCCCGCTTCTCCTGATCAAGCTGCGGCCGGAGGTCCGTCTCCGCGCCGTTGTCCATACACTGCTTATCGGCCTGCCCGCCCTGCTGGCCGTAAACCGGTTCCTGGCCTCCGTGGCCGCCGAGAAGAACGACCTGGCCTGGTTGTGGGTGATCCTCGGCCTGCTGCTGGTCGCGGCCGGACAGGCCATGATTGACTTTGCCGGCCGGAAGGGCTGGCTTGCTGCCGAGCGCGGAAACCTGATCCTGAAGGGCCTCGGCGGGCTGGTGGGACTGGCCGTCGTGGGTGGTGCCGTGGCCGTCGCGGCGAGCGCCTCCCTGCAGGAACGGCTGTCCGCACTGATCAAATGGCACAACGCCGAGGCGCGCTTCAACTTTATGGGTGATGCCTGGGAAATGATCGTTGCCCGCCCGCTCACGGGCTGGGGCGGCGGCGGCTGGAAAGAGGCCTACCAGGCCTTTCAGAACTACTTCTACACCAGCCGGGAGGTGCACGGCCACTACTTCCAGGTGGGCGTGGAGTCCGGCATCATCGGCGTGCTGATTCTGGTCGGCATCTGGGCGGCCTTTCTGTGGGCGGCCCACCGCCTGTATCACGCCCAGGACACCAGTCAACGAGTGAAAGACATCACCTGGATCATCACGATGGCCGCCATCCTCATCGGCTTGCACGCCGCCATCGACTTCGACCTGTCGCTGTCGGCGCTGACACTTGTCCTCTTCACGCTGTTCGGGACGGTGGCCGGCCTGTCCCGACCGCAGGAGGACACCTCCGCGTATGAAAGCAAACGCGCACGCAAGAAGAACACATCCTACAGGCCACCGAGCTACACCCGCTTTGTGCTGGCTTCGGCCGGAGCGCTGGCCGTGATCGTTTTTGCGTCCTGCCTGGCCGTGTCCCAGACCGTGATGGGTCAGGCGCTGGGGATGCTCCAGTCCGGGAACTACCAGCAGGGAGTGGCCCAACTGAAACGGGCTGAGGCCTACAACCCGGCCAATAGCGAGATCAACTACCTGCTCGCCCAGGTGTACCAGGGCACGGGTGATCACGACGCGGCCCTTACAGAGATTAACAAGGCGCTGGCTCGCAGTAAGTACAACGCCGCGTACTATATGCAGAAAGCCTCCATTAAATTGGCGCAGCAGCGGTATGATGAGGCCGTGCAATCGGCGGAGCAGGGGCTGGCCAAAGCCCCGCTGGTTCTGTCCAACTACGAGCAGCTGACCCGGATCGTGTTCAATGCCGGGTACGGCAGCATCGAGACCGATCCGAAGGCGGCCAAGGGCTACCTGGAGCAGGTCACGCTCATCCCGGCCCGGATGGAAGAGCGGATGAAAGCCCTGAGCGAGAGCGACGATCAGCGCTGGAAAAGGAACAGACTGACCCCCACGACCGCGATTAGGCTGCCGCTTGGGAAGGCTCAATACCTCCTGGGTGATTTTGAAGCCGCGGCCGAAAACCTGGAGGCTGCCGGCAAGAATGAAAACCTGAAGGCCGAGTCCCTGCTCTGGCTGGCGCTGGTCCGGGACGCGCAGGGCAACGCCGAGGCCGCGTCCGACCTGTTGGCCCAGGTGAAGGAACTCAACCCCGAGCTGGCTGCGGGTTATGAGGAACTCAAAGGACTGACTCTAACCGAAGAGAATTCAGACGAATAGAAGGGGACGCTTACCGTGTCTGAAACACCAGCCGACTACAACCCTAGACGTTATGACGACGAGATCGAACTCCGGGATCTAATCCGGCCCCTGTGGCGGCGCCGCTGGCTGATCCTGGCTGTCTTTGTGCTGTCCGTTCTCGTCGCCGGGGTCGTCAGCTTCATGATGGCTCCGGTCTACCAGGTGCATACAGTCATTGCCCTGGGCAGTTTCGCAATTGAGGTTGGTAGTTCCACAGATTCCAAGCAACCGGGACCGAACCGTTATACACTGTATTCGTCACCCGTTGCGGCCCGTGAAGTGATACTGAGTGAGGACTTCATGGCGTTGGTGGTCGAGAAGCTTAGCGAAGAAAGCACCTCAAACAATTTTGATGCCCTTAGGAATAAGATTCGGGTTGATATCGTTCCGGATACTAACATGTTAAAATTGACCGTTGACACGACCGATCCGGCTATGGGCAAGGCTTTTCTCGAACAGGTAGCTGAGCAGTTTCGCGTTCAGAGCCAAGCAATTTTTGACCGCCAGGAACAAATACTGCTGTCACAGATTGGCAATGTAGATAATGCTTTGGACCGCGTTGAAAGCAGTATCCAGATTGCATCTGATTTATTAGAAAGCATGGAAGGGGATGCATCTATTTCCGGCGATCCTGAATTTCGTAGGTTACAGTTGCTAACTTCCATTCAAGACTTTGAAGACCAGCGACTTGTCTTGCTGGACCGTTCTCTGGAACTACAAAAGGACTTGGATTCTCTGGAAATGCCTAAGGTTATCCGCGCTCCACACGAACCAGCGTCCCCGATTAAGCCGAACAAGAAGCTGAACATGGCTCTCGCCGGAGTGCTGGGGCTGATGGTCGGCGTGTTCCTGGCCTTCGGCCTGGAGTACGTACGCAATAATCCGCTGAACTTGGATGACGACAAGTGATGCTCCGGTTTTTCCTACAGGATACTGGCTACTGACTACTGTTTCAGGATGTGTTCCCCTTGCCCAGCTATCTGCGTATCCCGTTGTTAATGGCCTGTGATGTCTTCTTGATTCTGGCGGCCGTGACGATGGCTTACTTCGCCCGGTTCCAGGATGTGGGCATCCCCCCGCAATACCGGGATGTTTTCTTCGAACTTGCTGTCATTTACGCTGTCGTATTCCCCGCTGTGTTCTACTTCCTTCGGATGTACCACCGCATCTGGGAATACGCCAGTGTAAAAGAGCTGATCGCCATTTTCCAGGGGGTCACCGCCGGCACGCTGGTCGTTGTGGCGGCGGGCGTGCTGCTCGAACTGCATTATCCCCGGAGCATCCCCCTGATCACCTGGGCCTTTGCCATCATATTGATCGGCGGTTCCCGCTTTGCCTGGCGCCTGTTCCGCGAACAGGTGATCATCACCCAGAAGATGAACGGCTCCGGGCCGACCCGTGAAACCAACGTGCTGATCGTCGGTGCCGGTCAGGGCGGGATGCTGGTGGCCAAGGAACTCAGCCAGAATCGGATCGGGTTCTGCCCGGTCGGCTTTGTGGACGACGATCCGAAAAAACAGAAGATGCAGATCTTCGGCCTGCCCGTCCTCGGCACCAGGGAGGACATCCCGGAGATCGTGAAAACGCACCGCGTGAAGGAGATCATTATCGCCATGCCGTCGATGCCCGGCAAGACCGTGCGCGAGATCTTCAACATATGTCGCGCTACTGGTGTGCGTACCAAAATTCTCCCCGGCGTGTATCAGTTGATCAGCGGGGAGGTATCGGTCAGCAAGATCCGCCCGGTGCAGGTGGAAGACCTCCTGCGGCGTGAGCCGGTGCAGGTGAATCTGCAGGAAATCGCCGGTTACCTCACCGGGAAATCGGTTCTGGTCACCAGTGCCGGCGGTTCGATCGGCTCCGAGCTGTGCCGCCAGATTGCGTCTTTCGCCCCCCGGACGCTGGTGCTGCTGGACAATTACGAGAACACCACAAACGATGTCTTCCTGGAGCTCAGGCGCCGTCATCCGGAACTGAACATCCGCATCGAAATCGCGGACGTGCGCGACCGGGTGCGTATCGAATCACTATTCGGGACCTACCGGCCCGAGGTGGTCTTCCACGCCGCCGCGCACAAACATGTGCCGCTGATGGAGTACAGTCCCTCGGAGGCCGTCCGCACCAACGTCTTCGGCACCCGCATCACGGCCGAGGCGGCGCTGGCCGCGAATACCGATACCTTCATCCTGATCTCCACCGACAAGGCCGTTAACCCGACCAGCGTGATGGGGGCCACCAAGCGTTTGGCCGAGGTGATCATCCAGCAGTACAACGGCCGGGGCGCCACCCGCTTTGCCGCCGTACGCTTCGGGAACGTGCTGGAGAGTAACGGCAGTGTGATCCCGCTGTTCAAGAGGCAGATTGCCGAAGGCGGCCCGGTCACCGTGACCCATCCGGAGATGACCCGCTTCTTCATGACCATTCCGGAGGCGGTCCAGCTGGTGATCCAGGCCGGGGCGATGGCGCAGGGCGGAGAAGTATTCGTGCTGGATATGGGCGAACCGGTGAAGATCCTGGATCTGGCCAGAGACCTGATCAGCCTGTCCGGCTTCGAGCCCGACAAGGATATAAAAATCGAATTCATTGGGGTACGCCCCGGCGAGAAGCTGTACGAGGAACTGCTCACCGCCGAAGAAGGCACCGGCGCCACTCGACACAAGCGCATCTTTACCGCCCGCACGGTGCTGGTCGATGCCGCCTCCCTCGAAAGACAGCTCACCCGCCTGAAGGAGAAGGGCGCTTTCTGCACCCAGGAGGACGTCTTTGCCGCTCTTTCGCGGGTGCTGCCGGGTAGCGTCCGGAGAAGGGGAAGCACCTCAATAGGATCGGCGGAAGCGCGAACGCAGCCGGTCGATAGGCGCCGGTAGAATTCGGAGGTTCCTTATATGCTAAACAATAAAGTGATTCTGGTTACCGGGGGGACAGGCTCCTTCGGCCAAAAATTCGTGGAAACCGTTCTGAATCGGTATCAGCCCAAGAAGCTCATAATCTTCAGCCGGGATGAACTGAAGCAGTATGAGATGAACCTGCGGTTCAACGAACAGCAGTACCCGTGTATCCGCTACTTCATCGGCGATGTGCGCGACCGTGATCGCCTGTACCGCGCTCTGGACGGTGTGGACATCGTGGTGCACGCGGCTGCGCTGAAACAGGTGCCGGCCTGCGAATACAACCCTTTTGAGGCAGTAAAGACGAATATTCTGGGCGCGTCGAACCTGATTGACGCCGCGATTGACCGCAGGGTTGAGCGGGTGATCGCGCTGAGCACGGATAAAGCCGCCAATCCCGTAAACCTGTACGGTGCCACCAAATTATGCTCCGATAAGCTGTTCATTGCCGCTAATCATTATTCAGGAAAAGGCGGTACGCGGTTCAGTGTGGTGAGATATGGAAATGTGATCGGAAGCAGGGGCAGTGTGGTGCCTCTTTTTTTGGAGAGGAGAAAGACAGGTGTGTTGCCGATCACCGATACCCGTATGACCCGCTTTTGGATTACATTGGAACAGGGCGTCGATTTTGTATTGAAGAGTTTCGAACGCATGCAGGGCGGGGAGGTTTTTGTGCCCAAGATCCCGAGCATGCGCATTATAGACCTCGCCCGCGCTATCGGACCCGACTGCCGGATGGAGATCATCGGCATACGACCCGGCGAAAAGCTGCACGAGGTGATGGTTCCGGAAGATGAGGCCCGCTACACTGTAGAGTACGGTGATTATTTCGCCATTGTGCCCACCTACCGGCGCTGGAATGCTGGAGATTATCAGGAGAAAAACGGGGGCACCATCTGCCCGGACGGATTCAAGTACAGCAGCGACACCAACACGGAATGGCTGTCGGTGGATCAACTGCGCAAAATGATTGGTCTGGCGGAGGATGCCGATGATCCCGTACGGTAGGCAGTGGATAGACGAGGACGACATTGCTGCGGTGTGTGAAGTGCTGCGGTCGGACTTCCTTACCACCGGACCGAAGGTGGCCGAGTTTGAACAGGCCTTGGCCGATTTTACCGGTGCTAAAGAAGCCGTGGCTGTTTCCAGCGGTACGGCTGCCCTGCACGCCGCAATGCACGCCCTGGAAATCGGTCCCGGGGACGAAGTCATCGTACCCCCCATCACTTTTGCCGCCACCGCGAACTGTGTGGTGTTTCAAGGAGCGACGACGGTGTTTGCCGACGTCGATCCGGAAACGTTACTGATCGATCCGGACCAGGTTCGAGCGCATATTACGCCGCGCACCAAAGCCGTCATCGCCGTAGATTACGCGGGACAGCCCTGTGACTATGATGCTCTGCGCCTTATATGTGATGAGCATTCCCTGGCTTTGGTGGCCGATGCTTGCCACGCGCTGGGGGCGACCTACAAAGGCCGCAAGGTCGGGACTTTGGCCGACTTGACGGTCTTTAGCTTTCACCCGGTGAAGCACATCACCACCGGCGAAGGCGGAATGGTAACTACTGATGACTCTGCCCTGGCGGAAAGGATGCGTGTTTTCCGCAACCACGGCATCACCGCCGACCACAGTCAGAGGGCGGCCCACGGTACGTGGTACTACGAGATGGCCGATCTGGGATACAACTACCGTATCACCGACTTCCAGTGCGCCCTGGGGATCAGACAGTTGGCCAAGCTGCCCGGATGGCTAAAGCGGCGCCGGGGAATCGCCGAACATTATACAAAAGCCCTGAATGCTGTACCCGGCGTGGAGCCGTTATCAGTCCGTCCTGACACTGAGCATGCCTACCACCTTTACGTAGTGCGTCTGGAACACGACCGCAGCCAGGTTTTCCGCGAAATGCGGAAACGGGGTATCGGAGTGAACGTCCACTACATACCCGTTCACCTGCATCCGTTTTACCGCAAGCGGTTTGGTACACGCGAGGGGCTGTGTCCGGTAGCGGAAAAGGCATACCAAGAGATTCTTTCACTGCCTATGTTCCCGAAACTTACGGATAGCGAGTTGGAGTACGCGGTTGCCAGTCTGACGTCGGTACTGGAGAATGAGCCGGGGAGGAGATAAGATGACCGTAGCCGCGATCATCCAGGCCCGGATGGGTTCAACCCGCCTTCCGGGCAAGGTGCTGAAGCCGATCATCGGCAAGCCGATTCTTTGGCACGTGGTCAATCGGACCCGTCAGGCGAGACTGGTGGACAAAGTGATTGTCGCCACGACCACCCTTGAAGACGACCAGCCGATCGTCGACTTATGCACATCCGAGGGTTGGCTCTGCTTCCGCGGCAGTGAAAACGATCTCCTGGATCGCTATTACCAAGCTGCCTCCCACTACGGTGCAGACGTGATTGTGCGCATCACTTCGGACTGCCCGCTCATAGACCCCGGGGTGGTTGATAAAGTGGTCGGGGAGTTCCTCAAGGGCCGGTCCCGGCTGGACTATGTCAGCAATGGCCTGCCACATAGGACTTACCCGCGCGGATTGGATACAGAGGTGTTTTCTTTTGCCACCCTCAAAAAGGCGTGGTCCGAAGATGCCGATCCAGCCTGGCGGGAGCACGTAACGCCTTACATTTACCGCCATCCGGAGCTATTCAGGCTTGGAGGCGTGACCAATCCGGCCGATTATTCCCACATGCGCTGGACGGTGGATACGATCGAGGATCTCACCCTGGTGTCCAAAATCTACGACTATTTCAATCGTGCAGACTTTACCTGGCAAGAGGCGCTGGAAGTGGTCCAAGACCATCCGGATTGGTTGGAGATTAACAAACACATCAAGCAGAAGACGGTTCCGTAAATCCGCAAGGTGCAGTAGTGGCGGCAGCTTTTCATTGTCAGGTTCGGGTGTGCCGGAAAGGGGCTGGACTATGGGTTATACCTGTCTGCAAAGAGATCATTATCAATATGGTGATTATACGCTCACCTCACTAAGGGAGCAGGATATTCTGCTCATCAAAGAGTGGAGGAACGACCAGATTGACATTTTAAGGCAGAAGGAACCATTGACCGATGCCCAGCAAATCAACTATTACGAGACCGTGGTCAGGCCCGCGATGGATGCCGAAGAACCAAGTGATATTCTATTTAGCTATCTGCACCAAGGAGAATGCGTCGGTTACGGTGGCCTAACGCATATCGATTGGACTAACCGCAGAGCGGAGATTTCATTTCTTTTGGCCACGGAACGTAATGTCGACCTGGACTTATACAAGAGAGAGTTCACCATATTCCTGAAACTGATCAAGCAAATCGCCTTTGTGGAACTCGGCCTAAACCGGCTGTTCACCGAAACGTACGACGTGCGTCCGTATGTATTAGAGGTGTTGGAAAACAGCGGCTTTGTCCCCGAAGGGCGCCTTCGGGAACATGTGGTCATCAACGGCAAGTGCATTGACTCTGTCCTGCACGGGTGCTTGAAAGAGAAACCCCAATCGGAGCGATGTTTCAATGTTTTAGTTACCAGTATTGCCAATAAGGTGCCGCTGATCAAGGCCCTGCGCAAAGCAAGTCTGAGACTGGGCAATCGGGGGAAGGTCATCGGGGCGGATGCTCGGAACGACATTGTCGGCAAGTATTTTGTGGATGATTTTTGGCTAATGCCGAAGCTCGATGAGCTAGAGATAGAAGATCTTATTGCATACTGCCGAAACGAGGGAATAACCTGTATTATCCCGACACGGGATGGAGAGTTGTCCTTCTTTGCTGAGAATGCGGATGTGTTTGCAAGGAAGGGGATCAGCGTAATGATCTCCGATCCCGATTGTGTGCGCACCTGCCTGGATAAACTGCTATTTGCCAAAAGAGTAAGGGCCCTCGGCTTTCCAGCCGTCGAAGCAGTAGATGATATTAATAATTTGTCCAGTGATAGCTTTGTTGTAAAAGAAAGATTCGGTGCCGGGGCACACAAGATTGGTTTGGGTTTGGGGCGTGAACAAGCCCTAGCACACGCGGGAAAGCTGGAGAACCCCGTTTTCCAACCGTACATTGCCGGGAAAGAAGCCAGCGTTGATGTATACGTCGACCGAACGGGGAAGGCCAAAGGCGCAATCGCCCGTACGCGGGATCTAGTGGTACACGGTGAATCACAAATCACCACCACCTTTGAGAATAAAAACCTGGAGCAACTTTGTGCTGGGTTGGCGGAAAAACTGGGCATTAATGGTCACGCTATATTTCAGGTCATCATTGATGAGGATGAAGACTTCCATATTATTGAATGCAACAGCCGTTTCGGTGGCGCTTCCACCCTAAGCCTCGCCGCCGGTCTGGACAGTTTTTATTGGTTTCTCCTAGAATCTCAAGGTGTAGACATTAGCGATTATCCCTTCATCCGCTTGGCTGGAAAGAAGCAAGTGCGTTATCTTGAAGACATTCTAATTTAAAGGGGTTGCTTCAAGTAGTGGACAATCGTGTAAGCTGCATAGTGCCTTGCTATAACTCAGAGGAGTACATATCGAACACTATAAGCAGCTTGCTACACCAAACAGTTAGACCGGCGGAAATAATAATAATTAATGACGGCAGCACCGACAATACCCTAGAAGTCATAAGAGGGATAGAGGAGCAGAATAAAGGTATTGTTAAAGTACTTGATTTGGGGGTAAATAAAGGGGTTTCAAGCGCTAGGAATTATGGCGTTGAGAATTCAGTCGGGGAACATATTTTATTTGTGGATTCAGATGATATAGCTGAACCCCGATTGATAGAAAGATATCAACGTAGATTAGGGGAATTGAATGGTGCTGGAGAAGATGAGTACGTCCTATGTTACAGTGCTTACATCCAAATCGATGAGAACGATGTTGAAGTAAGTCAGATTATCCAGGGGATACAGGTTGAGCCAGAGGAAGTCTTGGGATATCAGTTTTATAGAAATTATATTTTGTCTGCATCGGGTGTATTAGTCAAGAGAAATGCTTTTATTGAATCCGGCGGCTTTAATGAAGATTTTAGTTATTCAGAAGACTGGGATTTGTGGCTTCGATTAGCCCGCTTGGGCGGATTTGCCTATGTAGATGAGCCATTGGTAAGGATTAGAAGGCACGCTGCAAATACATCCGCTAAGGTTGAAAGCATGCTGGATGGCGAAAAGGCTGTCCTTTGTCAATATGCGGTTGAATACATAAGAGAGGCTATCTTTCGAAGAAGGCTGAGTATTGAAGCAAACACTGTAGATTATGTATCCATTCTGTTTAGGCTTGGGTATTGGAAAAACGGATTTTTGGAATTGAAGCGTTTGTTAGACAAAGGACACCAATCTTACAGATTGTATTTTCACCTGGGTCTCTATTATTTGAAACAGAAAAACCTGTCCAAGGCATTGGACTGTTTTGAGCAGACAATCAGCCTGAAACCGGATCACGGGGCAGCCTTAAACAATGCTGGAGCATTATATTTAGTTAAGGGAGACAGAAAGACAGCAAGATACCATTTGCGGACAGCTATACAACATTATCCTTTTTACATGGACGCCAACATCAACTACAGTTTTCTGTCTGGCAAGAATGTAACGCCTGCCCAGTTGAAGTTTACCTGGCGAGAACTGCGTCCTGTCCTTACGATCTACCCATTAGAGCTCATAAATAGGGATGAGGGACCCAAAGAGGGAGGGACAGGTATTTGAATTTGACCAATTCTTTGGAGATTAATGGGCGGCTGATCGGCCCCGGGCATCCCGTCTACATCATCGCCGAGCTTTCTGCCAATCATCGGCAAAGTTTTGATGAAGCGGTGCAGTTGGTGGCAGCGGCCAAGGAGTGTGGCGCTGATGCCGTGAAGGTGCAGACTTACACGCCCGATACCATTACCATAAACCATCAGTCAGAATTGTTTTACTGCGTGGATGCACTGTGGGAAGGGCGGACGCTTTATGATCTCTACCGTGAGGCCCACATGCCCTGGGAATGGCAACCTAAACTCAAACAACTGGCTGAGGATATCGGCCTTGATTTCTTCAGCACCGCGTTTGACCACACGGCAGTAGACTTCCTTGAAGAACTCGGGGTGCCGGTTCACAAGGTCGCCTCATTTGAATTGGTGGACATCCCTCTCGTCGAAAAGATGGCCTCCACTGGGAAACCGCTGATTCTTTCAACCGGTATGGCCAGTCTGGGAGAAATCGAAGAAGCAGTGGTGGCGGCCAGAAAGGCAGGGGCGTCCCAAATCGCCTTACTGAAATGCACCAGTGCTTATCCGGCTCGTCCCGAAGAAATGCATATGCGTACCATTTCGCATATGAGCGAGACCTTCGGTGTACCTGTAGGCCTGTCGGATCACACGTTGGGTATTACTGTGCCTGTGGTAGCAGTATCCCTGGGAGCCTGCATCGTGGAAAAACATTTCACCTTATCGCGCTCGAACCCCAGCCCGGACAGTGGTTTTTCTCTCGAACCGAATGAGTTTCGGGCAATGGTGGAAGCGGTTCGGACGGCAGAAAAGGCATTGGGCTCTGTCCGTTATGGGGCTGGTGTCAGCGAGTCTACGCAAAGGCGACGCTCGCTTTTTGTAGTCAAGGATATTAAAGCCGGTGAGTTGTTCACCGAAGACAATGTCCGCTCCATACGCCCCGGACACGGACTGCATCCGAGATACCTCAAAGAGGTGCTTGGCCGCACAGCTTCACTGGACATTGAAAGGGGCACGCCTTTGGACTGGTCAATGATTAGATAGCGCATCGGGATAACTTTAATCGAGGGCCCCAATAGCTATAGGGGTAGCACCGGAGAGATCTTACTGAGACGCATAAGACTGGATTGCGGATGCGTTAACGGTTCGCGGCGGTTGAATGAAAAATTCAATGGGCACTGGATGATGAGAATGGGAGAGTGCGCTAGATTGGCGGATACCGGTGGTTTACACCCATTGACCGCGGCTATTATGCAGCCTTATTTCTTTCCCTATATAGGATATTTTCAGCTGATTCACGCTGTAGACAAGTTTGTGGTTTATGACGATGTTAGTTACATAAAAGGTGGCTGGATAAATCGTAACCGTATTCTAGAAAGGGATAAATCTGTGTACTTCACTCTTCAAACTCAAGGTGCTAGTTCGTTCAAACTAATAAATGAAATTCAGATTGGTAATAACGTGGAAAAATTAGTCAAGACACTAAAATATAACTACAGCAAAGCCCCTTTCTTCCAAGAAACGATGCCATTAGTTGAATCATTGCTCCGTCATGAAGATGGGAATCTTGCCAGATATGTAACGCATTGCTTAATGGGTGTTTGTGATTATTTGGGAATTAGGACAGAGATCTTAGTCTCAAGCCGACACACACAAAAAACAGATTTGAAAAGGGAGCAAAGATTGATCAGTATATGCAGAGAACTTGGCTGTCGGCGCTACATTAACGCAATTGGTGGAAAGAAGCTCTACCGTCACGAGGATTTCTTGAGAGAGGGAATAGAGTTGAAGTTTTTAAAACCACTCTTAATTACTTATCCTCAGTTTAATAATGAGTTTGTTCCGTGGCTTTCTATTATTGATGTGTTGATGTTTAATTCCCAGACTGATGTTAAGAATATGCTGAAGCAATTTGTTTTGGTGGATTGAAAGTGTATAAAGCAGCAATTTTTGGGGTGCCCCGATCAGGCACATCATGGCTTAGCCAAATATTCAACAGCCACCCTGCGGTTGTAATGAGGTATCAGCCTTTGTTCTCTTATGGACATAAAGGGAGGCTCTCTCAGCAGTCTTCTGCTGAAGATATTGATAATTTTTTTAATGAGATTCTACATTCGCAGGATCCATTCACCCTGATGCAAACGGAGTATCATAATAATTACCCCAAGTATGTTAAAACAGATGAACCGACGCATATCATATTTAAGGAAACAAGATATCTTAACATTATTAATAATCTGTTGTTGCGTTCAAAGGATATCCGGATTATTGGTATTGTACGCAATCCGCTGGCTACTTTGGCTTCGTGGATTCAGGCTCCGAAGGAATTTGATGCCTCGTGGGATATCTTTAAGGAATGGCGTTGGGCTCATTTAAAGAATCAAGGAAGGCCTGAAGAATTCTATGGTTTTGAGAAATGGAAACAGGTAGCTTCCGATTTTCTCAGATATGAAAAGGAGTATCCGGAGCAATTCTTGCTTCTTACTTATTCCGGTCTTATTAGTGATCCGTTGGGGAAGACAAAAGAACTGTTAGGTTTTTGTAGTTTAACACTTGATAGGCAAGTGGAACAATTCATTATCGAAAGCCGGTCTAGGCATGACCCCGATCCATATTCAGTTTATCGTGCAAATGCTTCCGATCAAAACTGGCGAAATGTTCTTCCTCGCGAAATATCGGAAAGAATCATATCTGAGTTGGCGGGGACTCAGCTTGAGCAGTTTCTTGATTAAAGGGTGTAGGGGTAGGATATGAAAGGCATCATTTTGGCCGGAGGTTCGGGAACACGGTTGTATCCAGTCACCCAAGCCGTGTCTAAGCAGCTTCTGCCAGTTTACGACAAACCGATGATCTACTATCCTCTTTCAGTGTTAATGCTGGCGGGTATTCGTGAGATCTTGATCATATCAACTCCTAGGGATCTCCCCCGCTTTAAGGAATTGCTCGGCACCGGAGAGCAGTGGGGGATTACATTTGACTATGCGGAACAACTCTTTCCAGACGGATTGGCCCAAGCATTCGTTATTGGTGAGGAGTTCATCGGTAAGGATTCGGTCTGCCTCATTCTGGGGGACAACCTGTTTTACGGCCAGGGCTTTACCCCAAAGTTACGTAAAGCAGCCGGCCTCAAAGAAGGGGCCGTGGTGTTCTGTTACCAAGTGAAGGATCCGCATCGCTTTGGTGTGATCGAGTTCGATGCCCATAAAAAAGCTGTCTCTATCGAAGAAAAACCTCAAAACCCCAGGTCTAACTACGCTGTCACCGGCCTCTATTTCTATGATAACCGGGTTGTGGAGATTGCGAAGCAGCTTCAACCCTCCGACCGCGGTGAATACGAGATTACTGATGTGAACCGGGCGTACCTACGTGATGGGAAGCTGCGGGTGGAACTGCTGGGGAGGGGGTTTGCCTGGCTGGACACCGGCACACACGATTGCCTCTTGGAAGCTAGTCAGTTTGTACAGACGATTGAACATCGCCAAGGATACAAGATAGCCTGTTTGGAAGAGATTGCCTACAATAGGGGCTGGATTGATAAAGATCAGGTACGGGAGATTGCCAAGGCAATTAATTCAGGGTACGGAAAGTATTTAATGGATTTGGTGGGGGAGAAATGAAAAGCATCCTGGTGACTGGTGGTGCCGGGTTTATTGGTTCAAACTTTGTGCCTTATTTTCTTGAGAAGCATCCAAACTATCAGATTGTAAACCTGGACAAACTCACGTACGCCGGGAGCATTGCCAATCTGAGTGAGGTCCTCCGGCATCGTCGTCACATTTTCGTCAAGGGTGACATTTGCAATCGTGAACTACTGGAATACTTGTTTGAGACCTATGACATTCGGGGCGTAATCCATTTTGCCGCCGAAAGCCACGTTGATAATTCCATCGCCGGGCCTGCAGTCTTTATGCAGACTAACGTAATAGGTACATTTAATCTGGTTGACGTGGCGCGATGTTATTGGATGGCGGAGCCTTTTGAATATAAAGCCGGTTACGAGAATTGCCGCTTTCATCACGTGAGCACCGATGAAGTCTATGGTTCCCTGGGTGATACCGGTCTTTTTACTGAGGAAACTCCGTATGCTCCGAACAGCCCCTACAGTGCCAGCAAGGCGTCTAGCGATATGATAGTTAGAAGCTATTACCACACATACGGGTTGAATATCGTTATCACTAACTGCTCAAACAACTACGGTCCCAAGCAGCACGATGAAAAGCTAATCCCGACTATTATCCGCAAGGCCCTTGCGAACGAACCTATTCCAATTTACGGAGACGGCAGGAATGTGCGGGACTGGCTCTATGTGATCGATCACTGCAAAGGAATTGATCTTGCCTATCACCAAGGCAGGGCGGGAGAGATCTACAATATCGGCGGCAGGAATGAACGGGAGAATATCCAAATAGCCCGGACCATTTGCAGCATCCTGGATATCGAGAGACCCCGTGCGGATGGGAAGAGTCATTCTGAACTGATCACCTATGTAAGTGACCGTCCGGGTCACGACCGGCGTTATGCAATCGATGCTACCAAGATAGAAACCGAATTGGGTTGGCGAGCCGACGAGAACTTTGAGACCGGAATTGTAAAAACAGTTGACTGGTACCTAACAAGGTGGGCTAATGATTAATGTCACAAAACCTTACCTGCCGGATCGAAAGAAGCTTCAGAAGTACATTGACCGGATTTATGAGTCCGGGTGGTTAACCAACAACGGTCCGTTGGTAAGAGAACTGGAAAACCGCTTGAAGGATTACTTGGGGGTAAAGCACCTTATCTTGGTGGCGAACGGCACCCTGGCGTTGCAGGTTGCCTACAAGGCCTTGGGGCTAACTGGTGAGGTGGTCACAACACCTTTTAGCTTTGTCGCCACCACGAGTTCTCTAGTATGGGAGGGGTTAGCCCCGGTCTTCGCCGACATTGACCCGAGGACCTGGAACATATCTCCTGAGGAGATCGAGAAACACATCACGCCGCAGACGTCGGCCATTGTTCCGGTGCACGTATTTGGTAATGCTTGTGATGTCGAAGCCATTGCAGAAATCGCCTTACGGAAAAACCTCAAGGTAGTGTATGACGCGGCTCACGCTTTCGGGGTGAAATATAAGGGTGCATCAATACTGAATTGGGGCGATGTAAGTACACTGAGTTTTCACGCCACCAAGCTCTTTCACACGAACGAAGGCGGTGCAGTAATAACAAACGATGATGAGTTGGCCACGCGAGTTCGTCTGATGATTAATTTTGGCATGTCAGGGCCTGAAGGGATCACCGAGTTGGGTATAAACGCCAAGATGAATGAGTTTTCAGCAGCTATGGGCCTGTGTGTGCTGGATGATATTGAAGTTATACTGCAGGAGCGCCGGAAGGTTTGGAAAGCCTACCGCGATCAGTTAGAGAGTTTTGTTTCTTTTCAACAGCAAAATCCAAGTGGAACACAGAATTACAGTTATTTTCCGGTGCTTTTCAAGACCTCTGAGGTTTTGAAGTGCGTTCAAAAAACCCTTAACGATAGGGGGATATTCCCTCGGAGGTATTTCTATCCTTCATTGGATTCAGTAGATAATGTTGTTTGCAAGGGTGATTGCAGGATATCCAGAGACATCGCCGGTAGAATTCTTTGCTTGCCGTTGTATCCTGGACTTGATCCAAGTGATCAACAACGGATTATTGAGGCTTTAATGGCCTGAACTAAAGTGGAGAGGGGAAATATGAGCATTCTAGTCAGCATTTGTTGCATAACATACAACCATGAGAAATACATCGCCGATGCTATTGAAGGTTTCCTGATGCAGAAAACTGATTTCCCCATTGAAATAATCATCCACGACGACGCTTCGACCGATAGGACCCCTGAAATCATCCGCTCATACCACGAGAGATATCCTGACCTCATCAAGCCTATTTATCAATCGGTTAACCAGTACTCTCAGGGAATCAAGATACCACCTACCTTTGTTTGGCCACGTGCTCGTGGGAAATACATAGCACTTTGCGAAGGCGATGACTATTGGACCGATCCTTGTAAATTGCAAAAACAGGTGGATTATATGGAGGCGCATCCGGAATGTAGTCTATGCTGTCATAATGCTATATTGGTGGACGTTAATAAGAATTCTCTAAATAGGGCTCACGTACCCTATTCAATCTTTAACAGGGCGTATTACCATGGTGTTAGCAGGAAATATACTGCTGGAGAGTTAGTGTTACTGGATTTTGTTCCGACAGCGTCTTTATTATTCCCAAGAAGTCTGGTCGATGAACTTCCGAGTTTTTATTTCAAGGCAATATATGGCGATTTGCCTTTGAGGTTGTTTCTCGCCCATAAGGGATACGCGTTTTATATGGATGAAATAATGTCTGCTTATAGAAAGGGGGATAAGAGGGCAATCACGAGTATCCTCAACAGCACAAGGGAAAATGTAATCAAGCATTATAAAGGCTATTTAAAAATCTTGGATGATTTTAATGATTATTCCAATTATTTATATGACAAAGAAATAAGAAAGGCGAAGTTAATAAGGGAATTTGGCATGCTAATATATGAACGGGATATTAAAGGGCTCTTTCGGCCGGAGTATAAGACCATTCTTGATACGCTACGTCCGGCGGAGAAAGCAAAGATATATACTAAATGCATTTCACCTACTTTATACTATTTTTGGGGAAGACTTGAATCGCGATTGGGAAATATTAAAGAAAGCGTCAGACAAATATCTCATGCGACGCAAACTCCAGACAACAAGCGGTCGTAGCACTGATTCCACTCATATTGAGGCACGCATTTGCCAGCCAATTTATCAAATTGTTCGCTAAGTATTGACAAGCTTCCCCAGCCTCTCCTATAGTGTTCATAGATTGAATGTTTAACCAATGAACGGTGAACGGTGGTTGGGCGCTGTGCAGAGTGAATATCAGATCCTCACTCATCTAACTCAAAACGAACACACCTCCCAGCGCAAGATTGCGTCCGGAACCGGCCTTTCGGTCGGCACGGTCAACCTGCTGCTGAAGAAAATGGTCCGCAAGGGCCTCGTGAAGCTGGAGCGCGTGAACGGCCGGACCCTGCGCTACGTCATCACCCCGCGCGGAATGGCCGAGAAAGCGAGGCTGGCCTACCGCTACCTGGTGCTGTCCTACCAGCAGATCATCAAAATAAACCGGGCTCTGGAAAGGATTGTGGCCAGACAGACCGCCCTGCACGGAGTTCCGCCCCGCGTAGTGTTTTTCGGCCCGCCGGATGAAATCCTGGAAATCCTGAAAATTGCCGCCGCGAATATTGATCTCGAATACAGCACATCCGACCGTCCGGACGGCCTGTATGACTTGCCGGTTAACAGCCGGACGACAGAGGATAAACCGTTACTGGTGATCACTTGGTCGGCCGAAGCTGAAGCAAACCTGCCCGACAGCGTACCGAAGGTGAACATTCTGAACGAATTATAAACCTCCACTAAGGAGCGATTTCGTGAACTGGTGCGCCGTGAACACCAAACCGAGAAATGAAGACCTGGCCGCGAGACAGCTAGAACTCAAGAGAATCAAGGTCTTCTTGCCGAAGATAGAGATTAGCCGGAAGAAAGGCTCTTCCCGGATCACCCGGATCGAGCCCCTGTTTCCCGGCTACCTTTTTGTAAGGATTGCCCTAACCGCCCAAGCAGTGAACAAAGTTAACTGGACCCCGGGCGTCAGACGCCTGCTTTGTGCCGGGGAAATGCCGGTGTCCGTACCGGACATGGCCATCGATCTGATTAAGCAGCGGATCGGCCCCAGGGACCACCTGACACTGAAACCGGAAGAAGAATTCCCCGTCGGTAGCCGCGTGGCCGTAAGACACGGCCCCTTCGCCGGCCTGCTCGGTGTCGTCGAACGCCCGATGTCTGCCCGCGGCAGGGTGCGTGTGCTCCTGCAGCTGTTACACAGCACAATGCCCGTTGAGTGCCGCGCCGTCGATCTGGATCGACTGCCCGACCCGGAACCAGCTGGTTGAGCATAGACATTATGTCGCATGAAGGAATAGCCGAGTTAAGAAGCAGTGAAGCCGCAACCGAACAATAGAATACCGCCCCGCAAGGGGACCATTAGGGGGATCGTTTTCAAAACAATTACGATCTTCCCCGGCGGAGCTGTGTGCTTCTTAAATGGATATTATTAACACTGGGATTAACTAACACATAGAGGCTGTAGATCTTAAGCGGTGAGGGATTTAACTTGAATACTGACGAACAACGGGGATTTGCCCTCTGGTTGACTGGAATGAGCGGTTCCGGCAAGACAACCTTGGGGACCAGGCTAGAAGAAGAATTATTAAGACGGGGATTACGTGTAGAAAGACTCGATGGTGATGTAATGCGTCAGGTGCTGGGTAAGAGATTAGGGTTTTCCCGTGACGACCGCATTACCAATCTGGAAAATGCCGCATTTGTAGCTGGTTTGCTGGTTAAACACGGGGTAGTTGTTGTTTGCTCGTTTATCACCCCCTACGAGATTTGTCGGCGACACGCAAGGGAAACCATTGGCCGTTATGTCGAAGTGTATGTTAAGTGTCCCCTTGAAGAATTGATCTGGCGTGACACGAAGGGTCTGTACCAAAAGGCTCTTGCCGGTGAGATAAAGAACTTCACCGGTATTTCCGATCCTTTTGAAGAACCGGAGCAGTTTGATGTGTGTGTAGAAACAGACAAGGAGACAGTGGATCAAAGTCTGAACAAAATCCTTGGCTGGTTAGAAGCACATCGATACATCCCAAAACGAAGCGTGGGAATACGAGTCGCGAGTCAACGGTAAGAATGCGAAGTTTGCAGGCTGCATATCCATTCCACCGCCTCGGATGGGCGGTTTCACCCGGCCGAAATTGTTACTACTGGTGAAGGTAGCAAAGGACGGGCTTATGTGGAGCGGTACGAATCAGTTCTCAAAAGGCGATAGAGCTGATCCGCCGCAATAGCGGCGTTGCAGTGCTGGCCCACCCCGGCTTTTTCAAGAATAAGAAGCGTATCCGTCTGGATGAAGAAGACCTCCGCATTTTTCTAAACGACGGCCTGCAAGGGATAGAAGTGCTTCATACCAAGCACAGTCCAGAAGATGAAGAGTATTATTCTTATCTGGCGAACAAGTATAACCTGGCCATAACCGGTGGCTCCGATTGCCACGGGGGAAATACTGGAGAAATGCTGATGGGAAAGGTAAGGCTTCACTATGATTATGTAAATGATCTGGGCAAACTACTCGCGAAGACCAAGGGGTTGGTTTAGCCGAAGACTTGTATATTATACAAATTAGTCAGTAATCCAGCAATAATATGAGGGTGAAAACAAATGTACAGAAAACATAATATTCCCGGATTCAGCCTTGCCAGACAAAACGCCGCACTCAGGGATCAACTGCTTTCGGCTATTTCCGATGTAATCGACAGCGGGCGGTTTATCCTTGGAGAGAACGTTCAGGCGCTGGAGCAGGAAATAGCCGCGTTCTGCGAAGCGCGGTTCGGCATTGGAGTGGCCAGTGGGAGCGATGCCTTATACCTCGCACTGCAGGCCTGCGGTGTCGGCCCGGGTGACGAAGTGATTACCACGCCGTTCACCTTTTTCGCCACGGCCGGGTCCATCCAGAAACTGGGTGCCCGTCCGGTGTTTGTGGATATAGATCCGGAAACCTGGAACATTAACCCGAACCTTATCAAAGAGCGGATCACCGAAAGAACAAAGGCGATCATCCCGGTGCATCTTTATGGCTGCCCGGCCGATATGGATCCAATTATCGAGGTGGCACGCCGGTACAATCTAAAGGTCATCGAAGACGCGGCGCAGGCTTTGGGTGCACGGTACAAGGGACGGAGAATTGGGGCTCTCGGCGATGCCGGGTGTATCAGCTTTTTCCCCACGAAAAACCTCGGCGCCTTCGGGGATGGGGGAATGGTGGTCACCAACGACCCGGAAATCGCGGATCGTCTGCGTCTGCTCCGTGTGCACGGTGCCAGACCCAAGTATCACCACCAAGTGCTGGGATCGAACAGCCGTCTTGATGAACTGCAGGCGGCTATTCTCCGTGTCAAGCTGCCGCATTTGGAAACGTGGATCAACCGGAGGCGCGAGATTGCCGCGCACTACAACCGGATTCTGCGTCAGATCCAATCCACGGCTGCACCTGGCCTGAGCAAGACGACCGAGCCGGAATACGCCTACCACGTCTACCATCAATACACCATCCAGACGCCGGGGCGTGAGGAACTGCGGAAATACCTGCAAGAGCACGGGATCAGTTCCACCGTCTACTATCCGGTCCCCATGCACCTGCAGGCCGTTTTTGCCGGCCTTGGCTATCAGCCGGGCGACTTCCCGGTTGCCGAAGTAGCCTGTAATGAAGTGCTGTCCTTGCCGATGTTTCCGGAGTTGACGAACGATGAAATCGAGCTGATCGGCAAGGCAGTAGTTGAGTTCTTTGAGCAGTAGTTTCTGAAGAAAGAAGGGCTTTTATGACTGAACCCGCCATCCGTGAATCTGGGAGTCACAAAGATGTTCTCCTGCATCGAATCAAGAACCGTACCGCAAACGTGTGTGTGGTCGGCCTGGGCTACGTGGGTCTGCCCTTTGCCGTAGAAAAAGCTAAAGTGGGGTTCAGCGTTACCGGCATCGAGCAGAACCGCCATAGGGCGCAGCAGGTGAACGCCGGTCAAAACTACATACGTGACGTCAAGGACGAAGAGCTGAAGGATTTAGTTACCCGTGGACTGCTGAAAGCCCACACCGACTTTTCACCCATACCCGATATGGACGTGATCGTGATCTGCGTCCCCACACCGCTGGACCGTCACCTTTCCCCCGACCTGCAATATGTGGTGAGTGTGACCCGTGAGATTTCCCGGAGACTGCGCCCGGGGCAGCTGGTTTCACTTGAATCGACTACCTATCCGGGTACAACCGAGGAAGTGATGCTTCCCATTCTTGAGGAATCGGGTCTCAAGATGGAACAGGATTTCTTTCTGTGCCATTCACCGGAAAGGGTGGACCCGGGAAATCGCCGTTATACCACCAAGAACACCAACAAGGTGCTGGGCGGCGTTGGGCCGCAGTCCCTTGAAGTGGGCTCGGCTTTCTATACACAGACCATCGAACATATAGTCACGGTTTCCAGCGCCAGAGCTGCAGAACTAGTTAAGGTCTTCGAGAACACATTCCGAGCGGTGAACATCGCCCTGGTGAATGAACTCGCCCTTCTCTGTGACAAGATGAATCTCAATGTCTGGGAGGTACTGGACGCCGCTTTTACCAAACCCTTCGGCATAATGCCGTTTTACCCAGGGCCGGGTGTGGGCGGTCACTGCATCCCGATTGATCCCCACTATCTCGAATGGAAGGCCCGGGAAAACGGCTTCACCACCAGATTCATCGGTCTGGCCGGAGAAATCAATCGCCGGATGCCTGAATTTGTGCGCGAAAAGGCCCTGCGCATTCTAAACCAGATGGGCATCGCGCCTTCGCGATCCAAAGTGCTTATGTTAGGTATGGCTTATAAAAAAGATTTAGGTGATATGCGTGAGTCACCTGCTGTATACGTCGCCGAACTGCTCCTGCAGGACGACGTGCAGATCAAGTACCACGACCCCTACGTGGACAAGGTGTGTATTGGATCGCAGGAGTTTATGTCGGAGCCGCTGACCGAGGAACTCCTAAATGAAGTTGATTTGGTGCTGATCACCACCGACCATTCGGGGATCAATTACTCTTGGCTGGTGGATAAGGCAAAGAGGATCCTGGATACGCGTAACGCCACCAAGAAGGTCCCGCATCGCGAAGGGAAGGTGGTCCTGCTGTGAGTAAAGATCCGCAGGTAGCGGTTATCGGGGCCGGCAACTGGGGTAAGAATCACGTACGTGTGTTCCATTCCCTTGGCGTTTTGGCTGGTGTGGCCGAGGCCAGTCCCGTTCTGCGCAAGAACATTAAGGAGACCTATCCCAATACTCCCGTATACAGCGATTATCAAGAATTATTGCACAATCCCGATATCGCGGCCCTCGTTGTAGCTACGCCTGCGCCCACGCATTACGCCATCGCCAAAGAATGTCTAATGGCGGGGAAAGATGTGCTGGTTGAGAAGCCTATGACCCTGTCCGTGGATGGAGCGGAAGAACTGGTCTCTATGGCCGATCGTAGTGCCCGGGTACTCGCGGTGGGGCACCTGCTGCTGTACAAACCCATCGTCCGCAAACTGGCCGCCTGTGTGCGGAATGGGATGATCGGTCAACCATACCTTATCGAGATGCGGCGCCTCAAACTGGGTACCGTACGCCGTGCAGAGAATGTATTCTGGAGCTTCGCCCCGCATGACGCCGCCTTGCTCCTGCAGTTGGCCCCGGGGGCCGTGAAGAAGGTAACGGCAACCGGCCTTTCCGCCATCCAGCCGGACATCGAGGACGATATCCGGGTGACTATCGCTTTTGAAGACAGTGTGCAGGCGCACATTCATACCTCCTGGCTTTGGCCGGAGGTCGAGCGGCGGACTACCGTGATCGGCAGCAAGGGGATGCTGGTCTACGATGAATACAACAACCGGCTGTGGCTGTACCGCAAGGGTGTTAATGTATCCGACCTTAGCCTGTGGGATGAGGGGCGGGAAGAGATCGAAGTTGAGGACGGAGACGCACTTACCCTGCAGGCCGAACACTTTTTAGAATGCATTAAAACCCGTGAGACCCCACTGGCTGACGGGAGACGCGGAGCAGAAGTCGTGAAGATACTGGTGCAGGCTGAAGAAGCCCTGGGAAGATCCGTTGATAAACCCTACTTTGTACATCCATCCGCCATAGTGGATGAACCCGTGAAGATCGGAAAGGGAACGAAGATCTGGCACTTTTGTCACGTAATGTCCGGGGCCGAGATCGGCGGAAACTGCAGCCTCGGCCAAAATGTTTTTGTCGGTCGCGGCGTTAAAATCGGCAACAATGTCAAGATTCAGAACAACGTCAGTGTGTACGAGGGGGTTACGCTGGAAGACGATGTCTTCTGCGGCCCTTCGATGGTATTTACCAATGTAGACAAGCCCCGCTCAGCTCATCCCACCGACTCGTCGGGCTATTTGAAAACGGTCGTAAAGCGAGGCTGCACCATCGGGGCCAATGCCACCATCGTCTGCGGCGTGACATTAGGCGAACACTCCTTTATTGGCGCGGGTGCTGTGGTGACCAGGGACGTACCCCCGTATGCCCTTGTCTACGGCAGCCCGGCGACGGTAAAAGGCTGGATGTGTGCCTGCGGTAATAAGTTGGTGTTCGATGCTGAACGTGCCGCGTGCCCGGTGTGCGGCCAGACATATCAGAAGCTTGCCTCTGACAAAATCATAGCGCGTGAATCAACAAGAATTAGACAATGACACGTTTACAGACCATCATCAGCCGCTTGCTTCCGAAAAGCCGTTTTGCCCGGGGTGTAACCGTGCTTGCCTCCGGCACTGCCGCGGGGCAGGCCATCGTGGTGCTGGCCTCGCCCGTCCTCACCAGGCTGTATACGCCCGATGATTTTGGTGTCCTGGCGGTTTATGCTTCCTTTCTAGGTATTGTTACCGTGGCAGCCAGCCTCCGTTATCAGTTGGCCATTCCGCTGCCCCGCAGTGACGGTTCTGCAGCTAATATCTTGGCGTTGTCGCTGATCTGCGCGGGCATCGTCACGGCGGTCATTGCACTGATCGTAACTGTATTTGGTGACAGTATCGTGGTCTGGACCAATGCCCCGGTGCTAAAGCCATATCTTTGGTTGTTGCCTGTAGGTGTTGCTTTGGGGGGTGCTTATCAGGCTTTTAACTACTGGGCGGTACGCAAACGTGCCTTTACCCGCATCGCCGGCACCAAGTTGCAACAGGGCGGGGGAATGGTAGCCACACAAATTGGCTTGGGTTTTGCCCACTTCGGCCCGCTGGGATTGATTTTGGGCCAGGTGGTCGGTCAAGCCGCCGGGTTAACCAACCTGGTACGCAGCGCCTGGCGCGAGGATCGTTCGGCACTGCTTCGCATCCGTGGTGACCGCATCCGGTGGGCAGCCCGCCGCTATCGGCGCTTCCCATACTACTCCACGTGGTCGGGGTTGGCTTATACTGCGGGATTTCAGTTGCCATCTATACTATTTGCCGCCCTGTTTGCGCCCGCCATTGCCGGGTTCTATATGTTGGCCAACCGTGTCTTGCAAATGCCATTGAACCTTCTAGGGCAGTCAATTGGCCAGGTTTTTCATTCTAGTGCTGCAGAGGCGCGACGTGAACATAGGCTAGCTACCATAACGCTTACGACTATTGATGCGTTGGTCCGCGTTGGTACAGGTCCATTAATTATATTGGCCGTTGTGGCACCAGAAATCTTTGCTGTTTTCTTCGGGGTGGATTGGTATCAGGCTGGTGTTTATGCCCAGTTATTGGTTCCGATGTTGCTGCTTCAGTTTATATTTTCACCACTATCGACATTAGCTTTTGTGATGGAGTTACAGCGCGGCGTTTTAGTTTTTCAGCTGTCATTACTGTTTGCGCGTATAGCCGCGATCGTTTCGGGTGCTTATCTGGAAGATGTAATCCTTGCAATACTCCTTTATGCGGGTGCCAGTAGTGTTGTGTACCTTGGGGCTATGGTATGGCTGTTTGGCTCGGCTGGACTACAGTTAAGTACCTGGTTGATGAAATTGCCTAAAGAGTTGATAGCGGTTTTACCGATAGTCGTAACTATCTGGTTTTTGAAAGAATTAATCCCGCTTGATCTTGAAAGAACAGTCTGCTGGGGGAACTTGGTCCTTGTGGCGGTGTTAGGTACAGCGCTGGGCACGGTACTATTTTGGCGGATATTACCGTTTGTCCGTAACATGCATATGCGGAGTGGATCCTGAAGTGGCCGTAGCGCTGGTTGAAAGACTGGTACACGCCACCCGTCAGGTTGGCGGTAATTTTACTCTGCTCTGGCATAACAGTTACTTTTATCACGCTTCCCAGCGGAGGGTTTATCGGCAATGCCTGCGAAGTTGCACATAGATTAAGTGAATCGGCATCACCAAGCGTGCTACATGCCAAATGAGTGTATGGCTGGTTAGCTCGCAGATTTCCTCTCCTGCGCGGGGGCATATGACTTGCAAACACCGGGGTGTTTAATCCAACATTTATGGCAAAATTCAATTCTGGCAGGAAGGCGTTACGAGTATGAGGAACCGGGTCTTATTATATTTCCCTTTTAAACTGGACTACAATGCTAAATCGGGTAGTGGTGTGCGTCCGCTTGCGATCATTCGCGGTTTTGAAGATGCAGGGATAGGTATTAAGGTTATAAGTGGTGATTCAAAGCAAAGAAAGCAAGCAATAGCGAAGCTCTGCGCTGAGCGTGAAAAATTAGGTAAAGAGTACATTGGATTGTACGCGGAGTCTAGTACTATGCCGATGGCTTTGACTGATCTTGATCATCTGCCTCGTCGGCCTTTTCTTGATGCTGCTTTCTTTCAAACCTGCCGTGCTTCAGGTTTGCCGGTAGCGCTTTTCTATCGTGATGTACATTGGCGCTTTCCGCATTACGCGAGAGGGGTACCGTTCGTAAAGCAAATGATAGCTAAGGTGTTCTATCATCTTGAGTGGAAGCAGATAGAGTCGACAGTGGATCATCTGTTTCTTCCATCTGAACAGATGAATCGGGCGTTATTGCGTCCGTGGCCCGTGAGTCGTCTATCGGCGTTGCCCCCGGGCGCTGATATTTGGGGTAATACAAGCAGGAAGGAGATCAAGGAGGGGCGGCTTCACCTACTGTACATCGGCGGTGTTACGCCACCAAACTATGATTTGAAGCCACTCCTAAAAGCGGTTTCTGACGTTGATGGCGTTGAACTTACATTATGTTGCCGTGCTCCAGAATGGAATGTTTATCGCAGTTACTATAAATCCTGGCTTTCAGAGCGCGTGCGTATAGTTCATGAGCATGGTAATGGCTTACGTCGGCTATATGGGGATGCTGATGCAGTGGCGATTCTCCGGCAGTCTTATGAGTATCTCAAGTTCGCCATGCCCGTAAAGGTTTTTGAAGCACTGGGAGCAGGTTTACCAATCATTACTACGGCAGGAACTGCGTCCGCGGATTTCGTAGCTAAAGAGGGTATCGGCTGGACTCCCAATAGCCATAAGGAAACAATTCAGTTGCTTAATCGTTTGGTGAAAGATAAAAGTTGTATATCGGCAGTTACTGAACGCGTAAGGGACGTGCGGAACCGTCATACCTGGAAATCCAGGGCTGAGACGGTATTAGAGGCTTTATTGAATTATAGAAAAGAAGCTGGTTAGAAGCTGTTGTTGAATAATTTTGGTTAGTATTAGATTTGGGGATTAGGTTTATGTATTTTTATGCGTTTGTTTCAGTTGTAGTGCTTTTTGTCAGTTTCCTTCTTTTTAGACGTGCCGCAGGGACCATGTCACTGCTTAGGCTAAATATTGTCTCATGGATTTTTTATTATCAATTATGTCTGCTTACGTTTGTTGGGGTAAACCTATCACTTTTCGGGGTATATCACTACCGAATGTCGCTGGCTTCGGAGCAATCGTTGCTTCTAGCATATTGGTCTGTTTGCTATGTTATGATAATGATGCCGTCTTCTATGATAATCACTGAAGCGGTGTTTTCGAAAGTTAGAATTAGGCGTAAAATCCTAGATTATTTTGGCGCCAAATTGGTTCCTTTACAAAGCAAGAGGGATAGTTCTCTTGTGCTGTATTGGGTCATTATGTCTGGGATAGCTTTTATGGCAACAGTTTATACGTATTATCATCTATCAACACCGCCGCTAATCGCGAGTCTGCTTTCGGGAACAGATCCAATGCATTATGCGCAACTCAGAATCGAGGCTTCAAGAGAGTTTGGTGGGAGTGTTTACATAAGGAATCTATTCAGTTTGTTTCTGGCTCCCTTTGTTTCTTATATAGCTTATGGCTACTATCGTTTGTACAAGACATTGCCATATAAGTTTTGGTTTTATTTTACGGCTATTATTGCCTTGATGGCTGTTACATATTCTGGTGCAAAGGCTCCGGCAATACAGTATTTTATTACATTGTTCATTATCAAAACTGCTATTGACGGGGGAACCACGGTAAAAGCGCTAACTAGGATTGTGGTGCTAGCTTGTGGATTGATTATCTTGCTATATGTAATATCAACAGGTGGTGTAGCCTTTTCAATTAGTGGGGGGCCTTTGGGAAGGGTACTCATGGGGCAGGTTGCTGCCTTACCTTTAACATTTGACATATTCCCACAAGTAATGCCTTTCTTAAATGGTGCAAGTTTTCCATCTTGGATTGTATCTGTGTTTGGGATTGAGCATTTTCGTTCTGCAAGGATTTTGATGGAAATATACTCTCCTGCAGCTGTGGAAGCTGGTACTGCAGGTGTAATGAATACGCTGTTTATTGCAGAGGCCTGGGCTAACTTTGGTTATATTGGTCTTTTCCTTGCCCCTGTAATTGTAGGGGTAATTATCCAATCAGTTTACAACTTACTAATTACGCTACCAAAGACACCAACCTATTTGGCTGTTATGGGTTACTTTATTTTTGGTGTTCCCATAACCGGCGGCTTTGTGGATTTCATCTGGAATGTTACCTGGTTGGTCATGGCTATTCTAATTGTATGTGGCAATTACTTTAAATCGTTTATAGTGCCTACCGTAGTAAGAAACCCCAAAAAGGCAAAAATTTATGCAGGAGTTAGTTAGCTTCCACCATTTTCGGATTAAGAGGAACGGTGAAGCTCAAGTGATTAAGCAGAATAAGGGGAGCTATGAATTAGGATGAAGGTATGTCTATTAGCCGGACGTAACACGATTCATACTGTCCGGTGGGCTAATGGTCTAGCGGAGCGGGGCTTAGAAGTGCACATTGCGACGTTGCACGATGGGCAGGAACCTTTGGATGCACGGGTTATTGTTCATCACTTGCCCTTTGGGGCGCCGTGGGGTTATTATCTTGCAACTCCGGCTATGCGCCGTCTCCTGAAAGAAATAAGGCCCCATATACTCAATGCCCATTACGCTAGCGGCTACGGTACTTTGGCCCGCCTTTCCGGATTTCATCCGCTCTTGTTATCGGTTTGGGGGAGCGATGTTTATGACTTTCCGGAGTCCGGGGCATTTGCGCGGGCATTGCTGATCAAGAATCTTAAGGCTGCTGATGCCATTGGCTCCACTAGTCACGCCATGGCCCGTCAGACGGAAAAGTATTGGCAGCCGGGTCAAATGTTTATCACACCGTTTGGCGTGGACCACCATTTGTTTAGACCAAGCAGTGAACCAGAATCAGACGAAACAGTGACTATTGGCACGGTGAAAACGCTGGCTCCCAAGTATGGGATTGATACGCTTATTGAGGCATTTAGTTTGTTGCGGGCGCGTTTGGTGAAAGAGGAACCGACCATAGCCGATAAAATCCGCTTATTGGTCGTGGGGGACGGGCCGCAGGGGGCAGTGCTTCGGCAGCAGGTGAATAACCTCGGGCTGAGTTCAGTTACTACCTTTGCCGGCAAAGTGCCTCATTCTGAAGTTCCAGTGTGGCTCGGGCGGTTAGATATCTATGTGGCATTGAGCCGCAGCGAAAGTTTTGGTGTGGCCGTTTTGGAGGCGAGTGCGTGTGAATTGCCCGTAGTTGTGTCGGATGCGGATGGCCCGAAGGAAGTGGTTGAACACGGGCGTACCGGCTTGGTTGTTCCGCGGAATGATCCGATCGCAGCGGCGGAGGCTTTATACGCACTGGTGATGGATAGGGATAAGAGACGATCAATGGGTAAAGCCGGACGGGAACATGTCCTTGCTTCTTATACGTGGGAGCGCTCCCTGGACATCATGATTGAGGCCTATAAGGAAGTTGTTTGGAATGTATCACACAAGAACGTGGGCAAGGGCTAATGGGGGATATATGCAAAATACAACTGTGTCTGGGGTCCAAACGAAGATTCTTACCGTAATCGGAGCGCGACCACAATTTATCAAGGCGGCTGCTGTTTCACGCATGGTAAAGCAAGTTGAAGGACTTAGGGAAATGGTGGTGCACACGGGTCAGCATTTTGATCAGAACATGTCCGAGGTGTTCTTTCGGGAGCTTGAGATTCCAAAGCCCGATTACAATTTGGGTATCAGCGGCGGCAGTCACGGGGTCATGACGGGTCGGATGCTGGGTGCACTGGAGGAGGTAATGCTTGCTGAGCGCCCGGAGTGGGTATTGACGTACGGCGATACGAATTCAACCCTGGCCGGGGCTTTGGCGGCCGCGAAGCTGCATATTCCGGTTGCCCACGTGGAAGCCGGGCTTCGTTCGTTTAACCGCAGGATGCCGGAAGAGATCAACCGTATTCTCACTGACCATATTTCGGACTTGTGTTTTGCACCGACAGAAACAGCACGGACAAATTTGTTACGCGAAGGGATTCCGGATGAACGCGTCAAACTGGTTGGGGATGTGATGTATGACGCCGCCTTGTATTACGGCGCAAAGGCCGATAGAACGAGTGACATTCTGGATCAATTACGGCTGGAGAGGGGTAGCTATGTACTGGCTACCGTTCACCGGGCGGAGAATACAGATGACACTGTCCGACTGCGTGCCGTATTCGAGGGGTTGATTCAGGCATCCGAGCAATTGCCGATTGTGTTGCCGCTCCATCCGCGTACCCGCCAGGCCTTGGTACGGGAGAATTTGTTCGATCGGGTGGTGCGGAGAATCCGGGTGATCGACCCGGTGGGCTATCTTGACATGGTGATGTTGGAGAAGAATGCGCGGCTGATTGCCACCGACTCGGGAGGGGTGCAGAAGGAAGCCTTCTTTTACCGGGTCCCGTGCGTTACCCTGCGGGATGAAACGGAGTGGGTGGAACTGGTTGAACTTGGGTGGAACCGGGTGGTTAAACCGATCGATCCGGAGGAGATCTGTGATGCGATTTGCGGTTCGACGGTACAATCTGCGGTTCCCGACGCTATGCCTTATGGTGACGGAAAGGCTGCGGAGAGGATTGTGAGCGAATTGGTTGTTCGTGGTTAGGAGGATGGAGGCTTGCGACATATCTGACACGGTGATTGTACGGTGTTCGAAAGAATTAGTACTACTGCCCTTGAACCATTCCTGTAGCTTGTCTAACCAACATAGAGAAATGTCGAATTTGGCAGGTTTTTCAACCTAGAGAGGCGAAGAGGTAATCTAGCTTTCACAAAGGTGGATGGTGTGTATAGGGCCTTTTGTTTGTCAGGAGGGAACAATATGCCGGGAAACCATTTAAATGATAAAGAGCGCAGTTTGGAAAAAATGTGGCACCAAGAACAATACAAGTATCCCCTACTCGCAGGTGTCTCCATACGGGGTGTACCAGGTCTACGGGGGATCACAGATCTTGACATTGATTTCCAATATCCATTGACGGTGATTTGCGGCAAAAACGGGTGCGGTAAAACCACATTATTGGCATTGTCGGCGCTGGCTTTTCATCCACCTAGGGGCCACTATTGCCGACAGGCGAAAAGAGGAAAAGACCGGGCGTATTATACGTTCGGCGATTTCTTTTTTAAGGGACACGGTGATCCCAATATTAGCGGGTTGGAGATCGAGTGGCGATTTAAGGGTTCAAAACGGGAGCGGAAGCGGATAAAGAAACAGAGCGCGAAATGGATGAGGTATGATTCCCGACCTGTGCGCCCGGTCCACTATCTTGGGGCAAGCCGGATAATCCCGGCCGTTGAAATGTCTGTGCTAAAGTATCATTTTAAAGGTGGGGCAAAAATTGCTCCTGGTAAAGCGGGGATTGACCATCTTAACGATGAATTTAGACAGCGGCTGTCTAGGGTTTTGGGCCGGCAGTATAATGTTGCGGAACAAATGAAGTCTGGTCAGTATGCTATAAGGCGGTGCAAATTCGGGTCAACCTATACCAGCTTTAACATGGGGGCTGGCGAGGATACATTAATCGACCTTTTTTACACTTTGCAGGAAACACTGCCGGAATCACTGGTGGTTATTGAAGAGATTGAGCTAGGATTGCACCCGCAGGCGCAGATAAAGTTGGCTCAGGAACTGATAGACATTGCCCTCACCAAACGGCTACAGATTGTTACATCCAGTCACTCCCAACCCTTTATAGATAGTGTTCCTCGCCTTGCCAGAATTCTGTTGGAGTATACAGGTAATGGTCACCAGGTGATTTACAGCCCCACGACTCGCTTTGCTGTGGGGCAAATCACGGGGCAGAGTTACCCGGAGCTAAAGATCTATTGCGAGGATGTGTTTGCTGCTTCACTAATTGAACGCATTGTTCCTGGACGGGTACTTCAAAGAATTCAAGTCATACCAGTAGGGGGCTGGACTCAAGTTATTTCTCAGTATAGAGCCCACCGGCGCGGGCAGTTTGAGGAGAGTTGCTTCCTGGTCCTCGATGGGGACTGTACGGATGCGGAGGTTTGTCCAAGGCTAAAAGACATTCAGGGGTGTGATCCGGATACTGGTTGTAAAGATAGATGTTGGGGGCAACTGCCCGGGGACACCTGCCCCGAATTTTGGGTGTCTTCTTTGTTACTGGATAACGAAGAGTATCTGGAACGCTTTGCCGAGCTTATAGGTTATGAGGATGAATTAGATTTCGTAAGGGACCTACTTACGCGCGCACAAATAGAGGCAGATCCAAAAAGAATTGCTTATATGATAGCAAGTGAGTTGGGCTTACATCCCGACAGTATATGTCAACGTCTTATTCTTGCGATTAAAAATGATGCTTCGTGTTTGCAACTCGTTGACCAAATTAAGCTAGCCCTCGATAGCTGACTATTGTTAATAGCCCCCGCTATGATATGTGGCGCTAGCCGCGGTTAGATGGAGCAGCGTGTGACTTTTAAGTGCATAACTTACTTGGCCATCGGCGTGGCCACGTGGCGGGTTATTCCTGAATTGTACTGAGGTTAGGATGGTGGAGAAGTGCGGATAGTCTATCTGCATCAGTATTTTAATACTCCTGATATGTCCGGCGGGACACGCTCCTATGAGATGGCCCGGCGCTTGGTTGCGGCGGGGCACGAGGTGCATATGGTGACCTCCCAGCGAGACGGTCAGTTCGTTAATTCTAGTGAATGGGTGGAAACTGAGGAAGCCGGCATACGGGTTCATTGGACGCCGGTGCCGTATTCGAATCGTATGGGGTATCGGGAGCGAATTCGGGCATTCTTGGCTTTTGCTTGGCGATCTGCGCGGCAGGCGGCACGGTTGGGTGGTGACGTTGTTTTTGCCACCAGTACGCCCCTCACGATTGCATTACCTGCTGTATATGCGGCGCGAAAAAACCGGATACCGATGGTTTTTGAGGTGCGTGATTTATGGCCGGAACTTCCCATAGCTGTGGGAGCGTTGAAAGGCTTTCTTCCGGTCACCGGAGCCCGTTGGCTGGAGCGTTTTGCCTACCGCAATGCTACCCGGATTGTGGCGCTTTCCCCGGGTATGAAAGAGGGGGTCCTCGCTACGGGATACCCATCCGAACGGGTAAGCGTGATCCCCAACAGTTCCGACCTAGACTTATTTTATGTCGGCCCTGAAGCAGGGGAAGCAGTGCGACAGCGTTATGATTGGTTGGGGAAAAGGCCTTTGGTTATATATGCGGGGACTATGGGATTGATTAACGGAGTAGATTATCTTGCCCGTGTCGCCGCGGTTGCACGGAGCATCGATCCTGATGTGCGTTTTTTGGTTATAGGCAGTGGGAAGCAAGAGGCAGAGGTCCGGCAGGCTGCTCAAGAGTTGGGCGTGTTCGAGCGCAACTTCTTTATGCTCGGCAATGTTCCTAAACGGGAGATGCCCGGCTGGTTATCGGCTTCGGACATTGCATTGTCTCTTGTCATTGATCTCAAAGAATTATGGGCTAACTCGGCCAACAAGTTTTTTGACGCACTTGCGGCTGGCCGACCGGTTGCGATCAACTACGGAGGGTGGCAGGCTGATCTCATCAGGGAAACAGGGGCTGGATTGGTGTTGGATCCAAATGATGTGGAAGACGCTGCGGCCAACTTGGTGCGGACGGTTAGAAACGAGGCTTGGTTGCGGGACGCCGGCGCTGCGGCGCGGGCGTTGGCCCGGAAGCGATTCGACCGGGACAAGCTGGCAGCGCAGCTAGAACAGGTGCTGGTGGATGCTGTATCTGAACACCGGAGCAGGAGATAAGGATACTTCCAAACTTTTGTGTAGGGCGCCGGGCAGGTTGTCATTTTAGTGTGGTAGATTTGTTGTACAATGGAGTAAACTGGGGCGGGCGATATGGGGCAGGATTTCCTTACACCAGAGAATATAGTGAACTTTTCCTTTATCATTATTGTGGTTGTTGTTGCGACGGAGTTTACGAAACGGATTTTAGGTTATTGGGCGTGGTGGAGGGATAAGACAGAGTTCATCGTATTTGCATATTCTCTAGTCTTATCAATAGCCCGGACAAGTTTGAACCCGGATGTGAAATGGGAAGATTGTTTTACAGTATTTATAAACGTGGTATTCATTGTCGTAAATGCGATGTTGATTGGTTATTTTGCCATATCTGGTTACAGCAAGCTTGTTGATAATAGAAACGGGCAACCGAAATCTAGTGAGAGTAATAGCACATCTACTAATTGAGCGGCGTGGCGGAGTATATTTGTTAACCGGCGGAGTGTTCGGGGAGGCGGGAGATGCGGTCAGCGGTTTTGAAGCGTGTGATGGATATAACAGGGGCGGTTCTGGGATTGGTACTGTTGTCGCCGGTGATGCTGGTGGTGGCGGTGGCGATCCGCCTTACCATGGGTTCGCCTGTGTTGTTTCGCCAAGTGCGGCCGGGGCTACACGGAAAGCCGTTTACGATGTATAAGTTCCGCACGATGCTGGATCTGTGGGACGATCAGGGAAATCTGCTGCCGGACGGGTTAAGGCTTACTGGTCTTGGCCGGTTTCTTCGGAAGACAAGCTTGGACGAGCTTCCGGAACTGGTGAACGTGCTTAAGGGAGAGATGAGCCTGGTGGGGCCTCGGCCCTTATTGATGGAGTATCTGGAGCGATACAGCCCGGAACAAGCCCGGAGACACGAGGTTAAACCGGGGATAACCGGGTGGGCGCAGGTAAACGGACGTAATGCACTAACGTGGGATGAAAAGTATGCGTTAGATGTTTGGTATGTTGATCACTGGTCCTTCTGGCTGGATATAAAGATTCTTTTTCGGACGGTGTGGCGGGTTCTTCGGCGGGAAGGAATCAGTTTCGAGGGGCACGCGACAATGCCGGAGTTCAAGGGTGTTATGAAGAATGACTGCAGCCGATAAAGCAATTATTGTGGTTGGGGCCGGTGGGCACGGAAAGGTAGTGGCCGACATTGCCGCCACTGCAGGATATGAAGTATTGGGGTTTGTGGATGATGCACCAATAGAGAGTCCGCTTCAGGGTATTCAGCTATTAGGTTCGATAGGTGATCTAACGGTGTTGGCGGCTGACCGGCCGTTTCAGTTGGTTATAGGGATCGGTGATAACGATACCCGGAAGAAAATCGCTGAGGATTTGTCTTCGGCTGGCTTCAGGTTTGCTGTGGTTGTGGCGCCTTCTGCCGTTGTGTCGAGGTATGCGGTTGTTGATCGCGGCACGGTTATTTTGCCTGGGGCGGTTGTTAACGCTGGAACCCGTGTGGGTGCGCATGTGATACTGAACACAGGTTGTGTGGTGGATCACGATTGTGAAATACGAGACTACGCCCATGTATCGCCGAGTGCATCTTTGTCCGGCAACGTGACGGTTGGGCAGGGAAGCCATATTGGCACGGGTGCATCAGTAATACCTGGGAAGACCATCGGTGCTTGGTCGGTGGTTGGCGCGGGCGCAGTAGTCACGCGTGATGTGGGATCAAATGTGGTCGCGGTTGGTGTTCCAGCTGTGGAAAGACCGCGATGATTATCGGGTGGTTTTTGGAGTGATTATGCTTTGATTGTTCGTAAAACACCTTTACCTGCCTGGCCTCATTTCGAGGACGACGAGATCCGGGCGGCGATGGCACCGCTGCAGTCCGGGAAGGTGAATTACTGGACCGGGCAGGAGGGGCGTCTGTTTGAGCAGGAGTGGGCGGAGTTCTGCGGGACGCAGTATGCTGTTGCTGTGGCGAACGGGACGGTGGCGTTGGAGCTGGTGCTGTATGCGCTGGGGGTCGGGCCGGGGGATGAGGTTGTCGTACCGAGCCGGACGTTTATTGCCTCGGCGAGCTGTGCGGTGATGCGGGGGGCTGTGCCGGTGGTGGCAGACGTGGATCCGGTCAGCCAGAACCTGACGGCGGAGACGGTGGCCGCGGTGCTGACGCCGCGGACGAAGGCCGTGGTGGCGGTGCACTTAGGCGGCTGGCCGTGTGATATGGATTCGATAATGGAGTTGGCCCGGGAGAAGGGGCTCTTTGTGATTGAGGATTGTGCGCAGGCGCACGGGGCGACGTATAAGGGGCGGCCGGTCGGATCGTTCGGGGACGCGGCGGCCTTTTCGTTTTGCCAGGATAAGATTATGACCACCGGCGGCGAGGGTGGAATGGTGACCACGAGCCGCCGGGAATTGTGGGAGAAGGCCTGGAGTTATAAGGATCACGGGAAGAGCTATGATGCGGTGTATAACCGGGAGCATCCGCCGGGGTTCCGGTGGCTGCACGAGTCGTTTGGTACGAACTGGCGGATGACCGAGATGCAGGCGGCCATCGGGCGGGTGCAGCTGCGCAAGCTGCTCCGGTGGGTGGAGACGCGCCGGCGGAACGCTGCGATTCTGACGGAGCGGTTTGCTGGTCTTCCGGCACTGCGGGTTACCGTGCCGCCGGAGGATGTGGGACACGCCTATTACAAGTACTACGTATTTGTACGCCCGGAGCGGCTGAAGAGCGGGTGGAACCGCGACCGGGTGATGGAGTCGATCAACGCCGAGGGCATTCCGTGCTTCAGTGGAAGCTGCAGTGAGATTTACCGGGAGAAGGCTTTTGTGGGTCAGGGCTGGGGGCCGCCGGAGCGGCTGCCGGTGGC
This sequence comes from uncultured Peptococcaceae bacterium, assembly GCA_965544035.1. Taxonomy (GTDB): domain Bacteria; phylum Bacillota; class Desulfotomaculia; order Desulfotomaculales; family Desulforudaceae; genus CBEULR01. Next base: position 31,124 of record CBEULR010000012.1, on the reverse strand, counting down.
GCGGGAACTGGGGGAGACGTCTCTGATGTTCCTAGTGCACCCGACATTGTCGGAGGAGGATATGCACGATACCGTCCGCGCGGTGGAGAAGGTGCTTTGGGTGGCAACTCTGTAAGTAGGCCACAAGAACCGTTTCTCTGATCGGTTACAATCATAGACTAGCAGAACCGTCCCTACAGGTCGGATTGGTTGAGCCAAGCAATAAACTTGGCCAGGCCTTCGCGGATGGGGGTGTGCGGCCGGAAGCCCAAGAGGCGGCCGGCTTTTTCGGTGTTCGCCCAGGTTTGGGGGACGTCGCCGGGCTGAGTAGGCAGGCGGTCGATGATGGCCTTCTTGCCCAGAAGATCTTCCAGGGTGGCGATTAGCCGGCGGAGTTCGACGGTGTCCGAGTTGCCCAGGTTGAAGACATCGTAGCTGTGCGGCGGGTCGTAGCTTATTGCTGCCCGAATGCCCTTGATGATGTCGTCGATGTAGGTATAGTCGCGTCGGCCGGTCTGTTGCTAGATGGGGATTGGCTTCCTGTCCCGGATTCGGTGGACGTGACTTGTGAAAATGGCTTTCGAGGTTTGAAGGGATGACATTCATAACAGTAACCGCCACTTAAACGCCGGGGGCGCTTTTCGAGGAATTGGCAGGGAAAAGAACCCACACGGGCGAATCTTAGTATAAAATGGCGGATCATTCCATATGTTTCGCCTGTGGTGGGAGTGCTATGACTGATTGTTCGTTGAACCCGGATAAAATGCTTTGGCCGGCCAAGCTGAAGAGGTTGGTTAAGCGGTTATTGGACGAGCGAGCAATCCCTTTTCTAGGAGCGGGTGTTTCCTATAATGCGCAACTGCCTAATGGCAGTAAACCAGCACGTACTCAGAGCATGGTTAACAGGTTGAAACGTCACTTGGAGCGTGTTCGATCCGGCGGTTTCCCTTCTGAAAAGCGGATGGCTCGTTTTTTCAATAAAGAATTGTCTACACAGAGTCTGGCTGATCTATGCGAAATATATTTGTGGTCTTGCGGCGAAGACCGGTTTGTAGAACTCGTGTGCGATGTTTTGTTGATACATCAATTTACGAGACTCTCTCCTACACACGCTCACCGCTTTATTGCCTTTCTGGCCCGCGAGAATCTAGTTTCCGAAGTAATCACTACCAATTATGATACTTGTCTTGAAAAAGCGTATAAAGAGACAGTTTCTCATAGAGAAATCCGCAGCAAAGACCTAGACAAGATGGCGCTTTCTATTGCCACACTGAACGGTTACAGGAAGTATGGCGGAAAAGGTAAGGCTAGTTTAAACAACCGGGACTACCCGTGTTTGAGGGTTTACAAGATAAATGGTTGTGCTAAGGAGTCGCTCGGTGGTGATCCTTCAGGTGAGATTAAAGACATTCTACTGACGGAAAGACAATTACAGGAATGGGGTGAACGAGGCTGGGCGAGGGATCTATTTCGTGACCGTATACGATCGCGTTGCCTAGTTTTTTCGGGCTTTGGGAGCGAAGAACCACAGGTGAGGCACACTGCGCTCCGGGTGGTGGAGGAGTTCTCCTCTGAACACTCCTCATGCCCCTGGGAGATGGAAAACGCACCTTTTATTGTTTATTATGATAAACTTTCCTTCTGCCAATGCCAAATTCTTCAGGCGTATATCCAGGCGAATTCAGCTTGTAAGAAGAAAGACTTTAAGTGCTGGCAAGTTTTCGGTCGTGAGGACGACATTGTTTTCTTCCAAGATGGTTCTGATGCTGGGGGGCAAAAACTGAAAGGTCTTGAGGCCGATTTGTTCTGGAAACGGGTGTTCCAGTTTACCTTTTGGGAGCTTCTGAGATTGTACTGTCAACCTAACAAACCGGCGTATGAGTTGCTCTCGGCAGCAGTAGCTCCTTCTAGGGTGCTATTTAAGCAAATGTTGGAGTGGCTGAGACCTGAGGATAAGCCTTTTGGCCGTTTCCCGGAGTTACTTGATTTCGATGAGACCGGTCATCTGCATCTCTCTAGATGGATCTGGTGCATTAGGTACGGTATACCGGAACCAAACCCTGGTTGGTACCCTTCTCTTTTTAATCGACCTGTGCTGTTGCCCTTCTTTTTCTTAGCGCTATATTTATTATCCGGAAAACCTGATGACTGGGCGGACTTACTGGAGCGGGTTTCCGAAAACAATAGTGTCTTGTTTGTCGATGTTAGTAAAAACATTTCATCAACCTCTAACAGTGCAGTCATTCTTTCCCATTCAGAACGGGCTTTTGCAGTAGAAAGCAACATCGTTGTTCAGAAAAACGTTTTGGTGCAGATATTACTTGACCGTCTGCCATTTGGGGGCAGTCGGATCTATAAGAAAAAAATCCGCCTTTCTACCAATAATCCGGAGAAAAGTGGTGCTGAAAAGGATATGTCCATCAAAATGGTTTCGGTTTACCAGATTTCGTTACTTGAGATGTTGCGTGGTGATGGGTGGGCCGCAAATAGTATTGGGCAGGTGAAACGGAATTTTCGCAATGCCCTCCTTGCCCCGAGCAACTTGGTTAGGGCTAGGAAACCAAGTATTCGGAAAAGAGCAAAACCTGTAAGGGATTAGGGGTGATTCAATTATGGGCCCAATGTCCATAGACAAGTGGCGCATACCCGTGGAAAATGAAAACACCCTTCAAAGTACCGCCGGGCTTGAAACCGATGATAGTTTTGTTATTGAGGGAATCTATGTTTCAAGTGTTGCGCTGCTGGTACATATGAGAATTAAATCTGAGCCAACCCAAGGTGCTATCGGCCGGGTGCTGCGTTTTGTTGGTTGTCAAGCGGAGATGTTTGGCTTCATTCTGCCCTGTCTGGGGGTGCTCGAAACACCATCGGCATTTGCCGAAAAGCTGCGACGCTGGGCTGCCGACCAGGATTGGCACCGGGGTGATTTCGCGCTCTTTGTAGTTGAACAGCCTGCAAAGCAGGAGACCCGAGAGCAGCAAGAAGGGCTGGGGGAAACCTACATAGATCCGGTTATTCAACGGCTGTTAGGCAGCACATTTGTAACCTGGGGCGAGGTGCCGCAATTGAAGCCGTTAACTCAAGAAGAGTATGTTGACCGGGTGCGGGATGAGTGCAGCACTTCTAATATTGCCGAGGAGCATAGGAACTTGCTCAAAACCATCATTTCCGCCGCGGAGAATGATGAGCCGATCGAGCAGGCAGTGGAACAGTGGCTGAAGGATCAGTTGGAACGTGTGGAAAGCTTGATCGAGGGAGATGATGGTGATGCCTAACGCGTACTCTGAATTGAATGGCGGGCGCATTACCAGGGTTAAGTCCCTTGAAATTATGAACTTCCGGGGGTTCGGGGCGGGTGTGCCGCCACTCAACACCGATGCGGACATAGTCTTGCTCACTGGCCCCAATGGCTACGGAAAAACAAGCTTTATCGATGCTTTATATGTACTGCTTACCGGCAGTTACTTTTCAGAAAGACGACCGTTGACCTTTTTACGTGAATCAATTGGGCTTATCAAGGCGGACGTTGAGATGGCTTCTGGTCCATCGAGTGATAGGCCGCAGATTGTGTCCGTAAGAATAGAAGAAAGTGAAAAGGAGCCCGGTATTGAATCGTCGGGGATTAAACGACCGGCGAAGATCCCATCCCCAATTGTGGGCCGGGCCTCGTTTTTCTTCCAAGATCTGTTCCAGTACCTTTTTGACGAAGCGCCGGTTGAAGAAGTCAGAGAAACTCTGCGTGGTTTCTTGGTTCCCGAACCAAGCCTGTTGAAATCAGCGCTGTCAGCTGTAAAAGATGCTTCAACTCATTTGAAAAGTGAAGAATCGCGTTTGTTGAGCCGGTCCGGGATTCCTAGCGAAACGGAGATTATGGATAGGCGGCGGCAGGTAGCGAAGGAATTTGTTCAGGCGTGGGGTGAACTAGCTGAAGCCGCTGCGAAAATGGGTCTTAAAATTCCCCGGCGTTCAGATCAGTGGCTTTTCCTTATCCAGAGCGGCAATTTACGGAAAGGTTGGGAGAGTGAACTGTACAAGTTGGTGGAGGAGTTCCGGCAAGAAGTCGGGAGTGGCTATGCACCACCTGAACCGGATGCTTCGGTGAGCGATCTCTTGAGATTAATGGATAAGCTCCTTAATCAAACGAAAGAATTGCTGCTCCGACCAGCAGTAAATAACACGCAGCCGCTTGCCGTGCACGAGTTGCTGCGTTACCTGCCTCCAGAATCAACGGGTGAATTAACGATCGACCCCCGATTGCTTGCAGTAATGAAAGAGAAGTGTGATGAGCAGTCAACAGAGATTATTTCCGCGCAGAATACTCTGAAACGTATAGATAGGTATCTGAGACATTTCGAAGACCCTGACGGTCCCGGCCTGCTGGAGTTGTTGCGCTACTTACGTGTGAAAGGCCCGGAATGGTTGATCTTGCCTACAGGTGGGGCAGAAAGTAGCGATTCGGTTATTCCACCGCCGCCTGATGCTGTGCTTGAATGGCTCCGCCGTACTGTGGCGATGTATTATATGGATGGTAAAGGGTTGGACGAACACCTTGAGCTTTGGTACAACCAGTTGAGGGAACTCAGGAAGCAAAAGAAAGAAGAAATGGAGTCTCTGCAGAAAAGCAATCAAGAACTGCGCCGTACAGTGGAAGCTTCCGAATGGTTCTTAAAACTAGCGGATCGAGAACCGCAATTCAAAGAATTGATTGAACAAACCCGTAAACAGGGACGGAAACACATTGACCAACAAACAGTACGGGCCGCGTTTGCGGATGATTCTGGTACGAGCGGTGAGTTGTCCGACGCTGAGGAAATTATCGGGAAACTGGACAAGGTTCGCAGTGTTGTCCAGCAGTGGCGGGAGGTGGAAGATGATGATGCGCATCGCCTGAAAAGCTTGGCGCAGGTGAAGAATATAGAGCTGGCTAGGGAGTCTTTGAATGGCATAAAGAGTGCTTTGGAAAAGGAAAAGACAACGCGTAGCTCTATACTTTCGAAAGCCCTGAACGACCTGCCCCACGATGTCGAAAAGCGGTTTGAGAAACTAGTGAACGATGTCCTGTATTATTTTTGCAGGGTGCAGGGGATGGAAAAGATGGTTTTGAAAAACGGTGAAATCAAGACCCGGGTTGAAAAAAAGAGTGTGAGGCTGCCTGCGTGGGAGATTGCTTTTGAGGATGGTCGTGTTTATCACTCGCTTTCCACCGGGCAAAAAGTACAATTGGGGCTTTCTTTGATGTTTAGCCTGAATATGGCCCTAGATTCTCTTTTACCGCACAGCATTATCGCCCTAGATGACGCAACCACTGCACTTGACATGGCTCAACTACCGCGAATGGCCGTTCTCCTGCGGCAGATGGCTTATCAACCCAACGACGAGGAGGGTGTTTGGAGTCCACGACGTCAGTTGTTTATTGCCAGTCATCATGAAGACTTGACGAACCGATTGCTTGATTATCTAATACCGCCGGAGAATCGATCCCTCCATATCCTTAACTTCACTGACTGGAAGCCGCCCAGAGGACCTGAAATAGAGGTTCTAAGAGTCGAACCGGCTCTTGCAGCTTCAAAGAAGAATCGGAGACAGTTTGGGGAACTGTTGCAATCCCTTACTCGTGAGGCATAGGTTCTAGGAATGAATCCTGCTGGGTGAATAATCGATTCTTAGCTTCCTAAAGAGCATATGAGTAGAAATCCCTTGGCAAAGCTCCGGATGCTTGGCTGGAGGCCAACTGTTCTGACCTTACAGGCTGGGAGACTATCTAACTAATTCTAGACACGGTCAATTGTCAGAGGATTATTGTGTGCCTTAGAGGATGGTAATTATATATAAACAGAGTAGAGAGTGCAATTCTGGCTGCTCGAATGGGGGCGTCGTGCGGGTGAAGATGGTATGAGTGTCATAGATGCTCTTCACGTTGGTGCTGCTGTCGTGGGCCAGGTGGATGAGCTTGTAACTGGAGAAAGAGACAAAGCCGATGTGCGGTGTTCGGGAAGTTAGAGTTGTTTCTCTGCACTCAGATAGTCGTCAAGGGGTTGATGATGGGTGCGGTTCCGGTGGTTGCGATGTGAGTTAGGGTATGGTGCTACCAAACGCAAGTACGGGGGTTACTCCTTGGCTCTTGTGTGGAGCGGTTACCGGAGAATTAAAGCCAATTACAATTAAAGGAGGAAAAGGATTTGGAAAAGTATCGTCCGCCCAAGTGGCTTGTGGACTCTCCCCTGGCAGTAGACTTCAGTTTTAGTTCAGATATGGATGATTGGGTGTTTAGAGGCCCCTTTCTTGAATTGCCCGACTCTTTAGAGTGTAATAAGTGTGGTAAAGAGATTAGTCGAATCTTCGGCGTAAATGATAAAGAGCCTCACGCTCTTGGCGAATGTCCGAATTGTAGAAAGGTTCATTGGCTTGAAATACGGCAAGGATAGTCAAGAGCCTTGGAGTCTATATTCAGCCGGAAAGCCTATTAGGCGGCCGGCCTTTACGGTGTATGTGATCCTTAATTCGTAAACTCGTACGATGACCATTTTGGAGTGGGGTTTATGCTGTTTGGTTGGAGAATGAGGAACCGCACCGTGAAGGAACTGCGCAAGAATCAGGGGCTGACCGCTCGGGAGGTCGCCACAATGCTGCGGGTGGACACCGTGGAGGTCCTGCAGGTGGATGACCGGAAGTTGAAGGACGTGCCGGAGCCGCTGCGGAGCAGGATCATACCGATTCTCCGCGGCGACCATATGGATAAGATCCCCTGGTAGCCGTTCACTCCGGGCCCCCGGGTCGACCGGGGGATGGTTCTTGTGGCCGGCCGGTATAGTCTTTTTTACCCTGGACAGGATTTGCTGATCAGCAGAACCGGTACCTTCGCCATACCGAGCACCTTTAGGGCGACACTGCCGAAAAGGGCTCCGCCAATATTGCCGGCACCGGTGGTGCCCATTACGATCACATCAAAACCGTTTTCCACGGCGTACTGTGTGATCGTCAGACCGGGATCGCCCTTCAGGTGTACGGTGTCGATTTCGAACCCTTCCGCGCGAAATACCTCCGCTGTATGCTCCAGCCGCCTCTGCGCCATCTCGTTTATCGTGGTTTCCATTTCCGGGCTATAAATAGTGGCATAGGATGCGAACTGGTGGGCTATTTGGTCGACGGTAAGGGCAGTCACTTTAGCCTCGGGCTTTTCCTTAACGATTTCCAGCACATGGCGCGCGGCTTTGATAGAAACTTCTGATCCGTCGGTTGGTAATAGGATTTTATTGAACAGCATTGCCTTCACTCCTTTCCCCCGAATCCCACGTGTCTAAGTATAGGTTCAGAGATGTCGATTGCTAAACTCCTGGGTGCCGACCACAAGAACCGCCCCTATGGTTGCCCCCGGTTATTGAAATGCTTGTTGTAAGTAGTCGGATTCTACACCGGATGTGGGAAATCCTGCCCCTCCTGGAAACGGTAAGCAAAGGAAAATATACCATTGGGTCGAATTATACCGGAAAACAAGCGGGTTATATTGTTCAAGAAGGCGCTTCATCAATGGGGAGATTCATTGTGGGATATGCGCGACTCTGCAAACTATTACTGGTTGTGCGTATTCCGGTGAAAGCGGACACCTGTTCCGGGATTTCCGGACGGTGGTGGGAACGTAGCGACGCTGGTTGTGGATAATATAACCAAGTGTCCGGAATCAGTTAAGCTTGGTCATAAGTTTTCGCATAGACTCCCCTCTCAGTTCTAGTTTGTAAGCATTGTGTACCAGCCGGTCCAAGATGGCATCGGCGAGAGTAGGATCGGCCAGAACATCGTGCCACTGGCTTATGGGCATCTGGCTGGTGATCAGGGTCGACCGCGTCTGGTTGCGGTCTTCGAGGATGTCTAAGAGATCCCGGGCTTCCTCCACCGGGAGTGGAGCTATCCCCCAGTCATCCAGAAGTAAAAGATCGGTCTTTTGGAGAGTACGGATCAGCGCGGGGTAGCTGCCATCAGCCCGGGCGGTGGAGACGGCCTGCAGGAGCCTTGAGGTACGCCAGTAGCGCACCTTAAACCCTAACCGGCACGCCTTGTTGGCCAGCGCACAAGCGATAAAGGTTTTGCCGACCCCGGTTGGACCGGTGATGATCAAGTTGTGGCGTTCTCTGATCCAGCGGCATTCGGCCAGAGAGAAGAAGACGGCTCGGTCCAACCCCCGGGGGTAGCGGAAATCCACGTCCTCCACGCAGGCCTCTTGCTTGAGTTTGGCCTGCTTAAGCAGACGGGCAAGTCTTTTGTTTTCCCGGTAGTCTTTTTCCCGATCCACGAGCATACCGAGGCGTTCTTCGAAGGGGATACCAGTAATCTCAGGCTGGACGAGTTGCTCCTCCAGCGCCTGGATCATACCGAAGAGCTTCATCTGGTTGAGTTTGTCGAGAGTCTGTTGTAGCACGGATCTTTGCTCCTTTAGTGATAATACTCCGGACCCCGAATGTTTTCGTGGGTGGGTCCGGGCTTGACGACTTGTTTCCTAAGCGGGGCCTGATCCAGCCCGGCCTTGAGGATAGAGTTCACACTCTTGTAAGAATGGGATCCGATGGCTAGGCTGCGCTTACAGGCTGCCTCCAGTCTTTCAGACGAGTACCGTTTGGCCAGCCGGATAACGCCCAGGCAGGCCCGGTAGCCCTGCTCTGGATGCGGCTTGGAAGCCATAATGGTTTCAACCATTTTCGCGGTGTGGGGACCGATTTTCCCAGCCTGGCGAATGATGCGGGAAGGCGTCCACTCCAGGTATTTCTGATGTGCCTTGGGCCGGTGCTCGGGCGAGGTGGTGGCGCGGCCCGGAACGAAGCTGCGCACGTGGCTGGCCACCCGCCGGTGCTTGTACAGAACCTCAACCACCTGAGGCCCCAGGCGGACATCGACCTGTTCGCCCACTAGTTGGTAAGGAACGCTGTAAAAGTGGCGATTCACCTCGATGTGATAGTCAATATTCACTCTGGCGGTTTTCCAATCGACGAACGGGTATCGCTCTGCCGGCAGGGGTTTCAAGGCCGGACGATCCAGCGTTTCAAAGAGTTCACGCCGGGTAGTGGGCAGCTTCCTGAACTTTTTGTTGTTCAGCTGTTCCAGAAGCTCTTGAATGGCGGTGTTGAGTTCCGCGAGGCTGAAAAAGGTATGGTTGCGAAGCACGGCCAGGATCCAGCGTTCGACCAGCTGAACACCGACCTCAACCTTGCCTTTGTCCTGGGGTTTTCTGACCCGTGTGGGGATGACTGCGGTACCGTAATGCACGGCCATGTCGTGGTAAAGTGGGTTGAGCTCCGGCTCATACCGGCAGGGCTTTGTTACCGCGGTCTTGGGGTTGTCCGGCACCACGATCTTGGAGGTGCCGCCGAAGAACTCGAAGGTATGAATGTGGGCCGTTATCCAGTGGACCAGAGCCTGTGAAGGGAACGCTTCCGCGTAAGTGTAGTTGCTGGCTCCGAGCACAGCCACGAAGATGCTGGCAGCAGTAATTTCTCCGGTGTACCGGTCCACAATGGGGATGGTATGACCGGCCCAGTCCACGAATGTTTTCTCGCCGACGCGGTGTTCCTGGCGCAGGCATAGGTCCAGTTTCTTCCGGCCACGCCGGTAGTGTTCGCAGAACTGGGTGTACTGGTAACCGTCGGGATGTGCCTGCTTGTATTCGTGCCACAGGAGCTGCAGGGTGACGCCTTTTCGGCACATTTCGGTGTGCAGGTAGTGTATATCAAGCGGAGGCCGTTTGGTGTTGTAATTCGGCCGCTTGAACAAGGCCGCTTCCAGCTGGGTCTCGTCCATGTCCTCGGGCAAGGGCCAGCCTAGTCCTGCATTCCGTGCCCGCTGTATGTATTCTCCGGCGGTACTGCGGCCGATGTTGCAACTCTGAGCTACCTGACGGATGCTCAAACCGGCCCCAAAATGCAGTCGCAGTATTTCTCTTACTTTGCGCATGGATATCCCCTTTCGCGGCATCTCTACCATCCACCATCCTTGACGTTTTATGTCGATGGTAGAGCATCTGCCTAGGTTTATCCAGCGCCGCTATGTTCGTCAACCAGCTTTTCCGTTTTGTTTCGGTATTCCGGACACCTATTTCGGACTTGAGCCAAAAGTGTCCGGTTAAAAACCGAAATGGGTGTCCGGATTCGGCCGAAATGACTGTCCGGAATAAACCGAAATGGGTGTCCGGTTTGCCCCGAAATATGCAGGTTGTTGTGATCGCACTGTTTCTTCTTTCCATTATGCCGGGCGTTCGGACCGCTGTTGCCCAGCCTTTCGACGTCCAGGGTCACTGGGCAGAGAAGGAGATCATCAGGTGGGTGGATCAAGGACTCGCCGGAGGGTACCCGGACGGCAGCTTCAAGCCGAACAGCAGTGTCACGCGCGCAGAATTCGTGGCTCTGGTGAACAGAGCGTTCGGGATTCAAGATCCGCAAGCAAAAGCCGCTTTCCGGGATGTCAATCGGTCCGATTGGTTTTATGGTGAAGTGGCCGCCGCTGTTGAGGCGGGTTATGCCGGCGGATACAGCGACGGCACCTTCAAACCGCACAACGCCATTACCCGCCAAGAGGTTGCCTCGATTGTCTCGCGACTCCTGCAGCTCGGAGATGATGCTCCACAGGCCGTCTTTCAGGATACCGGAACCATTGCCGCATGGGCTGCTGACACCGTCAATGCGGCGGTAGCGGCCGGTATAATGTGTGGCTACACCGACGGCACCTTCGGGGCCCGAAATCCGATTACCCGGGCCGAAGCCGTGGTCACTCTCGACCGAACGGCCCGCTTCTCGGCCTCCCGGATAACCACCATCACATACAACCAAGTCTATGATGCAGCCGGAACGTACGGACCGGTTGACGGAACCGAGACCATCCACGGCGACGCGATCGTAGAGGTCGCCGGTGTCGTGCTGCGGAATTTGATCATTACCGGAGATCTGCTCCTGGCCGACGGCATCGGTGATGGGGACGTCACCCTGCGGAACGTCACCGTTGAAGGGAAGACCACCATCAAGGGCGGCGGCGCGAACAGTGTTGCTCTGGAGGACTGCAGCTTGTCCGGTATCACGGTGGCGAAGGACGGGGTGCGGGTTATTGCTGCGGGAAACACGATCATTGATGCGGTAACGCTGGAATCGGGCGCGGCGTTGGTCGAGGCCGCTGTGACGGGAGCGGGATTCGAAACGGTTACCATCTCCGAGGTTGTCCCCGCCGGAACCCGGGTCACCCTCGCCGGCCACTTTGGGACAGTTTATGTGAAGGCGCGGGACGTGGAGATCGAGATTGTCGAGGGCACGGTCGAGGAACTGATTCTTGATGCCAAGGCGAGCGTTACCGGTGCGGGAGGGATCGGAACGGCGCACATTAACGCTGATGGTTCGAGGATAGAGCAGACTCCGGCCAAGGTCGAGGTTGCTGCAGGTGTCACGGGGACTGTGAGCGGTAAGAAGGTTTCCGGCGTGACCGGCAGCGACCGGAGTCGCCAATCAACCGTGAAGGTGACCGCTGTATCCGTCTCGCCGTCGACGATGACTCTGATGGCGGGTGGGGCGAAGGGAATAATCACAGCAACGGTGAGCCCGGCCAATGCGAGCAATAAGAAGGTGATCTGGTCTTCCAGCAATAATGCGGTGGCCACCGTTGAAGCCGGAATCGTAACGCCGGTCGCTGCGGGAACGGCATTGATCACGGCTGCTTCCGCCGCCGACGCGAGGATCAAGGCCACGGCGGAGGTGATTGTGGAAGAACTGCCGCTGTCGGCTGTGGACGACGCTATCGCACAAGCCCAGGCGGCGATGGTGGATGTGGTGATCAGTGCGGACGGTTCGGATGTCGAACCGGGCAGATACTGGGTGACACCAGAGGCAAAAGATGCTTTGGATGCGGCCATCAGGGAGGCCGAAGCCGCCCGGGATGCGGTGACGTCGCCGCAGGAGATCGAAGCTGTGGTCGCGGAACTGATGGCGGCCGTGGAGGCCTTCAATAATGGAAAGGCAAGAGGACTGAAGGCGGTTATTGTCAGCATCAGGGAAATCAAAGGGGTTGCCGCACCGATAACCGGGGAGGCACCGGTGGATTCCATCACCGAGAATGAGCAGTACCGCGGAGAGGTCACCTGGGATCCGGACGACGCTTTGTTCCGGTCCAATACCGTCTACACCGCCACCATCACCCTGAGTCCAAAGCCGGGGTTTACGTTGGATGGACTAGAAGCCGATTTCTTCACGGTAGCCGAAGCCGAGTCGGTGACATATGAGCCGGGTTCAGGCGTGGTAACGGCGGTGTTTCCGGAGACGCTTCCGTTTGCCGGCGGGGATGGTTCGGAAAGTGATCCGTGGCGGATTTCCAACCCCTATCACCTGGACAATGTACGAAACCATTTGGGGGACAGTTTTATTCTGATAAACGATATTGATTTGAGTCACTATCTGTCCGCGGAAGGCCCGGGATATGATGGTGGAAAGGGTTGGAGACCTCTCGGCGTTCGAGACCGCCAGTTTACGGGCAAATTCAACGGCAACGGGTATCGGATTACCGGCTTGCGGATCGACAGGCCGACCGATGATAATGTTGGTCTGTTCGGCTATACCTCGGCAGACGCTGAGATCAGGAACCTGCGTGTTGAGGAGGTCTGTGTTACCGGCGGAATCTTTACCACAGGTGGACTGGTTGGGTGTCACTCCAGTGGAATCATCAGCAACTGTTCTGTTGCCGGTTCGGTTTGCGGAAGTGCTTTTACCGGGGGATTGGTCGGGCAAAACAAGGGCTCCATAGTATACAGTTGCAACCTTGCCGCAGTAAGTGGAAGCGGCAACACCGGAGGCCTGGTTGGTCGGAACAACAATTCCATTGGGAATTGCTATAGCCGCGGCAGTGTTAGTGGAACGCAGGCCGGCGGGCTGGTTGGGTATAACGTTTCGACCGGGAAAATTATCAACAGCTATAACAGCGGTAGTGTTAGCAATCGCTCCGGAGGTCTGGTTGGAAACGGCAATGGTCCTGTTGAGAACAGCTATTGGGACACAGGAACATCGGGTTGCACGGCGTCTGCCGGCGGTGAAGGCAAGACTACGGAACAAATGAAGCGGCGGGAAACGTACCCGGGTTGGGATTTTGATACCGTATGGGGCATCGATCCGGACAGAAATGAGGGCTACCCGTTTCTTAGATGGCAGCAGGTGTCGGTGCATTCGTGATGGGCGATCTAGTGGTAGTCCAAGGCGTTTGCAGGGGATGTGGTGGATTTTGACGAATGTATCATCATCTTGTCAGTCGGCGGAGGGTTTGTAAGGGGGGCGATCTTCAGCAGCGCAGTCACCGTTTTGCTGCAGGAAGGCATCAATAATCAGGCCAACGACGGCGCGCTGTTCCGGACGGAGTCGGCGGGCTTTTTCCACCATCCGGGCCAGGTCTGCCGGCAACGGCTTGTGACGGGTGGTGTCCGGATTGAAAAACTCAGCCGGCGTTATCCCAAGAGCCCGGCAAATCTTTTCCAGTATCCGGATCCCGGGGGTTGTCTTGCCGGATTCGATCTCGCTGATCGTAGACTGAGCGATATTGGCTTTCTCAGCCAGGGCCTTGCCGCTGAGTTCGGCATTTTCGCGCAGTTCTTTTAGGCGCTTCCCAATATCCAGCTTTTCCATATCAAGCCCATTCTTCATTTGCTGCTCCTGCAATTGTTCTTCTTACCCTTCAGAAATGATGCGAAGTTCAGTGCGAAGAGTGTGCTATTCATATATCGATAGAACGTTTGACTAGAGTTGGTTTATTCCGATATTATATTTACCATGCGGTAGCGGGGGTGAACGGTACAAGCCATGGTTGAAGCATATCATATCATCATTCAGGGATTCACTCAAGCTGAACTCGGAACAGATAGTGATTATGAGGCTCTGATTCAGTTTCTAATTAATAATGCTGATGACAATAATCTTACAATACTAGCCTACTTGGTAATGCCCGACCATGTGCATTGCTTGGTTAAGCCCCCGGCCGAAGGTAAAGATGTCATTTCTGCGGTGGAGTACATGCGCGCGGCCCTGCACAGTTTTAGCCCCAGACTCAAGGATTCGAAAATCATACGGGTGCGCGGCCGGGCGCGGATAATGGGAATTATCCGTCACATGCGGTTGGAGCCGGTAAAGGCCGGTCTGGTATCCGATCCTGAAGCATACCGGTGGTTCGGCAGCCAACAGGATGATCTGGACGCGCGCGAAGGGGAGGGGGCTCCCCCTTCAGAGACGCCGCGCGTGCGATACGAGCCTCCGAGAATTGGGCGCGAGACCGAAAAACGGCTGAGTAAACTGATGGTAGAGGTCTGCAGGCTGACACGGGTTTCTCCCGAACAGGTGCGAGCTCCCGGTGCGAATCACCGTGCGCGGGATGCCAGACAGCTCTTTGTTTTCACAGCCCGCCACTGTCTGGATTACCCCGAGCTGACAATCGCGCAATTCCTCGGAACGACCACTCCGGTAATTGTCCGGGTGCTGACGTCAGTCAGGTACAGTCTTGAGGACGACCCGGAGCGGGCTGATGCCTGGATGAAGACGGTGCAGGGGCTTCATCGCTTAACCATCCGATAACAGCCGGTCGACCGCATAACCACGGGGACCGGCCGCAAGAACCGTCCCTGTGGTTGGTACTTGCCTGGCCTGAACGGCGGTGTTAGTATCTATCTTAGCTGAGTGGAGGATACGCCATTGTCTACAGGACAGGTAGTCGCTCGGGCGACAATTATTGTGATGATTATGTCGGGGCTGTCCCGCCTCCTGGGTTTGGGCCGGGAGACGGCGATCGCCCATCAGTTTGGAGCCACCAGTGCCACCGATGCCTATCTGGTGGCTTACACCATTCCGAGCATCTTTTACGGTGTGGCCGGACTGGCGCTGGCCACGGTTATCGTGCCGATCTTTGCGGAGTATGTGGCCAAGGGACAGCGCGACGAGGCCTGGCGGCTGTGCAGCCTCGTCACCAATGCGCTGGTGGTTTTTACGGTGGCCGCCGCGCTCGTGGGTATGCTGGCCGCGCCGCTGATCGTGGGACTGCTGGGGCAGGGCTTCCCGCCCGAAACCTTTAATCTGGCCGTGCAGTTGACCATTTTCATGCTTCCTTCCATTGTCTTCTTCAGCCTGGCGGGGCTTTTCATGGGCATCCTGAACGCGAACAATATCTTCGGCATCCCGGCCTTCGGCTCGGCGGCGATGAACATCGTCATCATCTTCGGCGCGCTGGTACTGGGCCGGTTTTATGGGGTGTACGGCCTGGCGGCAGGGGCGCTGGGCGGTGCGCTCACCATGGCGCTGATCCAGATTCCGGTCCTGCGGCGGGCCGGTTTTCGCTACCACTTCATCTTTGATTTCCGTCATCCCGAGGTTAAACGGGTGCTGGCGCTGGTGTTCCCGCTGACGCTGGGCCTCTCGGTGAACCAGATCTACCTGATGGTGGACTGGGTGCTGGCTTCGGGCCTGGCCGAGGGCAGCATCGCCGCGCTGAACTACGCGAACAAGCTGATCCAGCTCCCGCAGAGCCTGTTTGTCCTGGCCATCTCCACGGCCATCTTTCCGACCTTGTCGAAGCAGATTGCCGAGAACAAACCGGCCGAGATGGCGGCCACCCTGCGCCGCGGGATCAAGGTAGTGCTGATGCTGACCATTCCGGCGGGCGCGGGTATCCTGATCCTGCGCGAGCCGATCGTCACGCTTCTGTTCCAGCGCGGGGCCTTCGACGCCCGGGCGACCGAAATGACGGCAGCGGCGCTTCTGTTCTTCTCCATCGGATTGATCGGGCTGTGCATGGTGATGATTTTGAGCCGTGGTTTCTTCGCCATGCAGGACACGCGCACCCCGGTGGTGATCACGCTCAGCACGCTGGTGGTGAAGTTCGGGGCGAGCCTGGCACTGATGGGTTATTTCGCGCATGCCGGACTGGCGCTGGGCACTTCGATCACGGCCCTGCTGAACATGGTAATCCTGGCCTATCTGCTGCACCGCCGCCTGCCCGTCTTGACTGCCGATCTTCTGCGTTTTTTGGGCGGCGTGATTGCCGCTGCCGCGGTGATGGTCCTGGTGGTGCACTTTACCGATGCTTTTCTCGCCGGGGTGTTTGCCGGGTCAGGCATGGCTCTCCTGATCCGTATAATTTTGGACATCATTGTGGGTGCACTTATGTTTTTTGTTGCAGGATTCTTACTCCGGCTTGACGAATTGATCAATGTGGCTCGTTTTGGCCGGTCCGTCCTGGGGGCCAAACTATATGCTTTTCGGGTTCGCCATTAACGGGCAAATGTTTTCAAAAAAGCAAGTGTTGCCGGTTTAGTGTTGGAAAGGCTTGATGCTGGAAGGTTCTTTTGTTAGAATAGAAAAAAATATTCGGACAAGGGTTGCGAGACAAGCGAGGAAGTTGGTTTCGGCCTTTCTTGCTGTTTAAGTCAGTTGACGAATCGGTTGGTTATTCTTATTGAGCACGGAAAAAGACGGTAACGGAGGTGAGAGAACGAATAAACCTGCTGGTGCTGGTGCTGAGCTTTCAAAGTCTGTATGAAAGAAGGGGCGGGAATGGAGAAATCGAATTTTGAACCCAAAATCATCGCGTTTCTGTGTAACTGGTGCAGTTACGGCGGTGCTGACCTGGCCGGTGTCTCCAGGCTTCAGTATCCACCGAACGTGAGAATCATCCGGGTGATGTGCTCCGGCCGCGTTGACCCGCAGTTTGTATTTAAAGCCTTGAGCGACGGAGCAGACGGCGTTTTGGTGGCGGGTTGACACCCCGGTGACTGCCACTATGTTAGTGGCAATTACAAGACGATGCGCCGTTTCAAGCTGATGTCCGAGGTATTGGCGCAGCTTGGCGTCGAAAAGGAAAGAGTACGTTTAGAATGGGTGTCTGCGGCGGAAGGTACGGTGTTTGCGCAGATCATCCATGACTTCACCGAAGATCTCAGGCGGCTTGGCCCGTTTAAGAAAGAGTGCCAGGTTGCAGCCGGAGGGGAGGGTTAAGATGAGTAAGCTGAAATTAGCCTCCTACTGGGGCGCAGCCTGCGGCGGTTGTGACGTGGCCACGTTGGACATAGCCGAAAAGGTTATCGACCTGGCCGAGGCGGCGGACATCGTTTTCTGGCCGCTCGCGACCGACTTTAAATACAGTGACCTGGAATCGTATGAGGACGGATACATCGATGTCTGCCTGTATCACGGCGCCATACGGAATTCGGAGAACGAGCACATTGCCAAGCTCCTGCGGCAGAAGTCCAAGGTCATGGTGGCCTTCGGGGCCTGTGCCATTTCCGGCGGCATCCCGGGCCTGGCCAACTTCAAGAAACAGGGCGCCATCTTGAACCGGGTCTATTTCGAATCGCCATCCACGGAAAACCCGGAGAAAGTCCTCCCCAAAACTGTGACCAAAGTGCCGGAAGGCGAGATCGAGCTTCCGGAGTTCTATAAAGAAGTGAAATGCCTGACCGACGTGGTGGATGTCGAGTACTACGTGCCGGGCTGCCCGCCCACTTACACCCAGATCTGGAACGTTGTCATGGCGATTGTAAAGGGACAGCTTCCGCCTGTTGGGTCCTACGCGGGCTGTGAAAACGTTACACTCTGCAATACCTGTAGCCGGATCAAGACCGACAAGAAGGTTAAGGAGTTCCGTCAGCCGTTCGAATTCAAAGTTGATCCCGAGAAGTGCCTGCTGGAGCAGGGCCTGCCCTGTATGGGTCCCGTTACTCGGGCCGGCTGCGGCAACCAGTGCATCAGTGCGAATATGCCCTGCACCGGCTGCTACGGGCCGCTGGATGATGTGATCGACGTGGGCGCCAAGTATATCAGTGCCTTGGCTTCCGTCGTCGATACCGACGATCCGGATGAAGCGGACCGTATCATCAGCCAGTTGCTCGATCCGGCGGGTACGTTCTACCGCTACGCACTGCCGGGGTCGCTGTTAAGGAGGGCTAAAGTATGAAGAAGATCGCTATTGATCCGGTAACCAGGCTGGAGGGTCACGCCAAGATCAATATCTTCCTGAATGACTCCGGGGCGGTCGAAAACGTGTATCTCCAGATTCCGGAGCTGCGCGGCTTCGAGAAATTCTGCGAAGGCCGCCCGATGGAGCAGGTTGTGCAGATTGTTACCCGTATCTGCGGTGTTTGACCCGCCGCGCATCATTTGGCCTCGGGTAAGGCCATGGACATGGTTTACGGAGTAGAACCTACGCCGACGGCGAAAAAACTCCGCGAGCTCTATTATTCGGCGCACTTCACGCACAGCCATATCGCGCATTTCTACGCCCTGGGGGCGCCCGACTTTGTGATGGGCCCCGACGCCGACCCGGCCGTCCGGAACGTGCTGGGTGTGATCGGCAAAGTCGGTGTGGAGATCGGGGGCTCGGTCGTCAAGCACCGCGCTAAGGCGCAGAAGATTCAGGCCATGCTGGGCGGCAAGGCGACGCATCCGGCCTGGACGCTGCCCGGCGGTGTGAGTAAGGGCCTCAACGAAGATGAGCGCAAGGAAGTCGAAGAAATGGCGAAATCCCTGGTGGAATTCGCGAAGTTCAGCCTACAGCTCTTCGATGACGTTGTGCTTAAGAACAAGGCCTATGTCGATCTGATTCTGAGCGACGGGTACAAGCTGGTCACCAACTACATGGGTATGGTCGACGAGAACAACAAGGTCAACTTCTACGACGGCAAGGTCCGTGTGGTGGATACCGAGGGCAATGAACTCTACAAGTACGGCCCGAGGGAATACCTGGACTACGTGGCCGAGCACGTGGAAGAGTACAGCTATCTGAAGTTCCCGTACCTGAAGAAGCTCGGGTGGCAGGGTCTGGTGGAAGGCCCGGGCACCTCGATTTACCAGGCCGCTCCGCTGGGCCGCATTAACGCCAGCGAAGGCTTTACCACTCCGGAAGCGCAGGCCGCCTACGAGAGGTTCTTCGATACGCTCGGCGGCAGGCCGGTACACGCCGTGCTGGCCACGCACTGGGCGCGTTTGGTTGAGCTTATGTATGCCACCGAGCGTCTGCTTGAGCTGGCGCAGGATCCGGAGATCACCAGTGATGATATCCTGAACATCCCGACCGAGACGCCGAAGGAGGGTGTGGGAATCGTTGAGGCGCCGCGCGGCACCCTGACGCACCACTACGCCACCGACGAAAAGGGTATCGTCACGGCGGCCAACCTGATCGTGGGCACCACCAACAATAACGGCCCGATTGCCATGGCGGTGAAGAAGGCGGCGATGGCCGTCATCAAGCCGGGTATGGAGATCACCAACGGCCTGCTGAATATGGTCGAGATGGCTCTCCGGGCGTATGACCCGTGCTTCAGCTGCGCGACACACGCCATTTTGGGTGAAATGCCGCTCAGCATCAACGTATATGATGCTAACGGTGAGATGGTTAAGCAGTTGGAAAGAGGAGTCAGCTAGTCAGCTGGTGACTTGGACCTACCTTTCGGGACCCTTCCGGTTATCCGGAGGGGTCCCGTTCTTTTTCGACAGTGAAAGGATATGCACGGACAAAAGACGAATGCTAAAGGTATCTATCGGCCGCAGTGGAATCCGGGAGTGATTAAGGGTTGAGCAAACCGAAAATTGTCGTCTTGGCGTGCGGAAACGTGTTCGCGGGAGACGACGGGGTCGGAATCGAGGTCCTGCGTGAACTGACCCGGGAGGGGTTGCCCCAGACGGTGCAGGTGGTGGAGGCGGGTGCTCCCGGTTTGGGCCTGCTGGACCACATGTTGGAATTCGATAAAGCTGTTATAATAGACGCGGTAGCGGGAACGGGCGAACCGGGTCAAATCGTGCGGTGGCGGGAGGACGAGCTTCCGCGGAAGTCGGCGCCGCCGGCGTCGGTGCACGATATCAGCGTCCGGGACGCCTTGGCCTTCGGGCGCAGGTCGGTGCCCGAGATGATTCCCACCGAAGTGGTGATCATCGGGGTGACGGTTTCCAGTATGGAGGCGTGGCATATGGGCCTCTCCCCGGAGGTGGCCCAGGCCGTGCCGGAGGCGGCCCGCGCCGTCCGCGCCGAGATCGACCGCTGGCTAGGAAAAGAGTGAGGGTTTAGGAATGCATGAAATCGGGCTGATGACGGCCATTTTCGAGCAGATTACTGAATCTGCCGAGGAGAACAACATCAAGCGGGTGACCAAGGTGAAGCTGGTTCTGGGCAAGATGAACGGCGCCCTGCCGGACGCCCTGGACTTCGCGTTTACCATTCTTTCGCCCGGTACGATTTTTGAGGGCGGCGAGCTGGAGATCGAGGTGGTGGACATTACGGTGGAATGCCCCAAGTGCGGGGCGGTGTCCGAAGTCGAGGACGTGACCTACTTCTGCCCGAAGTGCGGCGCACGCGCCAAGGTGAAGACCGGGCAGGAGCTGTATATCGACTATTACGAGGGAGACGACGGAAAGGAAGATGGCGTTGAAAGTAGTAATGGCGCAACGCATTCTACGGGCTAACGACCAGGTCGCGCGGGAGAACCGGGAACGCCTGCAGAAATTGCTGACCGTCAACCTGATCAGTTCCCCGGGCGCGGGAAAGACCACGCTCCTGGAGCGCACGATCGCCGCGCTGAAGGACGAAATGGTGATCAGCGTGGTGGAGGGGGACATCTATACCACGCGGGATGCCGAGCGGATCGCCGGGCAGGGGGCCGACGTGGTGCAGGTGAACACCGAGGGCCTCTGCCACCTGGACGCGAACATGGTGGGGCGGGCGCTCGATCAGCTGGATGTTGAGAACACCGACTTGCTGTTCATTGAAAACGTGGGGAACCTGGTCTGTCCGGCCGACTTTGACCTCGGCGAGGACTACAAGATCGCCCTCCTGAGTGTGGCCGAGGGAGGCGACAAACCGGCCAAGTATCCCGCGGTGTTCCGGCAGGCGCATGCCGCGGTGATCAACAAGAGCGATCTGGTGCCGTACACCGACTTTGACATGGAGACGGTGACCCGGGAAATCAAAGAGATTAACCCTGATTTGGAAATATTCGTCACCTCGGCCCGTACGGGTGAGGGCGTAGAAAAGTGGTGCGCATGGCTGAGAGAACGGGTGCGCGAGAAGAAAAACGCCATTACCGGATAACGATCAAGGGCACCGTCCAGGGGGTGGGCTTTCGGCCCTTCGTGTACAACCAGGCGCTCAAGCATGGTTTGACGGGCAGCGTGCTCAATGCCGGACGGGGTGTGCTGATCGAGGCCGAGGGACCGGCCGGGGCGGTGCAGAGTTTTGTCCGGGTGCTGCAGGATGAACCGCCCCGGCTGGCGCGGATCGACTTTTTCGAGGTCGAGGAGCGGCCGGTGGAGGGTTACACGGGCTTTGAGATCACGGCCAGCGCCGCCGATGACGAGATTGAGGCCCTGGTGCCGCCCGATGTGGGGATGTGTCCGGAATGTGCGCGGGACACCTTCGACCCGAACGACCGCCATTTCGGCTACCCGTTTACGAACTGCACAAACTGCGGGCCGCGCTTCACGATTGTGCGCGACCTGCCTTATGACCGGCCGAAGACCTCGATGGCCGGGTTCCCGATGTGCCCGGACTGCGCGCGGGAGTACCGCGACCCGCTGGACCGGCGTTTTCACGCCCAGCCGGTGGCCTGTCCGGTGTGCGGCCCTACGGTGGAGTTCACCGACGGTGAGGGTACCCCGATCGATGGTGATTGGCGCGAGCTGTGCTGGGAGGCGCTCGGCCGGGGTAAGATTCTGGCGTTGAAGAGCCTGGGCGGCTTTCACCTGGTGTGCAACGCGCGCGACCCGGAGGTGCTGCGCACCCTGCGCAACCGAAAAGGCCGCAGCGCCAAGCCCTTCGCGGTGATGTGCCGTAATCTGGAGACGGTGCGGCAATTCTGCCGGGTGGACGAGGCCGAGGCCGAACTGCTGCGCTCGCCGCAGGCGCCGATCGTGGTGCTGCGGCAGAACGAGGCGTACGACCTGCCGGTTGAACTGGCTCCGGGCCTGAAGACGCTGGGCGTGATGCTGCCTTACACGCCGCTGCATCATTTGCTATTTGGCGGCCCGTTCGATATTCTGGTGATGACCAGCGGCAACTACAGTGAGCTGCCGCTGGCGAAGGAGAACGCCGATGCCCTGCGCGAGCTGGCCGGCATTGCGGACTATTATCTCCTGCACAACCGGGAAATTGTGAACCGGTGCGACGATTCTCTGACCATGGTGGTGGACGGGGATACGGTATTGCTCCGCCGCTCCCGCGGTTACGTGCCGGTGCCGGTGCGCGTGCCGTTCGCGGCCGAGCGTGTGGTGCTGGGGATCGGCGGGGAGATGAAGAACACCTTCTGCCTGCTGAAGAAGGATCAGGCCTTTGTCAGTCAGCATGTGGGCGAGCTGGACAGTGTGGAGGGGGAGAACAACCTGTTCTCCAGCCTGATGAATTTCCAGCGGCTGCTGGGGATCGAGGCCGAGATCGTGGGCTACGACCTGCACCCGGACTACCGTTCCTCGCGCCTGGCCGGAAGGGTGCCGGCCGAAGCGCGGTATGCGGTGCAGCACCACCACGCCCACCTGGTTTCCTGTCTGGCCGATAACGATGTGGAAGAGCGGGCGATCGGGGTGATCCTGGACGGGACCGGGTACGGCACCGACGGGACGCTCTGGGGATTTGAGATCCTCACCGGGGATTACACGTCCTTCAACCGCGAGTACCATCTGGGCTACGTGCCGCTCCCGGGCGGTGAGCAGGCGGTGCGCAATCCCTGGCGGACGGCGACGGCCTACCTGCACACCTATCTGGGTGCGGATGAGGGGGCGCGCGAGGCGGCGCGACTGTTCGGGGAGTTCGGCCGGGAGCTGCCTATTGTGCAACAGCTTCTGGCGCGGGGCTTCAACTGCCCGCCCAGCTCGGGGTGCGGCCGTCTGTTCGACGCGGTGTCCGCCCTGCTGGGGGTGTGCCGTCAGGCGAGCTATGAGGGCCAGGCGGCGATCGAGCTCAGCGAGCTGGTTCTTGATCCGGAGGACGGATTGCGGCTGGGTGCCTACCCGTTCGAGATCAAGGGCCGGGTAATATCGGCCGGCGGGATCATCCGCGGCGTGCTGGCCGATTTAACAAAGGGAGAATCCCGGGAGACCATCGTCACGCGGTTTCACAACACGGTTATAGAGATGGTGTTGGAGACCGTGCGGCAGACGGCGGAGGCCACCGGCCTCCGGACGGTCGCTCTGAGCGGCGGCTCCTGGCAGAATAGATACCTGTTTGCGCGTGCCAAGAAGGCACTGCCGGATGCGGGTTACCGTCTGCTGTATCACCGGTATGTGCCGGCGAACGACGGCGGGCTGTGTCTGGGGCAGGCCGTGATAGCTTATCGGAGGTGGAGAGAGGAATGTGTGTAGCCGTACCGGGACGAGTGATCGAGGTGCATCCGGAAGAGAATGTGGCGGTGGTGGAGGTTTTCGGTGTGACCCGCCGCGTGAACACCATGATGGTGGGCGAGGTGGAGATCGGCGAATACCTGATCGCGCACACCGGGTTTGCGATCGAGAAACTGGACGTGGAAGAGGCGCAGGAACGAATCAAGCTGTGGGAGGAGATCTTGAAGGATGCAAATCCTGGACAGGTTTCGTGACCCGAAGATAAGCCAAGCGCTGCTGGCCAAGGTCACCGAACTGGCCAAGGAAGCGGCGGAGCGCCTCGGCCGCCGGGCGGTGTTTATGGAGGTGTGCGGCACGCATACCGTGGCCATCTCCAAGGCCGGTCTGCGCAGCCTGCTGGGTGAATACATTGACCTGCGGAGCGGTCCCGGCTGCCCGGTGTGCGTCACCGATTATGGTGACATCGACCGGATGGTGGCCTTCGCCCGGACGCCCGGTGTGACGCTGGGCACCTTTGGGGATATGATCCGGGTGCCGGGAAGCGTGACCTCGCTGGAAAAGGAGAAGGCGCTGGGTGCTGATGTGCGCATATTTTACTCGCCGGCCGATGCCGTGGAGTGGGCGAAGAACCACCCGGACCGGCAGATGGTGTTCCTGGGAGTCGGCTTTGAGACGACTGCCCCGGGGGTGGCGCTGAGCATAATGCAGGCCAAGGCGCAGGGCGTGTCGAACTACAGCGTTTTAGTTTCGCACAAGCTGGTGCCGCCGGCGATGCACGTGATCCTGTCCGATCCGGAGCTGAAGCTGGACGGGTTCATCCTGCCCGGCCACGCGACGGCCATCGTCGGGCGGAACGCCTTCCAGTTTGTTGCTGATCAGTATCGCCTGCCCGCCGTGGTCACCGGATTTGAAACGGCCGACATCCTGGACTGCCTGCACAACCTGCTGGGCCAGATCCTCCGCGGCGAGGCGCGGGTGGATAACGGGTATTCCCGGGTGGTCAAAGATGAGGGGAATGTCAGGGCCCAGGCCCTGATGGAACAGTACTTCGAGGTTTGCGACGTTTCCTGGCGGGGGTTCGGCATGATCCCGGCCAGCGGGATGGCCATCCGGCCCGAGTTTGCCGACTTCGACGCGGCCAAGCGGTTCGAAGTGGAGGTGCCTGAACCGCGCATCCCGAAGGGCTGCCGCTGTGGCGATCTGCTGAAGGGTAAGATCAACCCGCACGACTGCAGGCTTTTCGGTACGGCCTGCACGCCGGTGCACCCGGTCGGCCCCTGTATGGTGTCGTCCGAGGGCGCCTGCGCCGCCTACTACCAGTACGACCGCCGCCGCTAGGAGGGTCAGGCACTTAAATTCTTTACATTTCGGCGGAAACCCTTGGCGCCCAAGGTTTTACGAGGGGACACACCTTCAAGGCTTTTACATTTCGGCGATAAGCCCGGCCACACAAGGGTTTGCGGGGATTAGTGAAGAGAGAAGGGGTCAGGTCTTACGCTTTTCAAATCTGCGGAAAGCCGCTCACCGCAAGGGATTGCGGGAGAATGTGAAGAATGTGAGTGCCTGACCCCATGGAAAGGTTGATCGAAATTGGCATCAGACATTATCCTGTTGGCGCACGGTGATGGGGGGAGGCTGACGCACGACCTGGTCACCGGCCTGTTTATGAAACACCTGGGCAACAACCTGCTAGAGGGGCTGACCGATGCCGCCGTATTCTCGGTGGGTGAAGGCCGGATGGCCCTGACGACCGACTCCTACACGATCGATCCGCCCTTTTTCCCAGGCGGCGATATCGGGAAGCTGGCCGTGTGCGGAACGGTGAACGACCTGGCGGTGAGCGGTGCGCGGCCGCGTTACCTGACGGCCGGTTTTCTGATCGAGGAAGGGCTGCCGCTGGCCGATCTGGAACGGGCGGTGGCCTCAATGGGCCAGACGTGCCGGGAGGCCGGCGTGCAGGTGGTGGCCGGCGATACAAAGGTGGTGCCGCGCGGCAGTTTGGACCGGATCTACATCAATACGGCCGGATTCGGGGTGATCCCGCCCGGAGTGGATCTGGGATATCATCAGATTAAACCGGGTGATTTGGTATTGGTGAACGGTAATATCGGCGACCACGGGATGGCGGTGCTGACGGCGCGCGAGGGCTTTGGTTTTGAACAGCCCATCCTGAGCGACTGCGCCCCGCTGAACGAGCTCACCGCTTTGTTGGCTGAACAGCTGGGCGGCGTGAGGCTGATGCGCGATCTGACGCGCGGCGGACTGGCGACGTCGGCCAAGGAGATCGCCGGTTCGGCCGGATGCGACATCTGGCTGCACGAGACCGAGATCCCGTATGATCACGTGGCGAAAGGCGCCTCGGAGATGCTCGGGGTCGACCTGCTGTATATGGCTAACGAGGGTAAAATCTTGGCGATTGTCGCCCCGGAGAAGGCCGATGAGGCACTGCGTCTGATGCGCGATCACCGCTACGGGCGGAACGCCCGCATTATCGGCGAGGTTCGCGAAGGGAAGGGCGACTGCTTCCTGAAGACCGCCCTCGGCGGCACAAAGTACATGGACATGCTGGCGGGCACACCGCTGCCACGCATCTGCTAACGGGGTCAGGCACCTTTAAATTTTGCAGGAAAGCCTTGGCACACAAGGCTTTTCGCGTGTTTTTCAAGGTGCCTGACCCCTTAAATTCTTTACATTTCGGCGGAAAGCGTTGGCGCACAAGGCTCTTGAGGGGACAGACCTGGGTCGGGCCTTTGAGACTTTACATTTCGGCGCTAAACCGCGTCGCCCAAGGGTTTGCGGGGATTATAGAAAAGAAAAGGGGTCGGGCCTTCACATTTTCTCAAGCTGCTGAAAGCGGCTCACCGCAAGGGATTGCGGGAGAATGTAAAGAATGTGAGTGCCTGACCCCTTGCCTTTAAAGTTTGTTGATGACGAGGCCGGTGCTGAGCTTGGGGTAGAAGTAGGTGGACTTCTGCGGCATAAGTTCTCCGGCTTCGGCTACGGCGACCAACTCGTCTACGCCGGTGGGGTTCATAAAGAAGGCGAAGGCGAATTCGCCCCGGTCGACGGCGTCGAGCGCGCCGGTTTCTTCTCTTGTGTACCGGACGAGGTCTTCATCGGTCCGCTCCGCACTTCCGATGCCCAGGTATTTCTCCAGGATCAGGCTGTGCAGCACGGTCACGTCGAGCCGCCGCCAGGCGGTTGATTTTTCGGCGGGCAGCAGCTTGTCCGGATCAACGTTCGGCTTAAGCGACAGCACGTAGAGGGTGTCCTGTCCAGTGTAAAGCGCGAAGAAGCCTTTGCCCCGGCTTTCAAAATCCCGGAGGAAGGCTGGAAAGTGTTCGCGCTGCACGGTCACCGGTTCGACAGTGAACAAGTCCTGCACATCGTTGATCACTTTATCCGGTTCAAAGCCGGGGCGCTTCCGGATCAGACGATGGGTGGGCAGTACGACCAGCCCGGGATCGTACAGGTTTACCAGAACCATCATCGCAAAGTTGGGAAGCCCCATTTGGTTGACTTCATTGGCGTACGCCAGGGCGGTTTCATAACGGTGGTGGCCGTCGGCGATGAAGATGCGCTTTTCCTCCAGCAGACCGATAAGCGGGTTGAGGACCTGGTGTTCGGTGGTGATCCACAGCCGGTGGGCCTGTCCGAGTTCGTCGGTGAATGAGATGTCCGGGTCGGCTTCCATCGCCCTCTCGATGATAATCGTGCTCACCATCGCCCGGTCGGGATAGAGACCGAAGATGGGACTGAAATTGGCCCGGCAGTGGCGCATCAGCTCCAGCCGGTCCTGCTTGTGCTTGGGTATGGTCTCCTCGTGAGGCAGTATCGTGCCCGCTTCGTACGGTTCGACATGTACACCGCAGAAGAAGCCGCGGCGAACATAGGTTGTCTCCCGCACGGTGAATTCCTGTTCATACAGATACAAGGCGTTCTGCTTATCCTGAATGAGTACGCCCTCTTGCAGCCACTTTTGAAAAGTATCGCGCGCGCGGGTGTAGCGGTTGTTCTGCGCGTCATCCGCGGGATCGGTCTTGCCGTATTCCAGGCGGATGACATTGTACGGACTGCGCTGGTAATACCGTTCCTGTGCGGATGCGTCGATCACATCGTACGGGGGTGTGACCACCTGAGCTAGATCCGGGATAATCCGGGGGTTGTATCGTACACCCCGAATGGGAATAATTGCGGCCAAGACTGTTGCCTCCTTGCTGCTAGTGCGGTATCTTGTCCCAATTATAACTTGAATCACAGAGGGTGGCCATCCTTTTATTATTTGCCGTCCGACACTATTCGCCGGGCTGTGACCTCGGGGTCCAGCGGTCGCTGTCCCGTTCGCGGTACTTGGCCATCATCCGCCGCCAGGCCTCATCCAGGTCGATGTTCAGGGCGTTGGCGTAGCAGACGATGATAAACATGATGTCGGCCAGCTCCAGCGCGATGTCTCCGGGCGGCTCGTCGGGTTTCTTGGGCTTCTGCCCGTACGTATGGTTGATCTCGCGGGCCAGTTCGCCGACCTCCTCGGTCAGCCGGGCGAGCATGGTCAGCGGATGCCAGTAGCCTTCCTCAAATTGGCTGATCCAGTCATCCACATCCTGCTGCATCTCCGCAATATTCATTTTCTGATCACAGCCTTCCGGTTGGATTTTCACCCTTATTCTAACAATCCCGGCCGCACCCGTCCAGGCACGCCGGTTTTTGACGTTGTCGAGCATCTCCCGGTATATTTGGAGCGCTGGACACGTAGTAATTAGTTAAAGTTTGTGTCTTTTGGAGGGGATCGGGATGCGCTGGGTGGTCTTACCAAGGGGCAGGGTGTGGCTGGCGGCGGCCGCAGTTCTGCTGGCCTTCATTGCCGTGCTCTTCATGTTCCGTGGCTGTGTCCGCACCGTGAACATCGATCAGGAAAGCTTCCTGGCCGAGGCGCTGGAAACGACCAAAGCCGCCAAAACGTACCGCTACAAGATTGATTCCCGCCTCGCCGGTCCGGACCGGGAGACAGCATATTTGAGTAAAATTGAAGGGGAGTACGCCGGGCCCGACCGAGTGCACATCAAAGGAACGCTGGCCGACAATCCGGTGGAATTCATTCAAGTGGAGGACACTACCTATATGAAGGACCAGATTTCCGGAGCCTGGCTGTCGCTGCAGGGGAACCGGCTGGCGCAGACCGAGCTGTTCATCACCGAGATCAACCCCCTGGCCGTGTTCGACTTCAAGGAGGTACCGATCTCCGAATTCAAGGGGCGTGACGGGAAGCTCGAACTGGTGGAGATCAAGCCGATGGTGCACAATCCCTATCTGGACGTGGCGTTCACTGATTTCTGCTACAAGATCTGGATCGACCCGAAGGATAAGCGGATCGCGAAGACCGAGATATCGGCCGTGAGCCGGACCAATGAACGGGAAACCCTTGATATTACTGTCGAATTCTGGGATTACGACAAGGAAATCAACATCCAGCCGCCGCAGTAGGCGGCCGGTCCCGTACCGCCCGCGCCTAGCGGTACGAGCGTTGTACGACTCCCCCTGAGGAAGAGGAGTGGTTTCGAACCCACTCCTCTTCCGTTTGTGGCCCTCTGGGCCGTCCGTTGACACATTTCCGCGATTCCTGTTATAATAGGCCATATTTTTCTAGGTATATCCCGCCTGAAACGGAGTGTATGCCAAAAATGTACCAGGATCTGGAGCGTAAGCTGGTTTCCGCCGAACAAATCCGGGCCAAGGTGGCCGAATTGGGGCGGGAGATCTCCAGGGATTATGCGGGCCGGGACCTCCTGGCCGTGGGTATTTTGAAGGGGTCGACCATCTTTATGGCCGACCTTGTGCGTCAGATCAATATTCCGGTCGCCACCGACTACATGGCGGTGTCGAGCTACGGAACTGCCACCACCTCTTCGGGGGTGGTCCGTATTTTGAAGGACCTGGACGAGAGTATCGAGGGCAGGCATATTCTGATCGTAGAGGACATTATCGACACCGGCCTGACGCTGAACTACCTGATAGATTATCTGTGCGGGCGTGGCCCGGCGAGCGTGAAGGTCTGCGTCCTGTTGGACAAGCCGGAGCGCCGCAAGGTGGATATCCAGATTGATTACGTGGGCTTCACGATCCCGGATGAGTTCGCCGTGGGGTACGGCTTGGATTACGGGGAGCGCTACCGAAATCTGCCCGACGTCTGGGTGCTGAAGCCCGAAGTCTATGCCGGGAAGTAGGGGGACTATGGTGCAGTTCGGACATGACTATGTGATCATCCTTGATTTCGGGGGGCAGTACACCCAATTGATCGCCCGCCGTATCCGAGAGTGTCGGGTCTACTGTGAGATCCTGCCCTACGATACGCCGGTGGCAGAACTTGCGGCGCGGAAACCGCAGGCCATCGTGTTGTCCGGCGGTCCCTCGAGTGTATATATGGAGGGGGCCCCGCAGGTCGATCCGGACGTTTACAGGATCGGCATTCCGATCCTGGGCATCTGCTATGGGATGCAGCTGATGACCGTTCAGCTCGGCGGCAAGGTGCGCCGGGCCGAACGGCGCGAATACGGAAAAACCACCCTGGAGAAGCTCTCCGGGGATGTTCTGTTTAAGGGGCTTGAAGCGCGTGAGCAGTGCTGGATGAGCCACGGGGACACCGTGGAAGAGGCGCCCCCCGGATTCACCGTCTTGGGGCGTACATCGGCTTCGCCGGTGGCCGCGATGGGGGCACCGGAACGACGGTTGTATGCCGTGCAGTTTCACCCCGAGGTGGCGCACACCCCCAAGGGGAAGATCATTCTGGAGAACTTCCTGTATGACGTCTGTGGATGCCGGGGGGACTGGACGATGGCCTCTTTCCTGGAGAGCATGGTCTCCCGGATTCGGGACGAGGTCGGCGACGGCAGGGTGCTGTGCGCCCTCAGCGGCGGGGTAGACTCCTCGGTGGCGGCGGCGCTTGTGCACCGCGCCGTGGGCGACCGGCTGACCTGTGTGTTTGTGAACCAGGGGCTGATGCGCAAGAATGAACCCGAGGAAGTACAGCGGGTTTTCCGCGGACAGTTCAACATGAACCTTGTGTACGTGGATGCGACGGACCGGTTCCTGGATAAACTGGCCGGGGTGACCGATCCGGAGCGGAAACGGAAGATCATCGGGAACGAGTTTATCCGCGTCTTTGAGGAAGAAGCGGCCAAACTCGGGCAGGTCGACTACCTGGTTCAGGGCACGGTGTACCCTGACGTAGTCGAGAGCGGCACGAAGACAGCAGCCGTGATCAAGTCCCACCACAACGTTGGCGGCCTGCCGGAAGACATGCGGTTTAAGCTGATCGAACCCCTGAAGTGGCTGTTCAAGGATGAGGTTCGCAAGCTGGGAGAGGAACTTGGCCTGCCGGAGCACATCGTCTGGAGGCAGCCTTTCCCCGGGCCGGGGCTGGCCGTACGCGTCCTGGGCGAGGTCACCCGGGAGAAGCTTGCCGTCCTGCGTGAGGCCGATGCCATCGTCACGGAGGAGATCCGCAGGGCGGGACTGTACCGCGAGATCTGGCAGTCCTTCGCCGTTTTGCCTTCGATGAAGAGCGTGGGTGTGATGGGCGATCAACGCACGTACGCCTACACGGTGGTGCTGCGGGCGGTGGAGAGCACGGACGCGATGACGGCCGACTGGGTGCGCCTGCCCTACGAGGTGCTGGAGACGATCTCCTCCCGCATCGTCAGCGAGGTTCCGGAGATTAATCGGGTGGTGTACGATATAACTCCCAAGCCGCCGGGGACGATAGAATGGGAGTAGTCAACGGTTTTTGCTAGTAGTGATTCGCTCCCAAAAACTTAGCGCTTTTGGGTTATGCGTAACACCTAA
>CBEULR010000011.1:0-89549 GCA_965544035.1 uncultured Peptococcaceae bacterium | reverse complement strand
GGGTGGGGAATTTTATCCTGCCGTTTTTGGGGATTTTATCATCGCCGTTAACAGTTCTGCATAGAAACAGGTCGTGTGTATAAGACTAACCCCAGATTGATAGGGGGTGGTGAGACCGTGATCCAGCTAACGCAGAAGGAAATGGACCTGATCGATGATGCTCTCAAGCACGAGCACATCTGCGTCAAAAAGTATGCCAGCTACGCGGCGCAGGTTCAGGACCCGGAGCTGAAGGCGCTGTTTGGGCAGATCCTGCAGAAGGAACAGCAGCATGTCAACACGCTCAACCAGCTCAAGAGCGGTCAGGTGCCCAACCTGCAGCAGCAGTAAAGGAGGAGACACGCTTGTTCAATGCCAATACGAACCTTACCGACCAGGATATGCTGACCGACCAGCTTATGCTCGAGAAATACTTGTCCGATGGCTACAACATGTCGGTGCTGGAGTCGGCCAACCCGGAAGTGCGCAAGGTGTTCCAGCACATCCAGAAGGAAGAGCAGCAGCACGCCGAGCAGATATTTCAGGCGATGCAGAAGCGGGGATGGTACCAGGTCAAGTGATGGTGCTGTACGTGGAGCGTCGGAGCCGAGAGCCCCGACGCTTTTGGTTTGCGGAAAAGAGAAGGGAAAGCAGAGATTGTTTCGAACAGTAGCATGGTGGACCGGTTTGCTTCGGGGGAAGGGGAGTGTATACCGTTTGGAGTTGTTGGTTGGTGTCCTGCTGGTGATCAATGTGCTGGGCTTTGCCCTGATGGGCTTTGATAAGGGCCGGGCGGTGAACGGCGGGTATCGGGTGCCCGAGCGGCAGCTCTTGCTCACCGCGCTGTTCGGCGGGGCGGCAGGGGTATGGCTGGGGATGTGCCTGTTTCGGCACAAGACCAGGCATCTTCTGTTTTCTCTAGGGGTACCCCTGCTGCTCATACTGCAGTCTGCGGCTGCCATGGTCTTCTTTAGTTGATGAACTGCAGAGCAGGCCCCGGGGTGCACCCCGGGGCTTGCTCATGGTCGGGGCCACACTACACATTGGCATGTGTCTGAAGAATCACCGGATGCGGAATACACCGTGCTTGTTTCCAGCATAATACCTATGGATTTATCCACTGGAATTCATAGGAGGTAATGTGATGGTGTGGAACTGGCTGACCAACCTGATCCGCGGGACGGCCGACGAGACGACCGACAACCTGATGTACAAGATGCTGAAGGACAAGTACACAGACAACTTGCTCGGGGTGCTGTCAATCCTGAAGCGAACCTCGTTCTTCAGCGGCATGGAGCTTTGGATGAGAGCGGTTCAGGGCGAAGCGATCGAGCGGCCGCTCGGCACGAATATGCGTTTTTCCTCCTGGGATGCGCTGCTGCTGAATCCGGTGCATCTGTACCGTTTCCCGGTGAAGGACGAGGTTACCATCAGCAAGGAGACGGTGATCGGGCCGCGGGCCGACAAGCCGCTGAAGCTGGACATTCCGGTATACATTACGGGGATGTCCTACGGCAGCGCGCTCAGCAAGGAGGCGAAGGTGGCGCTGGCCAAGGCGGCGACCGCAATGGGCACGGCCACCAATACCGGTGAGTCCGGCCTCCTGGCTGAGGAACGGAAGGCGGCGTCCAAGCTGATCGGGCAGTACAACCGGGGCGGGTACCTGAACACCCCGGACAAGTACAGACAGCTGGACGCAATCGAGATCCAGCTTGGACAGGGTGCCCAGGGGGCCTCGCCGCAGCGGACGCAGGCCAAGTTTGTTGATGCCGAGATGCGGGAGGTGTTCGGGGTTAAAGAGGGTGAGGACATCGTCCTGCACACCCGGATCCCGGGCGTGGATTCGGCCAAGGACTTTGCCCGCACGGTGGCAGGGTTGCGTAAGGAGACGGGCGTCCCTGTGGGAGTGAAGATTGCGGCCTCGCACTATCTGGAGTATGAACTGGACATCGCCCTGAAGGCGGGCGTGGACTTTGTGACCGTGGACGGTGCCGAGGGGGCGACGCACGCGGCATCTCCCACCTCGGAGGATGATCTGGGGCTGCCCACCATCTACGCGATCGCCCGGGCGCGGCGCTTCCTGGACAGCAAGGACGCCGACGGGAAGGTGTCGCTGCTGGCGGGCGGCGGGCTGTTCACCCCCGGTCAGTTTCTGAAGGCTCTGGCCCTGGGGGCCGATGCCGTGTACATCGGCACGGCGGCGATCATGGCGATGATTTCCCCGGAGATGCTGAAGGCCATCCCCACCGAACCGCCGACCCAGCTGGTGCTGCACTCGGGAAGGATGCGGGACCGGTTTGATCCCGATCAGGCGGCCGAGTCGCTGGTCAACTTCCTGAAGCTGAGTGTCAAAGAGATGGATCAGGTGATGTATGCCCTAGGCAAGTCCGATATGAGGGATCTGAACCGTGAGGATCTCTGCTGCCTTGATCCCTGGATGGCCCGGGCGCTGAACGTGGCCTATGCCGGGGTGGCGCCGTCCGAACAGGAGGCGTACTACAACGGCCTGCATCTCGAGCAGTGGCGGGGAAGCGGCCGCGCCGCGGTCGAGCCGCGGGTGCATTAAGGAATATGAGATGCGTGCCGGGTTAACTAACCCCCGGTCATGGGAAACCGTGGCCGGGGGTTACTGTTTTCTCATAGGAGGTAATGTTACCATCTACCCAGAAGAAAGTCTTCAACCAACCAGTGAGGTAAAGCTAATGCTCTCAACTTTGCTTCATTCATTTCCACGGCGGTTATGCGGAAGCGCCCGTCCGTTATCGGCTCATGGAGGCGGTACTGTCCACCGGGATCCTGCCGCAAGACGTCACCATATCCATCGGCCCCTGATGCGCCGGCTTGCCGGGGCCGGGCGGGTGTTTAGCTTAAAATACATTGCTTACGGAGGTTGCAGATGAGAATACTGGCGGTGGTCGGCAGCAGAAGAAAGAAGGGCAACACCGCTTCGCTGGTGCGGGCGGCGCTGGAGGGAGCCCGCCGCGAGGGGGCGGAAACCGAACTGGTTTTCCTGGGAGACTACACCCTGCGCGGCTGCAGGGGCTGTGAGGGATGTAAAGACACTTACCGGTGTACCGTGAGGGACGACATGCAGAAACTCTACCCGCTGCTGCTGGAGGCGAACGGGCTGATCTTGGGTTCGCCGACCTACTTCTACAACGTATCGGCAGATATGAAAGCTTTTCTTGACCGGTTGTACAGCCTTGAGGTCTTTGCCGAAAACGACCGCTCCTGCTGGGTCGGCCTGCCGGAGGCGATGGGCGGGAAGTACGCGGCGGCGATCGCGGTCTGCGAACAGCACGAGGAGAAGTACATGGGTTTCACGATAGAGGCGATGACGAAGTCCCTGACCGACCTTGGTTACCGCGTGGTCGACACCGTGAAGGCAGTCGGTTTTTGGGGAGCGGGTGAGGTTTTGGGTGATCAGAAAACGATGCGCAGGGCCGAAAGAGCGGGGGAGCGCCTGGTGCGCACCTTCAAGCTGCGGAAGCAGATTGAAGGAAAACTTAGGGAGACCAAATTTTAGCTCCCCGCCCAATATGTCGAAACGGAAGAAGGTTTTTGGTCCTTGGTGTAGAATATTGTAATTCGTGGCCGGTCCCTCGGCTTCAGGATGCAATGGGAATAAATGGGGTTTATCGCGGTGTCCGGAATGGGAGGTGTCAGTGTGCTTAATAAATTGTTGGGCCGGAAGAATCGGGATGAAAAAGAAACACCGGCCGCTGGTTCGGGGGAAGCAATTGATCAGAAGGCGGAGGATACCGATCAGGATCAGCCGGCGGGGCAGGATGAACTTAGCCAGACCCGTAATGGGAGTGAGGAAATGGGCGGTGCCTTTCAGTTGTTCGAACGGGCCAGCGTGAGGAGCGACAAGACGGTCTTGGATTTGGTGATGGCCGTGGAGCAGGTCATTTCCGAGAAGCGCTTACTGGAGAAAAGGGCACACGAGTACCAGGACAGGTTCCGGTTTACGCAAAGGCAGATGGAGCTTGTCAATAATGATTTGGCGAAAACGAAAGATCTGCTGGCCAAGAAGGAAGAGCAGACCAAGACGCTGGAGGACAAGCTGACCAAACAGAACATGCGTATTGATCAGCTATTGGAAGATTACCGGGCTCTTCAGTCCGAACTGACCGAGAGCCTTGATGAATTGAGAAACAAGCTGGAGATTGAACAGAAGAAGTATCAAAGACTGCAGGAACAGCTTGAGAAGGAAAACCAGGAAGCCCTGGAGACCATCAGAGCAAACAGGGATACCATCGTCCGCCTGGAATCGGAAAACGCCCATCTGAGACAGGAGTACGACCGTATCCGTCAGGAAAACAACTATCTGTTGAATTTGGTTAATGATTTCACGAGCCAAATGTCTGCCTCTCTTCCTGCTTATCAGGACGGTAAAGCACCTCTACAGGTAGCAAAGAAGTAGCGGCGATATAATTATGGATACAATTTTTGAGCTTCGGTCCTTTCGCTGCTGCGGGTCGACCTATGAATTGGTCGGTGAGGCCACGCGGGGGGAAAGGCGTGTCATTTTCAATCTTCCCGTTGAAGGAGAGGTCTATCAGGAGATCCGACGGTGTGTCGATCTGGATGACGGGAGCCGCTATCGGCTTTCGTTGCAGTGCAAATGGGACCCGTTTCGTCAACGATACTTCAGTTCGGTAACCAGGATAAAACAAAACAAGCGGAAGCTGCTTTATTTTCCGTGTTCAGCAGCCTATCGTGACTCCCTTCTTCGGCTGCACGATATTTCCTTCACTTCCCATCAGAAGCCGACCCGTCCGGTGTCGCACCCCTTAAAATCCGCAATGCAGTTCTGCATTGTGGGGTTTTCCTTTGCGGCCTGTGTATTCTTCCTAAACTATGATTTCAATAGTATTAACAGGACCATAGCCCCCGCCAACTGGGTTGTTTCGGCCGCGCAGCAGCCGGCCGTGGCGGATGCGATCGGGGAACCGCCGTTAGTGCAGTCGGATGAGGCGGGCGCGAGCCAGGATCTCGCATCTCCGGAAACGACTCAGGATTCTGCGTCCCCACAGACACCCGAAGAGGATAATGCCGTGCTGTTGGGGCCGGATGATGATGCTGCAAACGATGAAGGGGAGTCCGGTTCGGCGGTCTTGGAAACCGGCGTTCTGGTTAAGAGCCTTCCCAAGGGTTATGTGGCTCTCACGTTTGACGACGGTCCTTCCCCGTATACCCGCGCAATTGTGGATATCTTGCGCGAGCATCAGGTTGATGCCACATTCTTCTTCATCGGAGTGCACGCTTTAAAATACCCTGACGCTGTGAAGTACGTTAGTGACAATAACATGGTGGTGGGGAACCACTCGTGGAGCCATCGCAGTCTAATCGGCAGGGGACCGGAAACGATCAGGGATGAAATAACGAAAACAAATGATTACCTGTCTTCCCTTACCGATGCTCCTGTGACCGTCTTCAGACCCCCCTTCGGCCACGTGAATAACCAGTTGACCAGCATTGTGACTGACGAGCAAATGAAAGTGATACTGTGGAATCGTGACCCGAGGGACTGGCGGGTGAATAATTCAAAGGATATTCTTGATTATTTTTATCGGATCGACCCCTCCGGCGGCATTTATGTTCTGCACGAGAATGAGCTTACTGTAAAAGCCTTACCCGAAATCATTCAACACCTGAAACAGAACGGTTTACAGTTTGCCGTGCTAAAATAGCTCCCCGAACCGACCCCGGAAGGCAACACCACTACTTCCCAAAATTCGCCAATGATGACCATTTCCCAATCGCCCGCTTTCCCTCTAATCCCATTCTCTAGAAGGATCAGTGCTGCAAATGCAGAATTTTGATATCGAGGGGATCACGGGAGAGGGGGATGGTAGCTGTTGTGGTACCTGTGGCTCATTTTCGCGGTTGTCCTGTTTTTGGCGGAAGCGATGATGCTTGATTTTTACATCATCTGGTTCGGTTTCGGTGCGCTGGCGGGGGCGGCTCTGCTCTGGATGGGTTGCGCGCTGCCCACCCAGATCGCCGGTTTTGTGATCGTGTCCGTGGTTTCGCTGCTGTTGCTCCGCAAACCGCTGGTCGGGCTCGTCCACCGCAAACCAGTCGTACCGTCCAACGTGCAGGCTATGATCGGGCAGAAGGTGACGGCGCTTGATGAGGTCCGTCCGGGTATGGGAGGACGGGTCAAGGTGCACGGCGAGGTTTGGCGGGCCGAGACCGACGGGGAGCCCGTCAAACCGGGTGAAACGGCGTCAATCGTGAAGGTGGATGGGACCATTCTGCATATCTCCAAATAGACACTGATCGGAGGGACGATCATGTTATCTGTCTTGTTCTGGATAGTTCTGGCCGGCGTGGTGGGTTACCTGGTGAAGAGTTCGGTACAGGTGATCCAGCAGAGCACGGTCGGTATCGTGGAGCGCATCGGGAAGTTCCACAAGACGGCCGATGTCGGGCTGAACTTCATCGTGCCCTTTCTGGACCGGATCCGCACGGTTGTGGACCTGCGTGAACAGGTGATCGATTTCCCGCCCCAGCCGGTGATCACGGCGGACAACGTGACGATGAACATTGACACTGTGGTCTACATGCAGGTGACCGACCCGTTCAAATTCGTTTATGAGATTTCCAACCCCCGGGCGGCCATCGAAAACCTGACCAACACCTCGCTCCGCAACCTGATCGGCGAACTGGCGCTGGACGAAACCCTGACCTCAAGGGAGACGATCAACAGCAAGCTGCAGATCATCCTTGATGAGGCCACGAACAAGTGGGGCATCAAGATCAACCGGGTGGAGCTGAAATCGATCGACCCGCCGGCCGAGATCAAGCAGGCGATGGAGAAGCAGATGCGCGCCGAGCGTGAGAAGCGGGCGGCGATCCTGCAGGCCGAGGGGGAGAAACAGTCCAATATTCTCAAGGCCGAGGGAGAGAAGGAATCGGCGATCCTGCGGGCGCAGGGTGAAAGGGAGAGCTATATTCTGAAGGCCGAGGGTGAGGCAAACGCGATCCGGATTGTGGCCGATGCGAAGGCCCTGGCGAACAAGGTGGTCTTTGAGGCGATCAAGGCCGCCGGCCCGACCAGGGAGGTCGTGGCCATCCGGGCGATGGAGGCCTTGGAAAAGGTTTCGGAAAGCGACTCCTCCAAGCTGATCGTGCCGACCGAGGCCCTGGGGCTGATGGGGGCTTTGACGGCCGGGAAGCAGGCTTGGAAGGAATAAGGACGGTCATGCTATAGCCGGGTGGTTTTTTGAATGGTGATCCTGGGATGGTTTCTGATGATTTTGGCCTCTGTTCTGGCCGCAGACGCGGTCATGGCCCTCTTGTTCAGCCGGCGCTACCTGCGCTGGGGCGCCGGTTTCCTGCCTGAGGACTACCGGGCGGTGTTTGAGCGGTTCATCGAGCTTCCCCTGCGGACGCTTGTGCTCCTGGCCCTTGCCGAGCTGGCCCTGGCCGTGGCCCTGCACTGGCTGGGCTGGAACCTTGCCCAATAATCGGCATTGCTCAGGCAAATTGGCCATGATATAATTTCTAGTCATAAATTAGAAAACGGATGTATTACGTTAATTTGAGACTACCGGACTTCATCCATCAATTGATTGATGAAGCGGCGTTTCAGTCCGAGGAGGTGATTTTGCCTTCATTTTGCGTTCATTTTTTCTGATGGGAAAAGCGTGTACCGGTAACTTGAAATTGAGAGGGGTATGAGAAGAGTGAGAAAAAGTGTATTTATCGCGTTGTTGGCTTGTGTTTTGATGATGACGCTGGTTGTGGCGGGTTGTGGTTCCTCGGGTGATACGCAGGATCCGTCCGAAGGTATGGAACCCACCGCGATCAAGCTGGCTCACGTGGTTAATGAACAGGATGGTTTTCACGTGGCGGCGCTGAAGTTTAAAGAACTGGTTGAGGAGCGGACCGACGGTCTTGTAACCGTAGAGATCTTCCCCAACGCCACCCTCGGCGACGAGCGTACCCTGATTGAGGGAATGCAGGTCGGAACCGTGGATGCAGGCATCATCACCAACGGGCCCATCGCAAACTTCCTTCCCGAGATCGCTGCTTTTGAAATGCCGTTCCTCTTTGCTTCCCCCGAGGAAGCTTACAAGGTTCTGGACGGTCCGGTCGGCCAGCGGGTGTTGGACAATCTGGAGACTATTAATATCAAGGGCCTGGCCTTTGCCGAGCGTGGATTCCGGAACCTGACCAACTCCGTACGTGCGGTTAATGCTCCTGCTGATATGAAGGGGCTGAAAATCCGGGTAATGGAGAACCCCGTGTACATCGACACCTTCCAGACTCTGGGCGCCAACACCGTGCCGATGGCCTGGACCGAAGCACTGACCGCGCTACAGCAGGGCACCATCCACGGGCAGGAAAACCCGATCAATGTGATCTATGCCTTCAAGCTGTATGAAACCCAGAAGTACCTGTCCCTTACCAAACACACCTACGCACCCGCCACCATTATGATGGGCAAGGCGCTTTTTGATTCCTTCCCGGAAGACATCCAGCAGATTCTGGTGGATTCCGCCAAGGAGGCCGCTGTGTACGAGCGTGAGTGGAACAACGAGCAGATGGCCGAACAGATTTCCGCGCTGGAAGAGGCGGGGATGGAAGTGATCGAGCCCGATCTGGCTGCATTCCAGGAAGCCGTGCAACCGGTTTATGACAAGTATGCCGACCAGTTCGGCAGCCTGATCGAGGAGATCAACGCGGCCAAGTAAGTTGGTTTAGGAAGTGCCGGCCTCGGCACCGGATATGATCCAGGTGCCGGGCCGTGTTTTATTTGGTATTTACGCAAAATTCTAACTTTCTTGGTGGTTAAATATGTTCAGAGCATTGATCGCCGTGGATGCGGTGAGCAGGAGCGTGGATTGGCTCGTAACCCGTCTGGTTTTCCTGCTGATGGCCGGTTTGGTTATCTGCACTACCAGTCAGGTGGTTTTTCGTCTGGTGGCGGATGCCCTGACGTGGAGTGAGGAGTTGTCCCGGTACCTTCTGGTTTGGGGGACCTTTTTCGGTGCAACGATGGCTTACAGGAGAGGCAGTCACATCGCCATCACCTTCGGCATCAATTGTTTCAAACCCAGGGTGAGGGCGATGTTCGTGGTGCTGTCCTACCTGCTGTCTATGGTCTTTTTCTGCATCGTGGCCTGGTATGGCTGGCAGATGATTAAAATGCAAATCTTTCAGATTTCCCCGGCGCTGTCCATCCCGATGCAGTATGTCTATCTCAGCATTCCGATAAGTATGCTGATCATGGTGATCCACGCCGCGGCGGGGATCGGCAGAGAGATTGAGAACGTGCGCGGTCGGGAGATGCAGCCATGATTACATTATTATTCGGCAGTTTCTTAGCTTTGCTCCTGTTGGGTATTCCGGTGGCAATTGCCGTTGGTTTGACCTCGGTTTTCGTCCTGTCCAGCGAGGGTATGTCCCTGATCGTGGTGGCGCAGCGGATGTTTGCCGGCACCGATTCATTCCCGCTGGTGGCCGTGCCGTTTTTCATCCTGGCCGGAGACCTGCTGGCGAAGGGGAAAATCTCAGAGAAGCTGGTGCAGTTTGCGGATTCCATCCTCGGTTTCCTGAAGGGCGGACTGCTGGTTGTGACCGCTATGACCTCCATGTTTTTCGCGGCCATCTCCGGTTCGGGGGCGGCGACGACGGCTGCGGTCGGTACGACCCTGATGCCCGAGCTGCGTAAGAAGGAGTACAACCCGGAGTTTTCGGCGGCCCTGATCGCGGCCGGGGGCTGTGCCGGGGTCGTGATCCCGCCTTCGGTGCCGATGATCCTGTATGCCGTCATCGCCGACCAGTCGGTGGCCAGGCTGTTCCTGAACGGGTTCGCGCCCGGGGTGTTGATTATCGGTACGCTGATTGCGATATCCTTGTTTGTCGCGCATAAGAACGACTATACCCGGGGTGCGCGGTTTGCTCTTTCGAACATTTGGAGTACCTTCAAAGGGGCAATCTGGGGCCTCATGACTCCGGTGATCATTTTGGGCGGTATCTTCTCCGGTTACTTCACCCCGTCCGAGGCGGCCGTTATCGCCGTGGACTGGGCGCTGCTGGTGGCCATATTCGTCTACCGCGATCTCGGGTGGCGCGACATTTTCCAGATCGTCACCCGCTCGGCGGTCACGACCTCGGTAATTATGTTCATTATCGCCACCTCGACCGCCCTGAGCTGGATTTTGGCTAACTGGCAGATACCGTCGCTGATCGCCGACTCTGTGCTGTCTCTTTCGGAAAACACGTTCATCCTCCTTTTCCTGATAGTGGCGATCATCCTGTTTACCGGCATCTTTATGGAGACGGCCTCCGCACTGGTCATCCTTACGCCGGTGTTCTTGCCTTTGGTAACCGGGCTGGGTGTTGATCTCGTACACTTCGGGATCATTATGGTGGTCGGTCTGGCGATCGGGATGATCACGCCTCCAGTGGCGATCAACCTGTTCGTGGCCAGTTCCATCTCCGGCATTACAATCGAGCGGATCAGCCGCGCGGTGCTGCCCATGATGCTGGGTCTGGTACTGGTACTCCTGCTGATCACCTATTTGCCGCTATTCTTTGATATTATTATCTAGATTGGTGAGAGGGGGATACGCGTGTTTGTAAGCAATGTAAAGGACATCGAGCGGATGGTGGTTAACGCGCCGGGGGCGGCCAATGTGGTCAAGCAGAGCCTGATCGGACCCGCACAGGGCTGGCAGGGCTGGGTGATGCGCCTGTTTACGCTGGGATCGGGCGGGCATACCCCCCGGCATACCCACCCGTGGCCGCACATCAACTACGCGGTAAGCGGCACCGGAGTACTCTACCTGGACGGGAAGGAGTACGAACTGCAGCCCGGCGCGGTGGCCTACATCCCGTCCGGTGCTGAGCACCAGTTCATCAACCGGAGCGGTGAAGAGTTCGCGATCATCTGTATCGTGCCGGAGGAAGGGGACAAGTAACGGTTACACCGGGCCGTCCCCGTCGTTGCGCACCTGGGAATGGAAGATGTTCTCCAGGGTCAGGTCGACTCGCGGCTCGGTGACCTCCACCTCGTTTACCACACCGCGCACGCCGCGCGCTTTTTCGGCCGCCTTTCGGGCGGCTTTGATTTCCCCGGGGTCTGTGGTTCGCCCGACCAGGTGCACCACGCCCCCGTTCACCTTGGCGCCGATGCGCTTCATATCCAGATCCGGGGCACCGGCGAACTCCTCCATAACCTCGGCCAGTACCTCGGAATCGTTAATCTGCCCGTCGGTGCTGATGCTGACCGCGTTGTCCACCGCGCGGACGCCCGGAATTTTCTCCAATGCCCGCCGCAGGTCCTCTTTTTCGGACAGGGTGTCGACGATTCCGGTGACGATCACCTCGCCGCCGTGTACTTCAGCCTTGAGATCGTAGTTCTTTAAGCGGGCGTCGGCATCGAGCATCTGCCGCACCCGTTCGGCCAAATCACCATCATTCATTTCGGCCATTGGTTTTGGCACCTCCCGCGCCTTATTATGCCCGGGAGGCGCTGATTTACTGCATTATCGGCGGCTAACGCCCGGGACGGCGCACCGACCGGCGCAGGCCGTCCCACATGTCGTCAGAAATCAGCCCCAAACGCCAGAGGGCGATGCCGTCCAGAT
The DNA here is from genome assembly GCA_965544035.1 of uncultured Peptococcaceae bacterium. Lineage (GTDB taxonomy): Bacteria > Bacillota > Desulfotomaculia > Desulfotomaculales > Desulforudaceae > CBEULR01. Next base: position 77,961 of record CBEULR010000011.1, on the reverse strand, counting down.
CGTACCGCTTGGCGATGCCGATTTTGGTCACCATACTGGCCGGTGTTTCGCTCGGGGCGGAGATGCCGAGAATCAGCTTGTGTGCGGGGACTGCGGATGCGGCCGCTTCGACGGCGCTTCTCACCAGGTGGTCGGGCTCCGGTTTCGGGCCGTAGTCGTAGGCCATGATCACAATCCGGTCGGCGGATGCTCCCAGTGCCCCGTAGTCGTATCCCTTATAGGCGCTGTTCGGGGCGTGCAGGGTCAGGGTGAGGCGCTTGCCTGCCGGGCGGAGTTCGGCTGCCAGGAGAGAGACAAAAGCCGTGAAGTCCTGTCGGATGCGGGTCAGTTCGGCACCGGACGCGGACAGCCCGAGGCCCTCCAGGTCGAGATTGACCCCGTCATACAGGGCCGCTTCGCGCGCGATCTGCGCGACCGCCTGCTCGACGGCCGTCCGGCTGCGCAGCAAGGATTCAAGCGCCCGGTCACGGTTGGTCATGTGGACAACCATTTCGGTGCCCAGACCGTACCGTGCCGCGGCCTGCAGCACGTTTTCCCAGCCGGCGGGGCGCTGCCAGCCGGTGGTGCTCTCGGTCAGGAGGTTTCCCTGGGTGTCAAGGCTGTACCAGCCGAGGGCCAGTTCGCTCACCACGTCGGTCCGGCCGGGGGCCGTTTCGGGGTAGGGCCGGCCGAACAGGTTCGTCCAGCTGCTGGTCCGGCTGTCGCCCAGGGCGTAGAAGCCGACAACCGTCATCGGCTGCGGCGGGGACGTGATCGTCACCAGGCGGGCGCTTGCGTTCCAAACCACCTCACAGCCGAAGGCCTCGCTGAAGACCCGCAGCGGAATCAGGGTCCGCCCGTCGCTGATCAGAGGCGGGACGTCAAGAGGAACCTCGGTTCCGTTGAGATGGGCCGCCCTGCTGCCGATCTGCAGGCGCAGGGTATTGGATCCGTCGGTGGCGTGTACCGTTTGGACGGTGCCGTCCCAGTTCACGTTCACGTTCAAGTCCTCGGCGATCGCCCGGAAGGGCACCAGGGTTCGCCCGTCGCGGATTGCCGGGTGCACATCGAAGGCGACGGCCAGCCCGTCCACGGTGACCGAAATGGGGGCAGTCGGCTGCGCGAAGGCGGGCAAGACTGACATAGCGGCCAGCACAAAGACCGTGGTTACGAAGAGAAGAACGACACGCTTCACGGTGATGCAACTCCTTATTATTGGTTGCATCACAATTCGCGTTTGATCTTGCTTCGTCCTGCTACCGAATTGGTTTATGATAACATGCGGATATTAATCTTACCAATTTGGGTATTTAGCCCGGACACGACAGGAGGATAAATATGAACATTGCTGTTGGTCAAATTGCCGTGAGTGAGAGTCTGGAGCACAATACCGCCAGAATTATCAGCTTTATGGAAAAGGCGCACCGGCAGGGGGCCGAGCTCATCTGTTTCCCCGAAATGTCCCTGACTGGTTATAGTCCGGCATTATTACAAAGAGAAGGAATAAACCGTTTGATTGGCGTTGCCCTGGAGCAGGTGAGGCAGAAAGGCCGGGATCTGAATCTGGGCGTGATCATCGGACACGCTCACTTCAGGGAAGGTCAACTTTTCAACCGTGCTTCGGTTCTGCTTCCCGATGGCGGTGATTACCACTACGATAAGATTTATCTTACGGAGAAGGAGCTGGCGTATTTTCAGGCGGGCTCCGACCACCTGCTGTTTACCTTCAGAGGGGTAAAATGCGGTGTGATCATCTGCCGTGATCAGAATTATCCGCTGCTGGCCGCCGAGCTGAAGAAAAAAGGTGCCGATCTAATGTTTATCCTTTCGGCGCACTATTACCATCCCAAAGAGGCCCGCTGGAAGGTGGACAAAAACAAGGCGATCCCCATCACCAGAGCGGTGGAGAACGGGTTCTACGTGTTTATGGCCAACGCCGTGGGTACGCACCTGGGTATGATCAGCCTGGGAAACAGTCTGATTGCCGACCCGGATGGGGCGGTGGTGGCCCTGGCGGACGAGGCCGGGGAAGCAATACTGTCCTTTGATATCGGCTGCAGACTGAATGCTTAGGGCGCCGGAAGTAGGGGGAATGCTTGCCGCGTGACCCGCGCTACTTCTATAAGGGAAGATCACCGATGTTCCCCAAAAGGTTTGAAGCCATGCTCACCAACCGGCTGTACTACATTTCCGAGTTCACCAAAACCAGATTTGCGGAACGCAAATACTGCGATGCCCTGGAGCAAAACCCGGCTCCGCCGGAGTGCGCCACCTGTTATAAACTGTACGGTGCCTAACGGCCGATGCGGCTGGTGAGCACCGTGCATTTCATTTCCTTCCCGCATCCACCCATAATTCCCCGGAATTTGGCATATATTGTCGAAACGATTGAGTGGTAAGATCCCATGCATTATATTTTTTGTAACCAAATATTAAATGTAAAGCACACTATTTCCCAATAAAGGGGGTGGTGAAACGCGCGCGCAAAGCATTTATCGGCGGTTGGAGTGTGTGAGCGTACCAAGTCCGTAAATGCGAGCAGAAAGGATGTGATGTGAATGGTTAGCGAAAGAGATACTTACGCGAAGAAGCCGATGCTCCAGGACGAAGACTGGTGGGCAGCATGGCTGGGTCTGTTCATCTTTTTGCTGGGACTCGGCCCGATCTTCGGCCTGGACTTGCTGGGCTGGGTGGTCAAGAGCAACACCTGGATGGAGATCAGCCAATCCATCTCCCCGATGTCGAAAACCTATGCCGCCCTGTCCGGACCGGCTTCACTGATCCTCACATATCTCTTCTTACTGGTGTGCACCACCATCGGCGCCTACTTTATGGGTGCCAATCTGAAGCGGTTTATCTCGGGATTCACCATCATTTTCGCAATCACATACGGCTGCATAGTCCTGGGTAAATATGCCTACATTGCGGCTACTCCCGATAAGCTGGATTCCTATGGTATCCCCTGGGCCCTCGGGATGGGCGATATGGGCTTCATTTTTGCCATGGTTATCGGACTCGTTATCGGGAACTTCTTTTTGGGTACGGCCAACTTCCTGAAGGAAGCGGCCAAGCCCGAGTGGTTTATCAAGACCGGTATTGTTATTCTGGGCGCGGCGATTGCGGTGAAAACCCTGGGCGCCATGGGGCTGGCCAGCACGGTTATTCTCCGTGGTCTGTGCGCCGTGGTCGAGGCCTATCTGATTTACTGGGCGGTTGTCTACTACATTGCCCGCAAATACTTCCGCTTTACACCCGAATGGGCGGCGCCCCTGGCTTCGGGTATTTCGATCTGCGGTGTTTCGGCGGCGATCGCGACCGGCGGCGCCATTCGGGCCCGGCCCGTCATCCCGGTCATTTTGTCGGCGGTGATCATTGTCTTCGTGGCTATGGAACTGCTGATCCTGCCCTGGCTGGCGCAGTTCTTCCTGTATAAGGAGCCGCTGGTAGCCGGTGCCTGGATGGGGCTGGCGGTGAAGAGTGACGGCGGCGCGGTGGCCAGTGGTGCCATTACCGACTCGTTAATCCGGGCCAAAGCCCTCAAGGAACTGGGCATTAACTGGGAAGAGGGCTGGATCCTGATGGCGGCCACCACCACCAAGGTGTTCATCGACATCTTTATCGGTGTCTGGGCTTTCCTGCTGGCCGTTATTTGGACGATGTGCAACCTCGGCGACAAGAAGAAGGCGGCTGCTGCCGCGAAGGCCGGTCAGAGAACGAAGGTCAGCGCGCGCGAAATCTGGGATCGCTTTCCCAAGTTCATCATCGGCTTTGTGGCCACCTTTGTGATCATTCTGACCCTAGGACTGGTGAATCCGGATACGGTCGGCGCGGCCGAGACGGGTTCGGGCCAGGCCAATGCCCTGCGCAGTATATTTTTTGCCTTGTGTTTCTTCTCCATTGGCCTGGTGACCAACGTGCGAAAGCTGTGGCAGGAGGGGATGGGGCGGATCGTGACGGTGTACGCCGTGGCCCTGTTTGGCTTTATCCTCTGGGTGGGCCTGTTTATCTCCTGGATATTCTATCACGGAATCCACCCGCCCACTGTGTAGCGGACCCATAGCTGTTTCGTTCGGCGATAACGGGTTAGGTAAAGGAGGTTTTAGGCAATGACGGAACCGACGATGGCAACGCAAACAACCGAGCCGGTTAAGACTCCGGTTGACCCCGCGGAGGAAGAGTGGTTTGACTTGTTGCCCGTGGAAATGCTGCTCATTAAAGGGTCGCTGGTGCTCGGCATCTTTTTGCTGGTGGTATTCGTACTGATATTCAGGGTAATGCCCGGCCTGTAAGACCGGAAGCTCGTTTACAGCATAAACTAGCTAACTGACCACGAAAAAACACCAGATTCTTGCTTTGCGAGAACTGGTGTTTTTTCGCGTTAGGGAAGCCAGGTCTGTTAAAGACCCCCCATTTGACGCAGGATAGCATGAAAGTCGGTCCACGAATCGATAATATAGTCCGGGCGGTGTTCGGCCAGCTGTTCCCGGGAGGCCATGCCCCAGGTGACGGCCACCGTGGTTACACCCGCCTGTCGGCCGGCCAGGATGTCGTACCAGCTGTCTCCGATGTACACGGCCTCCGAGGGGCGGGTCTGCAGCAGATCCAGCGCCTTGTTCACCGGCTCGGGATCGGGTTTGCCGCGGGTCACGTCCTCCACGGCGACGGCCAGTTCGATATACCGGTCGATCCCGGTGATGGCCATGCCCGCCAGGGCGGGCTCGCGCCGCTTGGAGGTGACGACGGCGGTGCGGCGGCCGGCGGTGCGGATCGAGGCCAGGGTGCGCCTTGTCCCCGGGTAGACGGTCGTCATCTCCCGGTATTTTGTCTTTTGAATGGCGGCGTATGTTTCCACGAATTCTTCAGCCCGGCCCGGAAGATACCGCGCGGCGATCTCGCGCAGGGGCAGGCCGACGGTCTGCATCACCTCCGGGTCCCAGGGCAGTTCAAAATGCTCGAACACGCGCTCAAAGGTCCAGCGGATCAGCGGAATGGTGTTGATCAGCGTTCCGTCGAGATCGAACAAGACCGATTTGATAGCCAGTTTAAATCCCTCCCCGATGGTATAATTCTATCACGAATCCGGGAACCTTTTGACCGGCTGCGGGATCCTCTCTTCATGAACGGGAGAGCAAAAGGGGTGTGCGTCTTAGATGTTCAACGAACTGGTGCAGCGCTGCCGGAACGGTGATACGGAGGCCTGGGAGAAACTGGCCGCTTCGGTTTACCCGCGGGCGATGCGGCGGGCGGGCTGCCTGGTGCGCGATCCGGAACTGGCGGCCGACGCCGTGCAGAATGCGATGCTGAAACTGCTGCGTCATCTGGGTACACTGCGGGAACCGGATGCTTTACCCTTCTGGCTGGACCGGGTGGTCGGCAACGAGGCCCTGCTGATCCTGAGAGCCGGCCGGAATGAGACCCCGGCGCGGATCGATGAGGCCGAAAGACCGCTCCACGCCGCGCCGACCGCGGATGTGGCGGAAGCGGTGGCCTTCCGGTCTGAGTTTTTCCGCGCGGTGCGGGATCTGCCTCTGGAGTATCAGGATGTGGTTATCCTGGCCGACCTTCAGGGGCTGAAGACCGCCGAGATTGCACAGCGGCTGGGCATACCTCTTGGGACGGTTAAATCCCGGCTGTCCCGGGCGCGCGAGCATCTGAGAACGGCTCTGTTGGATTTTGCCGTCAAGCGAAAGGGGAAGAAGAGGATGACCGCAACGACTATTGAGGAACAGCTTTACGATTATCTGGAAGGATGTCTGTCGCCCGCTGAAATCGCCCGGCTGGAAGAGAAAATCAAGGCCGATCCGGAAATCAGGGCGAAGCTGGAGAGACAGCGGGCTTTCCTGCGGGTGCTGCACCGGGTTACCGGGCGTAAGGGCCTGGGCCTGCAGGGGGTTATCGATAAGATGGAAGAGGTTAACGCCGGCCTGCGGGACTACCGCTTTGAACAGCGGCAGATCACGTACACCGAGGATCCTCCGCGGGTTCTGACCAGCACCCATTACTACAAACAGCCCGGAAAACACCGGCTGGAGTTCAGCATGCCGGTGGTGGGTGAGCAGGTTGTGGTGGCCGGAGAGGAAGAAATGCTGACCCTGTACAAGAGTCACAACCGCGCCGAGCGCCTCCTGCTGCGGAAGGGAGCGCTCGACGCCTACCTGCCGAGCTTCCCGGCAATGATTAGGAAGCTGGCCGAGAGCCAGACCGTAACTCTGCTCGGCGCGGAAACGGTTAAGGGACGGGATTGTTATCACCTGGTGTTCTCCCGGGAGGTCCCGGCTGTGACCGCGGGAGAACTGATTAGCCACCTGTGGATCGACCAGGGTACTTGGCTGCCGCTGGTGGAGGAACTATATGATGCCGAGAGCAGGCTGGTGCAGAGAACGGAGATGTTCGACCTGCACATCAATGAGGGGCTGCCCGACGAACTGTTCGCGCTGGAGATTCCGGAGGGATTCGAGCTGGAGACGAAGGATCTGCGGGGCGATCGGGCCGCGGTTCCGGAGACCGTTACCCTGGAGGAGGCCCGGAAGAGAGTACCTTTTCCGCTCTACACCCTGCCGGAGGATTCTCCCTATGTGCTGCAGCGTGTGCTGACGATGGAGTTGTCGGGGAGCACGGTGGTCATGCTGGAGTATCATCAGCCGGGTCACCCGCTGCCGCAGGTGGTGGTCAGCCAGGGAGAGAAGTATCACGGCAATATCCCGCCCGGGATGGAGCTTGAAGAAGTAACGGTGGCGGGGGAGACCGGCCGTTACCTGCACCTCAGCGTGCCGCCGGTGGAAGGGATGGTGTTCTATTTTCGCAACGGGGTGCACCTGGCCGTCGGCGGGAACGGAACGAAAGAGGAGATCATCGGCTGGGCCGAAAGCCTAGTCCAACAGGAATAGACGCCCAAGAACAAGTTTCGCCCCCGTGTAGGAGGGCGAAATTGTTTTTCGGACAAGACGCTTGGATTGCAGCAGCCGGCTAGGAATGAGTCTGCACGCAGAAGCATTTCTTCAGGATGCCGATAATGATCGCCAGCTGGATGATAATGATGATCAGCAACAGCACGGTAACGGCCGGAGAGCCTCCCCTGCTGAGCCCATCCAGGATCGAGCTCAGGTTGGTCATGACGTTCTCCAGCTCCGCTGAACTCATCGTATTCATGTACACAACCCCCCTTAAGATTAAGCGGATATCCCATAAAGGTATATTATTCCCGAACTGGAAAATTGCCACAGGCAGCGCCTGTTGGTTGTGGGTATACAAACTTGCGGAGAGTGGAAGCCCCGGAGAGTCTCGCAACTCGTCCGGGGCATGATGCTAACAACTAATTGCGGCGGGGAAGCGATTACTTGCGCAAGATCAGGATGTACTCGTGTTTGAAGACATAGAAGCCACCGGCCAGGGCGCGGTACCGCCACAGCTCCTTCTGGTTTCTCTTGCCTTTGGTCTCCTCAAAATTCTTTACGACGATACTCTTCAGGGTGAGACCCCGCTTCATGGCCTCCTGCATGCAGTAAAAGCCGAGCGGGATCCACTCTCCCCGGTGGTACTTGTCGCCGATGACGATGCCGACAAAGCGGCCCTTGCGGAGCAGGGGCAGGGTGTTGTCCAGCACCTCTCCGAACATTTCCAGAAACTCCGCCGTACCGGCGGCATTGGAGAGGTCACGTTCGTTGTCGGTAAAGCGAATGATGTCGTGATAGGGCGGGTGCATCAGGTATAGGTCGACGGCGTCGCGTCCCAGATCACGGATCAGCGCCCCGAAGTCAAAGACCCTGCTGTCACCCACGGTCAGTCTGGTGACCACATTGAAGGGGTTGGCTTCCTGGGCGACCCTTTCCCGCGCTTTTTGTGCCGTCTCCGGATTGATTTCCACGCCGATGCCGTGGCGGCCCAGCCGGCGGCACTCGATCAGCGTCGTTCCGCTCCCCGCGAAGGGATCGGCCACCAGGTCGCCGCGCTTGGTGTAGCGCATCATCAGCTGATGCGGAATTTGGGGGATGAAGTTGCCCCAGTACCAGCCCAGATGGGCGCCTGAACCGTCACGGCGCTCGATGTTCCAGAGACTGTCGGTCAGGATGTCGTCATAATCCTTCCAGCGTCTCAGGTTGATATCATTCACGGCCGGGGTCTTGACCTCGACGAGCCCTTTCCTTAAGCGTTTAGCGTAATAGCGGGCGCGTTCCAGGGTAAAGGCATCCATAATCTGGTTGAGTTCCTCCAGGAAGGTTCCCGGTTTCAGCCAGAGCCCGTCTCCGTTTTCCGGTTCCAGGGTGCGCGTTTCAAAGGCCGATTTGAGCGCCGCGGTCTGTTCCTTTAACCGGCCGAGGTCGGATTGTTCCAGGATGGTGTCCACGCGTTCGATCAGCTTGGCGGCGTCGACGGGCACCGTCTCGGACCGGTGAGCGGCACCCGGCTTGCCGTTGATGATTCCGTTATGTTTCATTTTGCTGTCTGTGCCGCCTCTCCATCTTCTTTGCTCAAGGGTAGTATTCGGCAGACACCGTGAATTACCCTCCCGGGCAGATTGGCGAGGGCTGTTCCTGTTTCCAGGAATCAGCCAATTTTTGTCGAATACTATCTTAACGGGGGTGGTTCGCGTGCTGGAGGCAACCGTGCTGCCCGGATTATGCCGGGTTAGTGTGGATAAGGACGGTATGAAGGCCTGGCTCGAGATTCGGCCGGACACCTTGATTACCTCATCGGCCGGCGCCGGCGCGGCGCAGACACCCGAATCAGCGGCCGAGCACGCGCCGGTATACCGTAAGCGGGCATGCACCAGTCTGGCCGGGGTTATGGAACAACTGGCCCGGAACGGCGTTGTTTTCGGGATTCTCCGCACCAGTCTGGAAGATGTTCTGAATCAGGCACAAGAAGGGCTGTTTCTGGCGGCGATGGGCGTTGAACCCACTCTGCCCGTGGATGAAGAGGTGGAAATCTACTTTGAGGAGCCCGGGAAGGGGAAACCGGTGATCAGCGCGGACGGAGACCTTGACTATTTTGAGCTGAAGGATTTTCCGTCGGTGGCGGCGGGGGAGATACTGGCCTGCAAGAAGGCCGGTATCCCGGGCAAGAACGGCAGGACTGTTACCGGGAAGACCGTACCGGCGAAACCACCCGCCCGCGTCTTTCTCGAAGCCGGATCAGGGGTTGAGCTGGTTGATGGCGGCAGGGCCGTGCGGGCGACGCTCAGCGGTCGGCCTGAGGTCGTGCGGCGGGGAAGGGTCTACCGTTTTTCGGTTACTCCGGTCCTGGAAATCGAGGGTGACGTGTCCCGGCACACCGGGAATGTGCGTTTCAAGGGGAATGTGCGGGTTGACGGCTCGGTAAACGAGGGGATGCAGGTACAGGCACAGGGTGACATTGAAGTACACGGTTCGGTAACCGGTGCCGTGCTTGAAGCGACGGGAGATGTGATCATTCACGGTGCCGTAGCCTCCAGTGAAATCACCGCCGGAATCGCCAACAAGCATCTGGAACGGTATGTCGAACCCCTGGATAAGCTGATCAACCACCTCGGAAAGGCCATCCTGGCCGCACGCGATCTGGAAAACGCCGCCCGTGAAAGGGGAAGGAGCATCACCGGAGGCGAGGCCTTGGATGCGGTGATCAGCCACAAATACAGCGGTATCCCGGCAGTGGTCCGCGAGCTGGACCGGTACCGCCGGGAGGCGGTGGAACACCGGCTGTACGTTCCTGCCCAGCTTAATGACGGCATCGAATCAGCTGCAAGTATGTTCCTGAACAACCCGCTGACCGCCGGTGACCTGAAGGAGGCCTTGAAGCTCTTGAGCCGGTTGCGGTTTGCGGCTGCCGAACTCACCGAATTGGCCCGTCCGAAGGGGAACGTGTTTATGTATTCGGTGGCAAACACGTTCGTGGAGGCCGCCCGCAGCATCTATGTGACCGGTTGCGGCGCCTATACTTCGGTGATGCACGCCGGTGAAGACGCGGTGATCGACGGCGCACTGCGCGGGGGTTCGCTTAAAGTAGGCCGGGGAGTGATTGTCAACCGGTCGGGGTCGCGCCGGGGTCTGGGGACCACCGAGATTCACCTGAGCACCACCGGCCACGTGCGCATCAACACCGCATACCCGGAACTGATCATCCGTGTGGGTCCACGGAGTGCCACCGTCCGGGAAAACCTAAAAAACCTGAGGGCGCGGTATGACAAGCGGTCCGGGCGAATCCTGGTGGAGGGGATGCCTGCAGGTTAGTCAACCTGTGGGTTTACCAGCAGAGGTACATGATGTAAAATAATTCAGAAGTATTCAGTAGTCAGGATTCAGTATTCAGTAGAGCGGATTGTTTTTGATTCTTTCCTTGTTTATTCTGATTCTTGACTCCTGAGTTCTGATTACCAAGTATTACTAGTATTCAGAGAGGATGTAGCTGCGTTGGTTGATATCGCCCAGTTGTCGGACAGCGGTCAGAAGGTATTTGACGCCCGGTATGCACAAAAGGACGATGAGGGCAGGGTGGTTGAAACCTTTGAACAGGCGGTTTACCGTCTGGCGGGGGCGGCCGCAAAGGCCGAAAAACCCGAAGACAGAAGTGTTTGGGAAGAAAGGTTTGCCGCAGCGATCGGAAGCCTTCTTTTTGTTCCTTCAACGCCGATCTGGGCGAATATGGGGAAGACGGACCGCCCCTGGCAGCCCGGCGCCTGCTTTGTTCTGGCGGTTGAGGACTCGCTCGAATCGATGTACGACACGCTGAAGGACACGGCGCTGGTCTTCAAATCCGGGGGAGGCGTCGGATACAACTTCAGCAGCATTCGTCCGCGCGGGGCATTGGTCAGTTCCACCAAGGGACAGGCCAGCGGTGTGGTCGAACTGATCCGCCTCTATGACGCCTCTTCGGGGATGGTGATGCAGGGCGGGGTGCGCCGCGGGGCATCGATGGGCATCCTGAATATTGATCATCCGGAGATCATCAACTTCATCAATTGCAAGCGTGACGGCGGGATCACGCACTTCAATCTTTCCGTGGGGGTCACCGACGCTTTTATGCAGGCTCTGGAGCAGGATGAGGAATGGCCCCTGGTCTTTAACGGAAAGGTCTACGAGACCGTGCGGGCGAGGGATCTGTGGGATATGATCACGGAGTCGGCGCACGCCTGCGGCGATCCGGGCATTGTTTTTATCGACCGCCTGCAGCGCGACAACCCGGTTCCTGGCAAATTGATAAATGCTACCAACCCGTGTGTCACTGGTGACACGTGGGTGGCCACGGCAGAAGGACCCTGCATGGTTAAAGAGCTTGTCGGACGACCGTTTAGGGCCATGATTAATGGGATTGCCTACAGCAGCGGTTCGGAAGGATTCTTTAAGACAGGTACGAAAAGGGTTGTCCGACTGAGAACACGGGAAGGGTATTCCCTGCGCCTGACCGGTGACCACCTGATCCTCCGGGTGGCGGATAAAACACGCCACCGTATCGTTCGGGAATGGGTTAAGGTTGAGGACTTGAAGCCGGGAGACCATGTCTGTCTACACAACCACCGGGCATTTGAGGGTTGGCCGGGGATACTGACCGAAGGAGAAGGCTACCTGCTCGGTCTCCTGGTTGGGGATGGGACACTGAAGAAGGATTCGGCTGTCCTGAGCATATACACTAGTGAACGTGCGAGTAATGGTGACGACAGTGCCGACCTTGGTGTCAAGTCAGTTATGAGAGAGGCGGCGCAGTATGCGGAAGAGTTGCCTCACAGATCCGATTTTTCGGGTTGGTTTTCCGTTGGAAACGGTAGCGAATACAGACTTAAACTGGCGAGCCTAAGGGATTTGGCTGAAAGTGTCGGAATGACACCGGGGCACAAGACGGTCACACCGCAGCTCGAGAAGGCGTCTTCAGATGGTTACCGTGGGTTTTTGCGCGGGTTGTTTGACGCTGATGGGGCAGTAATTGGAAGTCAGCAAAAGGGGATCAGTGTAAGGCTGGCCCAAAGCAACTTGGAACTGCTGTCCGCCGTTCAACGGATGCTATTGAGGCTGGGGATTTGCAGCACCATATATGGGGAAAGACGCCCGGCGGGCAAGAAAATGATGCCGGACGGCAACCGTGAGCTGAAGGAATACCGGATCAAGGCACAGCATGAACTGGTTATCAGCAGAGACAACCTGCGGGTGTTTGCTGATCGAGTGGGTTTCAGTGACACTTACAAGGCTTCAAAGTTAAAATCACTTCTTGGCTCTTATAAACGGGAACTCAATCGGGAGCGTTTTATAGCCACGGTCTTAACGGTTGAAGATGACGGGATTGAAGACGTCTATGACGTTCAGGTGCCAGGTGTCAATGCCTTTGATGCCAATGGCCTATTCGTACACAACTGCGGGGAACAGCCGTTGTCTCCGGGTGAGTCCTGCCTGCTGGGGAGCATCAACCTGGCACGGATGCTCAAGCAGGACGGGGACGGCTATGAGGTGGACTGGGATCTGCTGCGGGAAACCGTGGGGCTCGGCATCCGGTTTCTCGACAATATGATCGACGTGGCCGACTACCCCCTGGACTTCATTGCCGAAGCCACCCAGGCCACCCGCAAGGTCGGGCTTGGGTATACCGGGCTGCACGACCTGCTGATCAGGATGGGCCTTGCTTATGACAGCGAGGAAGGCAGGCAATTCACCGGAACGGTCTTGAAGGCCGTTCAGGAGGCGGCGCACGATTATTCGCGTGCCCTGGCCGAGGAGCGCGGCTGTTTCCCGGACTGGGAGCAGAGCATTTTCTATCCCGATGAGAAGCGGCGGAACGCGGCCTGCATCACCGTGGCGCCCACCGGCAGCGTGACCACCATCGCCGGATGCGAGGGGTACGGGATCGAGCCCATTTTTGCCGTGGCCTATACCAAGGATACCGACGTGGCCGGCTCGTTCGAGGTTTTCTCCCCGCTGTTCCTGGAGTACTGCGAAAAGTACCAGGTGCCGCGGGAAGTGATGTCCGAGGTGGCCCGGCGCGGTGGATGTCAGGGTGTGGAAGGAATTCCGGAGGAGATTGAAAAGATCTTTAAGGGTGCTCAGGACATTAGGCCGGAGGATCATATCCTGATGCAGGCCGAAGTGCAGAAGTGGGTTGATAATGCCGTCAGCAAGACGGTGAACCTGCCGAACGAGGCCACCATTCAGGACATCGAAGACTGTTACCGGATGGCGTATGAGCTTAACCTTAAGGGGATCACCGTTTTCCGCGACGGATGCAAACAGGGCGTGATCACCGTCGGCAAGAAGAAGGGTGCCCAAATGCCGGGGGACCTTGCCCGGGGTGATATCCTGCCCCGACCCGAAAATGCGCACGGGGTAACCCACCGCCTGGATTCGGGTTGCGGAAAGATTTATCTGACCGTGAACTATCACCCGGAAACGGGAGATATTTTGGAGACCTTTATCACCACGGGTTCGGACGGCGGATGCCTCATTTACACCGAGGCCACTTCACGTCTGATCAGTCTGGCCATCCGCGGTGGTATCCAGGTTGATCAGATTATCGAACAGCTGAATTCCACGCATGCCTGCCCGGCCTATCAACTGGCGCGGGGGCGCGGCAAACGGGTCTCGCCGGGCAAGTCCTGCGCTTCGGCAATCGCCCGCAAACTGACCGAAATAAAGGCCGAGCTGGAAAAACGGTGCAACGGCGGCGCCAAGGATTCCTGCGCTCCTGTTGTAACCGATCCGGACGCACCGCCCGATGTCTGTGAAATGTGCGGGCTGAAGATGGAGCGGGCCGAGGGATGCTTTGTATGCCGCAACTGCGGCTTTAGCAAGTGTTAAGAGTGTATGATAAATATGTCGAAACTCCGGAACGGGCGGCTGAGGCCGCCCGCTTTATTATGGGAAAAACGCGGCGACCGGCAGGGAAGGTCGCGAATTAATGGAATTAATGGGGAGTAGAGATGTGCGGCGGGACGTGTAAGGGCTGAGGCAGGAGAGACTGGAGCAGCGGAATGTTTGTGCAGTATTTGTTGGTGTTTCTGACCGGGATCACGGTGGGCAGCTTCCTGAATGTCTGCATTTGCCGGATTCCGGCCGGGAAATCGGTAATATCCCCGCCATCGCGGTGCGCTTCCTGCGGGAAGAGACTCGGCGTGATGGAACTGGTGCCGGTGCTGAGCTACTTCTATTTACGGGGCAGATGCCGGTCGTGCGGGGTGCCGTTTTCGTGGCAATATCCGCTGGTCGAGTTTATTACCGGCCTCTTGTTCGTGATGACCTGGCTTCGGTTCGGCTGGTCCTGGGAGACGCTTGCCGGTTGGGTTTTTGTATCCGTTCTGATTGTGGTTACGGTGACCGACCTCCGGCACGGGATCATCCCCAACAAGGTTATTATCGCCGGTTTGGTGACGGGGCTGCCCCTGACCGCCCTGCAATCGTGGGAAGCCCTGAAGCTGGGGGGCCTTGCTTTTCTCGGGGCGGGGCTCTTCATGCTGGCAGTGGCCGAGATTTCCCGGGGAGGAATGGGAGGCGGCGACATCAAGCTTTCCGCGCTGATGGGGCTTTTCCTGGGTCCCTCGGGGGTGGTCATGGCGCTGTTCCTGGCTTTCCTCGCCGGGGGGCTCGTGGGCGCGATACTGCTGATCACCGGGGTCAAGAAGCGGAAGGATCCGATTCCTTTCGGACCCTTTCTGGCGGCTGGGGGGCTGGTTGCCCTGTTGTGGGCTGAAAACCTGGCCGGCTGGTACTGGAGTTTTCTGCAGTAGTCACCGGATGTAAACCCGTCGGACGTACAAACATGGTACTATGGCGCTGAGGCCGTTGCCGAAGCGCTTTCAGAAGCAGCCAAGTAAAGAAATGACACGGGAGCACCAAGCTGTTTTCAGGATAAGCAGGAGGTTTGTAATTGGGTATTTCATTTCGATTTGTGCACGCGGCCGATCTGCATTTGGACAGCCCGTTCAAAGGTTTTGAACAGGATCTGGAACGCCTGGAAAACGGGGCGGAGATTCTGCGCCGCCTGCGCGAATCCACATTCTGCGCCTTTAACCGGATTATTGATCTGTGCCTGGCGGAGAAGGCCGATTTTCTGCTTCTGGCCGGGGATGTGTTTGATGAGGCCGACCGCAGCCTGCGGGCACAGCTCCGGCTGCACGCGGGGCTGGCGAGGCTCTCCGAGGCCGGCATTCCGGCCTTTCTTGTATATGGGAATCACGACCACGCCGGTGGCTGGCGGGCGGGGCTGGCACCCCCGGCAGGGGTGCATGTCTTCGGGACCGAGAAGGTTGAGTCCTGTCCGGTGGTCAGGGACGGTAAGGAGATCGCCCGCGTTTACGGCATCAGCTACCCGAACCGGTCGGTGACCGAGAACCTGGCCCGGTTGTTCGTAAGGGAGGCCGATGCCCCGTTTGCCGTCGCCCTGCTGCACGCCAATGTCGATTCGACCGGCGGGCACGAGGATTACGCGCCTTGCAGGCTGGCCGAGCTTACGGCATCGGGCTTTGATTACTGGGCACTGGGTCATGTGCACGAACCGCGTGTTTTGCATAGCGGGGCTCCGTGTGTGGTGTACGCGGGAAATCCCCAGGGGAGGGATGTGCGGGAGACGGGAGAGCGCGGCTGCTATCTGGTCAATGTTTACGAGGGCGGGGCGGTGCACCCCGAATTTGTGGCCGTGGACTGCATCCGCTGGCTGCGGCGGGAGGTGGCGATCGGCGAGACGACGACCGAGCAGGATCTTATCGACACGCTGGAACAGGCTCTCCGCGGGGCGGCTGCGGAAAACCCGGACCGGGATGTGGTCGTGCGGTTTGAGATTACCGGTCGGGGTCCTCTGCATTCAACTCTCGTCCCTGCCTACATCGACGATCTCGTGTGGCAGTTGCGTGAGGCGTACGCCGGCGGGTCGGCCTTTGTACTGATCGAATCAATCCGGGTGCGCACCTCACCCGCGCTGGACCGTGATGAGCTGGAGCGGAGCGGCACCCTGCTCGGCGATGTGGTGGCACTCTCCCGGAGGGCACGGCGCGATCCGGAATTCCGCAGCGATTTGTTGTCCGCCCTGGAGCCTCTTTTTGCACACCGGATTGCATCCTTATTGGAAAAAGACCCCGAAGAGGCGGATGAATCGAAACTGCTGGCGGCGGCGGAAGACTATCTGCTGGATTTACTGGGAGACGGGGAGTCGGTGGAATGAGACTGGTGGAGCTGCACATTGAAGGCTTTGGCATCCTGCACGACTATTATCTCGGGCCGGATGACCTGCAGGCCGATCTGACGGTGGTTTTCGGGTTGAATGAGGCGGGGAAATCCACCCTGCTGTCTTTCATCCGCGCGGTCCTCTTCGGTTTTAAACACCGGGGTGAACCGGCGCCGGAGGCTCTGGCCGGCGGAAGGCTGGGCGGACACCTGGTATTCGAGGATCGCCGCGGGGGGCGGTATCGGGTTGAGCGCACGGCGGGGGGGAGTAAGGCGAGATTTCGCCTGATCCTGCCGGACGGCAGCGAAACGGACGAGAGCGTGCTCGGCCGGCGGCTGCTGCAAAACCTGTCTTACCCGGTGTTTAAGAATGTGTTCGCCTTCGGCATGGATGAACTGCGCCAATTGGAAAACCTGAAGCAGGATGAGATCGGCAATTACATATACGGGGCAGGAACGGGAATTGAACCCCGCAAGCTCACCGCAGCCGTCAACCGGCTTCGCTCGGAGATGGACGGGCTGTTTATGTCCAGGGGGCGCTCCGTTCCCGAGCTGAACCGGTTGGCAAAAGAACTCGGCGAGCTTGAGACCGAACTGCGGGGGTTGCGCGGCTTGCCCGCCCGGTACAGGGAGCTGAAAGAAGAGCTGGCCGCGAAAAAGGCCCGCCGCATGGCGCTCCAGGATGCCTGCCGGGAGAAGCGGGAGCAAATCGGTTTCCTGGACAAGCTGCTCCGGGCCGGACAGAGCTGGAAGGCGCTGGGCGCCGCACGGGCGGCCCTGCGGGAGCTGCCCGTGGTGGATTCTTTCCCCGAGTCCGGGGTAGAGCGCCTGGAAGACCTGGAAGAGCGGGTGCACAAGGCCTCGGTGGAGCGCGACGGGTATTTGGAGGAGATCGAACAGCATAAGCGGGAGATGAAAGAGCTTGTCCCGGAGGCCGCTTTGCTGGCCGCGGCCGAGGATGTCCGGGAACTGGCCGAACAGCGGTCGCTGCTGGCGAGCCTGATCGCCGATGCCGGGGAGGCGGCCGCCGAAGCACGGCGGTCTGCCGACGAATGTGCGGCCGGAATCGACCGTCTGGGTCCCGGGTGGAGTGAGGAGCGACTGGCCAACCTGGATACCTCGATCGTAATCCGACAGCAGATTGAGGAGCACCGGGGCAAATTGGAGGCCGTACGTGAACGGGAAAAAACACTGCTGAACGAAGTGCAGCGGCAGGAAGAAAACGTAACCCGAAAGACTAGCGCCCGCGACGAGGCCCGGTCCGTGCTGGAGGCACACCCGGTTCCGGAGACGCCCGGCGATACCCCGCTTGAAGTGCGGGAACAGATGCTGGACCGTTTGGAGGCGGATACACGCCGGCTCGCCGCACTGCAGACCGAGCGCAAGCATCTGCACGAACGGAAGGGTGATCTTACCGGCCGGATGGAGACCTTGGTACTCAATGAACAGGCGCTCGGCGCGCCTTTACCGGTGTGGGCCGCCCCCCTGACGCTTGTCTTCGTAATGGTGGCGGCTGCAGTCGGATTCATGCTGGAGCCGCTGGCGGCCTTGTCCGCGGTTTTGATCGGAGTGCCCGTGGCGGTGGCCGTCGAGATTGCCCGGCGGCGTTCGATCGGCCGGCGGAACCGGGTTTTGGGGGATTTGGAGCGGGAAAAGCAGGAACTGCAGCGCCGCCTGTCCGAACTCGAGCAGGACATCAACCGGGTTGAGGCGCAGGCCGAAACGGTTGCGCAGGCAGTCGAGGAGGCCGCTGGAACCGTGCTGGGCACAGCACCCGTTACGGATGCGGAGATCATGGCCGCCAGACACCGGCTGGCCGAGGAACGGCGGGCACTGGAGAAACGAAACACGCTGGAGGAGGCCCTCACCGGGGCGCAGAACGAACTGGATCGGGAGAGGGAACGGCTGCGGGACAAGCTTCGGGAGCTGGAAGCCGTACGCACCGAAAAGAACAAGGCTGAGGGAGAATGGAAGGACTGGCTGCAGCGGGCCGGACTCGATCCGGGGCTGGAACCGGCGGTGGCTTTATCCTTCATCGATGCCGCCGACAGGGTGCGCGAACTCATCAGAACGCGGGAAGACCGGAAACAAAAGGTGGAATCCCTGCGGCGCCGCATTGCGGAATTGGTGAAGCGGGCCGATCAGCTGGCGCGTTCGCTGGGGTTCGCCCCCGTTACGGCTGAAAACGCGGGACAAAGCCTGCGGGAGATGCGCGAGGCCGTCGACCGGGCACTGGCGCAGGAGAAGAAAAGGCAGGATTTGATCGAGAAGTGCGAGCGACTGCAGGGTCAGGTCCGTGCCTGCGACAGGGAGATCGCGCGGCGGGAACAGGAGATCCGAGAGTTGCTGGAAACGGCCGGGGCCGCCGACCGGGAGGACTTTCGGCGGCGTGCGGCGGTATACGCCCGGCGCCGCGAACTCCAGGATACGATAAAATCCTGTGAGCGTGATCTGAGCCTGTTGGCCGGGAGCAGCCGGGAACGGGACCGGCTGGACAAGGCGCTTGCCGCACAGGACCCGGAGGAATATGCGGCACAATTGGAACGGACCAGGATCGAATTCGACAATCTGGAACAAGAAAGGGAAGACCTGGATCAGGAGATCGGCCGGGTCAGCGAGCAGCTGGCGGTGATGGAAGCCGGTGACCGGCTGGCTGCCGTCCTGCAGAAGCGTGAGATGCTGCGTGCCCGGTTCAACCGTAAGGCTGGGGAGTGGCAGGTGCGGGCACTGGCGCTGCGTCTGCTGGAGCGAGCGAAAGAAAAATACGAACGGGAAAGGCAGCCGGCCGTGCTGGCGCGAGCCTCGGAGTACCTGCGGCCCATGACGGCCGACCGTTACCGGCGGGTGATCGCGCCGGTAGGCCAGACCGACAAGCTGGAAGTGGAACGCGGGGACGGCACGCGGCTTGGGGCGGCCCAATTGAGCCGCGGTACGGCCGCCCAGCTGCTGCTTTCCGTGCGGCTGGCCCTCGCCCGTCAGCTGGCCGAAACGAACGGGGCCGGGCTGCCCCTGATCCTGGATGATATCCTGGTCGATTTCGACGGGGAGCGGCTCAAGGGCGCCGCCCGCGTGTTGGGTCAGGTGGCGGGGGAACAGCAGGTAATGCTTTTCACCTGTCATCGCCACATCCTGGAGACGGTCACTCAGGTGTGTCCAAATGCTGCCGCTGTGCATTTGTAGCAGGGATTATGCCTGCTTTTGTCAAATATTTGTGCACAATGCAGACTTTTGTTTATGAAGAGGTTGGCTATGGTGCAACAACATGCGGACGGAGAGCTGGTTTTCGCCCTCGATATCGGTACCCGTACCCTGATTGGTATGGTGGGCCGCTTTGAGGACGGACGGTTTCACGTGTTGGCCCAGCGGATGCTCGAACACGAGAGCCGGGCGATGTTTGACGGGCAGGTGCACGACATTCCCCAGGTGGCCCGGTCGGTAGCCCGAATCAAGGCGGAACTGGAGGAGGACCTTGACACGGTATTGGACCGGGCGGCAATCGCCGCTGCCGGGCGTTCGCTGCGCACCGTGCGGGTTTCCCTGGAGCAGACCGTTGACACCAATACGATGATTGACGAGCATCTGGTCCGCGCGATTGAATACGCCGCCTTGCAGGAGGCGAACAGCCGGCTGGGTGGTGCCGACGGGGGCGAGGTATATCACTGCGTGGGGCACTGCGTCGTGTCGTACGCGCTGGACGGGCTTACGCTCACCAGTCTGGTGGGGCACCGCGGGCAGGTGGCGGCCGTTGACCTGATCGCCACCTACCTGCCCGATTCGGTGGTCACCGGACTGCTGTCCGTTCTTGAGCGGGCGGGGCTGAGGCCGGAAAACCTGACCCTGGAGCCGATTGCGGCGATTGATGCCGTTATTCCGGAAGGCATGCGCCTTTTGAATCTGGCCCTGGTCGATATTGGTGCGGGAACTTCTGATATCGCCATCACCCGTGAGGGAAGCGTGGTCGCTTACGGCATGGTTCCGGTGGCCGGCGACGAAATCACCGAGGCCGTCGCCCAGCAATGCCTGGTCGATTTTTACACCGCAGAGCGGCTGAAGAGAGAAATGGCGCTCGGCGGTGAACAGCGCTTTACCGATGTCCTGGGGAAGCCGGTCGTAAAGTCGGCGGCGGAGATGCTGGAGGTAGTCGGACCTGTGCTGGACCGTCTGGCCGATGAAGTGGCTCTGAGCATCCTTGAATTGAACGAGGGGGAGGCGCCGAAAGCGGTATTTTGCATCGGCGGTGGAGCACAGGTGCCGACGCTTACCGACCGCCTGGCCGATCGTCTCGGCATTCCGCGGGAGCGTGCGGCCGTGCGCGACCGGCGGGCTCTGCACCAGGTGGTGCTGCCCGATCAGGATTTGGTGCCGGGTCCGGACGGGATTACCGTGGTGGGTATCGCGACCACGGCCCGCCGGCAGCCGGGTCTGGTTTTCGTTCGGGTGAGTGTGAACGGGCAGGATTACCGGGTGTTCAACGCGCGGGACCTGAATGTGGCTTACGTGCTCAGCTTTATAGGTTATGATGTCAGCCGGCTGGTGGGGCGTCACGGCCGTGATCTGCGGTTCACCCTGAACGGCCGCGATGAGGTCCGGTTAGGCGAGCTGTTTAAGTCCGGTGAGATCTATCTGAATGATCAACCGGCCAACCTCAGAAGCCCGGTCACGGACGGCGATCGGCTTACCGTGGTGGATGCAGTAGACGGTCGGAATGCCTCGGCTGTGGTGAGAGACTACGCCGAGACCGTGGGCGGCGTCTACGTACTCAATGGGGAGAAGCGGTTCCTGCCCCTGATATGCACGATAAATGATCGGCCGGTCGAGCTGGATGAACCGATCAGCAACGGCGACCGGGTGGTTATCAGATCCCGGTCATGCCGCGTGCGCGAGCTGATCGCGGAGGCCGGCCTTTCGGATCAAGAGCTGATGATCAGGGTAAACGGGGAGACGGCCGATCCGGATCGATTGATCCGAAACGGAGATGTTGTTGAGTTTGACGCCTCTCCAGCGGGTAACGGTCTTAACGGACATCACGCGATCAGGGTTACGGTAAACGGCCGGGAGGTCATCCTTGCCGGCCACGAGGAGCCGGTCTTTGTCGATGTGTTCAACCATATCGAGCTGGATCCGTCCCAAATTACCGGCGGAGTGAAGGTAAGAATCAACGGCCGGGATGCGCGGTATACCGACCCGCTGCGTGACGGAGACGACATTGAAATTGTCTGGCACGATAGGGAAGAACAGGCCGACTGAAGATGAGATCTGTTTATTGACCATACGCCCGGAGTGGCATAGAATAATATCAAATTAACTGCCTATGTGTAGAACACGGAAAACATAAGAATCGTGTTCTTTTTTGCAGTCGAGAATGTTCGTTTTGTCACAAACCGGATTTGTTTCTCAACGCAGGCTCGCCGATTAGTTGTTGATGGTAATGTATAGAAAGGGAGGTGTTGTTATGTGGGTATTCGTATTCGGCCTGTTGGGCGGGATGGGCCTTCTGCTGTACGGTATGAGCCTTCTAAGCGAAGGTCTCCAGAAGATCGCCGGTGCGAACCTGCGTAACGTCTTGAGCTCCCTTACCCAAAACCGCTTTATCGGGATGATTGTCGGTGCGCTGGTCACCATCCTGTTCCAGAGCAGTACGGCGACGACGGTCATCCTGGTTGGCCTGGCCAGTGCGTCCGTGATCACGCTCAAGCAGACGCTGGGTGTGATTCTGGGGGCCGACATCGGCACGACGGTGACCGCGCAGCTGATTGCGCTGAAGGTGACTGAGATCGCACTGCCAATCGTCGGCATCGGCGCGACCGTTATCTTTTTCACCAAGCGGGACCGCTACCGGCGGATCGGGCAGGTGATCACCGGCTTCGGGATGCTCTTTCTGGGGCTCAAGATCATGGCCGACACCATGTACCCGCTGCGTGAGGATCCGTTTTTTCTAGACCTGATGATGACGGTTTGCGATAACCCCTTTCTGGCCATCGTCGTCGCCGCCGTGTTTACCTTCCTCATTCACAGCAGCGCCGCGGCCGTGGGTGTCATTATGATTTTCGCCATTCAGGATCTGGTGTCTCTGCACTCGGCGATCTACCTGCTCTTCGGGGCGAACATAGGTACATCGTTCACGGCCATCCTGTCCAGCCTGGGCTCCAACCGTGAGGCCAAGCGTGTGGCTATCGCCCACTTTGTTTTCAAACTGGCCGGTGTGTTGGTTTTCCTGCCCTTCGTGTCCCAGTTCGCGGCTCTGATGGAGATGATTACGCCGAATGTGGGCTTTCAGGTGGCCAATGTGCATACATTCTTCAACATCGGCATCGCCCTGATGTTCATCCCGTTCACCGCCCAATTCGCCCGGTTCCTGTGCTGGCTGGTTCCGGAAGAAAAACTGATCGATATCGAGCTCAAACCCCGGTACCTGGATGACAATTTGATCAGCACGCCCTCGATTGCCATGGGTCTGGCCTCGAAAGAGATTGCCCGCATTTCCGATGAGGTGGTGCGAATGGTCTGCAATATTCGCAATCTGTTTGAGAAGGACGGTTCCGAGGAATTGGACAAAATGATGCGGGCGGAGGAAAAGGTGGACTACCTGTCCCACGTGACCAAGGCCTACCTGGCCAAGGTGCTGCGGCAGCCGCTCTCGACGCCGGAGTTCAACCGGTGCATGGGCTTGATGCATATGACCACCGACCTGGAGCATATCGCGGATATCATCGACAAGAATGTCAACCGTTTGGCGGAGAAGAAGATTGACCACTGCTGCGATTTTTCGGTGGAAGGCTGGGAGGAGCTTACGATCATGCATGAGCGGGTTTGTACTCTGATCGAGCGAACCCACCAGGCCTTTATTGATAACGACCAGGAAGTCGCCCGCCAGGCCGTCCGTCTGGCACCCAACATCAAACGTATGGAGCGTGAACTGCGGCGGATGCATCTTCACCGCCTGGCGATGGGCGTGCAGCGATCTGAGGAAACAAGCGCGATTCACCTCGACCTGATTAACGCTTACCTGAACATCAGTGATCGTGTCCGCAGTCTTGCCCTGTCCATCGGGGAGGAAGTCATCGGCGCCCGGGTGATCGTACGTGACGAAGATGAGTACCCGGATGACGACGGCCAGAGGCTCTATACCATCAGCTGACCGTTTGTGCCGGGCGGAAGTGAGGATTTAAACGACAAGACAGACCTTGTATGGGTCTGTCTTGTTTATTGAACAATAGACAGTAAATTTTGACAGCGGCATTGGCACACACGCACGGAAATGGTACAATAATGGGAAATATGGCCATCCTTGGCGATTGACCGGGCTTAATGTCATTGGTTACAAAAGGAGGTCCTTATGGGTATGTTCCGGAGTGCAGGTGCCCGTGTGTATGCATCGATTTTGGTTGTCCTAATTCCGGCAGTCGGTGCAATGGCTTATGTAGCCTTCCTTAACGGGGGCAGCGAGTGGTTGTTGTACGGGATCGGGGTATCGGTCGTCGCCCTTATCCCATCTGTTTTTTTGGCGGCTTCGGTCTGCCGTGACCTCTCTCGTCTGCGCACCGCCGTTAAACAGGCCGCCGTCGGTGACTGTTCATCACTGGACCTCAAACGACGCGATGAGTTCGGCGAAGTGATGCGCGGTATCAACCAGTTGGCCAAGCAGTCAGATGTCGATAAGACCCTGCACCGTCGTATCCAGAAACTTGCGGCGATCAGTGACAAATTGTTGAATGCTGTGCAACAGGTGGGGACGGCCGCTTCAGAGAGTGCGGCAACGGCCCATGAAATGGCGGGTTCGGTCGAGAACTCGGTCTTGTTGGCCAAGGAAGTGTCGGATAACGCTGAAAAGGCACGCAAATATACCGTAGAAGGAGAGGCAACGATGGCTTCGGTGCGAAGCCAGATGGGAAAGATCAACCGCACCAATGCCGAAGCGGCAAAGGTGGTGCTGGCCTTCGGCAAGAGAGCCGAGCAGATTACCGAGTTCGTGGATAACATCACCCATATCGCCGATCAGACGAATATGCTGGCACTGAATGCGGCGATCGAAGCGGCCCGGGCCGGTGAACACGGTCGGGGCTTTGCCGTGGTGGCCGAAGAAGTGCGCAAACTGGCCGAAAACTCGGCCAAGACGGCCGAGGAGATTCTGACTATCGCCCGGGGCATTCAAGAAGAAGCGGGCAAGGCCAACCGGAACATGAAGAGCAACATGAAGACGATTGCGGAGGGCGTCAAGGTGACGATGGACACCGTGAAGGGCTTTGCGGGCATTACCGAGGCTGTGCAGAACCTGGATGAAGAAGCCCGCCAAATGGCCAACGCCGCCCAGCAGCTCTCGGCCGGGGTGCAGACGGTTGCCGCCGTCACCACCGAGCAGACGACGATGGTCCAGGAAATCAACAGTCTGGTATCCGAACTGCACACGCTGACTGACGCCATTAAACGTTCCGTTGCCAGAGGAATTGTCTAAAAATGTCATTTCTTGTTGAAACATTTTGGGCATCTCCCGGTCAAGTCCTACCGTTACTGATGTCGATAACAATACAAGGTTTATGTGCAATTCCTGTTTGGAGGGGATGATTTTTGGCACGAGCGACTGAATCACGAGCCATTTCAGTAAGGCATAAGTTCGCGTTCCTGTTCGTATTTATCCTTCTGATGTTTTCCGTTGTCATATTGTTCACCGTTGCCAGGCTGATCACAAGCGGGGCCGAGGAAGCCGCTCTGGAAAAGGTGAAAGGCGACCTGGCCACCGGCAGAGAGATCATCGAACTGCGCATCCCCGGGGATTGGCGGACCGACGGGGAGAACCTGTACAAAGGTGAGGTTTTGATGAACGGCAACTACGGCATTGTCGACGACATCGCGGCGCTGACCGGGGATACCGTGACCATCTTTCTCGGTGACACACGGGTGGCGACCAACGTGTTGAACGAGGACGGTACACGGGCGGTGGGCACGAAGGTCAGCGATGCCGTTGCCGAAGCCGTTCTGAAACGGGGAGAACCTTACTACGGTGAAGCGAATGTCGTCGGAAAGATGTACCAGACGGCCTACGAGCCGATCAGGAACGCCGAGGGTGATGTGATCGGCATATGGTACGTCGGCGCGTCCAAGGAATTCGTCGACGGGATGATTCGGGAAGCTTATTCGGGTGTAATCATCACCGGTGTCGTTATGCTGATTCTTTCCCTGGTAGCTTGGAGTTTCTTCTCGGGGCGAATTCTTATCGCGCCGCTGCAGCGGCTTTCCGTGGCGGCGACCGGTATTGCCGAGGGGCGCCTGAAGGAGCGGGTGCCGGTATACAACCGGGACGAGATAAATCAGGTGGGATCGGCCTTCAATCAGTTGGCGGAGAAGCTGGACAATGTAATTACCAAGGTTCAGGACAACGCCCTCAAGCTTGCTTCGCACAGTCAGGAGCTTTCGGCTTCCTCGGAAAACGTGAGCGCGGCCGTACAGAATCTGACGGCAACGACCAGTGAATTGGCGGCCTCTGCTGAACAGGGCTCGGCTCACGCCGAACAGGCGGCCGAAGCGGCCCGGGCCACGGAGACTGCGGCCGATGCCGGGAGTGCGGCCGTGCAGCAGGCGGTGAGCAAAGTCGGCGCCATCCAGAACAAGGTGAACCATAGTACCCGGACGGTGCAGGAACTGAACGAGCAGTCGGCCAAGATCGGACAGATCATCCAGGTGATCAACGATATTGCTGATCAGACAAACCTGCTGGCCCTGAACGCCGCCATTGAAGCGGCGCGTGCCGGGGAGCATGGACGCGGTTTCGCGGTGGTGGCCGAAGAAGTGCGCAAACTGGCTGAGAAGTCTTCGCAGGCAACCAAGGAAATAGAGGTGATCGTCAAGGCGATCCAGGAGAATACCGCGAAGGCCGTTAATGCAATGCAGGAAGGGGCCGGAGAGGTAGACGAGGGAGTGGAGATCATCAAAAAGGCCGGTGCGGCACTGGAGAATATCCGGGAGCATTCCGCCCGCAGTACCGACCTGGCGGCGGAAATCGCACAGATGACGCAGCAGAGTGCCCAGGGGGTGCAGTCTCTGGCGGCGTCCTCGGAAGAGGTGACGAGCACGGTTGAGGAGATGGCCGCTGCGTCCAATCAGTTGGCCGAAATGGCTGAAGCCCTGAATGCACTGGTAATGGAAATAAGGAAAGACAACGCCTGATCTCTCGTGGAGGAGGAATCGTTCATGTCTTCAAGTGATAATCAATTGGTCATTTTTGACTTGAACAACCAAAAATATGCCATACCCGTACTGAATACCCAGGAAATCATCAAGATGGTGGACGTTACTCCGGTTCCGCGCACCGACCGTTATGTGGAAGGCGTGATCAACCTGCGCGGGAGAATCGTGCCCGTGATAAACCTGAACAAACGCCTTGGTCTGCCCGTGACCGAACCCACGCGGGATACGCGCATCGTGGTGGTGGAAAAAGATGATACCGCCGTGGGCATGATTGTCGACAAAGTGCAGGAGGTGGGCCGGTACAGCGACGAGGAGGTTGAGGAACCGGAATCGGTGATGCGGGATAACGACTTCATCAGCGGTGTCATCAAGAAGGATGATGCCCTCTGGCTACTGCTGCGCTTGGATAAGGTGCTGCCCAGTGCGGGATAGTCTTGCGCGGGAAAAACCTGGCAATAACACCTGCTCAACCCCTGAATAAATTATCAGGGGTTTTTTATAGCCACGTTAGCGGAGGTGATAGCTATCGGAGCAGAAGCGAAACGGAGAAGGGCCGCCCGTGCGGCGGCGGTGCTGGTGTCTCTGGCCGGCCTTGCTTCCGGCACGGCCGTCAGCTATCTGATTCTGCTGTATGGGTTTGCATTTCTGGTTCGCTGACGGGAACGGTTAGCCGTTCCCGTCTTAATTATCGATCAGAAGTGCTTATAATCAACGCAGAATTCTGCAACGATGCCTGTTTCCGGGGTCCAGATCAGGATGGAACCGTCACATGCGTTGAAAGTCAGCGGTTCCTCCGGGATTTCTCCAGCCTGAAGATAAGTGCTTTCCACCGCATATTCAAAGCGCTTCTTTTTCTTACAGGTGTGGATCTTGTCACAGGTCGGACAGAGCATACCCGAACCCTCCTCACCCTCAGCGATTGTGAATGATCTCACATATGCATTATATTCGCGTGTGATTCGATGTTTCCTGCCAATGGAGCGATATTGAGGGGGACTTGTTTTTGGCATGAAGGGCTTCGCGGGACACGTTACTGGAATAAATTTTTCACAAAAAACAGGAATCCCGGCCCTGTTGGTCAAATGCATACTAATGGCCCGATAATCTTCCATGAATACCAGCCTGTTCGGATATTGCCTTATTGCATTATAATTGGGGACAAGGGTATTTCCAGATGTTCAATAACCTTGTTTTAATTGACACTGTGGAAATCCGGTACCAGGAGGTGGTATAACCAGTTAGTCCAGCCCAAATGATTAATCAGATAAATACTTTGGGGAAAATGAGGAGGTATGACTTTGAGAATTTCCAAGACCCTGGCGCTTATGGTGCTGCTTTTGTTCTCGGCGGCCACACTATTCGGCTGCGGGGGCGGCACCGGTGAGGAAGCGGAAGCTCCGCAAAAGTATTTTGTGTCCATTGCTACCGGCGGGCAGGCCGGAACCTACTACCCGCTGGGCGGGGCGATGGCGGAAATCTTCAGTGCGGAAGTCCCTGGAGTAAACGCGACCGCTGAGTCCACCAACGCTTCGGTAGCCAACGTTCGCCTGATCGAAGAAGGCAATGCGGACCTGGCCTTTATTCAGAACGATGTCAGCTACTATGCCCTGACCGGAACCGAACTGTTTGCCGATGGAAAGGTTGAAAACCTGACCGGCATAGCCACCCTGTATCCCGAGGTGATTCAGGTCGTTACCCTGAAGAACAAGGGTATCAACGGGATTGAAGACCTCAGAGGCAAGAGGGTCGCTGTCGGTGCGCCGGCGAGCGGTACTGAGGCGAATGCCCGCCAGATTCTGGCTGCTTACGGTATGACCTTTGACGACATCCAGCCCGACTACCTGTCCTTCGCCGAAGCGGCCAACAATATGAAGGACGGCCACGTTGATGCCGCCTTCCTGACGGCCGGTCTGCCGACCGCGGCCGTGAACGACCTCGGCGCGACGCATGACATCAAGATCGTTCCGCTGACCGAGGAAGCAGTGACCAAACTGCAGCAGGAGTATCCCTTCTATGCCAGCCACCTGATTGAGGGCGGCACCTACGCCAAGGAAGAGAACGATGTCCTTACCGTAGCCGTGAAGGCGATGCTGGTGGCTCCGGCCGAACTGGACGAGGAACTGGTTTACAACCTGACCAAGGCTCTCTTTGAAAACCTCGACAAGTTTGCGGCGGCGCACCAGGCCGGCGGCTTGTTGACCCTGGAAACTGCAAACGAGGCTATGTCCCTTCCGCTGCATCCCGGTGCCGAAAGATACTTCGAAGAGATGGGTGTCTTGTAGCCCATGGCCTTTGGTATCCACGGTCGGGCACTCAAAACGAGTGCCCGACTCTTCTCCCTTTTTGTCCTGTTGCTGTTTGCAGGCGCCTCGTTGTATTATGCGCTTCATCTCCGGGCCCACAGGATAGAGGTATGGCTTCCACTTGAGGAGCGGGTTCTTTATCAGACCTCTGTGAAGCCGGGGTACCGTTTTACCTATTCTTTCATCCATTCGGTGGAACAGAAACAGTGGGACGAGGTATTTGAAATCGGACAAGACTACCGGATATACCTGGTGGAAACGGCTTTCGGCAGCCTCGGCGCCGGTCTGCCTTACGATGCGGCCGGAGAGGTTGCGGTCGGGGACGGGAAGATTGCCATATCCGGCCTCAGGCAGCCGGTTCCCAAATTGAGTTTGAAAGCAAGTTCCTTTACGTCGTGCACTCTGACCTTCGGGGATACCGTTGTGGACTTGAGTGCGCCCGACGTAGCCGGAAAAGCGATAGAAGTAAGAGTGGTTCTATCCGGGATTAGACGTACGGAGGTTGTTGTGAATGCGCGATAAGGCACCTCCCGGAACGAGGTCCGTTGCCGGGGGCGAGGACCACGAAGCAAAGATACAAAAGCTTGTAGAAGAGGTGGAAGGATCTCCGCGTTCGGTCACCGGCACCGTGGCCCTCCTGATCCTGGTGATCTGCCTTTGCTTTTCCGCCTTTCACCTGTATACGGCGGGAGCGGGAACGCTCGAGGCCATGCGCCAGCGTTCCCTGCACTTGGGGTTTGCCCTTGTTCTGGCCTTCCTAATCTTTCCATACTCGAACAAAGTGCGTCAGACGAGGATTCCCTGGTATGACTATGTTCTTGCTGCTTTGGCGGCGAGTGTGGCCCTTTACATATTTATGTTCTACAGTCAGCTGATGGCCCGCGGGGGATCGCCGACCTTGACCGACCTGGTCATGGGGGGGATCTGCGTTGCCCTGACCCTGGAAGCCACCCGGCGGGTGGTGGGCAAACCGCTGGTGATCCTGGCCGGGCTCTTCATGCTGTATGCCTATTTCGGTCCGCTTGTCCCGGGACGCCTGGCCCACCGGGGAAAAGACATCCAGCAGATCCTCGAACAGCTCTACATGGGCACCGAGGGCATATTCTCGATCCCCCTGGGGGTTTCGGCTACCTACATTGTCATCTTCATTCTTTTTGGCTCTTTTCTGTCGGTCACCGGGGCCGGGAAAATGTTCATCGACCTGGCGATGGCGCTCTTCGGCTGGATGCGCGGGGGACCGGCGAAGGCGGCCGTGGTGTCGAGCGGCCTGATGGGCTCGATCTCAGGGAGTTCGGTGGCGAACGCCGTAACCACCGGCACGTTCACCATCCCGCTGATGAAGAAGGTCGGCTTCAAACCGCACGTGGCCGGGGCAGTGGAGGTGGCGGCCTCCTCCAGCGGCCAGTTTATGCCGCCGGTGATGGGTGCCGCAGCCTTCGTGATGGTCGAGTACACCGGGATCCCCTACATCGAGATCATCAAGGCGGCAGCCGTTCCCTGCATTCTGAGCTACTGTGCCATCTTGTTTATGGTGCACCTGGAGGCGGTTAAGGCCGGCATTCAGGGAATACCCCGGGACCAACTGCCCCCGGTGGTACAGATTCTCCGGGAGCGGGGACACCTGCTGTTGCCCTTCTTTGTCCTGGTTGGTATGCTGGTGTACGGTTTTACGCCGCTGGCGGCCGGGTTTTACTCCATCGTATTCACGATTCTGCTCAGCTTCCTCAAGAAGGAGACCCGGATCACCCCGCGGTCTGCAGTCCGCGCGATGGAGATGGCGGCGCGCAATACCGTGTCCGTGGCCCTGGCCTGCGGGGCGGCGGGCGTGATCATTGGTATGGTCAACCTTACCGGGGTGGGTCTGAAGCTGTCCAGCATGATCGTGGCCGCGGCGGGCGGGCTTCTCTGGCCAACGCTGATTTTCACCATGCTGGCCTCGATGATCCTCGGCCTCGGCCTGCCGACCACCGCCGCCTACATCGTGCTTGCCGCGATCACCGCGCCGGCGCTGGTTACCATCGGTGTGCCCCTGCTGGCGGCGCATCTGTTCGTCTTCTACTTCGGCGTCCTGGCCGATGATACACCGCCGGTTAACCTGCCGGCTTTCGCCACGGCCGGGATCGCCGGCGCCAATCCGGTGATAACAGGTCTCATCGGCTTCAAATTCGACTGCGGGGCCTTACTGCTGCCGTACATCTTTGCGACCAACTCGGCGCTGCTGCTGATCGACACCACCTGGATCGGCGCGCTGCACGTCATTTTCTCCTCGTTTATGGGTATTCTGTGTCTGACCTCGGCCATCCAAAACTATCTGGTTACCTATCACAAAATCTGGGAACGCCTGATGCTCTTTGCGGGGGCCATTGTCCTGGTCGATACCGGTCTGCTGACCGATTTGATCGGGGTGGGCCTGTTCCTGGCCGTGTTTGTGATGCAGAAACTGCGGGTTGCGGCGGAGCAGAAGAAGGGACAGGTCGGATTAGCTTCTTAACCGGCGCTAGACACGAATATCAAGAGGCGCAAATAGAGAAGACGGGCACATCTGCCCGTCTTCCGTTATAAGGAGGTTTGGGTTAGCTGACCCAGGTGGCCAGCCGCTCCGGATGGATCTGGATACCACGTCCGTCCAGATGGATACTCTTTTCCTCGCGGAAGGTTTTCAGCACCGAGGTCACGGTCGGGCGTGAGGTGCCGATCATGTCTGCCAGATCCTCGTGGGTCAGTCTCAGATCAAGCATCACCCCGTCGGTCGTCGCGTTTCCGTACCGCTGCGCCATCCGCAGCAGCAGCAGCGCCAAACGCTGCGATACCTGGTACGTGGTGAGATCGCAGATTATGTCCTCCGCTTCCACCGCCCGTTGGGCCAGCAAGGCGCCGAGCCGGGGATACAGCGCTGGATACTCCTCGGCGATCTCCCGGAGTTGCTCGGCCGAAACCTGGATGATGGTTGTATGGGTAAGTGTCTCGGCATAATTGAAGTGTTCGCCGCCGTAGAGCACTCCGGTCAGCCCGAACAGGTCTCCGCAGCAGCGGAGGGCGACCGTGATCCGCTGACCGTCTCTGGTCAAACGATATATATTCACCCAGCCCTGCTCGATAAGGTACACTTTTTCCGCCGGTTCAGCAGAGGCATAGATGATCCGCCGCTTCATGTAGGAAACGGGGACGCCGTGTTTCCGGAACAGATTCTTTTCCTCTTCCGTGAGCTTCACGGGTTTGGATGAATGATAAGACATCGGCTTCTGCATTCTATACTTATCTCTCCCCGGCCATCAATTTAGGCTTCATTTGCTAGTTAAATTATAAGAAACCCAAGTAGCAAAATCAACTTTCGGGGCGGGAAGATAGGAAAACCGTATTACATGAGGTTCTTCGGGGCTTAGATCAACCTGTGGAAATCAGTGCTCGGCTTGTGCCCTGATCAGAGCAATCCCTTCCTTAGTCAGGCTCCAAAACGGTCCGGTATGGTAAATAAGTCCCATTGAGCGCAGCCTATTGAGGACTTGCAGCGTGTCGAGCTTAACGGTCGGAGTTGGGACCGCTTTTTCTTCAATCCTTTGAGGGTGCAGGGGGCATGGTTCATCATACATAGAGAGCAGAACCTTCTGCTGCTCGGCCGTCAGCGAGTACCAGAATGCAGCATTCATCTTGGTTCCTCCGTGATATGGGGTGCACCACTATTATCTTATGGATAACGTCTGATTTTTGTCAATAATCCGAGAAATATGTCCTAACTGACTGATGCGGCCCGTGTTTTTGTGGTATTCTATCAGTAAGGACAAGCCGTGGGAAGGGAGAGATCGAGTTTGTCGCGCAATGCGCGGATTTTGCGGTTCATCTCCGGTATCCTGTTCATCGGGGCGGGGATAATGACGTATCTGGCTTTTGAGAAGGGCCCGATCACCAATATGATCGCGATCATTTTCGGGGTGATCGGGGTGACGAATATTCTGCTGACTTTTGTGCTCGCGAGGTTCTTTCCCGAAGTGCCCGGGGATGAATGAAGGGCTGCGCGGCCTGACGGATACGGATGCCGGAGGTATTTCAAGATATTGCTCATATATTGACTAAATAGCTTGTTGATGTTACAATTCTTATTGGTATAATAAGCATTATCCAATCATGGGAGTAAGGCATTGAAGATTTCCACCCGTATCCGTTATGGAACCAGAGCTCTTGTCGACATCGCCCTCAACGGCACCGAGACACCGGTTTCACTGCGTGATATCGCCGGGCGTCAGGATGTGTCACAGCCTTATCTGGAGCAGTTGATCCTGGTCCTCAAGGCGGCGGGGTTGGTTAGAAGTATTCGTGGGGCGCGCGGCGGTTTTGTGTTGGCCATAGACCCGAAAGAGGTCACCCTTGCCGAAATTGTGAGCGCCCTCGGCGGCAATATCACCGTTGTGGACTGTGTGAGAAATAGGGACGTGTGCGTTCGGTCCAACGACTGCGTACTGCGTGAAGTGTGGGCTGAGGTTTCGTCGGCGGTGTCCGGCGTCCTGGATTCAACCACGCTCGCCGATCTAGTGGAGAGGGAGAAACAGAAAGCGGCAGTAAAGTAACCTTGCTGCGGGAAGCACTTTATCACCGGAAAGCCCAACGGGGAAGGGGGAGTGTAATGAAGAGGTTGGATGGATTGTACCCGAAAGACGGGATGGAACAGCCACTGGGACCGGAAGAGGCCGACATTACCACCGATGCTTACATGCGCCTTGGTTCCGCTATTCTCCGGGAAGTACTGAGAGATGTCAAGGGAGGCCCCCGGGGAGAAAACAGGTCCCGCTATTTTTCGGCTGTCGGTTTTCTGCGCTCACCGCTGTTTGAGATGATTTGTGAGGTACAGGGTGTGGATGTCCGTGCAACCAAACGGCACATCCTTAAGCTGTCATCCACCAAGGAGCTGCCTGTAATCAGGTCTAAGAATAAGTGGCAGCCGAAGCGGAAGTTCTATTGGGTTTGGGGATCACGGAAGGTAGTCAACTGATCCGGCAATCGGCCCGGCGCTCGAAAGCGCCGGGTATTTTTGTCTGCGGGGCTGTTGTATTGATTTGGCGAAATATGATAAATTTAATTGCTAATAGGGAAGGGGTGAGAGCTTGACGCCACTACAAGAGGAACTGCTGGCGCAGGTGACTGACAAACACGGATTCCTTAAGACCGAAGACGGCACCCGTCTTTTCTACCGGTACTGGCTGCCTGAAAAAACCCCGAAGTGCATCATCCTTTTTCTTCACGGGATGAGCCTGCACAGCGGTTCGGCTCCCTACGGCGCGAAAATCGCCGTTCCCGAGTTGCTGGATTTCGGTGCCGCCGTGTATGCCTTCGATATGCGGGGACACGGCTTTTCCGAGGGTACTCCCGGGGATTATCCCCGTATTGAAACGGTGATGGATGATATCGCCGCTCAGGTGAACTTTATCAAGTCTCAATTCAAGAAGAAACCGGTGTTTGTGTACGGACATAACATCGGAGGCTTGCAGGCGCTGACCTATGCCGCTGATTACGGTACCACGATCAGCGGGGCGATCGTTTCCGGTTATGCCCCGGCGGTGAAGACGGAGTATTATAAGGCCGGGAAGCCCGGGTTCTTCGAACAGGTGAGAATGGCTTTTGTTCCGCTCGTGAAGCAGGGCGCTCCCATTTCCCGCGTCCTGACGCTGGAGCAGTACCGGAAAAACGGGGGCAGCGATCCCGAAGTAGAGCGAATGCTGAAAGTGATCGAGGACGAACCGCTGGCTGTAAAGGCCTACTCGATCCGCTTCTATTTTGGTTGCGGAGTGCGCAAAGAGCTGAACAACGTCGGGCGGATCAAGAAACCGTTCTTGATGATCCTGGGCGATCGGGATCAGCAGTTCGAACCGGCACCGGCCCGCCGGCTGTTGGAGGGTATTGCTTCAAACGTGAAGAGCCTGCGGGTGCTGGAGGACGCCGATCACTACGGGGTGGTGGAGAAGGGCCGGACGGCGATCGCCGGATGGCTGGACAGACTGGAGAAGGCCGGGTTGATGCGTTAACTCCCGGCCTTTTCTTTATGTCGGCGGGGGTTCCGAACCGTAAAGAATCTCCGGACCGAGCAGGCGGTGAAAGAATAGCTCCGCAATGCCGATAAAGACGGCCGAGACCAGGATGGCCCGCACCGGAACGGCAAAGCCCAGCAGTACAAGCTCGACCGCCCAGATGATCAGCCCGGTCAGCGTCGCCTCCACACCGGCCGTTACCCGGCTTCCGAAATGGGGAAGCACCCAGAGGTCGCCGAGCGCGTATGTGAGGCCGGTTACGGCGACCGCGGCGGCCAGCCGGTTTTCCGGCGAGGTGTAGCCGAAAACGGCAAAGGCGGAGAAGATGATCACCGCGGTGTATAAGAATTTTATGCCCAGAACGCGGACGTGATCAAAGGTGTGCGCCAAGGAAGCCCCCTCCATCTCATCTTTTCATTATCCTGCGGGGGGGCGTCCTTTATGCGCTTGCCGCCGACGCGGAGCCCGTACAGTATCTTGAGCGTTCGTGTGCTACAATAGATGCTGAGTGACTAAATAGTAAGGGTGATTGTATGGCAGGAGAACTCCGCCCGGCTGATGCTCCGGCGCGTCCCGTGCTTTGGACGCGAGATTTTATTCTGGTTTGCCTTTATGCATTGATCATTTTCATCAGCTTTCAGATGCTGATGCCCACCATACCCGTATATGTAAAGAACCTGGGCGGGTCAGACTTCATGGTCGGGCTGGTGGCCGGAGTATTCACCGTCTCGGCGCTGGCCCTGCGGCCCTGGATCGGACTAAGTCTTGACCGCTACGGGCGGAAGCCGATCTGGCTGATCGGGACGGTGGTATTCCTGCTGGCCGTGCTGGGGTATATGTGGGCGCTGACCATCCCGCTGCTCGCACTGATCCGGGTGATCCACGGGGTCGGTTGGGGTGCCGTCACCACCTCCTCAGCCACGGCCATCGCCGATATCGTGCCGCTTCCGCGGCGCGGGGAAGGCATGGGTTATTTCGGCCTGGGAGCGACCCTGGGTATGGTCATTGGTCCGGCGGTGGGGTTTTTTGTCATTAATGATTTCGGCTTCAATACGCTGTTCCTGTCATGTGCCGCGCTGGCGGTGGTCGCCCTGCTGATTGCGACCGGGACCCGCCTGCCGGCGGTCAATCTGAGTGCCAAGAATACCAAGCCGGCGCTCTTGGAACCGACTGCGCTACTTCCCTCGCTGACGATGATGTTTATCACCATCGCTTACGGGGGCATCGTGACCTTTATCGCCCTCTACGGCTTTGAGCACGGGATCCTGAATGTCGGTTTCTTCTTCACGATCTATGCCATTACAGTGATGGTGATCCGGCCGGGCTGCGGGTCGCTCTATGACCGGCGTGGTCCCCGGATCGTGGTTATTCCCGGGATGATTCTGCTGGCGCTGGGCACCTTCGTTTTGGCCCAGGCCGGATCGGTTGCGGGGTTCGCCGCGGCGGCGGTGATCTGCGGTTTGGGTATGGGAGCCACCCATCCCACCCTGCAGGCGATGGCCGTGGCGAAGTGTCCTCCAAACCGGCGCGGGGCGGCCAGTGCCACCTTCAGTTCGGCCTTCGACCTCGGGATCGGCATCGGGGCGGTGGCACTCGGAAGCACCGTGCAGTTCATAGGGTATCAGGGGATGTACGTCCTGTGCGGTGTGGTCGTCCTCATCGGCCTGGCCGTTTACACGATCACTTCGGCTCCTTCGCAAGGACGGGGTGCGTCCCCGGAGCGCCCGGCGGCCTGAGGCCGTTGCCCCGCGTGATGCAGATTCCCGGGCAGACCGGCAGGTTCGGCAGGAATCGGTCTTTGGATAGCCAATTCTAGCAGAATACTACTGAAAAGGAGGGCGGTGTGTGGAATACGCACAACGAATTCAGGGGCTTTCGTCCGCGATTTTTTCAGAAATGGACGACCTGAGACGGGAACTGCTTCAGGCGGGTGTGGATGTGATTAACCTCAGCGTGGGCAGCCCTGACCGTTCTCCGGCGAAGCATATTCAGCAGGCGCTGATAGACGCAGTATCCGATCCAGAGATCTTTGCTTATCCGCTGACCGAGGGCATGATCGAGTTCAAACAGGCGGTGGCCGACTGGTATTACCGGCGTTTCGGGGTTGTGCTCGACCCGGAACGGGAAGTCCTTTCCCTGATGGGCTCGCAGGACGGTCTGGCACACATCTACCAGGTCTTTCTGAATCCGGGTGATACGGCTTTGGTACCCGACCCCGGCTATCCGATCTACAGCGCGGGTGTGCTGTTGGCCGGAGGGGTTATATATCCGGTGCCGCTTTTGGCGGAAAACAAATTTCTGCCCGATTTGGAGGCGATTCCGCCGGATGTCGCCCGGCGGGCGAAAACGCTTTTCCTGAACTACCCAAACAATCCGGTGGCGGCGACGGCCGACCTGGATTTTTTCGAGTCGGTGGTCGCCTTTGCCCGCAAGTACGATATTCTGGTCTGCCATGATGTGGCCTATTCGGAGCTGGCTTTTGACGGGTACCGGCCGCCGAGTTTTCTGCAGGCCGAGGGGGCACGGGAAGTCGGTGTGGAGTTTCATTCGCTTTCCAAGACCTATAATATGGCCGGGTGCCGCTGTGCCTTCGCAGTGGGCAACGCCCGGGTTCTCGACGGGCTGCGCATCGTAAAATCCAACATCGACTTCGGCGTTTTCAAGGCCGTGCAGAAGGCCGGCATCGCCGCCCTGACCGGTCCGCAGGACGCGGTGGAGATCAACGCCCGGGTTTACCAGCGGCGAAGAGACATTCTGGTGGAGGGACTCGGCCGCTTGGGCTGGACGATTCCGAGCCCCAAGGCGTCTATGTTCATCTGGGCGCCGCTGCCCGGCGGATACACCTCATCTCGGGAGTTTGTCTGGGAGTTGGCCCATCGTACGGGGGTGCTGGTCGTTCCCGGAGTCGCTTTCGGGAAGCGGGGAGAGGG
Source organism: uncultured Peptococcaceae bacterium (assembly GCA_965544035.1). Classification (GTDB taxonomy): domain Bacteria; phylum Bacillota; class Desulfotomaculia; order Desulfotomaculales; family Desulforudaceae; genus CBEULR01. Next base: position 40,441 of record CBEULR010000011.1, on the reverse strand, counting down.
TTATGTGCGCTTCGCCCTGGTAGGTTCAGACCAACGCCTGGAAGAAGTGGTGCGCCGCATCGGGGACGCTTTTGACTTCAATAAGTGAGGTGGGTGGTTTGAAGCGAGACGACTACCGGTCGGTGATTGAGGATTTGCGCGCGGCAAGAGTGCGTATTTATCGTGATTTGGCCGAGGCTGTGGGACAGCCCGGTGAACGGGAGCTGGTCGGTCGGGTGAGCGACCTGCTGCTGGCGGAGGAAATCCTCTTGGAGCAGGCGGGAGACCAAGACGGTGAGGAAGCGGACCCCGGCGCGTCCCGAACGGCCCAGGCAGAGGACGGTTTGCCCGAATATGCCGTTTGGGAACAGTCGGGTGACTGGGAACACATCGGTGAATTCCGGCGCCTGCCGCGCGGCGGGGTTCTGGTTGACTACCGCAGCGGCAAGGAGGTTTTTGTCCCGGAAGGGGTTATCCGCAATGAGGCCGTCGAGCACGGCGACATTCTCGGCGCCAGGGTTAAAGGCTCAAGCGACCCTCAGCATCCGATATATTACTTCGAGATCTTGGACAGGCGGGGCCGGGGACAGGAGTCCGACCGCCTGTCGTTTGTTGCTCCGCTCGAATTCCGCGGCGGGGAGTGGGGGGCCTGGTGTGAGGAAGAAGAGATCTTTGTCACCGTACCGGATACCGATGTATCCTCGCTCAGCCTGACCGAAGGGGACCTGGTGGAGGTGGGGTACCGTGCCGGCGAACCGGCCTCGGCCAGGGTGGCATGGAAGTACGACCCCGACGAAGCATTCGTCCGGCTGCGCACGTCGCGCAGGGAAACCCGCCGCGCCCGCGACAGGGACGAGGCTGCCGCGGAACCTCAGGTGCTGGCGGGCACCACGGTCCTAGTGGTCGGCGCCGATGCCTATAAAGAGACTTTTAAACGGGTCTTCGAGCGGAGGGGCGCGAAATTTACCTGGGAATCCGGTTTCATGGTTGGTAAGTTTCTGGAGTCCAAGGTTCGCCGGGCGGACATCGTGGTCATCGTGACCGAGGCGATGAAGCACAAAATGCCCGACGTGGAGGCGGTGTGTGAACGCCACGGGAAACCCTACGTCTACGCTCCGTCACGGGGCGCCTCGGGTGCGCTGCGGGAAGTATTAAAGCTCCTGGGGTTTGAACAGAACTAAACTGCACTGGTCGAGGGGTCTAGGCACGCGTATGAGAACATGGCTGAAAGCGACGCTGGTTACACTGCTGGTCTGTATGTTGCTTGCCGGGATTGCCGGCCCGGCGCCTGCCGCCGACGGTTCGGGGCTGGTCGAGGAGACGATCCGCGCCGAGGTGCTGGAAGTGCGGCACTTGTCCGAACACGATCCGGCTCTGGAAATGCTCATCGAGCGAACCGAACTAAAGGTTGAGCTATTGGAAGGACGGTTCGCCGGACGGGTGCTTGAAGTGGAAAGCCCCGCAACCGGCAATCCCGCCTTCGATATAGATTTCAGGGCGGGGGACCGGATTCTGGTGCTGGCCGAAATACAGGGTGAGGAAATCGTGGCCGCCCATGCCACCGATCTTGTGCGTGACCGCTGGCTGTACATGATTATGGGATTCTTCCTGCTGCTTCTGGTGGTGGTCGGGGGGATCCAGGGGGCGAAGACCATAGTCACCCTGGGGATCACCGGTCTGGCCATCCTTACCGTTCTGCTGCCGCTTCTGCTGAAGGGCTGCAGCCCGATCGGGGTTACCGTGGCGGTGTCTGCCGGCGTGATTGCGGTGACCTTCGTGATCATTGCCGGTGCCGGGCGCAAGACGCTCGCCGCCGTGATCGGCACCACCGGGGGCGTGGTGGTGGCCGGCGTCTTGGCCATGATTGTGGGCGGTCTGGCGCGCCTGTCCGGTTTCGGCGGTGGGGAGGAGGCGGTTGGTCTCTTGTACATACCGCAGGGAATCGAGCTGGATGTCCGCGGGCTGCTGTTTGCGGGGATTATTATCGGCGCCCTCGGTGCGGTGATGGATGTGGGAATGTCGATCGCCTCGGCGATGGAAGAGGTGAGACGGGCCAATCCGCTGATCAGCCTGCGGGATCTGATCCGGTCGGGGATGAATGTCGGCCGGGATGTAATGGGCACCATGTCCAACACGCTGATCCTGGCCTACACCGGCTCGACCATCCCGATGCTGCTCCTCTTTATGGCCTATGACACACCGTTTGTGAAGGTGATTAATATGGAACTGATTGCGACCGAGGTGGTCAGGGCGATGGCCGGTTCGATCGGTCTGATTCTGGCGATACCCGTCACGGCGCTCGCGGGAGGCCTGCTGATGGCGCAGCGGAGTACCCCGCCGAACCAATCTATGGACCGCGGGGCGAATGGGAAAGATGTTTACCAGTGACCGCGAACCTGGCGGACGTAGTCCGCAGGAACGTGAAAATCCGGGGTCAGCTTCCCTCACCCTGAAGGTGACCCATCAGGGAAACGAAAAGGGTCGTGTCGTCCCGGTGTACCTCCGGGCGACTTGTGCGATTCGGGCACCATTCTTAGCGAAGGCAAGGGCTGTGCGGCCCACGACGAGGACGTTTACGGGCGCTTCCGCGTGTACTCCCTCCGGCCGACCGCCTGGATCGGCCGCCTTGGAAACAGTGGCCGTAAACCCGACACTCGATCTCGGGACCGAAGCCTTACTCTGCACCGAATACCTTGGGCACTAAACGGGAATATAAAGCTATTTTCAGGGCAGTATGCAGGGGGAGGAACCGGAGCCGGGAAGTCTCCTGAATGCTGATCACTGATTCGTGGGAGGTCGCGGTTTTGCGGACTATTGTGCTCGGACTGGGCAATATTCTGATGCGGGATGACGGCATCGGCGTGCGGGTGATTGAGACTCTCCGGGAGCGTGAGCTTCCTCCCGGTGTGGAGCTGATCGACGCCGGAACCGGGGTGTACAGCCTGATCTACGAGCTGGAGGACGCGGAACTGCTGATTGTTGTCGACGCCGTCCGCGGCGGAGGGGAGCCCGGAACGGTATATCGGATCCCTGGGGATGAGCTGCAGGGTTTTGGCGGGGAGGCCCTGTCGGTTCACGATATCCGCTTCCCGGAAGTGGTGAGCATACTCGCCGAACAGGGACATCATCCCGAGATGGTGGTGTTCGGGGTTGAGCCGGCCTCCACGGAGATGGGAATGGAACTCTCACCGGAGGTGGAAGCCGTTCTGGATCGGGTGGCCGACCTTATTGTATCGGAACTCGAAACCCGAACCGTGTCCTGATGGCGGAATGAGAAAAAGGGCCTTGACATTGGAATAATGTTAGGTTAAGCTAACATTATTAGAGAACCCTTATTATCCGTCAGAACCGCCCGGAACCCTATTGAAAAATGTTCTTGACAAAATGGTGTGTGTACAGTTTAATTTAATTAGCCAAGCCTAACAATCATTGTCGAAGTGAACATTGATGCCAGTGTCTAACAATTTCGCGCACTATTAGGACGCAGGGAAAGAGGGGGATGGCTGTGAAGCTGCACGAGGTGAAGAAAGGACAAAAGGTCCGGATTATCAATATCACCGATGAGATGGTGCGGGCTCAGGCGATCCGCTTCGGGATTAGCGAGGGCGAGACCGTGACCTGTATTGAGGTTGTGCCCTCCGGACCGGTGGTTATCAGCAAGAACAAGCAAGAGATCGCGCTTGGTCGCGGATTGGCTTCAGATATCGAGGTCGCCTTGGTAGCGTGATCAGCCAACCAGTTGAATAGCAAGGGTGGTTTTGACGGGCGCAGGAGTAAGCTGCGCCCGTCCTTCATCAAACAAGTATCATATGCGCAACACCGCTGATCCACTATAAATAGCCGGGGGTATGTACAAAATGTCCAAGAAGAAATCCTGTCATCATTGTCCCCCAAAGAGCTGCCCGGTGTTGGATGACCGGAAGTCCGGGCGCAAAACCGGGAAGATTCGCCGGAAGAAGGGTGAGCCGATCCTCCCGTGTGAGGCGGATCTTTCGGATGAGAGACGGATGGCACCCGGGGGCGACGCCCAGGCCGGTGAGCACCACCATGACCTTCCTTTGGAAATCGATATTCCGCCCGGGGCGAAGCGTATTGTCTTGGCCGGGAATCCGAATACCGGCAAGTCGGTTTTTTTCAACGCGCTTACCGGACTCTATGTAGATGTTTCCAACTATCCGGGTACCACGCTCGAGATCACGCACGCGGCGCTGGGTGATGACGTGCTGATCGACACGCCGGGCGTCTACGGCATCTCGTCCTTTAACGATGAGGAACGCATCGCGCGCGATATCATCCTTTCGGCCGACGTCGTGGTCAATGTCGTGAATGCCGTGCACCTGGAGCGGGATCTGTTTTTGACCCAGCAGATAATCGACACCGGGGTGCCGGTGGTGGTGGCCGTGAACATGGTGGACGAGGCCGAACGGCACGGGCTGGCGATCGATTTTGGGCGGCTCTCCGAAATGCTCGGGACGCCGGTGGTGCCCACCGTGGCGGTTAAAGGCAAGGGGCTCGATGAGGTGCGTACCAAAGTGGCACAGGCCCGTCCGGGGCGTCTGACTCCGGGGCTGGAACCGCTGCTCCAGTCTACGCTGAACCGACTGGGCGACCAGGGGGATGCCCTGCTGGTGCTCGAGGGGGACGCGGCGGTAGCCGCGCGCCATTTGGTGGAGCCGGGCGACCAGCGGGAAAACATTTACCGCATGCGGCGCAGGTATGTGAACGAGATTGTGGCGGCGGTGGTTAAGGAAAGCCGCCGGAGCTCGGCGTTTGGCACGGCTTTGGGGCGTTTGATGATCCGACCGCTGACCGGCGTGCCGATCCTGCTGGTGGCGCTTTTTGTGATGTACGAGGCGGTCGGGGTTTTCATCGCCCAGACCGTGGTGGGGTTTCTGGAGGAAGACATTATGGGCGGGTATTACGCGCCCTTTATTACCGGGCTGGTCGGCCGCTTTACAGACCTCGACGGCGCGCTCGGCGTGATTCTGGTCGGGGAGTTCGGCGTGCTCACCATGACCGTTATTTATGTTCTGGGCCTTTTGTTCCCGCTGGTGGCCGGGTTTTACTTCTTCCTGGCCTTGTTTGAGGATTCAGGGTATCTGCCGCGTATCGCCACGATGACCGACCGGGCTCTAAGCGGCATCGGTCTTAATGGGCGGGCCGTGATTCCCTTTATCCTGGGCTTCGGCTGCGTGACTATGGCGACCATTGTTACGCGGGTTTTGGGTTCGGATCGTGAAAAGCGCATCGCCATCTTCCTGCTGGCGCTAGCCATCCCGTGCTCCGGGCAGCTCGCGGTGGTGGCCGGGATCCTGGCCGGGCTGGGCGGAATGTATGTGCTGGTGTACGTACTGGTGCTTTTCACGGTGTTTGTGGTGGCCGGCACGCTATTACACGCGCTCTTGCCCGGGCAGTCTACGCATTTGATGATTGACCTGCCGCCGCTGCGCATTCCCCGGATCGGGAACGTGCTGAAGAAGACCTGGAACAAGTCCTATGGTTTTCTGACCGAGGTCATCCCGATCTTTGCGCTGGGGGCGCTGCTGATCAGTACCTTTCAGCTCACCGGTATTCTGCGGGGTATGCAGACCCTTTTGGCGCCGGTCACGGTGGGTTGGCTTAACCTGCCCTCCGAAACAGCGACCGCCTTTATCATGGGCATCATCCGGCGGGACTTTGGGGCGGCCGGCCTGCTCACGATGGAACTGACCACCCTGCAGATGTTTGTGGCCCTGCTCACCATCACCCTGTTTATCCCGTGCATCGCCGCCGTGCTGATCATCTTTAAAGAGCGCAGCGTGGGTGAGGCGGCCGTGCTCTGGGCGGCCACCTGGGTGATTGCCTTCCTGGTGGGCGGGATCATTGGCCGCCTGGGGAGTGTCTTTGACCTGGGAACTCTTGGCGGAGCGCTGATCACCGTGGGCATATTCGCCGCCGGCGGCTGGATCGTCGTTTGGCTGGCCCGCCGGTTCTTGCCGCTCCGGCAAAGGACGCCTGAATTGTTGACGTAGGAAAAGGGGTGGGGGCCCGTGAGCGATATCTGGAAGCGTTTGAGGCGCCAGAAGGAGGACCGGACGAGTCCCGCGCCCGGCTTGCGCTGCACGCATTGCGATCTGGTGGTCGAACAGCCGGACAGCCTTTTCTGTCCGCGCTGCTGCCGCCCGCTAACCGGCACGGGGGATTGTGGCCGCTGCTTTGGCTGCGGGGCCTGTGACCGTGGCCAAAGGGACAAGCTGTAGCCGTCAAGCGTTTTATAGTATATACTGGATTCAAGCGGTCACAAAGGGGGTGGCGCCGTGACCGGATATACCGAGTCTTTGGAAGACTATCTGGAAACCATTTACGTGATCGGCCTTGACAATAAGGTGGTGCGTGTCAAGGATGTGGCCCGGGCGCTCGGAGTGAAGATGCCTTCAGTGACGGCTGCGGTCAAGACGCTGTCCGAGAAAGGGCTTGTTCATCGGGAGAAATACGGTCATATTGAACTGACGGCGAAGGGCGAGCGTGTGGGAAAAGAAGTGTATGCCCGCCACCAGATGCTCTTCACCTTCTTTCACGAGATTCTGGGTCTCGATCGAAAGGTGGCGGAAGAGGATGCCTGCCGGATTGAGCACTATCTGTCGCCCGAGGCACGGGACAGGTTGCTGAAAATGGTGCAGTTTGTGGAGCAGTGCCCCGGCAGCGAAGTGATGTTTCTGAAGAAGTTTCAGGCCTTTGCCGAAACCGGTGAGCGGCGTGATTGTGACGGTTGCCGGGAGCTGGACAGTGCGGCGGAGGGCTGCAAAAAATAGGCGTGAAAAAGCAGGAATTGCGCATGTTATTGTAGAAAATGAGGTAATAAATGGTGATATGCCGGCCCGTAAGGGCCGGGTTTTTCACTTAGTAGCGGAGGCCGTTCGACGCGGCACTTCGGCTCAAGTATTTCTGGGAGGTTTGTCGATTTGGTGGAGTTCAAGATAATACGCAAGCGGGACGGGCGCACCGTTCCTTTCGAAGAAATCCGTATCACCAACGCCATTCTTAAGGCGTTTAAGGCTACGGGAGAAAGCAAATGGGCCGAGGAATCGGCCCCGGCGGTGACCCAGCGGGTGTTGGCTGCTCTGGCCAAGGATGGCGGGGAAGTACCCTCCGTCGAGCAGGTCCAGGACCACGTGGAAACCGCCTTGATGGAGCTTGGCTACTATCACACCGCGAAGGCTTACATTCTCTACCGTGAGCAGCATCGTCAGATGCGCGATATGAAGTCGCTGGTGAGCTGTGATCTGGTGGAGTCCTACCTGAACCAGGCCGATTGGCGGGTATCGGAGAATGCCAATTCTTCGTTTTCCCTGCAGGGGATGAACAGCTACCTGGCCAATACGGCCGCCGCCCACTTCTGGCTCGAACGGGTGTACCCGCCTGAGGTGCGCCGCGCCCACCGCGAGGCTGATTTTCATATCCACGATCTGGGATACCTGTCGGTTTACTGTGTGGGCTGGGATCTGAAACAGCTGCTGGAGCAGGGTTTCGGCGGTGTTCCGAACCAGATGGAATCAAGGCCGCCGCGGCATCTGCGCTCGGCGTTGGGACAGATGGTCAACTTCCTTTACACCCTGCAGGGGGAGGCGGCCGGCGCGCAGGCTTTCTCCAATGTGGACACCCTGCTCGCCCCTTACGTGCGGGCGGACAACCTGTCTTATACCCAGGTCCGGCAGGCGCTGCAGGAGTTTGTATTCAATCTCAATGTGCCTACCCGCACCGGCTACCAGACTCCCTTCAGCAACATCACGATGGATATGGTGGTGCCGGAGTTTATGAAAAACGAACCGGCTATCGTCGGCGGTCGGGAGCTGGCACAGGGGTACGGCGACTTCCAGGAAGAGGTCGAGATGATCAATGAGGCCTTTGCCGACGTCCTGCTGGAAGGAGACGCGCGGGGCCGCGGTTTTGCCTTTCCCATCCCGACCTACAACATCGCGCCCGGTTTTGACTGGGAGGGCGCGGCCGCCAGAAAGATCTTTGAGGTGACCTCCAAGTACGGGTCGCCCTACTTCGCCAATTTCATGAACTCCGACCTGAAACCCGAGGATGTGCGCAGTATGTGCTGCCGCCTGCGGATAAACAACCGTGATCTGCTGAAGCGGGGCGGGGGGCTGTTCGGTGCCAGCCCGCTGACCGGGTCGATCGGTGTGGTCACCCTGAACCTTCCGCGTTTGGCTTACCTGTCGCGGGATGACCAGGAGTTTTTCGACCGCCTGGCCGAACTGGCCTCGCTGGCCGTCACCTCGCTGGAGATCAAACGCCGGGTGCTGGAGCGCCTCACCGAAAACGGTCTTTACCCGTACTCGCGGCGCTATCTTTCCACGGTGAAAGAACGCAGCGGCCAGTACTGGTCCAACCACTTTTCCACCATCGGCCTGCTCGGCGGGAACGAGGCCGCCCTGAACCTGTTGGGGTGCGGTTTGGATACGCCCGACGGGCAGAAATTCGCCTTCCGCATCCTGGCCTTCCTGCGGGAGTTTATCGCCGGCGTCCAGGAGCGGACCGGCAACCTGTACAACCTGGAGGCCACTCCGGCCGAGGGTGCCTCGCACCGTCTGGCGCGGTTTGACAAGAAAAAGTACCCCGGTATCATCACCGCCAACGACGAGGCCTGGAAACGGGGGGCCGCCCCGTATTACACGAATTCAACGCAATTGCCGGTGAACCAGACCGACGACATCTTCGAGGTGATGGAGAACCAGGAGCCTCTGCAGGAACTGTACACCGGCGGGACGGTGGTGCACGTCTTCCTAGGCGAGTCTCTGCCCGATCCCGACAGCTGTGCCGCGCTGGTGAGGAAGATCATCGGGAGGTACCGGGTGCCCTATATTTCGCTGACGCCGACCTATTCGGTGTGTGCATCGGACGGGTATCTCCGCGGGGAGCAGAAGCGCTGTTCGAAATGCGGCGGAGCGACCGAGATCTACTCGCGCATCGTCGGCTACTACCGTCCCATCAGCCAGTGGAACGACGGCAAGAAGGCCGAATACCGGGACCGCGTCACGTTCCATTATTAGAGGAGTAGTGAGTAGCGAGTATCTAGTAGTGAGTAGAAGCGGAAGGATTAAGTAGTGGTCAGACACCCGTGTCATACTGGCGTATGATACCATTGGAGAAGTGTAACTGGAGTCGTGTCGTCCGGGTTTACCTCCGGACGACTTGTGCGATTCGGGCACCATTTTAGCGCAGGTGAGGGCTGTGCGGTCCCCGACGGGGCGTTTACGGGCGCTTCCGCAGTACTCCCTCCGCGGCCGACCGCCTGGATCGGCCGCCTTGGTCAGGGTTTGCCGCACACCGAACCAAGTTTGGAAATGGTCGAATCGCTAAACGGAGACCGGGGCAAACCCGGATGACACAGGCGCAAGAGATGTTTTCAGGAGAGTATTCGGTTAGGAGGGGGAGGGAATCCGGTGACGGACAGTGTTTCCCACTTCCAACTTCCCACATCCCACTTCCCAATCGGCGGGATGGCCAAAATGTCCCTGGTGGACTGGCCGTCGAAGGTGGTTGCCGTTGTATTCATCCGGGGCTGCAACTTCCGCTGCCCGTGGTGCCAGAATCCGGATCTGGTTGATCCGGCGCGTTACGGCGACCCGGTCCCTGTGGATGATGTGCTGGCCTACCTCGCCCGCCGGCGGGAAATGCTTGACGGGGTGGTGATCACCGGCGGGGAGGCCGCCTTGGCCCCCGGATTGGTGGCCTTCCTGAAACGGGTTCGGGAATTGGATTATCCGGTTAAGTTGGATACCAACGGGTCGTCCCCGGACCTGCTGGTGCGCCTGCTGGACAGCGGTCTCGTGGAGCGCGTGGCCGTGGACTATAAGCTGCCGTTTGAGATGTACCCCCGGGTGGTCGGGGGCTTTGCCCCCGAAGCCGTGAGACAGTCGATCCGGCTGGTGCTGGAACGGGAATGCGGGGAGGTGCGGACGACGGTGATCCCGGGTCTGCACACGCCTGAGATGCTGGCCGAGATGGTCTCGGCCGTGCCGGCGCTGCGCACCGGACGGTACCGCCTGCAACCCTTCCGTCCGGGCACGTGTCTTGATCCGCAATACAATCGCCTTTCCGAAACAAGCGAGGCTTACCTGCAACAGCTCACCCGCGATCTGGGTCTCCTCAGCTGACCTGTTCCCGGGATCGTTCTCATTTCCTGACCAGGTTCCAATCCGGTTCTATCGGCCCGCTGGTGTCCCAGTGTCCGGCCAGGCTGTCCATCGTCTCGCCTTCGAGCAGGAACTGGACTTTCTCGATTCCTTCCAGCTCGGCCAGGGAGTTCACGACGGCGTAGATCGTCATCGTTTCGCCGGCGCTGCCGCCCCAGTGTTTGGATTGCAGCTCCCTGGAGAAGTTGGCGTAGGCGACGCCGCCCACCACGTTCACCGAGATCACCCGCGCCTCTTCGGGTACGGCTCTGACGGCTCCCGCCTCCCCGGGCCCCTTTACCAGTTCACGAAGTACCAGTTCCTCCAGGGTTTCACCGCGCTTCTCCACTTCGCGCTGCTCAGGCACAAGGTACATCGCCTGATCGTCCGGGAAGTACAGGGTGAGGGTGACCCGGGTTTCGGCCGGCTGTGAACCGATCGGCGGGTCCCCGCCGTTGCCCGGTTTGGTGTCGGGGGGGTTTACGCATCCGGCCGCGGCCATCAGTCCCAGGGCGATGACTCCGGTCAGCAACAGCATCCCGATTCTTGATCTGGTCAACCGTTTCTTCAGTCTCATTATCTATCCCCTCCTCGTCGGCGAGGGGGTCAGACCCCCTGTTGAGTATATGATAGCGTGTAGATATTGCATCAAAATGAACAAATGTTACGGAAATGTTAAATCCTGTTATCTTTTTTGGGGATTCTGATTGCAAAAGCCGTTCCATGTCCCGGCGTACTGTGCACCTCAATGGTGCCTCCGAGCCGGTGTACCGCCTGCCGCACAATCGACAGCCCCAGCCCGGTGCCGCCGGTTGCCCGGCTGCGGGCCTTGTCCACCCGGTAGAAGCGGTCGAAGATGAACGGCAATTCCTCCTCCGGGATGCCCTCTCCGCTATCCCGAACACAGAGCAGGAGCTGATTGTCCGCGGTCCGGGCTTCGATGGTCACCCGCCCTCCGGCGGGTGTGTGCCGGATCGCATTGTCGACCAGGTTGAACAGGATGCGGACGACCAGATCGCGGTCCAGTGTCCATTCAAGCCGGTCGGCGACCTGCTTCGCGATCGCAACGCCGCGGCTGCGGGCGAGACTGTCCATGATGACGGCAACGTGATCAGCCAGTTCGCTGATATCACAATTTGTGAACTGCGGGGGTGACTCTTGTTCCTCCAGGCGGGCCAGGTGCAGCAGGTCGTTCACCAGGCGGTTCAGACGGTCCATTTCGGAATCGATGTCCCGGAGATATTCCCGGTAAACGGCGGGATCCCGCTCATCCCCGTCGGCCAGGGACTGGGCCAGTGCCTTGATCGAGGCCAGGGGGGAGCGGAGTTCGTGGGAGGCATTGGCGATAAACTCTCTCCGGGCGCGGTCGACCGTTTCCAGCTGGGCGGCCATGCTGTTGAAGGCCTGTCCCAGGTCGCCGAGTTCATCCCTGCTGTTGATGGCTACGCGCTGGGTCAGGTCGCCGCGTTCCATATGCCGGACGGCTTGAGTGAGCGCGTTCAGCGGACGGCTCAGGAACTGTGCCAGCACCAGGCTCAGCACGGCAGCCAGCAGGCCGCTTAGGAGCGAGACCCCGATCATCTGGGTGCGGATCTCGGCGAGAGTCTGGTAGACATCGTCCACGTTTACAATAAGCATCACCGCGCCGATGACCTCGGTTTTGTTCCGGAGCACGGGCACCGCCACGTTCATTACCGTTTCCCTGTTGCCGATTGAATAGAGCCCGCTGTCACTGGTTCCCTCCAGCGCCGCAGTGACCTCCGGGTAGCGCAGAACCCGGCCGGCCAGCCAGGATTCGTCAAAGGAATCGACGATCACCCGGCCGGCGGTGTCCAGAATCAGCACCCGGGCCTTGATCTGTTCCCCGAAATCACGCGCCAGATAGAAGGCGCTCCGGTCCTGATGCAGGATGTCGTCCCGCCCCGCCAGGGCAATGATGTTCGCGTTGGCCAGGTGAGTGGACTCACGGGCGTTCAGGTAGGAGAGTTCCAGCGTGTGGAGGATAAAAAGGTTGGTCGCCATCAGGACGGCGGCCGTAATGAGGAAAAACGCGGCGGCCAACTTCCATCGTATGTTGAGCCGCACCGTCTACACCTTCTCCCTGAAGTAGTACCCGACACCCCACTTGGTGAGCACCCATTGAGGCTTCTTCGGGTTTTCCTCGATCTTTTCGCGCAGCCGGCGGACGTGCACATCCACCGTACGCAGATCACTGTAGTAGGCCGAACCCCAGACCGCTTCCAGCAGATTTTCCCGGGTGTAAACACGGCCCGGATGGGCGGCCATCAGGTGCAGCAGGTCGAATTCTTTTGCGGTCAGGTCGATGTTGTGTTCTCGAACGCTCACCCTCCGCTTGGGGCCGTCGATCACCATTTCGCCGATCCTGATCACGGCCCGATTGTTGTCGGCGTTTGAAGGATGTGCGCGGCGCAGCACCGCCCGGATGCGCGCGAGCAGTTCTCTGGTATTGAAAGGTTTGACCACGTAATCGTCGGCACCCAGTTCCAGGCCCACGATTCGGTCGACATCCTCTCCCTTGGCCGTCAGCATGATGATCGGGGTGTCCTTTTCCCGCCGGATGCGCGAACAGACCTCCAGTCCCCCGATCTTCGGCAGCATGACATCGAGCAGCACCAGGTCGACGGATTCGCTCTCAAAGACGCGCAGGCCTTCTTCTCCGTCATGGGCGGCGTACACCGTATACCCTTCCTGTTCCAGGCTGCGCTTCAGCCCCTTTACCAGCAGCTGTTCGTCATCGACGATCAATACGGCGGCCACATAGTCACGTCCTTTCGCCGGTTAACTGTATTCTAACAGGAGGCCGAAAGGTGATCAATTTTGGTCTTGTGCATTAATCCGGGTGCCGCATCAAAAACTAGGTATGCACATGTTCATCTGAGATGGAGGTATCAAACAGGCGTGCAGCAGGAGGAACAACGCCGGGACCGCGCCGAGATGCTGGTTAAGCCGATGACCAAGGAGACAAAGGGTCTCGTGACACTATGGATTGACGGACGGGAAATCCAGGCGCCCAAGGGGGCGACGGTGGTCGATGTCGCCCGGGAAAACGGGATTGAGATTCCGACCCTGTGTTACCTGAAGGGGGTCAGCGAACCGGGCTGCTGCCGTGTTTGCCTGGTCGAAGTGGAAGGGGCGCGCACGCTGCAGGCATCCTGCGTGACCCCGGTGCGGGAGGGAATGACAGTCCGGACGAACAGCCCCCGGGTACGGCGGGCACGCCGCCGGGTGGTTGAGCTTTTACTGACCGAGCACAACCAGGAATGCCCGGTTTGTCCCCGGAACGAGACGTGTGAACTGCGCAGGCTGGCTGCCAAGGTGGGGCTGCGGCGCACGCGTCTGCCCGTACGCCGCCGCAAGTATCGGGTTGGGGAGGACAACCCCTTTATGATCCGGGACTACAACAAGTGCATCAAGTGCCGCCGCTGCGAAGCGGTATGCCGCAATGTGCAGGACGTGAACGCGCTGACCGCGCTCCACCGGGGGGCGGAGACGGTGATCGCTCCCGCCTTTGAGACCGATCCGGGATCGGCGGCCTGCATCACGTGCGGGCAGTGTATTATGGCCTGCCCGACCGGTGCGCTTACCGAACGGGAATATATCTACGAGGTTTGGGATGCGGTGGACGATCCCGACCGGCACGTGGTGGTGCAGACCGCTCCCGCGATTCAGGTGACGCTGGGCGAGGCTTTCGGCATGCCGGTGGGCACGGTCGTATCCGGAAAACTGGCGGCCGCACTGCGCCGCATCGGGTTTGACACCGTATTCTCCACCGAATTCGCCGCCGATCTGACCATCATGGAAGAGGCGCACGAACTGCTGGAGCGCTTGGAGGGCGGGGGTAAGCTGCCCCTGATCTCCTCCTGCAGTCCGGGCTGGGTCAAGTTCTGTGAACACTTTTACCCCGAGTTTATCGATAACCTTTCCACCTGTAAGTCTCCCCAGGAGATGCTGGGCGCCCTGACCAAAACCTACTACGCCGAGAAAACGGGTCTCGACCCGGATGAGATCACGACGGTGGCCGTCATGCCCTGCACTGCAAAGAAATATGAGGCGGCCCGGCCCGAACTGGTGAGTGAGGGAAGGCGTGATGTTGATTTTGTGCTGACCACGCGTGAGATCGCGCGGATGATCCGGCAGGCGGGGATTGATTTCGAAAACCTGCCTGATGAGGAATTCGATGATCCGCTGGGTATCTCAACCGGTGCCGGCACCATTTTCGCCGCCACGGGCGGGGTGATGGAAGCGGCGATCCGCACGGCCTTCGCCTTGAGCGAGGGCGAGGAGATGGCGCAGGTGGAATTTGAGGCCGTCCGCGGTCTGAACGGGGTGCGGGAGGCCGAAGTGATCCTCAAGGGCCGCACGCTGCGCGTAGCGGTGGCCCACGGCACGCGCAACGCGCGCCGGCTGTTGGAAAGACTGAAGCAGGGCGAGGAGTACCACTTCATAGAAATTATGGGCTGTCCCGGCGGATGCATCGGCGGGGGAGGTCAGCCCATTTTCGGCACGGGGGGCCGGATCGAGTTCTCTGAGGAACACCGGCGCAAACGGGTCGAAGCCCTATACCGCATCGATCTTACCCGTGAACTGCGGCGGGCGCACGAAAACCCGGCGGTGAAAAAGCTCTATGAGGAATTTCTCGGCTATCCGGGCAGCCCCATGGCCGAGAAGCTCCTGCACACAACCTACACCCCGCGCAACCGCTACCCCGATCCGGGGCGAGAAGCCGAACCGCTCTATCTTCACTGAGCGGACGAAACCCTTTCGGTTCTCGTCCCCCGGATCTTCTGGATCCAGTGGCGGCGGGGAGAGAACAGCATCGCCGCGAAGAACAGGATTGCGGAGCAAAGGACGATGGTGGCTCCGGAAGGCAGATCAAGGCAGTAAGATAAAACCAGTCCGCCCACGGACGCGGTCAGGCCCGCGGCCAGGGATACGGCCAGAACCCCGCGGTAGTTCCGGGCCAGCTCGTAACCCGTGATGGCCGGAATGACCAGTAAGGCTGACGCCAGCACGATGCCCAGAATCTTCACGCAGACCACGATGGTCAGCGCGATGGCGGTCAGCAGGGCATAGTAGAGAGAGGTGGTCGGTATGCCGGCGGCCGTCGCCGCCTCCTCGTCAAAGCAAACAAAAAGCAGTTCCTTGAAGCAGAGAATCAGGAAAAGGATGATCACCGTCCCGACCGTGCCCAAGGCCCAGAGGTCGGTCACCGTTACCGCCAGAATGTTGCCGAAAAGGAAGCTCATCAGTTCGGGGTAATAGCCTTGAGTGAGGCTGATCAGGGCAATCCCCAGGGCCATGCTGGTGCTGAAGAGCACTCCGATCACCGTATCCTCGTGGATGTCGCCCTTTCTGCTGATGAACCCGATCAGCCAGGCGACGGCGGTGCAGAAGAGACCGGCCGAGAGCACCGGGTTCACGCCGGTGAGCACACCGATCGCCACTCCCCCCAGAGCCGAGTGCGAAACCCCCACTCCGGCAAAAGCCAGCCGCTGCATTACCACGAAGAGCGAAACGAAGGAGCATAAAATGCCGGCCATTATCCCCGCCAGGAAGGCGCGCTGCATAAAATCATAGGCCAGGATGCCTTCCATACTACAGCACCTCCCGGCGTGCCGCGGGTGCGGGCCTTTCGGACCGCCCCCAATAGGCTTCTTGAAGGCGGGGACTGGCCAGTACCTCGGACGGTTTACCCTGAACCAGTACGGTGCGGTTCAGGCAGATGAAGTGATCGGCGAAACGGCTGACGGCGCTCAAGTCGTGGGAAATGACGAGGATGGTCAGGCCCAGGTCGTGTTTCAGCATCTGCACCACTTCGTAGAAGCGCTCCTGCGCCGCCGGATCGAGTCCGGTGGTCGGTTCATCGAGCAGGAGCAGACGTGTATGGCTGCAGAGCGCGCGGGCCAAGAAGGCCAGCTGCTGCTGCCCGCCGGAGAGCTCGCCGATCGGACGGTCAATCAGTTCTTCTTTTAACCCGATTTTCTTAAGGGTTTCGGAGGCCGCGCGGCGGTCGTCACCGGTGGCAAAGCGGAGGAGGCCGATACAGGCCGTACGCCCCATCATCGCCACGTCGTGGGCCGATACCGGAAACCGCCGGTCGAACTCTTTGCGCTGGGGCAGGTAGCCGATTCCGTGCTGCCGGTTCCTTGAGCGGCGAGGTGTTTTCCCGAACAGCTGCACCGTTCCCCGGCAGGGCGTCACCAGTCCGAGCAGAATGCGCAGCAGGGTGGTCTTGCCGGCGCCGTTGGGACCGATTATGGCCGCGAAAGAACCTGTTTGAACGGTGAAGGAGACACGGTCGAGGACAAGGGTGCCGCCCAGTCTGACGGTCAAGTCTTCCACCTTTACGGCAGGCGTTTTGGAATCCAGTTTCATTAATCAGTCACCTCATATGTCTAAGAACCGTACAGCAAGAACGCTAATTGGCCGGTTCCTCTTGGCATTGGGCGCAGTAACCGTACATCTCGAAGGCGTGATCGACCACACGGAAACCGGACTCGGGCGGTATTTTGGGCACAAATTGTTCAAAAGGACAGAAATTAATGGGGAATGAAGACCCGCACTCCAGGCAGACAAAGTGATGCCGGTGCCCATCGGCGATTTCGAAACGGGAGTTGAATCTGACCTTGAGGTTGATGCGGTTGACCACTCCCAGCCGGTTCAGCAGACCGAGATTGCGATAGACGGTGTCGAAGCTGATATTCGGGAAACTCGCGGCGACCGTCTCGTAAACCTGCTGTGCCGTCAAAGGCTCGGGCGCCCGCAGGAGGGTATCAATGATCAACCGGCGTTGGGGGGTCATCCGGCAGCCGGATTGCCTCAGCCGCTGCTGTACTTCTTGGGCGTTCATGCCGTCGCCTCCTACTTCGTATTATTCCTATTAATATTGTTGCTCCAATAGACCAAAAAATGCAAACGGTATTTTCTGCACCTGAGAATAACCTAGTGCTCCCGGGTCGTCCAGGTTTACCCCGGTCTCCGTTTAGCGATTCGACCATTTCTAAGCTCGGGTTCGGTGTGCGGCAAGCCCCTCCTGCCCGACACTCAATTTAGTATCTAAGGCATTCGGTGTAGTGTAAGGCTTCGGCCCCTAAATTGAGTGTCGGGTTTACGGGCGCTATTTTCCAAGGCGGCCGATCCAGGCGGTCGGCCGCGGAGAGAGTACTGCGGAAGCGCCCGTAAACGTCCTCATCGGGGGCCGCACAGCCCTCACCTTCGCCAAGAATGGTGCCCGAATCGCACAAGTCGTCCGGAGGTAAACCCGGACGCCACGAGCCAATTGTCGTTCTTGTTGGTGTGTCACCCGTCAGATGACACTGGAGTTTGGCTAATGATTGTTGTAAATCACGATCATTGTCCCGTTCGGCACGTTTTCGTAGAACCAGCGGGCGTCCTCCAGGGAGAGACGGACGCAACCGTGGCTGGCCGGCCGGCCGAGCTTTTCAGCCTCCTCCTCGATAATCTTCCCGCTGGCATCGAAGGGAATGGAATGAAACAAGAACGGACCCGAGAATTGTACCCAATAGTATGCCCCTTCATTCAGGCGGGCGTTGTAGAAGCTGTAGCCGCGGTTATAGACATAATAGGTCCCCAGGGGCGTCGGGGTGGAGACCTTTCCCCCTGAGGCGCGGAAGGTCCGGATCGGCTCCCGGTCACGGTAAACGGTGACATTGTGTGTTCCTTCGAGATCGACCGCCACCCACATACGGTTTTTCATTTCCAGGGTGGCAAAGGCGAATTCCGATTCCAGCCGTTCGCCGTGAACCGATGATGCTTCCACCCGCACCCGGTATTCTTGGCCGGGGAGCAGGACCTCAAGCGGCGTGAACTGTACCCGGTTCGCCCATACTTCAGTCCGTCCGCGCACGCCCGGCATCTCGACCCGCGCCCGGTTAAGCGGCAGATTGTATTCAAGAAGAATTTCGGGGTGCAGGTCGACCTGTTCAGCGCCGGGTTGCGGTTTGGATGACAACAGTTCCAGCGCGGATGCCGTCCGCACGCTCTTCTTGACCTCCGCTTCCAGAGCCGGACCGCTTTCGCTGCGCAGACCCTTTTTCACCAGCATAGTGTACGTCCGGTCGTGCGTAAGCGGGTTCAGCGGCTCAAACAGCCATACGCTGTGGTCCCCGCCGGCCGGTTCCCAGCGTCCCGGCACCGGTTTCTTTCGGTCGAGGAGTACAAGGTTGTCGGTGACGCTGTCGCGGTCGAGCGGCGTGTTGAAGCGTGCCAGCAAAGGTCCGCGGGTGGGAACGGTGGGCGTCAGATCGAGCAGTCTGGGCCTCACCGGGCGCTGTACGACCACGGTGACCGATTTGGACACCGGAAGCCACAGCGTCTTCGCACCGGTCAGCTTTAACCTGATCTGCTGACCCTGCAGTTCTTCCGGTTCCCGGATCCGGACGATCAGCACGGACTTTCCGGCCCAGGCGGTCGACACCTCCGGCATCACCCTGGGAGTCTCCGGGATCACCTGCAGTTTGCGCTCGGCATCACCCTGATGCATGGGGAGAAGGAAGAAGAACCGCACCACAATCTCTTCGCGCCCATACTCGGTTTCGGTTCCGACCCAAACCCCGGCCAGGACGGCGCCGAGTGCCAGGACGGTCATTACCAGTATTCCTACACGTCGTCTCCGGATCAGCAAGAACGGCATTGCTCCCTGTCCTCCAGTTAAGATCTATGGCCCGACAAGCCCGCAAAGACCACCTTTTTTGTACCGGGGCTGCGCATAATTCACCATTGTACTCCAGAGTCTAAATGGGTAAGGGGGGAACCGAGCCTGTATTACCAAAAAGAAGCAGCCGAAGTTTTTCGTGAGTTGAACACCGGTCCCGAGGGCCTTGATCCCGCCGAGGCTGAAAAACGGCTCAAACAATACGGTCCGAACGTTTTGGAAGCCGCCGAGGGGTTCAGCGTCTGGAAGGTCATCCTGGACCAGCTGCGCGATCCCCTGATCTTCATTCTGCTGATCGCGGCGGCGCTGACCACCGCTCTCGGCCATTTTATCGACACCTGGGTCATCCTGGCGGTGGTGATCATCAACGGGGTGATCGGCATCACCCAAGAGTATAAGGCGGAACGGGCGATTGCCGCACTGGCCGATCTCTCGGCCCCCAAGGCCCGGGTCATCCGGGGCGGTGTCTCTATGGAAATCGACAGTGCCGATCTGGTTCCCGGCGATATCGTGCTGCTTGATTCGGGAACAAAGGTGCCGGCCGACCTGAGGCTTTTTGAACTCACCAGGCTGGAGATAAACGAAGCGGCCCTCACCGGTGAATCCCTGGGGGTGCGGAAGGACACGACGCCCGTCCGGAGTGAAAATCCGCCTTTGGGTGACCGTCGGAACACCGCTTTTATGGGAACCCTGGTTCTTTCCGGACGCGGACGGGGGATTGTGGTGGCGACCGGCGGCAAAACCGAGTTGGGCCGGATTTCGGAGCATGTGGCGAAAGTGGAGGCGGCCCCGACCCCGCTGGAGGTGCAGTTCGCTGCTTTCGGACGCTGGATCGGCTACGGCATCCTGGCGATATCGGCTCTTACGGTGTTGTTGGGGATGGCTCTGGGAATCCCCTTCGTGGACATGCTGCTCACCGGTATCGCCCTCGCCGTGGGTGCGATCCCGGAGGGGCTGCCGATTGTGGTTACCGTGGCCATGGCCATCGGTGTCAGCGCCATGGCGGGGCGCAACGCGATCATCCGCCGCCTGCCCGCCGTCGAGACGCTGGGCAGCACCACGGTGATCGCCTCCGACAAGACCGGGACGTTGACCAAGAATGAGATGACCGTGCAGGAGATATATGCCGGCGGTCGATCATTCAAGGTCAGCGGGGTGGGCTTTGAGCCGAAAGGGAGCATTTTGGAAGCCGAGGCCGAAGATGAGAGGCAGCCGGTACTTCTAAGGGAGAACCGGCCCCTTGAACTCTGTTTGTGGTGTGGTCTCCTGGCCAACGAATCGCGGCTGAGATATGACGAAAAAGAGGGGCATGTGCCGGAAGGGGATCCGACCGAGGTGGCGCTGATTGTGAGCGCGATCAAGGGCGGCCTGGATCCCGAGGTGGGTGAAACACTGTATCGGAAGCTTGATGAGATACCTTTTGAATCGGATCTGATGTATATGGCCACCCTTCACCGGGAAGCCGGCAACAAAGACAACATTGTTTTCATCAAGGGTGCTCCGGAGCGGGTTTTGCATATGTGCTCCTCGGCGATGGGCGTCCGGGGGGAAGAACCGCTGGACACAGACCGAATCATGGCAGAGTACCGGCGGATGGGACACGCCGGGCTGCGCGTGCTGGCCATGGCCTGTAAACGGGTACCTGCCGGTATTACCGGGCTGGACAAGGAGCTGTTCGCCCAAGGCGCCGTGTTCCTGGGGTTGCAGGGGATGCTCGATCCGCCCCGAGAAGAAGCCCTCGCGGCCGTAACCAAGGCGCGCCGGTCGGGTGTGCGGGTGATTATGGTTACCGGTGACCACCAGATCACGGCCGCCGCCATCGCCCGCAGCCTGGGAATCATCAGCGGCGAGCGTTCAAAGGTACTGACCGGTGCGGACATCGACAACATGACCGATGAGGAACTCTACAAGCGGGTGCCGACGGTCGACGTCTACGCCCGCGTTGCGCCCCTGCACAAGCTGCGCATCGTGCAGCAGTTGATCAAACGGGGTGAGGTGGTGGCCGTAACCGGGGACGGCGTGAACGATACCCCCGCCCTGAAAGCGGCGCACATCGGGGTGGCGATGGGACGCACCGGTACCGATGCGGCCAAGGAAACGTCGGATATGATCATCACGGATGACAATTTTGTCAGTATTTTCGCGGCCGTCCGGAAGGGGCGGGTGGTTTTTGACAACATCCGCAAGGCTACGCTGTTCCTCCTGTCCGCCGCGGTGGGTCAGGTGCTCCTGATTCTGGTTACGCTGCTGCTTTACTTGCCGCTGCCGCTGCTTCCGGCGCAAATCCTGTGGCTCAATCTGGTAACCAACGGTCTGCAGGATGTGGCCATGGCCTTCGAGCCCGAAGAGAAGGGGGTCGTCGACCGGCCGCCGCGGAAGATGAAGGAACCGATCATCTCCCGCCTGATGGGCGAACGGATGGTTATTATCGGTGTGGTAATGGCGGCCGGGACACTGTTCACGTTCGCCTGGCAGCTGAATCTGGTGAACGACGTGGACAAGGCCCGTACCGTTGCCCTGACCACGCTGGTGATGTTCCAGCTCTTTAACGTGTTTAATGTGCGCTCAGAGACCGAGTCCTTCCTGCGGCAGAACCCGCTGACCAACAAGTTCCTGTTCTTCAGCGTGATCGCCTCCATAGTTGCGCAGTTGGCCGTCATATACATGCCCGCACTGCAGTTCGTCTTCCGGACGGTTCCGCTGACGCTGAACGACTGGGTCGTGATCATCAGCGTGGCCGTCAGCGTCCTGGTGGTTGTGGAAACTGAAAAGGCCCTGCGGCGCATGGTGCTCCTGAGCCGGCAGACCGCACCGGCCAAGCCGAAGTAAACGAAACGGTTTGTGCCCGGAAATCCCGATTCGGCGTGTTTGCCGGCGTTATCGGGCAGGAATATGCTCGTGAAATGCGAAAACATAGGGTAATTTGCTGTCGATAGGGAGGAAGAGGGCATGGTTGAACCAGTCAATGCGGACCAGCTGTGTGCGAAATGCGATCCTTCGACCCTGGGATTTGCATCCACGGAAGAACTTAGCCCGCTTGAGGGCATTATTGGTCAGGAGAGAGCCCTGAAGGCGCTTGAGTTCGGCCTTGAAATAGGGGATAAGGGGTTTAACCTGTATGTGGCGGGCGCGCCCGGCACGGGCAAGAAAACAGCGGTGGTCGGATTTCTCAACGAGGTGGCGCGATCTAAGGAAGTGCCTCCGGACTGGTGCTATGTGTACAATTTCCGGGATCCCTACAGCCCGCGGGCACTGCCTCTTCCGGCGGGAAGGGCGGTGGAGTTTGCGCGCCGGGTTCGGGAATTCACGGAAGCCGTGCGCCGGGAGATTAAGGCCGCCTTCCAGAGTGAGGAGTACCAGAAGCGCAGGGCAAGCACTCTGGAGGGTATTGCCGCAGAGCGGAACACGCTCTTGAACGAGTTACACCAGGAGGCCGGCAAGGCCGGTTTTGTACTGCAGAGCACCCCTGTCGGCTTTCTGATCATTCCCGTGGGGGATGAAGGGCCAATGAAGGAAGCCGAGTTCACGGCCCTGCCCGAGGAGACCAAAAAAGAAATCTTGGCCCGGCGCAAGAAGCTGGAAGAGAAAATCGACCACACGATGCGCCGGCTTCAGGATCTAGAACGCTCGGCCGGTGAAAAGATTCTGGCGCTCGATCATGAGATTGCGCACTTTGTATTGGGCAATCTGATCAATCAGCTGAAGAATGACTATCAGGGCCTGCAAGAGGTGCAGCAGTACCTTGAGGATCTGGAGGCCGATATCCTTGATAACCTGGCTGCTTTCAAGGATGGAAGCGATCAGGCCAAATCGGCCGGTCGGGAGTTCTTCAACCGGTACGAGGTCAACGTGGTGGTAGACAACGGCGATCAGAAAGGGGCGCCGGTGATCTTCGATGAAAACCCGACGCACACCAGACTGGTGGGGAAAATCGAGCGGGAGGCCCGGATGGGAACTCTGGTCACCGATTTCACCATGATCCGCGGCGGGTTGCTGCACCGGGCGAACGGCGGGTATCTGGTGCTGCCCGTGCTTGAGCTCCTTTCCAATCCCTTTGCTTGGGACTCCCTGAAGCATGCCCTGCGGGAGCAGAAGATCATCACTGAGGAACCCATTGACCGTTTGGGTGTGCTCTCGGCCAAGAGTCTTGAGCCTGAACCGATCCCCCTGAACCTAAAGGTGATCCTCATGGGTGATCCCCGCGCGTACCAGATCCTGTACGCGGCCGACAGCGATTTCCGGGAGCTGTTCAAGGTAAAGGCCGAATTCGACACCCGTATGGAGCGGAATCAGGACAGCATCCAGATGTATGCCGAGTTCGTAGCGACACTCTGCCGGAAGGAGTCGCTGCGGCACCTGGACGCCGGCGGGGTGGCGCGCCTGGTGGAGCACGGCTCCAGGATGGCCGAGAATCAGCATCAGCTCTCCACACGCTTTGCGAATCTGGCCGATATTGTGCGGGAAGCCAACTACTACGCCGCGCGGGAAAACGCGGAGTACATCTCCTCCAAGCACATCGCCGAGGCCATTGAACAGCGGATCTACCGCGCAAACCTGCCCCAGGAGCGGCTGGCCGATCTGATACGCGACAACACGCTGTTGATTGATGTGGACGGGGTGGAGGTCGGGCAGGTGAACGGCCTTTCGGTTTTGAGTTTGGGTGACGTGTCGTTCGGACGCCCGACGCGGATTACCGCCACTGTAGGATGCGGCCGCAGCGGAGTGATCGATATCGAACGCGAGGTCAAACTGGGCGGGCGGCTGCACTCCAAGGGCGTGCTGATTTTGGGCGGGTTCCTGCTTTCCCGGTTCGGGGGGCAGCGGCCCGTGAACATCGCCGCCCGTCTGGTGTTTGAACAGAGCTACAGCGAAATCGACGGAGACAGTGCTTCCAGCGCCGAGCTTTACGCCCTGCTTTCGGCGCTCTCGGGAATCGGGATCCGGCAGGACCTGGCCGTTACCGGTTCGATAAACCAGAAGGGGGAAGTGCAGGCCATCGGCGGGGTGAATGAAAAAATTGAGGGCTTCTTTGATGTCTGCCGAATCAAAGGATTGACCGGCAAGCAGGGGGTTGTCATTCCCAGGGCGAACCTGCGCCACCTGATGCTGCGTGATGACGTAACGGCTGCGGTGCGGGAAGGCCGCTTCCACATCTATCCTGTACAGACCGTTGACGAGGGAATGGAGGTCCTGACCGGGCACGCGGCCGGGGAGCCCCTTCCGGACGGCCGGTTCCCGGAAGGCTCGATCAATGCGGCGGTGGCGGCCCGGATAGAGTCGATCGGCGAGAAGATGGCCGGCGACAGGGGCGAAGTGGCCGGCGGCAGCGGTGGCGGCGGGGGATGTGATTGCAAATAATTTTTAAATGGTTATTGACAAATTTGCCTGGATGAGATAGGATTGATCCACAAGCGGGAGAGGAATGCTGGACCCTTCCCGCAAGAAGTGTGTGTGGTCGAGGGAGGCATTGATTTTGTTGGCGGAAACGTCGTGCTGGACGGATAACCTTTCTTTCGGCCGTTATTATTAATTAACTGCTTGATATTCTTGGCTTTCCTTGTTTGGGGGAGCCTTTTCGTTTGAGGGGGGTGAATATCAGTGTTGGGCATCCCGGATCCGCTGGTTTCCTGCGCTTACATCCTGTCCGTTTTCTCCGGGCTGCTCTGCGTGGTCTACGGCGCGTGGTCTTGGAACAGGGATCACTAGCCTAGTCAATCGCAGGGGGTATTTTTGAATGAACGTTTATGGTTTGGCGTTGTTGGTCGCAGTCTACCTGATTATGATTATCGGCTTGGGTTACCTCGGTTATCGCAAGACCCACAACAATAAGGATTACCTGATCGCGGGCGGTCAAGCCCACCCTTTCCTGATGGCAATGGCCTACGGCTCCACCTTTATCAGCACGGCGGCAATCGTCGGATTCGGCGGTGTGGCCTCGGTTTACGGAATGGGTCTCCTGTGGCTCGTATTTGCCAACATCTTTTTCGGGATCTTTATCGCCTTTGTGCTGTATGGTAAGCGTACGGCCGTCATGGGGCGGAAGATGGGCGTGTATACCTTCCCCGAATTCCTCGGCAAGCGCTATGATTCCAACTTCATCCGTCGGCTGTCGGCGCTGATTATCGTGCTGGCCATGCCGGTGTACACGGCTGCCGTGATGCTGGGCGCATCACGGTTCATTGAGTCCACGCTGAATGTGGATTACCGCCTGGTCGTCTTGGTCTTCGCCGTTTTTGTCGGTGCTTACGTGATTACCGGCGGCCTGAAAGGGGTTCTGTACACCGATGCGCTGCAGGGCACGATCATGCTGGCGGCCATGCTGGTTCTGATCGCGTTTACTTACATCGCGCTGGGCGGGGTCTCCGCGGCGCACCAGGCATTGACCAACCTGAGTCATCTGGTTCCGGATTCCCTGGCGGCCAAGGGCCATACCGGGTGGACAAGTATGCCGGTGTTATTCTCTGAAAACTGGTGGGTGCTTGTCTCAACGTTTGTAATGGGCGTCGGTATCGGCGTGCTGGCGCAGCCGCAGCTGGTCGTTCGTTTTCTGACGGTGCGGGGAGCGCGCGAATTGAACCGCGGTGTGATCATCGGCGGTCTCTTTATCCTGATCACTGTCGGCTCGGTATACGTGGTGGGTGCGCTGACCAACGTCTATTTCTACGAAACCCTCGGCACGATTTCACTGGGAGCGGCTACCGACGGCAACATCGACACCGTCATTCCTCTGTATATCAATGCCGCGCTGCCCCCGTGGTTTACCTACGTGTTTATGCTGACCCTGCTGGCGGCCGCGATGTCCACGCTGAGCGGGCAGTTTCACGCCATCGGTACGTCCGCTGGACACGATCTGTATCAGAAACCCAGCATCCTGGTCAACAGGATGGGAATTCTGGTGATGTTGCTGGTCACCGTAGTGCTGTGTTATCTTCTTCCCGGAAGCATTGTGGCGGTGGCCACGGCCTTTTTCTTCGGGATTTGCGCGGCCACCTTCCTGCCCGTGTACACGGCGGCCCTCTTTTGGAAGAAGGTGACCACGGCCGGGGCGACGGCCAGTATGGTCGTCGGACTGGTTTCGAGTCTGTTTTGGATGGCCTTCTTCCACGCCAAGGAAGCGACCGCTTTGGGCCTCAGCCAGGCCCTGTTCGGCAAGGAAACGCTGGCCGGATTTCCGTGGATATTTGTTGATCCGATTGTGATCAGCCTGCCCTTGTCGGCGATTACGCTGGTGACCGTCAGTCTGCTCACCCAGTCCCAGTTGGAGCGAATGCCGGCACCGCAGCTCACACAGAGTGGTTAGATGGTGACCGCACTCGAGGACTAAGACAAAAAGACCCCGCACCGCAGATCGCGGCAGCGGGGTTTTCTTTTCGGGCCGTTAAGCTATGGTTCGACGTGTATTGTTCCAGGTTTCAGGCCGGCTTCAACCCGTCCGATATCGACGGCCGGCACTCCGCGCTGCTTCAACCGATTCAGCAGTTCAGGCGCTTTCTGCCGGGCGATGGCGATCAGCAGCCCGCCGGAGGTTTGAGGATCATACATCAAATCCTGCACGGCAAGGGGCACCCGTTCATCAAAGGAGACGGCATCACCCAGATACGCACGGTTCGAATGGGCGCCGCCCGGCAGAAGCCCCATCGCCGCCAGTTCCTGAACTCCGGGCAGCAGGGGGAGACGGCCTGATTCGAAGACGATGCCGACGCTGCTGCCTTTGGCCATTTCGTAAGCATGTCCCAGGAGTCCGAAACCGGTGACATCGGTGCAGGCGTGAGCACCGACCTCCTGCATCGTCTCGGAGGCGGTACGGTTTAGTTCGGCCATTTGGGAGGCAGCCTGTTCCTTCAGATCAGGCGGGGCCAGGTTGGCTCTTACGGCCGTGGCCACCACCCCGGTTCCCAGCGGCTTGGTCAGGATCAAGCGGTCACCGGGCCGGGCGGTGCTGTTCCGGTAAACCCGGTCCGGGTGCGCGATGCCGGTTACAGCCATCCCATACTTCGGTTCCGGATCCTCGACGCTGTGCCCGCCCACAATCAGGGCACCCGCCTCCTTGACCTTGTCCGCGCCGCCGGCCAGAATCCGGGCCAGGGTCTTCAAGTCGCCGCTCTTGGCCGGGTAGGTGATGATGTTCATTGCCGTAAGCGGCCGTCCGCCCATGGCGTAAATGTCACTCAGGGCGTTTGCGGCGGCGATCTGTCCGAAAAGGTAAGGATCGTCCACGATCGGCGTGAAAAAGTCGACCGTCTGGATGAGGGCGATATCGTCACTTAAAAGGTAAACGCCGGCATCATCAGAGGTCTCCAGCCCGACAAGCAGTTTGGGATCATCGGTCTGCGGTAAATGACGCAAGACTCGCGCCAAGGTCTGAGGACCAATCTTCGCGGCTCATCCGCCGCCGGCGGTTAGTGAGGTCAAACACTTGGACAAAACGCTCCCCCCCTTTGCTTCGCACGGCTTCATTATAGCACCGTCCGGCCATTTAAAACCACTTGTTTAGAGCATACATAACGAAATGTTATTTGGGGTCGGCTAATTGAGGGTCAGGCACTTACATTCTTTACATTTCGGCTGTAATGCAACAGTCTCAAGGGTTAGACCGGGTCAGGTCCGGCCCGAGTCCAAGTAGGATGTCGGGGTTATTTTGGGAAGATTCAGTGATCAGTATTCCAAGAGTGGTCAGCATTCAGTGGACAGCATTCATTAGGATGGGCAGGAAGCCGGAGGAAAAAGAAAGAATACAGGGGACAGGGGGATCCAGGGGTTGACTCCTGAATTCGGAGGCTGAGCGAAAAGGGATGGTTGCGATGAGTGAAAGGTTCAGTATTGATACGGCTTACGGAGTGTTTCAGGCTGTTTGGACCGAGCACGGTCTTTACAGTCTGGAGTTTCCTGATCCGAAGTCAACCGGGCATCCCGGGTCCACGGCAACTGAGGATCCACGGCATGCCGAGCTTACCCGGCTGCTCATTGAGTACCTTAACGGGATGACGGTCGATTTTCGGGTGATCCCTATCGACTGGTCTGATTATACCCCGTTTCAGCGGCTTGTGCTGGACGAGGTGGCCGCCATCCCGCCGGGGCGGACTCTCTCGTACCGCGAGGTGGCCGACAGGGTCGGCCGGCCCCGTGCCGCGCGTGCCGTGGGGAACGCGGTCGGCGCCAACCGTACGCCGGTGGTCGTGCCGTGTCACCGCGTGGTGCGCAGTGACGGGAGCATCGGCGGGTTCAGCGGCGGGGCGGGATGGAAGGAGCGGCTGCTGGTTATCGAGGGGAACGGGCTTTACAGCATTGGAAATGTGGCAATATAATAGTAGTCGTATTTGATCGAGAAAAAGGAGAATGTACCAATGGATACCATTCGTGTACGGTTTGCGCCCAGTCCCACGGGGAGTCTGCATATCGGCGGCGCCCGGACGGCGCTTTTTAACTGGCTTTTCGCCCGGCGTCATGGTGGCAAGTTTATCCTGCGCCTGGAGGACACCGATACCGAGCGGTACATCGCCGAGGCGGCGGCCGGGATCGGTGCCACACTCCGCTGGCTGGGCCTGGACTGGGACGAGGGCCCGGACAAGGGCGGTCCCTTCGGCCCATACGCGCAGTCCGAGCGGCTGGATTTATACACCCGGGAAGCGGGCCGTCTGCTCAAGGAGGGCAAGGCCTACACATGCTATTGCTCGCCCGAAAAGCTGGCCCGGGAACGGGAAGAGGCGCGCAAGCGGGGAGAGGTGCCCCGGTACAGCGGGTGCTGCCGCAATCTGTCCCAGGCCGAGTGCAATAAGCTGGAGGATATGGGTTGCCGCCCGGTACTGCGGCTGCGGGCCCCGGAGGAAGGCACCACGGTGGTTAATGACTTGGTACGCGGGCAGGTGACCTTTGAGAACCGGGTCAGTTTCGATGATTACATCATTATGAAGTCGAACGGCATGCCCACGTACAACTTTGCCTGTGTGGTCGATGACCATGCCATGGGCATTACGCATGTGATCCGAGCCGAGGAGCATCTTTCAAACACCCCGAAGCAGATTATTGTCTACAACGCACTGGGTTATCCGGTGCCGCAGTTTGCGCACGTGCCGATGATTCTGGCTCCCGACCGGTCGAAGCTGTCCAAACGCCACGGGGCGACGGCGGTGGAGGAGTTCCGCGACGAGGGCTACCTGCCCGAGGCTATCGTGAATTATCTTGCGCTTCTGGGATGGTCGCCCGGTGATGACCGTGAGGTATTCGATATCAACGAAATTGTCTCCTTGTTTTCACTGGATCACGTCTCGAAGAACGCGGCCATTTATGATGTGAAGAAACTGACCTGGATCAACGCGCAGTACCTGAGCAATATGCCGTTGGAACGGGTGGTCGAGGCGGCGCTGCCCTTCATGCAGGCCAAAGGTTTGGTGTCCGACAGCCCCACAGCTGAAGAAATGGCCTATGTGAACCGGGTGATCGATGCCGTGCGCACCCGGATTCATACGCTGGTGGAACTGGCTGACGCCTCGGCTTACTTCTTTACGGATGACTTTACTTACGACGAAAAGGGCTTGCGCAAGCATTTCACCAAGGATGGTGTAGCCGACATTCTGGCCAGAGGCCGGGACGCCCTGGAGCAGGTCGACCCATTTACCCTGGAGAACACGGAAGCGGCTTACCGCCGGGTCATCGAGGAGATGGGAATCAAGGGCGGGGACCTGATTCATCCCACCCGCCTGGCCTTGTCCGGGCGCACCGTCGGCCCAGGGCTGTTTGACATTATTGCCGTATTGGGTAAGGGCAAGTGTCTGGCCCGCCTGGACCGGGCGATCGAGTTCATCAAGACCCGCGAAGCCTAATCGGATGATGCTGGTTTTGGTCCGATAATCGGGGCCTCTGTCCGGGCAATAATGCCCCCGATCCGTTGATGCCGGGCCTACCGGTGATGCGTTTGAAGACCACATATCAAAAGATCTATCCGACTTGCAAAGCCCGGTCGCCCATGCTATAATTAGTTTCGCGGTCGAAAAAACGGTGCGGGATGGTGTAACGGTAGCACGCGTGACTCTGGATCATGTAGTCTAGGTTCGAATCCTAGTCCCGCAGCCAAAAGTGGCCCTATCGTCTAGCGGCCTAGGACGCCGCCCTCTCACGGCGGAAACCGGGGTTCGAGTCCCCGTAGGGTCACCAAAAAAAAAGGTAATTAAGACCTCCGTTAACCGTCGTTAACAGAGGTCTTTTTGTTGTGAAGCCCCAATCGCTCAAGGATGAGTCGCGCTTGCGGCTAGCGCTTGTTGCCGTCTGTGCCGTGAACCGTCAGGTCGTTGTGTCTGATCTGGCCGCGGATTTCCCCCGCTGGATTCTGTACCGTGTGCGCGTTTACGTAGGTATTGCCCTCACGCATTTCGGTCAATAGGACGGAAAACGGTCTTCCGGCAAGCGGTCCGGTCAGGTCGGACTGTGTTATCGTTCCGGTTTCGACGAACTCGTCCGCCGTGACGCCGGGACTGGGAGCCATAAACATCGGTGCCACGATCGGGCCTGCTTGACCCCGGGCGCCCAGGTGAATATGGGCGGCCGTCATATTGCGGATATTGGTGACCAGCAGGCGAAAATTCAGTCGCGTCCGGTCGGCACTGAGCTCAAAGAACGCGCGCCCGCTGGCTTCGGTCTGAACAGGCGGCGTCTCTTCCGAACCGCGCAGGAAAGCGACAAAGTGTTCCAAAGAGGAGACCCCCTTTCTGCTGCTTAATGATAACCAATATATTCCACCCGCGCTCGGTCTGTGTTCGCTCTAAAGTAGTAATACATAATGGCAGGAAAACGGATTCACCATGGGGAACAAGGACCTTTGTGGAGCTTTGTTGTGGGAGGTCGAGTGATGGCGATAAAGGTCGTAACGGACAGCACTTCTTATCTGCCCCGGCATCTGCGGGAGGAGTTAGACATTAGTGTTGTCTCGCTGAGTGTGAACTTTGAGCACGAAACATATGCCGAGGAGGAAATTGACAACGACGCCTTTTACCGCAAGATGGCGCGGAGTCCGGAGATACCAACTTCTTCGCAGCCCACGCCGCAAGAATTTTACGATGTTTTCGAACGACTGGTAAGGGAAGGACACGCGGTGGTGGGTATTTTTATCTCCTCGGATATGAGCGGAACGTATTCCACGGCACTGGCCGCGAAGGACAGGATCCTGGAAATGCATCCGGATGCCCGTATCGAGATTATCGATTCCCGGTCCAACTGTATGGAACTTGGGTTTGTGGTGCTGGCCGCGGCGAGGGCGGCACAGGCGGGTGAACCGATGGAAGAGGTATTGGCGCGGGCCCGCAGTATGATCCGAAGGACCCGCTTCTTGTTTGTGCCCGACACCCTGGAATACCTGAGAAAGGGCGGGCGGATCGGCGGCGCGGCAGCCTTGCTGGGCACTATGTTGCAGATCAGACCGATCCTGACGGTGATTGACGGGAAAACCGCGGTTCTCGAAAAAGTGAGAACGAAGGCGCGTGCGGTGCAGAAGATTGTCGGCGTGTTTCTGGAAGACATCGAGCGGCGCGGGCTTGGAGACGTGGTCGTCCACCACATCAATGACGAGGCCAAAGGTCGTGATCTGGCCGCACTTTTGCAGGAAAAACTGAAGAGGGCTGTGCCCGTGTATTCAATAGGACCGGTTATCGGCCTGCATGTAGGACCGGGAAGCGTGGGTGTAGCCTACTACACCAAGGAATAACCTCTGTTTCTGAAAACGGAAGAGCAACTGTCGACTGGAACTTCGCACTATGCGGAGTTTCTTTCGCTTTCCGGGGGACTCTAAGCTCAAACACCACTTGAAAGGACGGGAATCATAATTGGAAGACTACGTAATCATCGTCCTTAGATCGGTGGCGGCCTTTTTTCTGGTGCTGTTGATGTGCCGGTTTATGGGGCGGAAACTGATCAGCCGCTTAAACGTTTTTGACTTTGTTACCGCCATTAGCGTTGGATCGCTGGCGGCCGCAGTATCGGTGGATATAGAAACGCGGGCGGTGTATGCCGCCTTGGCGCTTATTGTCTGGGCTGTGTTGACCTTCGCCATGGATGTGGTTGTCATGAAGAGCCTGCCCGTGCGAAAGATCCTCGACGGCGAGCCGATCGTAGTCATTCAGAATGGGAAAATACTTGAGAACAACATGCGGCGCATTCGGCTGAATCTGGACGAACTGATGCAGCAGTTGCGGGTGAAGAAGGTTTTTGATCCGAGTGAGGTGGAATTCGCTGTGATGGAACCGGAAGGCCAGCTTTCGATACAACTAAAAACCCAATTCCAGCCGGTCACACCGCGCACGCTCAACATACCGACGCAGTACCAGGGGATGATTACCGCACTGGTGAAGGACGGGCGAATCCTGGAGCAAAATCTTGCCCAGAACCACCTGAACAGGGAATGGCTGTTGGAAACACTGAAGAAGAGAGGAATTAACAAGGTGTCCGACGTCTTTTACGCGGCCCTGGATACACAAGGAAATCTGTTTGTGGATCTGCGCGACGATGACCTGGAATACGTGCAGGAGGTGGAGGATGTTCCGGCGGGGGAGAAAGGATTACTCCCCAAGTAAACCGTGATCCCGCCTCCTGGTGCCAGGGACCTGGTTGTCCCGCTTCTCATCCACCGTTCCCGGTTTTACCGCCGGATCCCCGGCTCCCAAAGGCTCCTCGATAACCGGTTCGGCTCCGACGCCGGTAATCCGGGTGCCGGGATCCAATTGTTCAATCAGATCGTCGGAATTAACGTTTACCACGCGCTGTTTTTTCGACACGCTTACAGCATCTCCTTATAGTGATGATCAATTCCGGCTCAGACGGTCGGATCGGGACGGAAAAGCGGTGTGCGGGCAGGGGCAGCCTCCAGGATTGCCCTCAAAGAAGCCGAGCATTTCTTCTTCCAAGGTGGCCTGCTCCACCGGCTGCTTAACATCGCACCGGTCCGAGTCTTCGATGCCGATTCCCAGAATGCGATCCGCCGGGACGTGCAAATCGGTTTTCGGATCTTTATCCCGAGGTTTTTCAATCACGCTGATCATCTCCTTGTACCATATGGTATCCGCGGACGATGACGGGTATGCAAAAGGAGCCGGCCTTATTGGCCGACTCCTTGAGCATCCGTTACGGTCTACCGCATCTCGATACCGTCTGCATTTGCTTTCCCGGACTTGCTGTCCACAAAAGTCTTACAGCAGGTTTCCATACAGTTCTTGGCCGGAGTTCCCGGAGCGCGATCGGCGTTCTGGGCGTCGAAACTGTCCGGCATCTTGCTTCCCATGCTGTCCGACGTCACCATAATCTGTTCAGCGCCGCAAACATTGGGCGCTTTCCAATAGTGTCAATTGTTGATGCTACACCTGATCCTGTTATCCAAGGCAAACACCCTTTCCACATAAATGTTGGCCTTAGGTTCTCCAGGGCGGCCCCATATCATTCATCAGGCTGACGGCCGGCTAGTCCTTCTTACCGCTATAACGCCTCAGGATGTCCCACACCCCTGCGGTGTGCGGGAAGGGGGAAACATACACGCACTTTGCTTTAACCCGGGGGTGAGCGTTTGCCGGACATGTGGGCAATCCCACCGTTTCCAGCATCTTCAAATCATTAATGCTGTCGCCGACGGCCAGCATCTGTTTAGGGTCGATCCCCGTTTCATCGGCCAACTGGAGGATTCCGGTGCGTTTGTTTACGCCTTTGGGTGCAATGTCCACGCACATGCTTGAGTGCGTAACCTCAATGTAATCGACATCGGCGAAACGTTTTCGGACGAGTTCGAACAGGGAGGGGACGTCCATCTCCTCAGGGATCAGAGAGAGTCCGAGTTTCTCACCCAGCCCCGGCCTGGCAGCCAGAGAAGAAGCCCGGTGCCGGGTGTCCTTCTTGAACTGCTTC
Organism: uncultured Peptococcaceae bacterium; assembly: GCA_965544035.1. GTDB lineage: Bacteria > Bacillota > Desulfotomaculia > Desulfotomaculales > Desulforudaceae > CBEULR01. The sequence goes on along the minus strand of CBEULR010000011.1, from coordinate 6,727 downwards.
CACCGGGCCAGCAATTCGGGTGTCAGCGCCCGATTCGGGTGCACTCGTCCTTCGGCCGGATAGTAGAGGTACGCCCCCGATTCCACTACAGAGGGCATATTGGGCCACACCGCACCCAGTATGGTAACGATGGCGGCTACATATGGTTGGGGCCTGCCGGTGCATATCGCTACCTTGGGCTCGGTTTCGGGACCAAGCCCGGTGCAGTAATCCCGGATGCTGGTAAAGCTAGCATAGTCCAATTCGTTTGGCGCTCCGGGCAGCAGGCAACCGTCAAGATCGAGCAAGAACAGGCGGATATCATGCCCCGGCAAAGGGCTTCACCCCTTTTGGCAAAGGTGCCGAAAACTAAAAAACCCGCGGTTTTCCAACGAGCGGGGATAATTACCTTCTGCTGGGGGCCTTTGTGACGTGTTCCCCAGCCTTACCACGGAGCCAGTACAGGGTGGAGCTGTACTGCAGGGCTTATTAGCTTACCCTTCCACCGGTAAGCAGTCCCCCGACCATGCTCAAGGTCGGTAAAGAACATAGTTCTCTGACTGTCATTATACCTGATAGAGCTTAACGCGGCAAGGGACCGGTCGGCAGTCGGGGAAGAATTCAATCAAGTTTGCTCCCGAGGTCTCGTCTTGGTGCGCCGTGACTGGGCTATCGGCCGGGCCATCAAAAACAGGAAGGCGAGCATCCCCGCCGCCAACAGGCCCAGGAACCCGGCTTCGATGATTCCGCGCTCGAGACGCATTGAACCACCTCCTATACAGATAAGGTGGTTTGCCGTCCCGAATTTATACACAGCAGGGGCTATCTGATGAGCACGCGCACACAGTAATCGACGATCCGTTCGGTGACGCCCGGTTGGGCAAAGTATTCCTCAAGTGTCTGCCCGCGCAGGGACTCAATCACTTCCCGGCGCAGGAAGTACTGGAAGCAGATCATGATTACCGTCATGGAAGCTTCGGCTACATCCAAGTCCGGCCGAAAGACCTCGGTCCTGATGCCTTCTTGTATGGTGTCGACCAGTTTGGAGAAAGCGTAGTTGCCGCCGGACTGGTAGGCATCAGCGAATACGAGATTCCCGCTGGCCGTGTCCCACCGGAAGAGATCGGTACACTCCCGGTACTCCGTCCCCATCTTCAGAATCGACTCCACGATTTTTCGCAGTTTGGTTACCGGACTGTCGCCGTCTTCAATCGGGCAGTCTTCCAGGACGCTCTTATACACCTTCAGACACTCGATCATCGTGGTGTTGTAAAGGTCCCGCTTGTCCGCGAAAAAAGCATAGGGATGAGCCCGGTTGACTTTTGCCCGGTTTGCGATATCCTCGATTGTGGTGCCGGCGAATCCCTTTTCGGCAAAGGTCTGGCGGGCTGCCTTCAGGATTTTGTTGCGTGTGCGTGATGATTTCGGGGTCTTTGGTTGCATCGGGTACCTCTCTTCTTACCTTCCCAATGTCAGACTGCTGATCACGGGCCGCGCCAGAACGTAGGCGAGCACGAATACAAAGAAAATCGCAAAAGCCTTAAGCCGCCTGTTCCGCACAAGGTTCTCGAAGTCCTTGTACGAACCGCCGGGCTTATCCTTCTTCTTTCGGTCCAGGCGCAGCCGGTCACCGTCGAACCGGGTCTTGGAACGCCTTCGCCTCTTGGGATCGAATTCGTAAACGTTATTGTCTCGTCTGGTCATAATCCATGTATATTCTACCTGCCGCCGGGGTTTTCCTACGGGGTTGCTTAAACCTGCTCTTGGTGTTCGTCCTCGTGGGCGTGGTCGTGGGCGTATTCTTGGTCAAGCAGGACGGTGTACTTGTCCGGGATCGGCACTTCATAATGGCCGGTGCCTTCACCGGGGAACTCCAGATTGAAGACAAGGTCATAATGGCCGTCATCCCGCTTATGGGGTCTCCACTGTTTCAGAATGGTACCCTCGCCCTTGGCATGCTTGAGCACCGTCTGGTCGCACCAGCGAAAGAATTCCTCACGGATGGGCGAATCAAGTTGGAACATGTCAACCCTACCTCCTAAACCTGCTTCTCAAATCCAGCTTGTCCTGTTGGAACGCACGAGCCGGCCTGTGACACGGTCCGCACATGCGCTTTTCCGGCTTTAGCGTTCAACTGCCGCGCCAATTTTATGCTCAAAGCTCTGGCCGGCCGGTCCGGCTACACCCGCACCCTCCGGGTGCGCGGTACTAACCTCAACCACCACCTGTTCCCTTCCGAAAAATCAAGAACAGGGCGCCCGCGAAGGCAATCAGGATCAGGATTTCGACCACTTCAGGACCTCCTCCCGCCAATTAATGGGCCTTCCGCAGTTTTCATAATTAATTATTACACATTCAGAGCCGGAAATCCTGGTTTCCAACCAAAATCACGCTTGCAGCCTCTCCCGCCGGATACTGACCGGCTACTACGGTACCGCATAGATTAATAAATGTACCGAGTGCAAGGCCGTGATAGTGGGGGAGTGGGAACGATGGCGGACTGCAGGCTGCCGGTGATCAGTATTCTTCGGGTGACAAGGGAAGTCCCGTCGTCTATTCCGTACGGGGTGCGGATGATCGGGGCCGAATTGGAATGGAGTGAGACTAAGGGAGCGGGTGTGAGGATCGGCGTACTGGACACCGGGGTGCCCGATCACCCGGCTTTGAAGCTGGCAGCGGGAGAGGACTTTACCGGCACCGGTGCACGGGACCGGCACGGGCACGCCACCCTCTGCTGCGGGATCATAGCCGCAGACGGTTTGATCAAGGGGGTGGCCCCCGAGGCGGAACTATACGCGGCCAAGGTTCTGAACGACAAGGGACAGGGCGATTGGCGCGATATGATCTCTGGCCTTCGGTGGTGTTGTGAGCAGGACGTGGATGTGATAAACCTTTCAGCCGGCGGCACCCGGCCTCCCGATGAGCTGCACGCTGCGGTGCGCGAATGCCTGGACGCCGGCATTCTGATCATCGGCGCGGCGGGAACGCAAGCGGGTGAAAGGCTTTACCCGGCCGCGTATCCCGAAGTGCTGGCGGTGGCTGCCGTCGATGACGGAAAGAAAACCGGTTGGGGTATGGATGTCCCCCCCGATGCTGAACTCATGTCATTCGGGACGGAAACCTACAGCACCTATCTCAGCGGACGCTATGCTTTGGTCTCGGGAACAGCACTGGCGGGACCGCATATCAGCGGGGCGGCCGCTATCCTACAGGGTAAGGCACGCCTGCGCTTCGGGAGACGTCTTTCGCCGCGGGATCTCAGCCTCCTGTTGGGTATGTACGCGGAAGACCTGGGGACGATCGACCGGGTTCGTCCGTGCGGATGCGGGGTATTCAGCTTCGCCCGACTCAAGGAGAGGGATCGATGAAGAAATTTATGGAAAAAATTATCAGGAGTGGAAGGATTTATTATGATCGCGTCTAATACTATCCCTATAGCGGACAAGCAGCAGGAAGGTTGGTGGCGATGCCTACAGACTACGTTACGCTGGATTACCTTAAGACAATGGTCGGTATGGTGGCTGTGGTGACTCTGCTGACGCAGTTTGTGAAAGGCTTTGTGAAAAAGATTTTTCGTGATTCATCGGTCCGGATTGTGGCCTGGATGATCGCCTTTTCGCTGCAGATTTTTGTGTTGTACCTGAGCGGCGATCTTGCGGGACCGACCAGGGATGTCATCGGGGCCCTGGGGCTGGGTTTTATGAATAGCGTGGTGGTAACGATGGCGGCGCACGGGACATACGAGACCCTGTCCGACCCCCTGGCCCTGCGTGAGAAGCCGCCCACCGTCGTTCGAAAGCTTTATCAATAAAGAGAAAAGACCGGGTCAAGCGATCCGGTCTTTACCTTTCTTCTTCCTGGCCGCCGGCCCCTTTGTTGCCGTTTTCACCGGTCAGGGTGATGTTCCTTTTCCGGAACAGCAGAACCAGGGCGCCCGCAATTAGTACCAGGACGATAATTGTGGTAAGCGTTCCATCCACCGGCATAATCGAAAACCTCCTTACGGCGCTAGTTTTCGCCGGGGATGTGGCCTTTATGCATGAGGCGCTATCTGACGATGCCAATCAGTTTCTCCAGCATAATTCTCTTATGCTTCAACAGCTCCTCGTAGTCCTTTTGCCGATCGGTGGCCCCTGAATTGTATTCGGTCACACAAAACTCAATCGCTTCCGGGGACTGTGCCCCGAAAATACCCTGCAAGAGCATCTTGGTTTGGGTGTTCCAGGCTTGAAATTCTTTGCCGAACGGCTCCTGGTTGAACAGTTGTTCCAGTCTGGCGAGCTGTTTTTCGATCTTTGATCTGTACACACCGTTCTGTTCCACGTTGTTTACCCACCTCCACCAGTATTAAATCATCAATTACTATCTTATCGACATTTGTTGGACGATACTATCTGGAAATAAATGGTGGAAAGGGCTATTATATTTTAAGGAAGATCTTTCTATAAGGGTGATGGTATGCGGTTGGTTGTCGTTCTGACCAGTGTCGCTGTTGTGTCCCTGCTGGTTGCCTGGGCGTACCTGGAGAATGTGTCCGATGCCGTTGGACGCCAAAGCTCGATTGCAGAAACCGAGGGCGAGATATGGGAGGTCGTGGACAGGGCCGTCACCTCTTTAGAGTATACCACCGCGAAATCCAAGGAGGAGTTGGAGCGGATCCTGGCTAAAACATACGCCGGACCCGTGCTGACCGAACTGACCAACAGCCTGTGGCAGGAATGGCCGAGCGACAACGTAGTTCAGGTGGAGGTAGTGAACAGGCGTTCCATCGAAATCTACGGCAATGACGCGCGCGTTGAGGTGGGGGTCTATTTCTGGGATTGGGCCGATGAATCGGAATGGTATGGAACGGGTGTGTTTACGCTGGCCTGCCTAAAGCAGGGCTGGCGTGTCATCAGTTTTGATTATGAGTGGGAGCGGAGGACGTCCGATCTTAGCCCCACGTTCACTTGATCTTACGCATGTCCCACCAGGTGCCCACGGATTCACCGAGAATATTGCGCACCGAAAACATATCCCGAAGGCGCAGCGCGATACGGTGCACGCCTCTCCTCCAGATTACCCGGATATAGGTCCGCAACAGAAACATCAGGATACGACCTACCATATATTCTCCACACCCCATTCCTCTTCATCTATCTACAGTATTGACTGAAAGCTGCCGATTTATGGGTTAAAGAACATAGGAGGCAGACGATACCGGGTATAATACAATGCGATGGGGTGAGAAGATGCCGACCAAGATTGTGGTAATCGGTGCCGGAGCGGTGGGGGCAACAACCGCGTATACCCTGATGAACTCCGGTTTGGTCAATGAACTGGTGCTGATTGATATCGATCGGGAGCGTGCGGAGGGGGAGGCGCTGGACATTGCCGACGGCACTCCCTTTGCCGGTCCCGTGCAGATTTATTCGGGAGACTATGCGGACTGCCGTGATGCCTGGATCGTCATTTTTGCCGCCGGCGCGAACCAGCATCCGGGAGAAACCAGGCTTGATCTGTGCGAACGCAACCTGAAGGTGGTTCGCGATGTTGTCGATCGACTAATGCGGCACTGGACGGGCGGGGTCCTGCTCATGGTCACCAACCCCGTTGATGTCCTGACGTATGCAGCGCTGAAATACACCGGTCTGCCGCCCGAGAGAGTGATCGGGTCGGGTACCGTGCTGGACAGCGCCCGATTCCGCCACCTCTTGGCCCAGCACTGCCGTGTTGATGCCCGGAACGTGCACGCTTATGTGGTGGGTGAACACGGTGAAAGCGAAGTATTCCTCTGGAGCCGGTCCAGCATTGCCGGCGTGGAACTGGACGAGTTTTGTGCCAGGCGCGGAGTTCCCACACCGGACCGCAAGTGGTTCGCGGACGGGGTGCGGAACGCGGCGGCCCGGATTATCGCGCGCAAAGGCGCTACCTATTACGGGGTGAGCCTGAGTGTGCGGCGCATCTGCGAGGCAATCATTATGAACCAGCAAAGTGTGCTTACGGTCTCGGGTTTGATCGACGGACAATACGGTATCAAGGATAACGCGTTCAGCCTGCCCTCGGTCGTTGGGCGGGAGGGGCGGTTACAAGTGTTGGAGCTGCCGCTGGCGCCGAATGAGGAAGGCGCCCTGCGTCATTCCGACGACGTGCTGAGAAAGGTTCTCCGGAACTCGGGTCTCATTTAAGCCGTCACCGGTGTTATGTGGAACTTGCCTTTGCCGGTCCGGTGGTGTATAATGATCTTTGCGACAAGCGCCCGTAGCTCAGTGGATAGAGCACTGGCCTCCGGAGCCAGGTGCGCAGGTTCGATTCCTGCCGGGCGCACCATAAGTGTGACGTAAACCCGCGTGCCTCTAGGCTCCGCGGGTTTCTTGAATTATCGGAGGATAGGCAAAGCCAAGGTGATCAACGTACCTTGGCCTGCAAGGTCACGATCTCATCCCAATGCAGATCAAGCCGTTGGTCTTGCCGATCCAGCCTATTTTCGATGCGTTCTAGTGCCTTGCTTACGACTTCGCGGGAATCGTAAAGGGCCCGAATCTTCTCGGTGATTTCACCTTCAACATGCGTAGAGAGCTTGGTTAGGTCGGATTGTAGCTTGTCGATCTTGCTATTCTGGGTTTGCTGGCCGCACTGGAGCTCGGCCTGGCTGTGTTCAAGATTGTCCACGCGGTCAAGTAAGAGTCCTTGGCCCTGTTCAAGATTGTCCATGCGGTCAAGTAAGAGTCCTTGGCCCTGTTCAAGATTGTCCACGCGGTCAAGTAAG
>CBEULR010000010.1:0-102811 GCA_965544035.1 uncultured Peptococcaceae bacterium | reverse complement strand
GGCAGCCCGGCCGCCTGAGTGAGTCAGGCCCGAGGCTTTGTGCCCCCGCCTTGCGACGGGTTCACCTTTTCGTCACCAGACGATGATATGTGCCTTGGTTTCCGAGAAAACTTTTACACTTATTTGCCAATTCGCTGCGAGTTGGTAAATTCCTCTTTTGTTCGTAAAATTTTTCCGAAAAGATTTAAACATTGTTTGGTTGACTTTTTTGTGGAAATATGGTCTGCAGGAGGACAAAAACACCCAGGCCGATGATCACATCGCCGATACTGAACGCCGAGGCCAGCGGCTTGGACACGTAAAGGACATCGCCAAAGAAGGTCAGACGTGAAGACCCGTCGATCAGTATATTGTGGCCGTCGGGCAATCCCAGTTGCATTTTGGCGATAATGTCCGGCGGGGTTGTACACTCCAGTGCCGCCAGAGAAATGGGCATATATCCGCCGTTCAGCGCCATAGTTATGAGGTTCAGGAACGTACCGAAAGCCAGGAGTAAGAGAGCAGGAAGAATGCGTTTAAGATGCAGATTCAAGACGACAAATAAGACCAGGAAGACTAACGGGACAAGATTGAGTATCGGTCCCAAGCCTGCTTCAGCGACTCTGTCTGCTGAGTGAGGAAGGGCGAGGAAGACGCGTACAGCCAAAGCAAATATTACCAGAGACGGCCATTGAAAACGGCCGCCCGGATCGATTCTGGACAAATCCTTGCCTCTGGCTGCCGCCGTAATGGTACCGAGAGCTAGGGGTGTAATAAGGTACATACATATCACTCCGGTTCCGAAGTTGTCGTCTGGTGAAGCGCGCAGAAAGCTTCAACAATGTTCGGGTCGAACTGCCGACCACTGCAGCGGCGCAATTCATCCAGAGCCTTTTCTCTACTTAGGGCTGCCCGGTATGGACGGTCACTGGTCATCGCATCATAGGCATCAGCCACTGCAAGAATTCGTGCCCCGATGGGAATCGCTTCTCCGGATAAGCCTTCCGGATAACCACCACCGTCAAAGTGCTCGTGGTGGTAAAGAACGTAATGGGCGCACTTTTTGTACAACTGGAGGCCGGAGAGGATGTCGTAACCGGCCCTGGCATGCGACATCATCACTCTATATTCATCCTCGGTCAGTTGTCCTGATTTCAGAAGGATTCTGTCCGGAATCGAGACCTTCCCGATATCGTGTACGCGCCCGGCCATTGCGATTTGTTCGACATCACTACTTTTTAACCCTATGGCGGATGCGATATCTTGGGCAAGTTTGGCTACACGTTGTGAATGACTTGCGGTATAAGGATCACGACGGTCGACAATGTCTGCTAGGACTTGGACGGTTTCCACAGTCTGGGTGTGCAGTTGAGTGTAGTTCTTAAAGCTATTGTGAGCCATTAGCAGGGGAATAGCCAAAAAAATAAGCGTAAGGGGTTCTTCTTGGTACAGATACACAATGAGGAGGGCAATCGGCAACACTGTCGGTAGGTGTATCGGCTCGATACTCAAGTCTTTGCGCAGAACACCGAAAAACCTGAGCCGATCGGAAAGTGAGACCATGATCAGAACCATCAGAGTATTCAATATGGTATAAGTGAGATAACTGAAGATGATGGCTAATAAGTCTTCGCGCAGATTGAATAATACACCTGTGGACATCTTCAGTGCATGAAAGACTGAGCCGGCTGCATAGATGCTGATCGTGACTTGAGCAGCGTTAAAGAGTCCTTTTTTTAATCCCCGCCGACCCAATAGGTCCGCAAGAAGACTGCCTATTGAGGCAGTGAATACGGCAGTATGAATATCAAAGAGAACATACGCTGCCACCATAAAAGTGCAAGAGACGGTAATGGAAGACGCAAAAAAGGACACTCTCAGCTTGAGATCCGTCAAACAGATTAGAGAAATCCAGACGGCATACACTCCGATGAGGGAAAGAGTGAGCTGTCCCAAGCTTAGAGCGAAGAGAAATGAGCCGCAGCAGATGATGAACAGATAATACCAGAGCGCGGGCCCAATCAATCCGAAAACTCTCATGGCGCCAATTCATACGCTCGTAATTGAGCGCTCATCGTTAGGTCATGCATCAGACACCGTGATTGAGGCATACATCAGCCAACCTTTATTATCATCTGGTTAATTAATGAACATAGTCCAGAAACTGCTTACGTTTAGTATATCAATTAGTCACGTAACCGACAAGGATTGTCGGTTGAATGAACTTTTTCCCGGTAAACCAGATTCAAACCAGCAGGCGACATGATGGCGGTTGCCGTCAGTGGTCAGGGGCGGCGCTTTTTCGCGGCAGATGTCTTGTGCCCGCGGGCAGCACACGCTGAATACACAACCGGAAGCGATCGGCGGCGGATGCATCGGACTGGGGGCACAACAAGGTCCGCTCTTGTGGTCGGGATCGGGTACCGGCACTGCCTCGAGGAGGATCCGTGTGTAGGGATGAAGCGGGTTGGCGTACAGGTCATCGCGAGGAGCCAACTCCACGATGCGGCCCATGTACATGACTGCGATTCGGTCGGCAATATAACGAAGTGTAGTCAAATCATGTGATATAAACAAATAGGTGAGGTGGAGGCGTCGCTGCAGGTTGCGCAGCAGATTAATTATTTGCGCCTGGATGCTGGCGTCTAAACCGGTTAGCGGCTCATCGCAGACCACAAACCTGGGATTCACAGACAGAGTCCGGGCGATCCCGATGCGTCGGCACTGTCCGCCGCTCAATTCATGCGGGAATCGCAGGGCGTGCTCAGGTCTCAGGCCGACCAGGCCGAGCAGTTCATTAATCTGCTCTTTACGGTCGTTCCCCCGCATACCGTGAATGTCCAGCCCCTCGGCAATGATCTCACCGGCCGTCATGTGCGGGTCCAAGGACATGCGGGGATCCTGAAAAACCATTTGCATTTCCCGGCGGAGCAATCGCTTTTGGTCACGGGGACAGTTGTGAACGTCGATGCCCCGGTAGAGCACGCGACCCTCGCTCGGGTGATGAAGTCCGATAACCAGTGCTCCAAGGGTTGACTTGCCGCAGCCGCTTTCGCCGACCAAACCAAGAGTTTCGCCTTCTTGGAGGGCGAGTGTAACGTCGTTGACGGCGTGCACAACACTTCTTCGGCTTGGGTGAAAGAATTTGCTCACCCCCTGCAGCTTGAGCAGCGGCACCGTCAATGTCTGCACCTCCTTCACTAACTGGTTGTGACGAATCCGGATCTTGGGGTCGAGCCAGCCCTACGGGCCTCGACCCCTCTTGCTCACAGGTCGTCTTCCAGATTCCGGACCGTCTTGCGACCGCCTTCTTCAAAGAGCGCCCTTTCACCGGCTTTAACAAGCTTCCGGGTCATATTGCCACCGATTCGACCGGCCTCTTTGGCGCTCAGCTGCCCGCCGGATTCGGACAGTTCATTTTCAAGTCCCAGTTCCTTGGCTGTTTCCCATTTCAACTTGTCCAGCTGGTTTTGGGTGCGCAAGCGGTCGTTGTTTTTCTTGTGGCCCAATGTCATCACCTCATACATACGGTTCCACAAATCATCGCGGGTTATGTAGGACAAGTGATAAGGTCAGCGGGTTTCATCTGCTTTTGGATGAACCAGCCAGCACTTGACGACATGGCCGTCGCTTACTTCTACCGATGGCGGTTCAATCTGTCCACACCGGCTCAAGGCGTTCGGACAGCGAGGCCGAAAAGGACAGCCCGGTGGCGGGTGCATCATATCGGGCGGATCCCCGGGGATTTCCTTCAGCCCTTCCGGATCACCATCGAGCCTCGGCTGGGCCGACAGCAGACCGCGTGTGTAGGGATGGCGGGCCTGGTGAAACAACCGGCGCACGGGAGCGGTCTCTACCACCGTGCCGGCATACATCACGGCCGCCTTATCGGCCATATGGGCCACGATACCCAGATCATGGGTGATCAGAATGAGCGACATGCGGTGCTGACGGCGCAGGGCTTCGATCAGGCTGAGCACCCGGGCCTGAACGGTAGCGTCCAGCGATGAGGTGGGCTCGTCGGCAATCAGTAGCCTGGGTTCGGCGGCCAGAGCCATCGCAATCATAATCCGCTGACACATCCCGCCGCTCAACTGATGGGGGTAACTGCGATAGTTCCGTACCGGATCAGGGATCCCGACGGCCTCCAGCAGTTCCAGTGTACGGGCAAGGGATGCTTTCCGGTTCAGCCGGAAGTGATGAGTGAACACCTCGTGGATTTGCCGTCCGACCGGCATCGTGGGATTCAGAGCGCTGACCGGGTCCTGAAAAATCATGGCGATTCCCCGGTGCCGTCGCTGTGCGGAACGGGGGTCTTGTAAAATGTCTGTTCCGTCGAACCGGATTTCACCGCTTATTGCCGCCGGGGGCATGCATTGATCCAGACGCATGATCGTCTGCGCGGTCACCGTTTTGCCGGAACCGCTCTCACCGACCAGGGCCAACACCTCATCATCCGCCACCGAAAAGGTGGCCGAACGCACGGCCTTTACCGTACCCGTCCGGGTGCGGATTTCGACCGACAGGTTCTTGACTTCTAGTAACGGCGGCACCGGGGTTTCCTCCTAATCAATCGGAGTTTGGGTCCAGAGCGTCACGAAGCCCATCTCCGACAAAATTGAAAGCCAGTATCGTGATCGAGATCAGCAGCGCCGGAAAAAAAAGCTGCCAGGGATAGTTCCGCAGTCCCTCAACGCCGTCTTGGGCCAAAGAGCCCAATGACGCATGCGGCGGGGGCACGCCCAACCCGAGAAAACTCAGCCAGGCCTCGGTGAAGATGATTTCCGGGATGGTGAGCGTTAGGGTAACGATGATCGGCCCGGCCATATTCGGGATCAGGTGGCGGGTCAGAACACGCAGCGGGCCGGCGCCCAGCACCCTTGCCGCCTGCACAAACTGTTGCTCCTTGAGGGTGAGAACCTGTCCCCGGACGATTCTGGCCATAGTCAGCCAGGTGGTAAGCGCCATGGCCAGAATCATTGCATTCAGCCCCGGCTCCAGGAGCACCATCAGCAGAATTACCCACAGGATGAACGGGATGCTGCTTAGTACCTCGATGAAACGCATCATCACTTCGTCAATCCAGCCTCCCAGGTATCCCGAAAGACCTCCGTAAGCCGTTCCGATCAGCACGGCGAAAAAGGCGGAGATCACACCGATCAGGAGCGAGAGGCGTGCGCCGTACCATACCCGGGTAAAGAGATCCCGGCCCAGGGCATCGGTCCCGAACCAGTATTGGCTGCTTGGCGGTTGGTTGACCAGGGCCAGGTTTTGTTCCGAGTGGGTATACGGGTTTAGGTCGGGACCGATCACCGCCAGCAGGGCGATTACGATCAGGATGATCAGTCCCGCTACGGCCGGCTTGTTGCACCGGAACTCTGCCCAAACGCTATGCCGGTGCACGATCATATCCCCTTTCGGTCCTGGAGCCGCACCCGAGGGTCGACGAGGGTATATGTGATGTCTACAATGAGGTTCATCATCATCAGGAAAGCGCTGTAAAAGACCGTGGTACCCATGATAAGCGGGTAGTCACGGTTTTCGATGCTGGCCACGAAGTGTCGTCCCAGGCCCGGGACGGCAAAGATGTTTTCCACAACGAAGCTGCCGGTGAATACCAGAGCGATGAGGGGGCCGAGATAGGTGATCACCGGGGTGAGCGCATTGCGGAGCGCATGGCGGAAAATAACGGCAGAAGCCGGCAGCCCTTTGGCGAAGGCCGTACGAATGTAATCCTGCTGAAGCGCGTCAAGCATTCCGGCTCTTGTCAAACGCGCGATGTAACCCATCGGCAGCGCGGCAAGAGCCAAAGCCGGGAGAACGGCGTGCTGCCAGGTTCCCCACATAGCCGGGGGGAACCATTGACAGCGATAGGTAAACAGATAGATAAGGAAGGATGCCAGGATAAAACTGGGGATAGAGATGCCGATGGTGATTATGACCATCAAGAGTCGATCGGGCCAGCTGTTCCGGTGAAGTGCCGAGATTATCCCCGCCGCAATCCCTCCGAGAAGGGCGATAGTCACCGCAACTGCGCCCAAAGTGGCCGATACCGGAAAGCCCGTCCGGATAATCTCGTTGACCGACTTTTCATATTTCAGGGACGGGCCGAAGTCTCCACGGGCGAGGTTGACCAGGTGATCACAGTATTGCTTCCACGCCGGCTGGTCCAGGTTGTAGTGCCGGTTGAGGTTATCCTGAATCGCCGGCGGGATGGCCTTTTCGGATTGAAAGGGCCCGCCCGGTACCGAGTGCATGATGATAAACGTAATGGTAACGACAAGCCACAGGGCAACGGCCATCGTTAGCACGCGCCGGATAAAGTATCGCGCCACGTCCATCACCCTTTCCTACCCGGGTGCTATTCGCAATAGGCCCACTTGAAATCGGCCAGAGGCCCGAAAGGAAGAACGACGACACCTTTTACGTTGTTCTTTATCAGATTGGGATTGGTATCGAAAAACACGGGCATGATCGGCATCTCGGTCATCAGGATTCTCTCGGCTTCATGCATGGCTTCCATACGGGACTGCCAGTTGTCGGTCGCATTTGCCCGGCGGATCAAATCGTCATATCCGGGGTGGCTCCATCCCGTGTTGTTGTTTCCGCAATCGGTAACGAACATTTCCAGGAAGGTCATCGGATCGAGATAATCGGGACTCCAGCCGGCCCGGGCGATATCATAGTCGAGCTGACTTTCGGCATCGAGATATACTTGCCATTCCTTAGGCTCAAGCGCGACGTCAATGCCGAGGTTTTGTTTCCACATCTGCTGAATGGCCTGGGCGATCCTGCCGTGGATCTCACGGTTATTGTTATACATGATGCGTAATTCCGGGAAGCCTTCGCCCGAGGGGTAGCCCGCTTCGGACAACAGGCGCCTCGCCTCCTCCAGGTTTTCCGTGAAGTAGTCCCCGCCCACTTCACGGAAGTCCCGACCGTCTGCCTCCCTAAAGCCGAAGGGGACAAAGGCATAGGCCGGTCTTTCTCCGGCTTGAGTGATGCTGTCGACGAGTGCGGTTCGGTCGATTGCCATCGTCAGTGCTCTGCGCACACGAGGGTCATCTAGCGGTTCCCGTGTTACATTGAATCTGTAGAAGTAATTTGAAGCGTCCGGGAAGACCTGCAGTCCGTCGCTTCCAGTCAGAGATGCTATTTCCTGGGTCGGAACATCATCCTGGAAATCAATCCGGCCCGCCTGGTACATATTGAATCCGGTCGAGGCGGAATCCAGCAGGTAGAAATCGAGTTTTTCCAGTGTGACACTGTCTGCATCCCAATAATCCGGGTTCTTAACACACGAGATCTTTTGATAGGGCTCCCAGCTTACCATTTTGAATGGACCACTGGACACATAGGTCTCGGGGGAGGTCGCCCAGTTTTCATTCTGCACTGCGTTGGGGTTTACCGGGTACAGGGTCTGAAAAGCAGTCAGACCGAGAAACTGCGGAGCGGGAGCGACAAGCTTCACTTCCAGTTTTTCTCGTCCAACGCCCTTACGGCCACGTCTTCACGGTTTGCTTCGCCCCGGTTATACTCTTCGGCACCCTTTATATAGTACAGCTGGTAAGCGTATTCGGATGCCGTTTCAGGATCTAGTACCCGTAGCCAGCTGAAGACAACATCCCCGGCCGTTATGGGCTCACCATTCGACCAGCGGGCGTCGCGCAGTTTGAATGTATATGTCAAACCGTCCGGTGATATCTCCCATTCCTCAGCCAGAGCCGGCTGGAGATTGCAATGCTCATCATATCGTGTGAGTCCTTCCAAAAGGGCGGTGAGGATCGTTTGTTCAGGCTGTCCCGTAGCGATCGCGGGATCGAGCGATTCGGGCTCAACGCCTACGTTATATCTGATGTGCTGTGTTGAGGCTCCGTCTTCAAGCGATGTGGGGCTTTGCGAGCAACCGGCTACCGTTAAGGCAATAAGCGCAAATGCCAGAATGTGGACTAACACGTGATGAACCAAACGATGGAACACCTGTTAACGCCTCCCCTTAATGCATTAAGAACCGCAGATTGCGTGGTACAATATACGAGTTTCGCCATATCTATCCAGCGTCCTGCAACAAATGAAAAATATTTACACTATCGGGCGATTCTTGCCGAACGGCATCCACTAACGGTCAGCTTTACGGGTGTTGTTGTTTATGAACAACAAAAAACCACCTGAAGGGGTGGCTTCTCTCTTTGTTGGCTCGTTATGATTCTGTGAACTCTAACCCGAGTTAACCTGCACTTTTGACTATTGTTGGTGCCGAAGGTGGGAGTCGAACCCACACGGGTTTGAGGCCCGCTGGATTTTGAGTCCAGTGCGTCTGCCAGTTCCGCCACTTCGGCAACGTCTATATCATAAGCTACCACGGGCCAAATGTCAATAAGGCCTTGGATTCTGACGGTTTAGTAGCATTTTAGTAGCGTTTATGCCGGGCGGCGAGGTGTGTCAGATACAGAGCGGTAAACAGCGTGCCGGTTACGGCGAAAAGCAGTGCAACGTTGAACTGGCCTGGTCCGGGCAGTGTTGGGTGGATACCCACAACGTAGTCGAGGTAGTCCATAAAGCCGAACCAGAGAGGCACAAGGGCCAATAGCGCCCGTGGGTAAACCAGAGGCAGAAATACGGCTCCTTCAACCACCATACCGATGTGAGAAACCAGGAGACCCCACTGCAGCATAGTCAGGGTGCCGCCGGTCAGCTCGTGGTATCCCAGGATCAGCACGGTCCAGGCACCGTACTTGATCAGGCCGAGAAAAGTGACGACGTTCAGCAGGTTATAGGATCGGCCGCAAAGCCTGAGCGACAGGACGATGGCAAATAGAAGCGCCTGAATGGGGCACTCGGGCGTGAATACCCAAAGATGCCACGGTGTGGCGGCTAACTGATCCTTGTACCAATAGAAACCGTACACCGTGCCGATGAGGTTGACGAGAATCAGGACGACCATAACCCACGGTCGCTCGATGATGAAGGTGAGTATCGGACCGGATTTCCGTCTCAAGAGTTCTGCCCCCGGTGTCAGGATTCTTGCTTCTGGCGCTCGTTTCGGTAATACAGTACTCTGGCCGGAACACCTCCGGCAAAGGCGTTGTCCGGGATGTCATCGGTAACGAGGGACATTGCCGAGACCACCGCATTCGCGCCGACCCTGGTGCCGGCGAGAACGGTGCAGTTGGCGGCTACAAGCGCATTTTCACCGATGACTACCGGGCCAAGGCGGTATTCCTCAACCAGGAACTCGTGGGCGAGGATGGTGGCGTTGTAACCGATGATGCAATTGTCCTCCAGGGTAATCAGCTCCGGCCACAGGTAATCGAAAACGGCCTGCACGCCGACAGCGACGCGTTTACCGACCTTCATCCCCGTTCGCCGCAGCAGAAAATTCTTCACCCGGAAGGATGGTACGTACCGGGCAATGGTAATCAGCAGAAAGTTGTAAATCACCCGCAGGGGGTGTTTCGCTTTCGGCCAGTGCCAAAGTGAATTCCGCTCGGAAGACACCGGGTAAACAGTTAATCGACGCACAATGGGCCTCCTGAAGTGGAAAGACCCCGGCCCGCGATGGAGCCAGGGTCGGATAAGCATACTAAGACTTCAAGCGTTCCAAGATCAGCTCGGCCACACGCTTGCCGGACAGAAGCATCCCGCCGAAAATGGCGCCCATTCGATATCCTCCGCTTACCGCGTTTGCTGCCATGCCGGCGACCAGCAGTCCGGGGTATACCTCTGCAGTAAAATCCATTAGCTGGTTTTCGCCAACGTCGGCCCACATCGGCTTTTCGCCGACCGGACGTCCGCCCGGTATGACCAGTTCTACACCGGCCTTTTGTGACAGGACCTGAACGACGTGCATGTCGTGACCGGTGCAATCTACCACAAACTTAGAGCGAGTGGCGATCGGATCGACGTGAAGGCCGGCGATGTCAACGGCCGTCCAGTTCAGGACCAGACCGGAAACCCGGTTGCTGTGCAGGACGATGTCTTCGACGGTTATCAGGTTGAAGATGTTCACTCCGGCCCTGCAGGCCGCCCGGGTGAGAGAGGCGACCGATTCGATCGAGGAAGCGGTGTAGTAGCCGTCAGCGTATTTGCGATAGCGGATGTCAAACTCTTCAAAGAGCGGGCGGGCGGGTTCCTGAAATACAATCTCGTTCATCATTGCTGCTCCGCCCCACATGCCGCCGCCTACGCTGAGTTTGCGTTCGTATAGTGAGGTTTTCACTCCGTTCTTGGCGAGATAGTAGGCGGCGATGAGTCCGGAAGGTCCGCCGCCCACGATTTCCACATCCACATCCAGGCTGGACAACAGCTTCTCGGTGTACCGTTCGATAATTGCGCGTGAGACAATGGTTTCGTCAAGTTTCATTCTAGGCCTCCACTTATCTATATTTGCGGTTACAAACATTATAGGCTTTTTTCGCCGAGCGTCAACAAAACACGGCCTATAGTCGCATTTCCTCGATTACCTCTCCGGTGTGGATCGCGTACAGCCGAATTGCGGCGGGTGACAGAACCATTGCCGTCGGTCTCAAATCCTTACCCCGGGGTTGGCCGGCGCTGCCGGGATTAAGCAGATAGACTCCCCGCATCTTTTCGAGCTGCGGGGAGTGGGTGTGTCCGCGGACAAAAAACCGTGCCCCCAAACTCCGGGCCTGACGGTAAGCGGCGTGCCGGTCGCCCAGTTGGTTGCCGTGGGTAGCCACGATCCGCGCGGACCCGTCCTGGATCAGTGCCAGCGGAACCACGGGGAAATCCAGGAGTTCGAGGTCGCGAGGGGCATCCATATTACCTATGACGGCCAGTACGGGGATCGGGGACTTGTTCATCGCGCTACGAAGCGGGGAGCCGGACCGAGCGAAGGGTTCCAAAATATCCCCGCAGTGCAGGATCAATTCGACGCTTTCCCGTTCAAATATCTTCAGGGCATCGTTCCACCCGGAGACATTGCCATGGGTGTCGCTCAAAATTCCAATGATCATAAGGCTTCTCCGCGCATCCGCAATTTCGGAACCGATCAGCTGTCGACGCTATCACTTCGATGTGCTGCCGCCCAACTCCTTCCTCTTTGTCGAGTCTTGGCGGACTCTACAACTCCAGAGCCGTCTTTACACCCTCGTAAATCGCTTCGGTTGCCTGCCGCGGTTTTACAGCGTCACCGATCGTGTGTACCGCGAAACCGGCGTCGCGCAAAGCTGTGGACAGGTGGTCCACCGGTCTTGTGCCGGCGGCCAGCACCACGGAATCGACATTCAGCTCCTTGGTTTCTCCATTGTGTGTGAAGGTCACGCCCTGATCGGTTACGCTGGTTACCGCCGAAGAGGTGTGGATCCGGACATTGTTCTCGCGCAAACGGTCCATCAGGAACCGCTTTCGGGCCGGGCCCATGTCTTCGGCCAGGTTTTCAAGGGTTTCAAAGACCTCGACCTCGTGCCCCTGACCAGCCAACAGGTCGGCGGTTTCAAGTCCCACTGAACCGCCGCCGATCACGGCCACCCGGTTTCCCGGGCGCTTTACGCCGGTCAGGACTTCAAAGGCACCCAGCACGATCGGCTTGTCGATGCCAGGTATGTCCGGAATCAGCTGTTCGGCACCGGTGGCGACAATCACCTCATCCGGGGCCTCCTGCCTGATCAAATCAACGGTCGCCTCGGTGTTCAGGCGCACGTCCACTTCGCTTTGCGTGAGCATATGAGTCATATATTCACAGTACCCTTTGATCTCGTCCTTCTTGGGGGCGTAGGAGCCGATCAGGAACTGGCCGCCGAGTCGGTCGGTCTTTTCGAACAGAGTGACCCGGTGTCCGCGTTTCGCCGCGGTTAAGGCCGCTTCCATGCCGCCGGGACCGCCGCCGACAACAACCACCTTCCGCGGTGAAGAGGCCGGCTTAAGGATGAATTCGCGCTCACGTCCGCAGAAGGGGTTTAGAATACAGGTGGCGTGTTTGCCCTCCAGGAGCAGGCGGTCAACGCAGCCCTGGTTGCAGGCGATGCATTTTTTGATCTCCATTTCTCGGCCGCTCTCGGCCTTGTTGGCGAACTCGGGATCGGTGAGCAGGCCCCTGCCCACGGCCACGAAGTCGGCTTTCCCGGAGGACAGGATCTCCTCGGCCAGCTGCGGGTTATTGATGCGGTCTACGGCCACCACCGGTATGTCTACCACCTGCTTGATCGCTTCCGCCGCCCACACGTTAAACCCGCGTTCTTTATCCATCGGCGGCACCACCAGATGCAAGGTCTCATAGTTGCCGAGTGAAATATGCAGGCAGTCGACTCCCGCTTCGGCCAGTAGACGGGCGATCTTTTTGGTTTCTTCAATGGTCAGACCGCCCTCGACATATTCTTCGCCGCTGATGCGGAACAATACGGGATAGTCGGCGCCGCACTTATCTTTAACGCTTTTCACCACCTCACGCGCAAACCGCACGCGGTTTTCAAGACTGCCGCCGTATTCATCGGTGCGCTTGTTCGAATACGGGGAAAGGAACTGGGCAATGAGGTATCCGTGCGCCCCGTGCAGTTCGATGCAGTCAAAACCAGCCTCTTTGGCGCGGCGGGCAGCCTCGCCGTAAGCATCCACCAGTTCGGATATTTCGGCGGTCGTCAGTTCCCGGGGCTTTTCGGAGCAGACAGGGCAGGGGATGGGGGAAGGAGCGACGATCTGCTGCCCGGTCTGGGCACTGTTGATCTGTCGCCCGGCGTGCCAGATCTGGATACAGGCCCGGGCGCCGTGCTTCTTGATGGCTTCGGATAAGCGGCGCATGCCGGGTATGTAGCGGTCATCGTAAAGCGACAGCGACATGCCGCGCGTGGTGGGGTGAACCGCCGCAATTTCCACCGTCACCAGTCCGGTTCCGCCTTTGGCCCTGGTTTCATAGTAAGCCACGTTTTGGTCGGTTACTTCGCCTTCGGGACCGTGCATACCGGTACCCATGGCGGGCATAATGATCCGGTTCCTTATCTCCAAGTTCCCGATTCTCCCGGGGGAAAACAGATGCGGAAAAGCTCTTGTCATAAGCTACCCTCCCAAATGTACTAAATCTAGTATGGTCGGACCGATAATGCCGTATCCGATCGGATCTATAAAGGGTGGAAGACAAAAACGCAAAAAGGGGCCTCAGTTTGTACTGAGACCCCCATTTAAGACCAGTCAACCCTCGCTCAGGATTTGAGCTTTGCGCGCAGCATTTCGTTCAGAAGCTTCGGATTGGCTTTGCCCCGTGTTTCCTTCATAACCTGGCCTACGAGGAAGCCTAGAGCCCGGTCTTTGCCTCCCCGGAAATCCTCTACCACCTTGGGGTTGGCGGCGATTACCTTCTCGATGACGCCGGCAAGCTGATCTTCGTCCGCGATCTGCACCAATCCCTTTTCCTGAACGATCGTCTCGGGATTCCGCCCGGTCTCAAACATTTCCTCAAAGACATCCTTGGCAATCTTGCCGCTGATAACACCCTTTTTCACGAGGCTCAGAAGCTCAGCGAGTTGCCGGGGTGTCAGAGAGGTTTCCTCCAACTCTTTTCCGGCGGCATTCAAACAGCGGCTTACCTCGCCCATGAGCCAGTTGCTGACCGTCTTGGGTTCGTTAAACAGGGTCAGCACCTGGTCGTAGAACTCAGCCATCGCCCGGGAGGCGGTGATCACTTCGGCATCGTAGGGAGGCAACCCGTGCTCGTTGACCAGCCGTGCGTAGCGGCTGTCGGGCAGTTCGGGCAGCGACTGCCGGATCTCTTCAACCCATTCGCGGCTGAGCTCAAGCGGAGGCACATTGGGATCGGGGAAGCAGCGATAATCGGTGGCCAAATACTTGGTTCGCATGGCCTTTGTGATTCCCCGGTTTTCATCCCAGTGCCTGGTCTGCGGAATCACCTGTTCTCCGTCGCTCACGAGGGCGATCTGCCGGTCGATCTCATACTGAATCCCGCGCGCCACCGAACGGAATGAATTCATATTCTTCAGCTCGGTTTTCTCACCGAAGACGTCGCTGCCGCGCGGCCGCACGGAGACATTGGCGTCGCAGCGCATCGAACCTTCCTCCATCTTGCAGTCCGACACACCCGTATACCGAATTATCGAGCGGAGCTTCTGCAGAAACAGCCGAGCCTCTTCCGCGTTCCGGATATCGGGCTGGGTGACGATTTCCAGAAGGGGGACGCCAGCACGGTTGAAATCGACGAGACTGGTCGGAGAATCGGTGATGTTCCCCGTGTGCAGGAGTTTACCGGTATCCTCCTCCAGGTGAATCTGGCGGATGCGGATGCGGCGGGTTTCCCCGTCCACCTTGATATCCACGTATCCATTCACGGCCATCGGGTAAAAGTACTGCGAGATCTGATACCCCTTCGGCAGGTCGGCGTAAAAGTAGTTTTTTCGGTCGAACTGGGCATAGGGGGCAATCTCACAGTTCAACGCGAGCGCAGCCTTGGCGTGATACTCCACGGCCTTTTGGTTTAGATGAGGCTTGTGTCCGGGCAGACCCAGGCAGATCGGACAGACCAGAGTATTCGGCTCGGCTCCGAAGGCGTTACTGCACCCGCAGAACAATTTGGTATCGGTAATCAGTTCAACGTGTATTTCAAGGCCGATAACGGCTTCCATTTCCATTACTCTAACCCTCCGTCCTCAGATCTTTGGCGCATTCCGGTAAAAGCGGGTCTCTTGTTCCAGCGCGTGCGCGGCTTGCAGAAGTCTCCCCTCCGACCGGGGCGGGCCGATCAGCTGCATCCCGACCGGCAGTCCCCCAGCCATTCCGATCGGCAGTGAGAGCGCGGGGATACCGGCGAGGTTGGCCGGAATGGTGTAGTTGTCCTGGAGACGCATTTCCAGGTTATCATCACCCGCAGACGATGGCGGCGGAAGAGTAGGGGCGGTGGGAGAGATCAGAATATCATATTGTGTAAAGGCTTGTTCAAAGTCTTTCAGGACCAGGGTGCGCACCTGCTGTGCCTTGACGTAATACTCTTCGTAGTGCCCGGCGCTGAGAGCCAGCGTACCGAAAACCAGGCGGCGGCGCACGTCCGACCCGAAACCCTCGTACCGCGTTTTCCGGTACATTTCCTGGAGATGTTTGGCTTTGGCCCGATGTCCGAACCGCACACCGTCGAAATTGGCCAGATTGGAGAAGGCCTCGGCCGTGGAGATGATAAAGTAGGCGGCGGAGGCTTTGGTGCTGTGGGGCAATGTGGTTTCCTCAACCACGGCCCCCAGATCGGTGAGCATGGACACCGCCTTGTCAAATTCAGCGCGGACTTCGGGGGCTGCTCCGATTAACAATTCGGCCGGTATGCCGATCCTCATGCCGGTGATGTTCTTACCGAGATAGCCGGTGTAATCCTCACCGGCGGTTAGAACCTGAAGAGCGAGCGCACACCCCGTGACGTCGAGGGTCAGCGGACCCAGGTGTTCCAGCGAGGGCGCGCACTCGATCAAGCCATCGGTGGGGATCAGACCATAGGTGGGTTTAAGCCCCACCACGCCGCAGTGGGACGCGGGCAAACGCAACGAACCGCCGGCATCGGAAGCTACGCTCAGGCAAACCTGCCTGGCGGCCACCGAAGCGGCCGAGGCTCCACTGGATCCTCCCGGAACACGTTCCAGATCCCAGGGGTTCGGGGTGGGACCGTAATAGGAGCTCTTGTTGGTGGTGCCCATCGCGAACTCGTCCATGTTCGACTTTCCGATCAGGATGGCCCCGGCGCCCTGAAGGCGGGAATGGACCAGGGCGCTGAACGGCGGGACATAGTTGTCCAGCATACGGGAAGCACATGTGGTGCGTATTCCTTCCGTGGAGATGTTATCTTTAAGAGCATAAGGGATACCGGCAAGGGGGCCGATATCTTCACCTCTGGCGATGCGGGTATCGAGAGTGCGAGCGTCGTTTAAAGCCTGCTCGGGGGTGACGGTGATGAATGCGTTGAGCGTGGTCTCCAGTGTGTTTACCCGTTCAAGTACGTCGGCAATCAGTTCCTCGGCTTTGATCTCCCGTTTTATGAGAAGCTCACGGAGGCGGCCGATTCGGGTATCAGTGAGCATCAGGGTACGGCCTCCTTTGTTCTATTCTTCAATGATTCTGGGAACCTTAAAACATCCGTTTTCCGGATCCGGAGCATTGGCGAGGGCTATCTCCGGGGGCATTGATTCCCGACGTTCGTCCGCCCGAAAGACATTGGTTTGGGCGAGGAGATAGGCCGTCGGCTTGATACCTTCAAAATCGACGTCCTTCCAGGACTCGTCCGCAAAGGAGAAGAGCCGGTTGATCTCCGCTAAGAATGGTTCGCTCTCATCCGGCGGAACCTCCAGGCGGACCGCTTCGGCGGCCTGCAGCATTTCCTCCATACTGATCATCAGGCTGTAAACACCATCCTTGCATAATTTTTCACAATTTCTGCTATTATATCACTGAATCTGCGGATACAGCAATATTAGCCGGGAAGCTAAAAAGGCAGGCTAACCAAGGCATATAATAAAGCGTTCCGGTTATTCCGAAACGCTTCAGCTTGCTTATTGGTGGGCCATCAGGGACTCGAACCCCGAACCTGACGATTAAGAGTCGCCTGCTCTAGCCAATTGAGCTAATGGCCCACTTATTAACTTGACTTATGGTGGAGGGAGGAGGATTCGAACCTCCGAAGGCGTCGCCAGCGGATTTACAGTCCGCCCCCTTTGGCCACTCGGGTATCCCTCCGGTTTTTGCGGCGACCTTAAAGTTGCCACGTTTGTAATTTTAGCACGAGGTCATTCTTGTGTCAACAGATAACTCTGCAGCCTTTGGGACATAGCCCTGCGGAATGATTTTGGTCGGGATGGGGAGATTTGAACTCCCGGCCTCTTGCTCCCAAGGCAAGCGCGCTAACCAAGCTGCGCCACATCCCGATGGCCGCATTATTCGCGTTTAGACTAACCTTAATTCTAGCACGGCGAAGAGTTTACTGTCAATTACGGGAACGCGGCGGTGCGCAGGGCGCGAAGCAGTTTGGGCGCCGTAGGGTCGGTTTTGTCGCGCGTTGATGTTGAAGTATTGTGCGGGATTGGAGAAAGTAAAACGTGGTATACTTTAACAAGGTATTGTAATGAAGGAAGCTCAGAACACGGCGAGGGGGTTTAAGGTATGCTTAGCGACACTCTACGCAAGATGATGCTGGTCAGTATCGGTGCCTTGACGCTGACCAAGGAAAAGGCGGAACAGTTGGTAAAGGAACTAAGTGAAAAGGGTCAGGTAAGCCAAAGCGAAGCCCGCGGTTTTGTGCGGGAGGTTATGGAAAAGGGTGATCGGGAACGACAGGCGATCCAGAATGCGGTGGTCAACGAGGTGCGCAAGATTCGGGAGGAAATCGGTTGGGCGTCGAAAAGAGATCTGGCCGAGATCAATGAGCGGTTGCGCCGCATTGAGGAGCACCTGAACCTCCCGGTTCATGAACAGCCTGCACAGCCGGCGGATGATCAGCCCGGGGAAAAGGCGGCCGCCGATAACCGGCCTGTGGAAGATCAGGACGGTAATGGCGTTGACGGTGAACCGCAGTAGAACTAGAGCTTGACCAAGTAATTGTTCTAAGAAGGACCACTCCCTGAGTATAGTAATATAGCAAGAAACTGGCAGGGGGATGGTCCTCATGCGTATTAAGCCGTATCTGGTGTTAGGGTTGGCCCTGCTGCTGCTTACCGTTTTCACTCTGCCGGCAGGTGCAGCGCCGCCGACAAAGGAACAAGCCCGACCGCCTGCTGATCAGAATCAGCAGACCGAAGAGGTGCAGTACACGAAGCAGATCTTTGTGGTGATTATCGACGGGCTGCAGTCGGGTGCGCTGCAGCGTACGCAGGCTCCCAACTTGAACGGCGTGGCGGCGGCCGGGATTAAGATGAGTGAGAGTCTCCCGGTGTGGCCGGAGAATGTGTACACTTCGGCGGCGAGTATTCTCACCGGTGCCGATCCGGATGCGCACGGGTTCAGCGAGCCGACCAGCTCACTGCAGAAACCGACGATCATCCAGTTGGCTGAGCAGAGCCGGATTCAGACGGCGGTATTTGATGGTACGGGTGAGCTTGAGGCGCTGGCGGAAGGAACGCGTCACTATCAGAAGGCGAAAAGCGATGAGAAGCTGATTGATCAGGTGATTAAGGACCTGTCGGAGCACCACTGGTATCTGAACGTGGTTGTGCTGGCCGAGCCGCGAGAGGCGCTTGACCGGTGGGGAGCCGAGAGTCAGCAGTATCTGCGGGCGGTGACCGAGGTCGACAACCACTTCGGGCGGCTCCTTCATCACTTGCATACCAAGGGCGTGTTCGATCAGACGATGTTCTTTGTGACCGGTACCACCGGTCAGCCGCCGATCATAATTAAGGGTATGCAGTTTAAGAGCGGCCAGGCGCTGCCTCCGGCGTCGCTGGTGGACATCGCGCCCACTCTGGCGTACACCCTGGGTTTGAATATCCCGGGAGGGACGGGATTGGTTATATGGAATGCATTTGATCCGGGCTCGCTGCAAAACGGGTTTTACCTGCTTGAACAGCGGATCAAGGATTTGAGTGAACTTCAGGCGCGATACAGCCAAGAGATCTTTCGCCTGAAAGAGGAACAGGTGATGGTTCAGGAGGAGAAGCACAGGATTTCAGCGGAGAAAAACCGGACGTCTGAAGCGATGGAACGACGTGATGAGGAGATTCGGGCGCTGCGCGACCGGATTGATTTGCTGAAGACGATCATCGGCGGGATCCTGCTGCTGGCTGCGGTGGGTTATGTGATCGAGTACCGTTACTTGAGGAAAAGATTTCTGATGTTTTAGTGATCCTGTCGATCAGAATCTGACCGGGCATCGACGGCGGTGTCCGGTTTTTTCTTTCCGAAAACGCGGTTTGGGATGGTACGCTTCCGGCAGGTATCCGGCGGAAATATAGCGAATGTTATCTATTTACGGCATATTACCCGGGAGGGGTGCGGATTGACGAAGGGCAAGGAGACCATCTGCGCGGCCAGTATGGAAATGCTGGAGCGTACCGAGGAGCAAGGGGTTCCGACTGTCTTTTCACGGGCAAGAGGGATTAAGCCCTGCCCGATCGGCAGCGGCGGCAACTGCTGCCGGATATGCAATATGGGCCCCTGTCGTGTGAGTGAAGAGGGGAAGGCTCAAACGGGGGCATGCGGGGCGACGGTGGAGACCATCGTAGCCCGGAACTTTGCCCGTATGATTGCGGTGGGTACGGCAGCGCATTCGGACCATGCGCGTGAGATGGTGCACGCCCTGCTGGCGGTAAGCCGCGGACAGGCGCCCGGGTTTGCCATCAGAGACGCGGAGCGTCTCCGGACTCTGGCGTTGGAGCTTGGACTGGAGTCGGATGACGATCCGCTGAATCTGGCCGGAAGGGTTGCCGAGGCTTTGTTTGGCGAGTTCGGCCGGCAGGAGGGGGAGTGGCGGTTTCCCTGCACGGTTCCGGAGCGGCGGGCGGCGTTGTGGCGCAGAATGGACCTGGTTCCGCGGGGGATCGACCGTGAGGTGGTTGATCTGTTGCACCGGACGCACATGGGTGTGGATCAAGATGCGAGAAGCCTGATGCGGCAGGGAATGCGAACGGCATTGGCCGATGGTTGGGGGGGGTCGATGATCGCCTCCCGGGTGCAGGATGTGCTTTTTGGCTCGCCGATGCCTGTGCGCGGTAAGGTAAACCTCGGGGTTCTGAAGGCCGATCAGGTCAATATTGTGGTTCACGGACACGAACCTCTCCTGCCCGAGGTGATCGTGACGCTGACCCGTGATTCTGAATTGGTGCAGAAGGCTAGCGAAGCCGGGGCCAAGGGGATCAATGTGGTCGGGATCTGCTGCACGGCGAACGAACTGCTGATGCGCCACGGAGTGCCGATCGCCGGTGCATTTCTGCAGCAGGAGCTGGCCATGGCCACCGGCGCGGTGGATGTGATGATGGTCGACGTGCAGTGTGTGATGCAGGGTCTGGCGAATGCGGCCGCGTGCTATCACACGGTGCTGGTGACCACGTCGGAGAAGGCGCGGATTCCCGGCGCGGTGCACCTGCCGGTTACGCCGGAGAATGCAGTGGAGCGCGCCCGGCGGATTATCGAGATGGCGATTGAGAATTACGGACGGCGCGATGAGGTTTATATTCCCGATCAGGAGTTGGATCTGGTGGCCGGCTTCAGCGACCAGAGCGTGCGTTACGTTCTCGGCGGGACATACCGTTCGGGCTATCGACCGCTGGTTGAGAATATTGTAAACGGCCGGATCAAGGGGATCTGTGCGATGGTCGGGTGTA
Source organism: uncultured Peptococcaceae bacterium (assembly GCA_965544035.1). Classification (GTDB taxonomy): domain Bacteria; phylum Bacillota; class Desulfotomaculia; order Desulfotomaculales; family Desulforudaceae; genus CBEULR01. Next base: position 82,583 of record CBEULR010000010.1, on the reverse strand, counting down.
CCAACCCGCGCCTGAGGGCCGGAGAGGCGCATACCGAACTGGTGCGTGAATTGATCGCGAATGATATCCTGGTTCTTAGCACCGGCTGTGCGGCGATCAACTGTGCGAAGGCCGGCCTGATGGTGCCCGAGGCTGCGGAACTTGCCGGAGAGGGATTGCGTGAGGTTTGCGAGGCGGTGGGGATCCCGCCGGTGCTGCACTTCGGGTCTTGTGTAGACAACAGCCGTCTGCTGGAGGCCTGCTCTGCCCTGCTGCGTGAGGGCGGGTTGGGCGATGACTTCTCGGAACTTCCGGTCGTGGGGTGCGCACCGGAGTGGGTGAGTGAAAAGGCGATCGCCATCGGGCAGTATTTTGTGGCCAGCGGCATTCCGGTGGGTCTGGGCGTGGGCTTTCCGACTTCAGGCAGTTCGTCCCTTACCGAATACCTCGGCAGCGGGATGGAGGAGGAAGTCGGGGCGGGTTGGTTCTATGAACCGACAACAGATGGAATGGCGCAGCGGATTATGGAACTCATTGACCAGCGCCGGCGCCGTCTCGGGATTGAGAAAGGGGCGGAACGGGTGCTGTTTGATATGGAGATGAGGAGGAAGCTCAATGTCTAAGCTTATTGCTTCCGCCGCCATCAGAGGCGCACACAGGCTGGTGGAACGGGCCGGGGCGGCCCTGGAAGAGGCTCTCGCTCGCTACGGAGCGTTTCAACCGGTGGCCTTCCCGAACACCGGTTACTTCCTGCCGGTTATCTACGGTTTGACGGGACGGCGGGTGGAAACACTGGATGATTTCGGTCCCGTACTCGAAGAGGCACGCCGGCTGCTGCCCCCGGTACCGGATGAGCGCAGATGGCTGCCCTATCTGGGACCGACGCTTGATGCCGGGATTGCCGCGCTGTTCGCCGATGAGATTATAGAGGCACTCAAATACTTGGGCGGTGATTGCCTGTACGGCAGCGTCCCGACGCCCGACCGGCCGTGGCTGGGAGCGGCGGACGACGCCATCCTGCGGCAGAGAGGGATTGAATTTGTGGACGGGACGGCGCCCGGCTTTGCGGCCTGCATTGGCGCAGCACCCGATGAGGAGACGGCCGTGCGTATTGCCCGGGAGTGTCAGGAGAAAAACCTTTATGTGTTTTTGATTGCGGGAACCAACGGACGGAGCATGACCGAGCAGTTGATCGCCCGGGGTGTTCAGCTTGGGTGGGAAACCAGGTTGGTGCCCTTCGGACCGGAGCCGTCGGCGGCCGTCTTTGCGCTCGGTTTTGCGGTGCGCGTGGCACTGTCGTTCGGCGGAGTGGCGGCGGGAGATGCCCGCCGGCTGCTGGATTACTGCCGCAACCGCGTTTTTGCCTTTATTCTTGCTCTTGGCGCGGTGGACGATGAAAAATATGCTCAGGCTGCCGGTGCGCTCAACTTTGGGTTTCCGGTGATCGCGGATACCGACATCCCCGAGATCCGCCCTTCGGGAATCTGTCTGTACGAGCACGTGGTGTCGAACATTCCGCATGCCCAGCTTGTATCGCGGGCGGCCGAGGTTCGGGGCCTGAAAATCGCTGTCTCCAAGATCGATATTCCGGTGGCGTACGGCCCGGCCTTTGAAGGTGAAACCGTACGAAAGAAGGATATGCATGTTGAATTCGGCGGTCAGCGTACGCCGGCTTTCGAACTGGTGCGGATGGCTGAAATGGATGAAGTAGAAGACGGCCGGATTGAGATTGTCGGTCCGGAAGTGGATGATTGCGAAGTGGGCGCGAGATTGCCCCTGGGCATCTGGATCGACGTGGCCGGACGGAAGATGCAGGATGATTTTGAACCGGTGCTGGAGCGCAAGATTCACCACTACATCAACTACGCTCACGGTGTCTGGCATATGGGACAGCGCGACGTGAACTGGGTGCGCCTAAGCCTTGAGGCGCACGCGAGCGGCTTCCGGTTGCGGCATCTGGGCGATATTCTGTATAGTAAATTGAAGTCGGAGTTCTTGAGTATTGTGGATCGCGTGCAGATCCGGATCATCACCGATGAACAGGAAGTGCTCCGCCTCCGCGAGCGGGCGCGTGAGTATTACGCCGTCCGGGATGCCCGGCTGGCGCAGCTCAGTGATGAGAGCGTGGACACCTTCTATTCCTGCACGCTGTGTCAGACCTTCGCCCCGGCCCACGTCTGTGTGATCCTGCCGGAACGGGTGGGGCTCTGTGGTTCGGTGAGCTGGCTGGACGCCAAGGCGGCTTATGAGATCGACCCGCACGGCGGTAATCAGCCGATTCCTAAACGGGACGTGCTGGATGCCGACGGCGGTGAATGGGCCTCCTGCAATGACTATATCAAGGAAAACTCACGCGGGTCTATCGAGCGTGTGAAGTTTTACACCATTATGGAGTATCCGCTCACCTCATGTGGATGCTTTGAAGCGATCCTGTGCCTGGTGCCCGAGGCGAACGGCTTCCTGGTGGTCAACCGGGAATACAGCGGCCTTACTCCGGCCGGAATGACCTTCTCCACGCTGGCCGGAACGATCGGGGGCGGGGTACAGACCCCGGGGTTTATGGGGATCGGCAAGGCATATTTGGCCTCCCGCAAGTTTATCAAGGGTGACGGGGGCCTGGCGCGGATTGTGTGGATGCCGCGCGATTTGAAGGAGCAGATGCGCCCCGTCCTGACCCGCCGGGCGGAGGAGGAAGGTCTCGGTGCGGACTTTGTCGACAAGATCGCGGATGAGACGGTGGGCGTCGAGGTGGAGCCGGTGTTGGCCTTTCTTGAGGAACAGGGGCATCCGGCTTTAACGATGGATCCGCTCTTCTAGGGAATAAACAGTTGAATCTTTTGGTGAACGGGAAAGGAGATCTGTGATGGCGCTGACGGGGTTGGCGATATACAAACTGCTTCCGAAAACGAACTGCAAGGACTGTGGACAGGCCACCTGCCTGGCTTTTGCCATGCAGTTGGCGGCGGGAAAGGCTTCGCTGGACGCCTGTCCACACGTCAGTGAAGAGGCGAAGGAGACGCTGGGTGCGGCCTCGGAGCCGCCGATCGCCCTGGTAGAGATCGGGACCGGGGAAAATGCTGTGCGGCTGGGCAATGAAACCGTACTCTTCCGGCATGATAAGCGGTTCGTTAACCCCACAGCGATCGCTATTCCGGTATCGGATCGCTTGGATGACGATGCGGTGGCCACTAGGGTGCAATCGATAAACAGGTTGTCTTTTGACCGTCTCGGCGACACCTACGGGGTCGAGCTGATCGCGGTAGTGAATGATTCGGGTGATCCGTCCCGGTTTGGCGAAGTGGTCCGGCAGGTTGCCGCACAGAGTGCGCTGACACCGGCTTTGTTCAGTGAGAATGCGGAGGCACTCCGCCGGGGGCTGGAAATCGCCGGCGGGCGGAAACCGCTGATCTACGGGGCGCACTCCGGCAACTGGGAGGCCGTAACGGCCGTTGCCAAAGAATACGGTGTACCGCTGGGTGTGCGTGCGAACGGTCTGGATGAGCTGGCGGCGCTGGTAGAGCAGATTATGAAACTGGGCCACAAACAGCTGGTGCTGGACTCCGGTGCGCGGGATGTGAAGCAGGTACTGGCTGATCAGACGCAGATCAGGAGACTGGCGGTGACCAAGAGGTTCCGCCCCTTCGGCTATCCGACTATTTGTTTCGCGGAGAACGGCCAGGGTCTGCAGCGGGTGCTTGACGCCGCGGTGTACACCGCCAAGTATGCAGGGGTGCTGGTAATTGACAGCGTGGACCCGGCCGAGATCCTGCCGCTGATCACCTGGCGGCTCAACGTGTACACCGACCCGCAGAAGCCGATCGCCATCGAGTCCAAAGTATATGAGGTGGGCAAGCCCGGACGGGATGCCCCCGTCTTTCTGACCACTAACTTTTCGCTTACTTATTACTGCGTGATGGGTGATATTGAGTCGGCGCGGGTGCCGGCCTATATCCTGCCGGTGGATACCGACGGGACGTCCGTGCTGACGGCCTGGGCAGCGGGAAAGCTTTCCCCGGAAAAAATCAAGGATTTTCTGGAGACCTCAGGAATTACCGATCTGGTTGATCACCGGCGGCTGATCATTCCCGGCGGACTGGCCGTGATGACGGCTAAATTGAAGGAGATTACGGGCTGGGAGATTCTGGTCGGGCCACACGAATCATCGTCCATCGCCTCCTTCCTGCGTGAGAACTGGTAACAGAGGTATTCGGAATTGAGTTACAGGGTCAGGTTTGAGTCGGATAACATCGAAGTGAAAGCCCTGATCGGGCAGAGCCTGCTGCAGATCGCCGCCGACGCGGGGATCATTCTGCGCGGTGCGTGCGGCGGCGCCGGTACGTGCGGCCGCTGCCGTGTGCGGGTTTTGGAGGGTGACGTCCGGCGTGACGGTGAGCTGTACCACGGCGGTGAAGACTGTGACTTGGCGGCCTGCCGGACATATCCGGTGTCCGATGTGGTGGTCGAGATACCGCCTGAATCCCGGTTTACGGAGCATCGGGTTCTGTTGGAGGAACAGCGCCGGGGCGGGCTGCGGGCCGAAAACGGTGGGGCGCTGGTGCCTGACCAGCCTCTCTACCGGGAGTTTGTGCTTGAACTCCAGCCCCCGCAGAGGGATGATCCCGAGGATGACTTGGGACGACTGAAAAGGGGGCTGGCACAACGGATTCCCGGAAAACCGGTCGAGATTTCGGCGCGCCTGCTGCGCGACCTTCCCGGTCGCCTGCGCCGTGCCGATTGGCACCCGTGCTGTGGTGTTGCCTTGGGATATGAAATCCCGCGGATTGTGGAGCTTGGTTCGGAACGCGCAGGCGGCGGGCTGGGATTGGCCGTCGATTTGGGTACGACGACTGTGGTTGCGCAGCTGGTGAACCTGGAAACCGGCGAAGTAATCGGAACCAGCGGCACCTACAACCGCCAGGCGGCCTTCGGGGATGATGTGATCAGCCGCATTGTGTATGCGACCGAAGAACCGGGCGGACGGGATCAGCTGCGCGCCAAGGCCCTTGAGACGATCAACGGTTTGGTAAGTGAACTGGCGGCGAAGTCCGGTGCCGATCGGCGTGATGTGAAGTGCTGTGCCTGCGCCGGAAATCCCACAATGGTACACCTTCTTTTGGGGGTGGACCCGACCCATGTCCGTCTTGAACCCTATGTTCCTGCCGCAAATGCCTGGCCGGTGTTTTCGGCGGCGGAAACAGGCATCGATATTTTCCCGGACGGGCCGGTATACCTCCTGCCGGGAGTGGCGAGCTATATCGGAGGCGACATCACCGGCGGCCTTGTTGCAAGCGGTGCTATGACCGGGGATGAAGTGACGCTGTTCGCGGACATTGGGACGAACGGTGAGATTGTGCTCGGGAACCGGGAATGGCTGATCGGCTGTGCGTGTTCGGCCGGACCATCCTTTGAGGGCGTGGGTTTATCCAGCGGGATGCGCGCTTCTGAGGGCGCAATCGAACACGTATCGGTGTCGCGGGGCGGGTTCGAGGTGTTGGTCGGCACCATCGGGGAGGTCAAGCCGCTCGGGCTGTGCGGTTCGGGTTTTATCAGCGCGCTTTCGGCGTTGCTCGATGCCGGCGTGATCGACCGCGCCGGCCGGTTTATCGCGGGTCTGGACACGCCCCGCGTACGATCGGGAAAGAACGGTCCGGAGTTCGTCCTGGTTTGGGGCGCGGAGAGTGGAAGCGGCCGGGATATCGTGCTCACGGCGGGGGACATCCAGAATCTGCTGCGCGCCAAAGCGGCCGTTTTCGCCGGAATTCGCACTCTGGTAACGGCCGTCGGAATCGACCTCGGTATGGTCGACCGGATTCTGATCGCCGGAGGGTTCGGCCGTCATCTGGATATCAGAGATACGGTGGCCATCGGGATGCTTCCTGATGTTCCTGCGGAAAAATTCCGGTTTGTGGGAAACAGCTCTTTGAGCGGGGCGCGTATGGCCCTGGTTTCAGGAAGCGGACGAAGAATGATTGAGGAAACGGCCCAACGGGTAACTTACCTGGAACTGGATGAGACGACGCCGTTTATGGATGAATTTATGGCGGCGATGTTTATACCGCACACCGACATTGGACTGTTCCCGTCGGTGGCAGATCAGGAGTGAACAGGCTTTGCAGATTGCGGTAGCCGGTAAAGGCGGAACCGGAAAGACCACCTTTTGTGCTTTGACGATTAAACAGCTGGTGAATGCCGGCCATGAGCCGATATTGGCCGTCGATGCCGATCCCAACGCAAACCTGGGCGAGGCGCTGGGGGTGACAACGGCGGAAACGGTGGGGGACATCGTGGCCGAGCTGATGGGTGACCGCCGCGCGCGTCCGGGCGGAATGAGCAAGGAACGCTATCTCTCGTACCGCATGCATCAGTCGATGGCCGAGGGGGATGACTTCGACCTGCTGGTAATGGGCCGCCCGGAGGGGGCGGGCTGCTACTGCTACGCCAACAACCTGCTGCGGGGATTCGTAGGCGAGCTGTCTCAAAACTACCGAGATGTGATCATTGATAACGAGGCCGGGTTGGAGCATTTGAGCCGCCGCACCCTGGGACGGGCCGACATCCTTTTCATCATCAGCGATCCCACCGTCAGGGGGATTAGAACGGCGGGCAGGGTGGCCGAACTGGCCCGCAAAGTCGGCCTCCAAATTGGGCGGATGGGAGTAGTCGTAAATCGGGTCGGTGACGGTGACATTCAAGCCCTGGAATCACTGATTACGGATCAGGGTTTGGAGCTTTGGGGTGTAATCCCCCATGATGCAGAAGTTGAGGCCTTCGACCTGCTGGCACGCCCGCTTTACGACCTGCCGGAGGAAAGCACCGCACTGCGGGCGGTGCGGGGCATTCTGGAGAAAAACAAGATCCTGCCCTGAGAGTGGATCGTATTAGGGTGTCATCCGGGTTTACCTCCGGGCGACTCGTGCGATTTGGTCTATAAAGAAGGGTCGAAGGGTCGATTCCCTTCAGTGAATTTGATTACCGCGGGAAAGGATGGACATTTGATGGGTGTTGAACTGGCGCAGTCGCGCTGGAAAGGAAAACTCTACACGCTGACTTTAGGGCGGGAGCCGAACCAGGTGACGGTTGGCGGTGACTCGGCGTTGCCTTTTATTGATTTTGACGGGGGCAGCTATTCAAGACCGCTGAGTGCGCTGACGGTGCAGGACCGTCCTCCGGAGAATGTGCCGCCGGCACTCGCCGAGGTATGGAACGAGGTGTGGCACGATCCGGTGGCGTGGGCCGAGAGATGTGTCGAGTTGGGTGCGGATGCCGTGGCCCTCAGACTGACCGGTGCCCATCCCGAACACGGGGACCGTTCCCCGGACGAATGTGCGGCCGTCGCCCGGGCGGTAGCCGAGGCCATCGACCGCCCGCTGATCGTGCTGGGCTGTGCGGTGGATGAAAAGGATGCCGCCGTGCTTCCGGCGGTGGCCGAGGCCCTGCGGGGGTACAACTGTCTGATCGGGCAGGCCACCAGTGAGAACTACAAGACGGTGGCGGCCGCGTGCCTGGCGCACGGGCACAGCGTTATCGCTACGACACCCTTGGATATAAACCTGGCGAAGCAGTTGAACATTCTGCTGACCGATATGAACCTGCCCCCGGAGCGGATTGCTATGGATCCTTCTATTGGTCCCCTGGGGTACGGTATTGAGTATGCGTACTCGATTATTGAGCGTAAGCGCACGGGAGCCCTGTTGGGCGACCGGATGCTGGCCATGCCGGTAATCTGCCTGGTGGGAGAGGAAGCGTGGAAGACCAAGGAAGCGCAGAGTACCGACATCCCTGAATGGGGCGCGGATCAGCTGCGCGGCGTACTCTGGGAGGCCGTCACGGCGGCCGTGCTCGCCCAGGCCGGAGCCTCAATTATGGTTTTTCAGCATCCGGATGGGAAGCGCGAGTTCAACCGGCAAGTTGACGCTCTGATGAAGAACTAGTTATACTTAAAAGACGTGGTTTTCCACCGATTTTCAACACGTTTTGGAATGGAAGGCAGAACAGAATGATACTAATCGGAGAACGCATCAACGGGATGTTTAAAGATATCCGGGAGGCCATCCAGAGCCGCAATCCCGATCCGATCAGAGACTGGGCGCAACGGCAGGCCGACGCGGGAGCACACTTTCTGGACATCAGCACCGGTCCGGCGATACCGGCCGAGGAACAACCCGAAGCGCTGCGCTGGATGGTTGAAACCGCTCAGGGCACGGTCGACCTCCCGTGCTGTCTGGATTCAGTCAACCCGGATGCCATCAGGGCCGGGCTCGAGGTGCATCGCGGGAAGGCGATTATCAATTCAACCAGCGCCGACCAGGAGCGGATGGACAAACTTCTCCCATTGGCTGTCGAATATCAGGCCGCGATCATCGGACTGGCCATGAATGAACAGGGTGTGCCGAAGGATGCCAACGATCGTCTCGCCCTGGCAATGGAGATAGTCGCCAACGCCGATGCTCAGGGACTATCCACGGCCGACCTGTATATCGACCCGCTGGTGCTTCCGGTGAATGTGGCCCAGGAACACGGTATGGAAGTATTGGAGACACTGCGCCAGGTTAAGCTATTGGCCAGTCCTCCGCCGCTGACCGTGGTCGGGCTGAGTAATATTTCACAGCGCTGTCCGAACCGGCCCCTTATCAATCGGACCTTCCTGGTGATGGCCATGGCCTGCGGCCTTGACGCGGCGATTCTCGACGTCAACGATGAGGACTTGCTGGATGCGGCGGCCACCGCGAAGATTCTACTGAATCAGGAAGTGTACTGTGACTCATATCTGAAAGTGTTTCGCAAATAGCCAGGGGCTGGATGACGGGAGTGAAAGGAGCATTGCGGGTCGGACGAAGTGGAGAGGTATTGGTAGTCGGCGCGGGTATTGCGGGGATTCAGGCCGCTCTGGACCTTGCTGAGGGAGGCCACCGGGTACACCTCCTGGAGCGCAAACCTGCGGTCGGCGGCACGATGCCGATGCTGGCCCGCACCTTCCCAAATAACGAGTGTTCGATTTGTTCCATCTCCCCGAAGCTGGCCGAGTGTGCGCGCCATCCCAATATCATCATCTATAACGGTGCCCGTTTAACGGCGCTGGACGGTGAACCAGGCGCTTTTCGGGCGATGGTTGCTGTTGAACCGCGTGGCGTTGATGTTGATCGCTGCAAGGCCTGCGGCGATTGTGCCGAGGTCTGCCCGGTAACCGTCCCGGACGAGTTCAATCGGGGACTGGCGCAGCGCCGTGCCGTCTTTCAGCTCTATCCGCAGGGCTTCCCCAAGGCCTACGCGATTGATTCCGCGGCCTGCCTCGAGTGCGGTGTGTGTGCCGCAGTGTGTCCGGCAGAAGCGATTACTCTGTCGGGGACTCCGGAAGTCCGTGAAATTGAGGCCGGCGCCGTTATTCTGGCCCCCGGTTTCAAACCCTATGATGCAAAAGAACTCAAGCATTATGGTTACGGTCGGCTCAGCAATGTGGTGACCAGCCTTGAACTGGAGCGCATGCTCAGCGCCAACGGGCCGACCGGCGGGAGACTGCTTTGCCCGAGTGACGGACGGCCGCCCCGGCGTGTGGCCTGGATCCAGTGCATCGGATCACGGAATGAGCGTTTCGGCCGGCGGTACTGCTCCTCAATTTGCTGTATGACCGCGGTCAAAGGGGCGCTGGCGGCGAAAGAACAGGCGCAGGATGATCTCCTTGCCACCGTTTTCTATATGGACCTGCGTACCCACGGGAAAGGATACCACCGCTATTATGAGCGGGCGGTGAAGGATGGCGTGCGTTTTATTCCGGCCGGGATTCATGAGGTCGTGGAGAACGCGGACGGAAAACTGGTCCTTCGTTATGTCACGCCCTCCGGCGAGGTCAAGGCCGAGGTATTTGATCTGGTCGTGCTTTCGGTCGGAATGGATTTGGACGACGAGGCCGCAGAACTGGCGCAGACCGTGGGGGTAGAGCTTGACGAAGACGGTGTCTGTGTTCGTTCGGGTACAGGCCGGGTCGAGACGCAACGGCCGGGGATATTTGTGGCTGGGGCGTTCGGCGGGCCGTGTGATATCGCCACGGCGGTAACCGAAGGGTCGGCGGCGGCGGGCGAGGCCGCACGGTACCTGGCCGGTCAACGGGATGAGTGGAGCGCCAAACCTGACGAGGTTCCGGAGTTGGAGACCGGAGGGGAAGAACCCCGGGTGGGCGTCATCGTGTGTCGCTGTGGAACAAACATTGCCCAGACCGTCCGGGTTGCGGATGTTGTGGAGGCGTGCCGCCGGCTTCCCGGAGTGGTTATGGCCGAGGATGTTATCCACGCCTGTGCCCCCGACGGATTGGAAAAGCTGCGGCAAAAAGTTGCGGAGCACGGTGTAAACCGGGTGGTGGTTGCCGCCTGCAGTCCGCGGAGCCATAAGTTCGTTTTTCAAAACGCGATCCGCGAGGTGGGGCTCAACCGTTCACTTTGTGAGATGGCGAATATTCGGGACCACTGTGCCTGGGTCCACCGGTCGGACCCGACCAAGGCCACAGCCAAGGCTGAACGGCTGGTGCGGATGGCAGTAGCCAAAGCCAAAATGCTGGAGTCCGTCGACGAAATTGATGTGGCGGTAAGGCCGGTGGGGCTGGTCGTAGGCGGAGGAGCGTCCGGGATGTCGGCCGCGCTCAGCCTGGCCGATCAGGGCTTTGAGGTTCACCTTGTAGAGAAAGAAGAACTGCTTGGCGGGCTCCGGCGGCACCGTAATGACGACGAGGATCGCCTTCTGGTCGATCAGTTGATCAGACAGTGTACCGAGCATGCCCTGATTACAGTCCATGCCGCACAGACGGTGGAGCAGGTGCGGGGGCACGTGGGGGACTTTCGTTCCCGGCTGTCTTCGGGAATAGAGATTAGACACGGGGTTGCTGTGCTGGCGACGGGCATGCAGGAGTCCACCCCTGAGGGATACGGGTACGGAATCGAACCAGGGGTCCACACACTGGGTGATCTCGAGTCCGGACGGGTACCGCTGGAAAAACAAGGGGCGTCCGAGGCCGTGGTGTTTATCCAGTGCGTCGGTTCCCGCAATGAGAATCGCCCTTACTGCAGTCGCACGTGTTGCACCAGAAGTATGGTGCAGGCTCTGAAACTGAAGGAAAAATACCCGGAAGTGCCGGTTTACGTAATCTATCGCGACCTTACCACATACGGCGTGAATGAAAGGTACTACCGCCGGGCGCGCGAAGCCGGGGTGGTATTCATTCGGTACACGCCGGAACACCCGCCACGGGTAGACCGAAAGCCCGACGGGCTGAATGTGCTCGTTCAGGATCCGATACTGCAGGAAATGCTTGCAGTCCGTGCATCAGCGGTGATTCTGGCGGCGGCCGCCGAGCCCGGGCCGGACACCGCGGGGCTGGCGCGGGTTTTTAAGGTCCCCACCGACCGGGACGGCTTTTTTCTAGAGGCACACACCGCCCTGCGGCCGGTGGAGTTTTCGGCACAGGGGATGTACGCGTGCGGCTCGTGTGTGGGACCAAAGAGCATCGGCGAGAGTATGATTCAGGGCCGAGCGGTCGGAGGCCGCGCCGGTTCGGTACTGGCAAAGGGCTCAGTAAGGGCCCGGGGGGTCTACGCCTGCGTGGATCGGGAAAAGTGCGCGGCCTGCCTGAACTGCGTCCGGGTTTGCCCATTTAATGTACCGCGGATCGAGGGCAATGCCTCGGTGATCGAGCCGATCCAGTGTCAGGGATGCGGCATCTGTGTGGCCGGCTGCCCGAATCAGGCGATCCACCTGCTGGGGTACAGCAAGGAGCAGTTAACGGCCTTGATCAAGGCAATGTTTAAGTGAGATCCCGACGTTCTTCCGCGGGGTGACACCGACAGAGGAACGAAGATGGTCTTGTATCATCCGGGTTTGCCCCGGGCTCCAGCTTAGCGATTCGACCATTTCTAAGCTTGGTTCGGTGTGCGGCAGCCCCCTCCTGCGGATTGTTTCCGGGCGCTTTTCCCCTAGGCGGCCGATCCAGATGGTCGGCCGCGGAGAAAGCAACTGCGGAAGCGCCCGTAAACGTCCTCGTCGGGGGCCGTACAGCCCTCACCTTCGCTAAGAATGGTGCCCGAATCGCACGAGTCGCCCGGAGGTAAACCCGGATGATAAAGGTACGTGGAGCTGTTTTCAAGGTAGAGTTTTACGTGGAAGTCAGGGGCTGCACCGGCAGAATGAACCGGTGGGACCGCTCCGATTGGAAGTCGGAATGGCCGGGACCGGGGTTGTCGAGGTGAATTGGTTGGCCGGAAAGTATCCATTGGTAATTGTCGGGTTTACCTGCTATAACTGCGCTTATGCTGCCGCCGATCTGGCCGGTTCGATGCGCCTTTCCTATAATCCGGCGGTCAACCTGGTGGGCATCCCGTGTACGGGCGCCGTTGAACCGGTGGTCATCCTGAGCGCTCTCGAGGAGGGCGCGGATGGCGTTTTCGTGGCCGGCTGTCTGGACGGGGAATGTCATTATAAGACCGGCAATCTGCACGCCAAGCAGCGGGTGGCCCAACTGCGCTCATCTTTGGAACAGATGGGGCTGGAGCCCGAACGGCTGGAAATGTTCCAGCTATCGGCGGCTATGGGGGCGCGGTTTGCCGAAATGGTCGACCAGTTCGTCGGGCGAATCTATGAGCTCGGGCCGTCTCCGATCCGGCCCGGACTGGATTGCGGGGGCCGTAGCCAATGATTGTAGCCGAACAGAAACCTTTTCAGGAGATAGTGGAGTGTCTGCGCGGGAAGTACAACCTGCTGATCGTACCGTGTATGAGCTGTACGGCCGTGTGCTTTTCCGGCGGCTGCCAGCAGGGAGAGGAATTGGCCTCGGCACTCCGTATGCACTGCAAGATGCACGGTGACGGGTTGAACTGTGTGGTACGAGGTGTGACCCGACAGTGTGAGCCGGAGTTTATCGAGGAGCTGGCCGATGAGGTGAAGCGGGCCGACTCGATTCTCTCGCTGGGCTGCGGTGTTGGTGTTCAGTTTCTGGCCGAGCGCTATCCGGAAGTGACCGTGATACCCGCCCTGAATACCACGTTTGCCGGGGGGAAGGTCGGTCCGGGCGTCTGGGAGGAACGGTGCGGTCTGTGCGGCAACTGCATTCTACACGCTACCGGCGGTGTTTGTCCGGTAACCCGCTGTGCCAAGGGCTTATTGAACGGTCCCTGCGGCGGCTCGGAAAACGGCCGCTGCGAGATAAACCCGGATGTCCCGTGTGCCTGGCAGCTAATTATCGAGCGGATGACACGGCTGGGAAGGCTGGACGAACTGCTGGCGATTCAGCGCCCCAAGGACTGGTCGGATGCTTCATCGGGGGGCCTGAGACGGTTGGTCAGGGAGGATTTGATGCTGGAGTGACGGACAAGAGCAATCTGGAACAGGTTCTGGACAGCGGTGCCTTTGCGGTAACCTGTGAAATCGGGCCTCCGAAGGGCGCTGCGGCGGACACGCTGCGCGAAAAGGCACGCGTGGTGCGCGGCTTTGTACACGCGGCAAATGTGACCGACTGCCAGACGGCGGTGGTGCGAATGTCCAGCATCGCAGCGGGTTTGCACCTGATGGCCGAAGGCGTGGAGCCGGTGGTGCAGATGACCTGCCGGGACCGGAACCGGATCGCCATCCAAAGCGACCTCTTGGGTGCGTACAGTCTGGGGATCAGGAACCTGCTCTGCCTGACGGGGGATCACCAGCGCTTCGGGAACCATCCGCAGGCCAAGGGCGTTTTTGACCTGGATTCGGTACAGTTGATCGACATGGCCCGCGGTATGGCGCAAGAGGAAGTCTTCCAAAGCGGGGAACCGATCAAATCCGGGGCGCCGAAGCTTTTCATCGGGGCGGTAGCAAACCCGTTTGCCGATCCTTTCGAATTCCGGGTGCTGCGCCTTGAGAAAAAGATCAGAGCCGGAGCCCGGTTTATTCAGACACAGAGCGTATTTGATCTGGACCGCTTCTGCCGCTTTATGGAACTGGTTCGGAAGCGCGGCCTTGATCGGCGGTGCCACATTTTGGCCGGTGTTACACCGGTGCGCTCGGTGCGTGCCCTGGAATACATGCGGGATCATGTGCCGGGGATGAGAATCCCGGACCAGATCGTGGAGCGGATGCGCGCCGCTTCGGATCCGGCCCGGGAAGGTGTGGAAATTGCTTTGGAGTTGATCGCCGGCCTGCGCGAGATTGAAGGGGTGGCCGGCATTCACCTGATGGCTATCGCCTGGGAACAGATTATTCCGGAACTGGTGCGGCGCGCTGGATTAATGGGTACTGGGCACTAGGCTCAGCGAACGCGCACGCGTTCCTTTTCAAGCTTTCCCCGCGCTTCTTCACCCAGTGTCTCCCGCCAGTGCATGTACAGGATGGTGTCAACCAGCCGGTTTGAGAAGCCCCATTCGTTGTCGTACCAGGCGACAACCTTCGCCATTGTACCCTGAACGACCAGGGTCGACAGGCCGTCGACGATCGATGAGTGAGGATTCCCTGTATAGTCGATAGACACCAAAGGCAGTTCAGAGTAAGCCAGTACCCCACGTAAATCACCTTCTGCCGCCTCCCGCAGCACATCGTTCAATTCTTCTTTGGTGGTGACCTTTTCCAGTTCGCACACGAAATCGATGACCGATACGTCCGGGGTCGGTACCCGGAAGGCCATTCCGGTCAGTTTCCCTTCAAGCTCGGGGATGGCCAGGCTGACGTTTTTAGCTGCGCCGGTGGTGGTCGGTATGATTGAGAGATTGGCGGCCCGGGCGCGGCGCAGATCACGGTGGGGCAGATCGAGTAATCGCTGGTCATTGGTGTAAGAATGAGTTGTGGTCATCAGCCCGCGTTTTACACCGAAGCGGTCGTGCAGCACCTTCACAATCGGGGCCAAACCATTGGTGGTGCACGATCCTATAGAGATAATGCGGTGCTTATCGGGATCATACCAGTCCTCGTTCACCCCCATTACGATCATCACGTCCTCGTCGGTGGCCGGGGCGCTGATGATCACCCGCTTGGCACCGGCGTCAAGATGCTTTCCGGCATCCTTGGCCTTGGTGAACCTACCGGTGGACTCGACCACAAAGTCGACGTTCAGATCCCGCCAGGGAAGTCTCGCCGGGTCGGCCTCCGCAAGCACCTGGATCTCTTCGTCATCCACCCAAAAGTTCTTTTCTCCCGCCCGGACATCGGCCTCGAATGTCCCGTGCACGGAATCGTACTTCAACAGGTGTGTCAGTGTAGCGGCATCGGCCAGATCATTTACAGCAACGACATCAATGTCCGGATGTTTGTAGAGGATGCGAAACAGGTTACGTCCGATCCGTCCGAAACCGTTAATGCCAATCCGAATGGACACGCTTCAACCTCCTTCATTGGGAAAACAAGTGTGCAAAACTCCTGACCGCTATTATTCCCGCCTGTCGGCCACAATTATTACAAGAGTCGTTATGCAGAACCGTACCGATCGCGCCTCTTGGCAAGCGGGTACGGGTTAGATTAGGATAAGAGCTATCAAGGTACGAGAATCACAGAAACGATCGGTGAGGAGTGACGGATGTGGGAAACGGGTCTTGGATCAAGGAATTGCCTGTAGCCATCACCGTTTGCGATGTCAACGGGGTGATCATCGAAATGAATGAGAGATCCTGTGCGTTATTCGCCGGAGACGGCGGGCGGAAGCTGATCGGCAAGAACGTGTTGGACTGCCATCCGGCCGGAGCGCGGGCGAAACTGGAGGAGATGCTGCGTAAGCAGTCGGCCAACACCTACACCACTGCGAAGAACGGCAAGAAGCAGTTTGTCCACCAGTGTCCCTGGTATCAGAACGGGGAGTTCCGGGGTTTTGTAGAATTCGTTCTGGACATTCCTTCGGATGTACCGCACTTCGACCGGAAATAACGGCCGACTCTTTTCGACATGCTCGGGAGGTTTAAACTCTTGTACGACCCCAGGTATCTGAGCAAGGTAAAAAAAGCGATTAAGGAATATGATATGATCCGTGAGGGCGACCGGGTGGTGGCCGGTGTCTCGGGGGGCAAGGACAGTACGGCGCTTTTGTATATTATGGCGCAACTGCAGCGTCACTCACACCTGAAGTTCGATCTGCACGCGGTAATCCTGGATATCGGGTGGGGAAAGGTTAGTTTTGACGGGCACCGGGCGTTGTGTGAGCGGATGGGGGTGCCCCTGACGATCAAGAGTCATCCGGTGGCGCGGATAATTGAAAAACACCCGGACAAGAATCCCTGCGCCCTGTGCGGAAAAATCCGCGCGGGGGTGCTGAACAGCACGGCCCTGGAACTGGGGGCGAGCCGGGTCGCACTGGGGCACCACCTGGACGACGTTATTGAAACCTTCTTTCTGAACCTGATCTTTACCGGGCAGATGAAAACTTTCCTGCCAAACACTTATCTTAGCAATACCAATTTATACTTGATCCGTCCGCTGGTATTTCTGCCGGAACATGTGCTGGTCTCGCTGTCCAGTCGTGAGGAACTGCCGGTGGTCACTAACCCCTGCCCGCACGACGGGCACACCCGGCGCGATGAGATGAAGGCCATCGTCAGCGACCTCTCTGCGCGCTACCCCGACTTTCGGGATAGATTCCTGAGCGCCCTGCACAACGTCAGCCAGGAGAACCTATGGCATCAGCGCAAATGATCCCCTAGTCTGCATCCTCGGGTGCCGCAATAGCCGCCGATTGGGTAACAATCTCCTGTTTCGGCCGGGAGATGAGTGAGGACAACTCGAGTCGCACTTCGCGGATGCGCTGGAGTTCCGCTTCCGTCAGCGCGGGGACGTCACGGTCATCGAGGTCGAAAAACTCCTGGTCGCAGGGCAGCACTCGGAAGTCAAACCCCGCGGCCACCGGTGCCTTTTGAACCCAGACCGGGATGTAGTCCACGCCGGCAAGGGTAGTCTCGCCGGTGTTGTTGTCCTTGGTGATCTCAAGGTTCAGGATAATGCCGCTGTCAGAGTACTGCCAGCGTTGGTTGGAAATGAAGTTCCCCAGCGAGTAGGCCACGAAACATTCCTTAAGCTCACCATCGCGTTCAACCGTTATATACTCCATCGGCTGAACGACGTGTGGGTGGGTGCCGATGATGATGTCGGTGCCCAGTTCGCACACGCGCCGAGATACTTCAATTTGATATTTGCTGGGCTCACGCTCGTACTCGTTGCCGTAGTGCAGACAGCCGATGATGATGTCCGCACCGGCCTCCCGGAGGCGGTTGATTTCGTCGGCAATGTCGTCGTAGTGAATCAGGTTCACGGCATAAGGGCGATCCGGCGGAAGCGGGATGCCGTTGGTGCCGTAAGTATGGTTGTAGATGCCGAGGTTAATGCCCTCTATCTCAACAACAAATGGTGTTTCCTTTTCTTCGGCCGTGCGATGGGTGCCAATTGCCGCCAAACCGGCCTCGTCAATAACATCCAAGGTTCTCACCAGACCATCCCAGCCCATATCCAGACTGTGGTTATTGGCCGTGGTCAGGAGGTCCACTCCCAGTTCACGCAGATCGAACGCCAGTTCGGAAGGTGTGTTGAACAAAGGATAGCTGACATAGCCGCGATGTGCCCCGGCCAAACGGGTTTCCAGGTTGGCAATGGTGTAGTCGGCCTCTGCCAGGAAGCGGCGGACGTGCTCAAACACGGGCTTGAAGTCGTACTTTTGGGCAGAATGATCATAGGCAGAATTGACTACCGGCATATGCATCAACAGGTCGCCCACGGCGGCGACGCGGATCGTGGTCGGTGGTTCGGGTTCTGTGGCGGCGGGGATGGATGGGGCGGGAGCATCCTCACCCGCTGGTTTATATTCACAGCAGGTGGTCATGAGGGCAAAGAGAATTATGACGATGAAAAAGAGCCTCTGTAATGTCGCCGTCATATTTTATCACCACCAAATATAGGGATTCAATGCCCGGGTTGGGATTCCCTTCACGGGAAGGATAATCGTGGCGCCGCCGCGAAAAAAGAGCGTGAAAGGTTGGATGGTCTATGGGACCTGCCTGCAACGATGAAGGAAACAGTGTGCCCTTGTTGGCCGATGAGTTGCGATTCGCTTGTCTGTGTGAGGATACGAAGGGAATGGAAAGAGTCTTCCGCCGGATTGCGGAATTGGATGAAGGCAATGCGGACGCCTGGTACGGCTTGGGCATGCTGTGCATGCATCAGGGGATGGTTGAGGATGCCTATGACTATCTCAGCGAGTTTGTGGCCGTTGCGGTCGGGGACCCGGATGCGGAGGACGTGGAAGGTCTGCTTTGCTTCCTGGAACGACTCATGTCCGGGGGAGAGGAGCTGGACCAAGAGGTGTTCACCGAAATTGATGAACGAGTACTGTACCGTTACTATGCAGCCGGTGATCTCGATGAACCTCTTACGGAGCTGAAGGGCCTCACCCTTCGCGAGGCGGTGACTACGACGGCAGGGAAGCAAACCATTCTGACGCTGATCCGTAAAAACGACGGCTTTAAGCAGGCAGCGCTGGAGCGCGGCCTGGCGGTAGTATCGAAAAGAGACGAGATGAAAGAAGCGGTCCTCTAACGAACGAGCTTCTACAACGGGAGGCAAGTGTTTGTAATACCGAGAGCGCAGCCGCGGCTTTCGTCGAAGAAATAATACTCATCGGTTTGGAGGTGATGCGTGTGCCCAATCCGGACGCGCTGGAACTGCCTGATGAGTTGTTGGTAGTTGGGGGCGCGGTTAGGCTCGGATTGTTCGACGCCCTTAAGAACAGGGAGTTGTCTTTGGCCGATTTGGCTGCTGAGCTGAAGGCCGATCAGCGGGCGCTTGACGCGCTGGTCTACGCCCTTGAGGGCTATGGTTATCTGCACTATGGTGATAATATCAGGCTGACCGAGGATGCCCGGGAAGTCTTATACGATACGGAGAGTGTCCGGTACACGGGTTTTTCCTTCATGCACGTTTACAACAGAATTCAGAAGTGGCTGCAGATTCCTGAAACGGTCCGCTCCGGCTCCCCTCCGCGGCGTGAGAAGGGGACCAAACATTTGAGTTCCTTTATGGAATCGATGCGGATTTACGCGCGAGAAATCGCTCCGAAAGTGGTCCGGGCCAGCCTGGAGGGGATGACGCTTCCGATCAGCATGCTCGACGTTGGCGGGGGGCCGCTGAATTATGCCGCAGTTTTCGCCCGTGAAGGGGCCGAGACAACCGTCCTTGATACGCCCGAAGTCGTAGAGTTTATGCGGCCGCAGATTCCGGAGGACTTGCCGATCAAGATGGTGCCGGGCGATTTTAATCAGGGACTTCCGGACGGCCCCTTCCATTTGGTGTTTCTTGGCAACATCAGTCACATTTATGGACGGGAAGAGAATAAGAAGCTGATTGCACGGTGCGGCCGTGTGCTCAGACCCGGCGGGCGACTGGCGATTCTTGACTTTGTACGGGGAATGAGTGCGCGTGCGCCCTATATGGCGATTAATATGCTAATGAGTACTCAGTCGGGCGGTGTCTGGACGCGGGACGAGTATTTGGAATGGCTCGCTTCTGCGGGGTTTGGCACGCCGGAAATCATAAATATCGATGAGCGACAGTTGATTGTGGCTCACAAGAAGTAGTTGAATATCACAAGGCGGGATACTTTTCATCGGAGATGATTCGGTAAGCATGATTGCAGCGGGTGTTGATATCGGGTCTTTGTCGACAGAGGCCGTGTTGGTGAAAGACGGTCGGATTCTTTCGTACTCAGTGCTGTTAACCGGAGCGGACAGCCGCAAGGCGGCCCGGAAGGCGCTTGATCAGGCGCTGTCGTCTGCCGGACGCCGACAGGAAGAAATCGCTTTTACGGTTGCCACCGGTTACGGACGTACAAACTTGCCGTTTGCGGATCTTCAGGTGACCGAAATCACCTGCCATGCCCGCGGCGCCCTTTACTTTTTCCCCGACACGCGCACGATTATCGATGTCGGCGGGCAGGACAGCAAGGCGATTCGTCTCGATGACCAGGGAATGGTCGTCGATTTCGCGATGAACGATAAGTGTGCGGCCGGCACAGGACGATTTTTGGAAGTGATGGCTCGCGCGCTCGAAGTGGAAGTGGAAGAGCTGAGTGATTTGGCGGCGAGAGCTGAACGGGCTGCTCCGGTGAGCAGTGTGTGCACTGTGTTTGCGGAATCGGAGGTCGTGTCCTTAATCGGTCAGGGTGTTGCACGCCCGGAAATCGCGCGCGGAATCCTGAATTCGGTCGCCGACCGGGTGCTGAGTATGGCGAAGCGGATCGGACTTGTCCCGCCGGTTACCATGACCGGTGGTGTGGCCAAGAACAAGGGTGTGGTTCAAGCGCTCGAAAGTCGTTTAGGTACCAAACTGCGCATCCCGGACGAGCCGCAGATTGCGGGCGCATTAGGGGCGGCCCTTATCGCGGAATCAAAGACGGCCCGAAGGACGGGGCGGTAAGCTGTTAAAGGATGACGGTGAAGAACCACACGACCATTACCACGGCGATGATGAACTTCAGCAGAGTTCCACCCAAGAAACCGACGAGCGTACCGATTCCTGAGCGGGCGGCGCGGGAAATTGGACTGCCGGTGATCAGTTCACCGGCCAGAGCTCCGGCGAAAGGACCGATGATTACACCGAGGGGGCCGAAGAGAAGCATCCCGCCGAGGAGACCCAAGATGCTTCCCCAAACGGCCGGACGGGAACCTCCGTACCGCTTCACTCCCCAGATGTTGGCCGCGTAGTCGACCAGAAACGCCAATCCCACACCTGATGCCTGTCCGGCAAGAAACCCGACCGAAAGATCCTCAAATCCGGTTAGAAACCCGTATACCAACATTCCCAACCATATAAGGCCTATGCCCGGAATGACGGGCAGCAGGATGCCGACGAATCCGACGGCAAAGAACAGGATGGCGATTGCGAGATAAACAGCGGACATTCGAGTTCACCTTCTATCAGGGAATGGCATTCCGATCAGGTGCATAGTCGGTAAAATTATATCACAATTGAACAGTTGAATAGGTGGGGTGGTTATTTGCACTTGGGAGTTCTGGCAGTCGACCTGTACCTGGCCGACGCGCAGTCTCTAAAGGACCGGAGAAGGGTTTTGAAAAGTCTCATCACCCGCCTCCGGCAGCGCTACAACGTGTCGGTGGCGGAAATAGGCAAATCCGATCTCTGGCAGCGGGCGGAAATCGGAATTGCGGCCATCAGCAACAGCCGAGCGCACGCAGACGAGATGCTGCTTGAGGTACTCCGCTTCATTGAGGCGCAGAGTCTGCTCACCGTAGTGGACTATTCCTTGGAGCACCGGTAATGAGATGCAATACGTTTCAGAGACACCGTCCTGAAGGATAATGGAGAGGAAGGCTAAGCTACTTTTCGGGAAAGGGTGCTTTTGCTGTTGGACAAGGCTTCCACATGGCGCGTACAATAGGTCTCGGGGGGCGACTTCCTTGATTGACGGGGCAAATGGCGGGGCACCGCTTAAGAAGTACGAAGGCAACATCACCGCTGCTTTCGGCACCGATCTTTTCGTACACGGGGTAACATTTATCCCGAACCTGCTGCTTCAGTTTTATCCTAGAATGGGGCTTACAGAATCGGAAGTAATGCTCCTGATTCACCTGCTGCGAATACGCGTACAGGAGAAAAACCTGTTTCCTTCCCTGGATGTTCTCGGGGAATGCCTCTCAGGGGGGGTCGAGCAGGCCGAGCGGGATCTGGCCGGACTCCGTGAAAAGGCTGTGCTTGGGGTCACTCATTACTATCTGGAGGACACCGGTGTCATTGCCGAAGGTTATGACTTTGAGCCCCTCTTTGAGAAACTGTCGGAACTCTGGGCGTGCAGCAAGGTGAGTGAAATCGAACGTACGCAGGCTGTACTTGAGTTGGGCCACTCTAAACTCGAGGACCGGGAACTGGGCAGACTCTTTGAAGAGTTTGCCGGTGAATTCGGTCGTCCCATCTCGCCGATCGAGGCTGAACAGATTAGCCGTTGGGGGGACGAGGTGGGGCACGCATTGACAAGGGAAGCACTCAAACGGGCGGTGCTGCTGGGAAAGCTTAACTTTAGATACATCGACAGTATTATTCGGGAGTGGCGAAAGAACGGGTTGACAACTCTGAATGCCGTGAAAGAGTATGAAAAGCGTTTCCAGGAGCGCCGAACCAGGAAGACGGCGCGTAAGGCCGTCGCCGATAACAGTGAACGTGAAAAGGAAATTGCCCTGATTAAGACACTTTACATAAGCTGAGGGACGCTGGGAAATGGCCAAATGCGTGATATGCAACGATTCCGGGTTTATTCTGGAAAACGAAGAAGCCAAACCGTGTCCTTGTATGAAGCAGCGCCTGCTGGAAAAGCGGGTTGAGTCCGCGAATCTGACACCGCGTATGCGAACCTTCACCTTCCAGGATTTCTCTTTCGAATACTATTCATCCGACACTTCCGCCGCCGATCGGTCGCATCTGGATGGTGCGAGGCGGGCTTATCACGCCGCCCTGGATTTTTGTGGGCAGGTAGAGAAAGGCACCTGTGCGGAAGGGCTGTTGATACAGGGCAAGGTCGGAAGCGGCAAGACCTATCTGGCCTGTTGTATCGCCAATCGCCTGCTCGACAATGGACACCGGGTTTTGTTCCTGATTGTCCCCGATTTTCTCGATCATATCAGATCATCTTACGATGCGCATGGAAACGGCGTAAGCGAAAGGGATATTATGGACGAGGCGCGTGACGTCCCAGTGCTGGTGCTTGATGATCTCGGTGCGCACCAGTATACCGAGTGGTCGCGGCAGAAGATTTATTCTCTGATCAATTACCGCATGAACCGGCAATTGCCGGTCATCGTAACGACCAACATTGTTGATACCCGGGAACTCTATGAGCTCCTTGGAGAGAGGACGGTATCCAGGCTTCTGGAAATGTGTCGGCTGTGCCACCTCTCGGTGGATACCGACATCAGAATTCTCAGGCGGATTGAAAGGGAGCGCTGCCGACGAGCGTAATACGAGTCTCAAAACGGCTTTGTTGAATAAAGTCCTTTCCGTCCAGCCACAATAGTGTCTGGCGGAAGGAGGAGACAATGAAGCCAGCAACTGTAACCATTTGGGCCGTTCTGATCGTATTCTGTTTAAGTCTGGCGATCGGTACCGGAGCAGCTTATGGGGGGCAGTCGGCATACTACACCGTTAACGAAGGAGACACCTTGTATGAGATCGCCCGGCGGTATGGGGTATCGGTGGGCGCCCTTACGGTGGCCAATGCACTGGGAAGTTCACTGATATTCCCGGGCCAGGTGCTGATTATCCCTGATCAGTTGAGTCTTGTGCGCGGCAACGTAACCCCCGAAGATCTGCACCTTCTAGCGCAGATCATTCACGCTGAAGCCCGCGGTGAGACGTTTATGGGCAAGGTGGCCGTGGGGGCCGTTATCCTTAACAGGTTGGCAAGCCCCGACTTTCCGTCCACCTTGCAGGAGATCGTATACCAAAGAACATGTAACAATGTTTACCAGTTCTCGCCGGTTGCCGACGGTTCGATCAATCTTGAACCCGATGAGGCGTCATATGAGGCGGCTCGTCTTGCCCTGATGGGTGAGGATCCGACCAACGGAGCGCTGTTTTTTTACAATCCGGCAAAAGCCGACGATAATTGGATCAGAACGCTGCCGGTAGTCACTGAAATCGGAAACCATGTTTTTGCAACTAAAGCTTGAGTGCCTGTTGGTGAACGCTATCTGCAAAAAGCGCCTCTTGGCGCTTTTTTCCTTGGAAGAGACAGGATTTTCCGATCCTTCGGCGAATCAGTGATAAAATCATAGGGGATCGAACAGGATATTTTGTAGACTATATAAGAGGGTGACGTGCTTGGGTCGTCTGACATCCTTCTTCAATCCGCGTTCGGTGGCGATAGTAGGCGCGTCAAAAACGCGGGGGAAGATCGGCAATATTATTCTTCGTAATATCGTTGAACATGGTTTCAAGGGGAAGGTTTATCCTATCAACCCTAAAGAGTCGGAGATTGAAGGTCTGCCCGCCTACCCTTCGGTAGAGGCCGTACCCGACGGTGTCGAACTCGCGGTGGTGGCTGTTCCGGCTAAAGCCGTACTTCCGGTAATCAAATCATGTGGAGAGGCCGGGGTTAAGGGTGCGGTTGTGATTAGTGCGGGTTTTAAGGAAACCGGAACCGAGGGGCTTGCCCGTGAAAAGGAGCTTACCGCGCTCGGGCGGAAATACGGCATGCGTATCTTGGGACCGAACTGTGTCGGGGTGATCGATACCCACAGCCCGTTCAACGCTTCTTTCTCCGCCGGTTTCCCAAAGCGCGGAGAAATCGCGTTCATCTCCCAAAGCGGCGCCATGCTGGTGGCAATTCTAGACTGGAGCCACCAAAGCGGGCTGGGATTCAGCAAATTCGTCAGCCTTGGCAATAAGGCCGATTTGGATGAAGCCGACTTTATCCAGGATGCGGCTGACGATCCGGATACCAGGGTTGTTCTGTGCTATTTGGAAGACGTTTCTGATGGTGAAAAGTTTCTGCGGGTTGCGCAGGAGGCTTCCAAGAAGAAACCGGTGATCGTTCTGAAATCCGGACGAAGTCAAGCCGGCGCACAGGCGGCCTCCTCGCATACGGGCGCTTTGGCGGGAAGCGATTTGGCCTATGAAACGGCGTTTCGTCAGACCGGGGTGATTAGAGCACGAAGTATGGCCGAGCTGTTCGACTTGGCGGCGGCATTTGCCGGCCAGCCGATCCCGCCGGGAAATAGAGTGGCGATAATCACCAATGCAGGCGGACCGGGAATTGTGGCGACCGACACCGCTGAGGTCTGCGGTTTGGAAATGGCACGCTTCAGCAAGGATACACTGGATGTGCTCGGGAGCAATCTTCCCCGCGAGGCCAACATATACAATCCGGTGGATGTGCTGGGTGACGCCCGGCATGACCGCTACGGCTTTGCGCTGGAAAAGGTGCTGGATGATCCCTATGTGGATGCGGCGATTGTCCTGCTTTGTCCCACGGCGACATCAGAACCGGTCGAGACGGCGCGGGCCATCGCCGAGGTGCATAAGAGCCATCCGGACAAGCCGTTGTTTGGTGTTTACATGGGCGGGCCTACCCTGGAGCCCGGTGTAAAGGTGCTTACGGAAGAGGGGATCCCGTCATTCGTGTTTCCGGAGGTTGCCGTTTCTGCGATGGGCGGTATGGCCAGATACAGTTCGATCAGGGACGGGAAGGAAACCGAGCCTTTGCCCGAGTTCGAGGGACTCGACCCTGATGTCGTACGGCAGGTGTTCGAGGAGGTCAGGGCTGACGGCCGCGTTGTTCTGCTTGGCAGTGAAGCGGCAAGAGTGGCCGAGGCCTACGGTATTCCGGTGGCGGCTACCCGTCTGGCCACGCGGGCCGAAGAGGCGGTGGCGATTGCTGAAGAACTGGGCTATCCGGTGGTACTTAAAGTGGCATCACCTAAGATTGTGCACAAGACCGATATCGGCGGTGTGCGGATGGGCCTGGAAACTCCGGGCGAGGTGATGGCCGGCTTCTGGGCGGTAATGTCCAACGTGCAGCGCTCACTGCCGCAGATCGTGCCGCATGGCATTGATGTCCAAAAGATGTCGCCCAAGGGCACCGAGGTAATTATCGGGATGTCGAGGGACGTTCACTTCGGTCCTCTGATCGGGTTCGGACTCGGGGGGATATATGTAAACCTCCTGAAAGATGTGTCATTCCGGCTGGCGCGGGTGTTGACGCTATCGGAGATCCGGGAAATGATCACAGAGACGAAAGCTTATACGCTGCTCCGGGGCTACCGCGGGGAGAAGCCACGGGACATTCCAGCCTTGATCGACATGATCGCCCGGGTCACCCGGCTGGTACTTGATTTTCCGGAGATTACAGAAATGGACATCAACCCTGTCTTCGCCTATCCTGCGGGGGCCAGGGCTCTTGATATAAAAATAACGATATCGTGAGGTGCGTAGAGAATGAAGAGCCTCTACTTAATTGGTACACCGGGTAGCGGGAAGACGGCGGTGGCCCTGGGATTGGCGCTTAAGCTGAAAAAGGAGGGCCACAATCCCGGATACTATAAACCGGTTGGAACAACGCAGGGCGTCCTCAGCCGGCATGACGACGACGGAGTGTTGATGCAGAAGGTTCTGGGTATGGAAGAGGACCTGAACGTCATCGTGCCGTATACCATCGGCAACTTCTATATTTCAGGCCACAAAGATCCCGCCAAATGCCGGGAACGTGTTATGGATTGCTATGCCCGGATTGCCGAGAAGTACAGCGCGGTGATCATCGACGGGACGAGTTTTCCGTGGGTGATGGCCAGTTTCGGGCTTGATGCAATCAGTATTGCAAAAGAGCTCGACGCCGGTGTACTGTGCACGATGCAGGTTTCCAACGACTTTGACTTCGATGAGGTTCTGTTCTTCAACCGATATGCGGAGAACAGCGGAGTCAGGGTTGTCGGCACGGTATTCAACAACGTCCCGCGTCAGATGCTGGGCAAGACCGAAGTGTATGCCAACATTCTATCCGCTTTCGGCTACGATTTTCTTGGTGCGATTCCCAGCCGGCGCGAGATATACTCTCCGACCGTTGCTGAATACCAAGCCGTGCTCGGCGGGGAGGTGCTGACCGGGGAAGACCGCCTGGACTTGCTGGTTGAGGATGTGCTGATCGGGGCGATGACCATTGAGAGCGCGCTCGATAATCTTCGGCGGGCTTTGAACAAGGCGGTAATCATCGGCGGCGACCGTTCGGATTACGCCATGGCGGCGCTGGAAACCAGCACTTCGGTCCTGATCCTGACCGGGGGCCTTTATCCGCACATCAATGTAATCACACGGGCCGAGGAAAAGGGTGTGCCGATTATCCTGGTGCATTACGATACAGTGACCACGGTTGAAAAGATTTCTGAGGTGACGCGCAGAATCAGACCGCAGGACAGCAGGGCGATAGAACTGGCACTGGACAACATCGAGCGTTACTGCAAGTGGGAAACGATAGCAAAGGCTCTTAAAGCCTGACAAGCCGAAGCAAATAAGAATCCCACCCGCCAAAAGGGTGGGATTTTTCTTTTTGGAGCGGTATATTAGCTCCCCCCGTTCATATATATATAGTGTTAATGTCCACCTATGGAAAAAAATTCATCATCCCAAAGGGGTTGTCCCGGGGGGGATGCGTAACAGTTTAGACTGCCTGGGAGTGTACCTAAAAAATGAACCTTCAATATTAAAGGGGGGAAGTTGTCAAAATGGAACAGCTCGATATTTTTCGCGACATTGCGGAACGCACGGGCGGAGATATCTATATCGGAGTGGTCGGGGGGGTACGTACCGGAAAGTCGACCTTTATCAAGAGATTTATGGAACTGATGGTGATTCCAAACATCAAGAACGTATACGACAAGGAAAGAACACGCGACGAACTGCCGCAGAGCGGCGCCGGTCGTACGGTAATGACCACCGAACCCAAGTTTGTTCCCGATGAGGCGGTAGAGATAATCGTCGGCCAAAACCTGAAGATGAACGTACGTTTGGTGGACAATGTGGGCTACCGGGTTGAAGGTGCCCTGGGCTTCGAGGAAGAAGACGGGCCGCGAATGGTGACCACGCCTTGGTTCGAGGAGCCGATCCCGTTTGAAGAGGCGGCTGAAATCGGCACCAGGAAAGTGATTACCGAGCATTCGACAATCGGGGTGGTGGTGACCACCGACGGCAGCATCACGGATATTCCGCGGGAGAATTATGTGGAGGCCGAGGAACGGGTTATCAACGAGCTAAATGAAATCAACAAGCCGTTTGTCGTGGTCTTGAACTCTACGCGGCCGCATGCCCTGGAGACCGTCCAGCTGGCCGAAGAACTGCGGGACAAATATGATATCCCCGTGCTGCCGCTTGATTGTGCCGAAATGACGCAATCAGACATTGTGAAAATCTTGAAGGAGATCCTGCTGGAATTCAACGTCACCGAGGTTAACATCGATATTCCGAAATGGATTGAAGAACTGGACGTACAGCACTGGCTGCGGACCAAGTTTGAGTCGGCGGTGCGTCAAGCGATTCAGCGGGTTCACCGGGTTCGCGATATAGAAACGGCTACCGCGATGCTGGCTGAAAACGACTTTGTGGAAGAAGTCATTCTTGAGGAAATGAATATGGGAACGGGAACGGCCAACATATCGATGAGTGCTCGAGCGGGACTGTTCCACGAAATCATCAAGGAGCAGACCGGGTTTGACATTTCGGGCGACCACGACCTGTTTCGGCTGGTTAAGGAACTGGCCGTGGCCAAGCGTGAGTATGACAAGGTGGCTACTGCGCTGCAGGAGGTGCGCGAGACGGGTTATGGTGTAGTGACACCAAGGCTTGATGAGATGAACCTGGAGGAACCCGAGCTGATCAGACAGGGGAATCGCTTCGGTGTTCGACTGAAGGCGAGCGCACCTTCTCTGCACGTTATCCGGGCCGACATCACAACCGAGATCACCCCGATTATCGGAACCGAAAAGCAGTGTGAGGAACTGGTAAGGTACATCCTGAACGAATTCGAGGATAACCCCAAGGAAATTTGGGATTCCCAAATCTTCGGCAAGTCCCTGCACGACCTGGTCCGCGAGGGAATACAAAACAAGCTGCACCGGATGCCGGAGAATGCCCAGGTTAAACTGCAGGAGACTCTGCAGCGAATCGTAAACGACGGGAGCGGTGGTCTGATTTGCATCATCATATAAGTAAGAAACCCTTCTCTGGCGAGAAGGGTTTCTTATGTTAGGAGCCCGTAATGACCTTCGCTCGGGCTGCCATAGATCTCTACGTAGCCTAGGACAATCTTTCGACTGCCATAGACCATTACGAAACCTGTGACAACCTTTTGCTCGACCAAAGCAGCTACCTTGAGAGCTACTGCCGATCTCTCGACCGACAATAACCCTACACCTCGAATAAACAAGATTCCGGCAACAACTTTGATCTTAGCTCGAACAATATGATTCCCTTGTGACCCGTGAACAATCGTTCGGACTGTTCACGAGCCTGCGGGAAACCATATTGCTCTTCCCGCCGGCTGATACCGAGCCGTTATGACCCGATATCAACCTTTGGCCGACCACTACCGAGCCTGTTAAGACCCGGTAGCAGTCTTGGCTCGGCCATTACGAACCCTTGATGAGTAGTATAACCACCGCACGGCGATTTATCAGTGCAGAGTAGTGGTAATAGATGGAAATGTGAAGGGCTGGGAGAGTGAGACTGCTGGAAATTTCTATATGTGTAGTTATTTAGTTATTAATGAATGCAAAATTGTACATACTAGACTTAACAATAATTGAGGAGGTAAGCTCTATGATCAGCAGTCCGGCTACACTTGAAGAATATTTTATGCAAGTGGACCACAGGCTGCCGGAGGAGGCCACGCGAGTCCTGAAAGCGCTAGGAGATCAGGGCAGAATGAACAAGGAAGAGTTGTCCTTAACCTCCCGCGTGAAAAGGGCGGTGTTGGATCACATCATAATGCAGCTGTATGCTCTGGGCCTGGTTGACGTAACCGCAGAAGGCAAGAGCAAGATTTGCAGTTTAACGAGGTTGGGATGGGAGTTCCTGATGCTGAAAGAAGATCGGGTTAAACAGTGAAGCGGGCCGATTCAGGCCCGCTTCACTTGTGTACTCGTTGGTCGGCATTCTATAATTAACCTAAATACGATCCACGGAGTGCCGGTATTGCATTTAACAACCAATTGGCGTGTGAAGTCAGGAGACCCGGTGTTGGAGGAACGTTTATGCCGGGAACTGCATTGTGCACCGCTCACAGCCCGCCTGTTAGTAAACCGGGGAGTGCTGACCCCGGCCGAGGCACGGATGTTCTTCGCGGGGTCTCTTGATCATCTATACGATCCTTACCGGATGAAATCATTCGGAGAGGCGGTGGGCCTGATCCGTCAGGCACTGGAAAACGGGACGAAAGTGCTCGTTTACGGTGACTACGATGTTGACGGCATGACGGCAACTGCTTTGATGGTAAAGATCCTGCAGCATCTGGGTGCACGGGTCGGGTACCAAGTTCCGGAGCGTTCCCTCGGTTACGGGCTAAACGCCGAAGCCATCCGGCAGGCGGTTGAGGACGGGTACGGTTTGCTGATCACAGTTGACACCGGTATCTCGGCCAAGGCCGAGATCGATTTGGCGCGGGAACTCGGATTGGAGGTTGTGGTCACCGACCATCACGAGCCGAACGGCAGCATGCCGAACGTGCCGGCCGTTAACCCGAAGCGAAAAGACTGCCCGTATCCGTTCAAACACTTGGCAGGGGTGGGCGTAGCATACAAGCTGGGGCTGGCCTTGTGTTCCGATCTTCCGACAGGGTTGGCGGACGAATTGTTGGGGTTGGTATGCTTGGGTACGGTGGCCGATGTGGTGCCGCTGTGCGGGGAAAACCGGATTCTGGTGAGTGAAGGACTAAGCCGAATCCCGTCTAATCCCGGACTTGGCGCCCTGCTGGCCTCGGCCGGGATTAACCGTGAGCCCACCGTCAGGGACCTGGCCTATGCTCTGTCCCCGCGCCTGAATGCGGCCGGTCGGGTGGGGTATGCCCGGCGCGGTGTCGATCTCTTGTTGGCCGACGCGGCAGAGGCACCGATGATTGCTGCTGAGCTGAATTCACTGAACACGCACCGCCGGCACCTGGAGGCTGAGATTACCGCTCAGGCGATGGCCGAGATCGCGGCCTGGTCCGAAATGCCGCAGTTTCCGGTTTTTTGGGGAGAAGGATGGCATCTCGGAATCCTTGGAGTGCTGGCTTCACGGTTTGCCGCACGACTGCAGCGTCCTGTGGCCTTCTTGAGTGTGGAAGGTGAAATCGCACGGGGCTCAGCTCGAGGGGTGCCGGAGATTAACCTGTTTGAGTTGTTTAAGAAACACTCTCCGTTATTCAGCGATTTCGGCGGCCACAAGCAGGCTGTGGGATTTACCCTGTCGGCGCATACTCTTCCCGAGTTTGTGCAGGTTCTCAACGAAGATGCAGCGCAGATCCTGGAATCGGCGGAGCGCGTGCTGGATATCGATGCCGAAGTTGCGATAAAGGACCTTAATTTGGATGTAATGGAAGAGATCCAAAGGATGGAACCCTGGGGGTTCGGCAACCCGGAACCGGTACTGCTATTGCGCGACGTGGTGCTGAAAGACTGTCGTGAGGTGGGCAAGAACGGCACGCACCTCAAACTGGCCGTAGGGGAAGGGAACGATGTGATCTGCGGCATCGCCTTCGGGGCGTCCGAGCAGAAGGGGCGGATGACGGCCTGTAAACGTCTGGACCTTGTTTTCACACCGATTATCAACGAATGGAACGGCCGCCGGAACACCGAGATTAGATTGGTAGACTGGAGACCGTCCGGGTCGCCAATCGAACTCGAGCGCCCCCGGGAGCCTTTGAGAGCAAAGTCCCGCGCGATCAGGATCAGCCGCGGTGACGAGCTTTTGTCTACAGCGCTGGAAAGCGTTTTTGCGGGCAATGTGCAGACGCGAACCACTGAGCCGGTGGCGCATTGGATCATTGATCACCGGCTGCGCCGGTGTCGGGTAGAAACCCTGAGGACATTCGTGGATGCCGGACAGCAGGTGCTGGTTGTTGCCGGGAACCCCCGGGATGTTGTAGACATATGGGCTTACCTGACGCACCGTATGAGCAAGGCAGCCGGAGAGACCGCCTTTTTGCATCGCCTGCTGGATGATGATGATAAAGACGAGTGCCGTTACCGGTACAATTCCGGCGAAATGCGGGTGTTGATCGGCACACCCGATGTTCTGGCGGGTTATGTGGGTGATACCGTCTTTGTATGGGGCCTCCCGCATACCTTTCAAGAGTGGGAGGAACTGCGCGCTCTGGGAAGTCGACTGGTGCTGGGTTATTCATGGGAAGACTTCAACCGGAATTGGCGGATCCTCAAGTCGCTGGCTCCGAATCGCAAGACGATCGGATTTGTTTTTCAACTAGCCAGAAAGGCGAGAGGGCCGGTCTCGGCGGATGGATTGTACAAAGCCCTGGCAGGCAGGCTGGCCGGCATCGGGCCCTGGACGGTACGGACGGCCTTTGCGGTTTTGATTGAACTTGGTCTTGCCGAGGATCTGGGCGGCGGCAAGATCGGTCTTGTCCCTGCTTCCGGGAAAAGCTTCCTGACGGACTCGCCAACCTTCAGACGGGTTCATACTATAAAGAAGGAACTGTACAGACTACAGCGGTTCTTTCTAACGGCCCCCGTCGATGATTTAGCGTCACAGCTGGGCTGTGATATAATGGCTCCGGGTGAACGATGATGCAGTTTGATGAGATTATCAGAAAAGTCAGGCTCTACAACCCACACGCCGATCTTGATTTACTGCATCGGGCGTATGAGTTTGCTTCGGATGCACACTGCAAACAGAAGCGGATTTCGGGTGACGACTTTATTGTCCATCCGCTGGCTGTGGCGTCGATCCTGGCCGATTTGGAATTGGATCAGGAGACTATTGCCGCTGCGCTGCTGCACGACGTTATTGAAGACGTCGGAATGGAGTTGTGCTCCATCCGCTGTGAGTTCGGGGATGAGGTGGCACTGCTTGTTGACGGTGTGACCAAACTGCACCGTCTCGCCTTTAGGACGAAAGAAGAGCAGCAGGCCGAGAACTGGCGCAAGATGCTGCTGGCGATGGCGAAGGATATCCGTGTGATTCTGATCAAGCTGGCCGACCGTTTACACAATATGCGTACACTGAAGTACCATACGGAGGCGAAGCAGAAGGAAATCGCCAAGGAAACGCTGGAGATTTACGCCCCTCTCGCGCACCGTCTCGGGATTTATCACCTGAAATGGGAGCTCGAAGATCAGGCCTTTCACTTCCTGGAGCCGGAGCGGTACTACGACCTCGCGAAGCAGATCCAGCAGACCAGAGAGACACGGGAACGCTACATATACACGGCGATGCGCATTCTTGAGGAGAAACTGGGCGCCATGCGAATCGAGGCCGACATCCAGGGCCGGGCCAAGAATCTCTACAGCATTTACGGGAAAATGGTCAAACAGCAGAAGGATCTGAGCGAGATCTACGATGCGATGGGCGTAAGAATCATTGTCAACTCGGTTAAGGATTGCTACGCCACTTTGGGTGCGGTGCACAACGAATGGAAACCGGTGCCGGGTCGGTTCAAAGATTTCATCGCCATGCCGAAGTCAAACATGTACCAATCGCTGCATACCACCGTCATTGGTCCTGAAGCCAAGCTCCTAGAGATTCAGATCCGGACCTGGGAGATGCACCGTACGGCCGAGTACGGGATCGCGGCCCACTGGCGGTACAAAGCGGGGAGTTCCCGCGGGGATAAACGATTCGACGAGAAGCTGGCCTGGCTCAGGCAGATGCTGGACTGGCAAAAAGAGCTCCGCGAGCCGCGTGAGTTCATGGAGACCCTGAAGATTGACCTGTTCGAGGATGTTGTGTTTGTGTTTACGCCGCGAGGAGATGTGTTGGAACTTCCGGCGGGGTCGGTGCCTCTGGACTTTGCCTACCGGATTCATACCGATATCGGGCACCGGTGCATCGGCGCCAAGGTGAACGGCAAACTGGTGCCTCTCCACTACAGGCTCCAAAACGGGGATATTGTCGAGATTATCAAGAGCAAACAGGCCGGTCCGAGCCGGGACTGGTTGTCGCTGGTCAGGACTTCCCAGGCCAAGACCAAGATCCGAAACTGGTTCAAGAAGGAACAGCGTGAAGAGAACATAGCGCGCGGCCGTGAGAGCCTGGAGCGCGAGGCCAAGAAGCTGGGGGTTGATCCCGAGCTCTTGCGCAGCGACAAGATGGCCGAGCTGGGAAGACGATACAGCTATCAGTCGATTGATGATCTGTTTGCTGCCGTGGGGCTTGGTGTAATTGCGGCGCACGGGTTGGTGGCGAGACTCAAGGAACAGGTCAAAACGGAGCCTGCACCGGAGGTAGTGCCCGAACGCAGGCGCTGGTCCAAGAGTACACAAGGCATCAGGGTCAAAGACGTCGGAGAGGTGCTTGTGCGCCTGGCTCACTGCTGCAACCCGGTTCCCGGTGATCCGATTGTTGGTTACATCACCAGGGGACGCGGGATTTCGGTACATCGTGAAGACTGTCGCAATATTATTGCCTGGAGAGACCGGGAAAAAGAGCGCCTGGTAGAGGTGATGTGGGACCAGGACTTTGACGATCCGTTCCAGGTGAAGCTGGAGATCACCGGTTTAGACCGTCACGGTTTGCTGCTCGAAGTGCTGAATTGTTTGACCGAGATGAAGGTACACGCGAACTGGGTCACGGCCAGGGGCAATAAGAAGCAGACGACGACGGTCGAGCTCACGGTCGAGATCCGCAACCTTGAGCAGCTGAGTTATCTGATGCAGCGCATCAACCGGGTAAAGGATGTATTCGAAGTAAGGCGGGTGGTCTAAGCAGTGCGTGCGGTGATCCAGCGAGTGAACAAGGCTTCAGTTTCCGTGGACGGCCGCTGTGTGGCAGAAATCCCCGGCGGGGTCGCCGTGCTGCTGGGCGTCGGCCGGGATGACACGGCGGAAGATGCCCGCTACCTGGCGGAAAAAACGGCACATCTGCGAATCTTCGAGGATGCCGACGGCAAGATGAACCGCTCACTGCTTGACTGTGGAGGGAGTGCGCTGGTGGTTTCCCAGTTCACACTGTATGCCGATTGCCGAAAGGGACGCCGCCCGGGTTTTTCCGCAGCCGCCACCGGCCAGGAGGCGCAGGATCTGTATGAGCTGTATTGTGCGCTCCTGGACGGTCTTGGAGTGGCGGTAAGCCGGGGCGTGTTTGGGGCGCACATGCTGGTGGAAATCTATAATGACGGTCCGGTGACGATGCTTCTGGACAGTAAGAAACTGTTTTAATCGGGAGGTCCGGTGTGCTGATAGCCAGGTTGGCCGTGGGGCCGCTTCAAACCAACTGTTATCTATACGGGTGTCCGGAGACCCGCCGGGCGGCCGTGATCGACCCGGGTGCGGATGGCGACCTTATCCGGCGGGAGCTGGAGCGCTACGGTTATAAACTGAGTAAGGTAATTCTGACCCACGGGCACGGTGACCACATCATGGGTTTGGAAGAACTCCTGGCCTATGGTGAGGCCGAAGTTATGATCCACGCCGAGGATGCGGTGATGCTTGCCGATCCCGAACTGAATCTTTCCATTCATATGGGGCGGAGTTTTGCCTTCCGCAAACCGGTGATGGAACTGCAAGACGGACAGGAGATCGCCGTGGGGAAGCTCAAACTTAGGGTGGTGCATACCCCCGGGCATACGCGCGGCTCGATATGCCTGGTCGGAGAAGGACTGGTGTTCAGCGGCGACACGCTGTTTAGCGGCGGCGTCGGGCGAACCGATCTGCCGGGCGGTAGCATGACGACACTGATGCGCTCGATCCGGGAGAAACTGCTGGTGCTGCCGGATGAGAAGGTGGTGTATCCGGGTCATGGCCCCGAGACGACCATCGGCGCCGAACGGATAGACAACCCCTACTTGGATGTCGGGTGGTAACCCCGAGGAAGCTCAAGCAACGGTCCTGTGAGGCGTTAAGTCTTGACAGGATTGCCATTTCTGCATAGAATTCGTTAAGAGGCTCCCGTTCCCGCAATCGCAGGGGGCGGGTGCTTACTTTTGGGAATGGATGTTAACGATGAACATCGCAAGACCACGCGGTACAGCCGACTTCCTACCGGAAACGACCGCCGCATGGAGACATGTGGAGGATTCTGTACGGCGCATCTGTCGTGAATACGCCTACCAGGAGATCAGAACCCCTATTTTCGAGCACACCGAATTATTCCTGCGCGGTGTCGGTGAGACTACCGACATCGTGGAAAAAGAAATGTACACCTTCCTGGACAAGGGTGGACGCAGCATAACCCTGCGTCCCGAAGGAACGGCGCCCGTTGCCCGCGCCTACCTGGAGAATAAACTGTTTGCCCAGCCTCAGCCGCTAAAGTTTTACTACATCGGTCCGATGTTTCGGCACGATCGGCCGCAGGCCGGTCGTTACCGGCAGTTTCATCAGTTCGGCGTTGAGGTGCTAGGGGCCGCCGAACCGGGCGCGGATGCCGAGGTCATCACGCTGGCCATGGATTTCTTTGCGCGGATCGGGTTGACAGGACTGTCTCTACACATCAACAGTGTGGGATGTCCGGCGTGCCGCAAAGAAATGCCGGAGAAACTGAGAGCCTATCTTGCGAAACATGTCGGCAGGCTTTGCCGGGATTGCCTGGACAGGCTGGAACGCAATCCCCTGCGCATTCTGGACTGCAAGGATGAACAATGCCGGACTATCGCTCGGGATGCACCCACCCCTCTGGACATCCTTTGCCCGGCCTGTACCACGCATTTTGCACGCGTGCGGCGCCAGCTTGACGTACTCGATATCGAATACGTGGTAGATCCTCGGCTGGTACGCGGTTTGGATTATTACACCCGTACGGCCTTTGAGATTCTGACGCGTTCTTCGGGCGCTCAGAATGCGGTAGGGGGCGGAGGCCGTTATGACGGGTTGATGGAAGTGATCGGCGGGCCTTCGGTGCCGGCTGTGGGGTTCGCGATTGGCCTGGAACGGGTACTGCTTACTCTCCGGGAACAGGGTGTGCGTTTGCCCCAGGAGCCTGAGCTCGAAGCTTTCGTGGCGGTCGCCGGAGACAGGGAGGATCTGGCCACCAGCCTGCTGGCCGCGTTGCGGCGGAACGGTATCGCGGCCGATCGTGATTATACCGGCCGCAGCCTAAAGGCCCAGATGAAATACGCCGGCAAGAAGGGGGTACCGGTTGTGGTCATTATCGGCGAGGATGAGGGCAGGCGCGGTGTGGCCGTTGTCCGGAACATGACCACGCGCGATCAGACTGAGGTGCCGCTGGAACAGGTTGTCGGCAGAGTCTTGGAGCTAACCGGGAGATAATAACGTGGGGGTATAAATGCAGTGACAAAGGCCTTAAATGTGGGTAGTCTTTCTCGTACTGATACGTGTGGTGTTTTGAATGAGTCGGATATCGGCCGGGAGGTCGTTCTGAAGGGTTGGGTTCAGACGCGGCGGGATCACGGGGGATTGATCTTTATCGACCTGCGTGACCGTTGGGGGCTGGTACAGGTGGTATTTAGCCCGGAATACTCCGAAGAGGCCTTGGAATTGGCCGATCGGATGCGCTCGGAATATGTAATTGCGGTCCGGGGATTGGTGGAGAGACGACCGGAAGGAACGGAAAACCCCAATCTGGCGACCGGGGCCATCGAGGTGAGGGCCGCCGCGGCCGAAATTCTAAACTCCGCGAAAACACCGCCGTTTTACATCGAAGACGGGATCGACGTGGATGAGAACCTGCGTTTACGTTACCGCTATCTGGATCTTCGCCGTCCGGAAATGCAGAGGACGCTGGAGCTTAGGCATAGAGCTGCTAAGGCGACCAGGGATTTTCTGGATCAGGAGGGCTTTATCGAGGTCGAGACTCCGATGCTATCCAAGAGTACCCCCGAGGGAGCAAGGGACTACCTGGTGCCCAGCCGGGTCCATCCGGGTTGTTTTTATGCTCTGCCGCAGTCACCGCAGCTGTTCAAACAGATCCTGATGGTTTCGGGTATCGACCGATACTTTCAGATTGTACGCTGCTTTCGTGATGAGGACCTGCGGGCCGACCGTCAGCCGGAGTTTACGCAGATCGATATGGAGATGTCGTTTGTAAACGCCGAGGATGTCATGAGCTTGACGGAAGCGATGATAGCCGAAATCTGCCGTCAGACGGTGGCCATTGAGGTTCCCACGCCCTTTCCGCGCCTGAGCTATCAAGAGGCGATGGATCGTTTCGGCAGCGATAAACCGGATCTCCGGTTCGGGCTGGAGCTGGTCGATGTTACCGATCTGGCCGCCGATTGCGGGTTTAAGGTCTTCAGCAGTGCCGCCAAAGGAGGCGGAATGGTAAGAGGCCTGCGGGCCCCCGGATGCGGGGGTTACTCGCGGAAGGAAATCGATGAACTGACGAAATTCGCGCAGACATACAAGGCCAAGGGTTTGGCGTACTTCATTGTTACGGAAGAGGGGTTCCGCTCCCCGATTGCGAAGTTCTTCACTGAAGACGAACTGGCAACCATAGGTGAACGCTTCGGGGCCCGGCCCGGGGATCTGCTCCTGTTTGTGGCTGACCAGCCGTCGGTGGTTTACGCGGCGTTGGGTGCACTCAGGCGGATGTTTGGTGAACGGCTCGGATTGATCAATGAAAAGGAATTCCGGTTTACTTGGGTTGTGGATTTCCCCCTGCTTGAGTTCGATGAGGATGAGGGACGTTTTGTGGCGATGCACCATCCTTTCACCTCTCCGCGTGAAGAGGACATTCCGCTGCTCGATACCGAACCCGGCAGGGTCAGGGCACAGGCCTACGACCTGGTGCTGAACGGGATGGAATTGGGCGGGGGCAGCATCCGAATTCATCGACGGGAGCTTCAGGAGAAACTGTTTAAGGCTATAGGCCTCGATGAAACGGAAGCAGTTGAGAAATTCGGCTACCTGCTCGAAGCCTTTGAATTCGGGACGCCGCCGCACGGCGGGATCGCGTTCGGCTTCGACCGGCTTGTGATGCTCTTGGCGCGGCGCCGGACGATACGTGACGTGATGGCCTTCCCGAAGACCCAGAGTGCTTCCGATCTTATGACTGGTGCGCCTGATCGGGTGTCTGCCGGACAGTTGGCCGAATTGCATATTAAACTGGATACAAAGATTAAATAGGAAGAATAACTTCGTATAGCTCCGGATTGTGATTGATCTTGTTTGCTCTTGCCAAGATTCGATGCCTATGATAGGATAGAAACAGAAAAAAGGTAAACCCTACTGAGCCCGTTACCGTCACTGAAGTTCTGAACCAACACCAACACGTTGGGAGCCCGGGCTCTGGATACGGCTCGCAAGCCTCCATCGAGGGGACTCGAAAAGTATTCAGGAGGGCACCCCCCTGTTTTGAGACAGGGTTCAGGGAACTTTGGGACGCAACGGCATCGGTGGGGTTTTCTCCAGGTGATCCGGACGCAAAAGGCGTTCGGATTTTTGCATGATGGGCACAATAGCCCAAGGAGGCGAAATACTGTGCGGAGGATATACTTTGACCACGGGGCCACCACACGGCCGGATGAGCGAGTGGTCGCCGAAATGATGCGATTCTTAACTGAGGATTACGGTAATCCGTCCAGCAGCCACCAGTTCGGACGGGATGCCAGAAACGGGGTGGAACAGGCGCGGCGGAAGGTTGCCGCCGCGCTTGGAGCCCGGCCTGAAGAAATTGTGTTTACAAGTGGGGGGAGCGAGGCCGATTATCTGGCCGTACGCGGTGCCGCCCGGGCCTTTAAGGACCGGAAACGGCACATTGTCCTATCAGCCTTTGAACATCACGCAGTGCTTGATACCTGTTACGCTCTTGAGCGTGAGGGCTTTGCTTTGAGTGTGGTTGGTGTTGGTGCCGACGGTATTGTTGATCCGGAAGCAGTGGAACGGGAGATAGGGCCGGAAACCTTTTTAGTCTCAATAATGCATGTGAACAACGAGATCGGTACCGTGCAGCCGATACGGGAGATTGCGGCCCGGGTAAAGCGGCACGAGGGGGTGCTGATGCACAGCGATGCGGTTCAGAGCTTCGGAAAGGTTCCCGTGAACGTGAATGAGCTGGGGATTGACTTGTTGAGCATATCGGCACACAAAATCTACGGTCCCAAGGGGGCCGGAGCACTGTTTATACGCACGGGTATACCTTGGGAACCGCTCAACTACGGAGGGGGACAGGAGGGCGCGAGGCGTCCCGGTACGGAAAATGTGGCCGGATTGGTCGGACTGGGAGTGGCTGCCGAGTTCGCGGAAGAAGTTCGTGAGCGGGAAAACGAAAAGACGCTGGCCCTAAGGGAACAGTTGGTTACCAGCGTTCTTGAAAGGATTCCGGGCAGCCGTCTCAACGGGGATCGAAGGCGCCGGGTTCCCGGAAATGCAAACTTCTGCTTTGACGGGGTGAAGGGTGCGGATATCCTGAACGAACTGGACCGGTTCGGTATTGCGGCATCAGGGGCCTCGGCTTGTGCGGCCGGGAGTTGTAGGCCTTCGCATGTATTGCTGGCTATTGGCCTTACACCGAGTGAGGCCCTGTCATGTGTACGTTTTACGCTGGGCAAAGACAACACTTCGGATGAAGTTGAATACTGCGTGAACAAACTGGAAGGGATCATCGACGGACTTCGAAATGGATAACTTGCCGGGTGAGGTGCAATTATGATTTTACGTTAATCGGGCATAATAGGAGCAGGATTAATCCGATAAGGGGGCCGACAAAGTGCAGTGCCCGGTTTGCGGTGGAAAGGCTACCGGAAAAGTCGGTTTGGAGCAGTACTTCTGTTGGGACTGTTGCGTCGAGTACCGGATTACCAAGGAGGGCGTACAAATCTTTGACGTGGACGAGGATGGATCGCTGGTAGCTTTTGACCCGCACAATGAGTATGTATATTGATTCTCGAGAGGAGGCTCTTTTCAAGATGAGTTTCTGGCGTGGATTGGCCGCCGGCGCGCTTCTCGGGGTGGCGGCGGTAATGCTGGTCTCGGACGAAAAGAAACGCAAAGAGATCATGGCATTGACTCAGGGTCCCGCGGGTGCACGGGCGAACCGGGTAATCCGGGGAGTGCGCCGGACTGTGCAGGATCTGGTGGAGAGCTAGAATCAGGTGTCTAGATGATGGGACGCCGGGCATAATCAGCCCGGCGCTTCGTTCGTGGGAACCAGTTTGATTTGGCCTTTGGCGGCGAGGAGTTCACCCGTGATCGCCAGAGCGCCCGTCACACCCTCAATTGACATGGCAAAGCTGACGGCCCGGTCGACGTAATGCGGCTCGGTTACCAAATTGGCCGCAGCCGTGGCCACCGCATCGGCGAGAGTGGCCGTAGCGGCAAGGATGACCACGGCGTCGGCTTTACCCTTACTGAAGGAGTGTCCCACTGTCCCGGATGAGGTGCAGATGCCCAAGGGTGTCAGATGGGCGGGAATCTCAACGGCCAGACGTTCGGAAAACGGCGAATCACCGGCAAATATTCCGATCCGCCGCCGCCGGCTGCTCTTGAGAAAGATATCGCCCCCGTTCTCGACGATGACGTCCTTGGAAAACCGGGTAAGTTCCCGCCCCACGTGATCGGCGAAGACGCCCGCCACTGCGGCCATTGGGCCAACGCCGGCTTTCCGCGCGGCGGCGGCCATTTCCAGGGCCGCTTGGGGCGCCGAAGGTTGCGGGTCGTAGGGCTGGAGCGTACGAAAGAATTCAGGATCGAGCCGCATATAGGCGTCCAACTCATCTCTCAGCATGTGCACCTTTGAGTCAACTCGGGCGGCAATCTCGGGCAAAAACCGATCTTTGCGAATGCCGATGTACAGGTCGGTTTCTTTATATACGACCTGAAAGTAGAAGAGGTCGTTTTCCCGTAAGCCCAGCCGGTAGACCCTATCGCTTCCCGCCAAATCAGGATTTCGCCTCCATAGCCCGCAGAGGGCAGGCCTTTGTACACAATTGACACACGATACACTTGTCGGGGTCAAAGATTACGCGCATCTCAGGACGCTCGATGTGGAGGGCGCCGGATGGGCAGATAGCCGTACAGGCGCCGCAGCTTACGCAAAGCTGGTCGTTGCGGACGATTTCCTCCGTTAGGGGCTGCACTTGCACACCACTGGATCGGAGATATTCTATCCCTTCTTCAAAGTTGTCACCGCTAAGCTCCAGAATTAGCGTTCCTTCCTTGTGCGGATTGATATTCGCTCTAATGATGTTGATCATCAGACCGTAATCCTTGACCAGATAATAAATCAGCGGCTGGTCGGCTATGGTTGCCGGAAACCGTAAGACAATCTTCTTCTTCGGCTTCATTTCGCGATCACTCCTTTAATCATTCTTGACCGGCAACGGTTTGCCGACAATGTTGTCCGCGGGGCCAGGCAACCTCTTGACCGGCTCTGAGAGTTCAAAGCTGCCTGACTGGATCCATTCCTTGAGGATGCGCGCAATCTCACGTGCTTTGCTGTAGCTGGAAACCGGGGCGCATGGGACATCCTTACCCTGCACCTTGATGGTGCCCGATTTTAGTTCAGCGTAGCTCACCAGACCCAAGGTTTCGGGCCTGCGGTTGGGAAAGGCATCACCGTAATCCATAATGGGTGCGTACAGTTCGGCATCCGACCGCGATGCGTAATACAAGATTTCCTCATCAAGAATCGGAATCGGGATGCCGACGCCGACGAAAAGCGATGCACCGTAACCGATGATGCTGGCACCGCGCAGCCAATCGGGGGACATGCCCTTGAGATCCCCGATCACAGTGAGTGTTCCACCCGATGCAAATACAGATCCTTCAGTGGGGCCGGGCTTGAATGATGGAAAATGTTGAGTACCATTCCAGGCCACATACCCTTCGCCGCCGCCCAGGAAGATGCGGGTGCCCACCCCGATCGTGCGGAAATGCGGATCCTTCAGCAGTGGGCTGAGTTGCCCGCTGGTGGAGTAATGGGCGTTGCCCAAATGGTGCTTGAGGATGCCCATGTAGGTATATATGGTGCGGGAACCACAATTGACCGCCACATTGTAA
The DNA here is from genome assembly GCA_965544035.1 of uncultured Peptococcaceae bacterium. Taxonomy (GTDB): domain Bacteria; phylum Bacillota; class Desulfotomaculia; order Desulfotomaculales; family Desulforudaceae; genus CBEULR01. The sequence goes on along the minus strand of CBEULR010000010.1, from coordinate 40,032 downwards.
TTCTGATAGGCATTGCGCGGGTTGAAGAGCACGGCTTCGTTCAACTGGTCCAGGGTGATTTCGGTTTCGATCTCTTTGAGCGGATAGCAGTCGGTACCATAGCTGACCACCCTGAGTCTAACGGGTTTCCCCGCAACCAGGTCGTGTATCACATGTCCGCCGCCGTACCTGAATTCGCCGGGGAAGTTGGAGTTTAAGGGATCATCCTCAGGGATTGCGGTGGCACCGATGTAGGTGTCGACGGCCGCAAGGCCTCCATAGGCCGGAACATCATTCAGCCACACCTTGTGGCCACGGATCCGAGGGGAACTGTGGCCGAAATTCAAGTATACTCCGGAGGAACACATCGGACCGAAAGTACCGGTGGTGACTACGTCAACCTCCTTTGCCGTCCGGCTCAAACCTTTTTCCTTAACTAGTTCGATTACTTCCTCGGCCGTTACCACCACCGCTTTGCCCTCACGAATCCGGGCATTGATTTCGGCGTAAGTCTTCTGTACGCCCACGAATATACACCTCCGTTGACTGTGTGCTCCGGCGAGAAGATAAGGCCTCTTCAAATAAGAAGAGGCCTAACAAGCAAAAGGTCCTCTCTTATCTGTCAGAAGAATGATCCTCCTGCAGGAATTAGCACCTTGGCCGTGGGCTACGGCTGGTTGCCGGGTTTCATCGGGCCAGTCCCTCCACCTCTCTCGATAAGAGCACGCAGGCGATATAAAATTGATATTAGTCTAGCAGTTGGCCTATTACGTGTCAATACCTCTTTTGGCTGCCAGGATATGGCTAATTTGCTCCGGGACGAAGATTGGGATTGTCGCAAAAGCAGGATTTCTTGCCAGGGCCGGAAATTGTGGGTATAATGAATGTCGTAATTCGGGGTTCACCTGAACCCCTTCTTTTAATGGGGGTTGCACGGCAATCATGAACGGAAGTGAGATCAGAAGACTATTCCTCGAATTCTTTGAATCAAAAGGACACCGGGTTTTACCGAGCGCCTCGCTTATCCCGGCTCAGGATCCGAGTATTCTATGGACGGCAGCGGGGATGGTGCCTTTTAAACCCTTCTTCACGGGAGCGGCGACTCCTGAATTCAAGCGGGCGACTACCTGCCAGAAGTGCCTGCGAACACCCGATATTGAGATGGTGGGGCGAACGGCGCGCCATCATACCTTTTTTGAAATGTTGGGGAACTTTTCCTTTGGGGATTATTTTAAGGCTGAGGCCATTGCTTGGGCATGGGAGTTTGTTACCGAAAAACTGAAACTGGATCCGGCCCGGCTTTGGATTTCTATTTATAGGGATGATGAGGAGGCCTTTAACCTGTGGAGAGAGATAGGAATTCCCGCAGAGAAAATCGTCCGATTGGGTAAGGACTCAAATTTCTGGGAGATCGGGGTCGGACCGTGCGGTCCCTGTTCCGAGATTTACTACGACCTGGGGCCGGAACGCGGCTGCGGTAATGCGGACTGTGCTCCCGGTTGTGACTGCGACCGGTACCTTGAGATATGGAATCTGGTGTTTATCCAGTTTTTCCGCAATGAGGCCGGGGAGTACTCTCCTCTGGAGAAGCCCGGGATCGACACCGGGATGGGGCTGGAAAGAGTGGCCGCCGTCATGCAGGGTGTGGAAACCAACTTTGACACCGACCTGTTCAGGGAAATAATTGATGTTGCGGCCGATACGTTCGGGGTTCAATATGGTGTGAACGAGGAAACCGACGTTGCTCTGAAGGTGATTGCGGATCACACGCGAGCAACCACTTTTGCGATCGGGGACGGGGTGTTGCCGTCCAACGAAGGCCGCGGATATGTCGTCCGCAGGCTGCTGCGGCGGGCAATCCGGTTCGGGGTGCTGCTCGGCAGGGATGAACCGTTTCTGGAGTTGATCGGTAAAGCGGTGATCAGGCAGATGGGCGATGTTTATCCAAATCTGCGACAGGTCGAGGGCAGTATTCTGAAGGTAATGCGCACAGAGGAGTCCCGTTTTAGAAGGAGTCTCACCCAGGGAACGGACATCCTGAACGCAATGATCGCCGGTGTAAAGGATAAAGGGGAGCGGGTACTTGGCGGAGATGATGCTTTCCGCCTGTATGACACGTTCGGTTTTCCGCTGGAATTGACCCGTGAGATCTGCCAGGAGAATGGGCTTGAGGTTGATGAAGAAGGTTTTGACAGGGCGATGCAGGATCAGCGTAGACGTGCCCGGGATGCAAGGCGAGAAGTCGATTACATCAGTGAACACGACGCATTTTTCCGGGATCTTCGCGATGAGATCGGGGAAACGGTCTTTGTGGGTTATGAGGAGCTACGTACCAGCGCAGTGGTTCTCGCCGTGGTGCGTGACGGAAAACGTGTCGGACGGGTTGAGGCGGGCGATGAGGCCGATATCATCCTGAATGTTACCCCCTGCTACGCGGAGTCGGGTGGGCAGGTCAGTGACCGGGGCCGGATTTATGGCCGTTCTCTGAAGGCGCGCATTATCGATGTTCAGCGACCGGTGGAAAACTTCATCGTACACCGTGTATTGGTGGAAGATGGCGTGTTGGAGGAATCGGAAGCCGTAGAGGTAGACGTGGACAGCGACCGCCGACTGGACACCTGCCGCAATCATACGGCAACCCATCTACTGCATAAGGCACTGCGCACCGTTCTAGGGGAGCACGTGAATCAGGCGGGATCGCTGGTTGCTCCCGACCGGCTGCGCTTTGATTTTACCCACTATCAGGGTGTAAGCGCTGATGAACTGAGCAGGGTGGAAAGGATTGTCAATCAGGCCATTCTGGACGGTCTTCCCGTGGAAGTGTACAATACGAGTTACCAGCAGGCGGTAAACGACGGCGTTGTGGCACTGTTCGGTGAAAAGTATGGGGACGAGGTTCGTGTGGTGCGCATGGGGGACTTCAGCGCCGAGCTTTGCGGCGGAACGCACCTGCCCAATACGGCGCAAGTCGGTCCTTTTCACATTTTGTCGGAATCCAGTGTGGCGTCCGGGATCCGCAGGATCGAGGCCGTCACCGGAAACCGTGCGCTCGATGTGTTTAGGCGACATACGTCCCTGGTGCAGGATATCGCGAGGATGCTGAGAGCTCCGGAAGGCGAAGTGATCGCGCGGATCGAAGGCCTTAATAACCAGATGAAGGAACTAATGCGTGAGAACGAGAGACTCAAAGATAAGATTCGAGCCGTGGAGATCAAGGATGTCCTGGCTAGGGCGGAGGTCCACCATGGGGTTCGGTTGCTGGTCGCACGTGTACACGCCGATGACATGGCTGAGTTGCGAGGATTAATGGATCTTCTGCGTGATCATCTAGGTACATCGGTTATCGTTCTGGGTGCGATTACCGGCGAGAAGGTGAGTCTCTTAGTTGCCGTGTCCAAAGATTTGACCGGACGCGGGTTGCACGCGGGTAACCTGGTGAAGGAGGCGGCCAAGGTGGTTGGCGGCGGCGGCGGCGGCCGTCCGGAATTGGCTCAGGCGGGCGGAAAAGACGCTTCCAGGCTGGATGAGGCGCTGGAAAAAGCGCATCGGCTGGTGCTGGACCGCATCAATCCGTCCTAGCAGCCTGTCAGTAATTGAGCATTGATTACTAAGAAATTACTGAGATTTCGAACTTTCCATTAAAGGAAAGGTACCCCACCGCGGCGAATATAGCCCCTACCTTTACTTCGATACAAAGGGACGGAGGGTGTGAAAATGAACCGCAAGATCTCTGAGGAAACGATGCGGTTTGAACATAAGCCCGACTGTGACGAGGAGGCGCGGGAAGTCCTGTTCGCCGTATACGATGCCCTGAAAGAGAAGGGGTATAATCCGATACACCAGATTGTAGGATATCTCCTATCAGGTGATCCAGTGTACATCACCGGTCACAACAATGCCCGCAACATAATTCGGCGGATGGAGCGGGACGAGCTCCTCGAGGAGCTGTTAAGGAAGTACCTCGCCGACCGGAGTCCGGGAGGCAGATAAGACACCGGTGGTAGCGCAGTACGGCGTTTCAGCACGTTCCAGGAGTTGTGTCCTTTGGAGTACCGCGAACTCGGCAAGACAGGGCTTAAGGTATCGCGCCTTTGCTTTGGTTCCTTAACGATAAGCCCGCTACAGGCCAATCTGACCCCGTCGGAAGGAGCACGCGTTATGCGGCGGGCCTTTGACCACGGGGTTAATTTTATCGATACCGCAAAAATCTACCTCAATTACCCGCACATCGCCCGAGCCATCGCCGACCGACCGAATGACATCATCATCTCCACGAAATCATATGATTACCAGGCTGATCAAATGCGCAGGAGTCTTTCTTTCGCGCTGAAGGAACTCGGGCGGGACTACATTGATATTTTTCTGCTTCACGAGCAAGAATCGGAGTTGACGATACGTGGTCACTGGGAAGCCCTGGAGTACCTTGTTCGCCAACGTGAAAAGGGTGTGATCAGGGCTGTCGGGATATCTACGCACTACGTGGCCGGGGTGAGGGCGGCCGCCGCCGTTCCCGAAATTGATGTAATCCACCCTCTCTGGAACAAAGCGGGATTCGGCATTGCGGATGGCGATGCCGATGAGATGATGGCGGCGATTAGGGATGCCTGGCGGGCGGGTAAAGGCATCTATGCCATGAAGGTTCTCGGCGGAGGTCACCTGCTCGGCGAAAGGGACGATGCCTTGCGGGAGGCTCTCCGGATTCCTGAGTTTTGTAGTATCGCCGTGGGTATGCAGAGTACCCTGGAGGTTGAATACAACGTGCGCCTGGTAAACGGGGAGAGCATCCCTGACGGCCTGAGGGTGATTCTTGCCGGCAAACCACGGAGGATCCTTATTGAAGACTGGTGTTTGGGCTGCGGTGAATGTCTCGGCGCTTGTAGGAACGGTGCCCTGCGGTTGATTGATAGACACGCGGTGGTGGATCCGGGGCGGTGCCGCCTCTGCAGTTACTGTGCGGCAAGGTGCCCCGAGTTTTGCATCAAGGTGATCTGATGAGGTATTTGGCCTTGGATTTGGGTGAGAAAAGGATCGGCGTCGCCGTCAGCGATGAATTCGGAATGACCGCCCAGCCGTTGGGTGTGATCGAACGATCCGTCTTCGACAGCGACGTGAAGAAGATCCGTAAGCTGATTGAGGACTACAACGTGCATACGGTGGTGATAGGCTTACCCCGGAACATGGATGGAAGCTTGGGACCGCAGGCGGTGAAGGCGCTCGAATATGCCGCTGAACTGCGGGACACCTTAGGAATCAAGGTGGTTACGTGGGATGAGCGTTTAACCACACAGCAGGTGGAAAAACTACTGATTAGCGCCGATGTGCGGAGAAAGGGCCGGAAAAAGGTTGTAGACAAGCTTGCTGCAGCCCTGATTCTGGAAGGATACCTGGCTTTCAAAGGGCGCAGTTCAAAAACTTGACGGTCATCCCAGGTTGCACATAGAATACTGTTATCTTGGCTAAGGAGTGATATCATGGCAGGAGAGAACGATCTGATTACGCTTATCGATGAAGAAGGTAACGAGCACGAGTTCAGCGTTCTCGATATTCTCGAGGTTGAAGATGAGGAATATGCCATCCTGATACCGGTGGCAAGCGGAGAAGAGGCCGATGAGGTGGTCATCTTCAAGTTTTCTGAGGATGAGGAAGGGAACGAGGTACTGATTGACTTGGAAGATGAGGAATGGGAGAAAGTGGCCGACGCCTGGCAGGAGAAGGTCGGAAACGAACACTAGAGGATAGCTGTAGGGCCTTGGCTCGGCGCCACGACCCTGGGGAGGATGGACGGTGCCCAAGCGCGGACATATTTGGTTAATCGCTATTGCGGCGGTAATGGCTGTGATCGTCGGGACCGCCGTGCTATGGGGTGTTTTGTCTGCTGATGCCGGGCTCGTTGTGAACGGTGTCTCGATGCAGGAGGTTGTGCTCGGGGGACTTGACCGGGATGCGTGCATCGAAAGATTAACCAAAAAGAATGAGGAGCTTGTTTCATTCCCGCTTGAGCTCCGCTTCAACGAACAGGTTTGGAAGGTCGAACTCGGTAAGTTGGGTGTCGGTCTCGACGTCGAGGGGCTCACAGAGGATGCTCTTGCGGTAGGGCGAAAAGGGCTATTTGTGAGCCAGTGGATCGAGCGTCGTCGAACCGAGCAATACGGCGCGAACCTTCCCCTTAGATTAACCGTGTCGGAAGAAGTCCTTGAAGCGACGGTGTCGGAGTTAATGGGGGAGTTTATCAGTCCGCCTGTTAACGCTGGTTTTAGGATTACCGAGCAGGATACCGTGGAGCTTGTGCCCGATCAATGGGGCACTGCTGTCGATTTTGCCGCCTTGAGGGACGATATTCTTCGGAGTATACAACAGCCCAACCTGCCTCCCGTCCATATTACCGTCATCAACGTACCGCCCGAACATACCCTTGTTGAAGTGAAAGCGATGCGGCTGAACGGACTGGTTTCGCAGTTTACCACGCGTTTCGACCCCTCGCTGGTCGATCGGTCGTATAACGTAGCGGTAGCCGCCAAGGCGCTTGATAACCTCTTGATTGCTCCCGGGGAAGTGGTTTCCTTCAACGAAATCGTCGGACCTCGCAGTCAAGAGGCGGGCTACCGCAGTGCTCTGATCATTATCGACAATCAGTTCGAGGAGGGCATGGGAGGCGGAGTGTGCCAGGTCTCATCCACGCTCTATAACACAGTTTTGCTGGCGAACCTGGAGATAGTGGAAAGAAAAAATCATTCGCTTCCGGTTGCGTACGTTCCTATCGGGCGGGATGCCACGGTGGTTTATGAAGCAATAGACTTCAAGTTCCGCAATAACACCGAAGGCTTTCTATATCTCAAAACAGAGGTCGGTAACGGGACGCTGACGATGAAAATGTTTGGTGATGCTGTGAATCACCCTAAGGTGGAGATACGGAGTTGGGTTACCGAGACCATCCCAGCGCGCGTTGTCTATGAAGATGATGAGATGTTGGAAGTCGGGGAGCAGCTTGTCAAGCGCAAGGGCGTCAATGGTTACCGGGTTAAGGCCGAGCGCTGGGTTTGGCGAGACGGAAGGGTGGAAAAGCAAGAGTTGCCTGGGAGTTTCTATCTTCCCCAAAACGAAGTCATCGCCGTAGGTACGCGCGAGGCTCCTCCACCGGTTGTGGCCCCCGTGCCTGATCCGGGATCCGAGTCCTGGCTGTCGCCTGGTCCCGGAGATGAGTCTGAAGATGCCGGTGACCCGGGTGGCCCGGACGATAGGCATGGTAGCGCCGAAGAGCACGAGATGGATAATGGTGATCACGCCGTCGAGACCGATGACCTTGCCGGGGATGAGAATGACCGTGATCGGCGTAAAGACCACAGTAACGGTGAAGATCCATCGCACGGGAGTGACGCGTGAGGCGGCTCGGTCTTTATGCGTTTACATATTTCGGACGCACCCACATATAGATTATTTTAGACACTAAAGGGGGTGCGCCGATTGAAGAAGGTTGTCGTGGCCGGTCGCAACGACTCCGGAAAATCGACGGTGGTCGGGGAGATTTACCGCGGGCTGAAGCTGAAGGGTTACCAGCCGCTGGCGGTCGGGTCGGGTGTCCAGGATGAAAAGCCATACCTTTTTAAGGGGATCGATCCCACCTATGTGGCGATTGCCATTCCGGATTCCGGTCGGGATGTGGCCGAGGACATTGAACGTGTTTTGCGGAGTACGGTTGCACACATCAAGGAGCGAAATCAGCTCATTCTCAAGGCCCGTAAGGCTATGGAAGAGCTAAATAAGATTCGCTCGGTTTTGGACTTGGGGAACCTTTCCCAGCGCGATATTCCGCCGGTATCAACCGTGCCGGATGTGGCGATTATCGAATCGGTGGGAATCAGTGACGGTTACAAGGCGCCTGACGGCCGGGAACTCGGAGACATTTTGGTCAGCGTTGTTCCGGCCGACATTAAGAGCGAGATTATTATGGAGCAGGGGAATAGACTTCTGGATGACGCGGATATCGTGGTTGTAACCAAGATCGACCAAGCCCACCGCAGCCAAACTTCATCGACAATCAAACTGCTGCAGCGATTCTTCCGTTATAAGCCGATCATCCCGGTGGTGGCGACGGAGGGTGTGCACACTGATCTGCTGGTTGACGAGGTGGTTAAACGGCTCATGGAACCAACGTTCCTAGTTGAGGAAGTGCAGAAAGATAAGGTTCGCTGATCCAGCTACCCCGAGACCGGTGCTTTTAATCGACATTATTCTTACAATACTTTGCTATTAATGCTATAATTTCTGCAAACACGGAAAACCAACGGGGTTTGATATTTTGATTGTTCGACGGGACAATGGTGCCAATTCAAGAACAGCGATACCGATCGTGCTTGTCGTGGCGGGCGTGGTCGTTCTTGTTGCGGCTGCCTTGTTGCTGGGTTTTTTGCTGGGGCCGGCTTCATCCAAGGTGGGGGATACGGTTGCCTTTAAGATTCCCCGCCACGCCTCGAGTGCTGAAATCGCCGCCATTCTCGCGGAGCACGATCTTATCCGCAGTCCCTTGGCCTTTCGTGTCTATGCCCGGCTTGTTGGCGCAGATGGCACGTTAAAGGCCGGCCAATATGAAGTACCAACCGGGCTGTCGGTGCCGGAAACCGTTGAACTCCTCCGCGCCGGCGGTCGAGATGAATCGGTTTCATTCACTATTCCGGAAGGCTACAATACAAAACAAATTGTTGAATTGCTGAGCCGTCGCGGGCTTGTCAACGAGGACGAGTTCATGACGGCCATCAGACATGCTGAGTTTGAATTCGTTGCTGATAACGACCTTCCTCCGGAGCGGCGGCTGGAGGGGTATCTCTTCCCGGATACGTTCCGCGTTCGCGTGGATGCGAAGAGTAGTGAGATCATAAGAATTCTGTTGGATCGGTTCGCGCAGGAGGCGGAAGCGCTCAGGCTGACCGAAAAGGCGAATGAACTGGGGCTCTCGGTTCACGAGATTGTGACCATTGCATCATTGATTGAGCGTGAAGCTCGTATTGATGAGGACCGTCGTCTGATCAGCGGCGTGATTCATAATCGCCTGCGAATCGGTATGCCGCTGCAGATCGATGCGACCGTTGTTTACGCGCTTGGTGAAACCGCACGTGACCGGGTTCTCTACGAGGACCTGGAGGTTGACTCTCCCTACAACACTTATCGATACCCGGGATTGCCCCCGGGGCCTATTGCCAATCCCGGTACGGAATCCCTGCGTGCAGCAATTGACCCTGCTCCGACCGACTACCTCTACTATTTGGCCAAGCCTGACGGAAGCCACGTGTTTTCCCGCACACTTGAGGAGCATAACGCCGCACGACGGAAGTATATCGATTAAGTTATACCGTATGTCGCCCGGATCCTCCGGCAACAATGAAGGTAGTTCGTTGACTGTGAGGACAGGGAACCATTGATTAGCCATAAGCGTGTTTCCGTTATTTTGGCCGGATTGTTCTTGGCGTACGGTTTTGTCGGATTGCGTCTGGGCTTGGTCCAGCTTGGCGCGCACGAGGATCTGTCGGCGGCCGTTTCGGCGCAGAACTCGGTGGAGGTCAGTCTGGAAGCGCATCCTCGTGGGCAAATCCTCGATCGAAACGGCGTATCGCTTCTGTCTTCAGAGAGTGCCGATCGCGCCGTGGTAATTCCCCATTACATCGAAGACAAACATGAGACGGCACGGCGGTTGGCCGAAATTGTTGAGGCTGATGCAGCCGATGTGAGGGTACGGCTGGATGAACCCGGCGTGCTCCCTTATGTTTTATCGGAAGCGCAGGCCGGCGCAATTAGGGATATGGACGAGAAAGGTGTGCTGGTGCTGCCGGTTCGCTTGCGATATGGTGAGGACGCGCTGGCGCCTCACGTGACCGGACACTTGGGAAAGATCAGCTCCACGGACGAGCTTGAGCGGATAGAGGCGCAAACCGGCAGGACTTACCAGATCAGCGATTGGATCGGGAAATCGGGAGTCGAGGCGTATTACGAAGGGTTTTTGCGTGGCCAACGCCCTGTGTCGGTCGTCCGTTCTTACCGTGATGCCCGGCTTTCGCCGCTCCCGGGATTGGATACGGTTATCGAACAGGATGACGATCAACGCGGTAATGTGGTCCTCACGCTGGATGCTGAGATTCAGCGGGTGGCCGAAGAGGTGATGGCAGGAGTGGACAGCGGTGCGCTTGTGGTTTCCGACGTCCGTACGGGAGATGTTCTGGCGCTGGTTTCATCTCCTGATTACTCTGCTAGTGATCCAATGGCGAGCGCAGATGCGATCGAAGGCAATGCATTCTACAACCGGGCCACGGCGCTGTATCAACCGGGCTCGGTCTTCAAAATTGTACTGGCTGCGACCGCTCTTGAAACCGGTGCGGTTACGACTGATGCGGTTTACGAGTGTGCCGGCAGGGATGATGGGCTGGTTACCTGCTGGTGCGAAGAAGGCCACGGGGAAATCTCCCTGACGGATGCGTTTGCGCACTCCTGCAACCCGTATTTCGGCCGCCTGGGACTTGAAATCGGTGCTGATGAATTGGTGCGTTTTGCCGAACGTTTCGGTTTTTCGGATCAGACCATCCTGGGCTATCCGTTTGAGCCCGATCATAGACTTGATCTTTCACTGATCAAGGATCCGTTCAGTCTAATCAACGCCAGTATCGGGCAGGGACCGGTGTTGGTTTCTCCGGTGCAGGTCAATGCGTTGACAGCCGCTATCGCGAACGATGGTTGGTACAATACACCCCGACTGGTGGACCGCGTGGAAAACCAGAAAGGGGAGAGACTATTGACTGTCTGCCGTCCGAAACCGCGGAGAGTAATGTCCGACGAGACAGCGGCGGTGATGAAGGGTCTGTTGGCATCAGCCACGACCGAAGGGCAGGGGAAGGGGGCCTACCTCGCCGGTTACGGCAGCGCCGGAAAGACGGGTTCGGCACAGGTGGGGGATACTGGAAAGGTCAATGCGTGGTTTACGGGGTATTTCCCGCTTGAGACACCACGGTATGCGCTGACTGTGTTGGTGGAAGACGGTGTGTCCGGCGGGTTTAGTGCTGCACCTCTCTTCCGTGAAGCAGCGGCGGGAATCCTGCGGGCGACTGCAGAATAGGGCTTTACCGTCTGATGCGGGCTGTATTAGAATTGTGCCTGGAGAGTGTATGAGCATTTTAGCGGCATAAAGTGAAAATGCGGCGTGAAGAATATGTTAGGGTGACGACCTTTGCCAGGTCACAGGGGAAAGGTCAATAACTCTTGCCAGAGCGAAGGGTTTATATTACAATTTAGAAGACAATCGGGGTCCATTCAGGCGATAGAGGTGAAGGGTTTGCCACTGTACGATTATAAGTGTTATACCTGCGGTCATCAGTTTACCGTTCTACGACCGGTTGCAGAAAAGAACAATGTCCGGTGTCCGAAGTGCCAAGGTGAAGACGTGCGTCAGGCGATTACTCCTTTCAGTGCGGGTATTCGTCGGACGGGACGCGGGGGTTGCGGCGCCGGTGGCTCTTCCGGCGGCGGGTGAAGGTTTTAAGTGTTGGGGCGGTCGGTCCTGAATTTTTGGCAGAAGGGGCGGTTTTGATATGGTACTCGAGTTTAACGAAAAGAACTTTGAGGAAGAAGTACTCAAGAGCGATCAGCCCGTGGTGGTTGATTTCTGGGCAGCTTGGTGCGGGCCGTGCCGGAGTATGGCTCCCGTGATTGAACAGCTTGCCGAAGACTTTAAGGGTAAGGCCAAGGTCGGCAAGCTGAACGTTGACGAGAATCAGTCCCTGGCAATGCGCTACGGGATTAAAGGGATTCCAACCCTGCTGTTTTTCGCCCAAGGTGAGGTTGTGGATCAGGAAGTGGGATATACGCCCAAGGATGTTATTGAGAGCAAGATCAATAAAATCTTGGGATAATATCTATTGAGGCAGGTTAGCCAACCGTTCCTGTCTTTCAGGGATCCGTTGCGAGGTTGTCGGCTTGATCAGTCTGGAACCACGGCCGGTGATCATGTCAGCGTATTTGTTGCATTGACAGCTGTGTGCACATCGGGTTTATGAGCCCTTGCCACTGCTGGGTGTTTGTGATATAATACGTCTGGCCTTGCGCAAGTGTTTTTTGGAGTTTTTGCGAAGGAGTGGGTGAACCCCACTCCTTCTCATTAGAGTGTGAGCAAAGGCCGTGTAAGGAGGAAGTCTGTCTGTGGCGAAACAAGCGGTAGCCGAGAGGGTAGCCGCCCTTACCGAGTCCGTGTACGAAAAGCACGGGGTTGAATTGGTGGACGTTGAATATGTTAAAGAGGGTCGAGACTGGTTCCTTCGCGTATATATCGATAAAGAGGGCGGGGTCGACCTGGATGACTGTCAGGCAGTCTCGACGGAGATAAGCGACCTACTCGATGAACATGATGATCTTTTTCCCCACGCTTATTATCTTGAAGTCTCCTCTCCCGGTGCAGAACGTCCTCTCAAGAAACGCGAAGACTTCGTCCGCTTTGCCGGTCGGTTGGTCAGGGTCAAGACTTATACCCCCCTTAACGGTCGTAAGAAGTTTACCGGTGTCCTGCAATCGGGCGATGAGGATCGTGGAATCGTTTTGATCATTGACGGGGATGAATTGGTCATTCCCTGGTCAAATGTTGCCCGTGCAAATTTATCTTTGGAAATCTAGCCGATTCCTCAGGAGGCCTTAGTATATGAACACAGAATTTCTTGCTGCCCTGCGCGACCTTGAGAAGGAAAGAGGCATATCAGTTGATGTGCTGCTAGAAGCCATTGAGGCGGCCTTGCTGTCCGCCTACAGACGGAACTTCGGCACCTCCGAGAATGCCAGGGTGGCTATTGACAGAGATGCGGGCAGCTTTAAGGTCTATGCTCGACGTGATGTTGTCGAGGAAGTGACAGATCCCGCGGCTGAGATTTCTCTTGAAGATGCCCGAAAGATTGATCCCGGCTATGAATTGGGCGATGTTATAGAATATGAAATTACACCCCGGAATTTTGGCCGAATAGCCGCGCAAACCGCAAAACAGGTGGTCGTACAGCGTATTCGCGAGGCGGAACGGAATCAGGTCTTTGAGGAATTCGCGGACCGAGAAGGCGACATCGTAACCGGGGTCGTCCAGCGCATCGAACACCGCAATGTTTATATTGAGCTGGGAAAAGCGGAAGCCGTGCTTTCCCCCCAGGAACAGATGCCCCGTGAAAACTACCGTTACGGGCAGCGGTTGAAGGCATATATTATTGAAGTGAAGAAGACGACCAAGGGACCGCTGATCTTGGTCTCGCGGACACACCCGGGTTTGCTCAAGCGGTTGTTTGAACTGGAGGTGCCGGAGCTTCAGGAGGGGATCGTAGAGTTAAAGGCGATCGCCCGGGAGGCTGGTGTTCGGTCGAAGATTGCTGTCTACTCAAAGGACGAGAACATCGATCCGGTTGGCTCTTGCGTCGGACCGAAGGGAATAAGGGTTCAGTCTATTGTAAATGAACTGAACGGCGAAAAGATTGACGTTGTGAAATGGAGCCCTGATCCTTCAAAGTTCGTTGCTAATTCATTGAGCCCGGCCAAAGTGATCGCGGTAGAGGTTTGGGAGGAAGAAAAAGTTGCACGCGTTATCGTTCCCGACTACCAATTGTCTCTGGCGATCGGGCGGGAAGGACAAAATGCACGGTTGGCCGCCAAGCTGACCGGCTGGAAAATTGACATCAAGAGCGAGTCACAGATGGCTGAGATCTATCAGGAATACCTTGAACAGGGTTATATCGACGGGGAGTCGGACATGGAAACCGAGTATGAGGACGAACCGGCAATCGAGTACACCGACGAATCCGAAACCGATTCCAGGTCGTAGTTGTTGTCGATTTCCAGGGGAGGCATCTCATGCGCAAGGTTAAGAAACAGCCGATGCGGATGTGTATAGGCTGCAGAGAAATGCGCCCGAAGCGCGACTTGATCCGCGTGGTAAGAACACTGGATGGCGGTGTGGAGGTTGACCCTACCGGCAAGAAATCGGGGCGCGGCGCCTATGTGTGTCCCTCCGCCGATTGTCTTGATGCGGCGGTGAAGGGCGGCCGTTTTGAACGTTGTTTCCACCAGAGCCCTACCCCTGAAGTAATATCCCGTATCCGGGAGGAGATTGCCAAAGAATGAGGGCGGTATATAAACTTTTAGGCCTGGGGCAGCGTGCGCGAAGCGTTGTCTCGGGCGACGAGGGCGTTCGGGCCAAACTCGAACGACGGCAGGCCAGGCTGGTTATCATCGCCTCCGATGCCGCCGATTCGACAAAGCGGGACTTCACCGTTTTATCAGAGAGATTTGGCGCGCCCAGCTTGGTTTTTGGCACAAAGTCGGACCTCGGTGCTGCAGTAGGTAAGTCTCCGAGGGCGGTGGTTGCTTTGCTTGATGAGAACCTGGTGCGCAGAATACTGGAGCTTGTGACGCCTGAGGAGAATTGATGCTACGAAACACTGGAGGTGAGTCGATGGGTAAGAAGCGAGTACACGAGGTAGCAAAACAGTTGGGAATGGGTAGTAAGGAACTGATCGCTACCTTGGTCGATCTAGGCGTAGATGTAAAGTCCCATATGTCTACCCTCGACCACGAAGCAATCGAAAAGCTTCACCGACATTTGGGCCAAGGGAACAATCAGAGCAATGGGGCCAAGCCGGCTGAACAGGCGGGTAAAGCAAAACCGCAAGCGACCGAACCGCAAACAGGAAAAAAGACCGAGGTGCAGGCCGGAAAAGGGCGGACTGCGAAGGCGGTAAGGTTGAGCCAATACGGGCCGGGACTTGTGGATAAGGTCCCCCAGCGTCCGCCGGACAGGCGGTTTATTGAACGTCCCATGCATATCCCGGTACCGATTCCCAAGACTTCCGCTGAAAAGCGTGAAGATACCGCCCGGTCCGCAAAAGGCACCAGCCCCGAAGTGCCGCAGCGAACTCAGGTACCTGCTGAGACTCCGACGCCGGTGGAACAGCCATCGTCGACACCGGAGGTTCAGGATGCTAAGCCGGCCGCTCCTCCCCGACCGCAGCCGCCGAGACAGCCGGCTACGGCTGTCCCGTATAACCAACGGGTCCCACAACGCCCTGCTGGTCGACCCGTCCAGACGACGCCCCCGCGCCCGGCGTACAGGGATGGGCAAGCCCGCCCCGGATATCCGGGTAACGGCGGTGCAACGCCCCATACAGGGCGCCCCGGTCAGGGGCCCCGTACGGGCGGATACCAGCGTCCGGACAATAACGTTCGTGTTGCTCCCGTAAAGCAGCCGCAGCAGGGTCGGCCGCCGCACTATGGGGATCGGTCTCCGCATTACGGTGGAAGGCCAACGGGAGCAGCTCAGCAGCACAGTAGAACCCAGCACGCCGGTAGACCGGCTCCCGGGGGCAGACCGGCGACCAGCCGCCCTCAGGGACGTCCGGGCGGACCGATTCTAAGCAAGAGTATCCCGAAGCCGCCCGCCCATCTGGAAGCAACCAGGCCGGATAAAGGGGCCGGTCTGCAGCGTTTTGCGGACAAGAAAGCTAAAGGAAAGGGTGCGCAGGACCGCCGTCATTGGGATAAGAGGGATCGGTATGAGGAACGTCAGGTGCAGCATCGGCGTAAACCCAAGTCCGAGAAGCGCATCATCCCGCCGGCTGAACGTAAACCGATTGTGATTTCCGGACCGCTTACCGTGAAGGAGCTGGCGGAAAAGACCGGCATTAAGGCCGCGGAGATTATTAAGAAGCTTTTGTTCCTGGGAACGATGGCCACAATCAACCAGGAGATCGATGAGGATACGGCGGTTTTGATCGCGGAGGATATGGGCTTTACGGTGGAATTAAAGCCCCAGGTCGACCTTGAGGCTCAGCTGGAGTTGGAAACGGAAGAGGACGTGGACCCGGTAAATCAGGTGGTGCGCCCGCCGGTGGTGACGGTGATGGGGCACGTGGACCACGGGAAGACTTCATTGCTGGACGCGGTAAGGCATACCAAGGTAACAGCGAGTGAGGCAGGTGGAATAACTCAGCATATCGGCGCTTACCAGGTTACGCATAACGGTAAGAAGATTTCGTTCCTGGATACGCCCGGGCACGAGGCATTTACGGCGATGCGTGCGCGCGGAGCAAGGGTGACCGATGTGGCCATCCTTGTAGTGGCTGCCGATGACGGGGTTAAGCCGCAGACTATTGAGGCGATTAACCACGCCAAAGCGGCCGAAGTGCCGATCGTTGTGGCGATTAATAAAATAGATAAGCCCGATGCAAACCCCGAACGGGTGAAACAGCAGCTGATCGAGCACGGACTGGTGGCCGAAGAGTGGGGCGGCGACACGATTATGGTTCCGGTTTCCGCGCTCACCGGTGAAGGATTGGACGATCTGCTTGAGATGATCCTGTTGGTGGCCGAAGTGAATGAACTGAAGGCCAATCCCAAACGCAAGGCACGCGGCACTATTATAGAATCGCGTCTGGACAAGGGACGTGGTCCTGTCGCCACCGTACTGGTGCAGAACGGGACGCTCAACACAGGGGATGTTCTTGTTGCCGGTGGTGTCTTCGCCAGGGTGCGGGCGATGGTTGACCATAAAGGCCGCCGGGTGAAAAAGGCCGGTCCTTCCACCCCGGTGGAAGTGCTTGGGTTCTCCGATGTTCCTGCCGCCGGTGAACCGTTTTACGTGATTGATGATGAAAAGGTTGCACGTCAGATCGCAGGCAAGCGCCAAGAGAGGAAACGGATCGAGGATATGAAAACCGGGGGGCGTTTATCGCTTGAAGACGTGTTTAAACGTATTCAGGAAGGAGACGTAAAGGAACTTCCCCTGATTATCAAGGGTGACGTGCAGGGATCGGTCGAAGCACTTTCCCAGGCCCTGGAGAAGCTGAGTACCGAGGAAGTAAAGGTGCATCTCGTCCATCAGGGAGTGGGGGCGATTACCGAGTCGGATATCATGCTGGCTTCTACCGCAAACGCGATCATCATCGGCTTTAATGTCCGACCGGACGTTAATGCCCGGAAAGCAGCCGAGCGCGAGAATGTTGACGTGCGATTGTACCAAGTCATATATGACGCCACGTCTGACGTCAAGGCGGCGCTGAGCGGATTGCTGGACCCCGAATACCGCGAGGTGCTTTTAGGACATGCTGAGGTACGGAAAGTCTTTAAAGCTTCGAAAGTCGGCACGATCGCGGGTTGCTATGTTACCGACGGCAAGATCAGTCGTGATGCGGGTGTTCGTGTGCTGCGCGATGGAAGGATTGTGTTCACCGGCAAGGTGGATTCATTGAAGCGTTTTAAAGACGACGTGCGCGAGGTTGCCCAAGGATACGAGTGCGGCGTGACCCTTGAAAAGTTCAACGATATTGAGGAAGGCGACGAACTCGAGTTCTTCACAATGGAAGAAGTGAAGCGGCAGCTCTAGTTGGGAGGGTTCTGCAGCTATGGCGTACAGGCCCGAGCGTTTAGCCGAGGTTATGAAGCAGGAGTTGTCCGAACTCCTGCGCCAGTTAAAGGACCCACGAATAGGTTTTGTTACGGTGACTTCAGTTGAAGTGTCGAGAGACTTGCGTTACGCCAAGGTTTTTGCGAGCGTGATGGGTTCGGAAGACGATCAGAGGAAGACAATGGCCGCATTGGAAAAGGCCCAGGGACATCTGCGGTCGGAAATCGGTCGCAGGATTCGTTTACGCTACACCCCCGAGATTACATTTAAGCTCGATCATTCCATCAGTGACGGGATGAGGCTTGTCGGGATTATCGAGGAGATCGCCGATAAGAAACCGGGGGAAGGACAGAATGGTTGAGTTACGTGAATTGGCAGAGGCCCTGACGCGTTCCAGGCGACTGGTGGTGTCCGGCCATATCATGCCCGACGGGGATTCGGTGGGCTCCACGCTTGCTCTGGCACGATTACTTGAGCTCTCAGGCAAGGAAGTAACCGCTGTTTGTCCTGATCCGGTTCCGGCGATATATCGATTCCTCCCCGGAGTTGAATTGATGGTCGAAGGCAGGTCTTTCAGCGACGAGGATTTTGATACGATCGTCTTGGTGGACTGTTCCGATCCGGAGCGAGTGGGCCCGCACGTAGGTCGATACCTGAACAAGGGTGACCGAATGGTAATTAATATCGACCATCACGTTTCGACGCCGCCCTACGGGGATTTGAATTATATCGATCCCAATGCTGCGGCCGTGGGTGAGATCATTTACGATCTTTCATTTGTTCTGGAGAAGCCTATTTCGGCGGATATCGCGACCTGTCTGTATACGGCGATCGTGACCGATACCGGCTCATTTCGGTATGAGAACACAACTTCAGGAACGCTACGGCGTGCAGCGCATTTGGTGGAGATAGGCGTTTCACCGGCTGATATTAACACCTTGATATATGAAGAACGGCCGCTGTCCAGCATCAAACTGCTTCATGCGGCGCTGGGTTCGCTGAAGCTGAGCGCGTCCGGACGGGTGGCCTGGATGTCTCTGACATCCGCGGTTGAAACGGACCTGTGTGCTTCGGGGGATGATGCCGAGGGAATTATCAATTACGCCCGAATGATTCAGGGAGTGGAAATCGCTGTTCTGTTTCGTCAGGTGGAACCGAGGGTGTTTAAGGTCGGATTCCGGTCTAAACGTTTCGCGGATGTGAGTGCGCTGGCACAGCTGTTTGGCGGAGGCGGACATCCCCGTGCCTCGGGGTGTATGATGTCCGGGGATTTGGCCGAAATTGAGAGGGCTGTTATAGAGGCGGCCGAGAAATTCACTTCGGAGACTCCTTGATGGAAGGCGTTATCAGTCTGATCAAACCCCCGGGAATGACCTCGCACGATGTCGTCGGCTTTGTCCGCCGGGTTACCGGTATCAAGCGTATCGGCCACACCGGAACGCTCGACCCGCTGGCAGCCGGAGTCTTGGTTTTGTGTGTGGGACGTGCTACAAGAATCAGCCAATTCTTGACGGTGCACGACAAGTGGTATCGTGCCGAAGTGACCTTCGGCATAAGCACGTCAACACAGGATGCGGCCGGCGCCTTGGAGAATGAGGTTGATGCCTCCCAGCTCACCCAGGAAGAGATAATCCGGGCGGTATCTGCACAGAAAGGTGAACAATTACAGGTCCCGCCGATGACATCCGCGATACGGCATAAGGGGCGGAAGCTCTATGAATTGGCCCGGTCCGGTCGGGAGGTCGAGCGGGAACCACGACTTATCAGAATCAAGCACATTCGCGTTGTTCGTACCGAGGATCTCGGAAGCAGACGACCGAAGGCTATTTTCGATGTTTGCTGTTCCAAGGGTACCTACGTGCGCACCCTTTGCGCTGATATCGGGCGACTGGCCGGTTTTCCGGCGTTTAATTCATTCTTGCTCCGGACCGCCGTTGGGCGGTTTGGCATCGAAGAGGCCTGGACGCTGGAAGAGCTGGAATCGCTTGTCGCCACGTCGGAATTGGCAACTTGCATGTTTTCCGTCGATGCCGCGCTGTCCCACCTTCCGGCGGTGGAGGTGAAAGATGGGGCGCGCCGGTCCGTCCTGAACGGGCGGGTGTTGTATCCGGCAGGTGTTGAAGTCATGCCCGAGGGTGCTGCACGCTATGTAAGACTTCGGAACAATGAAGATTTGCTGGCGGTTGCCGAATACATCGAGGGATCGGAAGCCGATCCGGGCGTATTCAAACCGATATGGGTCAGAATTGGCAGTCATCAATAGGAGGGAACATATAATTGGATGTTCGCACTGACTTTACCGGATTGAAGATCGAATACCAAAATGTGGCGCTCGGATTGGGCAATTTTGACGGCGTACATCGGGGACACCAGGAACTGGTTCGCCGGTTAGTTGCTGAATGCAGGGAGAGAGGCTACATCGCGGGGATTATGACCTTCGAACCTCATCCGCTTGCGGTGGTGCGCCCTTCCGATTGCCCCCCGTTCTTAATGACGCATGAGGCCAAGCTTGAAATGCTGGAGCGGCTGGGAATTGACCTTGTGGTGGCGGTGCCCTTTACTAAGGAATTTGCACAATTGTCGCCGTATGATTTTGTGAAGCAGGTTCTCTGCGGAGGCATTGAGGTACGTGCCGTTTACGTCGGCTACAATTACACATTCGGACACCGCGGCCGGGGGACGCCCGACACGCTGGGTGAGTATTCAGGCCTGTGCGGATATGATGTCAGGGTGATTGAACCGATCACCATTGATAATACCGTGGTAAGCAGCACCGTGATTCGGTCGATGATGCTGGAAGGCCGTATTGAGGAAGCACGGAGGTTTTTGGGCTACGATCCTTTCCTCGATGGTATGGTGATACGGGGTGACCGTCGGGGAACGGCGATCGGGTTTCCGACGGCCAATTTGGCCGTGAAACATGATCTCGTGGTGCCGGCGCGGGGGGTGTACGCCGTAAAGGTCGAAACGCTCGGGGAGTGTTTTTTCGGAGTAGCGAACATCGGGGTGCGTCCGACCTTCAAGGATCCCGGAGCGGAACGCAGTATCGAAGTGCACATCCTGGACTTTGGAAGAGATTTGTATGGACAGGCGGTACGGGTGCACTTCATGAGCCGTTTGCGGGATGAGCGGAGGTTTAGTTCGGTAAATGAACTCTTGAAACAGATCAGGTCCGATATTGAGACGGCGCGTGCCTGCTTTTCCAGGGAGTGAACCCCGCGGTTATGATGCGTCACATATTGCGGTATAATTAATCATAATAGTGAAATGACGTTTACAGTACTGCGGGAACTATGCTAAAATATGGCGGTGAGGTGGCATTCCCCCTTGGCTACTCCGAAGATCACCCTGCCTGACGACGATGTGAAGAAGTGGGTAGACCGGATTACCCTCATCTGCTTAAGCCCCGATTTTGTTTCACTTAAGCAGGAATTGGAAACGATCTACCGAGAGTCCGGAGTTGAGGATGTGCCCGCAACTGCATTTTCCGATGCGCTCTACACGTTCCTGGCTGAGAAAGAATGAGCCGGGAGATGTGGAGGGATGCGAATCATTATTACCAAACATGCTGAGAAACGATTAAGAGACCTGCGGCAAGACAACATCTCCTATGACGACATCGTACGTGCCGCTGGGTCGATACCGGGGCATATACCGTCGGCGACGAGGTTTCGGGGTTTTTTCGCCCGTTCAGGGCGAATGTTTGATCTTGTGGCCAAGGACATCAGTAAAGGACGACTAGTGATCACAGTAATCGGAAAGTGATTGAACTGCCTGCTAGGCCTTACGTTCTCCGGCGTACCGCTTGGCGTGCAGCGATTAATAAAACAATGTGGAGGGTAAAAAAGAATGGCGATTGGAACGGAAAAGAAGCAGGAGATCATTAATACCTACCGTTTGCATGAACAGGACACCGGCTCACCGGAAGTACAGGTGGCCATACTTACGGAAAGGATTACGCAATTGACCGAACACCTGCGGACGCACAAGAAGGACTTTCATTCACGGCGCGGGTTGTTAAAGATGGTCGGGCAGAGAAGAGCGTTGCTCAACTACCTGCGTAAGACTGATTTTCAGCGGTACCGTACATTGATCGAAAGACTGGGCTTGCGGAAGTAGGGGGTAGGCCCCCTGCTTTTTGCTGTCAGCAAATATGGATTGCGAGGAGGCAGAGAATAATCTTATGCCAGCGCAGGGAGTACTTAGACGTGAAATGGAAATCGGCGGCCGTACCTTCAGCCTCGAAACGGGCCGTGTAGCCAAACAGGCCGACGGAGCGGTGTTTGCCCGTTACGGAGATACGGTTGTTCTGGTGACGGCGACATATGCTGAAGCCAGGGAAGGACTTGATTTCTTCCCCCTGCTGGTCGATTACGAAGAGCGCCACTATGCGGTGGGGCGCATTCCCGGAAGCTTCATGAAACGGGAAGGACGCCCCGGCGAAAAAGCCATACTCTCGGCGAGGCTGATCGACCGCGCCATTCGACCGCTGTTTCCCAAGCATTTTCGTAAAGACGTACACGTCGTGGCGACGGTAATGTCTGTTGATCAGGACTGTGCACCGGTGATTTGTGGTCTTATCGGTGCTTCAGCCGCGTTGACCATATCGGAGATTCCTTTCCAGGGGCCGATGGCGGCTGTTATTATCGGTATGGTGGATGACAAGCTGGTTGTAAACCCGGATCTGGAGCAGTTGGAGAAAAGCAGGCTCCATCTGACGGTGGCCGGTACCCGCGAAGCGATTAACATGGTTGAGGCGGGGGCGCACGAGATCAGTGAGGACAAGATGCTGGAAGCACTCTCACTGGCACATGACGAAATCCGCCGGATTATTGATTTCATCGAGGACTTTCGCCGGGAGGCTTTGGAACTCGGTTTGGCCAAGCCCGATATTGAGGTTCCGGAGCCGGAAGTCGACCAGGATCTGATTGATGCCGTCAGGCAGGCGGGCAAGGACAAGCTTGCGCAAGCAGTGCGCTATTGCCGCGACAACCGTCTGGACAAGTTGGCTACCGAGGATTATCTCAAGGCCGCTAAAGAAGAAATTGCGGCCGAGTTCCTGGAACAGTATCCGGAACAGGAGACGCAGATTCGGGACGCGATTGATGCGTTGGAGAAGGACGCTGTGCGGAGATTGGTCCTGGATGAAGGAACCCGGATCGACGGGCGGCGTACCGATGAGATCCGGCCGATAAGCGTCGATGTGGGGATTCTTCCGCGGACGCACGGGTCGGGCCTCTTCACAAGGGGACAAACCCAGGTGCTGTCGGTACTCACTTTGGGAGCAGTCCGTGACGAACAGATTTTGGACGGACTGGATACCCAGGAGACCAAGCGGTTTATTCATCACTACAATTTTCCTTCCTTTAGCACCGGTGAAACAAAGCCCATTCGATCCCCGGGCAGGCGGGAAATCGGGCACGGCGCACTGGCAAGCCGAGCGATTGAAGCCGTGCTCCCTTCGGAAGACGAATTTCCTTATACGATCAGAATTGTTTCCGAGGTCTTGGAGTCAAACGGGTCAACGTCAATGGGCAGCGTGTGTGGGAGCACGCTGGCGTTGATGGATGCCGGCGTGCCGATCAAGGCCCCGGTCGGCGGTATCGCCATGGGGCTGATCAAGGAAGAGGACAAGGTGGCCATTCTTACCGATATTCAAGGTATGGAAGACCATTTGGGCGATATGGACTTTAAGGTTGCAGGCACCCGTGAGGGCATCACTGCACTGCAGATGGATATCAAAATCGCCGGGGTGACGGGCGAGATCTTGGCCCGGGCTTTGATGCAGGCCAAACAGGCACGCCTTTTTATCCTGGACAAGATTGAGGAGCGCATTCCCGGACCGCGTGACGAACTGTCACCGCACGCACCGCGAATTATTCAGACAATCATTGATCCGGATAAGATCCGCGATATTATCGGTCCCGGCGGCAAGACAATACGCCGCATTACTGAGGAAACCGGTGTGGAAATGGACGTTGAGGACGACGGCCGGATATTCATTACCTCCAGTTCGGCGGAAGCCGCAGATAAGGTTTTGAAGATTATCGAGGCGATAACCGGACAAGTCAACGTCGGTCAGGTATATCTGGGACGTGTGGTTAAGGTGACCGACTTCGGGGCCTTTGTGGAGGTTATTCCAGGGGTAATGGGGCTTCCGGGCAAGGAAGGTCTGGTGCACATCTCACAACTGGCACATAACAGGGTGGAGCGAGTAGAGGATGTATGCAAGGAGGGCGACCAGATTCTGGTTAAGGCCATCGGATATGACAATCAAGGCCGTCTTAAACTCTCAAAGAAAGAAGCGATGGATCCGCCCGAGGGGAACAGTCGCGATAAACAGCGTCCGTCAAGGGATTTTCGTTCCGAGCGACGGCCCGGACGTTCAAGACCCGTGAGAGATAGGCGTTAACGATCGAAATGAGCCCTCAATATTGCAGGGCTTTTTTCACGCGGTGTGCAAGCCTCGCTGATGAATGCATAGTCATTAGCGAGGTGATTTTATGTATCGGAGATATTCCAAAATACACGTGCTAATACTAGGGATGGTGTTGTGTTCCGCGCTCACCCTTGTTCTGTATGGGCTTGTTAGGGATAGGGTGCGGCCGACCGCGGCAGATCCGGTGTATCAGGGTGATGAATCAGTAAAACAGGTTGCGCTGGCGGTAAATGTGGACTGGGGTGAAGAATACGTACCGATGATGCTTGACGTCTTCAGTAAACACGAGGCCAAAGCTACGTTTTTTGTTACCGGTCGCTGGGCGGAGCTTCACCCTGATCTGGTGCGGCTGATTAGAGATAAAGGTCACGAAATCGGCAATCATGGATACGGGCATCCTCATCCGGATCACCTTTCAGTTGAACAGAACCGTGCGGACATTATTAAGGCTGAAGACGCCATTTACCAAGCCTGCGGCGTCAGACCGCATCTATACGCACCACCATACGGTGAGCGGGGAGAGGCTGTTCTGAAGGCCGCGGAACAGTCGGGCTACAGGGTGATTTTGTGGAGTCTGGACACTGTGGATTGGAAATCACGTAATGCAGAGGCAATCCGAGAACGGGTTAAGGGGCGTATCCACAACGGGGCGATAGTACTGATGCATCCTACCGAGCCTACCGTACAGGCTTTGGGTGAAATACTGCCTTTTCTCGAAAGCAGGGGTCTGAAACCGGTGACGGTGAGCACGCTGGTCGGCAATGAGGAGCGTTCATAGTGAAAAGACCGATCGGGGAGAGGCGGGCGCGTGGGTTTTTCAATGGAAATAATGCAGGATTTCGTCAAGCAGGCAAGAATTACAGGGCATGCGCAAATGGAGGTAGACTAAACTTATGGTGCAAAAGGTAGTGTTGGACAACGGTGTAAGGATTATCACCGAGGAAATCCCACACGTGCGTTCGGTTTCACTGGGAGTCTGGGTCAACGTGGGATCGCGGGATGAGGACGAGAAGAACAACGGGATTTCCCACTTTATCGAGCACATGATGTTTAAGGGGACGGAGAAACGCACCGCCAAGGAAATCGCGGAGTCTCTGGATGCGGTGGGGGGACAGATCAACGCGTTTACAACGAAAGAGTATACCTGTTACCATGCCAAGGTTCTGGATGAACACCTGGATCTGGCAATCGACGTAATCTCTGATATGCTGTTCGGTTCCCTGTTCGCAGCCGAGGATATTGAACGCGAAAAGAATGTGATTGTTGAGGAAATCAAAATGTACGAAGATGCACCTGATGAACTGGTGCACGATGTTCTCACCGGTGTGATGTGGCACGCGCACGCTTTGGGACGGCCGGTTATCGGTCAAGAAGAAGTGGTAAGGGCCATTGACCGCAATCAGCTGTTGGAGTTTTACGACCGGCATTATCGCTGCGGAGACATGGTGATCTCCTGTGCCGGAAACATAAGCCATGATGAGGTTGTCGAGAAACTTGCCGGCGCCTTCGAGCATCTTGCCCCTCGCAACGGAGTGAAACGCTACGCCGCACCGCGTGCGGCCAACAAGGCGGTATGCCGGCGAAAGGACACCGAACAGGTGCACTTATGCCTGGGCACCGAAGGCTTTGCACTGGATCATGACGACATATACGTGATGCAGGTAATCAATACGGTGTTAGGCGGCGGGATGAGCTCACGGTTGTTTCAAAAGATCCGTGAAGAACGGGGACTTGTCTACACGGTATTCTCGTACCACAGCTCTTATCACGATACCGGCCTGTTCTGTGTTTATGCCGGATTAACCAGGGAGAATGTCAATCAGGTTTTGGAGATCGTGATGAACGAGCTTGATGATCTGAGGGTGAACGGTATCGGAGAAGAAGAACTCAGGCGTGCGAAGGATCAGCTGAAGGGCGGCTTCTTGCTCAGCCTAGAAAACGTAAACAGCAGGATGAGTCGGCTGGCCAAATCGGAGCTGTATCTGGGACGAATCACCACCCCTGATGAGGTGGTGTCGCGTCTGCAGGCCGTTTCTGCGGATCAAATCAAAAGGGTGGCCAATGAGGTGTTCACTGCGGAACGGTTTTCGATGGCGACAATCGGTACTTGGTGTGATTACAAGGAGTGGGAATCGGCCTTGTCCCGTTTAAAGGCCTAGAGAAAGGCGGCTGTTTGGCTCTGAAGAGACACGATATTACTCTGCGCTGTAAACTCGTCCGTCCGGAGACAGCGGGCGGTGGACTTGTGCCGCATTATGCCACTTCCGGGTCCGCTGGCATGGATCTTTGTGCGGCTATCGATGAGCCGATTGTCTTGCATCCCGGAGACACGGTCCGTATACCCACCGGTGTGGCCGTTCAACTCCCCGACAGCGGTTACGCGGCCCTTGTATTTCCCCGTAGCGGGATTGCAGCCAATCACGGTATTACGCTGGTTAACGCGGTTGGCGTTGTGGATTCGGATTATACGGGGGAGGTCTTGTGTCCAATCATAAACCTGAGTAATAAGGCTTATACAATCCGGCCCGGTGACCGCATTGCCCAGCTGGTGGTCATTCCCGTGGCGCGGGTTGCGCTCGCTCTTGTTTCCGAACTGGACCAGACGGAGCGGGGAGACGGTGGATTTGGTTCAACCGGACGGTAATCATTGCGGGAAGCGGAGAGACGTCGTCATAAATGCTTGTCAGCCACCATATTATTGGTAGGGGGGTGGGACAATGTTTACGGCGACGGTCTTTCTATTTCTGTTGGGTCTGTTTCTGCTGTTCGTGGCGTACGATCGATACACTAACCGGGTGTCCGCCCGATACAGGCGTGAGAATCTGTGGGAGTTGGAGCCGCGGACAACCCCACTTTCGGAAGCGTTGGGCAGACTGATCGGAAATGCCGGCGGAATATACCTTTCGATGGTGCTCTTGCTCACCTTTCTCGGCCTCGATGCTCCGGAACGAATCGTATTCGGAAAGCTTGAGCTGGAACCATTGGCTTCGGCGGCAATCGTACTGGCGTTGGCCCAATCCGGTGCAATGAATCTTTATGCAGTGTTCAAGGAAAGACGGATCAGGTTCTGACTGGGCTGACCGGGTAAAACCGCTGCGGGCGTTATTGGAGGTGTGTTCAAATGAGGCTGTCGCAGATGGCGGGCAAGGAGATCGTCAATATTACGGATGGAAGCAGGTTGGGTGTAGTGGGGCAGTCGGATATGACGATCGACCCAGACAGCGGGGAGATTTACTCGATTACCATGCCGCGCCGACCGAATATGCTGAACGTGTGGACCGGGTCTCAGGAACTGGTGGTTCCCTGGGAGGCGGTCAAGAAGGTTGGTACCGAGGTCATCGTCGTCGAACTCGATCAGACTCAGCCCCGTCTGCGCAAGTTCTTTTGAATCGGGGCGGGCCGGGCGGTACATTAAATCGTGCATTGAGAGAAACCATGCGGTTACTGATTAGCCGTATGGTTTTTGTGTTATGCTCGGAATAGGCACGGTTCCTTGACAAGTTGTGCCAGGTGTAATATTTTATAATGAATTCAGAATTGTAATACAACGCATCAAAGGCGGTGAGTAGAATTATCAGAGTGGCAGTGAGCGGCGCGGCCGGCCGGATGGGTCAAGAAGTGGTGCGTGCCGTCACAAGGGAAAACGGGATGGAATTGGTGGGAGCGATCGATATGCACCGTGTCGGTGAAGATGCAGGCGCGGTGGCAGGTATTGCTCCTCTGGGGGTAGTGATTGAATCGGACTTAAGTGCCTGCTTGTCCCGTACGGGGGCCCAGGTAATGGTCGATTTCACTTCACCGCGATCCGTGTTTGACAATGCCCGCGCGGCCATAGAAGCGGGCGTCCATCCGGTTATCGGGACAACCGGGATGTCGGCGGAGGAACGCGCTGAGCTAACGGCGCTGGCTTCGAGAAAAGGCATCGGGGGGTTGATTGCACCAAACTTTGCCGTTGGAGCCGTCCTTATGATGAAGTTCGCGGAGATGGCCGCACGCTACTTTCCGGCGGTTGAGATCATTGAACTCCATCACGACAAGAAGGTAGACGCGCCTTCTGGCACCGCCATTAAGACGGCCGAGCTTATTGCTGCGGCCCGCGGAGACGCCAGACCTGCAGAGGTACAGGATGAGATCAAGCTCGATGGGGTTCGCGGGGGGAGTTTTGCCAGAGGGATTTGCCTGCACAGCGTGCGCCTGCCGGGTCTCGTTGCGCACCAGGAAGTGTTGTTCGGCGGTGTAGGACAAACCTTAACCATCCGGCACGACTCCCTTTCGCGCGAGTCCTTCATGCCCGGCGTTATTTTGGCTATCCGCCGTACGCTGGGTACCAGTACGCTTGTCTACGGCCTCGAAAACCTGCTCTTCGAACAGGCTTGACACTTCTTGATTACCGACAGGGGAGCACGAATCCCATTTCGGACCGCTGACGTCTGATGTCTGACCCCTGCCCCTCCCTATACAGGCACCTCTGTTTTGTGCCGGACATATATTGGGAGTGTAGCTAAGGGGGTAATCCAAATGCAGCCGCTGGGAGGCTTACAGATCGGGATTCTTGGAGGGGATGCCAGAGCCCGATACCTGTCGCAAGAGTTGGTGCATAAGGGTGCGTCAATTCTGGCCGTAGCTGCTCCCGTTCCCGATGGGGTTTCGGAGATTAGGGTTTGTCGTACTCTGGATGAGGTGTGTTCAAATGCGGATGCCTTGATCGTTCCGCTGCCCGGGATTGACGCACAGGGCCGGCTGAATGACGCCCATGGCGCGGCGATTATGGAAGTGTCCGCGGCATTGCTTGATCGTGTGGGGAGAAACACGCCGATTTTCACGGTAGTGGCCAGAGCGTATATGCTGAGAATGGCGGAGGAGTTGGGGCTAAAGCTGGTCGAGCTGTCCAGCATTGATGAATTTGCCATCTGGAATTCCATCCCTTCGGCCGAAGGCGCTATTCAATTAGCTATGGAGAAGGTGCCGATCACCATCCATAGCAGCCGCAGTTTCGTTCTGGGTTTCGGGCGAACCGGAATGACGTTGGCCAGGATGCTCGCCGGCATCGGGGCACACACTACGGTGATCGCGAGACGTCCCGAGAGTGTGGCCCGCGCGGTGGAAATGGGATTCCGGGGCGTATCCTTTAAGGAACTGGCCGGAATCATCGACCAGGCGGACATCATCTTCAACACGGTTCCTGAACTGGTCCTGTCTGCTGATCTGCTGAAGGCAGCGAATCCGCACGTCTGCATTATCGACATTGCTTCCGCTCCGGGCGGGACCGACTTTAAGGCCGCTGAAATGCTGGGCATACAGGCGATACTGGCTCCCTCTCTGCCAGGAAAGGTTGCTCCAAAAACGGCGGGAGAGATAATGGCCCGCATCATCACGCGGCTGCTCCTTGAGAATGCCCCCGGCAGCTCTTCTAGCGATCAGGAGGTGCTCGCCAATGCAACTCAAGGACGTTAAAATCGGCTTCGCCTTGACTGCTTCCTTTTGCACCTTGGCCGAGGTGTTCAAGCACATTGAGAAGCTGGTCGAAGAGGGGGCCGAGGTCTTCCCGATCGTCACGGACACATTGCGTACCGTTGACACGCGGTTCGGCAAGGCGAGTGAATGGTGCGCCAAACTGGAACAATTGACCGGACATCGGGTGATTGACAACATTGTGGATGCGGAGCCGATTGGTCCGGGGAAACTGGTGGATGTGATGGTGATCGCTCCCTGTACGGGGAATACGCTCGCCAAACTGGCCAACGGCATCACCGACGGGCCGGTGCTGATGTCGGCGAAGGCGCAACTGCGCAATCAGCGTCCGGTGGTTATCGCGATTTCCACCAACGACGGGTTGGGGCTTAATGCGCGCAATCTGGGGACACTGCTGAATACCCGGAACGTCTATCTGGTGCCGTTCGGGCAGGATAATCCACAAGGGAAGCCGAATTCTCTAATTGCAAAAATGGATCTGCTAAAGGATACTGTAGTTATGGCTCTCAAAGGGGAACAGATCCAGCCGGTATTGGTTACTTATCCGTAACTTTGGAAGGAGGCTCGAGTTTGCGTACCTATAACGTTTGCATAGTTGGTGCTACGGGGGCGGTTGGACAAGAGATATTAAAAGTCCTGGCGGAAAGGAAGTTTCCCATCGGGGGGCTGCGCCTTTGCGCCACCGCTCGTTCTGCGGGGAAAGAGATTTTATTTGAAGGTGAGAAGTATACAGTAGAGGAAACCAAGGCGTCATCCTTTGACGGAATGGACATTGCATTATTTGCCGGTGGCGCGGCAAGTACTGAGTATGCTGAACCAGCACGGAAAAGCGGAGCAGTGGTTATCGACAATTCCAGTGCCTTTCGCCTGGATCCCGAGGTGCCGTTGGTGGTGCCGGAGGTCAACCCGGAGGATGTGCGCTGGCACAAGGGTATCATCGCTAATCCGAACTGCTCTACGATCATCATGGCGGTCCCGCTGAAGCCCATTTATGATGCGTTTGGAATTAAGCGTGTCGTAGTCTCCACCTATCAGGCGGTGTCGGGAGCGGGCGCGGCTGGGATCACCGAACTACGTGAACAGAGCAGGGCGATCCTGGACGGCAAGGAGTATGAGCCGAAGACATTTGCCTATCAAATCGCGTTTAACCTCATACCCCACATTGATGTGTTTATGGATCAGGACTACACAAAAGAAGAGTGGAAAATGGTGCTGGAAACCCGGAAGCTGTTCCACGACGATGAGTTGCGAGTTTCGGCTACCACGGTGCGTGTGCCGGTCTTTCGCAGCCACTCGGAATCGGTAAACGTGGAAACGGTGAAGAGTGTCAGTCCGGATGAGGTTAGAAGGCTGCTGAACGAATTTCCCGGAGTGAAAGTCGTAGATGACCCGGCGGCCAAGCGTTATCCGATGCCCATAGAAGCCACGAATCGTGACGAGATTTTGGTGGGCCGCATCCGGAAGGATGACACGGTCGAAAATGGGATAAACATGTTTATTTCATCCGATCAGATTCGAAAGGGCGCAGCCACTAACGCGGTTCAGATTGCAGAACTGGTTGCACAGTACGGGCTGGTCTAGAATGGGTGCGGCATAAGAGAGGTGCCCTCTGTGCGGTTTGTAATTCAAAAGTTCGGCGGCACCTCGGTTGCGACCGCAGAGCGAAGGGCGCGTGTGGCCGAGGTGGTAATCCGGGCGAAAGAGAGCGGGTTGCAGCCGGTGGTGGTGGTGTCCGCTCCTGGACGTTACCCCGACCCGTATGCTACCGATTCACTCTTGGATCTTGCCCGGAACTCTGCTAATGCCGTTACTCCCCGTGATTTGGATCTTCTGCTGTCCTGCGGTGAGATTGTGGCGGGTGTGATGACGGCGGCGGCCATCAGGGAGAAAGGACAGCCGGCGGCGTTTCTGACCGGCGCGCAGTCCGGAATAATCACCACCGGCACTCACGGAGAAGCGCGTATTCTCCGCGTGGAAGCGGATGCTGTTGTGAAACTGTCTGAATTGGGCCGGATTGTGGTCGTAGCCGGATTTCAAGGGGTCAGCGAGGAAGGCGAAATCACCACGTTGGGACGCGGGGGCAGTGATACCACGGCTGCGGCTTTGGGTGTTGCCCTGGATGCCGAATCGATCAACATATATACCGACGTGGAAGGAGTAATGGCCGCTGACCCGCGGATTATATCGGATGCCCGGGTATTGGATAGGGTAACCTATAATGAGGTGTGTCATCTGGCACATGAGGGAGCACAGGTGGTGCACCCGCGCGCAGTGGAAATCGCCATGCAGCGCAATATCCCGCTGTGGATCAAGTCCACCTTCAGCGATGCTGAAGGTACGCTGATTACCAACCACATCGACGCCCGGAAGGGGTTCCTCGACATCACCAGTGACCGGATTGCAACCGGCATAACGTACCGATCGGGCTTGGTTCAAATCCGGGTATACGAAACGAACCCCGGCGCAAAAAACCAGGCCCTGCAGGCGTTGGCCGAAGCCTCGATCAGCCTTGATCTGATCAACTATCACCCTGACTGGGTTGCCTTCACCGTGGAGAGCGCGGCGGCCGAGCCGGCGATGTCCGTTCTGGAGTCGCTGGGCATTAAGGTTTTGTGTCAGCCCGGGTGTGCCAAGATTGCGGTGGTTGGAGCGGGAATGACCGGGGTGCCCGGGGTCATGTGGCGGATTGTGGAGACTTTGGATGCCGAGGGTGTTGAGATATTGCAGACTGCTGATTCGCATACAACGATTTGGGTTTTGGTAAGGGAGAACGATTTGCGGCGTTCCATCCGTGCTCTCTACAATTCATTCGGTCTCGGCAATACCATTTAAGGAAGGTGACGGTTTTGGCTTTTGATTTCGGCCGAGTACTTACGGCGATGATTACGCCGTTTGACAGCGATCTGAACTTGAATGTTCCGGCTGCCAGGAAGCTTGCTAAACACTTGGTTGAACACGGTTCGGACGGACTGGTGGTTTCAGGAACTACGGGAGAATCCCCGACGCTGAGCAAGGAGGAGAAGATCGAACTCTTCCGTGCCGTGGTAGACGAGGTCGGCGGCAAGGCGGTCGTGGTTGCGGGCACGGGCAGTTATTCAACGGCGGACAGCATTGCACTGACCGAAGCGGCGTCCAGAATCGGGGTGGACGCGATCATGCTGGTATGTCCTTATTACAACAAGCCCTCCCAGGAAGGTCTGTATCGGCACTTCCGTGCTGTAGCAGAGAGCACGCACCTGCCGGTGATGCTTTACAATATTCCCGGGCGCACCGGTGTTAACGTGCTGCCGGGTACAGTGGCCCGTCTGGCGGCGGATGTGCCGAATATCGTGGCAATTAAGGAAGCCGCCGGAAGTACCGATCAGGCTACCGAACTGTGCCGAATTCTCCCCGAACGGTTTGCGGTCTACAGCGGGGACGACTCTATGACTTTACCGCTGCTCTCCGTTGGTGGACGGGGTGTGGTGAGTGTCGTGTCACACTTGGTCGGGGAGCAGATGCAGGAGATGATCAATGCTTTTGCTTCCGGTAACACCAGTCTGGCGGCAAGTATTCACCGGAGGCTTTTCCCGTTAATGAAGGGGTTGTTTATGGATACCAATCCCGTTCCGGTCAAGGCTGCCTTAAACTACTTGGGGTTCGCGGTCGGCGGTACACGTCCGCCGTTGGTCGGATTGAGCGAAGAAAAAGAAGGGAGACTGAAAGATCTGCTTCGTGAAGCGAAGCTTTTATGAAAACCCGTAAAGGCAACGGCTGCTCTGTTTGTTAATGGCGCTCAATTCATCTATAATGTCAAGTAACTCGGAATGAACGGCTGAATCCAGTAAGTGATCCCGGATCCTGGAGGTGTGAGTTTGGCTCGTCGTACCAAACTTCAGATTATTCCTCTTGGGGGACTGGGTGAGATTGGTAAGAATATGACCGTTGTTCGATACGGCAATGATATCATCGTCATTGACTGCGGTCTTGCGTTTCCCGAGGACGAAATGCTCGGGATTGATGTCGTTATCCCGGATATCAGCTATTTGCTGGATCACAAAGACCTGGTGCGGGCTATTCTGTTGACGCACGGACACGAAGATCATATTGGTGCGTTGCCTTATGTACTGCAGCAGATAAACGTGCCGGTTTACGGAACCAAACTCACCCTAGGCCTGCTTGAAGCGAAACTGAAGGAAGTTAACTACGAAGACCAGGTCGTGCGCCATACCGTAAAACCGCGTGACATAGTCGATATCGGTGCGTTACGCGTAGAGTTTATGCGTGTTTCTCACAGCGTTCCCGATGCGGTGGGCTTGGCGCTGCATACGCCTGTCGGAACGGTGGTGCATACCGGTGACTTCAAGATCGATCACACGCCGGTGGACGGCCAGGTGATTGATCTGCAAAGGTTTGCCCGACTTGGAGAAGAGGGCGTTTTGGTAATGCTCTCGGACAGTACGAATGTGGAACGGCCCGGATATACACGGTCCGAGAGAGTTGTCGGAAAGACCTTTGACGAGGTGTTCCGCGAAGCGCGGGGCCGTATCGTGGTGGCCACATTTGCATCGAACGTCCATCGTCTGCAGCAGGCGATAACGGCAGCCTATCAGCACGGGCGTAAGGTTGCCGTTATAGGGCGCAGTATGGTTAACGTGGTGTCGATTGCTTATGAATTGGGATACCTCGATATTCCCCCGGGGACGCTGATCGAGCTTGATGAAGCAAATCGATTGCCGCGCGGCAAAGTGGTGATCCTGTGTACGGGCAGTCAGGGGGAACCCATGTCGGCTCTGACCAGGATGGCCGGTGGCGACCACAAACAGGTTGCGATCGGTCCCGGCGACACCATCATCATCTCGGCTACGCCCGTTCCCGGAAACGAGAAACTGGTGTCAAGGATTGTGAATAACCTGTACAAATGCGGTGCCGAGGTGATTTACGAAAAAGCGTCAGGAATCCATGTGTCGGGACATGCCAGTCAAGAAGAATTGAAACTGATGCTGAGTCTGGTGCGCCCCCAGTTCTTGATCCCGGTTCACGGGGAACACCGCATGCTGGTACAGCACGGGCAGTTGGCACAGGAGATGGGAATACCGCCGGAGAACATATTTGTCGCTGAGAACGGCAGTGTGATCGAGTTTACCCGTAATTCGGGTCGGATCAGCAACCGAGTGGCTTCCGGTCAGATCCTGGTGGACGGGTTTGGGGTCGGAGACGTCGGGAACATTGTACTCCGTGACCGTAAGCAGTTGGCACAAGAGGGCATCCTCATCGTGGTCATTACCATCGACCCGGATGACTGCACGATATTGGCCGGACCGGATATCGTGTCCCGCGGCTTTGTGTATGTCCGCGAGTCGGAAGAACTGATGGTTAAGGCCAGGGAACGCGTTTCGGTGGCTTTGGAGAAATGTGCGGAACGCCGGATATCAGAATGGGCTACCCTTAAGGCTGAGGTGCGGGACACGCTGAGTAAATTCCTTTACGAACAAACCGGCCGCCGGCCGATGATCCTGCCGATAATCATGGAAGCATGACGACAAAAAGACCGGTTAACGGTCTTTTTGTAATCCTGAGGCTGTCAAACAGTAAAGCCGCAAGGTTATTGATTAGAATGATGGCGGGAGTGTGTGGGAATCGAACCCACCTGAGGCTTCTCACCTCACACACGGTTTTGAAGACCGGGGGGCCCACCAGGACCCATCCACCCCCGCGGAAATCCTGCCCGAGCACCGGGTCGGAATATCCACAATTATAGCATGTCTCCTTTCGAATGAGCAAACGAAAGTGGCAAGAAGGGTACGATGGAGGTATTCGGCAACCGATGTTTATCCGGTTTTGGGCAACAGCGATCCTGATTTTTGTCGTTGATCAGTGCACCAAGTTAATGGTGATACAAAAGCTGGAAGAAGGTATATCATATCCGGTGGCGCAGGGCATCGTCAGTCTTACGTACATTCAGAATCCGGGGGGAGCCTTCGGGTTTCTCGCTTCTTCCGATCTGTTGTTGTTATCTGTTGCCGTACTCGCGGTGGCAGTAATGGTAATCGGACACGGCTATTTCGTGCGTTCGGGGTATGGTCCTGCGGTTGCACTGCTCCTGGGCGGGGCGGCGGGAAACCTGTTCGATCGGATCAGACTGGGTGCGGTTGTTGATTTTATTGACCTCGGGTTTTGGCCGGTGTTCAATGTGGCTGACATCGCGATCGTTGCCGGGGTGGCCGTGTTGTTGTACCGCGTGGTGGCAGTGAAAGAGTTTTAGATGGGGGAAACACCGTGGAAGAGCACATAGTGCTGACAGTGGGGGAAAGCGACGCAGGACTCAGACTTGATGTTTTTCTGGCAGAGCGAAACCCGGAACTGAGCCGATCGCGGATTCAGGGGCTGATCGAGGAGTCGCTTGTGACCGTAAACGACAGACCTGCCAAGGCGGGTTACCGTGTTCGGCAGGGCGATACGGTGTCTATGGTAGTTCCTGAACCTGAACCTTTGCACATCGAACCCGAAGCCATACCGCTGGACATAATCTACGAGGATGAACACCTGATTGTAATCAATAAACCACGGGGAATGGTCGTGCACCCCGGTGCGGGGAACTATACAGGCACACTGGTCAATGCTTTGCTCCATCATTGTCCGGATCTGTCCGGGATCAACGGAGTCACCCGTCCGGGGATTGTGCACCGCCTGGATAAAGATACCTCAGGATTGTTAATGGTGGCCAAGGATGATTTCACCCACTTGGACCTGGCGCGGCAGTTGGAGAAACGAACGGTATCAAAAGGTTATCTGGCCCTGGTGTACGGCGAGCCCGGCCGTGAACGGGGAACGGTAAACGCCCCGATTGGAAGGCATCCGCGTGACCGCAAACGGATGGCCGCAAATGTGCGCAACGGGAAACCTGCCGTAACACACTATGAGGTTCTGCGGAGGTATAAGGGATACACCTTGCTCAGGGTTACACCGGAGACCGGGCGAACCCATCAGATCAGGGTACACCTTACGCATATCGGTCTCCCGCTTGTCGGGGATCTCATCTATGGTCGGGCGCGTCCGGCACTGGGTCTTGAAGGACAGTTTCTGCACGCCCATAAACTAGGATTTGTCCACCCTCGCACAGGGGAACAGCTGCTGTTTACCGCCCCCCTCCCGCCTGAGCTGGAAGCCGTTTTGCAGCAACTGGAAGAATCCGGTCGAGCTTGATCAGCTGGGACTACTTGAAATACCGGAAGAACTCGGCGAACAGGGCGGCCACACCGGCCGCCATCAGCGGACCGACGGGCATGCCGCCCAGAACGACGATCCCGAATATCGAACCCATCAGCAGTCCGAAAATGATCCCGGGATCAACCTGCATCATTTTCAGACCCTCGCTGTTTAAGTGTGTTGCCAAGGCGCCTCCCAGGAAAGCAAACAAGCCGGTGAACGAGGTCATATTGTACACGATGTCTTTGTGAGTTATTTTCCCAGTGGCTAACGGCGTCATGATAGAGAGCAGCAGAAACAAAAGGCCGATCTCCAATCCCTTGCTCTCCAGAAACCGAAATACTTGGGAGAGGTTGGCCAACTTCAGGAAAATCAAGATGCAGGCCGAAGCGGCGATAAGGTGCGACTTGGCGATAATTCCGATCAGGAGCAGAATGACCAGGAGCAGTTCAGCCGTCAATGTGAATTACGCCTTTCGTTTATTACCACCTTATGCCAGGCCTGCTTGCGTTATAACCGTTAATACGTACGATTGTAACAGAGTTTCAGGGTATCTCCCCGGAGACCCACCCGTAGGGCTTCCAAGGAGAGTATCTCTGACGGTGGAATGTTGCCCAGATTAACGTTTATGCCAAAACGCTTGATTAATGCTTCTTGCTGCTCCTTAAGCGGAGCTTCCCACAAAATCTTTTCCGGTTTTTCCACCCAGCGGAGGAACTCCTCAATGGCCGAATCTTTCACCCTTCCTTCATTATCGTATATTACCACATTCTTGCCGAACTCGCGTCCCTCAACGATAACCCACTGTGCACCGGCCTCGAGGTCTCTGGCCGCCTGAAGCCCTAATTGTTGGTATGTATCCCGGTCATCCGGATCCTTTTTGCCGACCTCCGACAGCACTTTAAAGCCGAAACTAGCTGCCATTTCGATTGCCTTATAGCGTTTTTGGGGACTGAGGTCTATCGTGCCGTCCGAAATCTCAATCGCTGTGAAACCAATGGTGCGGGCCAACTGCAGAAATGATTCCACTTTATCCTGCGCGGCCGCGACTTCAAAAAATGTTCCTCCAGGATAAATATCAACCCCATAGGCCTTGACAAGCCTTATCTTGGCTTGCAAAATACCGTCGGCGTAGAGGGCCGAGGTGCCAAACCCGAGTTTGATAAAATCGACGTGGTTTGCCGCGATATCCAAAAGATCCTTGGTCTCGGCTAGTCCCAGGCCCTTATCCAGAACCATAGATAAGCCTTGTACCCTGGGCTTGCTGCTTCTCCCCACAAGGGGCAGAGCAATCATTTCCCGCCAGCTATCCATGCTGACAGCTCCTTTCACTAGTTGGTTATTTGAGACTGGCTGGAACGGTTTTGGATTACTTTGGGTGTAATGTATGCACAATACTGGCAATCTGTTACAGGACTAGCCGGAGTTTCCTTTTTTGATCTCCTTCACCTTGATAAAGATCATAGCGAGTATGGCTGTGGCCAGCGTAAGTCCGGCAACCGACCAGCTCATCACCCTCAGACCCGGTTCGAGAAGAAGACTGAATAGGGGCGGTCCGCCCGCCACGCCGAAAAAGCGGACGCTTCCATAAAGCGAGGTGATGAGCCCGCGTTTGGCTGTACCCACACTGCTGGTGATCAGAGTGGTCAAACACGGCAGGGTTAGACCCACACCGATACCGATCACCGAAATGGCCGTAAAGAAAAAGTAGGTATTGCGGCAAAGTGGAAGCACAATCAGTGCGGCGGTCATGAGCGCGGCGCCGGTCACAATCAGGTACTTCATGAGCTTGATCCTTTTGTTGATAAACAGACCGGTCAAATAGGCCGTGACCGACATGAACAGCACCGGAATGGCCAGAGCGAGACCTTTGATGATCAGCGACAGGTGGTAGCGCTGCTCCAGGTGCTCGGAAAGAAAAAAGAGGATGCCGAAGAGCGTAAAGAGGGCGACGGCACCGGCCAGGAAGCAGACCAAGAGGAGGCCGGTTTTCTTCTCGAAAACCTTCAGAATATCCCTGAAGTAGGCCCCAGCGGAAGTCTTGCCGCCTTCCTTCTTGGGCTCCTTAACTGCCAGCCAGATCAATGCCGCGGCAATTGCGGTGAATGCGGGAAAGACGAAGAACGGGGCGAACCAGACAATGAGGCCTACTGCGGCCCCGAGGACCGGACTTACCACCTTTCCCACGCCGTTGGCGGCCTCGATCACTCCCAGCGCCCGTGCTCTCGCCTGTTCCCTAAACAGGTCACCGGTGAGGGCCATGGCGATTGGTGCAGTTCCGGCGGCACCCATCCCCTGCAGGATGCGGCCCGCCAAGATTATGGCGTAAGTAGGTCCTTGATCAAAAAGCGCTGCACCGCCCGCGATTAGGCCTCCTGCTCCATACATAGTCAGCGCCGGGATCAAGACGGCTTTTCGGCTGAAGTGATCGGAGAGGTAGCCGGATAGGGGGATGATCAGTCCGGCCGGGACGGAGAACAGGGTAACCACCAGACTTGATTGAAAGGGTGAAATATCCAAGGCGCGCTCCATAGCCGGCAGGATGGGGATCAGCATCGAGTTGCCCAAGACCATCACAAAGGGTACAGAGCTTAACGCGAACAGAACCAGTGGTTTCCCCTGTTTCATTCCGTAACCTCCCGCCGATTAGTCTCTCCGCACGGTGATGCGATATACCTGTCTGTGGCGGCATACATTGTATCAACGGCGGAGGTGGAGTATGGATAAGATCGTGCTGGGCATGGCCGCATTGCGGTTTCTCTCGGCCACTATTGAGTTTACGGCTGCCACACTCATGCTCTATTTCGGGCGTGTGGAAACGGCGTTCAAAATCAACGCCTTGCTGGCCTTTGTCGGACCGACCATATTAATCGGTGTTACCGCTTTGGGACTGGTCGGGCTGGCTTCCAAACTATCACCAATAGCTATGCTCTATGTAATGACGGGAGTGGGACTCATTTTCATGGGTCTAAGACATCTCTAGAACGGACGATGGTGTCCTTCCCGTTTCTGAAGTGGATCAACCGCTTTCAATTTGTAGTGGTCATCAAGTATACATAATGTTTTGCTGTCAACGGACAGTGAAAATGTCACCCTAAAACACGCTTAAGTGGCCTGAGAAAATGTCACCCCTTATAGACATGTTTTGGTCAATGGTGATACCGTTTCCCGGTCTTTGAAAACAAGTTTTACAGCGACCCAAAGTGTCTATGCTCCCAACGCCGGAAGTAGTCCTCCACCGGGTCGTTTGAATACGGCGGTTTTATTGACATACGCCGCCAAGGATGATCCGGCGCCGGTACGGCCGGCTTTGGCGGCGTTTTCGATACGGTTGTCTCGGGCTTGGCCTTCGGGGGATTAAACACCCGCAGCCCATAATACTTGTTCTGGTTAACGGCTTATCGAACCATCCAAGTGGGTTAGGACAACAACCTTGCTGCGCGGGGTCAAGGCGGCCGCCTGGTCCCGGGCATCAATGAGCTGATAGGTCCTTCCCAGGTATGATTCGACCCCAAAAAGGGTCCAATTTAGGGTATAACATATAACCCAATCATAG
>CBEULR010000009.1:0-113065 GCA_965544035.1 uncultured Peptococcaceae bacterium | reverse complement strand
TTTAGTTGTCTAGTTTTCGTGGCCAAAAATGTTCATTCTCAAGTGGCCATTGACACACAATCAGCCAAATGAAGATGAATATGGCGTCTACCACCAACAGGAATTGAATCACAAGCCACTCCCCCATTCGAGTAACCATATCGGCCAAAAATCAGCGATCACCTATCTATACTCCACCGTTTTCTTGATGAGAGCCTCGTCAACCTCGCGTGTAGCTTAAACTGGGACATAGCTAACAGGTCGACCGTCTTCTTCGTCCAATGACCCGTCCTTTTGTACTCATAGTCCATCACATACTCCTCAACGGTATTTCCAGTCTTCACTCTAAACCACTCCTTTTCTTTCTTGGTTCGGCACGCTCATCGCTATCCCGAACCTTGATCAGAGTTTAGCAATTATGCTATGCAAAAAAACTTGCCCTTTTAGAAAACGCTAAAACCGCTCTACCATTCGGTGAGCGGCCCTGAAAAACTCTGAAACCTCTAGATGCCTAGGTTCAATTCCCGGCAATCCCTGACAATGTCTTGTAGATAAGAGATATCACCATCCTTCCTCTTAAGAGCTGCCAACCTCTCTCGGAGTTCGGCACGTAATTCGGTATCGTCACGACCGATCTCTTGAGCCAGCACACAGATCTCACATAGATTCTTGACGATATCTTCCTTTACCCCCAGATCTGATGGGAAACGATCTTCCTGGGCAGATACTTTACCCACACATTCCGTTCCGTACACAGCGCCTCAAACAGAATAGGAAAGTGGGGGGACTTCATTGGGTGAGTATGATTCTTAACCTCGATCCGGCTTGATGACGCTGCTACAGTCTCGGTATCCAAAATCAGACGCTACAGTCCCCAACCCAAAATCTCATCTTATAAAACATCGAGCCAGTTAATTACCTGTGTAATGTAATGCATCCCAGTTCACGGTTATGTCACGCACTTGTGTGCCGGGGTGTAAATGCAGCGGAACCCCTGCTAACGCGATTTCCACCTGCCGTTCCACGCCCGGTAGAATCGCGCGGGTAACGGTTCGTCCTGTTTCTGAGAGCTTAGACCAGGTTCCCAAATACATTGGGTAGACCAGTACACTGACAATCCGCGGGGCATCAAACAAGGCCGCATAAGCCAGTATCTGATGCACATCGTGGCGATGTTCCTCGCGCAATTCTTCTTCTAGTTCACGCCATTGCCCCTCGTCCAGCTCCTGCAAGTGCCGCTTATACTTCGCGTCGAATATGTAAACCGTGTCCCCCCGTCTGACTACAATATCCGGGGCCAGCGCGGTTAAACTCCCCAATCCGGTACGCTCCCAACGTAAGGGGAAAAATGCGTCCCCTTTCCGGGCCGTGGTGACCTGTCCGCCAAAACCACGGGACCAATGGCGAACCAGGCTCTCCACCCAGTATTCAAAAAGCGAATGCATCGGTAAACGCCAAGATAAGCCGTCGTTCTCCGACTGCCCAGCTAACCCACGTTCATCAACAATCCACGAAAGCGCCTCAATGCCCTGCCGGAGCACATTAGACGGCAGGCTTATCCCCATCAGTATGCGATCTAAAACGTTGTGGGTTGGTGCCTTCGGCTGCACATCCCGCAAGTCACGGACCATCAGCGTCACTTCATCTAACAGGTGCCTGGCCATGATGTCTGCCTGGGCTCTTGTAGCAAGTGAAACCCCGACCTTTCCCAATCCCCAACGAATGTGGGACAAAAGCAACTGATCAGGACCTAATTCGGGAAAGCGGCAGGGTAACGTGTGAAAAGAACCCCGGGGTAGGTGTTGTGCACAGTACCTAGACCAAATGATTTGCCCTCTGGGTCTTTGGCGCACTTCCTCTTGAAGGTGAAACTCCCGAGAAAGCTCCCGCAATAAAGCTTTAAAGCGATAGATGATTGGACCAGCTAGAACCCACGGTGGAACTTCACGCGAACTGCCGGGAACCAATGGAAACTCCAGGATTTCTGGTGAAGCCGCCCACTCTGTAGCGGACAAGAGGGGGCCTATGTCGCTCCATCCGAAACGGGGTTTTACGACGATACCGCCCAATACCCGGTGCGTATCGGGCGCCCGGAGAGGAACTGCCCCCACAATTCCTCCCGGTCTTAGATACATCTCAACCGTATCCCGCCCAGCCTCAAGTGACGCTTCCACACCCAACGAGTTCAGTTGTGGCCGATTCACTCTAAGAAAGTAAGAGGCCCAAGGATTCCAGGAACGATTCCTGCCCCTCAGACCCAGCTTCTCAGGTGAAAATCGCACTTGAGCACCCTGATCAGAAAGAATGAGCAGTAGAGGATTCTTTGGCTTCCAGCTCACGATCGGTGCCTTTGCACTACTCCTCGACCCCATAAGCAATCTCGCCTTCCAGCCAGTCAATATAGGCTCTTATTTCGCTCTCACATGAACCGAGTCTGCCGTCTAATAGGTATTCACGCAACAGCGGAATCAATTCGAATACTAGTCGGCTCTTCAATTCTGATTCTGAATCAGCCAAAAAATACGAATGCCCAGGTACAAGCGACAAAGCCTCATCGGGACAATATTGGACAAAAATGTCCTGCAGCCGTGAAAAAGCCTCGGTGGCCAAGGCTATTCCCTGGTTCGTTACAACCTCAATATCCGGCCAGACGTCTACAAAAGCAAACCGGCGCCGTACAGCCATATCAAGTATGGCAATAGAGCGGTCAGCAGTATTCATCGTGCCCAAAATGTAAAGACCTTGAGGCATAGTCAGATCGCGGGTGCCATCATCCAACTCCTGTGGCAAACGCACCGATCCCAATTCACCAGACGCAATCTCTCGCGGTTCGAAGAGATAGATCGCCTCACCAAGGACGCGGCTCAAGTCCGCCCGGTTGATTTCATCGATGTGTAGTAGAAACTCATCGTCACGGGTATCGCGAATCGCCTGCAGGAGCCAGCCCGGAGAAACTGTGAACAAAAGGTTCTTTTCTGATACGGCCGGCGTAATCCCCGCCACGAATGTTTCATAGGTCACTGCCGGATGGAACTGTACACTCCGCCCTTTACCCTTAAAGTTTTCGCGCAAGATACGCTTCGCCATTCTTGTCTTACCTGTCCCAGGAGGACCCTGCAGAACCACGAAACGGCGCGTACGAATCAAGTTTACCAATTCCTCTTGTGTAACACAAGGGAAAAGATGGTTTCGCAACCCGTTTCTGAATTCAATAATCTCTTCAGAGGCCGCCTTTAGTGGCGTCCAATTCCGCTCCCAGGCATAGAGATCAAGAAAGGCTGATACCACTGTACGAGCCTTTTCTAGTTCCTTTGGAACCTGAACCGCGCAATAGATGAAGTTTCCGTATCGGCTGAAGACGCGTGAAAACTGCGGATACTGTTCCTGAATCACCTTCGGAACCGGTTGCCCCAGGTTGGTTGGGTCGTGCTTGACCCATACTGAAACACCCACCGAGGCAGCAAGGTAGCGGCGAAGCCCCTGCAGATGCCGCACGTGCCCCGGTCGGCCAAGAATGTGCTCGTCAGGTGACAATCCCTTGGTGCCACATACCAGAGTCAGTAAAGACGATGCAGGTTGTCCGTCGTCATGCCCTACTGGGAACCAGATTAGGGACATTCCGCCGTACACCCCGCTGTCCGGCGCGTCTTCGC
The DNA here is from genome assembly GCA_965544035.1 of uncultured Peptococcaceae bacterium. Taxonomy (GTDB): domain Bacteria; phylum Bacillota; class Desulfotomaculia; order Desulfotomaculales; family Desulforudaceae; genus CBEULR01. The sequence continues at coordinate 109,433 of CBEULR010000009.1, read as the reverse complement.
GCACTAAGCCCGCAAACGAGACTTTATCATTACCTGAAAAGAGAACAGTACGGAAACGGTACGGCGAGCGGGCATGGTAGCGTTCACCGAACACACCCTGAATCGCCCCATCCATCTGCGACTTCAGTTCTTTTTCCTCGGCATCTGCCGGGTAACCAAGGGCAATAACCCTCGCTAGTTCATCAATCGCGCTCAACTGATCTCTCAGCCCCTCTAACACTACATTACCCTAGTTTTCGACCCATTGCATTATCCTTCCTGCAACCTAGCCTATAGCTTGAATTAGCCGTATCCCCTATCGCTTCCCACCACGCCGCTTGTAGTCCTTTTTTATCTCGTCATGCCAGTCTTCTGGCACGGCCCCGTACTTACGGAACGACGCAACTGCGCTGCTCATCACTTGGAAGTTCAGTTCCACACCATCGCCGTCGGCGATGAAGTCCTGGGCATAGCCGGCGGAAATCCCGAACTAGCCGGCGGTTTCCACGGCATCGATGTTCGCGCCGAGGAAGATGAACTCCCACCCGTGTTCCGACTTCTGACGTTCGATCAGCGTCTTCACCATTTCCAGTGAGTATTCACGGCTCGCGTTTTCCAAGCCGTCGGTGATGATCACAAACAGCACCTTTTCGGCACGGTAGTCGTCTGCGGTGCGTTCTTGCACGTTTTGAATTTTATGTATGGTCCGACCGATAGCGTCAAGAAGTGCGGTCGTGCCGCCAACCACATAATCCTTGGCTGTGATGGGGCTGACCGACCGCCCGGATGTCAATGCGGTCGTGCAGGAGTTCATAGTTGTGGTCAAACAGCACGGTCGTGATCCGGCACTCACCCTCCACGGCCTGCTGCTTCGTAAGCATAGCATTGTAGCCGCCGATGGTATCCGACTCCAAACCGCCCATCGAGCCACTCTTGTCCAGGATAAATACCAGTTCGGTTAATCCTTTTTTCAATGTAATGCCCTCCTTAAGTCTTGTTAACCCAAGGATGGCATTATTGAAAAGGTGTTTGGTCGCCTGCAAAGCGACAATCGTTAGTTAGCCCACGCCACCCAATAGCGGCTGGTCGAAGCTGAACAACACCTCGTTGATCTCGAAGATGTCGTACTGGCCATTGATGATGAAGTATTGAATGATGACATCAAACTCTTGCGCCGGCGAGAGCGCATAGCCGGCCCGGGCCAGCAAGTCTTCGGTCTCCTCCAGGCTGAGCTCCAGGGCGATGGCCAGCGCGATAGCGGTGCGCTTGCTCGGCACGTAGGCGCAGTTGGTTTTAATCTTAGAGAACAGCTTGCGGTCCAGGTTGGCGCGCTTATAGACCTCAACCGGGGTCTTCCCCTTGGCCTCAATTAAACGCAGCAGCGTGGTCGAAAACGGCTCGTCCAGGTTCACGACAAGGTCGGTGATCTCTGAGGGCAAAGCTTCAGAAGAGATCGGCGCAGCTTCTGTTGGCTGGAAATATAATGCCAGAGAATGTTCCGCCACATGTGGTAATTCCTCGCCGGCAACCAAGTTCTCACGGAGGTAACTCCGGACCGCACCGAGAAGCTCCTGATCCGTCACAAACGCGGCCTTATCAAAAAGCACCAGCGTGACGTCAAGGTCATTGTCATTTAGGAAAGCCCGGATGGCCGTGGTGGCCACACGGAGGGCCTCTGCCTTCGGGTAGCCGTAAATGCCGCTCGAAATCAGCGGGAAGGCAATGCTTTTACAACCGTTCTCCACGGCCAGTTTCAGGGAGTTGAGATAACAAGAACGCAGCAGCTCTTCTTCGCCGTGCTTACCATCGCGGTAAATCGGACCCGCCGTATGGATGACGTATTTCGCCGGGAGCCGAAACCCCGGCGTGATCACGGCCTCCCCCGTCTGAATCGGGGCCAGCTTATCACAGGCGGCTTGAAGCTCGGCCTTCCCCGCCGTGCGGAAGATGGCTCCGCATACCCCGCCGCCCATCTGAAGCGCGGTGTTCGCCGCATTGACAATCGCGTCCACCTTCATCTTCGTGATGTCCTGCTGGACAATGGTAAAGGGCATAAGAAAGTCTCCTCTTAAGACTCATCCCATTCCGGTATCAGTTACTAACGGAGTGAATGTCCGGTATTGTGTCCGAGTACTCGGGATCTAAAAGATGGAGTTGACTTCGTATTATTGCTCGCATTCGTTTTGCTGGTTGTAAACAATAAGTGTCGAAGTCCTCTAGAGCAATACTACTCGAGGATAATGCGTTGGGGAAAAGAAGTTTCAAATAACCTGTTGTTAGCCGCTTGATAGCCTCTGTGTCCCGTGTATCCGCGCCCTTGGGAACGTGAAGTAGTTCATCAACCACAGCACGGTATCTAATATCACTTCTCAGCGCATGAACAATTTCAGAGAAATACTCGACATTCAGTCCCCAACTGTCGGCCTTCATATTTTCTCTCATACGGGGAATGTCCCAACCCTTAATAAAACCATGAAAACGGTCAAGCAAAGCTGATTCCTGGAAAACAGCTGGCAAACTCCGAAACATGTTTATGGTTTCATCCATATCTTTTTCATTGATATTCCCTAAGAGAATAAGGCCGGCGTCCCCTACGCCGCGATAGCTGCCAATACGGAACTCACCTTGTTCAAGGTAACCTTTTAAGGCTCCTCTAATTTCTTCTTCATCGGGAAAGCTGATGCTCTGAATTTCATCAAGTGCTACGTAATCGTAACGACTTACTAAACCTTCCGTTCGACGTCCAATGTCGTAGAATAGCTTAGCCCTGGTAACACTACCTCCACTTACTAACCAACCATTCTTACTAATTTGAGAAAACACATACGACTTGCCGGTCCCCTTTGGCGCGAGTTCAATAATATTTGTTCTTTTCTCTACAAACGGAAGAAGTCGACTCAGCATCGTCATCTTCTCCCGTTCTCTGATAAAACCATCTGGATTGTAGTCAATTGCCAGTAGAAGCAAATCGATCCATTCATCTAGAGTGAACTCGTTACGGGCACTCTGATAGAATTCTAAATCAACCTGATAAGGACGGAAGGGCTTAAAATCTGTCATAAACACTCTTCCTTCCTCTCTACGCCCTGTCACAGGTACCTTATACCATTCTAGCTCAACTACCCCCCAGGCTTCAGAAGAGGAAAGCAGTACATCCTTTTTGCTACGCAATACATGAGGGGCAATTATCGCCTCATTCTTACGCGCTGGAAAACCAAGATCTGGCAGACTAAACAACCCTTCCCCAGAACGAACATCGATGGTAACTGCAACCTTAGTAAGAAGCTTAACACGGCTTCCTTCAGTCATTTCATTCTTAAGCAACTCCCACTGATCGCGCGACGGTATGTAACGCTTGACGTACTCGTTGACTTCATCGATGTCAATATTGCCTGCCTGGTCCGCAAAGCGCATAACTAACCAGTCCCGCAAGAACGACGGAATACCTAATGCCGAGAAAAATTTGTTGCCTTGGGCACTCTTGTATACACACATGTCTGAGAATACTGACTTTAGTTTATCGCTATCTAGTGATGTGGAACCCAATCATCTCACCTCAATTTTACAATCCCAGATCGTCTTGGATTAAACCCTTGATAATGGTTATTGTTATTTCTATATAGCTATCATCTTCCAGCTTGAGTCTAGCATTGTGGTCCCCTGGTGGCAGTCCTTCCAGCGTAAAGAACCAATCGTTCGCTTCTCCATGTACGCCCTGAAATGCACGCCCACCGACAATTAATACAAGCTTTTCCAGTGGACGATCCATTTTGACAACAAGCTGACCATGATTGTGATGGTCTAGCTTTACTTTAGGACTGAGAAACACCAGTTTACAAGTTTCAGACAATAACGATTTACTAACCTGGTGAAGGCTTATCACAGGGACCAAGCACTCCTCAAGGGTTGCACCCCCATGTATCTCTCCAGCAAAACCGGCCCCTCCCTCGAACTTTTCATGAACAGTGGAGATCAACCGGTTACCTTCCGCAATACAAGATGGGTCATTGTAAAACGTGTGTTCATCATAATCTTCTCTAAGCTCGATATAACGACCACACTTGAGAGTCGTCGCCCCCTCTGGAGTCGATAGCCTATTGTTGCTTTTAAAACGCGTCATCCCATGGTCAGACGTTATAACTACTTTCTTGTTCTGTGACATCAATTGAATTGCCTTTTCTGCAATTTCTTTAACAACCTCTATTTGTTCGACAAACGCTTCCGGGAAACTATAGGTGGACTTGTGTGCGATCTCATCTAGTCTAGTATCCACCTCATATGGCTGAGTCCAGCCTTTGTTCTGTGACGTTATAGATGGCAAGTTAACCCTTGTAACCCTTGTTTTAGTACCTATGCTTAAGCCAGCAGATTGAATTAGCTCCGTAATTAAAGCAACCCATTCTAAACCCATGCCATCTACCCACACCTTAGCGACACTTGCTTGCGCTTCTAATTCTGATTCACGTGTGGGGAAAGTCCAAAACAATCTATCTGATGCAGCTTGTTTAGCCATCTCAAGAAGCCGCGGTAAAGGTCTATCTAGAATTCTAGAGACCCTATACAATGCAAAATACTCATCTATGAATTCATGATCAAAAATGGGCCTACTTAGGTACATGGTAAGCTCAGGGTAAGCAATTTCTAAGTAGGACCACCACTCACTTTTATCGATATCCTTTTCAATTAAATTTCTTACTATCAAGATGACTTCCTGTCTTTCCCGCCTAGTGATACCACTAAGAACCTTCAGTTTTTTTGTAGGGTCTTTCAGGCAGTCATACGAAGCCCAGAAGGACTCCGGCAGCTCAATCACCTCAAGAGCTTCTAAAAGAAACTTCCGTTCTTCCAAAAACCGGATTTTTTCTATATTAAAAACACCGTTTATCACATCGTCAGTGAAGGTGTCAAAAGACACACTCTTATTAAGAACCAAACCTAAGTATGTTGAATTATCAAGCTCAAGCTTACCCCATAGCCACAACAACCACCTATGCTTATCGTCCAACTTATTCCATTTATGCAGCAGGTCAGGAGAATAGCTCCTCACATTGTAAGTTCGAGAAACAGCATATTTAAACCCCTGAGTACTGGCCAATTGCTCCGATAACCATTGCCACTGTGCATCAGTACCCCAGGATTGGAGAATGCTAGCTCCAGCGTAGTCATTTTTTACTATACTCTTCACTATATCGTAGGTGTTACCATAAACCTTGACTTCATAGTTACCAACCTGACTCGTTAGATGGGGTGCTAAACTAGTAACAAATTGGACCTCCTTATCTCCCCCCTGTTCCCACAGAGCCAAATAATCTTTAAAACCATTGACTGTTTTTATGCCTTGACGTATAGCCGCCGGAGCCACATACACTCTTGCTGAAGAGTAACCCTTAAGTTTCCACACATCACTACACTGGTCATCTCCATATCTAGATACAGAAGCCATCTGTAAATGAAAAACATCGTCTAGCTCAAATAGGGGGATATAAAATCTCTGGTATCCAACCTTCTCCATAGTGATCAGGTTTACAAGGCTCTCAGCTGCTGAAGGACTAAATCGAATACATTCGGAAAGGGGTAATATAAGCACCCTGGGTGATGTCTCCTCAAGTAAAGCCGGCTCCAAGCGACCTAGATAAGGCAAACAATCAACATCATCGCACCAAGACGATAGCCAGATGTGATGATCGACTTCGATTCGAAGTCGCTGTACCAAACGTGACCAAGCGTCCTGGCCAGAAACCAAAATGAACCTCACTGGGAATCTGGTCTCTGCATTAGCCTCCGTGTTCAGGCAGTTGATTAATTGATCCAATTCATCGAACTGCTTCACCAATTTACCCTCCGTTGCTGAGTATCAAAATGCCAACCTCTGGTTGTTCCGCCAAGGACTTCAGAAGCTTTTTCGCCTCACTAAGGGGAATTGCGTCTATTCTCTGCACTACTTGGCCATAAAGATCATCCCTATAAAATGACTTCACCCACTCCTCGGCAACATCCCTAACTCTCCTAATTTGTGTAGGCCACTGAAAGACATCTTCACCAATGCATCGTACAAGACGCTCCTTTAGGGATGTCATATGCGACTCATTTACTATTTTGATGTATTTTCTACCTAATACGGCTTCCAGAAAATACTTATCAACATAGGAATGATTGGCCAGTATTTTTAGCTGCTTTTCATTATCTTGAAGTAGTTTGAGGCTCTTCTTTAACTCTGATACTGTTTTAGTTGCTGGATCGTTCAATACTGTAAATAAGTCAGCATAAACCTGCCCGCTCAGAACTAAGCTAAGTGGTACTCTATTCGATCGGCTCCATTCAGCGGGTGATCCACTCCCTGTAATCTCAATCCATTTTGACCTTAATTCACTTACCAACCGCCCGCTCTCTAGATCCACAACAAGTCTGTTCACTTCCTGCTTAACGACTTCGGAATTCCTTTCCTCTACAAGGCTATCCAACCTTTTAAGTACTTCTCTGGCTTCTTCATCAGCCAACTCTTGTTTCAGGACCTTCTTTACCCATCGAATTAAAGCACCATTCTGGTCGTTTAAGGCGCTGCGAATATCATCCCTATGCTGAATTAATCGTGATGCTAATTCATGCTTATTTGCATAAGCATGAGCACCAGCAGAAACCAATTGGTTAAGTTCTTTGATTATAATACTTATGTTAGAATCCTTCGTCATACAAAGGACTTGGAGAGGCAACTTACCTAATCTCCCGAGCCATTCTTGTGCAAAATATTTAATTACTTTATCTAATTCTTTATAACTAACCCCACACAACTGGTTAAGTGCATCAGTTAGGTAGAACTCAGATCGTAGCTCTGGCAAACGTGCCTCAACCTTCTCTATCTGCCAAATCCAGACATCCTCGTTCATTAATCTCTTCAGATGTGAAACAGCCAAAGGAAGATCAATATTAACACGCGCCATAATATCTGACAATGCTGGATCTTTCTCATCTATAAACGCCTGCAAACCATTCTCAAACTGAGCCTTCGCAACAAAGACTTTCAAGTCTTCAGAGACAGCACCTAGATTTTTCACAACCTGGTCTAAGCCCTGGTCTGATAAGCTGTTGTCGTCATCATCCTTGATACAAATAATTCTTTCCAATTCCTTGAAAGCATTCACAATGATCGGTGTAGCTCTCGAACTCTTATCGAGGGCATATTTTAAGGCCCAAAGTGGATACCCAACCTGATTTAGATAATTCCTCAAATATTTCTTAGTGTCTTCGGGATATTTTGTTTTTTCTGGTGGTAGGTCGAAGGTGTTTCGGACCAACTCACAAAACTTTTCAGCCGTCTGGGACATACTTCGAATTGAGTAGTCCTCAGACCCCCTTTTCCCCTTAAGTACAGCTTCTAGTAGCTCTGCTAGTTTATTATGATTTAGTGGAAAACAGGTTACCCCATCCGACCAGTAATAACCTTGAGCATACTCCCTCATTATAAACCCGAATAATGTTATGGCTATAGGTGAAGGTATAAGTCCATATGGAGGCTCCTGCAATCGTTCCCAAATCTCATAAATATAAACACTCTCCTGCGTTGAGAAAAAACGACTTACAACCGACCTCATTTGAGAAACGGGGTGCTCAGGTTTAGCATTAAAGCCATCCACATTTCCCCCGAAGCCTTGACGGGCTAGCTCATCCACAAAATCCTTGTAAGGGTTCATTAAATTTGTGTTCACTCCTAGCCCGATTTCAGCCCCGGACTTTCCGAAACGTTCACCGTAAAGAGGATCAATTTTTGACACTTTTTCTGGTCCATACCTAAAGACATCCGCAACCACTTCCTCAAAAGCTTTCTGATAACCCACTGATCCAGAGATTGGGTGTTCATCATCGGCATAGAAGAGCTTATGCCTGGAGTTACGCACAATCCCACTCCAGCCATCCACCACGTTTTGTACCTGGGTATCATAGTAGCGTTCATTCTGGGCATCGTTGATCTGCGCGCAGTATCGCTGATGAGCAAGATGCTTAATTAATAATTGCCAACGATTCTTTCCAAATGGCGCCTGAATTACTACAATAATAGCCATGTGATTATCGCGTGCTAGTCTAGATGCTTCCTGTTCTGCAACACTAATTTCGTCTTCATCTTCTGGCACCACCAGAACCACGTTAAGCTGATAAGGCTTTATCTCAGGAATTACCCTTTCCCGATTAACACGTAGCTGATGCGCTGAGACAATGACAAGGTGCTGTCTACGTCCAGCTGCCCCAGATTGATTAAATTGCTTGACAAGGGGTTTAGAAAGAATTTCGTCTACTACTCGATTAAAATGGTAAGTGGATTCTAGCTGTTTCTTAATGTCGTTGATTTTTCTCTCGTCAACGGTCATTAATGGGATGAAGAATTCTTCGTCCCCATCTATAGCCCGACTATTAATCAAACCTTCTTGTGTTAAATTTGAAAGAATTGTCCGTATTGATCCTTTTATGTCAGTACCTAGAAACATTGTTTCAAGATTTCTTCGTGTAGGCCTCAGAGAAGATACACCAGGAACTTGGCGCCAGAGTGCGATCAAAAGCATAACCGCCTTGAAACATTTGATTTCGTTAGGCTCTGCTAAATCATCAATCCTAGATCTATAGTAGTTAACGACATCTCTAACCTGTTCAACAAAATCATTGTTTGGATCATTAAAGAAATAATCCCATAGCTTCTCGGCTGTAAACCAATACCACTCATTGTGGGGATATTCTTGGATAAACCGACAAAAAGAGTGTTCATCCTCTTCCTTCATAAATCGAAACAATGTTCTCTGGCTAGAACTAAATTGGCGTGATATTGTTGCCAACAAATAGGCTGAATAAGGATGTAAGGGAATTAGCCGCTTAAAATCCTGTATCTTCGCCTCATCACCTAATACATGTGTAGCCGCCTTACGCACCTTATCCCAAAAGCTCTCCACTCTAACATCCCAAGTAGATCGTCTTTCGGGGTCAGTTGTAACCTCAATAACATTCCCAATTAACTGATATGCTGTTACTGGCTTCATTTCAAAATGGAAATTATGGAAACGCTCTAGTAAACGCCTTCGAGTATCATCATCCAATCGCCGAAACTGATCCGGGGATCGATGAGTAATCAATAGTAAGTAGAAGGAGGCCTCTGTAGTGAAATGGGCTATCTCCTGTAACCAACTAGTCGAATTGTTTACCTTAAAATAATCTGTGAACTCATCCCAAATAAATACAATACCTTTTAAATTGTTTTCCCTGATGACATCCTTGATCCATTTCTTCAAAACGTCTGGACGATCCACAACATAGAAGCCCTCTGACTCCAGAACATAGGCAACACGATCGGTCACCTCACGAACTTCGTCAAGACTGCCGTTGGCAATTCTGTCCACAACTGCCTCAGGTGACGCAAAGTCCAAGAATTTTCCACGGTGCTTATTGAATGCCTTTGCCCAATCAAATGCACTGTCTTGATCTGCTAGTCGAGAAAGGATGGTATCCTTCACGGTTGAACCAACGATGGAGGTGTAGCCCTGTCTATCCAGGGCTTCCTTAATCAATTGCTGAATCTCGATTAGCAACCTCAAGGATGACGTAATATTAGCTGCTGAAGAATGGTATACAACTAAATACTGCCCGCTCTCACGTAATTGGCGTAGTCGATGCCAGAAATCTTTGAGTTCCTGATACCTATTGAGGTAATCATCTACCTCGTTTAAATCATCCTCCAAAAGATGCTTGAGCAAGAAAGCACCATATGTCTTTCCTGTTCCGTAAGCTCCGTGAATCCATAGTGATAGCTTATCGTCGGGTGAACCTCTCTCTAGTGCCTTCATCATTCCAGCCATAATCTTCTTCATACTTGAATGAGGAATGAAGGACTTCCAACTTGTAGGCTGGAGCTTATCAGCTTCTTTAGAAAACACCGGAATAAAATCTTTTCTTATAGTAAGATAATCACTGTACAGCCACACGACGATCACTCCTCCAAAAACTTATAGTTAAGGCTGCATAACAACTGAGTCTATGATTACGATAGCGAAAAGAACAGAGTCAAAACACCAATTGCAATACTATTATTGTTTTTAGCAGGGGATTCAAACAGTTGGCTAGCGAAGATTTTTGCAGTGAAGGGTTGTTCGAGCCTTGACGAAATATTGGATGAGATTGTATTAACAAGCCTCAAAAAATATACAATGAAAGCAAATCCCACAATAGCACAAGATCGAATTCCGTAGCCCAAAGTGTTCTTGCCGATCATCTATAGATCTAGCCGCATCAATATGCCTTCTTTTTTGCGAAAAAATATCTAATCATTCAGGCTAGGGAGAATCCGCAAGGGCGAGTACATCCAATGAGGACTTACTCTGGTTCAAGTAAATATTGTCTAAGTCTCTGACCAACTCTGCAGACAACCAGCTTTCCCATCTCGACGATATCCCTCTAAGCATCCGGACTAGAGTATCGCGAGACACACCATAAAGAACATATGGACCATCAGTGGCACCCTCGTACAATTCACTTAGAGAAAAGTCATATCGGCCAAGATGCTCAGCCAAACGATACAAGGAATAGAGGATAGCGACTGGGTCTGGCTCACTCCATCCAGCTTTATATAAAGACATATACTGACGCCCCTTCATCTCGACCTTTCCTAATCCCAAATCCACCCCTAGTGGAGTATCCCGGAGGAGTCCAAACAAAGTAACAAGAGCGTTGTTCCGGGTACTGGGAGACAATCGCTCATCCAACAGTTGAAAGAGATCTGATCGAGAATAATGAGTATCCCATAAAGTATTCGACAGGTACCAGTTTACCAATGCTGAATTTCTTGCAAGATTAGCCCAAATAACTGCCCAAGAAAGATGATTGTCTGAACCTAACTTACGTAATGAAGATCCCAACTCCGTGATCACATTGTCCTCAACTATTTCTGACTCTCTCAGCCAAATGCGCATCGCATCATACTGCCTATTCCCTAAACTATGGTTATGCCACCAATTTTCGGGATCATTCAAGAAACCTTCCAGCCACTCTCTGCGCATTCCGAAATGCTGGTATCTATTGAGTCCTTTCATTCGCTTACCTCCCTGACTCGTCACTAAGGACTTTGCAGCTAAGCAACCCTTCTCACAAAAAGTCAAGCACTGAAAACAATGGATACACTTGTCTTCATAAATCCTAATTCTACTGCCAGACACATCCAGCGCTCCAACTGGACACTCCACCTCGCACGCGCGACACCGCACGCAGTAAGCAGTTTTATTAGCTATGGTTCGGAAATGGCTAAGCAGAAAACGGTCCGCGCGATGAGTCCCAGTTACCAATATCTCTAACCCCTGACCGATCTCAGAAACCTCAAATGGGAAAGAGCCCCTCTTGGTTTCTATTTGTCCCTTACTTTGCCCCGTTCGTGATATATAACCAATAGCCTTTACCCACTCCAACCAGTCCTCTTTTGGTTCTCTTATTAGAAAACTCACCGAGTCTTCATCCCACTTTTCCAGAACCCTTACTCCACCATTATTTATACCTCGTCCACCAGCTCTTCCTTTCCAGCCACCCTCCGAAACATACTTATCAATCTCATCCTCGACAATCCCAATACTGCGTGCATAAGAACGCAGAACCGAGACGAAAGGTTTAACATCTTCCCGATAAACCTGCCAAGCAAGCGAGTCCCACCATTTAGAAGCCATAGGACATACTGCGCATCCAACCCTCACGAAACCATTCCTATACGCCCTATTGAGCAATAGCCTACGATCAAGAAGGTATAGGAACACTTCTGCAGAATTCCACTGAAGCAGAGGGCTAGCGTTAATCTGTGTGCTGTGCTTGCTACCCTCAGAAATGGCTAGGTAGTTAGATCTAGCGGGACTCTCTTCTCTCCTCACCCCGTCGTAAACCAGAGCCCTAATTGAAGGCTTTGCCACTAAAGAACGCAATAACAACAACGTTGGAGCCGACTTATGTACAGCACAACACCATCTGTGAATACGACTCGGAGGCCCAAGTTGTTGCCACGTCGTCTTCGCATCCATCGTTGCACGCGCCACGTGAAACTCTAAATTACTCCATCTCTCCTGTGCCTTATCCACGGCATCATAAGTAGCACTGATCTCCATGGTCGTGTCACTAAAGACAACGACAAAATCGTTTGGAGGGAGGGCTCTCTGCACCAGATCGAGCAATACTAAGGAATCCTTGCCCCCACTAAAGGCTACGGTAGTAGCATCAACTCGATCTCTATACCTGTTATGTGCACTAACAATGAATTCCAGGCTGCGTTGTACCAGCCCAACAATCATGGAGCCGTTTTTCTCAAGCATAGTCTTTACGTCCATAGGAACAAGGGATAAGTTTTTTTTGATTACATCTACCTGAGGGCGCTGAAACAGACACCCACCCTTGGCTTCAGCAACAAGCTCGCCTCTATAAAAATAAGATCTACCTGGCGTAGCCCAAAGAAGAGGTTCATCGCTACGCGGGTAGCTCCAAAACTCACTCAACCCCAAAAGATCAAGCTCTTCATAGAAAACGGGTCGGACTTCGCCACGCAATGAATGACACTGGTCATCGGTCAGGAATAGACCTCCAGTCTGTTTATCCCAAACAACGCTATACATTTATACACAACTCCGATGTTTGCTACAGTTTACCACCACAACTAACCAAGCAGATTACGTTGTTTTCTAGATTTATCGGTTTCCCCCTTCATATTTCTTCGCCACTCAAAAGGCTGTAATAAGAAACGATATTCCGTTCTGGTAAGCTACTGTGTTAACCCGCAAGGATCTTAATTCGCCAAATAATTGGTGATTTCGCCATTCGGCCCCAAGTTTCCTTCCTATATTATCTACTACTGGCAGCTATTTATGGTTAAGAACAGCCCTTGTACGTGCTATTCAGCCTATAAACTAACCTAGTATAATGAACATAACAACGTCGAAAGGTATGTTGATAAACAGTGCAACCAAGTTGTCGATCACGGTCAGGCATTATCAAGCGTTATCGGGGTGCCCTGCTCGGCTTGGCCGCAGGGGATGCCTTGGGAACGACTCTTGAGTTTGCTATGCCGGGGAGCTTTGAACCGCTGACGGATATGGTCGGCGGCGGCCCCTTCGGACTGGCGCCCGGGCAGTGGACTGACGACACCTCGATGGCCCTGTGTCTGGCCGAGAGTCTGATCGAATGTAAGGGGTTTGATCCCGTTGATCAGCTGGAACGATACCTGCGCTGGTACCGTGAAGGTCATTTAAGCAGTACCGGACGTTGTTTCGATATCGGGAATACGGTTCACACCGCTCTCCACCGCTTCGAGATGAGCCGCGAACCGTACTGCGGTTCCACACATCCACGGTCTGCCGGGAACGGTTCGATAATGCGCCTCGCCCCCGTTCCCCTCTTTTATGCCCGTGATCCGTTAGTTGCCGTTGAGAAAGCTGGCGAGAGCTCGCGCACGACGCACGGGGCGCAGGAGGCGGTTGACGCCTGCCGTTACCTGGCCGCTTTAATGGTAGGTGCGTTGAATGGCGTTCCCAAAGAAGAACTGCTCGCCGATACATATGAACCGGTGCCAGGTATCTGGACCGCAAAACCCCTTGCGCCCAGGATTGCCGAGATCGCGGCCGGCTCGTTTAAGCGGCGTAACCCGCCCGAAATCCGCGGAACCGGTTATGTGGTGGCGTCCCTGGAGGCAGCGCTGTGGGCCTTCTTCAACAGCGATACGTTTCGTGAGGGGGCGCTGTTGGCCGTGAATCTCGGCGAGGACGCGGATACCACCGGTGCGGTCTACGGCCAGCTGGCCGGGGCCTGCTACGGTGAAGACGGCATTCCGGAAACGTGGCGCTCCTGCGTAGCTATGCGCGACGTGATTGTATCCGTGGCTGACGGCCTTTATGCCTTTGGATTCACTCGCGACTTCACGAGATGATCGCTGTTCGCAAGTAAATAGTCATCGGTGCTTTTGAGAACAAGACCAGCGCATTTGAAGAGGATTAAACACAACCCGCCAGGTATTGACTAGAGCACGGCGAAACTAGACAAAGAAGGTGACGCAGTCTTGGGTTTGGAGGTATTCGTGTAAATGTCGAGTTTGTTCAAGATTGGGCGGAACGACCCTTGTGAATGCGGAAGCGGGCGGAAGTACAAACGCTGTTGTATGCGCAAGGTGGAGGAAATTCTGAGCCGGTGGCGGCGTGAAGAAGTCTGGGGCCGGCCGGATCTGCATCAGGCGCTGGCTCTGGCGTGCGGTTTGGACCCGCGCGAGCAGCATCGGCCTGATCCCGAGAAGGTGGAACAGGCCCTGGCTTCCTTTCGCGACATCATGGCCATAGAGGACGAGGACCTTATGGCTGACAGACTATTGGAACTGATGAACCGGCTGGACGAACTGCTGGAGACTGATGAGGAGCTTAACAAACTACTCTTCCGTATGAACGAGCTCCGTCCGGTAATTGAAGAACTGGATGCACGCCTAGAAAAATCTCCGGAGGACACGGACCCTGAAGACATAGTCCAGGAGTTGGCGGACAAGTATCTGCCCGGTTTGGTGACCCCGGGTATTGTGAAATATACGGCCTGGTCATTGGTAGAGTGCCTTCGCTCCAGAGACTGGCCCAATGATGATCTGCTGAGCATCATCTACGCAATCGATTGTTGCCCGGACAAAAACACAGTGCAAAACCCGCTGTGGGCGACCGTCTTTGAGGCATCATTGCGCGCGGTAGTACAGGCCGTTGTTGACTTCCAGAAACTGCGCACAGAGGACGGCGGCCTCGATTGGGACCGGCTGGAAGAGTACCTGGCCAAGCATCCGCTGGCAACACGTGAAGTATCGCATAAACTGGAACCGCTCGTGAGGCCCGCAATTATGGCCATTATCCAGGGTCAGATAACCCTAAACATTCCCCCTTTCGCGGTCGCCGGTGCCCTGTGGAGCACAGCCAGGTACGTGCTCACGCAACTGGAGAAGTCGGATGAGGAATCGTTTCAGGCTGTTCTCGAGAGTCTGACCCAAAGACCAGAAGACAGCGCGCAGATGATGCGGATTTTGTACGATGTGGGGCTGAATCTGGATTATCCGACATTTGTGAAACAGGTGCAGACGGCTTTGGATGATTGGCTGCGTAACGAGAGTGAAGAGGCCGAAGACGATTTGGTTCGATCAGTATCCGAACTGGCACCAGTCTTCGGATCAGAGCTGTTCCCGTTACTGCGCTGGACACTCGAAATGGTTTATCTGGTAGCGGTTTTGAGGGTTCTCGCTGAGTTACCGGTGAGATTCCACAAGGCGGATACGGAAGACGAGGCCACGCTGGATATCGGGAATCGGGAGTCCTGGATGAGCTACACCGCCTACCTGGAGAGTATCGGCGAAATCGAGGGTGCCGCGCACGTCCGCGCGGTTTGCCGGGAAGATCTTACCGAAGCCTTACCAAGCCTCGAAAACCCGCCGGAATGATGGCCGGCGGGTCTTCTTTTTGGGGTGGCGGGCTAAGTTGCCCTTGACAACACGCCCGCACCTGTAATAAAAATATTACAGGTGGAATAATAGTGTTAGATGGCTATCGCAAAGGAGGGGATACGCAATCGATGGAGATAGGCTGATCAAGCTGTTTGAGGCGCTGGCCAACCCCTACCGGCTGAAGATCATCGCGCTGCTCAAGGACCAGCGCATTCACGTGAGCCAGCTGGCCCGCCTGATGAAGATCAGCCGGCCGCTCCTGTACCTGCACTTAAAGCGGCTGGAGGAGGCCGGGCTGGTGAAGGGCTATCTGGAGATCTCGGATACCGGCAAGGCCATGAAATACTACGAAGTGGTTCCCTTCCAGCTCAATCTTGATCAGCGGAGTATCGCAAAAGCAGCAGAGACGGTAACGGTCAAGAAGGCCGTAAGCCCCTCGGTTGATGATAAAGATGGAAAGGATGATGACTGATGGGTATTGAAATCGCCGGAATGGGCTTTGTTCTGGGAATTCTGACGCTGATAACCATTGTGATCGGGCTGGCCATGAAGGTCTACCAGTCGAGAATAACCACTGCGGCCGAAATCGCCAGGGACCAGGCCTATCGCAAGCTGGCCGAGGAGGCTGTCGCCGCGCAGCAGAAGAACGCCGAGAACCTGGCCGATATACGGAAGCGTGTGACCGAGATTGAGAAGATGCTGCGTGAAGTGGAATAGGCGCCGTGGTGCGGACCCCGGCCGCGGTTAAATATACTTGCTGGCCTCGCGTATGCTGAGCGGGGCCAGTTTTTCGCGGTGCCGGGCAATAAAATCACGCACCCAGGCCGGGTCGGTTTTACTGTATTCCCGCAGACTCCAGCCGATGGCCTTGTTGATGAAAAACTCGGTCTGCCCCAGATTGTTCACGATGATCTGCTCCAGCAGTGCGGTGTCGGTCCGGTCTTTGCGGCCGCGCTGGTGGTTGATCGCGATGCGGCGCAGCCAGAAGTTCTCGTCCGTGCTCCACGCCAGTAGCGTCCGGTTCACCTCGGGGTGGCGGAGCGCGATGTCCCCGATGATGACGTCGATCCCGTCCACCGTGTCCCACCAGGGTTTTTGCAGCGCGATCCGGCGCAAACGGGGGATGTCGGCGGGGGTCAGGGCCGCCTTCAGTCTGTCCAAATAGTCCTTGGCAAGATACTGGAATTCGCGTTCGGGCTGCTGCCAGCACTTGAAGACAAACTCCCAGTCCACAACCGCCTTATCCATGGTTTTGAAAAACGCACGACTCAGCTTGCGCCGCTCGGGAGTCTGTATGCCGAGGAAAGCAAACTGGTCGCGCATATAGGCGCGCATGTGAGCGGCTTTTTCCGGGTCGGCCGCCGCCCGAAAAGCCTCAAATATATCCACGGCAAGCCGCCCCCGCTACCCTATATACTAATGACCGCATACCCGTCCTCGATGAAGCCCTTCATTCCGGCGTGGCCGGACATATCACTGAGCATTGGCAGCCCGGAAGCCACATTCTGCTCGTACACGCCCATCGCCTTGGAGCACGCCGTGCATACACCGGCGATGATGCCGGCCTGTTTCGCCTTGTTGTACAGCGGGTGCTCTTCTTTTTCGAATACCGAAACCAGCTTCACCGACTGCCCCTCAAAAATCACCTTCACTTCCTTACCCGCCGCGTGGAGATCGAGCGCGTTGAGCAGGATATGCTGGAAACACATCTTTTCCCCGGACATACCATAGAACAAAACCTTGGTCATCCTCGAAACACCCCTTTCTTGTACTGCCAATTTCACCATAGGATTCCATTTTCCTGCTGAATCCATAAGAATATCCTCGAATCATCCATAGTCTCTCTGCAGATAAGACGGGGATGTGTCACACGCGGTCAGTTCCTGGAACCAAACCTGGTTCAACCCAAGTCACCCATTATCTACATCAAGGATTTCGCGGGGTTCGCTCAAAAGTCTTGTTGATGTAGTTCATCAGGGCGGAGGAGGTCACTTGAAGATCAAACACTGGGCAATCGGCATTCTGACGGTGCTGCTGATTTCGGGCGGACTGTGGACCATATTGACCACGCGCGCCTGTGCGGTGGAGATCGACGGGCGGACGGTGGCCGTCGCCAAGAACAGGGCGACAGCGGAAGCGGTGCTGGATTCCCTGATCCGGGAAGAGGAGGCCAGGCTCGGCACCGCGGTATGGCCCGCACAGGATACCGATTACAAAATGCTGTGGGACAAGCCTTCCGGAGAGATGGACGAGGACGAACTGCGCAGCCTGATGGCCGATAATCTCACCTTTGAAACCGCGGCCACGGAGATCCGGGTGGACGGACGGCCGGCGGCAGTCGTCCGGGACGAAGCGGCCGCCGAGTACGTCCTGAAGCTCGTGCGCGAGGCGTACCAGATCGGGCCGCACTACGACACCGCTTTTGAGGAAGAGCTTGACCTGGTCCCGGTCGTGGTGCCGACCCATCAGGTACTGCCGGTCGTTGAGGCCGTGCGCAGACTAAAGGGTGAGGGCGAACAGCCGATGATCATCGCCCGCGCCTTCGACGGCCCGGCGGATGCAGAAACGCCCCCGGATGCCGGCGCCAGGTTGATGATCCGGGAAACGCCGGAGGAGATCGCTTCGCCCCTGGTCACTGTTGTCGCCAGAGCGGAGGAAACCGCCCGCGAGGAGATACCGTTCGAGCGTCAGGTCAGAGAGAACCGGGATATGCTCTATGGACGGACCAGAGTCGTGCAGCAGGGGGAAAACGGACTGCGCGAGGTGGAGTACCGGATTGTCGCCGTTAATGGTGTGGAAGCGGAGAGAGAGGTTCTGGATACCCGCACGATCACCGAGCCCCGCCCCGAAATCATGGAGCGCGGTTCGGCCAGGGTGGTCAATTCCGTGCGACTCGTGATTCCCGGCGGGAGAATATCCTCCCCCTTCGGATGGCGGTGGGGACGGATGCATCAGGGAATCGACGTTGCCCTCGCGCACGGGACACCGGTCCGCGCCGCCGGGGACGGTACGGTAACCTACGCCGGATGGTACGGCGGTTACGGCAACATGGTGGAAATCAGCCACGGAAACGGCGTGACCACACGCTACGGACATCAGTCGGCGATCAATGTGTCCGAGGGTGATCGGGTGCAGATGGGTAACACGATCGGTCGTGTGGGATCAACGGGCGTTTCGACCGGTCCGCACCTGCATTTCGAGATCAGAATATACGGGGAGGCCGTCAACCCGATTCCGTAAGCAGGGCGGATTAGGTTCGAAACCACTCGGAGCGGCTCTCGTCCAGCACTGTGCCGTTGCTCACGATTCTCACGATTAGACGGGTCGGAACACCGGACGGCACATCAAGATGCAGCACGTACGTTCCCCGAGAACGCGGTTTGAGATCCAGCGGATCGGACCAGCACTGGTTGTAAACCATACCGCCGCCTGCGTCAAAGGCGGCATATACCCTGGTGTTCCCGGCGGTGCCCGTGCCGTGGTTGTTTACGGCGACCCTGAGTTCCATGTGGCCGTTTGCCACAGTGTACCACCACTGGTGCAGGATCACCGGCTGCGGCACCAGCGGCAGGATCTGCACCGGCAGGCCGCGGTACTCCTGCGGGATGTCCCCGATCCGCCAGTCGGTGCCCGTCGTTTCCACGTAATGGTACCGTGAACCCCCTGCTTCATAGTACACCCCGGGCAGGCCCTCACCTTTCACCCCGACGGCCATATGGCCCGGCTCGCCTTCGATCAGAAGAAGGACGACGCCGTACCCCATCTGTTCCAGGACGGCCGCGAGCAGAATGCTGGTGTCCTCACAGTCTCCCCGCCGCTCGTTCAGAGTCTCCAGAGGATACTGGGGATACTGCTCTACTCCCTTCGAGACATCGTCGGTTATGTACTCCAGGCTCTGCACAAAGGCGATCACAAACTCCAGCCTCTGTCTCGCGGAGTACCCTGCGGCGTCGGCCATCTTTTGGAGCTGGCCGGCAACGGCGGCGACAAATTCATCATCGTACGGATCGGTCACATACACCGAGAGGTCGTTCGTCGGGACTCGTTCCAGCCCCGCATAATACCGGCAGGCTTGTTCCGGCAGCGCCAGCGTGCAGGTATGAATTCGGCCGCCGTACTTCCATCTGAAATCCCGCCGGACGACATCGGCCGAATCAAAAACGGGCGCCGGCTGCTCGACGAGACCCGGCCCCGAACTCACGTACGCCGTCTGTGTGGCCGAATGCCAGTAAACGTCCGCCCCCAGGGACTCACCCACGAAACGGAGCGGCACAAGCGTGGCACCGTTTACCACCCTGGCCGGCGCCGTCAGCCTTATCTCACGGCCGTTCCGGTAGGCGGAGTACGATCCGGTCTTGAGCACAATCCGGGTTTGCCCCTTAACGGCGGTAATGGTGCCGGTGTCCGCGTCCCAATCCACCGATGCCCCCAGTGCTTCAAAGATACCGCGCATGGGAACGAGGGTGGTGCCGTTTTCCACCCGCGGGACGGCAACAGAGTTCAGCACACGGCCGTCCACAACCACCTTCGGTGCCGCCGACGCCGTTAAGGCCGGGATCAGAAGAAAGAGAAAGAGCAAACAAACGATAATCCCGCCTCGTTTCACGTACCCCCACCTCATTTATCCAGCATAAACCTCTCACTTCGGCAGGATTTGCCTATTTCCTGCCGGGATCACCGTCGAGAGCCCGACTTCCCGCACTGTCTTGAGACAACCTCGCACCGGTGTAGGAATTCCGGGCCCGCTGGTCGAATCCTCAAGACAGTATGAATAAGATCAAGACACTGTTTTTCTTACCCTCGCGCAACCTGGCGCTGACAATTCCCCTGACTCTGGCGGTCGGATTCGCCGCGGGCCTGTGCCTGGACACCGGACCGCTCAAAAGCTACATCCTGCCGGCATCCGTGCTGATGATCTACCCCACGATGATCGGATTCAGGATCGGCGAGATGGTCAGCCTCCGTCACGGACGGCTCGTTCTGCATTCACTTGGCCTGAACTTCCTGGCCGTTCCCGTTTTGGCCTACATATTGGGGACGGCCTTCCTGCTGGACCAGCCCGGCCTCTTTGCCGGTCTGGCCATTGCCGCCCTGCTGCCCACATCCAACATGACCATCGCCTACACCATGTTTGCCCGGGGTAACGTGCCGGCGTCGGTGAAACTGACCGTGATCAGTCTCGTCTCGGGCTCACTCCTAATGCCCTGGTACCTGCTGGTGATGGTGGGCCGGTATGTGCCGATCGATGTCGCCGCCGTTCTCCAAACGCTGGTCGTCGTTGTGTTCCTGCCGCTCGCCATGGGCACGGCCACCTATTCCCTGCTCCTGCGCCGGTACACCCCGGAACAGTTTAACCGGCGCATCAAGCCCTATCTGCCCGCCACCACCGCCTGGGGGATGGTGTTCATCATCTTCACAAGCATCAGCAACAATGCCGAACTGATCCTCGGGCGTCCGCATCTGGTGCTGTCCGCCCTCGGTGTCCAGCTCATCTTTTACGCCGCCAATTACCTGCTCGCGGTAAGCATCGGACGCCGTTTCCGCCGGCCCGAAGCCATCTCGCTCGTGTACGCCACCGCCCTGCGCAACCTGCCCATTTCCATGGGCCTCGCCTTCACCGCCTTTGGGGCGGACGCCGCGCTGATGGTCGCTTTCGCCTTTCTCCTTCAGGGGCAGGCCGGCGCCTGGTTTATGCGCCTGGAACAGAAATACCGGTTCTTCCCGGAGAATGCATCCGATAGGGAGAAACAGGCCGTCTGATGGGCCGATTGGGGTAGGATTTTCCCGGATGGGGTAGAATCTCTTGGAAACACAGCTCAACATGAAACGGGGGAATCGGTGTGAACGAGCCAAAACCATGCATTTTCTGCCGGCTGAATCCGGATGACTACGTCTGTGAAAACGAACTGACCGTGGCCATTTACGACAAGTTTCCGGTCAATCCCGGCCACGTGCTGGTGATACCCAAGCGGCACTTTTCCAGTTTCTTTGAAGCAAGCGAGGAGGAGATCGCCTCCGCTTACCGGCTTATGCACGAAGTGCGGGCGATACTGGATGAGAAGTTTGCACCTGACGGGTATAACGTCGGGGTGAACATCGGTGCCTGCGCGGGACAGACGGTATGGCACCTCCACTTTCACGTCATACCGCGGTTTGAGGGCGATGTGGATCAGCCGATGGGCGGCGTGAGGCGGGTAAAGCCGAATCTATCCATTTCACCGCGGGAGAGAGACAGTCGTTAACGGCAGCCCGGAGACAGAAACCGCCGGAGGTTGGGCGCCGCCCCAGCCTCTGCTTATTGTGGAAGCGCTAATCATCGGTCACCCAGGAAGCCAGCCTCTGATGATCGGTGATCACTATCTCACGGCCGTCCACAGTAATACAGTTTTCATTCCGAAAAGTGGTCAGCAGGGAGCTCACCGTCTGCCTGCTGGCGCCGATCATCGAGGCCAGTTCGGTGTGTGTAAGCGGCAGCTTAATCTTTGTTCCTTCCTCCGTCGGTATCCCGCAGCTCTCACTCACCTTCAGCAGAAAGAGTGCCAGACGGGCCGCGGCCTGCCAGCATACCAGTTCGAAAACCATTGATTCGGCCGCGCGCATCCGCGCCGCCAGCAGTTTCGATGTGTGGAGCGCCAGCCTGTGCTCGGTGGTAAGCAATTCCAGATACTGCTTCTTGGTAAGCACGATCAGGGAGATATCCCGTATCGCCCCGGCGTAGCAGGTCCTCTTCCCGTGATAGAGCGTCTCGGCCAGGCCAATCATCTCCCCGGGATTACGAATCGCCCCCACCGTAACCTCGTGCCCCTCAGCTGACACTCTGTATATTTTGACGTAACCGCTCTCGATCAGGTACACCCTGTCTGCCACCTCGTCCGGCGACCAGATGATATGGTCGCGGGGATAGCGCAACCGGGTGCCGGCACGACGCACCAGTTCTTTCTCTTCTTCACTGAGAACAAGAACCTGTTGTGGCCCTTTTGCCGTCTCGGAAGAAACCATTTGCACTCCCCCTTACAAGCGAATGCTCATATAAACATTCCGCAAGAGGGCGGGGAAATCCTGCAAAAATATTCTGCAAATATTACATTATTTGCTTGTCGCAACCACCGTCTTCCGGTCTGCGGCCTCGGGATACTCCAACCCGATCCGCAGGGCGCCTTCCGGACAAATCTCAACGCACCGGCCACAGTAGATGCAGGCAAAAGAATTATAGGTGCGCGTTAGCGTTAAGGTGTCCCGGTTCTCTTCCAGATGGAGCGCTTCGGTCGGGCATATATGGACGCACAGCCCGCAGTGACTGCAGCGCTCCGGTTCGTGGATCACCCGGGCACGGGTGGCGGGGAACGGCTTTCGCTTGACCGCCGGATAAGGGCGGGTCGCCGGCCCGGAGAAAAGGTTCTTGATGATGGTTCCACTCATCACCGGCATTATTCAAACACCTCCGCTTATCAGCGTTCCGTACAGGCGATACACGGGTCGATCGACATTACGATCACCGGCACATCCGCCAGTTCACAGCCGGGAAGCATCACGAGCAGCGTCGGAATGTTGGCAAAGGTCGGCGTTCGCACTTTCAGCCGTTCCAGATGAGCGGTGCCGTTCCCGCGGGCGTATTCTATCAGTTCGCCGCGCGGTTGTTCGGTACGGATCACGGCCTCGCCCTCGGGGAACCCCTTAACCCTGGCTGCCAGTTCCCCTTCCGGCATCTGATCCAGAGCCTTGACCACCAGCTCGGCGGACTGCATTACCTCACGCAGACGAACCATCATCCGGGCGTAGCAGTCACAGCCGTTTTCCACGACCGGCTCAAAGCCAAGCTCGTCGTAAGCCGAATACCCGAGTGAACGGGCATCATAGGCCAGGCCGCTGCCGCGCAGGGTCGGACCGACCGCACCCAGGGTCCAGGCCTTTTCCTTGGGCAGAATCCCCTTTCCCACCGTACGCGCCTTCACCGTGTAGTCCCTTTCGAACACCGGGTAAATGGCACGCATCTCGTCGTTGAACCGATTCATCAGGCTGCGAACCTTCTTTTCCTTTTCACCGGCAATATCGCGCCGGACGCCGCCCAGGATGCTTGCCGACTGGATCACACGCTGCCCGGTAGTCATTTCCATGATGTCCAGGATGATCTCGCGCGCCTTCCAGCACTGCATAAACAGGCTTTCAAACCCGAACGAGTCGGCCAGCAGCCCCAGCCAGAGCATATGGCTGTGGATACGGGAGAGCTCACTCCACACCACCCGCAGGTACTTCGCCCGCGGCGGGACCTCAACACGCATCATCCCCTCGATCAGCTCACAGTAGGTGGCGGCATGGATGAAACTGCAGATCCCGCAGATCCGCTCACAGAGGAAGATGTTGTTCGGGAAAAGATTGCGCTCGGCGGCCTTTTCCACACCGCGGTGCATGTAGCCGATGACGGGGAGAACCTCCACAACACGCTCGTCCTCGCAGGTCAGCTGCAGTTGAATCGCCTCGGGCAGCACCGGGTGCTGGGGACCGAACGGGAATGTAACACGTGCCATTATGCTCCCCCCTCTAGTCGTGAATCGGGCTTCACCTTCAAGAGCGGTGTCTGCGGGCTGTCCGCCGCCAGAAGCATCCGGCACTTGAAGTCGAGCGCAAGGTTGGTAAACCTGACACCGAAGAACTCCTTGATTTCGTTTTCCATCAGCACCGCGGCGAGCAGCACCCCGGAGATGCTGGGGATTTCCTCGTCCTTCGCGATGTGCACTCTGAACCGAATCAGGCTCAGGTCCGCGCCCTGAAACATGTAGATGATTTCAAATTCCGGGTGACGGTCCAAGCACACCATTGTGGTAAAGCGGGCACCCTCGGCGGCCAGACGCTCGACCTCTTTTACGAGTTCATCCTTGGCGACGACCTTGTCCTGAGCTGCTTTAACCCGAATTTGCTGCACTCGGCACACCCCCGCTTCTTTTTGCCGCAAGTTTTTGCAGGGCCAGGACCACCCCGTCGATTATCGCTTCGGGCCGCGCGGCGCATCCCCGCACATACACATCGACCGGGATCACCTTGTCCACACCCCCGAGCGTATTGTCACAGTTGTGGAATATCCCGCCGGTAGCCGCACAGGTTCCGACTGCGATCACCACCTTGGGATCCGGGGTCTGATCATACAGGTTTCTTAGTATATGGCGATTTTTGTAGTTCACCGGCCCGGTGATCATCAAGACGTCCGCATGCTTCGGGTTGCCGATGTTAAGCATTCCGAAGCGCTCTATGTCGTAAAGCGGCGTCAGACAGGCCAGGATTTCAATGTCACACCCGTTACAGCCACCGGTGCAGTAATGGAGAATCCAGGGAGACTTTACACGTGAGCGTGCCAAAAACCCCATTCTCAGCCGCACTCCTTTCCGGACAAAACCGCTGATTTAACCCAATACCGACAACACCACCAGGTTCACTACCACAAACCCGACCCCGACAACCCAGCTGGTTCCCATCATCCACGACCAGCGCAGACGCGCGGCAATGTTGTCGATGAAAACTTCAAGCAGATAAGCACCGAGAGCGATCAGGACACCGATCCACCACGGCTGTGCCCAGAAAAGCGCCACAAATGCCAACAGCAGCACCAACTCGTACCAGTGGGCCAGCTCGATCAGCGCCAGATGCTTGCCTGAATACTCGGTGTAAATCCCGCGCACCAGTTCCTGATGCGCATGTTCCGACGCTGCAATATCAAAAGGCGATTTGCGCAGTTTGATACCCAGCGCCACCAGGACCGCGACAAACACCAGGGGCAGGTACGGAAGCAGCGGTTCTCCGGTTTCCAGCACGCTGTACACGGAGAAGTGCCCGGTCCGGAAGTAGACCGCCACCGCCGCCAGGAGCAGAATCGGCTCGTAAGCCAGCATTTGCAGCAGCTCACGGTTTGCCCCCAACCGCGCGTAAGGCGATCTGGTGCTGAACGCGCCGAAGGCCAGCGCACTTCCCGCGAAGGCCAGGATCAGAAACACCACCAGCAGGTCCTGACCCAGGAAAAACAGCGTAAAGGACGTCATCGTCAGCAAGAGGTAGCTCCAAGCCCAGGCTATATTCCCCTTGGAAGACACCACCTGCGACTTGCCGACCAGCTTTCCGAAATCGTAGAACGGCTGGGTTACCGGCGGCCCCATACGCCCCTGGAAGCGCGCCGAAATCTTTCGGTCAAGTCCCCGCAGGAGGCCGCCGGCCAGCGGTGCCAGGAGAACTGCGGCAACAGCTATGATAATCGGCCAGGTCAGGGTCATACCGCGATCACCCCCACAAAGAGCGCCGCCAGCAAGACGAGAGCCGTCCAGTTCGATGCCGGTGTCAAACGCCCCTCACCAAACAGTTGGGCCCAATAGCTCCCGCCGCTCTTGTTTTCGATGGCCTCCCCGGCCAGACCAACAAACCGTTCCGGGCCCTCGCCTACGTTCGCGCCGCAGAGGTAAACCGGATCGATTCTGCCCCGGTACCCGCCGGCACTGATCGCCGGAATCAGCACCGCGACCGCCAGCACCGCAAACAACACCCACGGCGGGAAGAATCCTACTGCAGTGCGCAGGTGCCACCCGGTCACGTCAAAGGCCTGACCGTACCCCATGCCGGAGAGTGCGGGCTGAATCACTCCGGCCATCAGGGGCGCGGCAAATATGCTCAGAACGACAGCGCCGCCCACCAGCACCAGCACGCTGCCGTAGGCATAAGCGGGCCTCGACTCTTCCGCCGTCTGCGGCGAGCCAACGAGCATCCGTCCCAGCCACTTGGCCCAGAAGACCAGGGTTGCCCCGCTGCCGATCGCCAGGAAGGTGACCACCGCAATGAATCCACCGGCCAGCGGACCGGCGGCCTCGATCGCCGCCCACTTCGCGAAGGCCACGCCGAAGGGCAGGAACAGCATCGAAAGCATCCCGATCACGGCCGCAATAGTCAGCACCGGGGCCCGCGACAGCAGACCGTCCATATCCTCGATATCCCGGCTGCCGATCTTCTGCTCGATCGCGCCCACGGCCATGAAGAGCATCCCCTTGGAAATCGCGTGGAAGATGATCAGAGCGATACCGGCGGCGATCGCCAGATCGGTATTGATCCCGGCGCAGCACACGATCAGGCCGAGGTTGGCAATAGTCGAGTAGGCCAGGACCCGCTTCGAAACGCGCTGCCCGATCGCGAGCAGCGAGGTCACCATAAACACAAAGGCGCCAAAGACGGCCACACCGAGCGAAAGGGTTGTGTCCGCGTAGCCCGGAGCCAGACGCAGTACCAGGTACACTCCGGCCTTAACCATTGTGCTGGAATGCAGGAGCGCGGACACTGGTGTGGGCGCGACCATCGCCCCGAGCAGCCAGCTCTGGAAGGGCACCTGCGCCGCTTTCGTGAACCCGGTCAGGCAGAAGAGCGCGATCGGCAGGAGCACCAGCGGGGCCGTACCGGCACTGATCAGCTCCTGAACGGCCAGGGTGCCCACGGTATTATAAGCCAACCCCATACCGGCCACCATGGCCAGCGACCCGATCAGGTTCATCCAAAGAGCCCGCAGGGCGTTCCCTCTGGCCTCTTCGGTCAGATCATGACTGATCAACTGGTAACAGCAGAGCGTGGTGACTTCCCAGAAGAAGAAGAGCCACAGCAGGCTGTTCGCAAAAACCAGCCCGTTCATTGCCCCCAGGAAAAGCACAAACCAGAAATAGAACCGCGGCTGACGGGTACGCTCCAGCCTCAGATGGGCCTCGTGGGCGGGCATGTAGTCGGTGGCATAGATCACGATCAAGCCGCCCACCACCGAGATCACCAGGCACATTATGACGGCCAGCGCATCCAGGCAGAACACCGGATCAACAAAAACGTGCCCGCCCAATATGCCGAACTGCACCGCCGGCAGCAACACGGCCAGAGCACCGCCCAGTCCCAATACCAGGCTGTTTCGGGAAGTGAGACCGATGTAGAGGAAATAGGCGATGAGCACGTATTCCAAAACGGACACCACGGTTTCCCAGCCAGCCGGGGGCGTGTAAACCAGCGGTCCCTCCGGTATGATCCGCCAGGCCAGAGCAATCGCCGCCGCCATCAGTGCCGCAACGGCGGGGATCAGGAGCACCCGCTGCGCGGACGCGCTGCGCAGTCCCAGGCAGCATACAGCCACAGCGACGGGCAGGAGAACGAGCAGGAGAATCAACTGCTCACCATACAATGTGCTTACACCTCCTTTTCGGATGCCGACACGGACGTTACTTTAGCCTCACACTGCTTGCCACGGCTGACGATGTGGTCTCCGGGCGCGGTCCACCGTTCCTCTGTTCATCCAGCATCTTCTGCACACTCCTAAAGTACGGCAGACGGGGACGCATCATTCCGAAGAGAATCCGAGACAAGATGTAGACAATCAGAAACACTACCACGTAATTCACGGCAAAGCCGGTGAAAGGTATGGGAAACCTGATGTCCATAAACCGCATCTGCATCCAGTTCAGGGCAAAGAATACGGGCCACAGGCAGGCGGCCGACAGGGCTATGGCGTTGAAAAACACCTTCCCGAAGGCGTCGTTCGCCTTCTTGTTATGTGCCTTGTACCCTTCCTTGTCCCCGGACTTCAGAGCGGCGATGGAGAGCTCCTTCGCTTCATTCATATTGTTGTTCAAGGACGATAGATGCTTCCGGTTCACCCGGTACGCGATGGAGATCGTGAACTCCCCGATAACAACGGTCAGAAACGCCAGCAGGAAGGTGCCCAGAAAGAAATCGATCACCGGATTGCCCGTCATGCGGTAGAGAACGATCAGCACCTGGTCCAGAGCAGCCCAGAACTGCACACTTGTCACCCCTTTCAATCGGGGTCGCGGGGGTTTCGGGGACCCGGCCCGGAAACCCCCGGCCGCCAATTAAATGATCCAACACCACACGGCGCGCAATACGCGGTTTACGGTACCCAGCTCTGGCCGAAGAAGCCCTGGCTGAAGTACTTCAGACCGACATAGACGGCCAGCACGACGAACAGGCGCTTGAGCCAGATGTCCGGGATGTACTTCGAGGTGTACGGACCGATCATCGAACCGCAGAAGATACCGACCAGCTCGACACCGATCAGAGTCCAGTACACACCGGCTCCGGCCAACTGGATATAGGCCGCGATGCTGGTTACCATACTGATGAAAACGGTCATTGCCGAGGTGCCGGCCACGACGAACATCGGGAGTCCGACCACACTGGTCAGGAACGGCACGTACAGGAAGCCGCCGCCCACACCCAGGAAGGACGAGATGGCCGCGATCACGATACCGCCGAGAACCGGCAGGATCGGATTGAAGCCGAATTCCACACCGTAGAAAGTGAACGAAACACGGCTGAGGCTGAACCCGGTGACCTTGACGCCCTTATCAGCAGTGTCACCTTTTTCCTTCAGGGATGCCTGGAAGGCCGCCGCCGCTTCCTTGGCCGCCTTTTTGCCGGCCTGGCCCCGCGGGGTGGTCTCATACAGCAGAACGCCGCCCACGACAAAGACGAAGACGCCGAACCATCCCATGTACTGCGCGAAGCTGATCTTGCCGCCGGTCAGCCACGGAATACCCACGGCACCGGCGATGGAACCCAGGCCGAGCGCCAAACCGAGCGGCCAGACCAAACGACCCATACGATAGTAGTTGATGGACGAAACGAATGCTGAAAGTCCGACCAGGAACTGGTTGGATACGCGGATCGAGTCGGTCATCAGCTTGTTGAATGTGGGTGCCGTATCCTTAAAGGAACCGGCATAGGCTCCGAGACCGAAAACGGTCATGTGACCGACACCGGCCATAATACCGCCGAAAGCGCCAACCGTAGAGAAGATCCACCCGACCCAGACAGCCCACAGGAACGCCAAAACCAAACTCACCTGCGGTGCTCCCGGGATCCCAAGAAATCCGGGCTCGGCGCTGGGATCGATCTGACCCGGCTCCGTTCCGATCGGCACATCCTTGATGGCCTCACCGAGCTTCCCCGGAATGTCCAGATCGCCGAGTGTTGCCGTTTCCGGATTCGCGCCGACACCGCCGGCGCCGATCATAAGACACAATAAGAACAGCAACAGTACGGAGATTGCAATATTCCTGCGCAAATGTCCTTTACTCAACCCCCTAATCCCTCCTTACTCCGATTCCAGTAACTGGCAATAATTTCCTTTCTTTATTCTCCTCCCTTTCACCTCCTTGATCCAAGCATTTGCTACGACGCTCAGGCGGTCCCTGTTGCCCAGCCGGACCGCTAAGCGATTTCCCCCCGTTCAATATCATCCAGGTCTTCTCCCGGCGGTTCGGCATCCTTATACCGCTCGACGCACTCGTACGGACGCGGATCGCTGTAGTCCACATCCCGTGCGCGCGCCCCCGAATACAGGGCGGCCAGTGTATTATGGCCGAGCACGCGGTCTTTGGCGGCAAACGTCGTTGTTGGTGCCTCGGTATGCACGGCGAAGCACATATCATGGCCGAGGCAGATGCCGAGCTGTACGGAAAGGTCGATGTTCAGTCTGTTGCTGATCTTGGCTTGACCGACGGGGTTGCAGGCCGATTCGAACGCGGCGTCGGGGTTGATGTAGGGCGTGTTCTGATCTTTCTTGTCTATGCCGCTTGTCTTACAGCAGACCGAGTAGACGATGAAGTACTGCGAGAGGATATCGGAAAGCATCCGGGCTTCTTCGAAGAGGCCGTTGCAGAACCCGAGACTGAGCGTCTTGATTCCGGCTCTCTGTCCGAACACGATCAGCTCCTGCAAACGGGTGCGTCTGAAGCCGTCCTCAGGGGGTATGGCCTTCCCCTGCAGGTATTTCTTACGCTGGTACGTGGTGTTTACCACCGTGAGGGGGTGATGTCCCAAGACCCAGTCGGCCGGGGCGAAATTCGTGACCGCCACGCTGCTGTGCTTGTTAAAGAGGATATCCTGCTCGATACAAAGACCCATCGAAACAAACATCGGTGCTCCGGTGGCGTTCAGCTGATCAACCAGCTTGTGGTCGTCGTCGGCATAAAGCTCCCATTTGCGGTCGTATGCGTCACAGGCAAAGGCGCCGTCGGCGGTCTTGCAATAGTCACAGCGCAGCGCCTTCACTTCAAGATGGGGGCTCACAGCGTCAATCAACAATTGAGCCTCCCGCTCAAGACCCATACAGTAAACAAATCCCAGACTCTTGTGTCCCATCATCAGGCTGATAAAAATGAGTTCCTGGAGGCGGGTAAGATTGTTTCCGTAGACGTGCTGGAGAAAGGCACTGTAGGTGACAAACGGTCTGACCTCCGGGTTCTTGTATTCAGGCAGTTCCAGCGTTCCTCCGTGACAATCGCGGCCTTTCTTGCTGCACGCCATCTTCAAGTCACAATACGCACACTTCATAGTCCCGCGGCACTCCTTTCACCACACGCACATTCGGGTGACATTTGATAATTCCATCACAAACATACGCAATAAATCCTGTCAATGTCTGTTCGCTGACACTATATTAAAACGCTTATGAGCATATGACAGCCTAACGCCGGACGGCCCCGGAGTAAATCATTTGGCAGGGTAAGTGTCGCCCGCACGACACAGTTGATGGCAAGAGCAAGACGCCGAAAACTCGAAGAATACGGTGAAACAAGCAGAAACAAAGGGGGCCCGACACAATCGAAACCCCGGGGCCCTTTACCCCGGGGTCAGAGAACATACGGGTTTTTACTCATTCTGTTGTCATTTTTGCAAAATTCACTTAATGAATTGGATAACAAACGGATAGCGGTGCCCGGATAGCGGTGCCGCTCCCCGTTGCTCACCCTCACCGCGGCCACGATGAGCAGGACGAAATTTAGCAGAGCCAAAACCACAAGCAAAGCCAACAACGGAACGAGCAAAACGAATAACGAGGAGACAAATGAGACGATCACAGCAAGCACGATAAGCAGCCCGTACAGTGTAAGAGAAATCTGGAAATTGAGCGCTTCTTTCCCCTGATCATCGACCAGCTCAAATTCGTTTTTCTTCAGCAGCCAGACCACAAGCGGCCCCAGAATATTGCCCAGCGGTATGCCCACCCACCCCAGCAACGCCGCCAGATGGCACAGCAGGGCCCAGTTCCGCGCGCTTCTTTCCCGTTCATCAATCATCAGAATCACTCCTGCACGTCAGTCTATGAAAGGGTTTGACAAGAGTGTCCCTGTCCCCTTGTAATTCCCTCAAAAAAAAGACAACCCCGGAATCGCTCCGGAGTGTCTTTTTCAGATGTGGTGCCTGGGAACGCTTAGCGGGCTGCCTGATTGCCTTTTAACAGGCCGGTCATAAAGTCGTTCTTTTCCTTTACCAGCACCTTGGCCAGCGCGATCAGCGCGATCAGGTTCGGTATGGCCATCAGCCCGTTCAGCGTGTCGGCGATATCCCAAACGGTAGTCAGACCACCGATGGCGCCTATATACAGGAATCCCAAAAAGATCACCCGGTAGGGCACGACCACAGTCTTTCCGAAGATATACTGCCAGCTCTTCTCACCGTAGAAGCACCAGGTGAGCATGGTGGTGTAGGCAAACAGCACCAGGCTGATCAGCACGATCAGGCCTCCGGGACCGGGCAGGCCGGTACTGAAGGCGGTGGAAGCCAGTTCGGCCCCTGTCTGTCCGGTATGCCAGGCGCCGGTGAGCAGCACAACCAGGGCGGTCATAGTGCAGACAATAATC
The DNA here is from genome assembly GCA_965544035.1 of uncultured Peptococcaceae bacterium. GTDB lineage: Bacteria > Bacillota > Desulfotomaculia > Desulfotomaculales > Desulforudaceae > CBEULR01. Next base: position 77,336 of record CBEULR010000009.1, on the reverse strand, counting down.
GTATCGATGAAAACCTCCCAAATGCCCCACATACCCTGGCGGGCGGGCACGTTCTTGGCCTGGGCGTGCACGATGGAGGCCGCACCGAGACCGGCCTCGTTGGAGAATATGCCACGCGCAATACCATAGCGGATGGTCTGGGCCACGGCGGCCCCCACGAAACCACCCGTAGCAGCGGTCGGGTTAAAGGCGTGGTAGAAGATCAGGTTGAAAACTTCGGGAACCTTGGTGATGTTTAATCCGATGATAATCAAAGCCCCCACCACATAAATAATACACATGGTCGGGACGATCTTCTCGGCCGTTACCGCAATGCGCCTGATTCCGCCCAAAGTGACCAGGCCGACCAGAATCACGGCGCCAATGCCGGTCACCCAAGTGGGAACGTTGAACCCGGTTTGCAGGGCATGGGCCATGGTATTGGCCTGCACCATACAGCCAATGCCAAAGGCGGCTACACCGGCGAGCAAGGCATAAATCAAGGCCAGCGGCCGCCACTTTCTGCCCATGCCGTTTTGGATGTAATACATCACGCCACCGGACACCTCGCCGGTTTTCGGATCAACATCGCGGTACTTCACACCCAGGGAGGCCTCCCCATACTTGGTGGCCATCCCGACCAGAGCCGACATCCACATCCAAAACACGGCGCCGGGGCCACCGAGGGCGAGAGCCGTGCTGACACCGGCGATATTGCCGACACCGACCGTGGCCGCCATGGCCGAGCTTACGGCCTGCGTGGGGCTGATCGCCCCGTCCCCTTCCTTCTTTTTGCCGAAGGCCCGGCCGAAAGTCTGTTTCCAGGCAAAGCCCAAGTGCGTGAACTGGAAAAAGCCCAGGCGAATCGTAAGGTATAGGCCTGTGCCGAGAAGCAAAATCATGAAGGGCGGGCCCCAGACGATACCGTTTAACCAGTCATTGAAATTAAGTAATGAGTGCATCCGTTGCCTCCTGTTCGATGAATAATGCTCCAAATGTTACAGATTGGTAAGTCATCACTCCCTTCGGTCCGATTGTGCAGTGTCCCGACCAAACCAAAACAAATTTCAAGATTCGACATAATCGGATTGGTTCCCTCTAATTACGCATAAATAAACCCGGGGTCGCTTCCCCGGGCTCTCGAAACAGGTTTTCTGCTTGGATCCCCCTGCCAATCGGCATAATTACGGGTGTTTACCAGGAACCCGCAATGACATCCAGAGGCCGAGACCGAGCAGCACGGCACCGGTTACCGTCCATTTGTGCAGGTCAAAGTAAGCGAACAGGATGCTGATGGCCTCTTTGGCCGCGGGAAAGGGGGTGAGAATTATTTCCCCGGTGAAGGTGGAAGCCAGGTGCACAGCCCGCCCCGCATAACGGGCGTAGAGGTACAGACAAAGCCCGAACAGCAAGAGACCAGCCAGATAGCCGGCCGTGTAGTGCAGGGATGATGGTTGAGAATTCCCGGCAGCGGGAACACCGCCGGGGGCCGGAACAAACCGGACCGACTCCCCGATGGCGATCCCCAGGAAAATGCCGAATAGAGGCGTGATCACCAGCAGGCTGGCAAACAGCCATACGTGCCGGTACAAAACCCAGGCGGCATCGGCCGAAAATCCCCAGTAGAAAAGGGGCATTGCCGCCAAGTAAACCGCCGGCAGCAAGTAGAGCAGGGCACACCAGTTAAACCGCGCTCTGTCACCACGCCGCAGGCACTCTCCCCAGACCGGCAGGTATAGGGCCACGGTGCCCAGTACCGCGGCGCCATACAGGAGAACAAACCAGATCTGAATCGGCCAGGCGGGTTCCGAAAAGCCGTAGCCGAAGAACGGCTTGAAATAATTCACCAGGGCCACGGCGGCGGGCAGAAACAGCACCAGACCAGCCTCGGCGGACCGGCTGCGCAGCAGAGCCCAGCGGTCGCAAACGGTGGACCGCATGATCCGGTTTCCCACCTCCTCCGCCGCGCCGAACTCGGTAACGGCCCGCTCCTGGCTCTCCTCCTCCGAGAAACCCTTCAGCCTGTAGTCCCTGGCGCGTTCGCGGAGGTGTGCCTCCAGCTCCTCCCTGATGGAGGCGGTCTCGGCCTCCGAAAGCCGCAGCTGGAGACAAACGCGGTCCAGGTACCGTTGAATGCGCACTGCCGATCACCCCCTCATTACCGAGCCCTGTGCACGCCTATTCGGATACCGAAATGGTCTCGGTACGTTTTCCCTCCGGGGTCTCCCAGATCACCTGAACTTTAATTGACTGAAAACCGTTTTTGACGTATGACCAGCTTCCGTAACTCGTGCTTCTGTCACTGACACCGATCCTGTTACCGTCGTGCGGGCCCCGGACACGGTATTCCCCATCCCGTTGCTTCGTAATTACCTCCACCGGTCCGCTGAATTCATCCGGACACAGGTAGCGGACGATGGTCTGATAGGCCACTCGGTTCTCCTGCAAGTGCACGGTGACCATCGCCTCCCAGTGCTCACCCCGTCCGGTCAGGGCGGCCCAGCCCCGGTCGCGGTCACAGCCCGCAAGCACGGGGGCCAGGATAATCAGGAGCACTAGAAGCAGGGCGGTCAACGGTTTTCGTGGGGTATACCCTATCCGAAACATAGCTGTTCCCCCATCAGCCGCCCCAGCAGGCGGTGGAACCGGTTCCACGCCGCAGACTGTTCCTTAAAGGCCTGCTGCCCGGCGGTGGTGATCCGGTAGTATTTGCGCCGGGGACGGCCCAGCACCTCCGGGTCCTCCCAGTACCCCTCGATCAGCCCGGACTCCTCCAGGCGGCGCAGCGATGGATACAGAGTCCCGTCCTTAAATTCAATATCCCCCTCGGTCAGCGCCCGGATCTCACGGCAGATCTGATAACCGTACATCGGCTCCCGGGTGAGCAACCCCAGCACGATGGTGTCCACATAGCCCGACTTGAGCTGATTCTTCCGTCTCATACTACATCCTCCGATATATCTAGAACCTCTAGGTATACCCTATTACAGGGCATAACCGCTGTCAAGACCCGGAAAAGCAAGAACCCCAAGTCCGCAAAGACTTGGGGTTTCTCATTCCTTATTGGTGGGCGGGAGAAGAATTGAACTTCCGACCTCTTGCGTGTCAAGCAAGCGTTCTCCCACTGAACTACCCGCCCGGCGCATCTCCTAATATACCTTAACCGCGCTCATTTGTCAAGAAATTCGGTTCCCATATCTATTCCACACGGACGGTGCGGGAAAACCACTGTTGGACAAGCGGGGCGCGCGCCACGTCTGATCCGGCAACTATCGGCGTGGAACCCAGCCGCACACCGTTCAGGATGAAGTCCATCCGTCCCAGTTCCTGCCCCCGTTTAACCGGCGCCTTAACACTCCTGTCCAGCCAAACCCGCTTGCGCAGTTCCGGAACCTGCTCCCCGGGAATATGCAGCACCACCGTTTCGGAAGCCAGTGCGGGTACCCGGGCGGCCACACCGCCCTTCACCACCACCTGCGCGATCTCCTGGTTCCGGTACGCGGCAGTGACCGGCGGCACCTCAAATCCGTAATTGAGCAGTTTCTTGGCGTCCTCATAGCGGGCGTTACTATGCAGAATGACCGCGATCAGCTGCCGCCCGTCCCTGGTGGCCGAAGCGACCAGGCAGTGGCCGGCGGCCGAGGTGGTCCCCGTCTTCACCCCGTCGATCCCCGGGAAATTGCCGCGCAGCAGCCGATTAGTATTGTTCACCGTGGTTTCCCGGTCCGAATCGTGCCACTTTATGGTGGCCTTCCGCGCCCTCACCATTTCCGCAAAGGTGGGATTGTGGAGCGCATAGCGGGTAATAAGCCCCAGGTCATAGGCCGTCGTCTTATGGTTCGGCGCGGTAAACCCGTGGGTATTCTCATAGCGTGTATCCCGTGCACCGATCAGCTTTGCCTTGATGTTCATCCACTGCACAAAGGTCTCGTAGTTCCCGCCCACGTGCTCCCCGATGGCCACGGTGGCGTCGTTGGCCGACATGGTCAGCGCGGCACGCAGCAGGTTTTCAAGCGTGATCTGCTCGCCCTCACGGATGTCCACGATACTGCCCCGCTCGAAACGGGCGGCTCGCTTGCTGATCGTGACCACATCGTCCAGGTTTCCGGCTTCCAGGGCGACGATGGCCGTCATGATTTTGGTCAGGCTGGCGGGGTCTTTGTGGCGCCGTTCATTCTTTACATAAAGCACCTGCCCCGAGGCGGCGTCCATTAATAGGGCGGCATCGGCGGTAACGCGCGGGGGCTCGGCATACAAAGGCTGGGGGAAAAGGAACCCGGCAACAAGCAATAGCACAGCCAATCGCAGGTATTTCAACATTTTGTCCCTCCCATACTATTGTCCCGAGCGCAACTTCATTTATGCCAGCCTGATTCTTGAAAAAGGCCTGGACATAATCAGGCCGGCGGAACATATGAATAGATACAAATACCTGCGGAAAGTGGTGGAAGTATGCAGTTTTACTTCATCAATCTGGTGCGGCTCCGGCAAGCAGTGCTGGCAGGCGCAATGCTGGTCCTGGCCGTCATCATCCTCTATGTCTTGCTGCGCGCGGAGCCGGTACAGCCGACAACCACGGGCGATCACGCCGACATCGTCTATCAGGTCAAGACCGAGGACAAAGTAGTGGCACTGACCTTCGACATCAGCTGGGGCGAGACCGTTCCGGGCACCGTGGCCGATATTCTGAAGGAAGAGGGGGTTCAGAGCACTTTCTTCCTCTCGGGACCCTGGGCGGCAAAATACCCGGAGACGGCCAAACGGCTGGCCGAGGACGGCCACGAAATCTCCAGTCACGGCTGGCGGCACAAGAACTACTCGGAGTTCAGCGATGACGTGATCAAGGAGGAAATCGGCAAGGCGCACAACACCCTGAGGGAAATCACCGGCAAGTCTCCCAACCTGATCCGGACTCCGAACGGAGACTGGAACGAACGGGTCGTGAAAACGATCGCCGAAACAGGCTACCGGGCGATTCAGTGGAGCGTGGATTCTCTGGACTGGAAGGATCCGGGTCCGGACGCCATCGTGAACCGGGTGCTGGAACGCGCTCATCCGGGAGCAATCATCCTGATGCACGCCAGCGACAGTGCCGAACAGACTCCCGAAGCCCTCCCCCGGGTGATCGCCGGGCTGAAAGAAAAAGGGTTCGAGCTCCTGACGGTGTCGGAACTGCTGGAGCATGGGCGGGGGGTAACCGAATAGTAAAGCCGCAGCAACTGAACTGCGGCTTTGCCGTAAGTAGGGTATGGCGTTGTCTAACGGCTGGTCGGCGTCATCCTTTTGTTCAACTCTTCAATCTCATCGGTAAACGCGGTGACCGGTCTACCCTGCTCCACTTCACCCGCGATCCGTTCAATCCGGGTGACAATATCGGGGTCGGTCGTAACCAGGACGCGTGCGACCCGCGCATCGTTATCCTTAACCTTCGCGGCCACATTGCGCTTTACCTGGCCGGTTTGTTCCCCCTCGACATTCTCCTCCAGGTTGATACCGACGTAAACCGTGCCGCCCGCCAGAACAACGGTCGCCGACTTGACTCCCCGCTCCCGTTCAGCCACACCGGCCATCCGTTCAGCCAGGCGCGAAGCTTCACGAGGATCGGTCGGCAGCGCCTGACGGGCACCGGGCGGAATGCCGGGACTTTGTTCCGGTGGTGCCGGGCGGCGCTGCGCAGCACACCCTACCAGCACACTGAAGAGAAACAGCACCAGGATCGCCCAGATCCAGTGAACCGCACGCTTGCGTTCCATGATCCACCCCCTTGCCGTTTAGGTCTATTATTTGATTCGTTTTCCGATATATGCATCTCACCGGAGGGGAAAACACTAACCGGCACGCTCGACAGCGCCCCGGCGGCGGTCCTTCGCCAGTTTCAGATACTGATTGACCGCTTCCGCAAACGCCTCGGCCAGTCTCTCCTGATAGGTGGGCTCAAGCAGCAGTTTCGCCTCTGATTCATTGGTGATGTAGCCCATTTCCACCAGCACGGACGGCATACGGGTACTCCGCAGCACATAGTAATCGGACGGCTTCACCCGGCACTCCACAGGCGGATGCAGACTTTGGAGCACCGACCGGAAGGTTTCCGCCAGCATCCGCCCCTCTTCGGACACCCGGTGATAGAAGATCTCGGCTCCGGCACAGGTCCGGTCGTGAAAACTGTTGGCGTGAATACTCACAAAAATGTCAGCGGCATTGTGGTTGGCCAGGGCAACCCGCTCCTCCAGGCTGATCCAGCGTTTGACGAAACGGCCGTCCGGGGAGTGGCAGAAGGCATCGTCCTGGTCTCTGGTCATCATAACCCTGTGCCCCGCGGCCTCAAGCCGCACCTGCATCTTCCGCGCCACCTGCAGGTTTATCGTCTTTTCCAGAATACCGTTGGCCTCGTCCACCGCTCCGGGGTCCTCGCCGCCGTGACCTGGGTCGATCACAACGACGGTTTCCCGACCGGCTTCGGCCACGGCGGGAAGACCGGCAAACACCGGTATAATCCAGAGCAAACCGGCCAGCATTCCGGACCACAGAGCAAAATGTGCCGTACGCAACCGCCATTCAACCTCCGCCGGCATATTCTTTTCTGTAGTCTGGAACCACCGATGATTGCTTAAACTGGGAAAACCTGCTACCGGCGCCGGCCGCGGTACCACAGGAAGGCCGCTCCCAGCAACAGCGCGGCGATGATGACGACGTCCAGCCGATGAAAGTAGGGCTTCAGGCTGTTCCAGTTTTCCCCCAGCTGGAAGCCCAGGTAGGTGAGCGCGATGCTCCAGGGAAGGGAGCCAAGGAAGGTATACACTACGAAGCGGTAAAAATGCATGCGTGAGATACCGGCGGGCAGAGAAATGAACGTGCGGATGACGGGCATCAGACGGGTAAAGAACACCGTGGCCTCGCCGTAGCGGCCAAACCAGCGGTCGGCAGCGTCCAGTTTCGCCCTGGAAACACCGAAGTACCGGCCGTACCGGAGTACCAGAGGCCGCCCGCCCCAGGCACCCAGCGCGTATGAAACCACCGAACCCGCTGTGCCGCCCACCGTCCCGGCCAGCACCACACCCCAAAAATCAAGCCGGCCCGTGCTGACCAAATAGCCGCCGAAGGGCAGAATGACCTCGCTGGGCAGCGGAATGTTCGCACTCTCCACCGCCATTCCCAGGCCGATGCCCCAGTAGCCGAGGGCGGCAATGTGCGCCACCACGGTTTCTATAACCATGTCCAGCAGAGACAGCACCCTATCCACACCCCCTCTTTACTCTTATGGCTCCGACCGGGAAAGATGCAGGTTGGATCTTATTGGGCACATAAGAAAACCCTTCGTTGTCCACGAAGGGTCCTGTCCCTCTCTTGAAACCCGGGCTAGATTCCTCTTTTCAAAGCCAGCACCCGGGCCAGGCGGCCGTAGCTGCTGGATATCGAGGAAGAGGCCACCCCGAAACGCCTGGCCAGATCACCCTGGCTGATCCTGTTCTCCCCCTGGAGGCGAATCACGGTATAGATCACGGTTGCCGCCCAGACGCCCGGTTTGCGCACCGCCGGTTCCTCCAAAACACAGAAATCCCACCAAAGCCGCAGGGCCTGGTTCACTTCCTCGGGGGTTGAGCCGATTTCGGCCAGGCCGCAGGCCACCTCTCTGGCCACAACCGCATATTCATCCGCACGGTTAACCCCCGTCTTCCCTGCGACCGGCTCTTCCACCACGCCCGTTCCGCGCAGGTGGTGCAGCAACACGTCAAGTTCGGCACCTGTCTGATCATCTTCCCCGAAGGCTCCGCCGCCAAAAGGCCCATTTAGGATATCGGACAGCAATCTTGGAATGACCACTCTGTCCGGATTCGACATCGGCATATCCTGATATCCCAGTCCCAGACGGACGAACTTGCGGTTAATGGTCGGCGCCCGGAAGCGCAGATAATCGTTCCAGCCGACCTTCCCCTGAAAGGGCATATGTTCGGCACAGTGCCGGTAATCGGACTTCAGCCAGCTGATCAGGTTCGCGTACGCTTCCACCGGTATGCCGATGGCGCTGGTTGAGAATTCATATTCGGCACCCACCCGCAACAGGCGCACATACAGTATCGTGCCGGGGTCCACATCGATGCGCACACCGGGTTCGCGAACGGGATACGTTTTGCCGTTCAGAACATCCTGCAAGACCAGTCCCTTGCCCGGAAAGATCGTCTGCACCCTGTAGAAGCTGCTCCGGGCTTCCTCCCACAGCACCAGCAACAGGGCCTGATCAAGCGTCAGGCGGCTCACAAACAGGTCTCGGAACAGTTCGATCACCGTTTGGCCTGAAGACAGGGGATAGTCGAAAATGAACCATTCGAAACAGCGCTCGGCCAGGAGTTCCGGATCCAGGTAGTCGATCTCGTCCTGCAGCTGTCCGAAGAAACACTCCTGGGCCAGCGCGGCTTCCTTGAGAAAAATCACTTCCTCAGCGAAATCCCCGAGCCGGTTGCGGAGGACACTGCTCGCCCGCCGCCACCTGACCTGCGCCAGGGATACCACTTTATCAGGTCTTCCACAACACTCGCTGTACTCCCGGTGGCTACCGCAGGGACAGCGGAACGACATCTTTGTGATAGGTCAATACCCTCCTTGCCGACTCACAGGTCTGGAAAACAGTCACCTAGTATTCTACTACAGGATGCGGTTGTTTTGCACCTTTCCCTTCGGCGCTCCTCCGCACCGAATCCGGCTCCTTCTCGGACGGCGCCGTCCCCCGGCAGGTATTCGGGGACAAAGCGGTGAAATAATAGCCGATGACGAGAAAGTAGGTGTCCCTTATGGCCGCAATAATGGTCGTTGACGGAAACAGTCTGGTGCACCGGGCGTTTCACGCCATTCCCCCGCTGTCCACAACCACCGGTTTGCCTACCAACGCGGTGTACGGCTTTACCAGTATGCTGCTTAAAGCGCTGGCCGAGCACAAGCCGGATATTGTTCTGGTGGCCTTCGACAAAGGCCGCATCACTTTTCGCAACAGTGCCTACGCCGACTACAAGGCCGGCCGGCCGGAAACGGCCGAAGACCTGCGCCCGCAATTCGCGTTGGTGAAGCAGGTTCTGCAGGCTCTCGGCATACCCGTCCTGGAACAGGAGAACTACGAGGCCGATGACATTATCGGCACCCTGACCGCCCTCGCCGAGAAGGAAGGACGGCGCTCACTCATCCTGACCGGCGACCAGGACATGCTGCAGCTGGTTTCCCCCCTGACTTCCGTGCTCATCACCAGAAAGGGAATCAGCCAGCTGGAACTCTTCGATGAACAGCGTGTCACCGAGAAGTTCGGTCTGGGTCCGGAGTACCTGGTCGATATCAAGGGTCTGGTCGGCGACCCTTCGGATAACATTCCCGGAGTCCCGGGAATCGGCATCAAGACGGCCGTCAAGCTCCTGAGCACTTACCGGACGGTAGAGGGACTGCTGGAATGCACCCACGAACTGCCCATGCGGTTAAAGAATCTGCTGGAGACCCACCACGAGCAGGCCCTGCTCTCGAAGCAGCTGGCGCGAATCAACCGCAGCGTTCCCGAAACCGGCCCCGAACTGCTGCAGCCTTGGGCCGGTCCCGACCGGGACCTCTTGGTAGAGGTTTTCCGAAAGCTTGAGTTTCGAAACCTCCTGAACACCGCACTCTCGTTTTTGCGTTCGGAGGACAAGCCGGCACAGACCAAGGAGGCGGTGGTCGAACCGCTGTCCCTGAGGGATGTTGAGGATTTTTCGGCCTTGCTCTCCGCAGCCCGGGATGCGGAAATCGTCGGACTGGCCGTGGCCGGCAGCCACACGCAGGGTCTGGTCAGGGCGGCGGTCGCCGCCGGAGATGATACCTACCTTCTCGACCCGCAGGCCGACCAGCGGGCCGCGGAGGTGATACGCGAACTGCTGACCGACCCGGACCTGCCCATCGCCGTGCACGATGCCAAAGAGGCGATGTGGATCTGCCGTGCGTACGGCCCCCTTCGCGGTCTTGCTTTCGATACCATGGTGGCCGCTTACCTGACGAACCCCACGGCCTCCAGTCAGCAGCTGAAGAACGTGGCCCTGGACCGGCTTGGCGTTGTCTTACCGGAAGGCGAGCCGGGGGCGACGGCCGCCCGGGCACAGGCCACCGCGCAGCTGGTGCCCCTGCTGCGCACGGCCCTAGCCGAGCAGGGGCAGGAGTCACTTTACACCGAGGTCGAGCTGCCGCTGGTGAAGGTGCTGGCCGCGATGGAGATGGCCGGCATCAAGGTGGACCGGGAGCAGCTGGCGGAAATGTCGGCCGAGTTCGGCCGGCGCATTGACGAAGTATCGGAAGAGATCTTCAGCCTTGCCGGTGAAGAATTCAATATCAATTCGCCCCGGCAGCTGGGTCACATTCTGTTCGAAAAGCTGGGGCTGCCGAAAGGCAAGAAAATGAAGACGGGGTATTCAACCAACGCTTCCGTGCTGTTTGATCTGGCCGAGAAGCACGAGATCGCGGCGAAGATTCTGGAGTACCGCCAGTTAGTCAAGCTGAAGGGAACATACACCGACGGGCTGGGCAGTCTGGTCGATCCCGAAACCGGCCGGCTGCACACCACCCTGCACCAGACGGTTACGGCCACCGGGCGTCTCTCCTCGGCCGAGCCCAACCTGCAGAATATCCCGATCCGCCTGGAGCTTGGACGGCGCATCCGCAAAGTGTTCATTCCGAGCACTCCGGAGCACGTGCTGCTGACGGCCGATTATTCCCAGATCGAGCTGCGCATCCTCGCCCACCTGTCCGGAGACCCGGCCCTGATTTCGGCCTTCCGGAAGAACGAGGACATCCACCGCCGCACGGCCTCGGAGGTTTTTGGCGTGCCGCTGGAGGCCGTCACCCCGGAAATGCGCAGCCGTGCCAAGGCGGTGAATTTCGGAATCATATACGGCATCAGTGACTTCGGTCTGGCCAGGGATCTGCACATCCCCAGACGCGAGGCCAGAGAGTACATCAAGCGCTATTTCGACCGTCTGCCCGATGTGAAGCGGTACATCGACCGCACGATCAGCGAGGCCCGGGAGCGGGGCTACGTGACCACGATTTTGAACCGCCGCCGCCCCATGCCGGAGCTTTTCAGCCCCAACCGGACCGTGCGCAACTTCGGGGAGCGGGCGGCGGTAAACACCCCGATTCAGGGAAGCGCCGCCGACATCATCAAGATGGCGATGGTCGCCATCCACCGGCGGCTGATTGAGCGGGAACTGAAATCGGCCCTGATCCTGCAGGTTCACGACGAGCTTATTTTTGACGTGCCGAAGGGTGAATTGGAAGAGATGATCCGGCTGGTGCGATCCGAAATGGAGGGGGTCCTGCAATTGGCTGTGCCCCTGACCGTTGATCTGAAGGCGGGCCCGAACTGGTATGATGTGAAGAAAATCCCCCAAGAGGTGAAATAATTGCCCGAACTGCCCGAAGTGGAAACTATCGTCAGACATTTGCGCGAAAAGATCATCACGGCCCGCATTGAAGATGTCGAGCTGATTCTGCCCAAAGTGGTCCAGACACCGGATCCCGCCGCCTTCATCGAAATGCTGACCGGCAGGCAGTTCACCGCGGTCCGCCGGCGGGGCAAGTACATCCTGGCCACCCTTTCCGGAAAGCTGGTTCTGGTCGTTCACCTGAGAATGACCGGTCAGCTGGTGTTCGAACCCGACACCGGCGATTATCCCAAGCACACCCATCTGGTACTGCATCTCTCCAACGGCCGTCTGCGCTTCACCGACCTGAGACAGTTCGGCCGGTTCTGGCTGGTATCAGACAGCGAACTGGACACTGTATCCGGGCTGAGGGACCTTGGTGTGGAGCCGCTTTCACCGTGTTTCAGGCAGAAGGATTTTGTGAACGCGCTCGGGAACCGCAAACAGAGGATCAAGGCTCTCCTGCTCAACCAGAGTTTTGTCGCGGGTATGGGCAACATATACACCGACGAGGCCCTGTTCCGGTCCCGGATCCATCCGGAGCGGAAAGCCCACGAGCTCAGCGCGCGGGAAGCGCACGCCCTTTACCGGGCGGTGAAGAACGTGCTCGAGGAGGGGATCGCCTTCGGGGGAACCAGCGTCCGTGACTACGTAGACGGTGAAGGAAGAGAAGGCCGCTTCCAGGACATGCTCCGCGTGTACGGGCGCCGCGGTCAGCCCTGTCCGCGGTGCGGTGAACCGATCGTCCGCATCAAAGCAGCGGGGCGGGGAACCTATTTCTGCCCGCGCTGCCAGCGCTGAACCGGCCTCCGCGGCAGGCACCAAAAGAAGTCTCCACCCATAATCTGATAGCAGCATCAACCGGGGAGGAGATTTGGTGGAACTGCTGGCTCTGGTCGTGTTCGGGATCGCTCTTAGTCTGGACGGGTTTACTGCGGGACTGGCCTACGGTCTGCGGCAGGTGCGGATTCCCTTTCTCTCACTGATGATCATCTGCCTGACCTCGGGGGTGGCGATCAGCATCTCGCTCGGAGTGGGATATGTTGCCGCCCGGTTCATCGAGCCGGCCGCCGCCCAGCTGCTCGGCGGTGTACTGCTCATTCTCCTGGGTTTCTGGATCCTTAGTCAGGCCATGCGCCGGGCCACGCATCGGGCGCTGTGCATCCGGATTCCGCCCTTCGGCATGGTGATAAAGATCCTGTTTGAACCGCTCGATGCCGATATGGACCGGTCAGGCGTGATCTGTTCCCGTGAAGCCGGCCTGCTCGGGATCGCCCTGTCGCTGGATGCCTTTGCGGCCGGTTTTGCGATCGCCCTGTCGGGCCTGTACAGCTCGTACATCCCCCTGTTTGTCACGGCCGCTCTGTTCATGCTGATCAACGCGGGAATTCTGATCGGGCAGCGGTCCGGCAGTCTGTTCGGTGATAAAGTGAATCTACTGCCCGGGTTTCTGTTGATCATGCTCGGGATGTTTCGTTTAATCTAGCGGGGTAACCATTGTGAACCGCAAAGGGAAGATTGAAGATGAAAGTGATCGGGCTAACCGGCGATGCGGGAAGCGGCAAGAGTACGGTGGCGTTAATGCTGCAGGAATTAGGGGCGCGTGTGCTTTCGGCCGACGCCGTGGCCAGGGCGCAGGCCGTCCCCGGCTCGCCGGTTTTCAAAGAGATAGTGCGTGCCTTCGGTTCGGAGTACCTGACGGCTGAAGGCACGTTGGACAGGCGCAAACTGGCCGGGCTGGTCTTCCGGGATGAATCCGCACGTGCCCGTCTGAACGAAATCACGCACCCGCCGGTGATCGAGGCCGTCCGCCGGGAGGTCGAGGCGGCACGGCGGCAAGGACCCGGCGTGCTGGTGGTGGAGGTTCCCCTGCTGTTTGAAACCGGCTGTGCCGCGCTGTTTGACCAGGTGTGGGTGGTTACGGCGGACAGACCGGTCAAGATCGCCAGGCTGATGGAACGCGGCCTCTCCCGCGATCTGGCGGAGAGGATGCTCGACAGCCAGTTTCCCGAGGCTGAGAAGGCGGCGCATGCCGATCGCGTGATCGACAATTCCGGGGCGCTGGAGGCTACACGGGACCAGGTGCGGAAGCTCTGGGCGTCACTGGAGCACGCACAATGATTCAGGAAGGCACGCCGATCGACAGGATGGGGTTATTGACAAGCCCGCGTCACCGGGGGTATAAAGGACGAGAAGTAGTCGGGCGGAGTGGAACGGATGCGCAAATTCTGGTTTGTCCTCCTGATCCTGGTCGTGCTCGCGGCGGTTAATGTGGAGCGGATCGGCAAGCACTATTACCCCTTTCCATACAGAGAAATGATTTATCACTACAGCCAGGAATACCGGATCGATCCTTACCTGCTGGCGGCGATAATCAGGATCGAGAGCAATTTCCAGGCCGAAGCGGTGTCCCCCAAGGGCGCGCTCGGATTGATGCAGATCATGCCGAACACGGGCCGCTGGATCGCCGAACAAATGGAGGAAAACCCGGCTTCTTTTGAACCGCAGGCGCTCCTGGATCCCGAGACAAATATCCGCATGGGTTGCTGGTACCTGGCCAACCTTTACGACAACTTCGGCGGCGATCCGATTCTGGTGCTGGCCGCTTACAACGGCGGGCGCGGAAATGTGAGCAGCTGGCTTGATGAGGCCCGGTGGTCCGGGGAGGCGCGCACTCTGGATCAGATTCCCTTCCCCGAAACCAGGCAGTATGTGCGCAAGGTGCTAGCCACCTACCGCATCTATAATTTTCTTTACCGTAACTAACTCATACGCAGCTAACATCTCACCTCATACATCACAGACGGCGGGCCTAATGCCCGCCGTCTGCCTTGCAGATGGCTTTCTGTTCCTCTGATGCATTAAAGATTCGCCACCACCGCCGTACAGCGCGGGCAGATTTCGGGGTGGTCGGACTTGGTCCCGAGTTTATCAGTGTAGGCCCAGCAGCGAGCGCACTTCTGCCCTGCGGCCGGCCGGACCTCAATCTTTAATTCGGGTATATCCAGAGCATCCGCAGCCGCCTCGGAGACTTCGGACAGTGGTCTGATGCCGACCGCCGAGGTCACGAATATGACCGGAAGATGTTCGGCATTATCCCGCAGGAAACCCTGCAGTTCCTCACCGGCGTACAGGACCACCTCGGCCTGCAGCGAATCACGGATCACCTTGTTCTTCCGGGCTCCCTCCAAAACACGCAGCACCTCGTTGCGCACATCGAGCAGCCGCTCCCAACGCTTTTCCAGCTCTACGTCCATATATTCCGGATCGGACTGCGGCATGTCACAGAGCTGCACGCTCACCGGCTTTTCGCCTGCCACCCGAACGTACCGCCAGATCTCTTCGGTGGTGAACGCCAGTACCGGCACCAGCAGTTTGACCAGCGCTTCAAGGTTGGCCTGCAGCACCGTCTGAGCGGCCCGGCGTTCGACCGAATCGGCGGCCTCACAGTACAGCCGGTCCTTCAGGACATTGATGTAGAAGGCGCTCAAGTCGGTTACACAGTAGTTGTACACGGCATGGTAAACCGTGTGATACTCATAATCCCGGTAGGCGGTGATCACCCGGTCGATCAGCTTGTGCAGCTTGAGCATGGCGAACCGGTCGATCTCCAGCAACTGATCGTAACCCACACGGTGCTGTGCGGGATCAAAGTCGTAGAGGTTGCCTAGCAGGAACCGGAAGGTGTTCCGGATCTTGCGATAGGCTTCTGAGGCCTGTTTGAGAATGCCGTCCGATACCGCCAGATCACCCTTGTAATCGGCCGAACATACCCAAAGACGAAGAATATCGGCGCCCAGCTGTTTGATCACCGAACCGGGATCGACAACGTTCCCCAGTGACTTGGACATCTTCCGCCCCTGTTCGTCGACCACGAAACCGTGGGTCAGAACAGCCCGGTACGGGGGTTCCCCGGTCACCGCGACCGACGTGGTGAGCGATGAATTGAACCAGCCGCGGTGCTGGTCACTGCCCTCCAGGTACAGGTCTGCCGGCCAGCGGAGTTCGGGCCAGATTTCGGGCTGGGTGAGTACGCCCCAGTGGCTGCAGCCGGAATCGAACCAGACGTCCATGATATCCGTTTCCTTGGTGAACTCCCCGTGCCCGCAGTGCGGACAGCGGTAACCCGGAGGCAGAAGATCGGCCGCCTCCCTGGCGAACCAGACGTCCGAACCGTGTTCGGCAAAAAGCTTCTTGACATGCTCAATGGTCTGGTCGTCAACCACCGTCTTCCCGCAGTCTCCGCAGTAGAAGATGGGAATGGGCACGCCCCACAGACGCTGGCGGGAAATACACCAGTCGCCCCGGTTGGCGATCATGCCGTAGATCCGTTCGCGGCCCCAGCTCGGAATCCACTGTACCCGGTCGATGGCCTCCAGCAGATCTTTGCGAAAACCGTCTATGGAAGCGAACCACTGCTCGGTGGCCCGGAAAAAGATCGGTTTCTTACACCGCCAGCAGTGCGGGTACTGGTGCGTGATGCGATCGGTCCGGAGCAGCGCACCCGCCTCTTCAAGCTTGTCGATGACCACCGCATTGCCATCCAGGTAGAAAGTGCCTTCCAGATCGCCGGCTTCCGACGTAAAGACGCCCTTCCCGTTGATCGGGGAGATCACCGGCAAATCCCATTCCTTGCCCAGGGCGAAGTCCTCTTCACCATGACCGGGTGCGATGTGTACACAGCCGGTGCCCTGGTCAAGCGTGACGTACTCCCCGAGGACCACGCGGGAGGTCCGGCCGGCGAACGGGTGCCTGCAGAGTATGCCGGCCAGTTCCTTTCCTTCATACTCACGGACGGCCTCGGCCGCCGGATCCTCGAGCACGGCGCGCAGGCTGTCGGCCAGGTCCTTGGCCACCAGGTAGGAGTGGCCCCGGGAACGGAGCAGCACGTACCGGTATTCGGGGTGCAGGCAGATGCCCACGTTGGCCGGAATCGTCCAGGGCGTGGTCGTCCAGATGACGATCGACGTCTCTTCCTCGGGAAGCAGACCCTTGCCGTCCACCACCGGAAAGGCCACGTAGATTGAGGGCGATTCCTTCATACCGTACTCAACCTCGGCCTCGGCCAGCGCGGTCTCACACGTAGAGCACCAGTAAACGGCCTTCAGCCCCTTGTAGATGTAACCGCGTTTGGCCATCTCCCCGAAAACCTCGATCTGCCGCGCCTCAAAATGGGGATACAGGGTCATATATGGATTAGCCCAGTCACCCCTGACACCCAGCCGCTTAAACTCCTCGCGCTGGATGTCCCGAAACTTGAGCGCAAACTCCTTGCATTTCTGCCGGAATTCGAGCGGATCGATCCGGTCACGCCGGATTTTGAACGCCTTGATCGCCTGCTGCTCGATCGGCAGGCCGTGCGTATCCCACCCGGGCACGTACGGGGCATCGTAACCGTCCATCGAGTGAAACTTGACGATCATATCTTTGAGCACCTTGTTGAGCGCGGTGCCAAGGTGGATGTGCCCGTTCGCGTAGGGCGGACCGTCGTGCAAAATGAATTTGGGACGACCGGTGTTCTTATTCTGCACCCGGCGGTAGATGTCGTTCTCTTCCCAGAACTGAAGAATCTCCGGTTCTCGCTGGGGCAGGTTGGCCCGCATCGGAAAGTCTGTTTTTGGCAGGTTCAATGTCTTACTGTAGTCCAATCCCGATTCCTCCTCAATAATGATGCACCAAAACGAAAAACCTCTCATCCAAGGGACGAGAGGGCATCTTCCCGCGGTACCACCCTAATGGACGATCCGGACACACCAATCCAGACCGACCGCTTGTGCTGTTAACGGCAGCTTGACCGGCAAGGCTTATTTGGGGAAATCCCGTTCAGCCCGCACCTCACGGGTGATTTTCGGATATCCCGTACCGCCCGGCTTCCACCGCTCCGGGCTCGCTGTCGGCCAACAGAATAACCTACTCTTCCCGATCATCGGCTTTACGGATCAAATTACTCTGACCAATTATAGTAGATCGCCCTTATTACGTCAACTTCAGCTTGTCCAGAACATCCTCCGGACTAAGTCCCGCCACCCGGATCACTTTTCGGCGCCCCCTGTGACCGGCAACAATCTCGACCTGACGCGCCGGCACCCCCAACAGGCGGCCGAGAAAAGCACACAGGGCCTTGTTCGCCTCCCCGTCTACGGGTGGTGACGTGACCCTGATCTTAATCTCATCACCGAGTACCCCGGCCACTTCATTCTTTGACGCTCGGGGCTGAATCCTTACAGCAAAGGAAACCCCTTTCGCATCTCCTTCCACCAGATTCATCTTCACGCAAATCTCTTTCCCCCGGCAGCCACGACGGTGTCCGCTTCGGCCTCGTCGTCGTTGGCGGCCACCATGATTTCCGCCAGACTCTCCCTCTCCTCATCTCCGGTTGAAACGGAATCATCCCACTCCATTTCAGCGTCGGCCTCCACCGAATCGGTCAGCGCCGGCCGCCTGCGATCGTCCACTGATCCCAATTCGCTGTCCAGCATCTCCAGTTGCATTTCCAGAAAGGAACGAAACTTGGACCGGAACAGCATGGTCTGCTTCTGAAGCACCTCGTAATCATTCATTATCCGGTCGGCTTTGCCGGCAGCCTCGTCCAGCACCCGTGTGCCGTCCTCATGTGCCTGATTGAGGATCACTTTCGCTTCTTCCCGCGCCTGGGCCAGGATCTGTTCGGCCTTGGCCCGCGCTTCCTCGATAATGCTTTTCGCCTGCCGGTCGGCCGATTCTTTGATCTCATTGGCCGTTTTCTGCGCGATCACCATGGTGCTTTTCAAGACTTCTTCGAGTTCCTTATAACGGGCCACCGTACCTTCCACCCGTTCCAGATGCTCCTGTAAGTCGTTATTCCGCTCGATCAGCCTTTCCATGGTGTCGATTACGAGATCCAGGAACCGATCCACTTCCTGCTCATCATAACCACGGAAACAGCGTCTGAATTCCTTTTTGCGTACATCCAAGGGTGTGAGCACGGCAATACCTCCCTAAAACACTTGGATCAGAACGCTCACAAGCACGGCTCGCAATATGTACAGGGTGATCAAGGCCACCAGCGGAGACAGGTCGATCATACCCAAAGGCGGAATGAAGCGCCTAAAGATCGAAAGATATGGCTCGGTCAAGTCGTACAGGAAACGGATCACCGGATGATACGGATTGTGGGGCACCCAAGAGAGGATGATCCGGGCAAGGATAATCCACCCGTAAACCTGAAAGGCGACATTAATCAGATCGATGATCAGGCCCATTTACACACCTCGGTTCTTGATTTCAATAGCTTTTTCGGTGGCCGCCTGAACGGCCCTCTGCAGAGCGGCGCGAACCGCTCCTTCTTCAAGAGCGTACAGCCCGGCGGCAGTGGTTCCTCCCGGCGTGGTTACCATATCCTTCAGCCGGCCCGGGTGTTCACCCGTTTCAAGCACCATCTTGGCCGCCCCCAGCAGCGTCTGTGCCGCGAGTTTAACAGCGATCTCACGGGGTAAGCCCATTCTCACCGCCCCGTCGGCCAGCGCCTCGATTAACACGAAGGCATAGGCCGGACCGCTCCCGCTCAGACCGGTGACCACGTCCAACAGCCGTTCTTCAACCTCAAAGAAACTTCCCAAGGCATCCAGCACGGTCTTCACCCGGGCGGCATGCTCGTCACCGGCAAAACGTCCGCGGGCAAAAGCGCCGGCCGCCGCACCAACCAGGGCCGGCGTATTCGGCATCACCCGGATGACCGGAATACGGCCGCCGATCCCGGACTCGATGTCCGCAATCGTCACCCCGGCCGCAATACTGACCAGGGTTTGAGACGGCTGCAGCACGGGTTTGAGATCGTCAAGCACCGCGGCCACAACAAACGGCTTGACCGCCAGGATCACCACTTCGGCGGCCGCGGCCGCCGTCCGGTTTTCCGCCGTGACGTTAACACCCAGGTCACTGGACAAGTTTTTCCGGCACAGCTCACTGACATCGGCCACGGTCACCTGTGCAGGAGACGCCAGCCCGGCTTTGGTCACTCCGGCAGCCAGAGCCCGGCCCATGGCGCCGCCGCCGATGATCCCGATTCTAAAACCTGCGGTCAATCAATAATCCCACCTTCGCTAATTCCGAATCCAGGAAAAGATGCCCCGTTCGGTCTCCTTGATGTCACTGTCGATGTCCACATTGCTCGGCACGAAGAGGAAGATTCCCCCGCCCACCTTTTGCATCGCCCCGGAGACGGCATAGACCGCTCCGCTCAAGAAGTCCACAATTCTGCGGGCCAGATCATTGTCCACTTTCTCCAGATTGACAATCACCGGTTTGCGGTTCTTGAGATGATCGGTGATCTCCTGCACATCATCAAAAGCCTGCGGCTCAACCACAACCACCCTGACGTTGCGCTGAGTATGGAGGTTTACAACCGTCGCTCCCCTTTTGCGCGGATCCTGGATCTCGCGTTCCGTTTCGGCCGCCTTCGGGTTTTCCTGAACCGTGTCGTCCTCAAAACCCATAAAACCCAGAACCTTGTCCACCAGCCTGACGCTCATCAGATACCCCCCTCATCATGCAGCTTCTTTTTCCGAATATTACAGTCCCCAACCGGACTATATCCGCCCCCTCCTCGACGGCCACGAGGTAATCATTGCTCATGCCCATCGAAAGATGAGGCAAATCCACCCCAAGCTCCAGCCTCGCCCGGTCCCGGATTGAACGCAATTCACGGAACACAGGGCGTGCATCTTCGGGATTTACAGAATATGGAGCTATAGTCATCAACCCTTCGACCCGCAGCGCCGAAAATCCTGCCAGATTTCTAAGAAAGTCAATCGTTTCGGCCGGAGAAACGCCTGATTTGGTCTTTTCGCCCGAAACATTCACCTGAACGAGCACCGGAACAACCAGCCCCTTCACTCGCGCCCGCCGCTGGATCTCCTCGGCCAGCGACCAGCGGTCCAGGCTGTGGATCAGGGCCACCCGTCCCACCAGCTGCCGTACCTTGTTCCGCTGCAGGTAGCCGATAAAATGCCATTCAAGATCCAAACCGACCTCATCCTGCTTGGCCAACAACTCTTGGACTCTATTCTCCCCGAAAACCCTCTGGCCATGACGCGCCGCCTCGGTCACCCGGTCGGCATCGAAGCTTTTGGACACGGCCACAATCTTGATTTCACGGGGTGAACGCCCGGACCGCTCGGCAGCCTCGGCACACAAACGGCGCACCCGTTCCAGATTCAAACCAATGTCCGAATGGTGAGTAATCGCTTTCATCTCCCGCAACAGTAGTGAGAAGTGAGTAGCCAGTATCTAGTAGTAAAGGAACATTTTTTATTCTGAACACCAACTGCTGACCCTGAAAACAGCTTCTCGTTTCTTTATCATCCGGGTTTACCCCGGTCTCCGGCTTAGTGATTCGACCATTTCTAAGCTCGGTTCAGTGTGCGGCGAACCCCTCCTGCCCGGCACTCAATTTAGTGGCCAGGCGTATCCAGTTTAGTGCAAGATTTTAGTCCCTAAATTGAGTGCCGGGTTTGGCCGCTTATTTTCCAGGCGGCCGATCCAGGCGGTCGGCTGCGGAGCAGAATGATTGTGGAAGCGCCCGTAAACGTCCTCGTCGGGGACCGCACAGCCCTCACCTTCGCTAAGAATGGTGCCCGAATCACACGAGTCGACCGGAGGCAGACCCGGATGATACGCAAACATAAGTGATTTCAGAGCAGCATTCAGTAGAAAGCTGCTCTTTGCTTCGTGTTTCTGCTTCTCCTACTGAATTCTGACTCCTGACTCCTGAATACTACATATATCTATTGATTCCTCAGATACCGCCGGCCGTCGGCGGCCAACCAGGGGTTGACCACGTACAGGCCGCCCTCGGTCAGTGCTTCACCTGATATCTGCACGTTTTCGCCGAGCTGCGCTTCCACCCGCACCGGCCGCCACTCAATCCGATCCTTTCGCAGGAGATAGATCCCGGTCATCCCCGAATGAAGCACAAGCGCGGCCCGGGGCACGATGAATCCCGATACCTCGCGGGTGATCACCGCGCACCGCACCCGACGTTCCTGCATCAGGGTCTCCGGATACCGGCTGAGCGCCAGCTCGACGCGGGATACGCCGTTATCGGTAAGGATCAGCGTCACCCGGCCCCGGGACTCCTCCCCGTTGAGAAGCACGCGCCAGCGTTCACCTTCTTTTAGCATCGACTGCGGCAGAACACCGGGAGGCACATTGAAGTGCAGCAGAACGGGGCTCAGATTGTCAACCACCCGGCAGAGCGGTTCGCCCTTGGCCACCGCGCCTTCCGCGAGCGGTTCGGCCGGCGAGACGACCGGAACGGAACCGGAGGCCAGGACACTGCCCGGCTGCAGTACTTCCTCCAGGCCGTCGACGTTCCAAAAGACAAGGCCGGCATGCGGTGCAAACACAGGTGTACCGGCAGACGGCCCCAGGACCGCCCCCATCCTCGTCCCTCTGCTCACCCGTTCACCGGAGCAGGTGTCGGGCTGAAGCACGCCGTCCGACGGGGCTCTCACCACCGTCTCACTTCTCACCACCAGAGCCTCAACAGCAGTCTGGTCGGTAAGTGTCTCCTGTTTCAGGACGGCGAGTTCAATGAAGGGGTTGGCCACAATGGGCCACACCCACTGATAGGCTGCCCATAACACCAGGATTGAAACGGCCGCCAAAACCAGAATCCTCTTAAGGCTTCGCCAGACCAAATGCACACGGCACCTTCCTGCACCAATAGCTGATGGATACATTCGACATGCGGCCGTTTTTGTCCTTCGCTATCAAGCAAAAAAGCCCGGTTAAGGGCTTATTTGGCTTACTAACGCGCCGTTCCGTCACCGTCCGGTTGACTAATTGAGTTCCTTCCACTCTCCGGTAACCAGATAAATAACGTCCTCTCCGATGTTGGTCGCCCGGTCCGCGATACGCTCCAGGTAGCGGGCCACCAAAAGCAGGTACACAACACACGCGATGGTGTGCGGATTCTGTTCCATATAGGTGATCAGGTCCTGGAAGGTCAGGTGGTAGATCTCGTCGACTTCGTCATCGGTCAGGCACATCCGGCGGGCCTTCTCCACATCACCGTGGACATAGGCGTCCAGCCCCTCCTTGACCATGTGCTGCACCAATCGGGCCATTCTGGGTATTTTCTCCAACGGCTTATCCGGCATCCGCCCGCAGACGCACATCGCCGCGCGGGCGATATCCACGGCGTGGTCCCCCATCCGCTCCAAATTGAGCAGGATCTTGATACCGGTGATGATCACCCGCAAGTCACGTGCCATCGGCTGCTGGGTGGCGATCAGCTTGACGCAGCGGTTTTCGATGTCGTGCCGCAAACTGTCGATCACATCGTCACTGGTGATCACTTCCTTGGCCGCCACCGGATCGTGGTTCATCAGCGCTTCGAGCGCCTTGAAAATGTTTTGTTCCACAAGGCTGGCCATGCGGAGGATATCCTGCTGCAGATCGGTTAGATCCTTATCAAAAGCCTGCCGATTGGGCACGTCGACCACTCCACCTTCTGATTATGAGTTTTAGATTAGCACAGGAAACACTTCAGATCAAGATATTCTGCTTATCCAAACCGTCCGGTAATATAATCCTCTGTGCGGTTGTCCTGGGGTTTGGTGAATATGGTGTCGGTGGGACCGAACTCAACCATGTCCCCGTTAAGGAAGAAGGCCGTGGTATCGGATACCCGCGCCGCCTGCTGCATGTTATGCGTCACGATGACGATCGTGTAGTCATCCCTCAAGCTGCGCAGGAGCTCTTCGATTTTCAGGGTGGACAGCGGGTCCAGAGCCGACGTGGGTTCGTCCATCAGCAGGACTTCGGGTTCCACGGCCAAGAGCCGCGCGATACAGAGTCTCTGCTGCTGGCCGCCGGAAAGACCCCGCGCCGACTTGAACAGCCGGTCGTGCACCTCATCCCACAATGCGGCCGCGCGGAGGCTGGTTTCCACGATTTCGTCCAGTTTGTTCTTATTCTTCAACCCGTGAATCCGCGGCCCGTAGGCCACATTGTCGTAAATGGACATAGGGAAAGGATTGGGACGCTGGAACACCATTCCGACCCGCTTCCGCAAGTGCACCACGTCCACATCCGGGCTGAAGATATCCTGTCCGTCCAAGAGCACCTGCCCCTCAACCCTCACTCCGTCGATCAGGTCGTTCATACGATTGAGCACCCGGAGAAACGTGGTCTTCCCGCAGCCGGAAGGCCCGATCAGCGCCGTGATCTGCTGTTTTCCGATATCCATGCTTATGTCGTGCAGCGCCTGATAATCCCCATAGTAGAGATTAAGATTCCGGACTACAATCTTGTGTTCCAAAGCGTTATACCCTCCATCACTTTGTGCCGCTGCGGCGGCGTTGATAAATCCTGGCCGGAACGCCGATGACCAAATTGAATAACAGCACCACAAGAACCAGAAGCGCGGCACTGCCGGCCGCCACCGCATCCGCGTTGGCCACCAGCGGTTCTCCGCGCACATACCAGAGATGCACGGACAGGGTCTCACCGGCCACCAGCGGGTTGAAATCGGGATAGTGCCGGGATACGCTGGTACCAGCCGTAAACACCAGTACGGCCGCCTCGCCGATCGCCCGTCCGGCCACCAGGGTGATGCCGGTGATCAGCCCGAGCAGTGAACTGGGAAGAACCACCCGGTAGATGGTCTGCCACTGCGTGGCCCCCAGGGCCAGGCTGCCCTCCCGGTGTGACTGCGGTACGGTGCGCAGTGACTCCTCGGTTACCCGGACCAGAATCGGCAGGTTGAGCAGGGCCAGGGCGGCGGCTCCGCCCAGGATGGTAAAGCCCAGACCGAAGTAGTTTACGAAAATGATCAGTCCGAAAAGGCCCAACACAATGGACGGCACGGAGGCCAGGCACTCGGTGCTGAGGCGGATCAGATTGGTGAGCCGACCCGGCTTTGCATACTCCGCCAGGTAAATCCCGGCCCCCACACCGACCGGGACGGCAAAAATCAGGGACAGGAACAAAATGTAAAAGGTATTGAACAGCTGGGGCCCCACCCCGCCTTCACTCGCCGGTCCGAATACAAAATCCAGGCTCAGCACCCTGCATCCCTGGCCCAGGATGTAGACCAGGAAGAACACCAGCAGTCCCAGAATGATGAAACCGGCGCCCCATAACAGGAAGGTCGCCAGAGTGTCCGCCAAACGTCTACTGCTCATTGGCCAGCCTCCTGTTCACTACAAACCGGATCAGCAGAATCATGATCAGGGATACCATCAACAGCGTGAACGCCATATAGAACAAGGCGTTGTTCCAGGTCGATCCGAAGGGGGTTTGGCCCATGTTCAGAATAATCTCGGTCGTCAGCGTGGCTGTCGGCCCGAACAGTGAGTCGGCGAGCCGCGGGGAGTTCCCGATCACCATGGCCACCGCCATCGTCTCCCCGATCGCGCGGGCCATAGCCATGATCACGGCGGTAAGCAATCCCGGCAGAGAGGCCGGAATCAGCACACGGTAAATAGTTTCCCACCGGTTGGCGCCCAGCGCGTAGGACCCCTCTTCCAGGCTCTTGGGGACGGCACGCAGGGCATCTTCCGAAATACTGATCACGGTCGGCAGGATCATGATCGCCAGGATCACCGCCGCCAGAAACAGGCCAAACCCCGGTCCGCCGGTGTACTTGGAGATGACCGGCATAAACACCGTCAGCCCGATCCAGCCGTATACCACCGAGGGAATCCCGACAAACAGGTCGGTGGCCGGGCGCATTAATTCCCGCATCCACTTGGGGGCGATCTTGGCCATAAAGATGGCACCGGCCAGCCCCAGCGGGCCGCCCAGAAGGATCGCGAGGGCGGTCACGGCAATCGAGCCGAAAACAAACGGAAAGGCCCCGAACTCGTGCGGCGGATTCCAGGTCGTTCCGAAGTGAAACTCCCAGAAACTCACATCCTGAAAGGTTTGAAGGCCCTGCTTGGACACAAAAATGATAATGGAGAAGATAATGATTCCGACTATAGCGGCCGACACGATAAACACGTACCGGAAAAATCGGTCATAAGTCAGTTGACTCTTGAGATGGCGGTTGCTCACTCCCCAGACCCCCGTATGTCGTCTAGAGCCGATACCGGAACAAAGCCCATATCGGCCACAAAACCATTCTGAAACTCATCGGACAGAACATAATCGATGAACTCTTTGGCGTAGCCCTCAGGTTCTCCCTTGGTGTACATCCGCCCATAGGCCACAATCGGGTAATTGCCGCTGACCACGTTTTCGATATTGACTTCGTACCCCTCGAAACGCAGCGGTTTGACATCTGCCTTGCTCAGGTAGGCATAGTCGCAGTACCCTATGGCGCCGGCGATCGTCGAAACCGACTGCAGCATCTCTCCCGACGAATTCATAACGGCAGCATCAAGGGTGAACTGCCGCTCGCCGAGAACGGTCTCCTGGATAACCATACGGGAACCGGAGGACGGCGGCCGGTGGATAATGTTGATCGGCAGGGATTCCGGATGACCAAGTTCCCGCCAATCGGTGATCTCCCCGGTAAACACGCCCACCAATTGTTCATGCGAGAGATTGTCCACCTGCACCCCGGGATGAACAATGACGGCGAAAGGAGCGATGGCGATGACATACTCGACCAGGTCGCCGTAAAAGGGATCGTCCGCAGGAGCCGGAACATCGCTGGTCCCGATGTCGATGTAGCCGGAAGCAACCTGCGCCAGCCCGGTAAACGAACCGCCTCCGCTGACATTAACGGTGATATCGGGGTGAATCTTCATAAACTCGTCGGCCGCCGTACGGGCGACAGGCAGAAGCGCCGTGGACCCGACCACGGTGACAGGCTTTGTGCCGCACCCCGCCGCAAGCAGAAGAGAGAACCCGATGACAAGCGCCAACAGCCTCTTGAGCAAGGAAAACCGTGCCTCCCCCTGATCACAATCCCTGGCATGAATGTAGCACGCCAGTGTTATCTGTAGATTAAGAAGTTGTTAATCTAATGTTAATATTTCGATTGAAAATTTACAACGGTATATGGAAGGAAAAGGTAGTTCCCGCGCCGGGTGTGCTTGATACCTCCACCCTGCCGCCGTGTCCCTCGACGATGTGCTTCACGATGGCCAGGCCCAGCCCGGTTCCGCCGAGTTCCTTGGAACGCGCCTTGTCAACCCTGTAGAAGCGTTCGAACACCCGGGAAAGGTGTTTTGGCTCGATCCCGATCCCGGTATCCTCAACCTCAAACCGGACACCGTCCGCTTCCCGCCGGGCGTGAATCCGAATCCAGCCTTTCTCCGTAAACCGGACCGCATTCTCGACCAGATTTATCAGCACCTGGTACAGCGCATTCGGATCAACATTCACCGTAAGATCGGGCTCCATCTCAATGCGGACCTCCAGTCCCTTTTCCCGGATCTTCGGTTCCAGAATACCGGTCACACGATCAACGACCGTGATCACCCGTGTCGGTTCCAAGTCAAAATGATCACGCTTCTCTTCAGCACT
Source organism: uncultured Peptococcaceae bacterium (assembly GCA_965544035.1). Classification (GTDB taxonomy): domain Bacteria; phylum Bacillota; class Desulfotomaculia; order Desulfotomaculales; family Desulforudaceae; genus CBEULR01. The sequence continues at coordinate 50,472 of CBEULR010000009.1, read as the reverse complement.
GGCCAGTTCCAGCAGATCATCAACCAAACGGGAAAGGCGTTTGGTCTCTTCGTCGATAATCCCCAGGAACTTCTCAGCCAGCTTCGGGTCTTTGATTGCTCCGTCCTTTAGCGTTTCGATAAAGCCCCGGATTGAAGTCAGCGGCGTGCGCAGTTCGTGGGAGGCATTGGCCACAAACTCGGTGCGCATCTGTTCCAGTTGGCGCCGCTCGGTGATATCACGAAAGAGCGCAACGATACCGCCCTCGGGACCGTGCAGGGGTGTCAGATGCACCCTGAAAACGCGGGGCTCGGGTGTGAGAATGCGCAGCCGTTCCTTTACCGCCCGGCCTGAGGCGAGCGTCTCCCGAAAAAGACGGTCCAGATCGTAGTCACGAACGACCTCCAGGATCGTTTTCCCCTTGCTGACCTCCTCCGAAATCCCAAAAACCTTCTCGGAAACCGGATTGACCAGGATCACCCTCCCCTGAGCATTAACGGCGATCACACCATCGGCCATACAATCCAGAACGGCCTGCATCCGGTCCTTTTCTTCGGTGACCTGCGACAGGGTATCCCGCAAGCGAAGGGCCATCTGATTAAGGCTGTTCGCCAGTTTGCCGACCTCGTCCTGATGGTGGACGCAAATCATCTTGTCCAAATCACCCTCGGCCATCTCCTCGGCCGTCTCGGCAACGGTGCTTATCCGCTGGGAAACCAGCCGGGCGGTGACAACAGCCAGAAAAACCGCCGCCCCGAAACCGAGCAGGATACCCAGCCACGCCTGGATTATACCGGCCAGAGAAAGTGCCCACAGCAGGGCAAAAACCACCGCGAGTATCAGCAGGCTGGTGGAAACCCGCATAGCGTACAGTCTCAGCATTACCTCATCTCCCTAAAGCGGTAGCCCACTCCCCTGACCGTTTCAATCAGGCGGGGCGATCCGGGAAGACGTTCCAGCTTCTGACGAATGTGGCGAATGTGAACGTCAACGGTTCGTGAATCACCGCTGTAATCATATCCCCAAATGTTATCCAACAGGTGATCCCTCGAGAACACCTTGCCCGGATGCCGGGCCAGGAGCCACAGCAGTTCAAATTCCTTCGGCGTCAGACTCTGTTCCCGACCGTCGATCTGCATTGTCATCGTTTCCGGATCGACAGCCAGCTTGTCGACCACAAAAGCCCGGCGTCCCTCGGAACCCGGAGGAACCGACCGGCGCAGACGGGCCTTCACCCGCGCCACCAGTTCGCGTACGCTGAACGGTTTGGTGACATAATCATCGGCTCCCAGTTCCAGACCCAACACCTTGTCGAGTTCCTGTCCCCGGGCGCTCAGCATAATCACCGGGATCCCGCGTGTACGCGGATCGGCGCGCATTGCACGGCAAACTGCAAACCCGTCGAGTTCGGGCAGCATCACGTCCAGGATCACCAGATCGGGCGGATTCCGGTTGATCAGGTCGAGGGCCGTACGACCGTCTCCGGCTTCCAGTACACGATAGCCCTCCTGTTCGAGCCTGAAGCGCAGCAGTTCGATGATGTTCTTCTCATCATCGACCACCAGAATTCTGTCCATGCCCTCACTCCAGCATCATTATCGCCGCCATGCGCCCGGTCCGTCCGCGGGAGGCGCGGTACGAGAAGTAGTCCTCAGCGCGGCAGGCGGTGCAGATACCCACAGTCTCGATATGCTCCGGGAGCAGGCCGGCCTTGGTCAGCACCAGCCGATTGGCCTGCCACAGATCGGCCTTCAGGGAACCGTCGTCATCTTCCTTCAGCACGCCGGAATCGGCACCAAAAGCCAGGGTGAACCGTTCGGCCACTTCGGGGCCGACCCGGTAGCAGCAGGGTCCGATGGACGGGCCGATGGCCGCCCGGATATCGGCGGGTTCAACTCCGCAGTACCGCTGCATAACCCGAACGGTCTCCAAACCGATGCCGCCGACAGTGCCGCGCCATCCGGCATGCGCCAGCGCCGCCGTATGCCGTACCGGATCGTAGAGGAACAGCGGTACACAGTCGGCAAAAAAGGCGGCCAGGGGAACGCCCGGGTGGCCTGTGACCAGGGCATCGGTGGCCGGCAGCGCGGTGTCCGCCGTCAAGGAGCCCCGGCCGATCTCGGACGGCCCCACCACGGCCGCCCGTGTTCCGTGCACCTGTTCACCGCAGACGATCCGCCCGGCATCGATACCAAGGGCGGCGCAGAAGCGCCGCCGGTTCTCCAGCACCCGCTCTTGATCATCGTCAACGTGCAGTCCAAGGTTTAATTCGGCCAGCGGCCCCTCGCTGACTCCGCCCTTTCGCGTGCTGAAAGCGGCCGTCAGCGGATATCCGGAGAAGATGGGGAACCGCAGCACGGGCACCTCAAGTTTGCTGGTCACGCTTATCGGCCCCTTCGGCCCGCCGCGCCAGATACTCCTGGAACTTGGAAACTTTGGCCAAAACATCATCATATGATTGTTCGTGCTGCTGCAGATAGGCCTCCAGATCGGCCCAGAAGCGGTAGCAGGCCTCGGTTATCTTATGCTTGGTTTCCTGACCGGGATAAATCTCCACAGTCTCCTTCCAGGTGGGCATACGTGCATAAATGCCCGTTTCGGCGGCCAGTCTTTCCTTTAGAGCCCTCCGTGCCCTGTCCTCCCCGTGAACCAGGAAAAGCTGTCTGGGATAAACCCGAAAGCGCTTCACCCAGTCGACCAGCATATCCTGATCGGCGTGCGCGGAGAAACCGCGAATGTTCTCAATGTCGGCCCGCACGACAACCTCCTCACCGAACAGGCGCACATTCTTTGCCCCATCGATCAGGTACCGGCCGAGTGTGCCTTCCGCCTGGTAACCGACAAAGACCACGGTCGCTTCAGGCCGCCACAGATTATGCTTCAAGTGATGGCGAATCCGCCCGGCTTCACACATGCCGCTTCCGGCCAGAATGATCAGCCCGCCGGGTATCCGGTTCAGCCGCTGGGAGTCCTCCACCGTACGCGAAAAATGAAGGTGTGACAAGCCCAGGGGATCAATGCCGTTGGCCAACAGCGCGCAGGCTTCTTCATCATAACAGTCGTGATTAACGCCGAAAATATTGGTGATCGCGATGGCCAACGGGCTGTCCACGTAAACCTCCATCGGAGGCAGTTCATCATTGCGCATCAACGCGAAGATGTCATAAAGCAGATCCTGGGTCCGCTCCACCGCGAAGGCGGGAATAATCACATTGCCGCCCTTCTTGTAGGTCCGCCAGATAACCTCTTTCAGTTTCTCGACCGGATCCTCATCCGGCTCCTTATGAACCCGGTCGCCGTAGGTCGATTCAATCACGAGACAGTCGGCATCCCAGATGTTGCGGGGATCCTTCACGAACGGCCGTCCCTGGTTGCCGAGATCCCCGGAAAACACAATCTTGGTTTCCACTCCGTCCGGTTTCTTGATCCAAAACTCAATCACGGCCGCCCCCAGAATATGACCGGCCTCCCGGAAGCGATAGGTGATCTCGGGGGTGAGCTGAAGCTTCACATCCCAGGCCACGGCCCTAAAGTGCTCGAGGCTGCGGTAGGCGTCATCCACCGTGTAAATGGGCTCGATCAAAGGCGCCCCGCTGCGCCTGGCTTTGCGGTTCTTGCGCTCGACCTCCATCTCCTGAATATGGCCGCTGTCCGGCAGCAGAGCCCCGCACAAATCGGCCGTACAGGCGGTAGACAGTATTTCTCCGGTGTATCCATGCTTGATCAGTTTCGGAAGCAGCCCGCTGTGATCAATATGGGCATGAGTCAAGAACACGTAATCAACCGATGCCGGATCAAATGAAAACGGTTCGTAATTCCGGCGGCGAACAGCCTTCGGTCCCTGAAACATCCCGCAGTCCACCAGAATCCGGGTTTCACCGGTGTCCAATAGAAAACACGACCCGGTAACCGTATCGGCCGCTCCGTAAAATGTCAGCTGCACATAATCCCTCCTGAAACACCACTGCTGCACACAACTCTTTTTGAATTGGTTTGTTCGCTTTTTAGCTAATTATAATTCACCGGGCCGTCGACCTTCAACACCGGATGGGCAGGCTTGACAGGCCTGAGTGACCGGCGTAAGCTAATGAGTGGACGATGAGTGCACGGGAAGGGGTGGAAGCAATTGCCGATTTACGAGTTTAAATGTGATAAATGCGGGCACAAATTTCAGAAGCTCTGTCCCATGGACGAAACGGGGAAGAACGTGAAATGTCCCGAGTGCGGCCAAGAATACCCCCGGAAGCTGATTTCCGGATTCGTGACTCCGGGAATATCCGCTCCGGGTTCCGAAGGCAGCAGCGGTTCATCCGGCGGCGGCTCCGCCTGCCGGGGATGCACTTCATCCAGCTGCGCCGGCTGCCGTTAGAATAAACCGGGCGTGATAATAAGGAGGTGCTGTGCTGCACCTCCTTCTCTTTGCCTTCATTCTTCATTCTCTCACCGATCCGTCGTGCACGAAAAACCCGGCGGTGGTTAAGAAGTTTTCATTCTCCCCCACTTCGAGGGTGTAAACGGGACCTGCACCCGGATACGGGTCGGATACCTTGAGAAACACCGGCCAGACGCGCTCCAGACGGCACAGGGCATCCAGCAGGTTGCAGCCCCGGGCCATGTGTCCGGCGATTTTCACGAGGCAATCGTGACAATCCATCTTCTGCAGCCTGTCCAACCGCAGCCGGTTCGCCCGCCGCACCACCTCGATACGCAGTTGTTCCAATCTCTCCGGCGTAATCCGGGGAGCATCCTCCAGGCGGTCCCATCCCCAGGTCTCGGTCGTCAGGCACCGCAGCCACTCATAATCGGTATCGGCCTCGATGTCAACCTCCACTTCCTTCATAACCGCAGCCGAGTGCACCGGAGACACCGGACCGGTCTCCAGGTAGCGCGGCATCAGCCCGCGCCTGACGCAGGAAGGGAGGATCGCCGTGATGTGCCCGTTATCACTGATGGTAAGCACCTTGTGCGAGACGGCCATCCTGACGATCCGGCCGCTTCCCGTACCTATCTCCACCAGCCGGGCCTGTCCGTCGTGACGGCGGCAAGCCCCCACTTCCCTGAACTCAACCCGTGCCGAGAACGGGTTTAAGCTCAAGACCATAAACCGCCCGGGCGCAAACTCATCCTTAAGCTCGGCCAAGCTCACCCGCCCGAATTCCTCCCGCAGCGCATCCCATACCCAAACGGTCTCCGCGCCGCTCAGTCCCCCGTGGGCGACAACACCGTTGTCCGGTCCCGACTGTGCCTCCAAGAGTCTCCCTCCCGGTACATCTCTTTAGCCTAATTCTATAAAATACATGCCTGAAATAACAATACATCAGCCAAAGACGGCCTTCACAGAGGGTGACTTTCAGGTTGAATCTAGCGCCGGACGGCGAAGTTGTCACTGAGGTTCGGTACCTCCACCAGGATCACATCGACTCCGATTTTTACAATCTTCTCCCAGGGAACGACTATCTCCTCATCGCGTCCGAAAAACCCCAGCATCCGCGATGAACCGGCGAGAATGATAGCGGCGATGCGCCCGTTTTCCAAGTCCAGATCGATATCCTTAATCAGACCCAGCCGGCGGCCGTCCTGAACATTTACGATTTCACGCATCCTTAAGTCTGATATTTTGATCATGAGGATCACCCCCCTAAAATTGATATGCAATGCCGTCTTGAAAAAGGACAAAATACCGGCCTGACTCCGGCGAAAAACATGTGTTGTCATTATTGGACGCGTGATATAATTTTGTGAAAGGTGTAACTAGATTTTTTGAACGAGGGGGTGCATCGCATGAACATCAGGCAAAAAATCGTCACCGGCTATTTGGTCGTCTTCGTGTTTTTCATCATCACGGGAATAGTCGGGATCACTTCGATGAGAAGCATTCAGCATTCCTATGCCGAACTGGTTGATAAACGGGCCGGCCTGGTCTGGGAGACCCAACAGATGCTGGTGTCATTTGAATATGAAGCGCTCATGGCACGGAGTTTCTATCTAGCCGGGCGCGAGGAGTGGGAACTCGAGTATCGGAACGGAGTGCAGGAAACTGAGAAGGCGCTGCAGCGCATCGAGAACCAGCTCACCACACAGGAAGAGCGCGTGCTGTTCGCCCACTTGGCCCGGTCGGTTCGCGCCTTTTCCACCGAGTACGCTGATCCGCTGGTCGAACTGCGGAAGCGGGAAGACATCCCCGAGGCCGAGCGCATAAACCGGATCATTGAAACCACCCTGGCACAGAGGGGAACGGTGCGGGGAATCATTCAGCTGGGCGAGGACTTTGTAGATTACCAGACGAACCTCATGAACGAGGCCGTTGCTGAAAACGAGTATTACGCCCAGCAGGTGATGACGATTACGGTGCTCATGGCGATCACCGCCCTGATAATGGGACTCGTATTGGCCTGGTATTTTTCGCGTACGATCTCCGAACCCATGCGCAAACTGGAGGAAGCAGCGGCCAGAGTCGGCCGCGGCGACCTCACCGGTCTGGATTTGATGGTCCGGTCGCAGGATGAGATCGGGCGGCTGTCCCGCTCGTTCTCCCAAATGGTGACCAACCTGAAGGGGCTGACGGGACGGATCAATGTATCCGCGCAGAAGATCAGCAGCCTGACCACCGATATCAAGACCAGTGCGGAAGCGGCCGCGCAGTCGGCCAACCAGTCTGCCGAAAGCCTGATGACGGCCACCGGGAAAGTGGAAGCGCTGGCCGCCATATCGCGCCAGGTCACCGAGACAGCCGACAAAGCTAGTGAACAGGCGGCGGCCATGGAAGAAACGGCCGGACGGTTTCTGCATCAGATGAAAAAGAGCCGTGAGATCACCGCACGGGCGCGCACTGCCCTGCAGGACCTGGAGGATAAGCTGACCAGCGTGGAGGAAGTGAACGAACTGATCAATGCCTTGGCTGAACAGGCCACTCTGATCGCCAAGAAAGCTCAGGCCGAGGTGGCTTTCGCCGAGGGCCGGCGGCCCGCCGACAGGGACACCGCCCGCACCTTTTTGGCTCTGGCCGCCGAAGTACAGAGCCGAACCAGAGATGCCATGGAGGCCACCGGGAAAATTGCCGGGCTGATCGACAGCGTGCAAGAACACGCGCGTGAAGCGGTGATTCACCTGGACGAAGACTTTAAGATCATCTCCAGCGGACACCGCATGGCCACTGAAGCCGGCGAAGCCTTCAGAAACATCATCACCAGTGTCCGGACACTGGCCCGTCAGATGCAGGAAGCGGCGGCGCTGGCCGAAAAGATCTCGTTAAAGCTGAGCAAGGTGACCGACAATACCGAGGAACAGACCCGGCTCACCGAGCAGGCGAGCGAAGCGGTTGAGAGTCTAAACAAACTGGTGCAAGAGCTTAATGAAGCGGTGAGCGCATTCAAGCTATAGCGGTGAAACCTGATCCGAAAACAAAACGGGGTGGGATCCCGGATCCCACCCCGTGCTTTTTACCATTCGAAACGCTGGGCGACCTGGCGGACCAGGTCGGTGGATTTTTCCCACAACTCCACCGTACGCAGCTTCATTTTTACCTGGGTGGGCGCGTTATCGCGCCACGCGGTCAGGACCTCTTCCTGTGTGCCCGCATCATTATGCACGAAGCAGAGCGGAGGAAACAGCACACACCACCAGTTGGCGCCGTCCCCGTTCCCCAGCACCACACGCACGGCCTGATATTTCCCCTCCGGCACCACCAGATCCCCGTACTCTCTGGTCGGAAAATCAAAGGTTCCGAAGGCCACCCGTACCGGATAATCACGGCCCGCCGCGCGCACCTCACGCTCCGCGGTCCTCTGAACCAGATCAAGGTTGTCGATGACCACCGATCTTGCCTCGTTAACGTCTGTAAGACCGTCCAGTCTGAGACGCATCTCGTCGGTAATCGCATCACGGACCCTGAGCTTCAGCGCCTGATCGGCCTCGCTGTCGCTGTGCGGAATCACGTGAATGCGGATCAGGTTATCCCGGTTGTAGGCCTCGATTGCGTCGCTCTCCAAGCCCAGCACACCGCCGACGACGACCGCGGCTCCGACTACGGCAACCATTCCTGCATATATTACTCTCCTGCGCATCATGCCTCTCCCCATTCCCCAACGGAGTCCTTTCCGTCTCAAATATACTTGCGCATGTGGTTCAGCGCCGCTTTCTCCAGCCGGGAAACCTGGGCCTGCGAGATACCGATTTCCTCGGCCACTTCCATCTGCGTCTTCCCTTTAAAGAAGCGCAGCGTCAGGATCATCCTTTCCCGGTCGCTCAGCCGCCCCAACGCATCCCGGATCGCGATTCCTTCCAGCCAGCTCACGTCCACATTCTTCTCATCCGAAATCTGATCCATTACAAAGATCGGGTCTCCCCCGTCGTGGTATATCGGCTCAAAGAGTGAAATCGGTTCCTGAATCGCATCCAGAGCGAAGACGATATCCTCACGGGGAATGTTGAGCTCCGTCGATATCTCGCTGATCGACGGCTCGCGTGAATACCGGTTGGCCAGATTGTCGCGCGCCTGCAATGCCTTGTAGGCGATGTCCCGCAGCGATCGCGATACCCGGATCGGATTATTGTCACGCAGGTAGCGCCTGATTTCCCCGATGATCATGGGCACCGCATAGGTGGAAAACTTCACGTTCTGACTGAGATCAAAATTGTCGATCGCTTTGATCAGCCCGATGCAGCCCACCTGAAACAGGTCGTCCACATATTCGCCGCGGCTCGTAAAGCGCTGAATCACGCTCAATACCAAACGCAGGTTCCCGCTCATCAACTTGGTTCTGGCGGCTGGATCTCCGGCGTGCATTTCCTCGAACAACCGGCGCATCTCACTTGAGGTAAGGACGGGAAGTTTGGAGGTATTGACGCCACAGATCTCAACCTTATTCACCAATTGAAGGCCTCCCTGTTCGGCATTGTTGGTCTCATTATTACCGCGGCCATTTTGCGTTATACGTCGGGAAATGATCGGTAACGATCAGTATTGGGTAGTAAGTAGTGTGCATTATTAGGAGAAAGGCGAACTCAACTATGGGGGTCAGGGCGCTTCGAAGAAAAACGGTGAAGTCAAGTATGGGGTCAGGACACTGATCTCAAAAACTGATAGAGTGGCGGTGCACTCAGGGATTACCTACACAAACGTGTCCGTGGCAGAGGAATCGGCCCGCTGCGCATTCTTGATCTATACTCCCAACTGTTTGTTCCGGTAATCCCTGAGTACGGCTGGCAGATACCGGATACTGCCCTGAAAACAGCCTCACAGACCCGTGTCATCCGGGTTTGTCTCCGGACGACTTGTGCGATTCGCACACCATTCTTTGCCGCAGACCGAACCCGGGCTTAGAAATGGTCGAAGCGCTAAACGGAGACCGGGGTAAACCCGGATGGCACGGTAATACAAAGCTGTTTTCACGGAAGTATGCGGTAGGAAGGAGATTTGAATATGGGGTCAGGACCATTATTATGAAACGATTGAGTGGTGGGAGTTGGGAGGCTTCACGGTTGAGAGCCGGGCGGCATCATCGGAGGAATAACGATGGGGTCGTGCGTCCGGGTTTGCCTCCGGACGCTGCGACCCCTTTTCAAATGCTCAGCCGAAGCGGTACATTTCCTTTTTCAACTGCTTGATGATCCGCTTCTCCAGGCGGGAAATGTAAGACTGCGAGATGCCAAGCAGGTCGGCGACTTCCTTCTGCGTCTTCTCGGTGCCGTTGTTGAGCCCGAACCTGAGCTCCATGATCTTCCGCTCCCGGCCGGAGAGTTTCTGGAGCGCCAGCCTGAGCAGTTTGCGGTCCACTTCCTCCTCCAGGTTCCGGCAGATGATATCGCTCTCGGTACCCAACACATCTGAGAGCAACAGCTCGTTGCCGTCCCAGTCAATGTTCAGCGGTTCCTCGAAGGATATCTCACTGCGCGTCTTGCTGTTGCGCCGCAGATACATCAGAATCTCGTTCTCAATACACCGCGAAGCGTATGTGGCCAGCTTGATTCTCTTCCGGGGATCAAAGGTGTTAACCGCCTTGATCAGCCCGATGGTGCCGATGGAAACCAGATCCTCAATACCGACCCCGGTGTTTTCAAACTTGCGGGCGATATAGACGACCAGGCGCAGGTTGCGCTCGATAAGGGTGCTGCGCACACCCAGATCACCCGATTCCAGGCGGTGGATGAGTCCGGTTTCCTCGTCGACCGAAAGGGGCGGAGGCAGGGCTTCACTGCTCCCGACATAGTAAACCTCGGGCCGATAGCCCAAGCGGTAGAGCAGTTTTAGAACCAGTACGCGAATTCTCCACTTCAATCCGGCAAGCCTGCCCATAGCATGCACCACCCCACGAGTATTCCTAGTTCGCCAATCCGGCAACCGATTCAAGCAGACGCGGACTCAGCAGCGCCCGGTAATCGTCATCCTCGCTCAGCTTCCGGTCGTAAAGGGCAACCACAACCTCCGGAACAGGAACCAGCGCACCCCCGTGCAGCAGTTCCACCTTGTCCGGACGAAAGCCCGGCAGCAGCCCGCTCGTATTCCCGAGTGAACGGTACGGTATGAGTCGGAACCGGGTCGCCCAGCGGCGGTCCTGCAAGACATCCACCAGTTCATAGATGTCCTGCCCCTGATTTCGTTCCAGCAGACGGATCAGTTCCTCCGGCAACAGCTCGCGCAGCGCATCGGTCTCCACCACGATCACCGGCTGGTGAGTCAACGGATCGGAAAGCTGGTTGCCGGTGTCCATCAATCCGTTGACAGTCACCCGTTTTCCGTAAAGGGTCAGCACCACCGGCACCTGAAACAGGTTCTTCAGCAAACGCCGGTGGAAACAAGCGGCGCCTATCCTGCCCGCAAGCCAGGTCCCCGCCAGCGCGACCACCACGGCCGGCCAGAAGTAGCGGCGCGGGAAGTCGGGCACACCCGGGAATATCTGGTAGGAACTACTGCCGCCCAAAAAATATCCCACGCCAAACACCAGGCCGCCCAGAGCAAAGGAGGCCGCATAAAATATCAGGACGGCAGCGATGAACCTGCGCACCGGAAGCAGTCCGAAAGCACATGCCGCCATCAACAGCGAAACCAGGATTTTCACCGGGGTGCTCAGCAGAATGTAACCAACCGGAAAAAACAGGGCCAGAGCGTAGACAGCCCCGATGCCCGCGGCCAGCGTGAGTCGCCAGGTTGGTGCCTTCAGCCTTCCGAACCGGGCCGTGACCCACAGGATGGCGAAGTTCATCAACCAGTTGCCCAGAACGACTTCGTCCAGATACACCGTGTAGGTCACGCCAGGCTCGCCCCCAGTTCGCTACCATGATATGGCCGGGGCCTAAAATTATGACAAAAACAAAAAAGCCCTGGCTATATTATACTAGCCAGGGGAGGAAATAATTGTCAGTCTATGGTTATGGTTATGCCGGGATCAGCACTTCTTTTTGTCTAACTCCGTCTACGCAGAAAAGCGGGAACCTCGATGTTGTCGTGTTCGCTGAAGGCCTTAATCTTAAAGTCTTCCTTTGCCTCTTCCTCTTTATGCTTCAACCGGCGTGACCCCGCCTCGAAGCCGGTGGCGATCACGGTCACGCGAACCTCTTCGCTCAGCGTTTCGTCGATCACCGCTCCAAAGATGATGTTTGCATCCTCATCAACGGCCTGCGCGATAATATCGGCCGCTTCGTTGACTTCAAACAGGCCCAGGGAACTGCCGCCCGTGATGTTCAGCAGGACACCCCGTGCTCCTTCCACCGAAGTCTCGAGCAGAGGGCTGGAAACGGCAAGCCGTGCCGCCTCCGCCGCCCGGTTCTCGCCGGCCGCCGTGCCGATGCCCATCAGGGCCGAGCCGGTTTCGCGCATGATCGTCTTCACATCGGCGAAGTCAAGATTGATCAGCCCGGGTACCGAGATCAGGTCGGAGATTCCCTGCACCCCCTGCCGCAGTACATCGTCGGCGATCCGGAAAGCCTCCACGATCGAGGTGTTCTTGTCGATCACCTGCAGCAACTTATCGTTCGGAATGGTGATCAGCGTGTCCACGCACTCGCGCAGCTTCTTCACCCCTTGATCGGCCTGCGTATAACGCTTGCGGCCTTCAAAGGTGAACGGGCGCGTGACCACCCCGACCGTCAGCGCTCCCAACTCTTTGGCCACCTGTGCCACAATCGGTGCTCCGCCGGTCCCGGTTCCGCCACCCATACCGGCGGTTACGAACACCATATCGGCCCCGTTCAGGTGCTGGACGATATCGTCGCGGCTTTCTTCAGCAGCCTTTTCCCCGATTTCCGGGTTTCCGCCCGCACCGAGCCCCTTGGTCAGTTTGGCACCGATCTGGATTTTGGTCGAAGCCAGCGACATAGACAGGGCCTGGGCGTCGGTGTTCACGGTAATAAATTCGACACCCTTCAAGCCGGCGCTGATCATTCGGTTTACAGCGTTGGACCCCCCTCCGCCGACCCCGACAACCTTAATATTCGCAAAGCTCTGAGCATCAAGCTCCAGGTCAATCAAGCCCTTCTTCCTCCTTTTTGGAACATAACAAGTGCTTGGTTACATTTAGACGTAATTTCCACGCCGGGACGATTTTTCCTTTAGGAAATTAAAAAAGTTAATCCCGGTTTACCAGATGGCGCCGGATGATACCCAGGTTTTGGAACAGGCGGACACCAAAGGCTACGATTGCCGCAATGTATATCTCCACTCCCAGGCGGTCACCGATGAATACCAGCAGCGCGGCCATCAGCGAGTTGCCGATAAATCCCGACAGAAACACGACATTGTCGAAACGGTCTTTCAATGCCGCGCGGATGCCGCCAAATACCGAGTCCAAAGAAGCGAGTACGGCAATCCCGAGATATTTGCCGTAGGCCGCGGGGATAAAGAGCGGAATTTTCCAGCCGATGCCCAGGCCGATCACCAAACCGATTACGGCAATCCATACAGTCAGCCACACAACACTAGACCCCTTCCTTATGAGGGTGGGCATATTTCAAATTCATCGGGCCGTGGTATGCCGGAAGCTCCAGCCGTTCCTTGACCTCTACCCGAACCTCGATGCCCCATCCCCCGAACTGCTCGACCAAACCGCCCGAAGCCTCCAGCAGATGCCGCAGGGCATCCGGATCGCCGATCGCCTGGATTTGATACGGCGGTGATATACGCGTTAGATTAACATTGATATACGGGCCCGCCTGGCGGATCTCACTCGTGCCCACCAACCGCTGACCGTTCACGGCGATTGCTTCGGCCCCCTCACTCCACAGGTCGTTTACCACACGCAAGAGTTCGGTATCCCGAATCGCAAACACCGCCGGATCCGCATCGGCCGCCCCTTCGTACGGAACGTTCTGCAGGGTAACCTCCACACCCGGCCCGGCCACTTCGGTAAACCCGGCCAGAATCCAGTGTTTCTCCACCTCTTTGGTCAGAGCTTCCTCGGCCTGGACTATACCCTGCCGGGCCGTCTGAACCTTCTCCTCAAGGTCGGCCAACTCGGCCCTCAAGCTCTCCCTTTGCTTGTTCAGATCCACCAGCTCGGCGGCCAATTCTTCGACCCGGTTGTCCGGGGCCGCGGCCGGCTTGGGCAGTAACGAAACCCGGAACTGAAGAGCCAGCAGCAGGCCCAGGATAAGCGAGACCAGCGCGATGGAAATATGCTTCTTACCGTTCATGGTCGGTCATTCCCTCGCTTTCCGAAACACGCTGCGCCCAGTTCCAGGTGGTGGAACCGGTGTAGGCAGGGACAACCACCTTGTCCACCTTCTTGGCCGTAGCCTGAATATTGTAGAACTGCAGGGTCTCCAGCACGCCGCCCCGCATCTCGAGTGCCGCCAGCATCGTGTCCGGATCACCGACGGCGGTAATCACGAAGGGGGGCGTCAGCCGGCGGTTCCGGTTCACAACCACGGTCGGACCGGCACAACGTATCCCGCTCGACGGCAGAATTCGCTCGTTATTGATGGCCAAAGCCTCGGCGCCTGCCGCCCGGAGTTCGTTGAGTACCTTTAACAGATCCTCGTCATGGAGAATCAAAAAGTTTGGATTATCCCCGGGTTGCAGCGCCGCGGGGCTGTCATTCAGCGTGACCTCAAGGCCGGGACCGGTTACCGGCAATAATCCCGCATGCATGCGGACAAGCTCCAGTTGGCTGCGCAGGCGATCCTGCCGGGCGGTGGCGGCGATCTCGTCCAGCTCATCGTGCAGTTCGTCCAGACGCTCCCGCAATTGATCACGCTCCACGGTAGCCTGTTGTACTTCGGTTTGGAGTCTTTGCATTCTTTCCATACTGGCATTGGCCGTGATCTCTTTGGCCACTCTGAACTGCATGCTCAGCATCAGGCCCAGAATCAGACCGACAACGACCAATCCCCAATGAAACCGTTTACCGGTCAATGCTGACCCTCCTTGTATTTCACCACTGCATTGTGGGGTTCAGCCAAATCTATGTACTCCACGGTCCGGCCGGAGGCACGCACCGCATCAAGCACCTCGCCGAGAATCAACACCTGCGCGTCAAGGGCATCCGCCCGGCCCAGGTGAACCGGAATTCCGTCCACGGTATACAGGGTTATCCGGTAGCCCTCCGAGACATTGATTTCAGACAGTTCCTGTCTGATCGTCTCGGGCAGTTCAGCCGTCACCGCCAGGGCTTTGGACATAGTCTGTTCACCGGGAACGGCACCGGTAACCACAGGAAGGCCTTCGATACCCGCCCTCTGCCGCCGCAGCACCACACCTTCGGCATCCACTTCCCAGAAGGCGTTTTCGATGTCCACCAGCACCAGAGGCCGCCTTTCCTCAATGTTCACGATGATCGTTGAAGGAAAGCGGCGTTCCACACTGGCCTCCTTGACCAGCGGCAGGGCGCCCAGCTTTTCGCCGGCTTCACCCAGATGAACCCGAAAGATATTCACACCGGCGGATAGGCCGGCGACGGACAGTATCTCTTCGGTGGATAGCAGCTCGTTCCCCCGCACTTCAACCGCTGCCACCTCAAAAAAAGGCGACCGGATCAGCAGAAATCCGGCAATAAGAAGCAGGAGCACGAAGAAAACGGTCTGCCACCAGTTGGGTCGGGAACCACGCAAAGAATAGGCCTCCTTGTTTACTAGCTATTATACTTTGGGCCAGGTTGACTTGTCCAAGAAAAACGCAAGCGCCGCACGGCGCAAAGCGCCCGATTACGGGCGCATTTTCGTAACAAGGGTTGCTGACAACCGCTAGGCGGTTTCGCGGCGGATTTCCGCTCCCAGTTCCCGGTATTTACGCTCCAGGTCCTCGTATCCGCGGTCAATGTGCTCCGGTGATTCAACCACCGTCGTGTTTTCCGCCGCCAGACCGGCCAGAACCAGGGCCGCACCGGCGCGCAGGTCGGTAGCCTGCACGTGCGTTCCGTAAAGACCGGTGCCGCCCCGCACAATGGCTGTGCGGTCTTCCAGACGGATGTCGGCTCCCATCCGCCGCAACTCAGGGACGTGCTTGAACCGGTTTTCAAACACGGTTTCGGTGACGACGCTGGTCCCCTCAGCCAGACAGCAGAGCGCCAAGAACTGCGGCTGCATATCGGTCGGAAATCCGGGATAGGGCAGAGTCTTCACATCAGCGGCCTGCAGCCTTCCCCGCATCACAACCCGGACCGAATCCTTATGCTCTGTCACCTCCACCCCGCACTCCTGCAGCTTGGCGATCACCGGTTCCACATGGGCCGGGATCACATTGGTCACTTCCACATCCCCGCCGGTTATCGCGGCAGCGATCATATGCGTCCCGGCTTCGATCCGGTCGGGGATGACCTTGTGTTCGGCGGAGTGCAGCTCACCCACGCCTTCAATGCGGATCTCACCGGATCCGGCTCCGGTTATCCTGGCACCCATGGCATTCAGGAAGTTTTGCAGATCAACAATCTCAGGCTCCCGGGCGGCATTCCGCAGGACGGTCACCCCCTCGGCCAGCACGGCGGCCATCATCGCATTCTCGGTAGCGCCGACGCTGGGCAGGTCGAAGTGGATGTCGGTGCCCCTGAGGCGGCGTGCGGCAGCCCGAATGAAGCCCTTTTTCTCGCTGACTTCGGCGCCCAGCTTTCTTATCGCTTTAAGATGCAGATCCATCGGCCGAAGTCCGATATCGCACCCCCCGGGCTGGGAGATGCACACCTTGCCGAAACGCGATAGCAGCGGTCCCAAGACCAGGTTGGAGGCCCGCATCCGCCGCATCAGCACTTCGGAAACATCAAGCGGTCTGACCGCCGATGCATCAATACTCAAGGTGTTTTCGACACGAGAGACACGAGCGCCGAGGTATTCGAGAAGGCTGATCATCACCTCAACGTCCCTTAACCTCGGCACGTCCCTGATTATGGTTTTCCCCGGACAAAGAAGGCTGGCTCCCAATATCGGCAGGGCCGCGTTCTTTGATCCTCCAACTTTGATAGTTCCCCTAAGGCGGTTGCCCCCTTTGATGATTATCTTCTCCATTAAGTCACCCCGCCTCAAGAGACCGTGTATAGCTCTCAGCGGCGACTGGTGCTTCATCCGGCTGATATTGTGTGCTTGGAGTTCTATTGCAGTACCTGGTTGGTATTTGATCCGGTCAATGGTCTCTTTGATACTTGTCGGACGCTTCCTAAGCTTGCTGGTGATTCCCCAACAGCTTTACTTCGGGTTCAAGCAGGATACCGGTTTCGCTGAGAACCAGCGTTCGAACCCGGTTCATCAGTTCCAGTATATCCCGCGCCCTGGCCGATCCAAGATTGACGATGAAGTTGGCATGCTTCGTCGACACCTGCGCATCGCCCACGCGCAAACCTTTGCCCCCCGCTTCGTCGATCAGCCTCCCGGCCGAAACACCGGGAGGATTGCGGAAGACACTCCCCGCACTGGGATAATCAAGGGGCTGTGTTCTTCTGCGGTTCTCCAGGTACCGCCGCATCTCGGCCCTGACCTTGCCCCCGTCTTTCGGGAAACATGCCAGACGCACCGCCGTCACGATCGCCTGTGATGTCTGCAGCGCACTAAACCGATAGTCAAAGCCCAGTTCCTCGCGCGTCCTGACCCGGATTCGGCCGTTCTCATCAACCACGGTGACGTCCAGTACTCTATCGCCGATGGATGATCCGTTTGCCCCTGCATTCATGGTCACAGCCCCGCCCACCGTTGCCGGAATACCGGCCATGAACTCGAGGCCGCCGTAGCCGGCTTCACCGGCCGCGGACAGAATGCCGGCCATCTTGGCACCGGCCTGAGCCTCAATCATACCGTCACCGAAACGAATCCGGCTCATCAAGAATCCGACCTTCACAACGATACCGTCCAGCCCCGCGTCCGGGATCAAAAGGTTGGATCCGTTCCCCAAAACAGTAAGGCGAATCCCCCGTTCGCGGGCATACCTGACAACGGCGCAAACATCCTCCGACCCCGCAGGTTCCACAAGAACCTGGGCCGGCCCCCCGACGTGCCACGTAGTGTGTTCACGCAATGGGACATCCGTTCTCACCCGACCGGAAATCAAGGTCTCCAGATCCCGGACCATTCCCACCGCCTATCCCTCCAACCGTTTCAATAGAGCAAGGCCGCTCTGCCAGATGTTTCCGGCGCCCATCGTCATCACCAGATCCCCCTGGCGCACGATTCCGGCGAGATGCCGCACCAGTTCATCCTGGCTCTCAATAAGATAGGCCCCGTTTCGGTGTCGTCGGATCTCATCCACGATCAGCTGGGCCGAAACCCCCTCGATCGGTTCCTCGCCCGCGCTGTAGATGCCGTTTATCAGGACCAGATCGGCCTGGTCGAATGAGCGGCCGAATTCCTGAAACAAATGCTGCGTCCTGGTGTAACGGTGGGGTTGAAACACAGCGATCAGCCGTTTGGGGTTGGTCTGCCGTGCCGTCGCCAAAGTGGCCTTGATTTCTGTCGGGTGGTGGGCATAATCATCGATCACACGCACCCCGGCAATTTCACCCAACATCTGAAACCGGCGTTTAACCCCCCGGAATGACTTCAGAATTCCGGCGATTTCACCGAATTCAAGTCCCAGGTGCCGTCCCAGAGCCGTGACGGCGAGAGCGTTCAAGAGGTTATGCCTTCCGGGTACCGTCAGTTCCAATCTTCCCAGACGCTCACCGCGGCAGTAGACTTCGGCCCCGGACGCGACGCAATTGAGACTGAAATCGGACAGCCGGTACTGGGCGTCCGGTGAACACCCGTAGGTGATGACGGGTGCACTGACCTGCGCGGCTAACCGGCGCAGAATCGGATCATCCGCACAGAGCACCGCCACCCCATCCGGGGGAACCCGCATCAGGAAATCATGAAAAGCCCTCTCAATGTTGTCCACCGTTCGATAGTGATCCAGATGGTCGTTCTCCACATTGGTCACAATCGCCATTTGCGGATCAAGCAGCAGGAAAGACCCGTCACTCTCGTCGGCTTCCGCCACAAGGTAGTCGCCCCAACCGAGATTGGCGTTCCCGATCTCCGCTGCTTCACCTCCGATAACATAGGTGGGATCGAAACCCGCCTTTTCCAGCAGGATCGCCGTCATCGCGGTCGTGGTCGTCTTACCGTGGGCGCCGGCGATGGCGATTCCCTTCTGCCGCCGCATCAGCCTTCCCAGCATCTCGGCCCTCGGTACGATGCAGATCCCCCGTCTGTGCGCGGCCAGCACCTCCGGATTATCGGGCCGTACTGCGCTCGAAGTCACCACTATCCCCGCATCCCCGATATTGGACGGCGAGTGGCCGTAGTGGATGCGTGCTCCCATTTCCTGCAGCCGATCGGTGGTCGGTGATTTCTTGACGTCTGATCCGCTCACAGAGTGCCCCAGAGTGATCAGAACTTGCGCAATCCCGCTCATGCCTACCCCACCGATACCTACGAAGTGAACATTCCGGGGAATTTGTGGCACACAGATTCTCTCCTTCCTGAAGGGAGCGCCCGCTCGCCATATTCTATGCAATATACAGTATAGGTGTTACCTCTGCTTGTCCTCCCGGCGGCCGGGAATGACACACTTCCTCTAAAACAATACCACAAATCAGCCTCTTTGTCCGTCTGCCAATCTCTCCACCAATGAAAGAATGTTGTCCAGCGCGTGGGGTTTCCCCGCCTCCCGGCTGGCCCGGGCCAGTTCATCCAGCCTGTGCGGAGCTGACAGCAGTGCCGTGATCTTCTCCCTGAGCACCTCGCCGGTCAGTTCACTGTCCCTGATGACGAGGGCTGCACCCCGATCGGCCAGCGCCCGGGCATTGTGTTCCTGGTGATTCCCGGTGGCAAACGGGTACGGAATCAGAATGGCCGGGCGGCCCAGCGCGGTGATTTCGGCCAGCGTGGAAGCACCAGCCCGGGATACGACCAGATCGGAAGCGGCCAGCAGTTCGGCAATCTCGTAAAAGTAAGGCACGATCGTCACGTGCGGAATGCTGTCGGGATCAACTCCCCGCCGGGCCAGATCATCCATAAACCCGGCATACCCTTTGGGACCGGTCGCGTGGAACAGGCGGGTGCCGGGTCGGGTGGCATAGTATTCCACCGTATCGACCATCGCCCGGTTAAGACTGCGCGCCCCCTGACTGCCGCCGAAGGAAAGCAGCATTCTCTCCCCCGCCCCGAGTCCAAGTTTCGTCCTGGCCGTCCGGCGGTCGGCGGCCAGGATCTCCGGCCGTACCGGCAGCCCGGTCAGGACCACACGCGCCCGCCGCGGGAAATACTTGGACGCTTCCAAGAATGTCACCGCCGTACGGTCGGCGAAACGGGACAAGAGCCGATTGGTCAACCCGGGAAAGGCATTCTGCTCGTGGATAAAGGTGGGGACTCCCCGGCGGGCCGCCGCCAGGATGACGGGACCGCAGACATATCCGCCCGTACCAACGGCAACATGCGGGGCGAATTCCCGGATCAGTCTCGCCGCCCGCTGATAACCGCGCAGCGCGTGCCAAATAGCCTTAAGATTGGCCGGAGTCAGCCTGCGCTTGAGACCCTGCGCGGGGATGGGAAAAAACTCAAAACCGGCCTTCGGCACCAGCTCGGCCTCCAGCCCGCTTTCGGTACCCACGTAGATGATACGGGCTTTGGGATGTCTCTCCCGCAGTCCCTGGGCGATGGCCAGCGCCGGGTAAATGTGACCGCCGGTGCCTCCCCCGGTGATCACTACGCGCAGTTCGTCAGCGTAAGTAGGCATACTTGGAGATGTTGAGCAGAACACCCACCCCGAGCAGCGTGAATATGAGGGACGTCCCGCCGAAGCTGATAAACGGCAGGGTGATCCCCGTTACGGGCAGGCTTCCGGTCACGACCCCTATGTTGATAAAGGCCTGCAGGCCGATCCCCACCGTGATCCCGGTTGCCAGGAGGCTGGCGAAAGAATCGGGCGTGGTGAGGGCGATACGCAGGCCCCGCCAGACAAAGATCATAAACAGTGTTATCACCAGCACGCCGCCGATAAAACCAAGTTCCTCCCCGATCACCGCGAAAATGAAGTCGGTATGCTGTTCGGGCAGGTACAGGTATTTCTGTTTCCCCTGTCCCAAACCGGTCCCGAACAGACCGCCGGAACCAAGGGCGTACAGGGACTGGATAATATGAAAACCCGTCCCCTGCGGGTCTTCCCAGGGGTTCAGGAAGGCCAGAAACCGCTGCATGCGGTAGGGTTCAAAGGCGATGGCCGCCGCCATCAGGGCCGCTCCCCCGGCACCAATGGCACCGAGAATGGTCAACCTCGCTCCGGCCGCAAACAGCATGATCAGAATCGTTCCGGACAGGCTGACCACCGTCCCCAGATCCCGCTGCAGCAGGATGATCACCGAAGCCGCACCCAGGATGATCAGATAGGGCAGGATCCCCTTTACCGAATCGCGGGCGAAATCACGGTTTCGGGACAGCCCGTAAGCAGTGAACAGGATGATGCATATCTTGGCCAGTTCGGATGGCTGGAACCCCAGACTGCCAATGCCGATCCAGCGCGTGGCACCCCCGGCCTCCCGCCCGACACCTGGAATCAGTACCAGGAGCAGCAGAAAAAAGGCCAAGAGAAGCAGGTGGGGCGCATAGCGCTTGAGCTTCCAATAGTCGAAATTCATCATCATGAACAACGCCCCGAGACCGATCAGGGCCCAGACCAGCTGGCGCTTAAAAAAGTAGAAGCTGTCGTTGTAGCGGACCAGGGTGCTGTACTCACTGGCCGACAGGATCATCACAATGCCGATACTCAGCAGCATCAGCACCGTGATGAAGAGCAAGAAATCCGGGGCCTGTCTTTTGACCAGCATCAGCGGGCCTCCCTTGCCAAAGACAGTACGGTCTGCCGGAACAGGTCACCCCGTTCCTCGTAACTCTTGAACATATCCCAGCTGGCGCACGCCGGCGACAGCAGTACGACCTCGCCCGGCCGGGCGGCCAGGTGGGCCAGACGGACGGCCTCTTCCAGATTGTCGGCCTCTTGGATATCCCTGCCATCAAAGCCTGCTTTGCGTGCGGCGCCGGCGATTTCAGCAGCGCTTTCCCCCAGAACGATGAGCTTCCGCACCCGGTCACAAATCAGGTTGGCAAACCCCTCAAAACTGTTGCCCTTGTTCCGGCCGCCGGCAATCAGAATGATCGGTTGATCATAGGCCTCCAGGGCCTTTCCGGCCGCGTCCGGGTTCGTGCCCTTCGAATCATTGACGTAGCGCACCCCCCGGATCTCGGCGACCAGCTCGAGCCGGTGCGGCACACCGGGAAACTCGGCCAGCGTCCGCGCCAGACTTTCCAGCGGAACACCCATCGCCCAGGCTGCAGCCGATGCCGCCAAGGCGTTTTCCAGGTTATGCTTTCCGGGAAGCGACAGGGCGTCGACCGGTAAAATCTCTCGTTCCCCGCCGCCGTCGCGGACCACGATCGTCCCGTGATGGACAAATAGACCTCGGTCTAAATTATGTTTGCGGCTGAAAAATATGACTCGTCCCCTGGTTCGCGCGGCCAGTGATGCGGTGAGCGGGTCATCCAGGTTCAGTATCGTCCAATCTTCGGCGGTCTGGTTCGCAAACACGGCCGCCTTGGCCTCGACATATTGTTCCATTGTCTTGTGCCGATCGAGGTGATCGGGAGTGATGTTCAGAATGACGGCGACCTTTGGACGAAAAGTGGCGGCCGTCTCCAGCTGAAAGCTCGACACCTCCACCACAATCACCCCGTCGGGCTCCTGTTTCTCCACCTCGCTGATCAGCGGGAGACCGATGTTGCCGGCCACCAGTGTCTTGTAACCGGCGTCCCGGAAGATGCGGCCGGTAAGCATAGTGGTGGTCGTCTTCCCGTTGGTTCCCGTGATCGCAACCACCGGACAGCGTGCGTAATGCGCCGCCAGCTCAAACTCACCTGTAACCGGGATACCGGCACGCCTCGCCTCGCAGAGCAGGGTTATATCAGACGGTACCCCGGGACTGGTCACCACCAAATCCCATCCCTCGGAAATGTCGGGATACCGGCCGAGACGCCAGCGCAAACCCGCGAGCCCGGAGCCGCGCGGGAGATCAAGCTTATCGGCCTGCCTGTTGTCGGTGAGGGTAACAAGGGCGCCTTTGGCCAATAGAACGCGTGCGACGGCCAGACCGCTTTTTCCCGCACCGACCACGAGTACCCTTTTCCCGGTCAATTCCACAATACAACACCCCACAAGTGAGAAGTGAGAGGTGGGAGGTTAGAGGTGAGAAAGAGTCCACTTCTCATTAGTAGATACTGTTATCCATTTCAAAGATTGCAAACTTTACAAAGCTACAAACAATTATCCGAGGTGGTAGATGCCGGCCAAGCCGACGGCCGCCGATAGCACGGCCGCCGCCCAAAAAACGGCCACCACCTTGGTTTCGGGCCATCCCAAAAGTTCAAAATGGTGGTGTAGCGGGGCCATACGCAGCACACGCCGACCAAACAATTGGAACGAAACAACCTGGGCGATTACCGAAAGGGTTTCAATCACAAACACGCCGCCGATAAGCAGGAGGAACAGTTCGCTACGGGTGAGCACCGCGGCAGCGGCCAGCCCTCCGCCCAGAGCAAGAGATCCCGTATCCCCCATGAAAACGCGGGCCGGGTACCGGTTGTAGTATAAAAACCCGAGGCAGCCGCCGGCCGTCGCCCCGAGAGTCATGGCTACCCAATGCTGGTCGGTGACCACGGCGATTACCGAAAAGGCCAGCGCGGCAACGGCCACCGAGCCCGCGGCCAGTCCGTCAAGCCCGTCTGTAAGGTTTACGGCATTGGTGGTGGCCAGCAGCACGACAATGGTGAACAGAAGAAACAGCCACCAGCCCAGTTCAATCACATATCCGCCCGGCTGAAAAAACCCGCTGAACGGGATCACAACGTCGGTGCCCCGCCCAAGCAGGAATACGGCCGTCACGGCCAGCCCGGCGGCAATCACGACCTGTCCGAGGATTTTCTCCCGGGCCCGCAGCCCAAGTGGACGCTTCAAGGCAATCTTAATGTAATCATCAAGAAATCCGATCACCCCGCAGGCGACCACCGCCAAGAGCACAACCAGACCCCCGGTTCTCGAACCCAGCTCCGGGCGTGTTCCCACAATCTGGATTCCGATCAGAACGGCCATTACGATAGCCAGGATAAAGATTATTCCGCCCATTGTCGGCGTCCCGCTTTTCTGCAGGTGTCTGGAAGGTCCGTCTGAACGCACCATCTGTCCGAATTTCAGACGGTGCAACAGAGGAATGATCAGCGGCCCCAGGATCAGGGCACCCACAAGGGCGATTACCCCGAACAGCAGGGTAAAACTCATCTGCCTGCCTCCAAAAATCTACGACGTTCAATCAGTAATCTTACAATATATTCCATACGAACCGCACGGGACCCCTTGAGCAGGACGGTACATTCATCCGGCAGGCGCTCCAGTAGAACCTCGGCAGCCTCCTCCTTAGAATCACAGGCGATCACCCGCCGGGAACTCATTCCGGCTTCCAGAGCACCCTGTGCAATTAAGCGGGCTTCGGTACCCACGGTGACCAAAAGATCCAGCTTGTGTCCGGCCGCGGCCCGGCCCACTTCCAGATGCCCCTTCTCCATTACCGGACCGAGCTCAAACATGCTGCCCAGGGCGGCCGCCTTCGGCCCGGCACCGGCCAGGTCGGATAAGACATCCAGTGCGGCCTTCACCGATGCGGGACTGGCATTATACGTATCGTCGATAATCGTAACCTCCCCCGCTTCGATAATATCCAATCGAAGCGGTGACAGGGCGGCCTCTCTCATTCCCCGCCGGATTTGTTCCAGATCGAGCCCCAACTCCAAACCAACGGCCACCGCCGCCAGTGCATTAACGGCCAGGTGTCTCCCGTGAACCGGAATGAAAAATGCCTCCTCGCTCCCGTTGACCCGGACCCGGAAACCGGTACCGCGGCGGTCGGTGGTGCTGGACAGAAGCCGAATATCATTGACCGGTCCCAGACCGAACCGGACAACCCGCCCGGCATAACCCTCCGCCAGGCGGTCAATGAACGGGCTGTCTCCGTGCAGAACGGCCAGGCCGTTGGAAGGCAGGTTCTGCAAGAGCTCGCCTTTGGCCCGGGCGATGGCCGATACCGATCCCAGCAGCTCCAGGTGGGTTTCCCCTATATTGGTAATCACCCCGATGGTGGGCAGGGCCACGCGGCACAGACCGTCAATCTGCCCGAAACCGCGCATGCCCATCTCCACAACAGCCACCCCGTGGCGTTCATCGATTTCCAGCAGAGTCAGAGGCAGGCCGTACTCGTTATTCAGATTGCCCCGTGTGGCCAGAACGCGGTATTTCACCCCAAGAACACCGGCAATAATGTCCTTGGTGCTGGTCTTTCCGGTACTGCCGGTGACCGCGACCACCGGAATCCCGGCACGCATCCGGTTGGCCCGGGCCAGGTCCTGCAGCGCCGACGTGGTGTTCTTCACCTGGATTACAGGAACGGTCACGTCATCTCCGGGGGCGCGCTCAACGACCAGGGCGGCGGCACCGCGGGCAATTGCTTGTCCGAGGTAGTCGTGACCGTCAAAACGCTCTCCCTTTAAAGCAAAAAAAACCTCTCCTCCGGTCAGGGTGCGCGTGTCCGTCCCGACACGGTCGACCGGCCGCCCGGGATCACCCCGGAGCAGCCGCCCGTTAACGGCTGCGCACACTTCCTCGATCGTCCGTTCAATCATCTACAGTGTACCCCATGGCTTCCAGCTTTTCGGCCGCGACCTTGCGATCGTCGAACGGATACAGGGTCCGGCCGATAATCTGATAATCCTCGTGCCCCTTCCCGGCGATGATCACAATGTCACCGGTGCCCGCTTCCTCAATCGCCCGGCCGATCGCCTCACGCCGGTCGGGAATGACCAGATACTCGGAGGCATCCTTCACTTCGCGAATCCCCTGCTCAATGTCTTCGATAATCGCCAGCGGGTCTTCGGTGCGCGGGTTGTCGGATGTAATGATCGCCAGATCCGATCTCTTGCCTCCGATCCGCCCCATCAGCGGTCGCTTTGTCTTATCCCGGTCACCGCCGCATCCGAACACGGCGATCACCCGGCCCGAGGTGATCTTTCGCGCCGCGAGCAGCACATTCTCCAACCCGTCCGGTGTGTGGGCGTAATCCACGATCACCCCGAAACTCTGCCCGCGGTACACGGGCTCAAAACGGCCGGGAACACCCTTCACCCCGGAAACGGCCTGCCTGATCTCATCGGGAGAAAACCCCTCGGCCAAACCCAGGGCCACCGCGGCCAAGGTATTGTAAATATTAAACCTCCCCACCAGACGGAGTTCAAGAGGGAACCGTCCCCACGCACTCTCAACGGTAAGCACGGTGCCTCGCGGACCGATGCCGGGATCAACCGCCCGCACCATGGCACCCTCTTCCATACCATAGGTTATGGCACGGTCGCCGAGCATCAGGGCAAGCCGGGCGCCGTATTGATCATCAGTATTGATCACCGGAACGGCATCCTGATCCAAACGGAGGAAGAGTGACGCCTTGGCCTGGAAGTACTCATTCATGTCGCGGTGAAAATCCAAATGATCCTGGGTCAGGTTCGTAAACACCGCCGCCCTGAACCGGCAGCCCTCGACCCGGTGCAGGCTCAGCGCGTGAGAAGAAACCTCCATGGCCGCCCGCTTCACACCCGCGTCCGCCATCCGGCGCAGCAGTTCCTGCAGATCGGGGGATTCCGGCGTTGTCCGTTCCACCGGAAGCACCTGGTCACCGATCCGGTTGTGGATCGTGCCGATAAGGCCGACCGGTCCCCTCAGCTGATACAGGGCAGCCACCAGATGCGTCGTCGTCGTTTTACCGTTGGTCCCGGTCACACCCGTCAAATGCAGCCTCTCGCTCGGGTAACCATAGAAGGCCGCCGATATCCGCCCCAGATCGCGTCTGGTATTCTCAACTCTGACCCAGGGCGTACCGTCGTCCGGCAGCCCCACTTCATCCTGCACCAAAAGGCAGGATGCCCCGCGCTCCAGGGCATCATCAATATAACGGTGACCGTCGGTAACCATGCCTTTGATCGCCACAAACAGGTATCCGGGCCGGACCCGCCGTGAATCGTAGGCGATTCCGGTTACCGGCCGATCCAAATCGCCCCCTGCAGCCAGTGGGACCAGCTCCCGGACCAGTTCCCGAAAATACACGGCACCTTCCCCCTATGCTCTATGCGTAAGTATTATGTATAAGTATTAGGACTGTCGAACATATCTAATCGGCCGTTGACGGCCTTTTGGTATTCGGTTCGAATTCCACCTTGATCAGCGTGCCCGGTTCCACCTTCTTGCCCGGTTCCGGATTCTGACGCACGGCTATTCCGGTCCCAGCGGGTTCCAGGCGCAGGCCGAGGTTTTCCAGCAGCCCGCCGGCCTGCTTGATGGTCAGGCCCGTTAGATCGGGTACTGTGACCTCTCCCTCACCGGTGGGACTTCCCGCCTTCAATTCCAGAACGACGGTCG
The DNA here is from genome assembly GCA_965544035.1 of uncultured Peptococcaceae bacterium. Classification (GTDB taxonomy): domain Bacteria; phylum Bacillota; class Desulfotomaculia; order Desulfotomaculales; family Desulforudaceae; genus CBEULR01. Next base: position 23,600 of record CBEULR010000009.1, on the reverse strand, counting down.
TGCCTTCCAGGACACCGGCGCCCGCTTCGGGCACCTGTCCGTAGACCACGGGCCCTTCGCCCCGGATCATAAAATTCAGTCCGGCCGCGCGCAGCTCTTTCACCGCCTCGTCGAGCGGCATATTCACCACCTGCGGCACCACAACTTCTTGGGGTTCCTTGGTATTCTCCCAGAAGTTGATCTGCTTCGGCTTCGGCAGGTCCTTTTGCTCGGGCACACCCAGGTAGCGCAGACTGTCACGCATCACGGCGGCGAAAGCCGGAGCGGCCACCTGACTGCCGTAATACATGCCGCCCTGGGGTTCGGCAACCATTACCAGAACAACCAGCTCCGGATCGTCCACCGGACCGTAGCCGACGAACGACGACACATACCGGCCTGACACATACCCGCCGGAAGGACCTACCACCTGAGCAGTACCGGTCTTACCGCCGATCCGGTAACCATCAACATAGGCGTTGCGCCCCGTACCTTCCAGGACCACACTCTCCAGAAGCAGACCCACCTCGCGGCTCGTTTCCTCTGAAATCACCCGCCGGACCACATTCGGGGTATACTCCTCGATCACCCGCCCCTCACTGTCGGTAACGGCCTTGACCAGCATCGGTTCCATAAGCTGTCCCCCGTTGGCGACGGCCGATATCGCCGTGATCAATTGGAGCGGCGTCACGGCGATGGACTGCCCGATGGACATACAGGCCAGGTTGAGCGTGGTGACATTCTTTTCAGCGAGGATGATTCCCTGTGCTTCACCGGGAAGCGCGATCCCCGTGGGGGTTCCGAATCCGAAGCCGCGTATGTACTTGTAAAACCTTTCGGTGCCGATATCCAGCCCGATCTTGATGAAGCCCGGGTTGCAGGAATTCTGAATGACTTCTTCAAAACTCTGACTGCCGTGGCCCCCGGCCTTCCAGCACCTGATGTTGCGGTCGGCCACCTTCACATGGCCGGGATCATAATAGCGGTCGTTCTTGTTAACCGTCTTTTCCTCGAGCGCGGCAGCCAGCGTAATGATTTTGAAGGTGGACCCAGGTTCGTAATTGTACCAGATCGCCGGATTCCGGTCCCATGTGGACTGCGGCGCACTCGACCAGTCATTCGGATCAAAGCTCGGACGGTTGCCCATGGCCAGAATCTCGCCCGTCTTCGGGTTCATAGCAATTATAACCGCAAGCTTCGGCTGGAAGGTATCGACAAGTTTATCCAGTTCCCTCTCCACAAAGTACTGCACCGTTTCATCGATGGTTAGCACCAGGTTGTGCCCCTGCACCGGCGGGAAATAGTTGTGTTCGGCATTGGCAATCTTGCGCCCGGCGGCATCATACTCCATGACCATCCGTCCCGGAATGCCGCGCAGCTTATCGTCAAAGGCGTTTTCGATACCCGTTAATCCCTGGTTGTCAACTCCGGCGAAACCGACAATGTGTGCGGCCAGAGTGTCCTTCAGATAATACCTTTTGCTTTCCTCTACGAACTCGATGCCCTTCAAACCAAGCGCCTCCAGTTCCCGTGCCTGCTGATAGTCGACCTTGCGCTTCACCCAGACAAAGGACTGCGGCTTGGTGATCAGTTCGTAAACCTTATCCGTTTCCATGCCCAGCACGGCCGCAATCTTGGCCGCCGTTTCGTCAGGATTCTCTATTTGAGAAGGAATGGCAACGACCGAATCGACGCTGACGCTGGTCACCAGCTCATTGCCGTTCCGGTCGAAAATACTGCCGCGCTTGGCCTCTACCGCGATATCGCGCATCCTGTTTTCCAGCGCGCCCTTACGCAGTTGTTCACCCATAAAAAACTGGATATAGCCCAGGCGAAAAATCAGAAAGAAGAGAGCACCTATAGCCAACAAGAAGAGGATGGTGATCCTCTTTCGTATCACAATATTGGTCGAGAGCATGCCAACCCTCCCGATGATCAAGGTTTATGCGGTACTAAGTCGGTTGGCTCAAACGGATTCGGCACTTGGTTCCCGCCCGCTGATAAAGCTCAAGAGTGCTTCCAGCAGGCTGGGGTCGGATTTGTCCCGAACCGCCGCGTCAGCCACCAGCCGTTCCCCTTCTGCGGCCGGAGCGGCGGGAGGATCAGAATTATCAGGCTGCCGCAGGACCGAAGGATCGGCAATGGGCACCGTAAGTGTGTTTTCCTCTGCGGGAGCAACCATGCCCAGTTCGGCAACCGCCAGCGCCTCGATACGGACCAGCGAGTCGTGTTTGTTGATGAGCATTTCCAGGCTCTGGTTCTCGGCATCAATCGCCGCAACCTCGCGCTTCAGGTTTTCCAACCGATACCCGACATTAGTGGTAAATGCGTTAAAGAGAACATAGACAATCCCCAACACAAAAGCAGAAAGAATCAGAGCCGTTAAAACCATCCGCGCCCGGCGTTCACTTTGGACCCGCTCTCGCGGCTCCGGCGGGCTTTCGTATGCCGGAACCTCAGAGTAGGCATAATTTGGTTTTTCCTGCGCCGCTATCAAACCCTATTCACCCTCTTCAGCCTTTAGAACCAGTCCCATTTTCTCGGCCACCCTCAGCTTGGCACTGCGGGCGCGCGGGTTTTCCGATATCTCCGCCTCCGACGGCTGCACCGGGCGCCGGGTGACCAGCTTCAGTTTCGGTACGACGCCACACCGGCAAACCGGCAGTCCCGGAGGGCACTTGCAGTGCACCGCATAATCCCGGAATATTCTTTTCACGATGCGGTCCTCCAGAGAATGGTAGCTGATCACGCAGATTCGTCCCCTGGGGGCAAGCACCTCTACAGCCTGCCGAAGCGAGGTCTCCAAGGCCTCAAGCTCGTTGTTCACGGCAATGCGCAGAGCCTGAAAGGTCCGCCTCGCCGGGTGCGGGCCGGTACGCCGCGCCGCTGCGGGAACGGCGTTCTTCACAATCTCGGCCAGTTGCCCCGTAGTGGTCACCGGGGCACGTTTCCGTGCCTCGTCGATGAAGCGGGCGATTCTCCCCGCCCAGCGTTCTTCTCCGTACCTTCTGATGATATCGGCCAACTCCGAAACGGGCAGGTCGTTCACCAGATCGGCGGCGGTCACCGGGCTCCCCGGATCCATCCGCATATCCAGGGCGGCATCTTCGTGAAAGGAGAACCCCCTTTCCGCCACATCCAGCTGAGGCGAGGACACTCCGAGATCGTACAGCACCCCGTTGACTTCGGTAATATCGAGACTCTTTAAGACTTCCTCAAGCCGGTCGAAGTTGGCATGGACAAGGTGCACCCGCCCCTCAAAAGGACGGAGACGCTCAGACGCTGCCGCGAGCGCCGCGGGATCGCGGTCCAAGCCGATCAGCATACCTTCCGGCCCCAAACGCTCCAGGATGGCCGCACTATGGCCCGCTCCGCCCAGGGTACAGTCCACAATCCTTCGGCCCGGTGCGATATTGAGGTATCCCAGCACTTGCCGGAGCAGTACCGGCCGGTGCTTAAAGTCGACTGGTTTCTCCAGGACGCATCAGTCCCTTGTCTTGATAAAAAGAGATTGCGCGGGCTTATCGACGCCAACTTGGGGAGTCCGCGGCGAAAAGCCCACGGGGTTAGAATTCGAGGTCGAAATCCACAATTTTTTCGGCAATCTCTTCGTAAGCATCCCCGGCCTCGGCACTGTATTTTTCCCATTCTTCTCGCGACCACACTTCCACGCGGGAGGACACACCGAGGACGACTACTTCCTTTTCCAGACCGGCATACTGGCGCAGGCCGAGGGGAATCACAATCCGGCCCTGCTTGTCGGGCTCGAGTTCGGCCGCACCTGAAAAGAAAAGCCGCACAAATGCCCGGGCATCCGCCCTGGCAAAAGGCAGCTTCTTCAGCTTTGTTTCGAGCTGCTCCCACTCCTGAAGCGGGTATACGAACAGGCAGCGGTCCAGGCCCTTGGTGATCACAAAGCGGTCCCCCAGCCCATCCCGAAAACGGGCCGGAATAAAAAGCCGCCCCTTGCTGTCTACCACATGTTGGTACTCACCAATAAACATGCCGGACACTCCACCTGCACGGTATTTCAAACCACTTTACACCACTTTACACCACCTATTCGCTTCATGGCAATACTTCTCCTGCTAATTCCTGCTAACTCAAGGAAAAAATATTAGAGAATTCAATACTTAGGGCTGACTGACAACCTGGAATAGGAAAAGCCCCCTTTTCAGGGGGCTCTTTTCAGGAGGCTTTTCTTAAACCCAGATCTCCAGCGATGGCCTTCGGGCGCAGGCCGGATTAATACGGCTGTGCCTTTCGTAGGTTCGGCAACGGCGGTCTGCCGACCGGTTTCGCCGGCCGAGGTCGCTCGTTCCGCAGGTTCTGATCCTCAGCCCGCCGCCGGGCTCGGAAACCCCGTGTGATCCGGCCGCCGTACCGAGGTGCTGCCGGAGAATTTCCGTGATCCTGGACCATATACGGCGTACCGAGGCCGGCAGAGACAGGAAACTGTCCGGGGGCAATAAACCTTTGAGTTCGGGGTCATTCAGAAGCGACGGATTGCCGATGATGAGGAAGGGGACCTTGGCGTTTTCGTGCAGGTGCCGGCATACTTTCCGCACCTCATTTTCCAGGCGCAGACTGACCACTACAAATCCGGGCTGGTCTATGAACAATCGAAACAGTCCGGCGGAAGCATCCTCGGCCACCATCACCGAATGCCCATCCCGCTTCAACAGGACACGCAGCGAGAAAGCCAGTGCATGATCATCGCTGATCACCAATATCCTGCTCACTGGGCAAGACTCCCTTGACACAGATTTGGGGTTCGGCCCATATTACCATAAGCCGGCACCAAACATGTGTAAAAATATGGAATATGCCGTGCGCTCTTTTCCGTCATAATCGGCAGACAGACGACAAAAAACGGCAGACCAACCAAAGACATCGGTCTACCGTTCAAATTCCCTGGCCTGTACAGGCTGTTATACACGAACGAGCTGTGACACCCCGGCCGTCAATTCATAAACCCGCTCGGCAAGATCGGCGGGCAGCGTTCCGGTGCCGCAGGCCGGCGTAATCAGGGCCTGGCTCGCCAGCATCTCCCGGCTGATACCGCGTTCGCTCAATCCATCCCAGATGGCGTTCAAACGGTCGGCGAGGCTCCTGGAGGTTTCGTCCCAAGCTGCTTCGGAGGTGGGAATGATTCCCCACGCCACCACACCCCCCCGTTCCAGGAAGGCCTTCAGCTCATTCCGGTAAGGCAGCATCGAATCAAAGTAGCTGTACGCATCAAAACTGACCACACTCGTTTCAGACTCAAACAGGATGCCCCAGTCAACCGCCGCACACGAATGGATGCCGGCCAAAGCGCCGCCGGCCCGGATTCCGTCGATCACCGCGTTCATGTCTTCAATGATCATCTCTCTGGTTACGGTGATATATGTCGACTGCCCGTAAATGCTGATCCCCGGTTCATCAACAAAAACCAGCGTCTTCCGTCCGAACCGGGCCAGCTGTGCGGCCTGCCACCGGGCGCTCATCGCCAGGTTTTTTGCGATCACGTCCCGGATCTGCTCGTCGTAGTAAGCCGGACGCCCGTTCCGGTCGGTCAGCTGAAAGGCGGCGGTAAGCGGGCCGACCACCTGTCCCTTCAGACAAACCGGAGTCCAGTCCCCGGAGGCCATTCTCTCCAGAAAAGCGTAGAATCCGGTCGCCGCCTCGCGCGGTATCGCGAACCGGTTTAAGGCTTCCTCGTCTCCCTCTTCTGCGGCCAGGTAGATCATATAAAACGCCGCCAGCCGATCAGGCCAGTCTGAGGCATCAGAGGCACATACCACCTTGTCCTTCTCGGAATCCTGTTCTAGAATACCCGTCTCCAGAAGGAGATTCAGGCTCTGGAGCACAAAGCCCTCCTGCGTTCCCCGGAGCGGGAGCTGGGGCCAGTGGGGGATCTCGGGCAGCGTTTTTTCAATCAGGGCGAGCGCCGGTTCGGGACTGGCGTACGGAAGGCTGCCGATGGCCGCCGGTAGGCCTTTGGTCTGCCACATCGATCAATCACCTCGATCTCTCAAGAATTCAGAACTCAAAACAGCTTTATGGTCCAGTGTCATTCGGGTTTACCTCCGGGCGACTTGTGCGATTCGGGCACCGTTCTTAGCGCAGGTGAGGGTTGTGCGGCCCCCGACGAGGACGTTTACGGGCGCTTCCTCAGTACTCGCTCTGCGGCCGACCGCCTGGATCGGCCGCCTTGGATAATAGCGGCCGTAAACAATCCGCAGGAGGGGTTTACCGCACACCGAACCAAGCTTAGAAATGGTCGAATCGCTAAACGGAGACCGGGGTAAAACCGAATGACACTACCTTCTACCTATTAAGAAAGCCGGTCTTGTTATGACAAGACCGGCCCATCACATTCTAGTTCATCCTACAGGGCAGCCTCACTCACGGGCAAAACGCTGACCTGCTTTCTGTCTCTGCCTTTTCTCTGGAAACTTACGATCCCGTCAATCTTGGCAAACAGGGTGTCGTCACCGCCGATACCGACGTTCCGACCCGGGTGAATCTTGGTTCCGCGCTGGCGCATAATAATGCTTCCGGCGGTAACAAACTGACCATCGGCTCTTTTTACGCCGAGTCGTTTAGCTTCAGAATCACGACCGTTTCGTGAACTGCCTACACCTTTCTTGTGTGCCATTGTCCTTCACCTCCCGGACTAAACTTCAATCTTTTCAACTTGAACCGCCGTGAAGGCCTGCCTGTGCCCCTTCTTGCGACGGTAGTTTTTCTTGGCCTTGTACTTAAAGACAATAATCTTTCTTCCACGCCCGTGCCGAAGAACCTTCAGCCGGACTTTGGCACCCGGAACCACAGGCTGCCCTACCTTGAATTCTCCGTTTTCACCGCCCACAGCCAGCACACGGTCTACAACAACCTCTTCATCCGGTTCGGCGGCGAGCTTTTCGACGTACAAGGTATCTCCTTCCTCAACCCGGTACTGTTTGCCGCCTGTCTCGATAATCGCGTACATCCTTCTTACCCCCTTCTGTAATGGGACACGCCGGAATACAGGGTGGACGACCGTATGGCCGATCACTTGAAGAACCCTTTCCGTGCGGTTCACGCACCGTTTATTGTATCATAACCGGCCGGCCCGGTTCAAGTATATTTACCCCACCTGGTACTCGCGATCAATCGGAACCCTGCCCGTTCCGTTACAGCAGGTGCACTTGGTGAGCAGTAGTTCGCCGAGACTAGGGTGCACCTTCTTCCGGGTCAGTTCGACCAGGCCCAGACGCGTCAGTCCCATAACGTGGGTGCGCCGCCGGTCCTTCTTGATCTCTTCGGTGAGCACATCCAAAATCTTCGCCTGGTGTTCCTCGCTCGCCATATCAATGAAGTCGATGATGATGATGCCCCCCAGGTTCCTCAGCCTAAGCTGACGCGCAATCTCCACCGCCGCGTCCATATTGGTTTTGAAGACGGTGTCCTCGAGATCGGTGCGTCCCGTGAACTTGCCGGTATTCACATCAATCACGGTCAGTGCTTCGGCCTGGTCAAAGATCAGGTAACCGCCGCACCGCAGCCAGACCCGGCGCTGCAGGGCCTTGTTGATCTCCTGGTTCACGTTGTAGTCTTCAAAGATGTCTGCTTTTTCCTCCAGGTAAACCCGGTCGCGCAGGGCGGGATTAATGGTATCAAGCAACGTATGCACCTGTTTGAAGGCCATCGAGGAATCCAGAACCATGCGGTCCACTTCCTCGGTGAACATATCCCGGATAATACGCGGCAGCAGACCGCACTCCCGGTAAAGCAGTGCCGGAGCGGACGAGATGGCCGCCCGCTTTTGAATATCCTGCCACAGTTCGTGCAGCATCCGCAGATCCTCGCCGAGGGTTTCATCAGGCACATTTCTGGCGGCTGTGCGCACGATAACGCCCATTCCCGGCGGGCGCAGGTTCATTACAGCTTCCTTCAGCCGCTCGCGTTCTTCCTCCTGCTCAATGCGGCGGGACACACCCACGTGATTGACGGTCGGCATCAGCACCGAAAAACGCCCCGGCAGGTTCACGCGCATGGTGACCCGGGGCCCCTTGTTTCCAAGAGGGTCTTTGGCTACCTGCACGATGATCTCTTCCCCGGGTCTGAGCATCTCGCGGATGCTGCGCGCCCGGCCTGAACGATCAGACAACACATCATTAACGTACAAAAAAGCATTACGGCCGATCCCGACGTCGACAAACGCCGCTTCGATCCCGGGAAGCACGTTCTCTACTCGCCCCTTAAAAATACTCCCCACCAAACATATCTCTTGATCGGTTTCAAAATAAACCTCCATCGGTACCCGGTTTTCCAATAAGGCAACACGCGTCATCTCATTCCGGGCACTGATGATTATCTCTCTTCTCATCCTGATGCCCCTTTCAACAATCCCAGAGAAGCCGTCCGTCGTCAGCCAGCATTGCGGTCCGGCAAACGGAAAAACTATACGGATCAAGCGCCATAACCGACGCCAGTGCCGTCAACACCTCATCAGGACGCACATTCCCTCGGGATCCCGATTGCAGTTCCATTAAAAACTCGATCTCTTCATTCCTCACCCGGCCCGTCAAGCGCCGAATACCGGGACGGATGTCTCTTCGTTTGATTCCTTTGCCTGTTTTCCGCTCTACAAAGATCTCACCCTGATTGAGCAGAGTCCGCACCCGGGCGTCCAGCTCATCGGCGGTCAAACTCTCGTCCAATCGACCCCGTGCGGTGTATACCGCACGGTCCAACCGGCTCATCAGGGCTTCCGACTCGTCAGCGACGCGGCGTGACTTCAGGATCACCAAACCGGCAGGCATTTGGGCGCTGAGGCCTTCCTTCACCTCTTGCGGCGAAACATCCCGCGCAAAAACAATGTCGACCAGCTCCTGCGCGCCGCTCATTCCCACCGGCAGGGGTGCCGCAAAGGCCATTTTGGGCCGCGGATTAAAACCCTGGGTGTAGGCCGGCGGCAGACCGGCACGCCGGGCCGCCCGCTCGAAAGCACGCACGATGTCCAAATGTGAAACAAACCGGGCCGGTCCCTCCTGGCGAAACGCGATCCTAATGCGGCTCATGACCATCCTCCGCCAAGTAGGGCTCCACCTCAAAGGCGGGACACAACCCGCACCCTGTGCAGGCATCGGTGCGACAGTCGACTGTAGTCTCACCGGCAAGTGCCCGCCGGTGCTCCAGCGCCAGGTACTTCTTGCTGACTCCGGGATCAAGATGCTCCCAGGGCAGAGTATCGGTGTAAGCATAGCGCCGATAGGCGTAGCCGGCCGGATCGATTCCGGTGTCGTGAAAGGCCTGCTGCCAAAGATCATACCGGAAACACTCCCGCCAGCCGTCCAGACGGCAGCCCAAGGCAAATGCCCTCTCAAGAACCGCCGCCAGCCTCCGGTCACCCCGGGCGAACACGGCCTCCAGAAAACTGGCCTCAACCTCGTGCCACTTGAATTCGACCGGCCCCTTCAACCGGCGCCGGAGATACGCCTGTTTCGCCCGCAGCTCATCCATCGGCGCCTGCGGTTCCCATTGGAACGGGGTGTGCGGCTTGGGGACGAAAGAAGAAACACTGACGGTTACTCTCAGTCTTCCTCTGGGAACACCCGCCCTGCGTCCCCGGTCCAATACCCGGTAGGCGAGATCGGCGATACCTTCAATATCATCCTCGGTCTCGGTGGGCAACCCGATCATGAAGTAGAGCTTCAGCTTCTGCCAGCCGGCCGCAAACGCCGCTTCCGCCGTCGCCATGATGTCCTCTTCCGTAACACGCTTGTTGATCACGTTGCGAAGGCGCTGCGAGCCGGCTTCAGGCGCAAACGTCAGGCTTGAACGCCGGACCTTCTGCACCGCCTTGGCCAGATCGACGGCAAAGGCGTCCACGCGGAGCGAAGGAAGGGCCACGTTGACCTTGTCCTCGGCGTAGCGGTTCACCAATCCCTCAACGAGCGGCTGGATGCGGGAATAATCAGTGGTGCTCAGAGATGTCAGCGAGATCTCTTCATGTCCGGTATTACGCAGGAGCTCGGCGGCCTGGTCCATCAGAGTGGACACGTTGCGCTCACGCACCGGCCGGTAAACGGCACCCGCCTGACAAAACCTGCAGCCGCGGGTGCATCCGCGGAAAACCTCCAACATCGCCCGATCGTGCACCGTGTTCAGATACGGGACAATCGGCCTGGTCGGAAAAGGTGCTTGGTCAAGGTCAAACACTATCCGCTTCACTACCCGATCAGGAACGCCGGGCCGGTTGGGCGTGATCCGGTCGATGCCGCCGTCATCGCGGTAGGAAACGTCATAGAACCGGGGAACATACACCCCCGGGACTGCGGCCAAAGCGGCAATACGCTCATCCCGATCCCGTTCCCTGTTCTGAATTAAGACGTCCAGCATTTCGTTCAGGCCTTCCTCGCCCTCACCCAGGAAAACGACATCCAGAAACGGGGCCAGAGGTTCCGCGTTGTACGCGCAGGGTCCTCCGGCCAGGACGATCGGCATGTCGTCGGTGCGTTCCTCGGCCCGCAGGGGGATACCGGCCAGATCCAGCATATTCAACACGTTGCTGTAGCTGAGTTCATACTGCAGCGTAAAGGCCAGTATATCAAAGTCACGAAGCGGACGGTTTGATTCCAGGGAGAACAGAGGGAGGCTCCGCTGCCGCATCTCGTGTTCCATATCGGTCCACGGTGCAAAGACACGTTCGAGAAGAGCATCGGGCCGCCGATTGACCACGTGGTACAGTATCTGGAGTCCCAGATGGGACATTCCAACCTCATAGACGTCAGGAAAGGCAAAGGCGACCCTCACCTCTGCCTTGTCCCAATCCTTCACAATCGACCCATATTCACCGCCTGTATAACGACCGGGTTTTTCAACCCGGGGAAGAATTTGCTCGATTCCAGTCAATGCTACAGCAACCTCCGCGCTAGTTATCCCCTAGTCTTTCCAAACTGCCGCGTAATCTATCTTGGGAGTGTTCTCTGTTTACCCTGAAAAATCCTTTTTTAACTGTCTCAGGAGCAAATCGGTTCCACCACCCATGACAGCGCGTACCACCTCGTTTTCGTCCAGTTTTCCCGCATAGGAGCCCTCTTCATCAATCAGATAAATGAAGTGATAACGCTCGGGACGGAAGGCCCGGGTGACCTTCCAGGCGGGAACGGTATCCAGAGCCACCATCATTTCACCCGGCAGGTAACCCCGCCTGACCAGTTCCCTCTGTTTGGCAACCAAATGCTGGGCATACAGGTAGGGGGCATCCCGCTTCTCCCTGCGCGCGGCAAAGTACAAAAAGAAACCGGTGGCCACCAGATCGAGGCCGTTATACCGGTACAATACACCCGCCGTACCCAGAATGATGATCAACAGGCCCCAGAACTGCCCGATCACCGCCATCCGGTGTGTGGCCGCCGGCAGGCTCATCCGGCGTGCCAGGATCGCGCGGCACACGCGCCCGCCGTCCAGCGGCAGGCCGGGCAGAAGATTGAACAGGAACAGGATGATATTGCACTGAATGAAAAAGGGGCCCAGCGTCTCGTGCCAGATCCCATACTGTCCCAGCCCCAGCGCGACAAATATGAGGACGAGGTTGGTGAGGGGTCCTGCCACCGCAACCTTGATCTCCTTTTCGGGCTCGAGAATCAGCTTGCTGCTCATCCTAGCCACTCCGCCGAAAGGAAGCAGCTCAACCTGACCAACACTGAAATTCAGGCGGCGGGCAACCCAGGTATGGGCCATTTCGTGCAGCAGCACCACCGCGAAGGCCACAAGACCCTTGTCCAATACACCGGCAGCGAAATAGACACCGATCAGCGCCATGAACCAGTTGTTGATCGAGAACTCGATCCCTTTCACCCGGCATATTTTCACGGTGTTTTTCGCCCCCCCTTTCGCCTCCCACTTCTCACTTCAGTCTTGTCAGCGGGTCGATCAGCTTGCCCTGCTCCCGCAGTTCAAAATGCAGCCCGGGCTCATTCAGATCACCTTCGGTACCTACGGCACCCAGCACCTGTCCAACCGTGACCCGGTCCCCCTCCTCCACCAACACCTCTCCCAAACTGGCATACAGGGTGAAAACATCCTGATCATGGTCGATCAGCACGTATTGCCCGTAGGTGCCGTCCGTTCCCACCATTCTTACGGTACCCGGCATTACTGCCCGCACCGGACTGCCTTCAGGGGCGGCGATGTCGATTCCGGGATGAAACCGTTCCAGGTTGTCCAAGGGATCAACCACCCAACCGTACTCTTTTACCAGACGGCCGGACACCGGCATCGGCAGTTCGGCTCCGGGATCCTTATCCTCACCGTTTACCGGCCCCATCACCTCCGTTACTTCCCGGTGAGGGGGGCCGGGCAGAAACGGCACATCAACGGCAACCGTTTGCAGGCCCAGGTTGATTACACGGTCGAGCGCCACCTGATAATCCCATTCGGTAGTCAACATATGGGCCAGCGTTTCCCTGACCCGGGTGCCGACCGGCCCCCTGCCGTCCTTCACGGCCAGGAGCACCACAAATATGACCAAGACCAGCAGGCACTGACCAATCAAACGCCGGTTGAGACCACGCGGATTCGGGCGCCGAAAGTCTGAGGGCCAGTCCAGTCTGTTCCGTTTAAACCACCTCACGTCCATCCCCCCATTACAAGACTAATGAACTATATGCGGGAGGAAGGGCGATGATGACAAGCCCTCAATGTAAAAAGTAGTGAGTATCTAGTATCTGGTAGGAGCACAAGAAAAGAGTTGTCCTTCCTACTGACTACTTGGAGATCCTGCTGCCTGATTTATGTTTTTGTGGCGTCCGGGTTTACCTCCGGACGACTTGTGCGATTCGGGCACCATTCTTAGCGAAGGTGAGGGCTGTGCGGCCCCCGACGAGGACGTTTACGGGCGCTTCCGCAGTACTCTCCTCGCGGCCGACCGCCTGGATCGGCCGCTTGGAAAGAGCGGCCGTAAACAATCCGCAGGAGGGGTCTGCCGCACACCGAACCCGAGCTTAGAAATGGTCGAATCGCTAAACGGAGACCGGGGTAAACCCGGACGACACGGGAATGTGTAGAGCACTTGCCTTGCCTATTCTACAACCGTTCCGCGTTTTGAGAGGAGATGGGGCAGCTTCTTTTCAATCACCAGCGGTTGACGCACCCTGATTTTGTCTACCCGCATTACGATCAGCGCCCCGAAGGGTCTAAAGAGAAGCCGGCCCAGGAAGTCGATCCTATGGGCCATATTGATGAGCGTGGAACCGCTCGTGGGGGGGATGAACACGGTAGAGTTCCATTGGATGTGATCCTCATTCGTCACCCGCCTGAGCATGGCCTTGAGTTCCCAGGGGTTATAGAAACGGGCTTGGGCGAACACGCTCTCGGCGTCTGCGTGAATCCGCCGGTGGCGTGCCCAGGAGCTGTGCGCATTCAGGACGGCGACCACCAACCGGCCGCGCGGACGGACTAAACGCCACAGCTCACGGAGTACGGTTTCGGGAAGAGACGTGAATTCCAGCGAAGTAAAAGCGAACACCAGGTCAAAGCTGCCGCTTGGGAAGGGCAGTGTATGCATGTCGGCAACCACCAGGTCGATGTCCGGATGATCCCCTGTCTTTCGTCGCGCCTCGTCGAGCATGGCTTCCGAAACATCCACTCCCACCACCGAGACCCCAAGATCGGCCAACAACCGGCACATGCGGCCGGTCCCACAACCCGCGTCCAACACTCTTTCCCCGGGGCGCAGACCAGCCATGCGGATAAACAGGTCCTTTTCCAGCCGGTCCACCACCCGGCCCAGCGGGGTTTCGTACCAACGGTCATAGTCGGCGGCGATGTGGTTGAACAAAGCCATCCCCTACTTCCCCTTTCGACGGATCAATGATCCCTGGCGGTCTCCGGAGCATCAGAAGACAATCTTACGGCGCCTCAGCCAGACATTCAATAGGATGCCGATTGCAGCCAGCGTCGTAATCATAGATGTCCCTCCATAGCTGAACAGGGGCAGAGTTATACCCGTAACCGGCATGATGCCGGAACTCATTCCGATGTTAACCAGGATCTGGAAAACCAACATTGACACAATACCGGTAGCCAGAAGCGTGCCGAAGAGATCCCGCGCCTGGGCGGCAATACTCAAACCCCGGTACAATACCACGAAATAGAGAGTGAGAACAATCATCACCCCAACAAAACCGGTTTCCTCGGCCAGTACCGAAAAAATAAAGTCGGTGTGCTGCTCGGGGAGAAAATTGAGCTGGTTCTGCGTGCCGTTGTAGAGTCCCTTCCCCCACAGTCCCCCGGCACCGATGGCGATCTGGGACTGAATCATATTGTAACCGGCTCCCGCCCAGTCGCTCCAGGGATTCAAAAAGATTGTCAGCCGGTCGATCTGATACTTTTCAAGCGGTATCCAGATGCCGTAGCGCAGGTGGACGCAAATCCACGCAATCACCCCGCCGAACCCGGCGGCCGTCAGTCCGCCCAGTAGAAGCGGCCTCGCTCCGGCCACGAACAGCATGCCGATCGTAATCGCGATAAACACCAGAGTGGTACCCAGATCGGGCTGCATCAGAATCAGAAGCATTGGAACACCCACGTAGGCGAACACGGGCAAGAGATCCCGGAAACGGGAAAGCTGTCCTTCCCGGGCAGCGATAAAATCGGCCAGCGTGATGATCGTGAATAGTTTCGCGAACTCGGACGGCTGAAACTGAAAACCGCCGATCTGGATCCACCGCTGGGCGCCCATCGCCGTGAAACCGACGATGAGTACGGCCGCCAGCATGGCTATATTCACAACGTATAACAAGCGCCTGTATTTGGCCAAATCCTCATAGCGCAAAAAGACGATGATCCCCATAGCAACTGCGCCCAGGGCCACGGATATCATCTGTCTGTTGACGGTACCGGAGAAAAAAGAAACCGGGCCGTCGGCATTTGCCGATGAAGCGGAGGAGATGGTGATCAAGCCCAGGCCGATAATCAGCGCCACGGCGATAATCAGGGTATAATCCAGGTTTCGAAGCAGCCTGCGGCCCAACATCAATCAGCGTCACCCACTACTCTCATTTCATCAGAGTCTTCCCTGATTATACCGAACACCGGCCAAAAAATAAACGCGCTGATTTGGCAGCGCGTTCCTGATACTGCAACCAGATAACACGAGAGAAGGTGTTTCTATGCTGTACCCTTGGCCACCCTCTTCATCTTCTTGACCGGGATATTGGCCACCAGAGCCACCTGGTTCTCGTCCTTTTCCAGCGAAACGTCCAGGTTTTCCTCATCTATCTCCATGTAATTTGAAATTACCTTGATCAGGTCGGCCCGCAGAAGCTGTAAGAGTTGGGGGGACACGCTGGCCCGGTCATGCACCAGCACTAGACGCAGCCTCTCCTTCGCCACACTCTTACTTCCCGGGCTCTCCCTGCTAAACAGGCGGGTGATAAAATCCAGCAACGCCGTTCCTCCTTCCCTTACTCTTACTTAAACCCCATGATCTTCTTCAGCCTAAAGAAAAACCCGTGGTTGTATTCGAGGTTCAGCAGCGGTACCGGCTCACCCAGAATACGCATTACGATATTTCTGAACGCTTTGCCGCTTAACGAATTCTCTTCCCCAACAATTGGTTCACCCCGGTTTGTGCCGACAATTATCCGCTCGTCGTCCGGCACAACACCCAACAGCTCAATCCCCAGAATGTCGAGGATATCCTCAATGCTCATCATATCCCCGCGACTGACCATTTGCATCCGCATGCGGTTAATGATCACTTTGGGATCGCGAACCTCATTGGATTCCAAGAGGCCGATCACCCGGTCACTGTCGCGGATGGCGGCGACTTCCGGTGTGGTCACCACAATCGCTTTTTCCGCACCGGCAATCGCACTCTTAAAACCTTGTTCAATCCCCGCCGGACAATCAATAATAACATAATCAAACAGGTCTCTGAGCTCCTCGCACAGCTGAACCATATCTTCGGGCGTAACAGCCGATTTATCTTTTGTCTGTGCGGTCGGCAAGAGATGCAGCCCCTCATAACGCTTATCTTTAATTAGAGCTTGACGGAGTCGGCAATTGCCCGCTATGACATCGGTCAGGTCATAAACAATGCGGTTTTCCAGGCCCAGGACGACATCCAGATTGCGCAACCCGGTATCGGCGTCCACCAGCGCCACCGTATGCCCCATCATCGCCAAACCGCAGCCGATATTGGCGGTAACCGTAGTCTTGCCTACCCCTCCCTTACCCGAAGTCACGACGATAACTTCGCTCATTCCATTTGCTCCTCCCTTGGCCTCTAGTTTTTGCCTTGACGCTCCCCGCCGACCGGGAAGACTTCGATGGTCACAATCCCGTCTTTTACCCTGGCAATTTCCGGCTGTTGCGGGCTGCTTGAATCTTCATCCGGTGATCTACTGATAAATCCGGCAATCCGCAGCTGCGTCGGCTGCAGCCGAAAAGCAATCACACTTGCCTCTTCATCTCCGGATGCCCCGGCATGCACTGTGCCCCGGAGCACGCCCATTACCACAACATCGCCTGTGGCCGTTATCTGCGCGCCGGGGTTAACATCGCCGAGGATAACAACATTTCCGTCATAGTGGACACTCTGTCCGGATCGGAGGGTGCGCTCGATCATTACAGTGGGCAATTCTTCTCGGGTGCTCTTCAGCAAGTGTTGCGTCGCCATGCTATGTCCACCTCAAGCTATCTATTTCTACAGTGCTTAACCAAATCCTGCTAAAGTAGGTGGAATTTTTTTCCTCATAATTTGTTGATTCATCTTGTTCCGTGTCCCCTGGTTCATTCCACCGGATGCCAAGTCTCGTCAACCGGACCGCCCTCATTGACGGGGTCGTTCTCTCCCCCCGACTCACCATCCCCGGGCCGGGCTTCTTCATCCGGCTCGTTCTCTTCAATCCGTCCGGGCTCTTCTACACGCCCGGTTTCCTGAGACTGGTTTCCCTGCGGCCCCGTTTCCCGAGGTCCGATTCCGCCCGTAGGTGCGGTACGATCCGCGTTCCGGTTTCCTCCGCCGTCCGGCGTTTCCGTGTGCTCTGCGCTACCCTCTTCTTCCTCTTTATCCAAACCAAAGTAGGCTTTCAATATTTCCTTGGCCACCGGGGCCGCCGTCGCACTGCCCTGTCCCCCGTGTTCAACGATCACCGCGACGGCAATCTCAGGATTCTCGACCGGCGCAAAGCAGACGTAAACCGCGTGATTACTCTTGCCGAAAACTTCGGCTGTTCCGGTCTTGCCCGCCGTAGGAATCGGAAAGTCCCAGAAAACACCGTAACCGGTACCACCGCTCTCGGTAACCATGCTCATCCCGCGGCGAACAACGGCCAGATTCTCCTCAGACACCGACACCTGCCGGATGATCTCGGGACCATACTCCTCTACCACCTTACCGTCGTGTGACACAACCCGCTGCACTAAACGCGGCCGATACAGCGTTCCTCCGTTGGCAATCGCCGCAATGTAATTGGCGAGCTGCAGAGGAGTATAAGCATTGTATCCCTGCCCGATCGACATATTAAGCGTGTCATAATCACGCCACACAAGCTCCCAGGCGTACCGGTCATACTGCGCCTGTATCCGGGCCAATTCTTTCTCCATTTCCCCGGTCAGGCGATTCCGCTCCTCACTCGTGGCCGCGCCTTCAATCAAAGGGCGATACCTCTGTTCAACCTCTTCAATCTGAGGCTTGAAGCGCCGGTCCAGCTGGGCTTGAATCTGCTCCCGCTTGTAGTCGGCGGTGGGCAGGACTCCTCTTACCTCCCCGTTCAGTTCAATGCCCGTCTTCTCACCCAAACCGAATTCTGCGGCGCACGCGGCCATCGCTTCGGGGCCGACCATCCGGCTTACCGTCCAGAAGAAAGTGTTGCAAGAAACCTTGATCGCCCGCTCGACGTTGACGTTTCCGTGACCACGCGGGTAAACCCAACAGGTGTACATCCGGTCATGCCAGTAATAGCCCGGATCGTGGACGGTAAAGGAAGGCGTGATAACGCCCTTTTCCAGTGCGGATAGCGCCGTCACCATTTTGAAGATCGAGCCGGGCGGGTAACTGGACTGAATCACCCGGTTGATCAGCGGACGCGCGGGGGAATTGAAGACCTCCTGCACCTGGGCCGCGCTTACGTCTCCGGCAAACATACTCGGATCGTAGGAAGGGTAGCTGGCCATCGCCAGCACATCACCGTTGCGGACATCGATCGCCACTGCGGAGGCGGCTTGGGAATCACCGTTGTCCTTGTAGGCTTTCTCCACGGCGGCCGCCAAGGCTTCCTCCGCAGCGGCCTGGACCTCGGCGTTTATCGTCAGGTACAGATCATGGCCGGGAACGGGATCACGCCTCCCCAGGCTGCGCACCGGACGTTCGTAGGCATCCACTTCGATCTGCTGCGCACCCTTTTGACCACGGAGGTAGGCCTCAAAAGTGTTTTCCAATCCGTCCTGACCAAACTGATCACCCATCCGGTAGCCCTCATCACGATACTTCTCCAGCTGCTGAGGCTGGATCTCGCGGATGTAGCCCAGCACGTGGGCCAGGAGGGAACCGTACGGGTATTCGCGCATCGGTTCCATATCAATCGACACGCCGGGCAGGTCGGTGGACGCCTCCTCGATTTGTGATACCACTTCAATAGGCACATCCCTGGCCAGAACCACCCGCTCGTAACGGCGCGGCGAAGCATCGTCAATCTTTTCCCGGATTGCCGCCGGTTCCATTTCCAAAATGCCCGCCAAATACTCGACAACGGCTTCCATCTCGGCCTCACTCTGGTCGAGTTTGATCAGGGAAACGTTATACAAAGGCCGGTTGCCGACCAGTTTTACCCCGTTTCGATCGTAGATCTCGCCACGGGGAGCGGTGATCGCAATCAGACGCAGGCTGTTCTCAACGGCCAGCGTACGGTAGCGTTCGGTTTCAAAAAGCTGCAGATAGGCTACTCGTCCGGCAAGAATCAGGAAAATCAACACAACTATAGCCAGGAAAATGTTGATTTTCTTTGAAATGATCTTTCTGTTTATCGGTTTTTCCGCCGTTTGATTTTGCATAAGAGACTTCCTTCACTACAATTAGCGGTTGGAGAGAAGGCCTCTGGTGCTGGAAACATAATACCGTTTGTAAGCCAAAATGGCCACGGCTGAATTGTACACGGCCAAGGGAATGACCACCCCGAAGAAGGCATCAGCCGGCTTTATAATCACGCCCAAGCTCAGGATCAACAGGTAATTCAAGGTTTCGGCGCCGATGGTGGCGATGAAGGTAAGGGCGGCCATTATCCAGGGACTCTCCCGGAACAGGGTGTGGTGTCCCAGACCGACTACATAGCCGGTAACTGCCAGACTCAGGGCGTTAAGCCCCAGGCAAAACCCGGACAGCAGATCCTGCGCCAAACCGCCGACCAAACCCAGAACGGCCCCTTGTCGGGGACCGTTGAATATCGCGTACAACACCACCAGCACCAGGATCAGATTCGGGCTTACCCCGGCCACCTGTAAATACTGGAACACGGTGGATTGCAAGAGAACCGATATCAGGATCAGCAGAGCCAAAACCAGAACGTGCAAATGCCCGTCCTCCTGTTGTCTTTGGGTACTATACTACGGTGTGAGTATGATATAAACCTCTTCCAGACGATTAAAGTCCACCATCGGCACGATCTCGGCCGTTTGGGTCAGGCCGGAAGGATCGTTTTTGACTTCGACGATACGCCCAACAGGAATTCCGCTCGGAAACACATCGCCCAACCCTGACGTCACGACGGCCTGGCCGGGTTCAATGGTGTGTTCTCTAGTTAGATACGACATAACCAGGCGACCGGTACGATCCAGATTTCCCTTCACCACTCCGGGGGTGCGCGTTTCCTGAACCAGCGTACCCACCCCGCCCTGGGGATCGGTAATCAGCAGCACGGTGCTGCTGTGCTCGGCCACGTCCAACACCCTGCCCACCAAACCGGAAGGAAGCACCACCGGCATGTTCGTCCGTATACCGTCAGCGGCACCCCGGTTCAGCCGGATGGCCTGAAACCAGTTGCTCGGATCTCGGCCGATCACTCTAGCCAGCAACAAATTGTTGTCCTGTTCATTCCGGTAGTCGAGCAGTTCCCTGAGGCGTTCATTTTCCAGCCGCAGTTCTTCAACCGATACCAATTCACCCTCCAGGTCACGGATACGCTCGCGCAGTTCATCGATTTCGGCCGAACGTCCCAGCGTAAACACCGAGCGCACCCCCGACCACAGTCCCCCACCGGCACGGCTCATCGCATCGAGTATCGGCGCCGTCAGATCCCGGATACCGCTTTCAACAGGGGTCAGCTCCCTGTTCTCGTCGGGTACGGTTATAGACATTGCGGCGATCAGTACACCGGCCAGAACAATCGCGGCCACAGCCTGCTTCCACCACTTACGGCGCAAAGCGCTAAATCACCTTCTTCGGTTGAATCAGAACCTTCTTTAAGATATCGATGTTCTCCAGCACTCGCCCTGACCCGTAGGCCACCGCCAGCAGCGGATCCTCGGCCAGGTGCACGGGCATATGGGTTTCCTCGCTGATCAGCCGGTCCAGCCCACGCAGCATACCGCCGCCCCCCGCCACCATGATCCCGCGGTCCATAATGTCGCTGGACAGTTCGGGCGGTGTCCGTTCAAGCGTATTCCGAATGGCCTCCATGATCGACGATACCGGCTCGGACAGAGCCCGGTAAATCTCATCAGAAGTGACGACAATGGTCTTGGGAAGACCGGTGACCAGATCGCGTCCCCGGACCTCGTCCTTTTCCTCTATATCCAGGGGATAGGCCGTACCGATCTTGATCTTGATCTCCTCGGCCGTCCGCTCACCGATCATCAGGTTATAGTTCCGCTTGATATGTTGGATGATGGCCTCGTCCATCTCGTCACCGCCGACCCGGATCGAACGGCTGGTGACGATACCGCCCAGGGAAATCACCGCCACCTCGGTCGTGCCGCCGCCAATGTCCACGATCATGTTCCCGGTCGGCTCGTGTACCGGCAGACCGGCCCCGATCGCCGCGGCCATCGGTTCTTCGATCAGGTACGCCTCACGCGCGCCGGCCTGCAGCGCGGCCTCACGCACCGCCCTTTCTTCCACGGCGGTAACACCCGACGGAACCCCGATCACAACCCGCGGTCTTACCAGGAACGTGCGGCTGCGCAGGGCCTTGGCAATGAAATACTTGATCATGCTCTGTGTGGTGTCGAAATCGGCGATCACACCGTCTTTCATCGGGCGGATGGCCACAATGCTCCCCGGAGTGCGGCCGATCATCTGTTTGGCTTCCTCACCGACGGCCAGAATCTGTCCGCTGTCCTTCTGGATAGCAACGACCGACGGCTCGCGCATCACGATGCCCCTGCCCTTTACATAAACCAGTGTATTCGCCGTACCCAGGTCAATGCCCATATCCCTGGAGAAAAAGCCCATTCGCATTCGAAAAGCCCCTTTCACTTGATGAGCCCTTCAGCCCGAAAGCTGATGTATTTGTTATCACCGATGATTACGTGATCCAATACTTCGATACCGATAATCGACCCGGCCTCTACCAGCCTGCCGGTGAGTTCAATGTCCTGACGGCTGGGCGTCGGATCGCCCGAGGGATGGTTGTGTACCAGCACCAGCGCCGCGGCGCTCCGCCGGATGGCGTTCTTAAAGACCTCTCTGGGATGAACACTTGATGAGTTCAGCGTCCCGACCGAGATGCGCTCATCGGCCAAAACCTGGTGCTTGGTGTTCAAGAGCAGCACCCCGAAATGCTCACGGTCGAGGTGCCGGTATTCCTCCATCACCAGCGCCTTGACATCATCCGGAGTGCGAATCACCGGTCTGTCTGCAGGCGGCGCCAGTGCCACCCGGCGGCCCAGTTCCAGCGCGGCCTTAATCTCGGCCGCCTTGGCCGGACCGATGCCTTTCACTGCTTGTAGCTCTTGCACTCCGGCCTGCATCAGGCCACGGATACCATCGAAGTGAGCCAGCAACAGCGCCCCCAGGTCGAGGGCGGACGAAGCGGTCGTCCCGCTGCGCAGCAGGAGAGCAATCAGTTCTACTTCAGATAATGCCTCGGGACCGTACTTCAGCATCCGTTCGCGCGGCCGCATCTCTTCGGGCATCTGCTTAATCGTGAGTCTGTATTCAACGATCAACTCTTATCATCTCCAGCATGCCGCCGGCCTATGGGCAAAAGAGATTAATCCCAAAACCGGTCAGCATCCGCACCACCCGACCCAACGGCAGACCGACTACATTGAAGTAACAGCCGTACACTCCTTCGATCAGCACACTACCGAACCCTTGAATTCCATAAGCACCGGCCTTGTCCACCGGCTCACCGGTCTGGATATACCAGTCGATCTGGTGCCTGTCCAGCGGCCGAAAACGAACACGTGTTTCCTCATACCCGTCGGATTCCCTGCCCGTGGATGCATCCACCAGAGCCACTCCGGTGTACACAAGGTGTTCCCGTCCCTGTAGCGACTCAAGCATAGACCGGGCATCCCGGGCATCAACAGGCTTACCCAGGATTTTTCCTTCCAGCACAACAACGGTATCCGCACCCAGGACGACGCCGTCCTCCAACTGCCCGGCCACGGAACGGGCCTTGGCCAGGGCCAGAGTCCGAACCTGAACCGATGGCTCCAATCCGTCCACCAGCGGCTCCGGAATGCTCGCAGGCAGGACAGTAAAGTTAAGCCCGATCATCTCCAGAAGATCCCGCCGCCGGGGCGAAGCGGATGCCAAAACAAGCTTCCTATGCATGCTGATTATAACCTGCTGTAGATAAGATAGCCGACAAGGAATCCAAGAAGCGTAAGCGGTCCGATGGCCAGGGAAAAGCCGAAGGTGACCGACATGAACAGAAGGTCCAGTACTCCCGGTTCAAGACCAATGCTGGTAAAGCTGCCCAAGGCGGGAAAAGACGGGCTGAGCAATTGCCCCAGGGCGCTCCCGGCAATTCCGCCGATGATCAGCATCATAATCAAGATCCACAGGTTTCTGGATTTCGCCATCAGCCGTTCCCCCGCTCACCAAATCTACTTCAGTTTAGCATCTACTGAAAGGAATTGACAAGCTCCCGGGAAGGGCATTGCTAACGGATGCGCACTGTCATTTCCAGTTCAACCGCCGCTCCCAAGGGAAGTGTGTTAATCCCAACCGCCGAACGGGCATGGCGGCCAGCCTCACCGAATATTTCCTGAAGCAGTTCGGAGGCCCCGTCGGCCACCTTGGGCTGTTCGGTGTAATCGTGAGGGCTATTGACAAATACGGTAATTTTTACTATCCTTTCTACGCGATCTAGACTCCCGGCCAGCGCTCTCACCACACCCAGGGCATTTAGGGCACAGAGCCGGGCGGCTTCATAACCCTCCTGCACCGTGTATTCACCGCCCACCTTGCCGCAAAAGACCAGCTTGCCGTTCTTAAACGGGAGCTGGCCGGATGTGAAGATGAACCCGCCCGATTGCACTCCCGGGACGTAAGACGCCACCGGAGCCGGAGGTTCGGGAATTACCAGACCCAGTTCCGCAATCCGTGCTTCGTAACTCATCAAGCTTGTCCTCCTTGATATCAGTAGTGATTCGACCCCAAAAAGGGTCCAATTTAGGGTATAACATATAACCCA
>CBEULR010000008.1:0-121282 GCA_965544035.1 uncultured Peptococcaceae bacterium | reverse complement strand
ATAAGCGCTGAAAGCATCTAAGCGCGAAACCCACCTCAAGATTAGGTTTCCCACCGGGTTAACCGGGTAAGACCCCTGGTAGACGACCAGGTAGATAGGCCGGAGGTGTAAGCCGAGCAATCGGTTTAGCTGACCGGTACTAATCGGTCGAGGGCTTGACCAGGGTACCTACGCTATATGGTTTATCAAGGACTAGTACATTATTGACACACTTGTTGTGTTTGGCCGTCTTAACCCAATGATGACACCTGACTGAGGTGTGAGGTGAGAAGTGAGAGGTTGGAGGCGGTGGAGGGAATTCGCCAAGGCGAATTCCACTAAGATTGAAAAATAGATGAGTGAGCTGGGGAGAGGTGTTCTCACCTCTAACATCCCACCTCCCACATCTCAAGTTTCCGGTGGCTATAGCGGAGGGGAAACACCCGTTCCCATCCCGAACACGGCAGTTAAGCCCTCCAGCGCCGATGGTACTGGGACATCCCGGGAGAGTAGGTCGCTGCCGGAATAATTTACACAAGGACCCCTGATCCATTGATATGGAGCAGGGGTCCTTGCTTTTCCTTCTTGGTCTGGCCATTAGTCAGCGGGGGACCGGGGCTTACTACTTGGTGGGGAAGTGTTAAACAAATATTATGCCCTGTTGAAGGAATTTGAGCGGACTCCCGCTAATAGTTAAGAATGTGGCATAATTGTGTTATCATAGACCTGGGATGCGCATAAGTTGTCGGGAGGTTCTGTGCAATGCGTCAAGTGGCAGCCGAATTAATCGAGTGGCTGAGAGAAACGGTTGATAAGGCCGGAGCCACCGGTTTTGTAATAGGGCTGAGCGGGGGCATTGATTCATCGGTGACCGCTGCTTTGGCGAAGCGGGCTTTTCCGGATAACACTTTGGGTGTAATTATGCCGTGTTTTAGTATTCCGGAGGATGCCCGCGATGCGGCCTTGGTGGCCGAAGCGTTGGAGATCCCGACAGTTACCGTGTCTTTGGAGCAGCCGTTCTTGGCGATGATTAAGGAGCTGACCGGCGAGACGACGTACGATGCGAAGAATGATGACTTGACGGTTGCGAATATTAAGCCCCGGCTTCGGATGGCCACGCTGTACTTTTACGCGGCGCGGCGGAAAGCGCTTGTGTTGGGGACGCTCAATCGCAGCGAAATATTGGTTGGCTATTATACGAAGTACGGCGACGGCGGGGTCGATCTGATGCCTTTAGCTAATCTGCTCAAGCGTGATGTGAGAAAGCTGGCGTCATATCTCGGTGTGCCGCAGTCGATCATTGATAAGCAGCCCTCTGCCGGTCTATGGGAAGGACACAACGACGAGGCTGAAATGGGTATTTCCTATGAGGAGATTGACGATTACCTTGCTGAAGGCAAAGGTGACGAACGGGTTCGGCGTAAGGTGAATGAGCTGAGTGAGAAGCACAGGCACAAACGGTTTATGCCACTAGTCCCGCCGGCTTGAGAAGCGGCGGGATTTTCAGGTTAGAGGTGAAATAGATGGCTGGACACTCAAAATGGGCTCAGATTAAACGCAAGAAGGCGAAGACGGATTCTCAGCGCGGCAAGCTTTTTACCAAGCTGGCCAGGGAGATTATCGTTGCCGCGCGTGAAGGCGGCGGCGATCCGGAAGGAAATCCGCGTCTAAAGGCTGCGATTCAAAGGGCGAAAGAGGCTAATATTCCGAACGAAAATATTAACCGGGCGATTCAAAGAGGAGTCGGGAATCTGGAAGGAAGCAGCTATGAGGAGCTGTTTTATGAGGGATATGGACCGGGAGGTGTGGCCGTGCTGGTGCGCGCCCTCACCGATAATCGAAACCGGACGTCGGCCGATGTGCGGCATCTGTTTTCAAAGTACGGGGGTAATCTCGGCGAGGCCGGGTGTGTAGCCTGGCAGTTTCAATCAAAGGGGATCATTATCATCGACCGTAAGACAACCGATATTTCCGAGGATGATCTGATGCTGCTTGCTCTTGAAGCAGGCGCCGAGGACGTGAACACGACGGATGAGGTTTACGAATTGATCACGGCTGCTGAAGAACTGCATACTGTCGTTGAGGGGTTAAAGGCGAACGGAATTGAGCCGGCTGATGCGGAAATCACGATGATTCCGCAGGCTACCGTGCCGCTGGCCGAGGATGAAGTTGATAGCGTGATGCGTTTGGTGGATGCGCTTGAGGAGAACGACGACGTGCAGGATGTGTATACCAACCTGGAAGACGCGTAATTACCGAACTGCCAGACGATAGTCCGTCTTACCTAGCCGTCTCCGGACGGCTTTTTTGTATTTGCCGCGCTCCTTATGGAAAGAACTAGAATTATAAGGAGGTGGCAATCGGTGAACTACCGGAAATACTTGATGAGCGGCCTCGCGGCAGCGGCAGCGGCGATACTGGTCGGAGCCGGTGCGTATAGCCTGTCGCAGCATGATTTGAACGCTGCTGTCGAAGCGGTCGGTGATATGGAGCATCGGATCGTCTATCCGTGTGGGAAGATCGAGACGGTGTATGCCGGGCCGGTCCTAAAGGAACTGGAGGGTATGGATATCGAAGCCGTCAAGGAGTACTATGGCGCCGTTGAGGGCTTGGAAGTGTCCTATGATCCCGAGGCGGGGCTTCTGATCATGCAGCAGACCGACGAGCTGTGTTCTGAACACAGGGCTTACCGACACCTGGGCATCTCTGAAGGATATGTGGCTGTGTACGAGGGGCCGCTGGGACGGGATGAGCGTGTGGTTCAGGTGGAACAGATCAGGGTTGAGAGTCTCTCCCCGGACTACCGGCGGAAGCTGGAACAGGCGATGGATTTTGAGGCTCAGAGCCCGGAAATACAGGTTGAATTGCGCCGGGAACTGGAGTTTGAGAATGACGATGCCCTGCACGCGGCCTTGGAAAATCTGGATGAACTGAAGGATTAAATTGCCTACCGTCGAAATAGCAACAAAGGAGGCGGACGATGCAGGCTGTGGTGGGAATAGATCCGGGGATCGCCCGAACGGGTTACGGCGTACTGGAGCTCTTTCAGAACAGCTACCGGGTGGTGGCCTATGACTGCATCTACACCCCTGCCGATGCCTCCCTGACGCAGAGACTTCACCTCCTCTATAGTCAGTTAACCAGCGTATTGCAGACTTATCAGGTCGCCGAGGTTGCGGTAGAACAGCTGTTTTTCAACCGTAACGTATCGACGGCCTTGGTTGTCGGCCAGGCCCGCGGCGTGGCCTTGTTGGCGGCTGCGCAGGCGGGGGCGGCCGTTTTTGAGTACACTCCGCCTCAGGTGAAGCAGGCGACGACCGGACGGGGACGGGCCTCAAAGGAGCAGGTTCAGTTTATGGTGCGTGCCATTCTGGGTCTGCGCGAGGCGCCAAAACCGGATGATGTAGCCGATGCCCTGGCTGTAGCGATTTGTCATTGTCATAACCGGAGAGGAGCTACCGCGATTTGATTGCGCACATTAACGGGTTACTGGCAGCTGTCTTGAAGGACGCTGTGATAATTGAAGTCGGCGGGGTGGGGCTGCACGTCAACGTTCCGGCCAATGTGCTGGCTGCTTTGCCCCCGCTCGGGCAGAAGGTGAAGCTTTATACCCATCTGGCGGTGCGTGAGGATGCGATGGAGCTGTTTGGTTTTGAAGATGAATCGGACCGGACGGCTTTCTTGCAGCTGCTCAGTGTCAGCGGGGTCGGACCGCGCACGGCGTTGGCTTCGGTCAGCCTGCTGGGGGCGGCTCGGTTCTGGTCTTCGGTGCTGCAGGAAGATGCGGCGACGCTTTCTACGGTTCCGGGTATAGGAAAGAAAATCGCCCGGCGGATTATCGTGGAATTAAAGGACCGCATTGAAAAACATCATTTGGCCGATGCCGGCGGTGCAGATGGTACGGCTGCCGGGGAGGCACTGGCGGCCCTGATGGCACTGGGCTACAACGAGCGTGAAGCCGCCGAGGCGCTTCGCCTGATAGGCGGACAGGCGCCGCCCGATCCGGGAGAAATGGTGAAAGCGGCACTTAAGGCTTTGGACCGAAAATAGGAGACCGGGGCTTGTAAAGGAGAATGGATGGCGTGGAAGACAGAATTGTGGCGCCTCATCTGCATACCGAAGATGCGGACGAGGCCGGTCTTAGGCCAAAGCGGCTGGATGAGTTTATCGGCCAGGACCGGGTAAAGGAAACACTTGAACTGGTGATCCAGGCCGCGCGCCAGCGCGGTGAGGTGCTGGACCATGTATTGCTTTTCGGGCCGCCCGGACTGGGCAAGACGACACTGGCACAGATTATCGCCCGGGAGATGGGCGGGAGTATCCGTACCACCTCCGGACCGGCGATTGAGCGTCCGGGTGATCTGGCGGCCATCCTGACCAATCTGACGCATGGTGATGTACTGTTCATCGATGAGGTGCACCGCCTGTCGCGAACGGTCGAAGAGATTCTGTACCCGGCGATGGAGGATTTTGCGCTGGACATCGTGATCGGCAAGGGGCCGGGTGCCCGTTCCCTGCGCCTCAATTTAACGGATTTCACGCTGGTCGGGGCGACGACCCGGGCGGGATTGCTGACCTCTCCGCTGCGTGACCGCTTCGGAGTGATTCTGCGGCTTGAGTTTTACAACACGGCTGATTTGGAACGGATTGTTATGCGCGGTGCCGGAATTCTCGGCGTCCGGATCGACCCGGGCGGGGCACAGGAGATCGCACGGCGTTCGCGCGGAACGCCGCGTGTAGCCAACCGAATTCTCAAGAGGGTGCGTGATTTTGCCGAAGTGCGGTCGGATGGGCGGATAACCACCGAACTGGCGCGGGAGGCGCTGGACTTTCTGGGGGTGGATACCCTGGGGCTGGACGGTACCGACCGCCGTCTGTTGCGCACTTTGATCGAGCTCTTCGGAGGCGGACCGGTGGGACTGGAAACGCTGGCTGCGGCCACCGGAGAGGAAGCGGTAACGCTGGAAGACGTTTGCGAACCGTATCTGCTGCAGATCGGCCTGCTGGCCCGGACGCCGCGCGGGCGTACGGCCACACCCCTGGCCTACGAACATTTGGGACGGCCGCTCCCGGAAAACCAGCAGGAGACATTATGGTAGGACTTCCCACCCCTGTTTGAGAGCCACCGCGGCAAGGTGCTATAATCAGCTTGATACTGCAGTTGGAGGCGAAAGCCGTGAAAGTCTTGCTGCACGCCTGCTGCGGACCGTGCTCCATCTACCCGCTGCAAGCTCTGCGCGATGAGGGGCACGCTGTTTACGGCTATTTCTATAATCCCAATATCCATCCTTACTCAGAATACCGAAGGCGCTTGGAAACGCTGGACGCCTACGCGAAGGCGCAGGACTGGAAGGTGATCTTTGCGCCCGACTACCCGCTGGAGACCTATTTCAGGGATGTGGTCTACCGCGAGGGTGAGCGATGCCGTTTCTGCTACCGGATGCGCCTGCGTGAGGCTGCGCGGATGGCCCGGAAGGGTAAGTTCGACGGTTTCACTACCACTCTCCTGGTCAGCCCGTACCAGAAGCATGACCTGATCCGCGAAGTGGGGGAGGCTGCCGGCGCTGAATTCGGTATTCCGTTTTTGTACCGGGACTTCCGGGAAGGATATAAGGAGGCCACCCGGCGTTCCCGCGAACTGGGGATGTATCGGCAGCAGTACTGCGGCTGTGTTTTCAGCGAAAAAGAGCGTTATTATCGAAAGTAGTGAGTAGTATCTAGTACTCAGTGGAAGAGGAAATTTTAGTATGGGGTAGTGGCGTCCGGAGGGTAAACCCGGAGAACACGCAGGCCAAGCCTTGGTGCGCTGAGGCAATGCCGAAGCGCTTTCACGAGCAGCTACAGAAGCCCCGACATGCTACCGGATATGCCCTCGAGGGTAAACCCGGAGGACACGGGTGCAAGAGTATTGTTCAGGGCAGTAGGAGGAAAAGCGTGAGATGGAGCTGTTTCAGGGTTTCGGAAGGATTTTGATTATTGCCGGCCTAGTGATGGCCGGATTGGGTGTTCTGATGCTGGTGGCCGGAAAGATCCCCGGTATAGGCCGGCTGCCGGGCGATATTGTGTTTCAGCGGGGAAATTTCACCTTTTACTTCCCGATCGTGACCATGCTCTTGCTGAGCATAATTCTGACGGTGGTGCTGAACGTGATTTTCCGCCGATAAATAAGGCTGGGGTAATAATAGTGGCAAGGGTTTTATCCGTTAAGCATATGAACCGCTGCATCGGCTGCTACTCCTGTATGCTGGCCTGTGCCCGCACGGTGTACGGTGATTACTCGCTTTCCAAGAGCGCGGTGCAGATCCGCACCCGCGGCGGTCTTCAGAGCAAGCTGGCGGCCAATATCTGCCTTGGTTGCATAGACCCTAGCTGCGCTGCGGCCTGTCCGGAGGGCGCATTGGTTCCCCGCAGAGGCGGGGGTGTGCGTTTTGTGCGCGACAAGTGTACCGGATGTCAGGCTTGTGTACCGGCCTGTATTGCGGGTGTGATCACTTTTGACGAGGCCGAACAACGTCCCATAGTGTGCATACAGTGCGGTGCCTGTGCCCGCTTTTGCCCGCACGAGGTGTTGGAAATGACGGAGAGGCCGGAGGAGGTGCGTAATGCTTAATCAAAACCGCATTCGCGTCCTGCATATCGACCTGAGCCGGAAGAACTATGAGATCCTGGAACGGCAGGATTTGTTTGACTATCTCGGCGGTGTGGGTGTGGCCGCCAAGTTGTTTTCAGAATTGGTCCACCCAGAGGCCGGCTTGATGGATCCCGGGCAGCCGATTGTTTTCGCCATCGGCCCCCTGACCACCATTTTCCCGCTGGTAACCAAGACGGTGGCCGTTTTTCGTTCACCACTGACCGGGCATTGGGGGGAAAGCTATGCCGGCATGCGGTTGGCGTTTGCGCTCCGCTTCTCCGGTTACGACGCGGTGGTAATCACGGGGCGGGCGGACAAGCTGACCTACGTCGTGATATCGCCGGAGGGTGTCGAGTTCAAAGATGCGGCCCGGCTGAGGGGACTTTCCACCGAAGAAACAGGCCGAATTCTGCGGGAGACCGAACCCGGGCGGGGACACCGGAGCACCATCCGCATCGGACCGGCGGGTGAGCGCGGCGTGCGTTTCGCCGGGGTGAATGTGGACACCTACCGGCACTTTGGGCGGATGGGCCTGGGGGCCGTGATGGGCGCGAAGAATCTGAAGGCGGTAGTGGTGTACGGCGAAAACAGCTACCCGATTGAAAACCCGAAGGCATACCGCAGGGTTTACGAGCAGATCTACAATCAGGCTGTTAATACCGAGATTATGGAGAAATACCACGGTCTGGGCACACCCTCGAACGTGGTACCGCTGAGCGAACTGGGCGCACTGCCGACGAGGAATCTTCAGGACAATCGCTTTGAAAAGGCCGAGGAAATCGGCGGGGAAGCGTTTGCGGTGCACACTCTGATTCGGAAGCTGGCCTGCACCGGCTGTCCGGTAGGCTGTATTCACGTGGGATTGTTCCGGCGCGAGTACGCCCCCGGCTACGAGTATGAAACGGTGCCGCTGGCGTACGATCACGAGTTGATTTTTGCTCTAGGGTCGTTCCTCGGAATCGGCACGCGAGAAGGAGTGTTTTCGTTAATTGAAAAGGCTGAACTCCTGGGACTGGATGCCATCTCTACGGGCGTAATCCTGGGTTGGATGACCGAGGCCCAGGAGAAGGGGCTGATTGGTCGAGAAGAGGTCGGAACCAATCTTGCCTTCGGCGAGGCCGACGGTTATCTGACGGTGATGGACCGGTTGGTGGATCAGCCCAATGCCCTGTACGCGAAGCTGGCCGAAGGGCTTGCAGCGGCCGTGAATCAGCTTGGCGGAGGCGATTTTGCCTGCCTGCTGGGCGGACACGAGATGGCCGGATATCATACCGGCTACGGTTTCGTCCTCGGACAGACGGTTGGTGCGCGTCATTCGCATCTGTGCAACGCCGGTTATGCTCTGGATCAAGAACAGGGAATCTTGAACGACCCGGATGAGTTGGTCAGGCGCCTGATCGCCGAGGAAAAATGGCGGCAGGTTCTGAACAGCCTCTGTGTCTGCCTGTTCGCCCGGAAGATCTACGACGAGGCGACCACCGAGGCGGCGCTGCGGGCGGTGGGTATCGAGGCCGACCAGGAAAGGCTGCGCGAACTGGGAGACAAGATCTTTCATCTGAAGCTGGAGACCAAGAGGCGTCTCGGTTATGATCCTGCACAGGTATCGTTCCCCCGGCGCTACCTCGAGACGCCGACGTTACAGGGACGGCTGGACGAGGCCGTTCTGCACGATCTTTATCAGCGCTATTGGAATCAGGTGTATAAGCAGTCAGTGGGCAGCAGTCAGTAATTAGACTCCCAAGTCCCCCTGACCGGTGACACCTAAAAGGAACGGAAACGGTGTCGTGGCGTCCGAAGGTAAACACGGATGACACGGGAATATTAAGCTGTTTTCAGTGCAGTGTGAGTACTTGCAGCAGGGAATGGTGGCTCATTGCATGTAAAGGATTTTGATTACGAATTGCCCGAGGAACTGATTGCCCAAAAGCCTTTGGCCCGACGGGATTATTCCCGTCTAATGGTGATCAGACGGGACGGCGGCGAACTGGAACACCGCACTTTCCGGGATATCACTGAATATCTCCGCCCCGGTGACCTGTTGGTAGTAAATGAGACCAAAGTGCTGCCGGTGCGCCTGTACGGCCGTAAGACTACAGGCGGGCGGGTCGAGGTGCTGCTGTTGCACCCGGTTACGGACGGGCGCTGGGAGGCTCTTGTCCGACCCGGGAAGCGTCTTCCCGAGGGAACGAGGATAGAGTTCGGAGCGGAAATGTCCGGTGTCATTGTCGCCCGGACCGAGACCGGCGGTCGGGTGATTGAATTTGCGTACGAGGGCCGGTTCGAGGACATCCTGGAGATGATCGGCCATGTGCCCCTGCCGCCGTACATCAAGCGGGAACTCCCGCCCGAGGAAAGGGAACGCTACCAGACGGTCTATGCCCGGTTGCCCGGGTCGGCCGCCGCGCCGACCGCCGGACTGCACTTTACACCCGAACTGCTTGACCGGCTGCGAGCCGAAGGCGTGTCCGTTGTGCCTGTTCTTCTCCATATCGGGCTGGACACCTTCCGGCCGGTTAAGGTGGAGACCGTGTCAGCGCACAAGATGCATTCGGAATGGTACTCGGTTTCGGAAGCAACTGCACGGAGGATTAAGGAGACCAAGGAGGCGGGGGGCCGGGTGATTGCGGTGGGGACGACTGTCACTCGCTGCCTGGAAGCGTCTGCGCTCGTGGGCGGGACCGTGCGTGCGGGTTCGGGTTCGACCGATCTCTTTATTTACCCGGGATACCGCTTTAGGGTGATCGATGCCCTGATCACCAATTTTCATCTGCCGCGCTCCACGCTTCTGATGCTTGTCAGCGCTTTTGTGGGGCGCGAGCGGCTGCTTGACGCTTACCGGACGGCCGTACGGGAACGCTACCGGTTTTTCAGCTTCGGCGACGCAATGCTGATCATCTAATTTGCAGGAGGACGATTGTGGCAGTCAGCTTTGAACTCTTAAAGACCGATCGGGAGACAGGCGCCCGCCTGGGACGCCTGACAACCCCGCACGGGGTGGTGGACACACCCTGTTTCATGCCGGTGGGCACCCGCGCCACCGTAAAGACGATGACTCCCGAGGAAGTGTATGACCTCGGCGCGCGGATCGTTCTCGGGAACACCTATCACCTGTACCTGCGTCCGGGACACGAACTGATCCGGGAAGCGGGCGGGCTGCACCAATTCATGCATTGGGACGGTCCGATTCTGACGGACAGCGGCGGTTTTCAGGTCTTCAGCTTGGCCGGACTGCGCCGGATCAGCGACGAGGGCGTACTCTTTCAGTCCCATATCGACGGCTCCAAACACCTATTCACGCCTGAGAAGGTGGTAGACATCGAGCAGGCGCTGGGTTCGGACATTGCAATGGTGTTTGATGTCTGCGCACCCTACCCCTGTTCCCGCGAGGAAGCCGAGCAGTCACATATCCAGACGGTGCGCTGGGCGACGCGGACGCGGGATTACCTGGAGCGGCTTGGTACCGATCAGGCCTTTTTCGGCATCATCCAGGGCTCCGTTCTGCGCGATCTGCGGGAGGCGAGTGCCCGGGCGCTGGTCGACCTGGACTTTCCGGGATACGGCATCGGAGGACTGTCGGTCGGGGAGCCGAAACCGATGATGTACGAGGCGCTCGAATGGACTGTCCCGCTGATCCCGCCCGAAAAGCCGCGCTACCTGATGGGGGTGGGGTCTCCGGACTGTCTGTTCGAGGGCGTGGCGCGCGGGGTGGACATGTTTGACTGCGTTCTGCCGACGCGCATGGCCCGTCACGGTGCCGTATTCACGAGCCGGGGCCGTCTCAACCTGCGGAATGCCGTGCACGCCCGAAACTTTGCCCCGATCGATGAGGCCTGCGACTGCTATACCTGCCGGCACTTCAGTCTGGCCTATATACACCACATGTTCAAGACCGGAGAAATTCTGGGCCTGCGGCTGGCCACCATTCATAATCTGCGGTTCCTGCTCGCGTTAACCGAGCGGATCAGACAATCGATTGCGAACGACTGCTTTAATGCCCTTAAACAGGAATTTATGGCGTCCTATTTGACAGGGCACGAAATTTATAGTAAAACTACATAGGATATAAAAGGATAATTACCGTTCAACCAGAATTCTACCTGAAATAAACAAAAGGAGGTAGGTACGTGAGTCCCGAAGTAATTTCCATTCTGTACATTGTCGGTTTGTTCGCCCTCTTGTATTTCCTTCTGATCAGGCCGCAGCAGCAGAGGCAAAAGAAGCACATGGAGATGGTTAGGAACCTGCAGCTGCACGACTCGGTGATCACGGCGGGGGGCATTTACGGCACGATTGTCCGGCTGGATGAAGATACGGTACATTTGAAAGTAGCAGACAATGTGAAGATCAAAGTGATGCGGACTTCCATCGCCCAGGTGGAATCGAAGGAAGGTTAGGCCTTAGGAGGACGCGGGATTGATCACACTAGCTGACGTGAAGGCCAACCCGGTACTCGACAGCTTCATCCGCAACGGTAATAAATACCTGGGAGCTATGGGGTTTACCGAGCACAGCTATCGCCACGTCAACCTGGTGTCGAGTATCGCGCGCAATATATTGGAAAGATTGGGTTACCCCTCCCGGGATGCTGAGCTGGCAGCCATCGCGGGGTACCTGCATGACGTGGGAAACGTGGTCAGCCGAACCAACCACGGGGTTTCGGGGGCGATTATTGTTTTCACCATTCTGCATGAGATGGGTATGCCTCCGGATGAGTTATCCGTTGTCATTTCGGCGATCGCCAATCATGAAGAGGATTACGGGCAGCCGGTAAACAATGTTGCCGCGGCCTTGATTATGGCCGATAAGTCCGATGTGCACCGTTCGCGTGTGCGAAACCCGGAGTTGTCGACCTTTGACATTCACGACCGGGTCAATTACGCGGCGGAGCATTCTTTTTTATGGGTTAACGAGGAAAGACGTTCGATCACCCTTGAGCTCACCATTGATACCGAGATCTGTCCGGTTATGGAATACTTTGAAATATTTTTGTCGCGCATGGCACTGTGCCGCCGGGCTGCTGTTTTTCTGCAATCCAGTTTCGAACTAGTTATTAATGGGGCTAAACTGCTGTAGGGGGAGAAGTTTGCAGTGAGATGGGACAACCTGATCAAGATGACCGCCGTGCTGCTGGTGGTCGGGTTTATCGGTCTGCTGACCGTCTGGTCTCCATGGCCGGGCGTACCGTGGCTTCCGTTTTCCAAGGATGTCACCCTCGGCCTGGACCTGCAGGGCGGGGTACATGTGGTCCTGCAGGCGGTGCCGACCGAGGAGGACAAGGTGACGCCGGACGCGATAAGCCGATCCATCGCCATTCTTGAGAACCGGGTCAACCAGTTCGGGGTAACCGAGCCGGTTATCCAGCCTCAGGGCAGTGACCGGATTATCGTGGAGATCGCCGGAGTGGATGACCCGGACGAAGTGGTAGCGAATCTGATTCAGCCCGCCTATCTGGAGTTCAAGACCGAGGACGGCAAGACCGTATTGACCGGGGCGAACCTGAAGAATGCCCAGGAACAATTGGATCCGGCCAGTGGCCGGGCACAGGTAAACTTTGAACTGGATAGTGAAGGGGCGGAGAAGTTTAAAGAGGTGACCGAGGCCAATGTGGGGCGCCCACTGGCGATTGTCCTCGACGGCCAAGTGATGCAGGCTCCTACGATCCAGGAGCCGATTCGGGACGGCCGGGGCCGGATCACCAATTACGAATCCCTGGATGAGGCGCACCGGATTGCCGTTCTGCTGCGTTCGGGTGCCCTGCCCGTAAAGCTTGATATTATGGAGAAGCGGACGGTTGGTCCGCAGCTGGGTGCGGACTCGCTGGAGCGCTCCAAGACGGCCGGTGTGATCGGCCTTGCGGCGATACTGGCCTTCATGATCGTCTACTACCGGGTGCCCGGGCTGGTGGCGGGCTTCTCCCTGGTTACATATGGAATCATCGTGTTTTTGATTTTTGCGGCGCTCAAGGTGACGATGACCCTGCCCGGTATCGCGGGTTTCCTGTTGTCGCTGGGTATCGCGATTGATGCCAACATCATCATTTATGAGCGGCTGAAGGAGGAACTGCGCACGGGAAGAACGTTGCGTTCGGCGATTGATGCCGGTTTCCGCCGGGCTTTTGTCGCCATCGTGGATGCCAACGTGACTACCATCCTGGCCGCGATCGTACTGTATTTGTTCGCGCCGCCGATGATCAAGGGTTTTGCGCTGACGCTTGGCATTGGTATCGTGGTCAGTATGTTCACCGCGCTGAGCATGACCCGCTGGCTGCTGCACCAGACGGCGGGGCTTGCTAAGAGCCCGAAACTGTACGGAGCATAAGGAGGGAGAGATAGGCGATGTTTCACTTAATACGGATGCGCAAATACTGGTACATAATCTCGCTGACGATCCTGGTTGCCGGCATCATCTCCCTCTCGGTGCGGGGGCTGAACCTCGGTATCGATTTCACGGGCGGGAATCTGGCCGAACTCAAGTTTAATCAGGCCGTCAGCGTGCAGGCGGTGCGTTCGTCCCTGGCCGAGATCGATATGGACCGCAATGTCATTCAGAAGAGCGCCGAGGATCAGGTGATAATCCGCACCGCGGTACTGACCGAGGAAGAGAGTGCCGCCCTGATCCGGCATCTTGATGCGGAGTTCGGTTTGCAGGAAGTACTCCGGAATGAAAAGGTGGGGCCGACCATCGGCGCGGAGCTGACGCAAAAGGCCCTCCTGGCGCTGCTTGCGGCGTCAATTCTGATGGTGCTGTATATCACCTGGCGGTTTGAATTTAAGCAGGGAATCGCCGCGGTTTTGGGACTGCTGCATGATGCGTTTATCACGCTGGGGCTTTTTTCGCTCTTATATATTGAGATCAACAGCGAGTTTGTGGCGGCGATCCTGACCATCCTCGGTTATTCGATCAACGCCACGATCGTTATCTTCGACCGCGTGCGGGAGAATCTCAAGGAAGCGAAGAAGAACGAGAAGCTGGAGGACATTATGAATGCGAGCGTCTGGCAGACGATGGCGCGTTCGATAAACACCACGCTGACCGTTCTGTTTATGCTGCTGGCCCTGTACTTCCTGGGCGGCACCACTCTGAAGCCGTTCGTTCTGGCGCTGATCATCGGTGTGACCAGCGGAATGTATACGTCGGTTCTCCTTGCCGGTTCGCTCTGGATCGACCTGAAGCGGCGTTTCCCCGGCAAAGGCGGCAAACGTCCCGCCGAAACCGGAGCCTAAGGTTCTGCTGCGTTTGAGATGTGCCCGTCAACCGCCGCCGGCGGAGGGCGGGCACATTTTGGTTCTTTAGAGTTGATATTGAATGGGTGGGGGTTTGCGAATGTCTAGTTCAAACCGGATCATTGTCAGTGTGCTGGGCAAGGATAAGGTCGGTCTGATCGCCCCGGTTACGGCCGTCCTGGCCGAGAACGGCGTGAATATACTGGATATCAGTCAGACCATCCTGCAGGAGTTCTTGGCGATGATCATTATCGCCGATATGTCGAGCGCCCGTGTCGATCTGACTACCCTGAAGGAGCAGCTTGATGCCAAGGGTGCCGAGCTCGGCGTCCAGATTGGTGCCCAGCATGAGGACGTGTTTCTCTACATGCACCGCATTTAGCAGGTTCATGGCACCTGGATGGAGGAGATGTGCAGATGCTCGGCGTTGAAGAAATCTTAGAGACGATCAGTATGATCCAGGAAGAGAACCTGGATATCCGTACGATTACCCTCGGAATCAGCCTGCGGGATTGCATCGATTCCGATCTGGATCGGCAGTGCCGGAAGGTTTATCGCAAAATCACCGGGGTGGCCGGCCGCTTGGTCGAAGTCGGGGAGCAATTGGAACGGGAATTCGGCATCCCGATTGTGAATAAGCGGATTTCGGTGACGCCGGTTTCCTGTCTGATGGACGGGCGGACTGCCGAGGACTGTGTGCAGATGGCGCGCACTTTGGATCAGGCGGCGGTCGAGGTGGGCGTGAATTTCATCGGCGGGTTTTCGGCCCTGGTGCACAAGGGCTTTACTTCGGGCGACCACGCCTTGATCGAGGCAATCCCGGAAGTGCTATCCGGTACCGAACGGGTTTGCAGTTCGGTGAATGTGGCCACCACGCGCGCGGGGATCAATATGGACGCCGTGCTGATGATGGGCCGCATCATCAAGGATACTGCGGAGCGGACGGCCGACCGCGATGCGATCGGCTGCGCGAAGCTGGTTGTTTTCGCCAACGTGCCGGAGGACAACCCGTTTATGGCGGGTGCCTTCCACGGGATCGGTGAACCTGAATGCACGCTGAACGTCGGGGTCAGCGGCCCGGGGGTGGTGAAGAACGCGGTGGCAAAGTTGCCGGATGCCGACCTCGGGGCGGTAGCCGAGAGGATCAAGCAGATGGCGTTCAAGATTACGCGGATGGGCGAGCTGATCGGGCGCCGGGCGGCGGAGAGGCTCGGCGTGCGGTTCGGCATCGTCGATCTTTCGCTCGCACCGACCCCGACCGTGGGGGACAGCGTGGCCGAGATTATTGAGGCGATGGGCATTGAACGCTGCGGGGGGCCCGGTACGACGGCGGCCCTGGCGATGCTGAACGACGCCGTCAAGAAGGGCGGGGCAATGGCTTCATCCTACGTGGGCGGGTTATCCGGGGCCTTCATCCCGGTGAGTGAGGACAGCGGCATGATCCGGGCCGTGGAGTGCGGTGCGCTGAACCTGGAGAAGCTGGAAGCGATGACGGCGGTGTGTTCGGTGGGACTGGATATGATCGTGGTGCCAGGGGATACTTCGGCGGAAACGCTTTCGGCACTTATTGCGGATGAGATCGCCATCGGAGTGATCAACCGCAAGACGACGGCGGTACGTGTGATTCCGGTGCCGGGGAAGAAGGAAGGGGACTACGTGGAATTCGGCGGTCTCTTGGGGCGGTCTCCGGTGATGCCGATCAGCCGCTTCCGGGCTACCGATTTTGTCCGGCGGGGCGGGCGCATTCCGGCACCGATTCAGAGCCTGACCAATTAGATTAGAGAGTGGTTATCTGCAGAGCGGGGACGAGCCCGCTCTTTTTGTATGGACGGGGGCCGACTGCACCCTATGACATTAATCACAGCCCAGCCGTAAATAATATGTTATCAGGGGAAACGGGAGGCCGGTTGATGCTCAGACCGAAGAACGGGACCGTGGTCGGTACGCTCAAGGACAAGGTTGAAGAACTGACCATCGCCATGGAGAAGATGAAGCTGGCGGAATACGTTTATCTGCTCAAACGCCCGTACCGGCTGATGTATATCAATTTTCTGGCGGGGATTGCGCGGGGGTTAGGGATGGCGATTGGTTTTACCATTCTGGGCGCACTGGTGCTCCTCATCCTGCAGCGTTTGGTGCTGTTGAATCTTCCGGGGATCAGTGAATTCATCGCCACTATCGTGCGCCTGGTTGAACTTAATCTCAGCAACTGACACAGTATGTAAACATTAAGACTCTTAGAGTTCTGACCCCTTCCGGAGGTGTAAACTTGGTGGATAATGATCAGCTTCAGTATTTTGTGGACCGTTTGCAGAGAGAACGGGAGCGGATCGCAAGAGGGATGGACGGGCTTGAAGAGAGCCTGGATGTCGCTCTGGAAGATTCGATCGGCGAGCTTTCGACCTATGACAATCATCCGGCCGACATCGGGAGTGAGAGCTTCGAACGGAGCAAGGACTTCGCGCTGCGAGACGGCGCCCGGGAGATCATCGGCGCTATCGATGACGCACTGGACCGGATCGAACAGGGACGATACGGGTACTGTGACCGCTGCGGCGCGGAGATTCCGTTAGACCGGCTGAAGGCTTTGCCCTACACTACAATGTGCATAGCCTGCAGCGCGGGCGAGGAAATTCGCGACCAGGCCGGCAGCCGAAGGCCGATCGAGGAAGAAGTGTTAGCACATCCGTATGAATTCGCGAATGACCGGACCAGTATCACTTATGACCGCGAAGATACCTGGCAGGATCTGGCGCAGCACGGGCTGTCCACCGAGATCGAAGAGGTGGAGGATGAGAACCGGGGGATCGTCGAGGATGTCGACGGAATCCCCTACGAGGAGATAGACGGTGTATTCTATCAATCGACCAAGGTAACCGGAGACAATACCGAGGATAAGACCGAATGAGCACCGAAACAAGGCAGATATTCCGATTTGGCAATGCGGGAAGGAGATTCCAGACGGCTGGGCGAAGTATCAATTAAGATTTTGTCTGTTTTCTGCATCAATGAAAGGGTTCATGTTGAATGCTGCCACTCTTCAGTGAGGTAAGTGATGAACTCCGGACGGTCGAACTTGAACTCGAAAGAGTACTGATCAGCCGCAATGCCCTTTTAACCCAATCGGCAACCCATTTGTTCCGGGCCGGCGGTAAGCGTTTACGTCCGGCTTTTGCGCTTTTATCGGCAAAGTGCTGGGTCGGTGATGTCACTTCGGTAATACCCTTGGCCGTTGCGCTGGAATTGATTCACGGGGCCACTCTGATCCACGATGATGTGGTGGACGACTCCTATACCCGACGGGGGATGCCCACGGTACGGGCGATCTGGGGGGATCGGGTGTCGACACATACCGGTGACTACCTGCTGGCGAAGGCGATGATTCTGGTTTCCGGGTACAGGAATTCCGTGATCATAAGCGATTTGGCACGAACGTGTGTGAAGATGTGCGAGGGTGAAATGATCCAGATGCGGGGGGCTTACCAGTCTGATCTGCGTAACTACCTGTACCGGATTCGCTGCAAAACGGGTTATCTGATCGAAGCCAGCTGTAAACTGGGTGCCGTGGCTATCGGAGCGCCGAGGTCCTTTTATCATTCGCTGCGAAGGTTCGGTCACTACTTGGGAATGGCGTTTCAGATTACTGATGATGTTCTCGATATGGTGGCCGACGAATCCAAACTGGGAAAACCGGTCGGGTCGGATCTGCGTCAGGGACTGGTTACTCTTCCGGCAATCCACGTCTTGAGGCAGGATCGGAAAGAAACCGTGCGCCTGCGTCAGATTGTGGAAACAAGAATGAAAACCGATGAAGAGGTTCACGAGGCGATTGATCTGATTCATAGACTGGGCGGCATAAAGTATGCCCGGCGCATTGCCGGTGCTTATCTGGACAAGGCGATCCGCGAACTGAGACGTTTGCCTGATACGCCGGCATCCCGAAGCCTGCGTGAGATAGCGGAGTTTATTCAGGTCCGGCATTTTTAACAGTCTTTGGCGATAAGAGGTACGATCTATGGCTGGAATCTATCCGGTGGCACTGAAGCTCGAAGGACGATTATGTGTTGTTATCGGTGGAGGAACGGTCGCGTTTCGCAAGGTGGAGTCTCTCCTGGAAGCAGGAGCGCGGGTCCGTCTGATCAGCCCTGATGTCACACGTGAATTACAGAGATTGTCGGGCGAAGGTCGCATTGAGGTTGTCGCCCGTCCCTACCGGCCCGGTGATGTGGAAGGGGCCTTTCTGGTGATCAGTGCGACGAACGATACGATCGTAAACCGTGAAGTGGCCGCCGAGTGCACGGCCCGCGGGGTTTTGGTCAATTCGGTGGACGACCCCGAAAACTGCACCTTTTACGTGCCGGCCAGTGTCCGGCGGGGAGACCTGGTGATCTCCATTTCCACCGGGGGGAAGAGTCCCATGTTGGCGAGAAAAATCAGGGAACAGCTCGAGGAGCAGTATGGGCCGCTTTATGGGGCTTACCTTGAACTTATCGGCCAAATACGCCATAATATTATTCGGAGTGTCCAAGAGACGGAAGAAAAAAATGCTCTGCTCAAGGCGCTTTCCTCACCCGAAATATTGGAAGCGCTGCGCACCGGAGATGCAGTGAGACTGGAGGAGCTGGTTAACCGTGTTATTCGCGGTATTGGGTCTCAATCACCGCACGGCACCGCTTGAAATTCGGGAAAAGCTGACTTTTCCTGATAATGTGTTAAAGGAAACCGTCAAGACGCTGTATTCCTATGAAGGAATTGAAAGCTGCGTTATCGTCTCTACGTGTAACCGGACCGAGATTTACGCTGTTCTTTTGGAACGGCAGAGCGGTACGGAGAGCCTGTGGCGCTTTATCGGCGAGCACTGCGGATGTTCGGTCGGCGAAATGAAGGCCTACACCTATGTTTATACTTCGAAAGAGGCTCTGCGCCACCTGTTCAAAGTCACCGCGGGGCTGGATTCGATGGTTCTCGGAGAGACCCAGATTCTTGGGCAAGTGAAACAGTCCTATGTGGCGGCCCATGAGGTCGGCGTCGTGAATTCACTGATGAACGTGGTATTTCAACAGGCGCTTGCATTGGGTAAACGTGTGCGGCATGAGACCGGAATCGACAAGAACCCCGTTTCGATCAGTTATGCCGCTGTTGAGCTGGCCCGCCAGACGCTGGGCAGCCTGGAGGGACGTTCGGTGCTGATCGTCGGCGCCGGCAAGATGAGCGAACTGACGGTAAAGCACCTTCTGGCCAACGGTGTGGTCGGCGTGATCGTTTCCAACCGCTCCTACGACCGGGCGGTGGAGCTGGCCAGACAATTCGGCGGACGGGCGGTGCGCTTTGACAAGTTCTATGAATCAATGCGCGAAGCGGATATTGTGATCAGCTGCACGTCGGCGTCTCATTATGTGATCAGGGCGGAACGGGTCAATGCGGCACTGGCTGAAAGAGAGCGGTCGACCATCTTTTTTATCGACATCGCCGTTCCCCGGGACATTGAACCGGCGGTTGGGCAGATTCCGGGTGCCGCTTTGTACGATATCGACAGCCTGCAGAGTGTGGTGGACTCAAACCTCGCTGAACGCCGCCGCGCAGCGGTCGCGGCGGAGGCCATTATCGAGGAGCGTCTTGAAGAGTTTATGCGCACCCTCGGAGCACGTTTTGTGGTCCCCACCGTGGTCGCCCTGAAGCGAAAGGGCGAGGAGATAAAGAGAAAAGAGCTGGAGCGGGCGCTGAACCGTATGGGTGAACTATCCGACCGGGAGGTTAAGGTTATCGGGTCGATGGCGAATTCTATTGTGAATCAGTTGCTTCACGAGCCGATTACGCGACTCAAGGGTTATGCGCTGACTCCGGAGGGATATCAGTATGCCGATGTGCTTCAAAAGTTGTTTGATCTTGAGCCGGATGAACAGACCCAGAATGAACAGGGACAGGGTAGATCCGGGTTATAGGTGGGTTATATGCGTAAAGTGATTACCATAGGTTCCCGGGGGAGCGCACTGGCGCTTGAACAGACCCGGCAGATTGCCGTCCGCCTGAAGAAGCTGTTTCCGGAATTATCCTTTCGGGTGGAGAAGATCCAAACCACAGGAGACAATATTCTTGACGTGGCCCTGGCCAAGATCGGCGACAAGGGCCTTTTTACCAAGGAAATCGAGCAGGCGCTGCTGGACGGGCGGATCGATATTGCCGTGCACAGTATGAAGGATGTGCCCACAGAACTGCCCGAAGGGTTGGTTTTGGGCGCCATTCCGGAACGAGAGGACCCGGGAGATGTGCTGATTTCGCGGCACGGACGAAAGCTGGAGGAGTTTGACGCCGGGGCCAGAATCGGCACCAGCAGTCTGCGGCGAACCGCCCAGTTGAAGGCTTTTCGACCTGATCTCGAGATCATCCCGGTTCGGGGGAATGTCCAGACCAGGTTGCGTAAGCTGGAAGAGGGAAAGTACGACGCGATTGTGCTGGCATGGGCCGGTGTCAGTCGCCTTGGTCTGACCGAACGGGTGACCCAGCGTCTGCCCTATGCGGTGTGTCTGCCTGCCGTGGGGCAGGGTGCTCTGGGGGTCGAGGTACGGGCCGACGATAGCGAGATGCTGGCGCTGCTTAAACAGATTGACCATAGGGAGACACGGGCGGCGGTGACTGCCGAGCGCACTCTGTTGAAGCAGCTTGAGGGCGGCTGTCAGGTTCCGGTCGGCGCTCTGGCGCAGGCTTGGGACGGCGACCTGCTGCTGGAGGGAATGGTTGCTTCGCTGGACGGCAAGAAGGTGGTGCGCGCGTTGGACGTGGCGCCGCTGGACGAACCGGTGGCACTGGGAGAAAGGCTGGCCGACAAATTGCGCAGCATGGGTGCCCGGGAGATTTTAAAGGAAATGCGTGAAGGGGGCGGAGCCGGTGTCTAAAGGTAAGGTTTACCTGGTCGGTGCCGGTCCGGGTGACCCCGGACTGTTTACGATACGGGGACGCGAGTGTCTTGAGAAAGCAGATGTGGTGGTATTCGACCGTCTGGTGAACAGGCGAATTCTGAGCTGGGCGAAGCCCGAGGCCGAACTGATTTATGCGGG
The DNA here is from genome assembly GCA_965544035.1 of uncultured Peptococcaceae bacterium. Classification (GTDB taxonomy): domain Bacteria; phylum Bacillota; class Desulfotomaculia; order Desulfotomaculales; family Desulforudaceae; genus CBEULR01. The sequence goes on along the minus strand of CBEULR010000008.1, from coordinate 100,394 downwards.
CAAATCGCCGGACGGCCATACGCTTAAGCAGCACGAGATTAATGCGCTGTTGAAGTCCAAGGCCCAGGAAGGGAAAACTGTAACACGTCTCAAGGGAGGCGACCCTTTTATTTTCGGCCGCGGAGGAGAAGAGGCCGAGGCACTGGCCGAGGCCGGCATTGAGTTTGAGATTGTACCCGGTGTGACTTCGGCGGTGGCTGCGCCTGCTTACGCGGGTATCCCGCTTACCCACCGCAGCTTTACGACATCGGTAGCGATTATTACCGGCAATGAGGATCCGACCAAGGGTGAGAGTACCATTGCCTGGGATAAGCTTGCCACCGGGGCCGGAACACTGGTTTTCTTGATGGGAATGGCCAATCTGCCCGAGATCGTGCAGCAGCTGACACGCTACGGACGGGCCGGCGACACCCCGGTTGCGGTGATTCGATGGGGCACCCGCCCCGAGCAGGTGACGGTCGAGGGCACTTTGAATACCATTGTGGACCGGGTGAACGAGGCCGGTGTCAAGAATCCGGCTGTGATTGTGGTCGGCGAGGTTTGTGCCTTGCGTGAAAAACTCCGTTGGATTGAAAGGAAGCCGCTGTTCGGCAGACGTATTCTGGTTACCCGTTCGAGGGAACAGGCCAGCGTTCTTTCCAGAGCCATCGCCGAACTCGGTGGTGAAGCGCTGGAGTTCCCGACCATCGAGATTGCACCGCCGTTGGATTACGGCCCGCTGGACAAAGCAATCAGGGAGATCGGAACCTACAATTGGATCGTGTTCACCAGCGTTAACGGAGTGCGCTATTTCTTCAGCCGACTGCGCGTGCTGCGTGGTGACATCCGTGATCTGGCCGGTGTCCGAATCTGTGCCATCGGGCCGGCGACCGGGCACGAGTTGGAGCAGCGCGGGCTGGTCATAGATTATGTTCCGGAAGAGTACCGGGCAACTGCGATCGCTCACGGGATGAAAACTCTGGTGCGCCCGGGTGAACGGATACTACTGCCCCGTGCGGACATCGCCCCGAAAATGCTGGCCGAGGCTCTGGAGAGTATGGGGGCCCTGGTGGATGATGTTACGGCTTACCGGACCGTGCCGGGATCGGGGGATGCGGGGTATATCCGGAGAATGTTCGAGACCGGGCGGATAGATATGGTTACTTTCACGAGCTCTTCGACGGTGAGAAATTTTATATCATCAATCGGCACCGATCGGGTGGATGAGCTGCTAAAGGGAGTGGCCGTTGCGTGTATCGGCCCGGTTACAGCAGACACCGCCCGGGGATTCGGTCTGCGGGTGAATGTGGTCGCCGACAAATATACGATTAACGAACTGGTAGCAGCCATTCAGGGCTTTTTCGCTGGGAGTGGAAATTAGTGCTAAGTATTTCTAAGATTATTTCAGGCCGCAACGAAACAGGAGATCACCTTCGATACAAGCGCCGCCAGGGTCCGGTGCGCCCGGTGGTGGTGTGGAATTCCACCCGCGCCTGCAATTTGCGCTGCAAACATTGTTACGCGAGCGCCCGTATGAATCCCGGTGAGGGCGAACTGACGACCGCCGAGGCCAAACGGTTCATCGATGATCTGGCCGAGTACCGGGTGCCGGTGATCCTGTTTTCCGGAGGCGAGCCGCTGATGCGGCCCGATTTCTTTGAATTGGCTGCTTATGCTCGTGAAAAGGGTATCCGACCCACGGTGTCGACCAACGGGACGCTGATCACACGAGAGGCGGCCTGGCGTCTGAAGGAGACCGGGGTGGGTTACGTCGGTATCAGCATCGACGGGCTGCGTGAGACCAATGACCGGATGCGGGGCTTTAGCGGTGCTTTCGACGCTGCTCTCGAAGGGGTGCGGAATTGTGTCGCCGTCGGCCAGCGGGTCGGACTGCGGTTTACGATTACGAAATATAACTACCGCGAAGTTGATGACATTTTCGATCTTGTAGAAGCGGAGAAGATCGACCGCGTTTGTTTTTACCATCTGGTTTACTCCGGCCGCGGCAGCCAGCTGGTGGAGCAGGATCTGAGCCACGCCGACAAGCGTGCCGTAATCGACCGGATTTACGAGCGGACAGCCGATTTCTGCCGGCGGGGCCTGGCCAAGGAGATCCTGACGGTGGATAACCACGCCGATGTGGTGTACACCTACCTGAAGCTGAAAGCGACCGAGCCGGAGAAGGCGGCCCGGGTATGGGAGTGGCTGCAGAACGCGGGCGGGAACCGCAGCGGGATCGCGATCGGTTGTGTCGACTGGTACGGCAACGTGCATCCCGACCAATTCACGATGAACCACACGCTGGGCAACGTCCGCGAGCGGAAGTTCGGCGAGATCTGGGAGGATCTCTCACATCCGATTATGGCCGGCCTGAAAGACCGCAAGCCGTTATTAACCGGACGCTGTTCCGAGTGTCGCTGGCTGAGCATTTGTAACGGCAACTTCCGGCCGCGTGCCGAAGCGGTGACCGGCGATTTCTGGGCACCCGACCCGGCCTGTTACCTGACCGATGAGGAAATAAAGGGCGCTCCCCTGTCACCCTGACGGGCAGCATCATCGGAGGAAAGAAAATGGTATCATATCATCCGGGTTTACCCCGGTCTCCGTTTAGCGATTCGACCATTTCTAAGCTCGGTTCGGTGTGCGGCAATCCCCCTCCTGCGGATTGTTTACGGGCGCCATTTTCCAAAGCGGCCGGTCCGGGCGTCGGCCGGAGGGAGTAGTGCGGAAGCGCCCGTAAACGTCCTCGTCGGGGGCCGCACAGCCCTCACCTTCGCTAAGAATGGTGCCCGAATCGCACAAGTCGACCGGAGGTAAACCCGGATGACACGGGAAACACAAAGCTATTTCAGGAGCAGTAGAAGCGGAAAGGGATTTAATATTCAGCCGATGTGTCCCCGACGAGTGGGTTTTATAATGCGAGTATCGGTTTGTGGTTGAGCACTCTGTAATGTCCCTCGGTGAGTAATCGCTCCTCTGTGGTACGCATTGTTTTGGGTTAGCCTAGAGAGGGTGGTCAGTATGAGTTTTCCGACAACCAGACTGCGCCGGTTGAGAGGTTCCGAACCGATGCGGCGCATGGTGCGCGAGACGCGGCTGGATGTGGACAACCTCATGTATCCGGTGTTCGTCACGGGCGGAGAAGGCGTGCGCCAGCCCGTGGAGGCCATGCCCGGCGTGTACCGGTTTTCGCTGGATACGCTGGTCGAGGAGATCGACGAGGCCGTTTCGCTGGGCATCCCGTCGATCATCCTGTTCGGTGTGCCCGATCAGTCGGAGAAGGACGAAACGGCCTCCGCGGCTTATGCGGAAGACGGCATTGTGCAGTCCGCCATCCGGCATATCAAGGCCCGCCATAAAGACTTGCTGGTGGCGACCGATGTCTGTCTGTGCGGATACACCAGCCACGGACACTGCGGTGTGGTCTGCAATGATACCGGCCGCGTTCTGAATGATCCTTCCCTGGAGTTGCTGGCCAAGACCGCGCTTTCCCACGCCCGGGCCGGTGCCGATATGGTGGCACCGTCCGATATGATGGACGGGCGCGTGGGGGCGATCAGAAAGCTGTTGGATCGAGAGGGTTTCGAAACCGTTCCGGTGATGAGTTATGCCGCCAAGTACGCGTCGGCGTTCTACGGCCCCTTCCGGGAAGCGGCCGGATCGGCACCGCAGTTCGGCGACCGGCGTTCCTATCAGATGGACCCGGCGAACAGCGACGAGGCCGTGCGGGAGGTGGCGCAGGATATAGAAGAGGGCGCCGATATCGTGATGGTTAAGCCGGCACTGGCGTACCTGGATGTGATCCGCCGGATTAAGGATACGTTCCGGATGCCCGTTGCCGCTTACAACGTGAGCGGGGAATACGCCCTGGTACAGGCTGCGGCCGAGCGGGGATGGGTGGACAGGCGCAGCCTGACTCTGGAGATGCTCACCAGTATTCGTCGTGCCGGTGCCGATATTATTTTAAGTTATTTCGCTAAGGACGTTGCGCGCTGGCTTAAGGAGGGGTAAGGATGCTGGTATCCTGGAACACAACCAACGCCTGCAACCTGGCATGTGCCCACTGCTACCGCGACGCCGGCGCGCGGGCCGAGGACGAGCTTGACACACGTGAAGGCAAGGCATTGATCGATGAGATCGTCAAGGCCGGCTTTAAGATTATGATTTTTTCGGGCGGAGAACCACTGATGCGCCCCGACATTTACGAATTGATTACCTATGCAGCGGGCAAGGGACTGCGGCCGGTGCTCGGTTCCAACGGGACGCTGATCACGCCCGAGACGGCTCGGAAGCTGGTTGGGGCCGGGGCGCGCGCCATCGGCATCAGTATCGATAGTGTTGATCCCGGGGCCCACGACCGCTTCCGGGCGATGAACGGTTCGTGGCAGGCGGCCGTGGACGGGATGAAAAACTGCCGTGAAGCCGGGCTGCCGTTTCAGGTTCACACCACGGTAATGGACTGGAACTATGATGAGGTGGAGGCACTGACCGATTTCGCGGTGGAAATCGGGGCAATGGCCCACCACGTCTTTTTCCTGGTACCCACGGGCCGCGGGAAGGATATTGAACACACCAGTCTGCGCGCCGTGGAATACGAGAAGCTTCTGCAGCGCATCCTGAACAAACAGAAGCAGGTTGACATTGAGCTTAAGCCGACCTGCGCGCCGCAGTTTGTACGCATTGCCGACCAGCTTGGTGTTCAAACCCGTTTTAAGCGGGGCTGCCTCGCCGGTCTTTCGTACTGCCTGATCAACCCGGTGGGCGAGGTCCAGCCCTGTGCCTACATGCAGGCTAAGATCGGGAACGTGCGGGAAACCCCGTTCAGCGAGCTGTGGGAGAACGCGGAAGTATTCAAGCGGTTGCGCACCCGGGCCTACAGCGGGCACTGCGGAAGCTGTGATTACGGCGACCGCTGCGGCGGATGCCGGGCGCGAGCGGAGTACTACCACGGAGACTATATGGCGGAGGAACCCTGGTGTCTGTATCGCCGGGGCAAGAAGACGACCGATGCAGCTGGATAACACCGACCGAAAACTGTTGAATCTGATTCAGCGCCGGATTCCGGTGACCAAACGCCCCTACCGGGCTATAGGGGAAGAGTTGGGCATCGATGAGGCCGAGGTGATTGAGCGTATCACCCGGCTGAAGCAGGCGAACGTCATCCGGCGTATGGGCGGTTTCTTCGATTCACGGAAGATGGGCTACGCAGGCACACTTTGTGCGATGAAGGTGCCGGAATCCAGGATCGAAGAGGTGGCCGGGATCGTCAATGGGTATTACCAGGTGACGCACAACTACCTGCGCAACCACGAATACAACATGTGGTTCACGGTGCTGGCGCCGTCCGCCGAGAAGCGTGCCGAGATTATTGAGGAGATCAGGAGCAGGACAGGAATTAATGAGATTATGAACCTGCCGGCGAAGCGCCTGTTCAAGATTGTGGTAAAGTTCGACGTTTCCGAGGTGAAACATGCTGACCGATAATGAGCGGATGGTTATCCGTGAGATTCAGTACGACCTGCCGTTGTCACCGCGTCCGTTTCTGGAAATAGCTGAACGGACGGGGTTGACTGAAGATGAGGTGCTCAGTACGGTCGACAGCCTGCTGGAAAGAGGCCTTATGCGCCGTTTCGGCGCGGCCGTACGCCACCAACACGTAGGATACAAGGGCAACGCAATGGTGGTCTGGAACGTACCCGAGGAACGGGTGGACGAGGTGGGTACCCGGCTGGCCGCATTCCCGGAAGTCACCCACTGTTACGAGCGCGAGCCGCAGCCCGGATGGCCTTATAACGTATATGCGATGGTACATAAGCACTCGCAGGCCGAGTGCCTGGAGTTGGTGCGGCGGATCAGCGCGGCGATTGAGGTTGACGACTATCTGATGCTGTTCAGTACCCGCGAGCTGAAGCGGGCCAGCATGCTCTACTTTTTGGATGACTGAAGGAGGGGTGCGGTTTGTCCAGGAAATATGAACGTTCGGCCGCCCTTTTCGCCGAGGCCCAAACCTACATCCCGGGCGGGGTGAACAGTCCGGTGCGGGCCTTTCGCGCCGTGGAAGGCGACCCCGTTTTTGTCGCCCGGGCCGAAGGTTCTCATATCTTTGACGTCGACGGGAACGAGTACATTGATTACGTGGGCTCATGGGGCCCGCTGATCCTCGGCCACGCCCATCCGGCCGTGGTCGAAGCGGTAAGAGAGTATGCGGGGCGCGGAACAAGTTACGGTGCCCCGACCGAAGTGGAGACCAAACTGGCCCGTATGCTGGTTGAGGCACTCCCCGGCGTGGAACTGGTCCGGATGGTGAACTCCGGTACCGAGGCGACGATGAGTGCGCTGCGTCTGGCGCGGGCCTACACCGGGCGTAATAAGATCATAAAGTTTGAAGGATGCTACCACGGCCATGCTGATACCATGCTGGTTAAGGCCGGATCAGGAGCGCTCACGTTCGGTGTGCCCACCAGTCCCGGAGTACCCCCCGGTGCCGCCGAAACCACGATTGTAGCGGCGTATAATGATTTGGACGGGGTGGAGCGCATCTTCCATGAGCAGGGCGAGGAAATCGCGGCCGTGATTGTAGAGCCCGTAGCCGGCAATATGGGCCTCGTTCTTCCGCAGCCCGGTTTTCTGGAGGGATTGCGTGGGCTGACGACCCGTTACGGCAGCTTGCTCATATTTGACGAAGTGATCACCGGATTCCGCCTGACCTACGGCGGTGCCCAGAATCTGTTCGGGATCATTCCGGATCTTACGTGTCTTGGCAAGATCATCGGCGGGGGGCTGCCCGTCGGTGCCTACGGCGGCAAGCGCGAGATTATGGAAAGGGTGGCCCCGGTAGGTCCGGTTTACCAGGCTGGTACGCTGTCGGGCAACCCGCTGGCGATGGCGGCCGGGATCGCGACCCTGCGTGAGCTGGGCCGTCCGGGCGTATATGAGGAGCTGGAGCGAAAGGGGGCGGCGTTGGCGGCCGGGATCGCTGATGCTGCCCGGGAGACCGGGGCACCGGTTTCCTTCAACCGGATCGGCTCGCTGCTTTGCACCTTCTTTTCACCCGATCCGGTTGTTGATTTTCAGACGGCCATGCGCTCGGACACTGGAAAATATGCGGTGTTCCACCGTCGACTGCTGAACAACGGCGTTTACATAGCCCCGGCGCAGTTTGAGGCAATGTTTGTTTCCACGGCCCATACCGATGCCGACCTCGACCGGACGGTAGAGGCCTATCGAACAGCATTTAGAGGCCTTCCGTAATAGGTACCGTCTATTTCCCCCGTTTTGAAAAGGGCACCCGGACAGCGGTGCTCTTTTGCTTTTCAAAAGAAGGGTTAAACTTTCAGAATTATTTACAAATAGAAGGAATCTACACATTTCTGTCTAATGTCTAAGACAAACAGGAAGCGCCTTTGTGAGAGAAGGGAGGACGACCATGTCTTGTTGTCAGCAGCATCAAGGGTGTCAGAGCCGGGAAACGCTATTGGGATACATAGACAAGTACCGGAATGAGCCAAGCGGACTGATTCAAGTCCTTTCCAAGATCCAGGAGACCGAGGGGTATCTGCCCAAAGACCTGTTGGTTCTTACCGCCGATCGGCTTGGTCTTTCCCTGACTGAAGTGTACGGAACAGCGTCGTTTTACGCCCTCTTTTCCTTCCGCCCCCGTGGACGGCACTCAATCACGCTTTGCAACGGGACGGCCTGCTACGTTAAGGGAGCGGGCCAGGTGCTGGCGGAAATAGAAGGGGAATTGAATGTCAGGGCCGGCGATACAACCGATGACCGGAGATTCTCGGTGGATGTGGTACGCTGTATCGGTTGCTGTGCCTTGGCCCCCGTAATGACCGTTGATGACGACGTCTATGCCGGAGTAAGCCCTGAGAAGGTGCCTGAGATTCTGGCCAAGTACGAGTAGACAGGGGGTGCAGGAAGAATGAACGTTCAGCAGCTGAATGAAATGCGTAGCGCAGCCAAAGAACGGTTTCGGATCCGTGAGGGTGAAGCTCCGTCTGAGGGCTATGCATTTCACGTTTTGGTCTGTGGTGGCACCGGATGTGTTTCATCCGGATGCAAAGCGGTGAAAGATACCATCCTGGAGGAGATAAAGAACCGCGGTTTGGAAGAGAAGGTCCGGGTAATTGTAACCGGTTGTATGGGACCTTGCAACATGGGCCCGATTGTGACCGTCTATCCTGACGGTATATTCTACCAGCAGGTTAAGCCGGACGATGCCGTCTATATCGTGCGTGAACACCTGGAGAACGGCCGGCTGATTGAGGGACTGCTGTACCGGAGTCCGGAAACAGGCAAGCTCCAGAAATGTTGGGAAGACATTGACTTTTTCCGAAAGCAAAAGCGTCTTGTGCTGCGCAACTGCGGACTGATCGATCCGCTTTCCATTGAGGAATACATTGCCCGGGACGGATACGCGGCCTTGGCCTCTGCGCTTGAGACCGGTGATCCTGAACGGGTGATCGAGGAAGTAAAGAAGTCGGGTCTCAGGGGCCGCGGCGGTGCCGGTTTCCCGACCGGGCTGAAATGGGAGTTCGTACGCAAGGCCCCCGGCAGTCCGAAGTATATCGTATGCAACGGGGACGAGGGCGACCCCGGCGCCTTTATGGACCGCAGCGTGCTGGAAGGCGACCCGCACGCCATTGTGGAAGGCATGGCGCTAGGCGGATTCGCGGTGGGAGCCTCATACGGCTATGCCTACATTCGCGCCGAGTACCCGCTGGCAATCAGGAACTTTTCCTATGCCATCGAACAGGCCCGCGAGAAGGGGCTGTTGGGCAAGAACATTTTGGGGCTTGGTTTTGACTTTGACATCGAGGTGCGGGTAGGTGCTGGTGCTTTTGTGTGCGGCGAAGAAACCGCCCTGTTGGAATCGATCATGGGCCGGCGTGGCGAACCGCGTCCCCGACCGCCGTTTCCGGCGCAGAAAGGTCTGTTCGGCAAGCCGACGGCGATCAATAACGTGGAAACTTGGGCGAACATCGCGCAGATCGTGCGCAACGGCGGTGACTGGTATGCTTCGATCGGTACTGATAAGAGCAAGGGGACCAAGGTATTTGCACTTGCCGGCAAAGTAAACAACTCCGGCTTGGTGGAGATTCCGTTCGGGACCACGTTGCGTGAAGTGATCTACGAGATCGGCGGCGGGATCACGGACGGTAAGAAGTTCAAGGCCGTGCAGACCGGCGGGCCGTCGGGCGGCGCCATCCCGGCCGAGCACGCCGATGTGCCGATTAGCTATGAGTCCCTGTCCGAACTCGGGTCGATTATGGGTTCGGGCGGGATGATCGTACTGGACGAAGACACCTGTATGGTGGATTTGGCCCGCTTCTTTATGGAGTTTGTGCAGAACGAATCCTGCGGGAAGTGTACTCCCTGCCGTATCGGTACCAGGAGGATGTCTGAGATTCTAACCAGACTCACCCAGGGCCGGGGCAAACCCGGAGACATTGAACTGCTGCTTGAACTGGGCAATGTGGTTAAGAATTCCTCACTCTGCGGCCTGGGTCAAACGGCCCCGAATCCGGTATTGAGCACGATTACGAACTACCGCGAAGAATATGAAGCGCACGTTACCACGCGGAAATGCCCCACCGGGGTTTGTCCGATGCGTGTGGCGCCAAGCCGTGTGCGCAAGTAAGGGGGGGAGGCGAACAAAATGGCGACGGTTAAACTAACGATAGACGGATTTCCGGTGGAGGTCGAACAGGGAACTACCGTGCTGGAAGCGGCGCGTCAGATCGGAATCAGTATCCCGACCCTGTGCTATCTGCGCGAGATAAACATAATCGGGGCCTGCCGCCTGTGCATCGTGGAGGTCGAGGGCGCCCGCTCGTATCTGGCCTCCTGCACCCTGCCGGCGGCCGAGGGAATGGTGGTGCGGACGGGTACACCCGGACTGCGCCAGGCACGGCGAATGATCCTGGAACTGATCCTCTCCGACCACCCGATGGAATGTCTCACCTGTCCTCGCCACGGCCGCTGTGAACTTCAGGCGCTGGCCGAAAAGCTTGGCGTTCGGGACATACGTTTCCAGAGGGTGTCCAAGACAAATTATCCGAAGGACGACTCCAGCCCGGCCATCGTCCGTGAACCGAAAAAGTGCATCTACTGCCGCCGCTGCGTCAGCGTCTGTGCCAATGTGCAGACCGTCTACGCGATCGGACCGCAGCTCAGGGGCTTTGATACGGTTATCGCGCCGCCCTACAACCTGCCGCTCGGGTCTTCGGTGTGCGTAGGCTGCGGCCAGTGTTCACTGGTCTGTCCGGTGGGCGCGATATACGAGAAAGACGATACCGACCGGGCCTGGGCCGCGTTGGCCGACCCGACCAAGCACGTGGTTGTGCAGACCGCCCCGGCGACCAGGGTTACGCTCGGCGAGGCGTTCGGGCTGCCCCCGGGAACCCCGGTGACCGGCAGGCTGGTTGCTGCGCTGCGGCGTTTGGGATTTGACCGGGTGTTTGATACCGACTTTACGGCCGACCTGACCATTGTGGAGGAAGGTAACGAACTGATTGAAAGGATCAAGAACGGCGGTGTGCTGCCCCAGATCACGTCCTGCAGCCCCGGCTGGGTGAAGTTCATCGAACACTTCTATCCGGAGCTGTTGCCGCATATGTCCAGTGCCAAATCACCCCAGCAGATGTTCGGGGCACTGGCCAAGACCTACTATGCACAGAAGGCCGGAATTGATCCGAAGGACATCGTCGTGGTGTCGATAATGCCGTGTACGGCCAAGAAGTATGAGGCTTTGCGGCCCGAGATGAAAGACAGCGGCTACCAGGATGTGGACATTGTGCTTACCTCCCGTGAGCTGGCGCGGATGCTGAAGGAAGCCTGCATCGACCTGGCCAACCTCCCTGAAGAGGAATACGACGACCCGCTGGGTATGTCCACCGGTGCCGGTGCCATCTTCGGCGCGACCGGAGGCGTGATGGAGGCCGCTCTGCGCACCGTGTACGAAGTGGTTACCGGGAGAACCCTGTCCAATATCGATTTCGTCGAGATGCGCGGGCTGAAGGGCATCAAGGAAGCGACCGTCGACGTCGACGGGCTCCCGGTGAAGGTGCTGGTGGCGCACGGTCTGGGGCACGCCCGGGAGCTTATGGAGAAGCTGAAGGCCGGTGAACTGAACGATTATCACTTTATTGAGATTATGGGCTGTCCCGGGGGATGTATCGGCGGCGGCGGCCAGCCGATCGGCACCGATACACTGATCCGTGCTCAGCGGATAGACGGGATTTATCAAGTGGACAGTTCGATGGAATACCGGAAGTCGCACGAGAATCCGGCGATCATCCAGCTGTACAAAGAGTTTCTTGAAAAACCGCTCAGCGAGAAGTCGCATCACCTGCTGCACACCACGTACACGCCGCGATCGCATGTACCGGATCTGGACAAATAGTACGTGGCGAATAGGCCTGCTTCAGAGGAAGCAGGCCTATTCTTCAGTACGGCGGGGACTGTCAAAGACGCCGGTCGAGCCGTTGAAAAACGGCCCTGGCCGTAGGGTTGTTGTCGGTGGTTCAGTCAACGGTGCCTATAGTCAGATTTGTCGCGCCACCTCCAACTTTAATGTCAAAACGATCTGTTGCATTCTTATAATCGGGGTGTACCCAAGTTGTGATACCGCCGACAGCACCGAAACTGTGATCATCAAGGATAAGGTTAGTTGCGCCGCCATTAATCTGAACCCGAAACGGGACGCCGTGGGGGCGGTAAATGGTGACATTGGCCGCCCCTTGGCTAATGCTGACCGGTACAGTGCCTGTCGGATGAGGCAGCATCAAATACACTTCACTGGCTCCTCCGTGAATTCCCCATCGCTTAAGGTGAATCTCTCTTAGATCGGCGTTAAGCTTCCCGGCGCCGCCTTGGATCATTATTTCCCACGGGATGGAAATGTTAAGACTAATATAGCTTGGCTGAGGCGGTCTCAATACCTCTTTTATGTCGGTAAGTATTACTGTATGCTTATATTGGATAACCAGGTCGTTTCCGCAAAGACTGATATTCGGAACGGGTCTGTCAAAATGAGCACTGAAAAGCTGTTCAAGGGAATTGTCGCCACGGATGGTTACCAGGGGGGCTATACCATTTGGGATAACCAGCCGTGCGTGAGACAATTCATCAAGGGGTGCTGCAAAATCGCGGGTGGGTGATTCTGCCACCGGTTGCAGGCCTCCTTTCAGATACGGTATAATCTACCTCATAATAGCTCGATTTGTAGAGTATCTTGATGCATCAAGATAAATTCAACTTAGCATGGGGTTATGAAATTGTCAAGCTATAATCAGTCTGAGCGCAGAGAATTAATCCAGGAGTTTTTTCAAGCCAGCCGTGAACAAAGTACGGCAGCAGTTCTGTTTCATAGTGCTGTAAGCGCCAAGATAGGCCTGGGCGTTACCGATTATAAGACAGTCGATCTATTGGCACGTTTCGGACCGCTGACCCCGAAAGCGATTGCCGAGTATACCGGATTAACCTCGGGTTCAGTAACCAGCCTCATTGACCGACTGGAAAGGAAGGGGTTTGTCACTCGTGTCCGGGACGCAAAGGATCGGCGCAGTGTTATTGTAGAGCCCAATTTGGAACGCATGGATGCTGTTATGCCCTATCTGGATGTCCTGGGGCAAGCCGCAACTGAATTGCTGGAGAACTACACGGACGAGCAGTTGAGGCTTATTTGTGATTTCTTGAGACTAAATGCGAGATTACTTACTCAAGCAGTAGCCAAATTAAGCAGTGTCTCCGACGGCTGAAACGACGGAGGTGATACCGCCTGCCCTCACGGCACACCCGTATATACCCTGTTCGGGCGTAGGACCGATCACCGGCTTCCAGAAGCGCGACCCTGGATACCCTTCCGCAAGAATTAACGCTGCCATCGAACCATTACCAAATCTACGCACAAAAGAAAGCCCACAAAGGGCTTTCTGCTTGTCCAGTTGGGACTGTATTCGGCTGTTTGGTCTAAGAGATGTTTACGCGATGCGGGCGCTTCTTCTTGCTGGCCTCGGTTTTAGGGATCCGAACTTCCAGGAGTCCGTTGGTGAAGGACCCTTGCGCTTCCTCCGGCTTCACTTCAACCGGAAGCGGGATGGTGCGGGAGAAGGAGCCGTAGTACCGCTCGGCGTGGATGTAATCCTCATTCCGGACGTCGTAATGACGTTTGAATTCGCCCCGCAGGGAGATGGTGTCCTCGGTAACCTCGACTTCGATATCATCCTTGGATTCCACCCCGGGGAGTTCAGCGACGGCGATCACTTCGTTCTCGGTCTGATGGACGTCGATGCGTGGGGTTCCCGGTTCCCGTACCACGGGGCGGAGCGAGTCCCACATCCGGTTCATCTGTTCCCGCAACGTGGTTAATTCCGAAATCGGATCCCATCGTTTAATGCTCATCTTTCGGACCTCCTTAAACCGTCTGGCTAAAATCTCATATTTAAGCTACCCTAGTAACATAGGGTAGTATGCACAGTCTTGAAAATCTCAAATGGAAGTGAGCATCTTTGGACTTGAAGGAGAAAAGGCTGGATTCCCGGTATGCGTTTAAGGGACGGATCATCAACCTGCGTGTGGATACCGTTCGGCTCCCCAACGGAAAAACGAGCACCCGCGAAGTGGTGGAGTACGCAGGAGCGGTAACGATCGCCGCGCTGGATGATCAACAGCAGGTGCTTCTGGTACGGCAGTACCGTTATGCCGTGGGCAGGGAATTGGTTGAACTCCCCGCCGGGAAACTGGAACCGGGCGAGGATCCCCTGGAGTGTGCCCGCCGGGAATTAACCGAGGAGACCGGATACCTGGCGCGTGAATGGCGTCCACTGCTGCGTTTCTACTCGACACCCGGTTTCACAAGCGAGCACATGCACCTGTTTCTGGCTACCGGACTGGAACAGGGGGAACAGGCGCCGGACGAGGATGAATTTGTGGAAGTGCTGAAGGTGCCTCTGGACGAGGCACTGCGAATGGTGGACCGGGGGGAGATATGCGATTCCAAGTCGATCGTCGGATTGTTGGCGGCATCGCGTTATTTCAGCGGTTCGACCAGGATCTGACCCTCGCGTACATACGCTTTCAGAAAACGATCGGGCAACGGCTCGGCCTCGGGGTACCCGATCAGCTCATTGATGGCAAGCAGAGTTCCGTGGAAGGATCGGCTGACCACCCAGGCCTCGTTGCCCGGTTCCGTGCCGGCCAGGACGCTGCCGCGGCATTCTCCGAAAATAAGGACACAATGTGCCGCCTCGATTCTGGCTCCCGGATTTACGCTTCCGAGCACCACCACGTGACCGTCCGGGTTGCGTACCGACTGCCCGGAGCGCAGACCTTGCCTGACGAGAAGCGCGGGGGAACCTCCGGCCGGGAGGGCGGGTATGCGGGAACGAGTGAGTTGCGGACGGGATGGCTGCCTTGGGGTCTCAGCTACCGGAAGCGGCATGGTTGCGGCCGGTACCAGACCATAGCGGCGCAACAGCTCATCGAGTTCACGCTTCTCGTTATCCGGAATGGCCTGCTGTTCCCTGTCCAGCAGGTATTTTGCGCCACGGAAGAAACCATTGGCTTTTTCCAGTTTGCTGGTGAGGTCGCTTTTCACCGCCTGGATATCGGCCCGTGGATATAGGCGAATGACCAACCCCTGACGGGTGCCCTTGATTTGCACAACCTCTCTGGACAAGAAAGAATACCCTCCATTGAAAATCAGTACCTACATTATTTCGATTGTATCTGACGTTTTCCTCCCGTTGCTGCATAAAAAAATCCCGGCCGGTGTACCCTTCCGGATAGACCGCGAAGAGATCGGGGGAGGATTTTCCCGTTATGTACGACAGACCACTGAAAATCCTGCTTGTCTCCGCCGAGGTGGCACCGTTTGCCAAGACCGGCGGGCTGGCCGATGTCGCCGGATCCCTGCCCAAGGCATTGGCTACCGTCGGGGAGGAGCTACCCCACCATGATGTGCGTGTGGTTATGCCGCGCTACAAGATGATTGAAGAAGCCCGCTACCTCACCGATTTTCCGGTCTGGTTCAACGGAAGAAACCGGACCACGATTATCAAACAGAAGGACATCGAGGCCCATTACCGGGGGACACACAAAACCATACCCGTCTATATGATTGACAATCACCACTACTTCCACCGGGACGGGATATACGGATTCGGAGATGAAGCCGAGCGGTACGGCTACTTTTGCCGATCGGTGTTGGAGATGCTCCCCGAAGTCGGTTGGCAGCCTGACGTGATCCACTGCAATGACTGGCAGTCCGCACTGATTCCGCTGCTGCTGAAGACCCGCTACAAGGACGAGCCGTTCTATAAGAACATCGCCACTCTGTTTACCATACACAATCTGCTGTATCAGGGGAATTTCCCGCCGGATATACTGGCTGTGCTCGAGCTTGGTGAGGAGTATTTCCATCCTGATGAGCTTGAGTTTTACGGTAACGTCAGCTTTATGAAGGCCGGCCTCCGGTACGCCGATCTGCTCAACACCGTCAGCCGGACCTATGCACGGGAGATTCAGACTTCGGAGTTGGGTGAGGGCATGCAGGGGCTGCTTCGGGCGCGGTCTGATGAGCTCTTCGGGATAGTGAACGGGATCAATTATCACGAGTTCAATCCGAAGACCGATCCGCGCTTACATCACAACTACGATGCGGATTCGATCGGCGGAAAGAGAGAGAACAAATACGCCCTGCAGCGTGAGATGAATATGCCGGTGCGTGACGTACCGGTGATGGGAATCGTCTCCCGCCTGGTCGACCAGAAGGGACTGGATCTGATCACCGAGATTATGGACGAACTGATGCGGCTGGATATTCAGCTGTATATTCTCGGATCAGGAGATCAACGCTACCACCGAACGTTTGAGGAAATCCAGGAGCGATACCCGCAGCGTCTTGCGGTCCACATCGGTTTCAACGCGGTGCTGGCTCAGCGCATATATGCAGGCGCGGACATGTTTTTGATGCCGTCTCGGTTTGAACCCTGCGGTTTGGGGCAGCTGATCGCCCTGCGTTACGGAACGGTGCCGATTGTGCGTGAGACCGGGGGGCTGGCCGATACGATCAACGAGTATGATGCGGTAAAGGGCAGCGGAAACGGTTTTCTGCACCGGGAGTATACCGGGCGGGCACTGTACAGTGCGATCGCCCGGGCTTTGAAACTGTACCGTGAAGATCCGGACGGCTGGAAACGCCTGGTGCGGAACGGAATGGAGATGGACTTTTCCTGGGCGCGTTCGGCGGTGCAATACCTGCAGCTGTATAGTCAGGCGATCGCCAAGAAGACGGGCGACAAAGCGATCGTGCAGATTGCCTGATGTCACCTCGCCGAGCAAATGTCACATTTTGGTTGCCCCCGATTTTGTGGGGCAATCCGGCGTTCCCCTCATAACCTAGATAAGTGAGAGTAAAGTCATTACGACACGAGGTTAGGGGGGATGATGTGGTGATGAATCAAACGGTATCTCTCTTGGCCCGGGCTGTTTCGAATAAGGCAAGGACTCTGGTCGGCTACGAGAAGCTTCTGGCGCGGCTTCCGGATGAAAAACTGAAGACGGCTTTGACGGGAATCATCGAGAATGAACAGCGGCACCTGGAAATGCTCGGTTCCATCCTTACAATTCTGGCCGATGAGAAGGGTGAATCCGGCGATTCCTCAAAACCGGGTACAAAGAAGACATCACCAAAGGCGAACACCGGTTATGACCTAACACTGGTGCAGAAGATACTGCAGTCGGCACTGAAGAGTACGCAGGGCAGCCAGGCGGGCGAGGGCAAGGCAGCCGCCGACACAGTGGTACCACGTTACCAGTGGGCAATGCTGTCGACTGCCCAATCTCAGAGCGCTCTCGGGCCCAAACTTGTGAAGGGGTTGGTGACCGCCCTGAAAGAAAAGCTGAGTCAGGATGGGGATTCACCGAAGGCGGAGGATGTGCCGGAAGTGTTGGAAGCGGAACCCGCTGATGCGCCGGTGTTAACGGGTGTAGAGGCGGGCGGAGAACGCGAAGCCGAAGACGCAGACAGTGCGCAGGTTTCAGAGGCGCAGCCGATACCGGACAGCGAAACCGCAAAGCCGGATGAGGAATCTGGAGAAGGTGTGGAAAACCCAACGCCGAAAAAATTCAAACCACTCGTTTGGAAATTCTTCTAACACCCGAAAGAGCCGCCGTGAGGGCGGCTCTTTACGCTTTCCACCACTCTCGCCAGTGTGGCGTATTCACGGACGGCGTTCAGCTCGTCATCGATCGCGGATCGAACCAGGTCCTTGAATTCGTTTATGGTTATCACTGCCCAACGGATACCCCTCCTTTGCCGATGCGCCGTTGATTCCATAACGTGACCAGTGGCTGATTTACGTGCTGCTCGGGAGAACACGCCGTGCTCCTTTGCACGCCGTGCGTGTGCCGACCGGGTACGTTGGGTTGCATTATCCCGGGGGTTGTAATAAAATCGGTGTAGTCTGGAGGGAACCCAAACTTTGGTACGGGAGGCAGGATTATGGAGGCTGAGCGGGAAGCGGTGCGGCAGGAGTGTGCGGCACGCATTGCGCGTTTCCAACAGCACCTGCAAGAGGCCGACATTGATGCGGCGCTGATTGTGCAGCAGGCCGATATGATATATTTCGCCGGGACCGCTCAGAACGGCCACCTGTTTATTCCGGCCGCCGGTGAACCGTTCCTGATGGTGAAGCGGGACTTCGGCTGGGCACTGGCCGACGCCGGTATCGAAGACGTGGTGCCGATCAGGAGCTTTAGAGAGATTCCCGGCTTGATCAGTGAACGGGGCTTTGCTCCGCCCGCCCGTCTGGGGCTGGAATTCGATGTGCTGCCGGTATCCACCTATCTCTACTACCGGCGTCTGTTTCCGGATACCCGCATGGTTGACTGCTGGCCGCTCATACGCAGACAGCGGATGGTGAAATCAGCGTTTGAACTCAAGGCTCTGGCGGAAGCCGGACGGTTGATGGACCAGGCTTTTGAAAGACTTCCGGAACTGCTTGAAGTTGGCGCGACCGAGGTGGAATTGGCCGGACGGTTTGAAGCCGTGGCCAGGGCATTGGGGCATCAGGGGGTAGTCTGCTGGCGCGGAGCCGATGTCGGTGCGTGGTGGGGAGGGCTGCTCTCCGGGGTGAATGCCACAATTCGGGGGTTTTTTGACGGGGTTTGTGCCGGGCCGGGTCTGCACCCGAGTTTCCGGTTCGGACCCTCCCTCAAGCGTTTGGACGCCGGAGAACCGTTGCTGGTCGATTATGCCGGAGTATTCGGCGGTTACACGGTGGACTGCTCCCGCATATTTGTGTTCGGATCACCGCCCGCAGAAATAGAGAGAGCGCAGGAAGCGGCTCTCTCTATTCAGGAGGCTCTTTTTAGGGAATGCAGGCCGGGTGTGACGGCCGGCAGTCTGTACAAACTGGCCAGAGATATGGCCGCTGGCGCGGGTTTGGGTGACCATTTCATGGGCTACGACAACCCGGTTCGTTTCGTCGGACACGGTGTCGGCCTGGAATTGAACGAATGGCCGGTGCTTGCCGAGGGCGGCGAAACGGTACTCGAATCAGGCATGGTCATCGCCGTAGAACCCAAGTTTGTCTTTCCGGATGTGGGCATGGCCGGGGTAGAAAACACCGTTGTCGTCACTCCGAACGGAGCGGAGCGGTTGACCAACTTCCCGGATGAATTATGCCGCCTCTAGGACAGGGCCACGCCGAGCATCCCGCCGAGCGCGCCTCCGGCGACCAGGATCAAGAACTTCTGCAGTATTCCCACAATTGCGAGCGGACCGGGCAACGCGACCAGAGCAATTAACCAGAGCAAAACAAAGGCAATCAGACCCACTCCCACGCCGTGCAAGAGGCCTTTGGTTCCGGCCTGCTTGGCTGTAAGGATACTCCCGGCGAGAGCACTGAACAGCAGGATGCCGGAGGCCGCCCAAGGCAGGAATTTCTCGGATGCGCTCGAAAAATAAAAGATGGCGCCTGCCAAGAGACAGGTTAAAAGGGCGAGTACCAGTGTCACAACGACCCCCTTGCCTATGGCCGGAAGATTGAGACCGCCTGCCGGGGACACTTCGGTGTTTAGAGCCATACGGATTCCTCCCCGCAGTGTTTTAGCTATACTTATGTCCTGTGATTGGAGTATATGTCAGAGTAAGATGAACATCACTTATGTGCTTGGTGACCGGCTGTATTTGAATATCACCAACCGCTGCACCAACCGCTGTGTGTTTTGCATCCGGGGTACGACCGACGGATTGGGGATTGACCTCTGGCTTCCGCGGGAACCGGATGTTCCCGAGATTATTGCTGCGATCAAGGCCAGGGGGGATTTCACCCGCTTTACCGAGGTTGTATTCTGCGGTTACGGCGAACCGCTGATGCGGCCGGAGGCGGTGCGCGAGACGGCGCGGTTTCTTAAGGAAACGGGGCTCAGGGTGCGGCTCAACACGAACGGGCAGGCCGGTATGGTTCACGGGCGGAATGTGGTTCCGGAATTCTCCGCCTACGTGGATACCGTTTCGATCAGCCTGAACGCGCCTGATGCTGCGGCATACAACAGGCTTTGCCGTCCGTTAGGCGGCGAGGAGGCCTTTGGCGCGCTGCTGGGTTTTATTCGCGAATGCAAGCGTCGTATCCCACACGTGGTCCTGACCATGGTGGAGTGGCCGGGGGTTGATACCGCGGCAGGGCGCCGTTTGGCCGAGGAATTCATGGTTGATTTCCGGGTGCGCCGCCTGGAAGGGAAGTTCGACGTTGGTCAACCGGCGGAAGAAGACTAGCGAAGGACAGTGTGCCTACGAGCGCGCTCCGGATTCTTTCTTCTCCGGAACAGCGAGCGGGACGGGCGCCGGTTCATAAAGGCGGGAGATGATATAGCACACCACTACTGCTCCGATGATCCTGGGCACCAGAATGAGCCAGGCGTTGGCTCCGATAGCCACGAATAGAACGGTGTCCTCAATAACGCTGTGACAGATGATCAGGAAGGTATTGATAATGTAGATGTCCCGCAACGAGAGGCGGCCTTCCCGAACGGACTGCAGGATGACCCCCGCCCCGTAGGCAATGCCGAAAATGAGGCCGGCCAGAAGGGGCAGACAGGCCTCCTTGGGCATCCGGAAGATGCGCACAAACGGGTGAAAGAACGAGGAAAAACGATCCAGGACATTGATGTCGCGCAGGATTTCGATGAACACCATTATCGGAATGACGAAAGCGGCGATCTGGAGCACGCTCAGCACGGCGCCGCTTAGCGCTTCTTTAAGGATCAGGTCGATCTGCATTTTACACCTTTCCTAACACAGCAGGTTTAGCATCATGCCGTAGGCCACCGAGAGCAGGATCCGGGTGACCACGAGCCCGGAGACTTTGATCCCGGTTTTTTTGGCCACGGCCGTCTCCAGAAGCAGGCAGTGTGACAACAAGAGCATCCCCGCGATAATCGTGATTTGCCTATAGGTGAGATCCAGGCCGAGAATGATCCCGATGGCGCCGTACAGGTTTACGGTGTATCCCATAATAAGCGCCAGAGATGCCTCTCCGGGCAGCCCGACCAGCCTCATTGCCGGGCTGCAGACCTCGGCTATCCAGGGCAGAACCGGTGTGTAGCCGAGAATGGTGATTGCGATGTAAATGGGGATGGTGACTTTGGCTAATTCCCAGGAGATGTGCAGTCCATTCCCGAGGCCTCGTTTGAATGTGTCTAAGGTGACCACAGAACAGTAATCCTTTCGGATGATAATCTGAGAACCAGTGCATACAATCCTAGATTAGCACCGCGAAGGATACAATACAATAGCCGGTGGTGTAGATTGTAGGCTACAGAACCGGCTGGAACGGGGGGTGTGTAAGCTGAAGGTAGCAGTGATTGGGACGGGAGCGCTCGGTTCGGTTTTTGGAGGCTTCCTCGCCAACGCGGGTCACGAGGTGGATCTGCTCGGGCGCTCCTGGCACTTGGATTGGGTGGCCGAAAAGGGACTCCGGATAGACGGCATCTGGGGTAAGCATCGGGTGGATAAGTGCCGGCTGATCACTCGGCCGGAAGAACTTGCATCCGATTACGACCTGGTGCTGATCTGTGTTAAGTCGTATGATACGGCAACGACCGTCCGCGACTGTCGGCACGCGGTTGGGAAACAGACGCTGGTGGTTTCGCTGCAGAACGGCCTCGGGAACATCCCGGTTCTGACCGGGCACTTCGGTCCGGAGAGATGTGCGGCCGGTCGGGTTATTTTCGGTGCGGAGATTATCAAACCGGGACGGGTGCGGGTGACGGTTTGTGCCGACGATGTGGTGCTGGGTCCGGTGGGCGAGGCCTCCAATGCGGAGGCCATTCGACAAGCAGCTGAAGCAATTAACAAGGCGGGGATCCCGTGCCGCTATGAAGAAAAGGTAATCTCCTACATTTGGGCGAAGGCGATCTACAATTGCGCCCTGAATCCACTGGGGGCGCTCTTGGGGGTCGATTACGGGACACTGGTGGACAGTCCCGATACCCGGGCGGTGATTGAGGCCATTATCCGGGAGTGTTTCGCAGTTGTGAAGGCCAGGGGTACGGAGATGCCATGGGAAACCGCGGAGGCGTACCTGGTTGACTTCTACGAAAAACTGGTGCCGCCGACCAGAACCCACCGTCCGTCTATGCTTCAGGATATCGAGCGGGGCCGGCGTACCGAGATCGACGCCTTGAACGGGATGATTGTTCATTACGGCCAAGAGACGGGTGTTCCCACGCCGGTGAACGAAATGATCAGCCACTTGATTCGGTTCCGTGAGACCCGGCAGCACTAGACGGTGTATACCTCCCGGCAATGAGAGATGATATACACGACGAACGCGATCATTGTCAGGAGGTTCTGCGGTGCGAATCGGCCTTACTGGAGCACAGAGTGTGGGGAAGACGACGCTGGCCCGGGAACTGTCCAAACGCCTCAACCTGCCGATAGTTGAGGAACAGGCACGCTGTGTGGTGCGCGATATGGGGCTCAGGAATCCCAGCGACCTGAAGGGCAGACCACAGTTGTCGAGCCGCTTTCAATGGGAATGCCTGGTGCGGCAGATTGCGGCCGAACGGGAACTGGGCAGTTTTATCGCCGATCGGACGGTGATCGATAACGCCGTGTACTGGCTGAAATGGCGTTCCGGGCGCTCATCCAGCCGGGACAATCTGAACTACTATCGCGAGTGTGAGAAGCACTGCGGGTATTATGATTTGGTGTTTTATGTGCCCCCGGAGATACCGCTGTATGCCAATGGTTTCCGCAGTACGGACGTGGTCTACCGGGCCGAGATGGACTGGCTGATCCGGACGGTAGCCAGAGGGCTTATCCATCCGTCGCGGTTGGCTGAGGTATCGGGCAGTCTTGAGGAACGTGTTGCGCGTGTGCTCGAGTTGGTTGAGATGTGGCGTCAGTACGGGGAAATTTACATTGCGCACCGGGCGATGCCCGATAACCTGGCTGTACCGCCTCCAACCGGAGTCGACAAGCCGCCGGAATTATGCTAGACTCCGGTTAGTCAAAATACTGGAATGCGTTCAGGTGCCCTGTTAATGCAGGGTGAAAAGGGAACCGGGTGCAAATCCCGGACGGCCCCGCCACTGTGAATGGCGAGCCGCTCTCCGGAAGGCCACTGGGCTCTTTAGCCCGGGAAGGCGGAAAGCGGCGATGACCCATGAGTCAGGAGACCTGCCCGGACGCTGCGCCACAGAGGACCTCCGAGGGAGAGGGGGAAGCGCGCATAGCTCGTCCTGCTGTTGCAGGACGGCGGCAGGACCCCGGTTTCCATAAAGCGGAGACCAGGGGTTTTTTGGTTCTTGTGGGGGACGGCGTATGAAAAATTGGTTCTTGGTGTTTGTGCTATGTGTTCTGGCCGTGCTTGCGGCCGGTTGTGCGGGGTCTGCGGATACCGTTGGCGGGCAGAACCCGAGCCTGCCCGTTATGGAGAGATCGGACGTACCGGATGCAGCGCGGGAGCCTGATACTCCTGCATTGGGTGTTTCGGAGACACCGGCGCAGACGGGGGATGATCCGGCTCCGGTTGAGAAAACCACGTCCGAACCCGAACCGGAGACAGTGACGGCTCCCAGACCGCCGGCCGAAAGAAAGGGACCGACAGTCACCCTGCTTGTCACACGCGATTACGGCAGCAGTAACCTGTTCCGGGAGGAAGTCCGGTTGGAAGACGGAGACACCGTGCTCGATGTGCTGAACCGGAACCTGGCGGTGGGAACGGCGTACGGGGGCAAGTTTGTGGAGAGTATCAATGGTTTGGCCTCCCGTTCCGGCTCGAACAGTGCGCACGATTGGCTGTTCTGGGTGAACGGGGTCTCGTCCGCGCTCGGCGCGGCGAGCTTCAAGCTACGCCCGGGTGACCATATCTGGTGGGATTATCAAGACTGGGCGGGAAGTTATCCGGTGGCGGCGGTGGTCGGCGCCTACCCGCAGCCGTTCGTGAGCGGGCATCGCGAGAGGCCGGAAAAGACGGTGGTTCTGTATGCACCGGGAGCGGATGCACACGCCGCGGCTGTGGCGAGGCAACTGACCGGACAAGGCACTGCAGTGACGCTGTCTGCGGTAGATGAGGATCTGCTAAAGCGCCGGAAGCACCCAACGGTAGTTGTCGGCATTTGGGAGGCGCTTAAGGAATCCGCGACCCTGAGCGGGCTTAATGACCGCGGTCGCCGTGCCGGGTTGTTCGTAAGTTTTGGGGACACGGAGCTTTTAGAACTGCAGTCATCGGGGATTATTGTCGACCGTCATGGCGCGGGTAGCGGAACGATCTCGGCCGTCGGCAGCGGCCCCGGCGACCAGGCACCGCTGTGGATCATCTCCGGGGTTGATCCGGATGGACTGGCAGCGGCTGTCAGGGTATTCACCGAGGAACCGTCGGCAATGGACGGGGCGTTCGCCCTGGTATTGACTGAAGGCAGGATTATTCGTGTTCCGCGGCAGACTAATTAGTGAATGAGGAGGGGTGTATGGTGAAGGTAATCCGAGGGATCGGGCCGGGATGGATGATCACCCTTCTGTTGCTGGGCTTTATGGCGATCGGTGCGGTTGGCACCCCGGCGGCCTGGGCGGAGGACGGTGTGCAGTCGGTTTTGAACCGTGGGGCGGCTTATTTGTGCCGTCCCGAGTTTGACGGATCACCGGCCTGGAAGGCCATCGCCTTGCGGGCAGCGGACAGACTGGATCCGGAGTCTGGTCCGGACGCTGCCGTTTTGGAGCCGGATGACGCCACAACGAGCCGTGCCCTGGCCCTGATCGCGATGCGGGCGCATGGGGCGGCAGAGGACGATCCGGTGGTTGGGGAACTGGTCGCGCAACTGCAAGACTGTCAGCTTCCCGGCGGCAAGTTTGCCGATTCGATTTATGGTGAGGGTGAAATCCTGATTAATGCGCACTTGTGGGCGATCATAGCCTTGCGGGCGGCGGGTGTTGCGATTCCGGACGAGGAGTCGGCTTACCGGTGGCTGGCGGCGCAACAGTTTGCGGATGGGGGATTCAGCTATGCAGTCGGGCTGGACGCGCCCGATGCCGATATGACCGCTATGGCGCTGCAGGCTTTGGCTGCCATTGGTGCGGGCGAGGATGATCCCGTGGTACGGCGTGCGCTGGATTATCTTCGCAATCATCAGTCTGAAGGCGGAGGGTTCGGTGCCTGGGGGCTGGAAGTAACGGCGGACACCTGTGCAGCGGTCATTATGGGGCTCATTGCGCAGGGGATTGATCCGACATCACCGGAATGGAACAAGAACGGCGGGAACCCCGTCACTGCGCTGTGTTCACTTCAGCTTCCGGGCGGCGGCTTTGAATATGCCGCCGGACTGGGGCCGAATGCCATGTCCACTCAGCAGGCGGTGTTGGCCCTGGCCGATCTGCTGGCGGGAAGACCGTTCTGGACACGTTTCGATACCGTGACCGAACCGCAGTTTGATGACGGGGCCGACAGTCGTCGGGCGGGAGCCGCCCGTTTCGTTCTGTTGAAAAACGCGGTGATCAGCGGATGCCCGGCGTTATCCGTCGGGATGCAGTTGTTCCCGGAGTCCGCAGGTGTTTTCGCCAGGGGATGAGCAGCGTATGACCTCCGTATACTCCGGCAACCGGTTCTTTGCCACCCTCCACCCCCTGTCCGCGTGCGCCTATGTCGCGACCTTGGGGCTGCTGGCGGTGGTTTGGACCCATCCGCTGTTTCTGGCGGTGCTGCTGCTTGCGGTCTGGATGCTGATCCGACAGCTGGAGGGAACGGCGTTGTGGGGCGGGTACCTGCGTTTCTGTTTGCCGTTTATTGTGCTGTTGATATTGGTTAACCCGTTTTTCGCCGGGAGCGGGGCGACCGTGATCTGGTCGGGGCCGACGCTTCCCGGGTTGGGGTTTTATGCCTTATCCCTGGAAGGGCTTTTATTTGCGCTGACAATGGGCCTGCGGCTGCTGGTGGTGCTGGGGGCCTTTCTGGTTTTTAGCCTGGCGGTCAATCCCGACCGGCTGTTGGGACTCATGCGGCGCCCGGCGCCCAAAGCAGTCACTATGCTGCTATTGACAACCCGGTTGTATCCGGCGTTAACAGATGATTACCGCAACATCAAGCAGGCTTTTGCTGCCAGGGGTGCCCGGTTTGACGGCGGAACCCGCCTCGGACGCTGGAAGGCGCACCTCTTGGTGCTCAGGGCGGTCTTGGTGTCGGCTCTGGAGCGGGCGCTGGAAATCGCCGAGGCGATGCATGCACGTCACTACGGGTTGGGGGACCGTACCGCTTATCGTTCGGAAATCTGGCGTCCGCGGGACGGCATTGTCGTGGCGGCCGCCGCGGTGCTTGCCGTTACTGGTTTAGCGACCGCAGCCTTGGGTGTGGCGGAATATGTGTTCTATCCGGCGGCGGGAAACCTGTACGACAAAGGGGCTCTGCTCGGGCTCACGGCGGTTGTTCCGTCTCTGCTGGCGCCCGTGGTGCTGGGAGGAGGGTGGCGACGCTGGGACTCCTTACAGTCCAGAATCTAACCTACACCTATCCGGGACGCCCTTTCCCGTCCCTGAACGATGTCTCCCTGGCCATTGAGGGGGGTGAGTTTGTTCTGCTGACCGGGCCGTCCGGCGGGGGCAAATCGAGCCTGCTGCGGGCCCTGGGCGGACTGATCCCCGACTTTCACGGTGGTCTGCTCAGGGGAAGGGTTTTCTACGGCGGACGTGAGGTTGATGGGTCTGATCCCGAGTGGCGGAGGGAAGTGGGAATGGTCTTCCAGGACCCCGAAAAACAGCTGGTCACGGTCACAGTCGAGCGTGAGCTGGCGTTCGGCTTGGAAAACCTCGGCGTTGCGCCGCCGGACATGTGCCGCCGGGTAGCGGAAGCGGCCGACTTCCTGGGGATCCACGATCTGATGGACTGCAGGGTGGCGGAGCTGTCGGGCGGACAGAAGCAGAAGGTGCTTCTGGCGTCGGTGCTGGCCACGCAGCCGCGGGTGCTCCTCCTGGATGAACCGACCTCGCAGCTTGACCCGGTGGCCGCCGAAGAACTGCTGTTCACCTTGCGGCGGATCAATGAAGAACTGGGATTGACGGTGGTGCTGGTTGAGCAGCGGCTTGAACGCTGCTACCACCTGGCGGACCGGGTTGTACTGATGAACGATGGGCGGGTGGTGCTGGACGGCCCGCCGAAAGAGGCCGCCCCGGAAACGGTCCGGAGACATTGGCCGTTTGTGCCGGTGATCGGCAGGCTGTTTGCCGAAAACAGTGCGCCCGGTTTGCCGCTGACCATAAAGGAGGCGCGGCGGCTGCTGCCGGCGGTCCCTGGGAAGCATGTCCCGGAGGACGCTCCGGCGCCCTATGTTGATAAGAAGCCGCCTCCCGTCGCCGCGGCGGAGGATTTGTGGTACCGGTATCCGAACGGACCCGAAGTACTCAAGGGTTTGAACTGGACGGTGTCCGAGGGACGACTGACCGCTCTGGTGGGCCCGAACGGTGCGGGGAAGAGCACGCTCCTTAGAATTCTTGCCGGGTTGGCCAGACCCGACCGGGGGCGAATTCAGATATGCGGACGGGATGCCGGGCAAGTGGATGGCGACTGGATTACCAGGCGGGTTGCTTATCTGTCCCAGAACCCCAACGATTATCTGTTTCAGGATACGGTGGGCGGGGAACTGGGCTTTTCGGCATCTCTAAGGGGCGGTGAGACGATCCCGGAGGCATGGGTTCGCCGGTTGGGCCTTGTTCCGCTGCTCGGTCACAACCCCAGGGACCTGAGTACAGGGGAACGGCAGCGTGTCGCTCTGGGGGCGGTGCTGACGGGTGATACCCGGTTGATTCTCCTGGATGAGCCCACCCGCGGTCTGGACGTTCTGTGCAAAGTTGAACTCGGCCGGCTGCTGGACGATCTGCGTGGGGAGGGGCGGACCGTTCTGCTGGTCACGCACGATATTGACTTCGCGGCCGAATGGGCTGATGAAATGGCTGTTCTGGCCGGCGGGCGGATTGTGGCCTCCGGACCGACGCCCGCAGTGATGCGGGACGCTGTCTACTACAGCTCCCAGGTGTCCCGTTTGTTTAGGGGGGTTGCGGATATCATCTCTTACAGGGAAGCGGTGAAGTTTTTCAAGTGCAACGGGCAGTGATCCTTCCGCTGGCCATAATCCTGCCGGGCGCCTGGCTGGCCGCACGGGGGGAAATACTGAACTGGGCGGTTTTCGCCGCGCTGGTTGTGGGCAGCCTTCTGCTGGCGGGCTTTTTGCAGTTGGAGCGTCGTACGCTGTCCGTCCGGGAGATGGCCCTGATTGCGACCTTGGCCGCGGTGGCGGCCATCGGGCGGATACCCTTCACGGCGCTGCCCGGTTTTCAACCTACAACTTTTCTGTGTGCGGTCTCGGGAATGGTATTCGGGGCACCGGCCGGATTCGCGGTCGGGGCTATTGCAGCCGCCGTTTCGAACTTCTTCCTCGGCCAGGGTCCCTGGACACCCTGGCAGATGCTGGCGTGGGGTTTGGTTGGGACCACGGCGGGCCTGCTTGCCGGGCCGTTGAAGCGGTGCGGCCGGGCCGGATTGGCGGTTTTCGGATTGGTGTGGGGTTACCTGTTCGGCTGGATGGTCAACCTTTGGGTATGGACCACCGCGTTTTACCCGCTCACTCTTCAATCTTTTTTGACGGTCCAGGCGGCCGGCTTTTTGTTTGACACCCTGCATGCCGCAGGCAATGTGATATTCGCTGTACTGATCGGTCCCGATGTGGTGCGTATTCTCGAACGGTTTCGCGCGAAGCTCGTGGCTCGGCGCGAGCAAAGCGGCATAAACTGTAGACAAAACCGGTCGAGGTGTAATTGATTGCCCAGAATTGCAACCTACAATATTCACCACGCGCGTGGTACGGACGGTATCGTCTTGATTGACCGGATTGCCGAGACGTTGTCCGCCGTTAACGCGGATTTGTTGGCGCTGCAGGAAGTAGATCGGTTTCGGCTGCGCTCAGGATTCAAGTATCAGGCGCGGCATTTAGCCCGGCGGCTGGGGTGCCGGTGGTGGTGTTACGGAGTAAACCGAGATTATTACCTAATCGGTGCCTATGGCAACGCCATCTACAGCCGATTCCCGATCGCGCGGTGGTGCAATCTTTCTCTGCCCAGTCCGAAAGAACAGCGTGGTTTATTAAGTGCGGAGATCGACATTGAAGGGCTGATGGTCTGGTTCGGTTGCACTCACCTTGGTTTGAGCCGGGACGAGCGTGCCGACCACGTACAGCGTATTGTGGAGCATCTCGACACTGTTGCTCATCCGATGATCCTGGCGGGCGACTTTAACTGTGCTCCCGACGCCCCCGAGCTTGCACCCCTGTCGTCTGTTCTCCGCGATACCCTCGACGATCCATCCGCAGCCCCCACTTATCCCTCTTTCGACCCCCGAGTGCGTCTGGATACCATTCTGGTATCTCCCCGGTTCCGGGTGGAAGAGGCCCGAAGTTTCCAAAGCCTAGCCTCAGACCATCTTCCTTTCTGCGCCGACATCCGGATGGATGGTCTATCTCTGGCCGCCGGCTCATATTCATAGGTGGATCGGTACAGAGTATGGCCATAAGGAGGCTCAAGACACCATGGTTATCCTTTCCTTCAGCGGATCGGTCCGGGAGTTTAGGCATTGGCTGGCGATGTGGCGCACAAACCTGGAAAACCTGTGCTGCGACCCGAATCATAGAAAGTACCTGCACTGAATCAGTTGCTGCTTTCTTGCGTGAACGTGCGGTACACGAAATGGTATAAACGGCATTCTTAAGGGGGATAACCGGCCCATGAATCCGAATACTATTGAGGTAATGGGTATCCTGGGTATTATCCCGTTCCACGGCCATGTTTCAAATGTCTTTTTTCCGGCGGGTTATGTTAACCTTGTTACTTTTCCGGAATCAGAATCCCGGTTTCGGTATCCTTCACGCCCTTTTCCGCCTGCTCTGTCTCCCGTTTGCGGGTCATTGCCATACGGCGCTTGAACTCCTCAACCTCGAGCCTTCCCGGAGGATCATTGTTCAGCATTACGGCCTTGTCTACCGTTTCCTCTTTGCGGTCCATTTTATCACCTCCCCGGTAAAATCCTGGCGGAACATTACCGGCCGTGGATCAAACCCGGTAAACAGCGCACGCAAACCCAAGTGCTCTCGCCGCTCTTGCGCACCGGCACCAGCGCCCGGTCGGTGTCGTCGGCCCCGCAGGAGAAACAATTGATCTCGTGTCCCAGCCGTTCGTTCTTGCGTTCGGCTAGGTGTTTTTCCACCGCCTTTGGGTTGAAGGCTTCGGCCTCGCGTTCCTCAATGCTCAACGCTCCGGTGGGGCAAACGCCGAGACAAAAACCGGCACCGTCACACAGCTCCTCGCGGATCACACGGGCTTTGCCGTCGCGGAGTTCAATCGCGCCTTCCGCACAGGGAGCCACACAGTTGCCGCAACCGTCACAGAGCTCTTCGTCTATTTTCACGATTTTCCGTTTGACCAAGGTCCCGCCCTCCCAAATCAAATTCGCTATTATTCTGTCTTGATCGGCCGGATAATAACCGATTCCGGCATCGATTGAAACATGGTGCAAAAAGGAGAATGAATGTAGTGGTTCGAGAATAAATTCACCTAATTCATCCATTTTCTTATAGTCATATCTGTTTAACTTTATTAACCTTGTGATATACTAGAACGTATAAACCAATAACGGAGGTCGGCATTAAATATGGCTTGGCAGGTATTCAAACCGCGTTCCACTCCCGAGATGTATGTAGCTCTTAGCAAACATCACTTTACCATGTCGCCGAAGGCAGCGTCTATGCTGAATGCCGGTAAAGTATTGCTTTACTATGACGATGAGACCAAAAGGATCAAGATTGCAAAGGCTAAGGATGAAGGGTTTACGGTAACCAAGAACAAGATTCTGGCCAATCGGTTTCGCACACATTTCGGCATTGAGGCAAAGGGAAAGTATCCATGTGAATATGACGAGAATGAAAAGGCCCTGATTATTGACCTAAAGGAGTAGACTCTACTCACGATCCGGTAAGCAAAAGCACAGGTTAAGGCTTGTGCTTTTTTTGTTGTAATGTGCTGTCGATCTATATAAGAAGCTGTCGTCCAGTTGTTGGAAAAAGGGGCAGGAAGTGTAGCGCGGTGTAAAGAATCAAATTCTTTGATGAATACGGGAATCTATTTAAAAACAAAGTCATATTCAATCGAGCGGATCTCTTTCACCAAAGAGGGTGCGCGGTAGATGTTTCATGTCTTTGGAATTGTGTGAGGTGCTGGCTCTGGTGTTGCTGAGGGCGTTAGGATGTCTTATTCGGCATCATTTCTTCGGCGTTCTGCTTGCCTGGTTGTCGAGCGGCTTCCGAGTGGAGGCTTGTTTCTGCCGGTACCGTGTTCCTGCTGGTTGCACTGTCTGAAGTCACGACTGTTCTGCTCCATAACGTCAAATCGATAATAATTACGCGGCTTCGTCTTCGGCAAAACCGCCGGGTAACGCGGGGGTTCAGCGCGGGTAATCCTGTGCCGTCGCTGGGACGAGCAGACTCCTGCTGAAGTAGAGGAGCCGTTCTTTCCAACCGGGAGGTAGATTGAGGTAAAAACCAAGCTCGGGATGAACAACGCTGTAGGCAAATACTTGGCCGGGACAAAGGTATTCTCGTGGTCCACTCAGAGCCTGCTGTTGCTGGCCGGTGTTCTTCCGCTGTTGCTTGCTACTATTGTTGCCCTGGTGGCGGACGATGGCGTGTTTCCGGGAACGCATGCCGGTTACCGGTATGCCTTCTACACCTGAGTGATCCCTCTTGTGGTCGTCGTGACGGCCTTTCTGTTTGTTGACCGCAGTTGTCGGTTCAAGGGAAAACCAACGGCGATCGATCAGACTGCAATAACGGGTACAATCAGCAGGATTGAGTTTCAGGGGAAGCATGACCCGGTCGACGGCCACGTGTCGGACGATGAGCAGAGCACGGTGATTATGTATGAGGATGTGTCTGAAAAGGGTCATATACAGAAAGAGATTCAGAAGACCTCATACCTGATTGCCGTTGGTGAAATGGCCGCCGGAGTGGCGCATGAAATCCGGAACCCGCTTGCCGTGATCAGCGGGTATACCCAACTGTTGCGTGAGAAGCCGCCCGACCTGACATTGGGTGAGGTCAGACACTACCTCGACGTGTTACAGGGTGAGATTGAGCATCTGAACCGGATCGTCAATGATTTTGTAACTCTCGCCGCGCCAAGTAACCTCATTTGTGTATCGGTAAGTCTCAATGGTCTGGTGGATGAGGTGCAGGAGTTTCTGCAGAGTGAGGCACGGCGGCTGAATATCGTACTGAATTCCGATTTGGAACCCTCTCTGCCGGAGATCAAGGGGGATCCCTCCCGTTTGCGGCAGGTGCTTTTTAATCTAATCGGGAATGCGTTTCAAGCAGTCGGCCCCGGTGGACGGGTGGTCCTGAGGACTTTTCGGGACAGGGGTAAGGTCTGCCTGGCGATAGAGGATAACGGTCCGGGAATCCCGGAGAGTCTACAGGAAAAGAT
Organism: uncultured Peptococcaceae bacterium; assembly: GCA_965544035.1. GTDB lineage: Bacteria > Bacillota > Desulfotomaculia > Desulfotomaculales > Desulforudaceae > CBEULR01. Next base: position 68,389 of record CBEULR010000008.1, on the reverse strand, counting down.
TTTTGTTCCCTTTTTCAGCACTAAGGATACCGGTACAGGAACGGGACTGGCGGTTTCCCAGCGGATCGTGGCAAATCACGGGGGTAGCCTAACCTGTTCCTCGCGGCCCGGGAAAACGGTGTTCACCGTCCGGCTTCCCCTAGAACAGCGATCAGGAACACCACCCGAAGAGGGGGGACCAGCACCGGGGCAAAGTCGATTGGGATATTGAGAAAAACAACGCCGCCCAAAGAGGCGGCGTCAGACATCCCGTTATGCTGTCACTAGCGGGTTTCAAATCCCAGTTCCTTAGTCAGCTTGTTCAGGGCACGCTTCTCGATTCTGGAGACGTAGCTGCGTGAGATCCCCATATGGCGTGCGATCTCCTGCTGCGTTTGCCGGGTGCCGTCCGCGAGGCCGAACCGTCGGCTGATCACATGTTTTTCACTCTGGGTCAGCTTGCGCATCTTTGCCCGCAGGCGCTCCCGTTCGAACAGGGTTTCGACTTTGTTTTCCACAACCTCAGCGTCCGTACCCAGGACATCGATCAGTGTAATCTCATTACCTTCCTTATCTACCCCGATCGGATCCTGCAGGGAGATATCGAAGCGGGTTTTATTGACCATCCTCAAGAACATGAGAATCTCATTCTCGATGCACCGGGCGGCGTAGGTCGCGAGCCGGGCACCCTTATCCGGATTGAAAGTGTTGATGGCCTTGATCAGGCCGATTGTGCCGATCGAGATCAGATCGTCCATATCTTCGCCGGTGTTGTCGTACTTCTTAATTATGTGTGCAACGAGACGAAGGTTATGTTCAATCAGAATGTTGCGTGCTTCTTGATCGCCATCCATCATCAGTTTTAAGTACTTCTTCTCCTCTTCACGGGAAAGCGGCTGGGGAAAAGTGTTGTTGGTGATGTAGGAAAGGAGCAGCATGACGCCGTTGATCAGGGATACCAGGCCGATACCGAGGATGGCCACGGGGAGCATAGACATACCTCCCAAATTAAAGACTGCATTAATCATATGGCGGGGCGTGTCGGATCGTGCCTGTCTAGATGGGAAAATGTTTTGGAAACAGGAGTTGGGGACGGGCGGGCAGGAGGAAACAGGGCTTTTGCCGAAGTGTTATTCAGCATCTTTGTATAGGAGGCTCACCTACTTGCGACAGACGGGAGTTTCGGCGGCGATCCTGGCCGGGGGCAGGAATACCCGGATGAAAACGCACAAGGCATTCCTGGCGGTGGACGGCTGCCCGATCATCGGGCGCACTTTGGACGGGCTTTACAGCGTATTCGACGAGGTGCTGGTGATCGCGAACGACCGCGAGCGCTATGCCCAACTGGACGCCCGCGTTGTCCCGGATGTGATTCCGCACCAGGGTCCACTCAGCGGTATTCACGCGGCCCTCACCCACGCTTTGCACGACTATGTTTTCGTGGTTGCGTGCGATATGCCTTTCGTCAACACCGACGTGGCCGCCTATCTGGCTGCGCAGCGCGAGGGATACGACTGTGTGGTGCCGGTGATTCGTAGCTATCCCGAGCCGCTGTACGCGGTTTACGGCAAGACCTGTCTGGAGCCGGTGACCGAATTGCTAACATCGGGACGGCGCCGCGTCAGTGATTTATTTTCTATGGTGAGGGTAAAGTATATCGCAGAAAAGGAGATCAGCGACCTCGGGGAACCGGGCAAGATATTCTTTAACATTAACTATCCCGAGGATTGGGCGTTGGCCCGTGATATAATAAGGGACCGTCATATCCCATCGCACAAGGTGGTAACAACGAATACTCCGCCGATCGTCTGTGTCGTCGGGACTTCGGATTCGGGAAAGACGATGCTGGTCGCCAGACTGGTCACCGAATTGAGACACCTGGGGTATCGTGTGGGTACCGTAAAGCATGCCCCGCACGGTGCCGATCTGGATGTACAGGGCAAGGACTCCTGGAAGCACGCCCGGGCGGGCGCGGAGTTTTCCGCCGTGGTGACGCCTGATGGCGTGGCTTTCTTTCAAACCTTGGAAGCCGAGCCCTCCCTTGAGCAGGTGGTATCCTACTTTCAGGGTGCGGACGTCGTGGTGGTGGAGGGATACAAGTATCTGGCGTATCCGAAGATCCTGGTCAGCGCCGGTGCGCCCTGGATTGGCAACACCGAGGGCCTGTTCGCGGTCGCCGGAGCGGCTCCGCCGGGCGTAGACGTGCCGGTATTCGATCGGGATGACACACCCGGGCTCGCTCGAATGATCATTCACCGGCTTTCTTTACATCAGAACTAGGAGGTTTGGCGGTGCACCGTCTCTTTTACCCCCGCCTTTACGTCTCCAGCATTTTCGATATCGACCTGGACGATCTCCAGCGTCGTGGAATCAGGTATATGATTTTCGACCTGGACAACACGATTATCGAGCGGGGCGCTCCCGAGTTCACCTCGGAAGTGATCGACTGGTTGAACCGCGTGCAGGAACGCGGCATCCGTATCGCCATTGTATCCAACAACCGTACCCGTGCGGCCGAGCGGATGGCGGATGCGGCCGGAATTCCGGCGGTGTTCAACGCCGTCAAACCGAGAAAGTCGCCGTTTAGGAAGGCCCTACGGATGCTGAATGCCGAGGCGCGGGAAACGGCGGTGGTGGGCGACCAGATTTTTACTGATGTTGTAGGCGGGAACCGCCTCGGCATGTTTACCATTCTCACCAAACCGATGAAGGGCAAGGAATTTATTGGTACCACGCTGATTACCCGGCAGTTGGAACGCCTTTTTCTGCCGCGCATTCGCAAGCGAGTCGGTTTGTACCGGAGGCCCACACATGATCAACGGTGAAACAAAGGTTTACGGTTTGCTCGGATACCCGGTGGCGCATTCAGTGTCACCGGCAATGCACAACGCTGCCTTTAAAGCCCACGGAATGAATTGCATCTATGCGGCGTTTCCCGTCCATCCGGAGTTCCTGGGAGACGCGGCGGCCTCGATCCGTGCCCTCGGTCTCGGCGGCGTAAACGTCACGGTGCCGCACAAGGAGACCGTCCTTTCTTTCCTTGATCAACTTGCGGAAGACGCCCGCCTCATCAGCGCTGTCAATACGATTGTGGTTCGGGACGGGAAACTGGTCGGCCACAACACAGACGCCGGCGGGTTTTTGCGTTCCCTGACCGAGCAGGGGTTTGAGCTCCCCGGAAAACGGGCGGTAGTGCTCGGTGCCGGCGGTGCGGCCAGGGCGGTCGCGGTGCAGATTGCCTTGAGCGGCGCGGAACGGGTGGTGTTTGTAAACCGCACGGTGGAGCGTGCGGTAGCTCTCGCTGAGCTGGTTTCCGAATTGGGCTGTGATACGGCAGTTCGGTCTTGGTCGGATCGGCTGCTCGGCAGGGAGATCGGTGATGCCGATCTGGTGGTCCAGACGACGACGTTGGGGATGCACCCTCAGGTAGACGAATGCCCTCCGGTCGATGCAAGGTGGTTTCACACGGGGCAGCTGGTATATGATCTGGTTTATAACCCGCGGCAGACCAGGTTTTTGCACAAGGCGGCCCTTGCGGGAGCGCGCACGGCGAGCGGACTGGAAATGCTCTTGTACCAGGGAGTACAGGCTTTTGAACTGTGGACGGGACGAAAAGCCCCGGTGGAAGAGATGCGGCGGGCGCTGGACGAGGCGCTGGAATCCCGGTTCGGGACCGATGCCGGAGACTAGGGATTCCGCTGTTATTGATTTGGAGAAGGGTGATCGGAAATGCTGCGTTACCTGTCGGCCGGCGAGTCGCACGGACCGGCCTTGACAGCGGTAATCGAGGGACTGCCCGCCGGGCTTCCCCTGACTGCGGAGTACATTAATCTCCAGCTGAAGCGCAGGCAGGGCGGCTATGGGCGCGGGAAGAGAATGAGCATTGAACGGGATCATGTTGAGCTTCTGGCCGGTGTGCGCGGCGGGTTTACGCTGGGGACCCCGGTGTGCCTGCAGATTCGAAACAAGGATTGGGTGAACTGGACGCATACGATGAACCCGGGTCCGGAAGCGGCGCTTGATGACCGTGTGATCACGCGGCCGCGCCCGGGGCACGCTGATTTGTCCGGGGCTATGAAATATGGTCATCGGGATATTCGGAACGTTCTGGAGCGGGCGAGCGCCCGCGAGACGGCGGTGCGGGTGGCGGTGGGCAGTGTCGCCAGACGGCTGCTGGATGAAGTGGGTGTGACCATTGTCGGTTTTGTGCGCCGGATCGGGCAGGTCGAGGCCGAGGTGCCCGAGCTGGATGCAGAGGCGTTGCGTGAGCGTACCGAGACCTCCAGTGTGATGTGCCCGCATCCGGTATCCAGTTACAAGATGATGGAGCACATTGATCGGATCCGTGACATCGGCGATTCACTGGGCGGCGTGTTTGAGATCCGGGTATACAACCTGCCGCCGGGACTGGGCAGCTATGCGCAATGGGACCGCAGGCTTGACGGACGGCTGGCGGGGGCGCTGATGAGCATTCAGGCCATCAAGGGTGTGGAGTTCGGTCTCGGTTTTCAGGGTGCGCTCCGTCCCGGTTCAGAGGTTCAGGACGAGATATTCTACGAGCCCGGCCGCGGTTATTTCCGAAAGACCAACCGTGCCGGCGGAGTCGAGGGCGGCATGAGCAACGGCGAACCGCTGGTGATACGGGCGGCGATGAAGCCGATTCCCACCCTCAGACGCCCGCTCGCGAGTGTTGATCTGGAGACCGGGGAGGCGGTCGAGGCGGCCTATGAGCGTTCGGACATCTGCGCGGTGCCGGCGGCCTGTGTGATCGGTGAGGCCGTGGTGGCGTGGGAACTGGCGGTGCTTGCCGCCGAGAAATTCGGCGGGGATACGCTGGGGGAGTTTAAGGAGAGTTGGGAGCGGTACCGTGATCGCGTAAAGGGCGTGTAGCGGTTGAAAAACATTGTTTTGATCGGGTTTATGGGTACCGGAAAGACTGTCATCGGGCGACGGCTGGCCCGCACACTGCGGCGGCGCTTTATAGACACCGACAGCGAGATTGAGCGGTTGACCGGGAAGACCGTGGCGCGGATTTTCAGCGAGGACGGCGAGATGCGCTTTCGTTCTGAAGAGAACCTTCTGTGCCGTAAACTGGCCGAACCGCAGGGCTTGGTCGTCGCCACGGGTGGAGGTACCGTTCTGAATCCGGAGAATGTTGCCCATCTCAAGGCGGGCGGAGTGCTTATCGGCTTGACGGCCTCCCCCGAAGTGATTCTGGGGAGGGTGGCCTCTAAGGGCAACCGCCCTCTGTTGCGTGGCCCAAATAAGCGGGCGCGGATTGAGGAGCTGATGCGGGCGCGCGCCGGGGTTTACGACGTGGCGGAGTTTACTGTGGATACCGGATCGAGTTCACCAGACCGCACGGTGCAGAGCATCGTGCGGTATCTCAAGGAGCGGGGTTTGATTTGATCAGGGAGCTGGAGGTCGGGTTGGGTGAAAGGTCCTATCGGATTCTGATTGGGCCCGGGTTGCTTTCCCAGGTCGGGGATTATTTGAAGGAGGTCGTACCCGGGCGAAAGGTGCTTGTCGTCACCAATCCGACGGTGCGGAGATTGTACGGCAATACCGTGGATCAATCCCTGGCGGCTGTGGGTTTTTGCCCTTTGTGGGCCGAGATTCCGGAGGGTGAAACATATAAGACGCTGCAGACGGTGAGCGAGCTTTACGACCGGGCGTTTGAGGCCGGATTGGACCGGGACGCGGCGATTATCGCCTTGGGAGGCGGTGTGGTGGGCGATACGGCCGGTTTCGCTGCGGCGACCTTTATGCGCGGGATTCACTTAATCCAGATTCCAACCACTCTGCTCGCCCAGGTGGATTCTAGCGTGGGCGGTAAAGTCGGGGTGAACCATCCCCGCGGGAAAAACGTGATCGGCGCCTTCTATCAGCCGCGCTTGGTCCTGGCCGACGTCCGCACTATGCGTACCCTGCCTCCCCGGGAAATACGGGCCGGGGTGGCCGAGGTCATCAAGTATGGTGTTATTCGGGACGAGGCTTTTTTTGCCTGGCTGGAGACAAACATGGGACACGTACTGTCTCTGCAGGATGACGCGCTGACGTATGTGGTCGAGGTCTGCTGCCGGATTAAGGCGGCCGTGGTCGAGGCGGACGAAACCGAGAGTTCGCGGGGTGTACGGCAGCTTTTGAATTGCGGCCACACCTTTGGTCATGCGCTGGAAACGCTAACCGGTTATGCGGTGTACCTTCACGGTGAGGCAGTGGCGATCGGGATGGTAGCGGCGGCCGGGGTTTCCCGAAACCTCGGGCGGTTACAAGAAAGGGATTACACCCGGATCAGGCAGTTGATCGAACGTGCCGGCTTGCCGGCGGAAATTCCCCCTGGCTTGAGCCGGGAACGGCTTGCGGAGGCGATTGCGCACGACAAGAAGATCAGGGGAGAAAGGATTAATTTCATCCTTCCGGAAAGGATCGGTAAAGCGGTGGTGTACCCGGCGACTCCGGAAGAGATCATGGAACTGTTGCGGTAATGCGGGGAGGGACATCTTATGAAACCCGAAAACAAGACCGGACCGGCTGTCGGCGTGGACGGGGATGGGTTCTCAGAAGTGTTGTATGACTGCGAGGGCCGGCCGCTAACGGTGGAGCCGGATGTTCTTCGTCTTGTCCCGGAAGACCTGATGCGGCGGCATCGGGTTTTCCCTTTGGAGAGGGATGGTTTGCGTCTTACGTTGGCCATGGCCGATCCCCGGGATGTGGCTGCCATCGATGATGTGCGGCTGGTCAGCGGGTGCCCGGTTATCGAAGCAGTGCGCTGGCCGGAAAACCTGATCGAGAAAACAATCGACCGTGTTTTCGGTGATGCTCTCCTGGGGCGGCTGACGGCCAGCATCCATGAGGCGGACGGGAGTGTTCCGGAAGAAACGGTGTACCGTCCGGTGGATGCAGCCGTTGGTGACGGTCCGGTCGCTCGGTTGGTGCACACCATCATCGCCCGTGCAGTACAGCGCGAGGCAACCGATATTCACCTCGAACCGCAGGCTGACGGACTGCTTGTCCGGTTCCGGGTGGACGGGGTGCTCAATCCGGTGATGAATGTCCCCGCCGGGGTCGGTCCCTCTCTGATTTCGCGGGTCAAGATAATGGCCGATATGGATATTGCCGAAAGGCGTCTCCCCCAGGATGGTCGTGTTGCAGTGCGCGTGGGACGACGGGACATTGATCTGCGGGTGTCCACCGTTCACACTGTGTTTGGGGAAAAGGCGGTGCTTCGCTTGCTCGATCGCAGTCGAGTTCTGCTCGGTCTGGATGAACTGGGTTTATCACGGGACAGCTTACGGTGTTTTCGAGAATTGATTGATGATCCTTATGGAATGGTGCTGGTCACCGGTCCCACCGGCAGCGGAAAAACCACCACACTGTATGCCGTCCTTCAGGAACTGAACACCCCCGAGGTAAACATCGTCACCATTGAAGATCCCGTTGAATACCTGTTGCCCGGCGTAAATCAAATCCAGATCAACCGCAGGGCCGGTCTTGATTTTGCACGTGCTCTACGGTCCATCCTGCGGCAGGATCCGGAGATCATAATGGTCGGCGAAATCCGTGACCGGGAGACGGCCGAAATTGCCACCCGGGCCGCGATCACGGGCCACATGGTGTTTAGCACCCTGCACACCAACGACGCGGCGGGCGCCCTGACCAGGCTCGCCGACATGGGGATCGAACCGTACCTTGTTGCCTCATCGGTACTGGGGGTCTTGAGCCAGCGTCTGGTACGGCGGGTCTGCCCCCACTGTCGTGAAGCCTATACACCGGAGAGGGGCTCACGTGAGGCGGTATTCTTGGGGAACAGTGAATCCCGGCATAAGATCTACCGGGCTGTGGGGTGTGAACGGTGCGACGGTTCCGGTTACCGCGGGCGGGTGGCGGTGGCGGAGTTCCTGGTTGTAACCAATCGCTTGCGTGAACTAGTCTGCCGCCGGGTTCCTTTGGCCGACTTGAAACGGGCGGCCAGAGCGGAGGGCATGATTACCATAGGTGAAGAAGGCCTGCGTAAAGTGTACGATGGTGTAACCACCATTAGTGAGGTGATGCGTATCACGCATACGGGAGATTAGCTGCACCCCGATGCCTTCGACACAAGGTATAAATATCTACCAGCAAGCAGGAAAAACGGACAAATAGTTGAAATATTAGCCATTATGGATCCATTTTGCTCACAGGTGAAATAGATGGCTTCAGACTTCCACTACGCAGGGCGTGATGCTCAGGGGCGGCTCTTGAAGGGAACGATCACCGCAGCCGATACGGCGGAGGCGGCAGCCTTGTTGCGAAGCCGAAAGCTTTGGGTTACCGATATCCGTCCGGCCTCCTCGTCCGAGGCGTTTTTTCGCCGTACAGGGGTTTCGGTCCGGGACTTGGGATGGTTCTGCCGCCAATTGGCAGCTTTGGTGCAAGCCGGATTGTCACCAGGAAGCGCGGTCGGCATCCTGGGACGGCAATCATCGAACCCGGAGCTTCGCCGTGCATTGCAATCGGTAACCGCCCGACTGGGTGAGGGTGCCGGTCTGGCCGATGCTTTCAGGGCCCATCCGCGCGTGTTTTCGGCACTGTTCTGCAGTATGGCGGAGGCTGGTGAGCTGAGCGGTCGATTAGTCCCGGTTATGGAGAGACTGGGAATGCATTACGAGCGGCAGCACTCCTTCCGGTCCAAAGTTGTCGCCGCCCTTACCTATCCGACTCTGATTCTTGCGGTTTCGCTGGTAGTGTTCGTAGTACTGCTGGTATACATCCTTCCCTCCTTTCACGGCATGCTGACGGCCCTTAATGCGCCGTTGCCGACCTCCACAATGATCGTATTCTCGGTCAGCCTCTTCCTGCAGAATTGTTTTCCTTTGTTAATGACCATACTGGTGCTTGTCGCTTTTTATGGATGGCTGGCTCTCAGGGGAGAGGCACGGCAGCGTATGGATCATATGATTTTGCGCCTGCCGGTGATAGGTAAACTGTATCTTTCCGGAATGATGGCCGGGATGTGCCGCACCTTAGGCGGTTTGACCAACGGCGGAGTTCCCATCCTGAAGTCTCTGGATGTGGTGAAGGAGATGGCCGGTTACGGTGCTCTGGCTCCGGTCCTGAGCAGGGTGCGTACCCGGGTTGCGGAGGGCGTAACGCTGGCGCAAGCTCTCCGTCAGGAAACGCTGATTCCGGGGATCATCCCGGAGGTGGTGGCGATCGGGGAGGAGACGGGTGAGCTTGGTTCACTCTTAGACCGCCTGGCCGATTATTTTGACCAGGATGCCGATGCCCGGATTGCCGGGATCACTACGCTTTTGGAACCGCTGCTGATTCTGGGGATCGGTGTAGTGGTCGGTCTGATTCTGCTTTCGGTTCTGCTGCCGATGTTCGATATCGTCTGGAGTATTCAGTAGAGGAATGGGGTTGATCGGGTGTGAAGCTGCGGGATGAGCAAGGGTTTACCTTGGCCGAACTGCTGGTCGTCGTTCTCATTTTGGGGATCATCGGTGCACTGGTGATTCCGAAATACGCCTCTCAACCCGAGAAGGCGCGTCTGGCTGTGGTGCAGGCCGACCTGAAGACCATTAAGGCGGCCCTGGAGGTCTACCGGATTGAACACCCTGCCGCAGGATTTCCTGTTGCCGATGAAGTTGACGAGGTGTTGCAGGAGTACGGGATAAGCTGGACCGGAGATCGGAACGGGATCAAGGACCCTTGGGGCGGATCTTACCATTATCTAGTAAGCGGAGACCGCACGCAGTTTATCGTTACCTCTACCGGGCAGAAAGACGGTAAGAACTGGTATGTTACTGAAAAGGACGATCCGGCGGCCGGGAACCATTCCGTATCCGGGTGGGGTGAAAGTGTATCCTGTTCCGAAACCGAGTAAAACCGAACGGGGTTTCACCCTGATTGAACTCCTGATTGTGGTCTTGCTGCTCGGGGTTCTGGGCGCACTAACCGTGCCCGGATTCAGGACTGGTCTTGTCCGGCATCAGCTGGATGCCGCGGCACGCATCCTTGCTGCCGACATCCGGGAAGTGCAAGAAAGGGTGCTGAACGAAGAAAGCGCCGACGAGTTCAAGATTCATTTTAGGGAGGACCGCTATACGGTATTGCGTAATACACGGGTCCTGAACACGGTTTACCTGCCCGATGGTGTTTCAATTGTATCGGCCGGCTTCGGCAACAACGACATGCGGGTATGGTTCAGAAACGGTTCCGTTTCACCGCGGGACGGCGGCGGAACGGTGGTATTGAAGCACAGGGCCACCGGTTTGGAGAGCCGGGTGGTGGTGAAGCCGGTGACCGGTCGGGTGAGGATTGAGAATTGCTGGGAGGTTCCCCGTGACCAGAAATGACCGCGGATTTACCATGATTGAGTTATTGGTAGCTGTTGTTATTCTGTCGGTTGCCCTGGTCCCTCTCCTCGGTCTTTTTGTCCAGGGCAGGACGGTTTCGAGCGAGAGTTGGGATCAGGTGACTGCGGTCAGCCTGGCACAGGGGAAAATCGAAGAGCTGAAGGGTATGCCCTTCGGTGCTTTGGCCGATGAGGGTCCCACGCCGTTTCCTGAGCCGTTTGCCTCACTGTGCTATACGACCGGCATTGAGAAGGTGGAACCGGGGCTGGTTGAAATTACGGTAACCGTCGTTTCGGATGCGACCGGAGAAGAAATCTCGGTTCTCCGAGCGCGAAGAGGCGCGAGGTGAGTGCGATGAACAGCAGAGGATTCACCCTGATCGAGGTGTTGGTGGCCGTGCTGATCACAGGGATCCTGCTTTCGGCACTGCTGGCGGCATACCAGAGGGGGCTCCTCTTCTGGCGCGTTCAGGCGGATGAACTCGAAACCAGAGACCACCTCCGCATCGGGCTGGACCGAATGGCCCGTGAAGTTCGGTCGGCCGTGGCGATTGCGGATGGTGGCCAGTCGGCTGACCATATAGCGTTCCGAAATGTTCGCGGAAAACTGGTGCACTACTATCTTGATTCGCAGGGACGGCAGCTGCTGCGCAAGGTCGACGGCGGAGCGAACAGTGTGGCCGACGGCGTCGACGGTTTCGAGGTGTTGTCCCGTCCCAACGGCTTGATTACCCTGCGTCTCCGGAGCGAACTAAATGAGGGGAAACCGGTATCCCTGGAGACCTCGGTATGGGTGCGTGCAGGCGGTGATTAGGCACTCCGCGAACCATCGGGGCCAGGTAACCCTGCTGGTGGCGGTGGCCTTGGCGCTGTTGGTGCTGCTGACCGGCACGGTGCTCGCCCTGTCGGTCGGTCAGAAGAGGGTCGGAGTGTTTTATGTTGACCGGCTTCAGGCCTATTACACCGCCGAGGACGGGGTGGAGGAAGTCCTCGCTCGAATTCTCCAGGATTGGGATGTGCTGGCCGAGATACCGTCCGGATCGGAATGCAGGCTACTTTATGAACGTCCGGTCCCGGAAGGGTCGCTGCAGGTTAAGGGTCGTCAGAGGACGCTTCCGGGGGCGGTAGAACTGCGTCTGGAGACCAGGGGCGAGCACCGGAATGCCGTGAGGCACGTTCTGTTCGAAGCGGTCTTATATCCGCCGTTGGACTTCACTGCCGGAATCCGGGCCGGCGAATGGATTGTTGAAGCGCCGGACGGGGAGGGCTTGAGTACGGGATTGGCGGAACAACCGGCCCCGGAATTCGAACCGGAGTGGTTTCGCCGGCGAGCGGAGTGGGTAACCGATGGAAACGGCGTGCTGTACGGGGGCAAAGTAAACGGACTGTACTATGTTGACGGAGATCTGGCCGTTCACGGAGGGCGGTACGAGGGCCGGGCAATCTATTTTGTTGCCGGAGATATCGACATCATCGGTAACTATTATCCGGGAAACTCCGCAAGCGGGTGCGTTGTATTCCTGACCCCGAACGATATTCGCATAGCTCAAGGGGTTTCGGCCCGGGTGCTGGTTGCCGCCGGCGGCGAGGTTCGGCTTGAGGATGCGGCGCAACTGCAGGGCGGGCTGATCGCAGACCGGGTTCACGCCGGACCGGAGAGCGTGATCGAGTTGGATCTCGGTCTCATCAGTGAGTCGCTGCCTGTTTTCAGCCGCAGCATAGACGTCAGGTACTGGGGGGAAATGTACAACGTTTACTATGGGAGAACAAGCATTACGGCTGGTGGCTGATGCGGCACGGCGCTTCCGCCTGCTGGGGCGGGGTTCGGGAACATTTGTGGGCGTGGACGTACGCCGGTCTGAAGTCAGATTGGCCCGGTACGACCGAATGTCTGACGGATCTGTTGGCATCAACACTGTTCAGCTGCCACGGTCGGAGTTAAGAGAAACCTTGGGTGAAGGCGCGGCGCGCCTAGGTCTTTCCGGCGATGTGCCAACGTCGGCTGCAGTGGAAAGCGGCATTGCGGTGGTGCGGCATACAAGTCTCCCGCCGATGCCCGAAAAGGAGGTGGCGCCGGCACTTGCCTACCAATTGCCGCAGTTAATCCCGGTCTATGGAGACGGGTGGGTGCACGATTATGTTCTTCTGGGACATCGGGGCGGTGATTCCGATCGGGTGGGGGAATATCTGGTGGCGGCGCTCCCCCGTGCGGCGGCACTGGAGTATTACCACAGCTTCAGGCAGGCCGGGCTGTGGTTGATGTCACTGGAGGTGAGGCCCCTCGCCCTGTGGCGCTACCTGTCGGGCTCACGAGCAGCCGACCGGCCTGCGACGGAGTTTCCCTGCCTGGCCGTGCTCGATCCCGACGACCTCACGGCCGACTTGGCTGTTATTGAAGGAGGCGTGCTGCGCTACACCCGCCTGCTGGCGGGATGGGAAGCGGGTGACGGCAGTGACCGTATTGCGAGTCGGTTGGCATCCGAAATCGAACAGACTCTGCTTTGGTATCGGGACCGCCACGGGGGAACTCTTCCCGAGACGCTGCTGGTGGTTGGTGAGGTTGGCACGGGGGGCGGACTGGGTGCTGCAATAGCCGAAAGCCTGGGTCTGAAGACGTTTGAAGCGAAACCGCCCTGGACGAATGCGGACCGAATAGACCTGAGGTTCGCAGCCGCGGTCGGACTGGCGCTCAAAGAGGCGATGGCAGCGTGAATCGTATGAATCTGCTGCCCGAGGATCTGAGACCGCAGAACGGGCACCGGGTAAGGGAATCCCCGGCGTTTCGGCTGCTGCTCGCTGCGGCCCTGCTGCTTGCGGTTGGTTACGCCTACCTGACGGTGGAGATCCCGCGCCTGGAGGACCGGATTGAGGCCGGATGTGCCCGGATTGACGCGCTGACCCTTGCGCCCGGAGGAATGGAAGAGATGTCCGGAGTTGCTGTACCCGGTGCGCAGCGGCGGCTGATCCGAGATGTTGTGGACCGACTGGATGAATGTGTGCCGCCCGACGTCACACTGATCGGCTTGAAGGTGGCCGCTGATACGGATGTGCTGTCGTCTGAGAAAGCGATGCCTGCTTCGCCTCCGGAGAGAGTGGAAATCACGGGGGTTTCCGGATCAGGGCGGGCGATCGGAGATCTTCTTGTTGCCTTGGAGCGTTCAGGACTGTATGCAACGGTGGAGCTGAGCAACTTGGACAGGCGGGAGGACGGAGAGTTTGCGTTTACCATTCAGGGGAGATTATCACCGTAGACTGACCGCCCGCGAAAGGGCACGTGTGCTGATCACCCTGGGATGGCTGGCTCTGGTGACGGCCGTTTGCTTATTGGTTGTTCCACAGGCGAGGTATTACTTGGAACTGATACACTTGGAGCGTACGGTGGACAGCCGTGTGGCCGCTGTGGAGGAAACCCGACCGTCCGGGTCTGAGACCGATGAACCCGGGGGATCGGATGCGGCGGATGCCGTCGCGGAATCCGGGTTTTCATCGGGGGCGGGCATTGAGGCTGTGATCGATACATGCGCGGTTGAGGGAGTGGCCATCATAGGCTACCGGCCTTTCAGGCAGGATGGGGACAGTCCCTTGCGCACGGAAGCTCTGGAGCTGAAGCTTGACGGACCCTATCCCGGAGTCAAGTCTGTCCTGCATTGGCTGGAAAACGGCCCGCTTCAGGCTGAAGTCCGCTATCTTGAGGTGGCCGCAAGGGAAGGGCGGGTGCTGGCGACGGTTCAGGCCGTTCAGTTGGTGGGATCCGCCGTGTACGCGGAAGACGAGGATCCCATTTTTGAAAGCGGTTCGGATGTATTCTCAAACCGGCGAAGCGAGACTTCGGGCAGGTGAAAAAATAAAACTAGGCGACGAGAAGCAAACTAAGTTATCGGTACCGATAGGGGGATTGGGTTTTGATTTCTAAAGAATTGATGTCCGAGATTTTGTCTGCGGCGTTGGCCCGGGGTGGTGATTTCGCCGATGTTTTTGTGGAGAACAAACAGGTCAACGGCATCGGTCTGGAGGACGGCAGAGTTGAACGTATGCAGTCCGGTACCGATGTCGGGGCAGGCATTCGGGTGATTTCCGGGGAGGCCACGGCCTACGCCTTTACGAATGAGCTGAGCCGCGAGGGTCTTCTCCGGTCGGCCGAAGTGGTGGCGCGTGCGGTGGGCAACGGTGAACAGGAACGTACTATGGATCTGCGCACTCTGCGCCCGGAGGTGTCTTTTTCGGTGCAAGAACCGCCCGATACGGTGAGCGCCGAACACAAGGTCGACCTGCTACAGCGGGCGGATCGTGCGGCCCGGGCCGTAGATGCGGAAGCGATCAAGCAGGTGATGGTCGGGTACGGCGACGTAATCCAGAGTGTGACGATCGGCAACAGTGATGGAGTCTTTGTGGAGGACCACCGGGTGCGCACAAGGTTCATGGTCAACGCCGTTGCCGCCCGGGATGACGTGATCCAAACCGGGTATGACGCCATCGGAGAGATCAGCGGTTTTGAGCTCTTCAAGCGTCACGATCCCGAACAGATGGCCGCCACGGCCGCGCATCGGGCAAGGGCGCTATTGGATGCAGAACCTGCGCCTTCAGGCAAGATACCCGTCGTGCTGGCTGGTGAAGCAGGGGGGACGATGGTCCACGAGGCCTGCGGGCACGGGCTGGAGGCCGACCTTGTGCAGAAAGGGCTGTCGGTGTACGCGGGACGGCGTGGCGATGCCGTAGCCGACAAGGCGGTGACGGTGATCGATGATGCTACCCTGCCCGAACGTTACGGTTCCTATGCCGTGGACGATGAGGGCGTGCCTTCGCGCCCGGTGACCCTGATCAAGAACGGGAAGCTTACTGATTTCCTTTACGACCGTTTAACCGCGCGCAAGGAAAAGAAGGATTCAAACGGGCACGGGCGGCGCGAATCCTACCAGCATAAGCCGATCCCCCGCATGGCGAACACTTATATCGCCCCCGGCAAGGCCGATCCGGAGGCACTGATCCGGGAAGTCACCGAAGGAGTCTTGGTCCGCAAGATGGGCGGCGGTCAGGTGAACACCTCTACCGGTGACTTTGTATTTGAAGTAGCCGAGGGATACCTGATTCAGGACGGGGAAGTGGGGCCGATGATTCGCGGGGCCACCTTGACCGGCAACGGTCCCGACGTCCTCCGCCGTGTGTCCGAGGTCGGCAGCGACCTGGGCTTCACCATCGGCACCTGCGGCAAAGACGGCCAGGGAGTGCCGGTGAGCGATGCCCAGCCCACACTTTTGTTCAATGCCGAAAGAAAAGAAGAACTGCCGATTACAGTCGGAGGGACCAAAATGCGGGGCAAGACAAATGCCGATATCAGGAAGACGCCCCGAATTAGACGGATTTAGCAGGATCCGTAGGATTTTTGATCCTGTTCCGCGAAGAACACTATTGAGCACGCCGCCTTGCGGCATACCAGGACCATACTAGGGATGAAAGGAAGCATTAAACGGATGAGTGATCTGCTGAGTATTGCCCGCGACGCGGTTGCCAAGGCCTCGGCGGTTTCGGGCGTGACGGCGGCCGAGGCTTTTGTGAAGAAGGGAACTGAGATTGAGATAGATGTTCACGACGGAGAGGTCGAGACGATCAAGCGCGCCGAGGAACACGGAATTGGTTTGCGCGTTTTCTGCGGGCAAAGGATGGGGTTTGCCTACACCACTGAGATCAGCGAGACCGGAGTGGCCGAGGCCATCCGGCGGGCCGTAGCCAATGCCGGACAGACGGCGCAGGATGAGTTCCTGCGTCTGCCCGATCCGAGCACCTATCCGGAAGCTGACCTTCTCGACCCCGATCTTACCAGGCGGACGGTCGAGGAAAAAACCGAGAAGGCCAGGCGGATGGAACAGGCCGCCCGTGCTTACGATCCACGCATTGACGTCATTGAGAGCTCAACCTATCAGGATGGGGTGGCCGAAATCGCGATCGCCAATAACAGGGGATTGGCTGCTGCGTACAGAAGCGGTGCCTGCGGGTTGTATGTAGCCCTGACTGCCAGTTCGGACGGGGAAAGTCAGACCGGTTTTGCAGTGGATTTTCGGTTGAAGTACGATGCCCTCGATCCGGAGAAGACGGGACGGCTGGCTGCTGAGCGCGCCGTGCGGATGTTGGGCGCCCGACAGCAGGAAAGCCGGAAAACGACCCTGATTCTGGAACCCTATGTGGTAGTCAGTCTGCTCGGCGTACTGGCTCCGGCGCTGACCGGGGAAGCCGTGCAGAAGGGACGCTCACTGTTTGCCGGCCGGGTGGGAAGCCGGGTGGCCTCCGAACTGGTGACCATCGTGGATGACGGAACACTGCCGGATGGTATTCGGTCTGGTCCGTTCGACGGCGAAGGCGTTCCGATGCAGCGGACGGTGTTGATTGAGGATGGGGTCTTGAAAGGGTTTCTGCACAATACCTATACGGCTGCCAAAGACGGTACGGTTTCGACCGGGAACGGGGTGCGCGGTTCATTCAAAGGTTCACCCGAAGTGGGCACTACAAATTTCTTCCTGGCGCCGGGGAAGTTTGAGCCGGACGATCTTGTAGGCGATCTTTCCAGCGGCCTTCTGGTGACCGAGGTTATGGGAATGCACACGGCCAACCCGATTTCGGGGGATTTTTCAGTCGGAGCGTCGGGCCTGTGGATTGAGAACGGACGGATCTCTCACCCCGTGCGCGGCATGGCGATTGCCGGCAACATTACCGGGCTGTTAAAGAAAATTGATGCCGTCGGCAGTGATTTGCAGTTCTTCGGCGGTACGGGTGCTCCTACCGTACGGGTGCGGGAAATGATGGTCAGCGGGGCGTAAGTAAAGAAAGAAGCCGGTAGTCCTTGTCATTCCGTCCAGGAGAGCCTGTGTTCTCGTGTCATCCGGGTTTACCCCGGTCTCCGTTTAGCGATTCGACCATTTCTAAGCTCGGGTTCGGTGTGCGGCAAACCCATCCAGCCCGGCACTCAATTTAGTACCTGGGCGTATCCAGTTTAGCGTCAGGCTTAAGTCCCTAAATTGAGTGCCGGGTTTACGGCCGCTCTTTTCTAAGCGGCCGATCCAGGCGGTCGGCCGCGGAGGGAGTACTGTGGAAGCGCCCGTAAACGTCCTCGTCGGGAGACGCACAGCCCTCACCTTCGCTGAGAATGGTGCCCGAATCGCACAAGTCGTCCGGAGGTAAACCCGGATGACATAATGGAATATTGGGCTGTTCTTGTTTTCATTTTCTTGCTGCTGACTGCTTACAGGGAGATGGTTTGATTGCTGGTCTATGTGTTGCACGGTCCGAACCTGAATTTGCTGGGGAGCAGGGAGCCGGAGGTGTACGGCCGCCTTGCGCTGGACGAGATAAACCGCGCCCTGACGGCTCTGGCCAAAGAACTGGGCGTGGAGGTGTTGTGCTTCCAGTCCAATAGCGAGGGCGAGCTTATCGATAAATTGCACGAAGCGGGGCGTGAGGCGGCGGCTGTGGTGTTCAATCCCGCAGCCTTCACGCATTACAGTTACGCACTGCGGGACGCGGTAGCGGCGATCGGTATTCCGGTCGTTGAGGTTCATATCTCCAATGTTTACGCCCGCGAAGAATTCCGCCGCCAATCGGTGATTGCACCGTCCGCAGCGGGTCAAATCAGTGGATTCGGTGTGGACAGTTATCTTCTCGGCTTGCGAGCCGCGGTTAATCTGGCGGTAAAGAGTGAACAATCGTGATTGAAGATCGGGTGAATCGACTGCGCGGGTTCCTGCCCGAAATCGGGGTGGACGCGTTTCTGGTTTCAAGCCCGGAGAATGTGCGTTATCTCAGCGGCTTTACCGGCACCAGCGGCGTCTTGCTGATTACGGCGAATGAGCAGTGCTTGCTGACCGATTTCCGCTATGTGGAGCAGGCGGCGCTGGAAGCCCCGCAGTATGACGTGGTAAAGGTCCCAGGTGCTTGGACCAAGGCACTTCACGCGTTATTGCTTGACCGGTCTGTGCACCATCTGGGCTTCGAGGGGGCGCATCTGACCTATTACTTCTATCATGTTCTTTCTGAAACGCTGGACGGAGTGAGACTGGAAGATGCCCGGTCGGTATTCGGTCGACTGCGTGCGGTTAAAGACGAAGGAGAAATTGAGCTGATCCGCAAGGGGGTTCTCCTGGTGGATCAGGCTTTCGCACACCTTCTTACCACCATCCGTCCGGGAACGTCCGAGCGGGAGATTGCGCTTGAACTGGAGTTTTACCTGCGCCGCCGGGGAGGGGAGCGGATGGCCTTTGAGACCATTTTGGCTTCGGGTGCACGGGCGGCGCTGCCGCACGGGACGGCTTCCGAAAAAAAGCTGGAGAGGGGCGATCTCGTCGTCTGTGACTGCGGTGTGATGTGGAACGGTTATGCTTCTGACTTTACCCGCACGGTGGTGGTGGATGCCGAACCCGAAGACTGGCAGGATGAGATCTACCGGATTGTTCTGGAGGCGCAGCTCGCCGGTATTGACGCTGTTAAACCGGGTGTCCCGGCGGCTGAAGTCGACGCTGCGGCGCGGCGGGTCATCGAGCGGGCGGGTTACGGAGAGTATTTCGGGCACAGCACCGGACACGGTCTGGGACTCAATGTGCACGAGGCGCCGCACCTGAGCGCTTCATCCGAGGAATTGCTGGAGGCCGGAATGGTGGTTACCGTCGAGCCGGGTATCTACCTTCCCGGCCGGGGCGGCGTGAGGATCGAGGATGTGGTTGTCGTTCGGGATTACGGGGCGGAGGTATTAACCACTTCACCAAAAAATTCCTTGGTGAGGGTCTAATTTTTGGTATAATGGACAAGTCAGTAACAGATACAAGGAGGCGGGTTCCGTGATATCCACAAACGACTTTAAGACAGGTGTGACTATCGAGCTCGACGGTGACGTTTATCAGGTAATCGATTTTCAGCACGTAAAACCGGGCAAGGGTTCACCATTTGTTCGCTCCAAGATCAGAAATCTGCGGACCGGCAGTGTCACGGAGCGTACCTTCAACGCCGGTGAGAAGGTGCCCAAAGCACATTTGGACCGGCGTGAGATGCAGTACCTGTACAATGATGGGGACAACTATAATTTTATGGATACCGAAAGCTATGAGCAGGTGGCGTTGAGCGCCGAACAGATGGGCGACAACGTAAAGTTTCTCAAGGAAGAGATGAACATTTACCTGGTTTTCTATAAAGGGAGGATTCTGGGAATTGATCTGCCCAATACCGTTGAACTCGAGGTTGTCGAAACCGAGCCGGGAATTAAAGGGGACACCGCCTCCGGCGGCTCAAAACCGGCCACTCTGGAGACCGGGTTGGTCGTGCAAGTTCCCTTCTTTGTGGAAGTCGGGGACGTGCTCCAGGTCGACACCCGCACGGGTGAGTATATCAAACGGGTGTAATGTTTAAAACCCCCTGGCCGGAGTTATAATACCGGAGGAAAAGAAGGGGGGTTTTCAATTTGGGAAATCTCAAATCGCGGGTGGCGTATCTTCAGGGGCTGGCAACCGGACTGGACATGCCGGCGGACAGTAAAGAGGCCAGACTGCTGTCCGGAATTGTAGATGTCTTGGGCGAATTCGCCGATGCGGTAGACGAACTTGAAGAAGCGCAGGACGGTTTGGAGGATTACCTGGAGAGCATCGACGAGGACTTGTATGCATTGGAACAGCGGATGAGTGCATCCGGCATTGAGGAGGACGAGTGCGACCACTTTATCGAGGTCGAGTGTCCCGAGTGTGGACGGAACGTCGGGCTCGAACCTGAGGACGCCGACATCCCGACGGTGGAGATGATCAACCAACAGCGCGAGGAACTGGATAGAATGGAGCGGGATGAGCATAACTAGTCGGCGATTGAAGCGGCTGTAATATTTCGAAACAGCGCCCTTTTGGGGGCGCTGTTTTGTTTGGTATTCAGTAGTCAGACTCCCTTGTCACCCTGATGGGTGACACCATCAGAGGAACGACAATGGGGCCGTGGCGTCCGGGTTTACCTCCGGGCGGCTCTGCGATTCGGGCACCATTCTTAGCGAAGGTGAGGGGTGTGCGTCCCCCGGCGAGGACGTTTACGGGTGCTTCCGCAGCTGCTCCTCCGCGGCAGACCGCCTGGATCGGTCGCCTTGGGGAAAAGCGGCCGTAAACCCGGCACTCAATTTAGGGACTAAAGCCTTACGCTAAACTGGATACGCCCAGGTGCTAAATTGAGTGCCGGGCTGTTGCTAAGCGGAGACCGGGGTAAACCCGGACGCTACGGGAGCGCAAAGTTGTTATGGGAGATCAGAAGGGCAGACGGCCCCGGAATGTTGTTTCCGGGGCCTTTCCCGTTGGAATAATGTGGGACGGCGTCCAATATGCATATATCCAGGAGGGGACAAACATTGTCTGTAGTGCCGCAGGCCGTTACGAACGGGGAGGCGCAAAGGGCGCGCCAAATCCTGAGCTACCTTCCGCTGCGTATTCGTGGAATGTTGGGCGAACTACCCGACGACGTATGGCGGGAGCTGGAGGAGATCCGCCTGCGCATTCACCGGCCGCTATTGCTCAATCTGGCCCGGCGTGAGTTGTTCGTCGCCCCTTCCGGACAGCAGGTCGGCCATCCGCAGGAAGCCTATCGGGTTACCCCGGATGATCTGGTGCGCACGCTGCAGCTGGTAACCGGTTCTTCGCTGTATGCAGTGGAGGAGGAACTGCGGAGCGGGTTTGTGACCGTTTCGGGCGGACACCGTGTGGGAATTGCCGGACACGCGGTGATGGGCGCGAGCGGTATTCAAACGCTGAAACAGTTTACCGCGCTCAATATAAGGATTTCCCGGGAGGTGAAGGGCGCGGCCGACGTTTTAATGCCGCACCTGTGTGAGGGCGGGAGAGTGCGTCATACGCTAATTGTCTCGCCTCCCGGATGCGGGAAAACAACCATTCTGCGTGACGTGGTGCGGCAGTTGTCCGACGGGATTCCGGGGCTGTGCATTCCGGGACGGACGGTGGGTCTGGTGGACGAGCGCTCGGAGATCGCCGGTTGTTACCGTGGGGTTCCCCAGCTCGATGTGGGCCTGCGCACCGATGTGCTGGATGCCTGCCCCAAGGCCGTGGGGATGCTGCTGCTGCTGCGGGCGCTGGGTCCCCGGGTAATTGCCACCGATGAGATCGGGCGCAGCGAGGATGTGGCCGCCTTGGAGGAAGTCCTGAATGCGGGTGTGACCATTATTTCTACAGCGCACGCCGCTTCGCTGGATGAACTGCGCCACAGGCCGGTGCTGCGGGCCGTTCTGGAGATGGGTGCCTTCGAGCGTCTGGTCTTGCTCGGCCGCTCCAAGGGACCTGGAACGGTGGAGAAAATTCTGGACGGGCGTACTCTGAAACCCGTTCGGGTTTAGTTACCGCGGAGAGTGATCAAGAGGGGGGCAATGTGTATGTACAAGGCAGTGGGGGCTCTGTTTGTCATCGGTGCGGCCGGGTTTCTCGGCTTGAGCGTGGCCCAGGCATACCAGAACCGCCCGCGGGAACTCCGGGACATACAAACCGCCCTGCACCTGCTGGAAACTGAAATCTCCTATGGAGCCACACCTTTGGTTGAGGCTCTGGAGAATGTTGGCGTGAGAGTCTCGCCTCCGGTCGGACAGCTGATGACTGAAGTGGCACGCGAGCTTTCGGCGGGGTACGGGGCAACCCTGAAAGAAGCCTGGGAATTCGCTCTGGCCGGCTACCGTGTGGAGAGCTTTCTCAAGGAAGAAGATCTGGCGGTGATCCGCGGTCTCGGCGATATTCTTGGAGCCTCCGACCGGAATGACCAGGTGAAACATCTTGCTCTGGCGATTGAACGCCTAAAAGCTCAGCACGTGAAAGCGGAAGAAGAGGCTCGAAAGAATGTGCGTCTCTGGCAGTGCCTGGGGTTTGCCGGAGGGATTGCGGTCACCCTGGTTCTGCTTTGATTTCGCCCACATTGCAAGAACAAGTGGAGGAGGCTCGTCAATGAGTATCGACCTGATCCTGAAGATCGCCGGGGTGGGCATTCTGGCTGCCGTGCTCCATTCCGTGTTGAAGCATACCGGCAGGGAGGAAATGGCCAGTCTGGTGACGCTGGCCGCGGTCGCCATTGTACTCTTCTGGGTGATCGATCTCTTGGGGATGCTGTTCACCGAGGTAAAGTCCGTATTCAAGCTGTTTTAGCCGGTTGCAGGTGCAGTTTGTCAAGGCGGGTGAGGGGCGTATGGAGATTTTACAGATTGTCGGTTTCGGACTGGTTGCCGCCGTGCTCGTCGTCCTCCTGCGTCAGCAAAAACCGGAGGTCGCTCTCCTGATCAGCATCGCGGCCGGAGTGATCATTTTCCTGTTCGTGCTGGGCAAGGTCGGGGCGGTGGTCAACGTGCTGAAGGATTTGGCCGCCCGGGCGAACGTCAACCTGATGTATTTGGCCGCAATCCTGAAGATCGTGGGCATCGCCTACATTGCCGATTTCGGCGCGCAGATCTGCCGTGACGCCGGGGAGGGCGCACTGGCGTCCAAAATCGAATTTGCCGCCAAAGTCCTGATTCTGGTGCTGGCGGTGCCGATCATCATGGCCGTGCTCGATACTCTGATGAAATTCCTCAGTTAGGTGGTTGTGGTGCGTGCGTAAGCTGGTTGTGCTGCTGATCCTGCTGCTGGCTTTTGCGCCCGGCACGGCTTGGGCCGAACTGCCCGCGGACTCCGAGGGCCTGGTCGGGGAAATCGACCTTTCCCGGATCGAGGATTCGGTCCGGGAACTGAACCGTGAGATCGATAACGCCATGCCGGATCTGGAATTCAAGGACCTTGTGATGTCGCTGGTTAAGGGGGAACTCGGTTACCAGCCGGCCGAATTGCTGAATGCCCTCTTTCACTATTTGTTTAACGAGGTGCTGGGCAATGCCGCTTTGTTGGGCAAGCTTGTGGTGTTGGCGGTCATCGCCGCCATTCTGCAGAACATTTCCGGTGCCTTTGAAAAGTCGACCATCAGCCGGATGGCCCACGTGGCGGTATACCTCGCCCTGCTTACGCTGGCCCTGGGCTCCTTCACCGCCGTGCTGCAAACGGCACGTACTGCGGTCGAAAACATGGTCGTCTTCATGCACGCTATGCTGCCGGTGATGGTGACGCTGCTCTGTGCGGTCGGGGGTTTTGCCAGCGCGGCGCTCCTGCATCCGGTGATCGTCATTGTCTTAAACGCCACGGCCACTCTGGTGAAGAACATCGTCTTGCCGCTGGTGTTTTTCTCGGCGATCCTGGGTACGGTCAGCCATCTGGCGAGCGGGTTTTCGCTTTCTCGTCTTTCGGATTTCTTCCGCAACATCGGTCTGGGAATCATGGGACTCCTGACAACTCTTTTTCTGGGCATTATGGCGATTCAGGGCGTGGCCGGGGCTGTAGCGGAGGGGGTGGCCTTCCGAACGGCCAAGTATGCGACGGGAGCCTTTGTCCCGGTGGTTGGGAAGATGTTCGCCGACGCTATGGAGGCGGTTGTCGGCTCATCCTTGCTGGTCAAGAATGCGGTCGGGATGGCCGGTTTGCTTGTCGTTTTTCTGATCGCCGTTTTCCCGCTGCTGAAGATTGTAACCCTGCTTCTGATTTACAAGCTGGCTGCAGCCCTGGTGCAACCCATCGGGGAAAAACAGCTTTCGGATTGCCTCAATACGCTGGGCAACAGCATGATCGGCATCTTTGCCGTGGTCGCCACGGTGGCTCTGCTGTTCTTCTTCTCTCTGGCGATTATGGCGGGCATGGGCAATCTCAGCGTAATGATGCGATGAAAGGGTGGCCTGATGGAAGTTCTGAATACGCTGGTCATCGAACTGGTGATCCTGGCCATCTTGGCCGTCTTCCTGGAACTGCTGATCCCGGCCGGCGACCTCAGTCGTTATGTGCGGATGGTTTTGGGACTACTGATTATCGTAGCTGTTCTGCAGGCCGCGACCGGATTCTGGCACCGTGAGCTGGCGGTCGATTTCGGTTCGCTTTCGCTCCAGCCGCCCGCCTCGAATCTGGGGGGAAATGATGTCTTGGAGGAGGGAAAGCGCCGTTGGGAAGAGAGTCAGGCCGCAGCACTGGAGGGGTACCGGAGCGGATTGGCCAGACAGATAATGGCGCTGTCAAGGTTGAATCCGGAAGTGGAGATCGAGGAGGTCCTGGTGGAACTGGACACCGAAGGCGAGAGCGGACAGATCGGCAGCATCAGGAGTATCACGCTGATTGCCGCCCCCGTCGTTGATGAGAGCGGTGACGTGAGCGTTTCGTTGGATTTGGACGGAGCGTGGAGAGAGAGCCTGGAGAGACTGTGCCGCACCATCGCCGAGTTTTACAACCTGGAACCGGAGGCCGTCCGATACGACGATTCAAGAAGGAGGGGGATGATTGATGAGTGATGAACCGCGTGACTTTTGGACCAGGCTGATGGGAGGCAGCCGGCGGAAGGACCAGAAGGTCCTGCTGTTTGCTCTGGGGCTCCTGGGGGTGATCCTGCTGGTATTCGGCAGCTATTGGGGCGGACGTGAACCAGTTTCGAATCCGGTTCCCGTCGGTACTTCACAACCTGAGCCGGAAGCCAGCCGGGGGCCTGCGGCAAGTCTGCAGACCCAGTCGGAGGAAGAGTACCTGGCTGTGCGGTTGGAGAGTATGCTTGCGCAAATCAACGGTGTGGGAGAGGTTGATGTCACCGTGCGACTGGAGGGGTCCACCGTATCGGAGTATGCGGTAAACACCACCACCGGTAAACGGGTAACCAATGAGAACGATCAGGATGGCACACACCGGGTGACCACTGATGAGAATGAGAACGGGCAGGTGGTGGTGGTGCGCGGCAGTGACGGTTATGAGGCGCCGGTTGTGGAACGTGAAGTAAGCCCGGCGGTTGCCGGGGTGCTGGTTGTGGCCGAGGGCGCCCGCGATCCGGAGATTAAGGCGAAGCTGTTTCAGGCGGCGCAGACTGCCCTGGGGGCTGAACCGCACAAGATCCTGGTGGTGCCCAAGAAACTGTAGGTGGGGGGGGAGTGAAGATGCGATTCTGGCTGGTGCAGAGAAAAGTGTTGGCGGTTGTTGGCGTGTTGTCCGCCTTCGTACTGGCGCTGTTTCTGACCACCTGGCATGGGGTGGGACTTGAACCCCCGCCCACCGAGGATGTGGCCGCGGTTGTTCCGGAAACGGTCGCCGGAGAAAACGATGCGTCGTCCGACGGCGCTGCGGCGCCCGGTGTCCTGGATGCCGCCGCTGATCATAACGGCCGGACGTACGCCGATGACTATTATGTGGAGTACCGTCTGGAAAGGGAACGGTCCAGAGGAAGACAGGTCGAACTCCTGCGCTCGATTATCGAGGACCCGAAAGCCGGTCCGGAAGCACGGCAAAACGCCCAGGACCGTCTGCTGCAAATCAGTCTTGAACTGGATCGGGAGGTGAGTGTGGAAAACATCTTGCGGGCCAAGGGGCTGCCGGACGCGGTCGTATTCTTTCAGAACGAGATGGTGACCGTGGTCGTTCCGCATCCGGTGACCCCGGAACAGGGCACCACGGTGGTGAATCTGGTGGCGAGGGCGACGGGCATTGTGCCGGAAAACATCATGGTTATAGCCAGGGGCGATGAAAGGCTATAGCCGTCCCTCCGCGACAAAAAGTGTATTGTATACTTAGGGTGTCGTGTATTCCAAAAGGGCGGCGCACAGTCTATAATAAAGACACTTTGTTATAATTGATGGCTGACTTCGGGTTGTCATGTTCTATTGACAACCCGGCGTTCTTTTGAGGGGAGGTTGTTTCCGAAGGTGCTCGGCATTACCGATACCACTTTGCGTGACGCTCACCAGAGTCTTTGGGCTACCAGAATGAAGATCGAAGACATACTGCCGATAATCGAAAAACTTGACGAGGTCGGTTTTCATTCCCTGGAGGTATGGGGCGGAGCAACTTTCGATGTGTGCCTCCGCTACCTGAATGAAGACCCGTGGGAGCGGCTTCGCCTGATCAAAAGCCACGTCTCCAAGACCCCGCTGCAGATGCTCCTGCGCGGCCAATCGCTGGTCGGGTACACCCATTATCCCGATGATGTTGTCAAGGCTTTCATCTACCGGGCGGTTGAAAACGGGATTGATATAATCCGCATCTTCGATGCCCTGAACGATATCCGTAATGTGGAACCGGCGATGAAGTTTGCCAAAGAAGCAGGAGGATCGGTCCAGGCTACAGTAGTATATACACTTAGCCCCGTGCACAGTACCGAGCATTACCTGCAGACGGCCGTCGCGCTGGCCGAACTTGGTGCGGATTCGATCTGCATCAAGGATATGGCCGGACTGCTTACGCCGTTCAGAGCCTATGAGCTGGTTAAGCGCTTCAAGGAGAAGCTTTCCATTCCGGTGCATCTGCACTGTCATTATATCGGTGGAATGGCGGTCGGGGCCTATCTCAAAGCGGCCGAAGCGGGGGTTGATGTGATCGATACGGCTACGACGCCCTTGGCTTTCGGGGCCTCGCAGCCTCCGGTTGAAACAGTTGTCCGGGCGCTGGAAGGCACGGAGTATGACCCCGGGTTGAGGCTCAAGGACCTGTTTGCGATCGCCGACTACTTCGAGGACCTGAGGCGCCGCCGGGGGTTTGAGCGGGGTGTGACCCGTCTGCACGATATGCAGGTGTTCGATCATCAGGTGCCGGGCGGCATGATTTCAAATCTGGTCACCCAGCTTGAGGAGCAGAAGGCTCTGCACCGTCTCGCGGAGGTGCTGGCCGAGATTCCGCGGGTAAGGGCCGAATTGGGTTATCCGCCGCTGGTAACCCCGACCAGTCAGATTGTCGGTACGCAGGCCGTTCTGAATGTCCTTTCCGGCGAACGGTACAAACTGGTGCCGGGTGAGGTCAAGAATTACCTGCTCGGGTATTACGGCAAGGCCCCGGCCGAATTTGATCCCGAGATCACGGCAAAGGTGTTGGGGGACAAGAAGCCCATTTCCGAGCGTCCTGCCGATTTATTGCCGCCGCGATTGGCAAGAATGAGGGAAGAGATCGGCGACCTGGCGGAGAGCGAGGAAGACGTTCTCACCTACGCTCTTTTCCCCCAGATCGGCAGGAAGTTTCTTGAATTGCGGTCGGCGGGCCGTAAGGGATCGGAGAGTGTCCGGGCCAACCTCGCCAAGGAGGCAGAAGATATGAATTTGGATGAAATCAGAGATCTGATCAAACTGTTGGACCAAACCGATGTTGAGGAGTTTTCGATGGAAAGCCAAGGCATCAAGATTTCCATCAAGAAGCGTCGGACGAACGAGGGGGCTGCTTCACTGCCTAGTGAGACCGCGTCAACTGTGAAGGTGCCCATTGAGCAGGCCGAGAAGCAGGAAGCTGCCTCGCCCGTCCCCGCTGAGGATGACGGCATAACCACGGTGGTGGCCCCGATGGTCGGCACGTTTTACCGGGCACCTTCGCCCGATGCCGAACCCTACGTTGATGTGGGGGATACCGTCAAAGCCGGCCAGGTGCTCTGTATCATCGAAGCAATGAAACTGATGAATGAGATCGAAACAGATGTGTCAGGGGTGATAACCTCCATCTTGGTGGAAAACGGCCAACCGGTGGAATACGGCCAGCCCCTGTTCATCATCAGACAGAAATAACACAGGGGGAAAGTGATGTTTGGTAAGATACTGGTTGCCAACCGCGGTGAGATTGCGCTGCGCGTGATCAGAGCATGCCGTGAAATGGGTATTCAATCGGTCGCCGTGTACTCCGAACCAGATCGGGACAGCCTGCCGGTAAGGCTGGCCGATGAGGCCTTCTGCATTGGTCCTGCCGATCCGACCAAAAGCTATTTGAATATCTCGTCGATCGTCAGCGTGGCTGAGATTTCGGGTGCCGACGCGATTCATCCCGGATATGGTTTCTTGGCTGAGGACGCCCGATTCGCCGAAGTATGTGAGAGCTGCGGAATCCGCTTTATCGGACCGCCGGCCGCGGCCTTGGAGCAGATGGGGGCGAAAGCCCGGGCCCGCCGGGCCGCAATTGAAGCGGGGGTGCCCGTAGTGCCCGGATCGGACGGGGTGGTGCGTGATACCGGGGAAGCCGTGGAACTGGCCGAACAGATCGGCTACCCGGTCCTGATCAAGGCCTCTGCAGGGGGCGGCGGGCGCGGTATGCGCCTTGCCCACAGCAAGACCGATCTGGTGAAGGCGGTCCAAACCGCCCAGGCCGAGGCCAACTCCGCCTTTGGCAATTCGGACGTTTATCTTGAGAAATATGTGGAGGAGCCCCGGCACATTGAAATACAGGTTTTGGGGGATAAATACGGTAATCTCATCTATCTCGGTGAACGGGATTGCTCGATTCAAAGGCGCAACCAGAAGCTCCTTGAAGAGGCACCGTCGCCGGCTGTGTCTCCCGAACTCAGGAAGCGTATGGGCGAGGCAGCCGTGCGCGCCGCCCGGGCGGTCGGCTATGAGAATGCCGGTACGGTTGAGTTCTTGCTGGACCGACACCAGAACTTCTACTTCATCGAGATGAATGCACGTATCCAGGTGGAGCACCCGGTAACCGAAATGGTGACGGGGATCGACTTGGTCAAGGAACAGATCAGGTTGGCCTTCGGCGAGAGGCTCCGTTTTACCCAGGATGAGGTGCAGATCCGGGGATGGGCGATTGAATGCCGGATTAATGCGGAAGATGCGCACCGCGGCTTTGCACCCAGTCCGGGCGTTATCGAGACCTATTTGCCGCCGGGAGGCCCCGGAGTGCGGGTTGACAGCGCCGTTTTTCCGGGTTATGTCGTTACACCCTACTATGATTCGCTGTTGGCCAAGCTGATTGTGTGGGCGCCTACCCGGGAAGAGGCGGTGGAGCGGTCTCGACGAGCAATGGGAGAGTTTATTATCGAAGGCGTGAACACAACTATTCCCTTCCATCAGCAGGTGCTGGCCAATGCGTTTTTCCGCCGGGGCGAGGTCTACACAAACTTTATCCAGCGCCGTATGGGTGATGCGGGATTTAAGTTGCTTTAGATCGTAATCATGGGATATAATGTTAGGCATGCTGGAGAAATTTTCATTTGGAGGTGACAATACCTATGGCAAACCAGGGTTTACAGGCTTCTGAACTGCAGGGAGAACTGGGGGCCGTTCGCATTGCAAATGAGGTAGTCGCTATTGTGGCCGGTTTGGCGGCGACCGAGGTTTCCGGTGTGGCCGGAATGAGCGGCGGGTTGGCCGGAGGCATCGCCGAGAAGCTCGGCCGGAAGAACCTTTCCAGAGGGGTAAAGGTCGAAGTCGGCGAAAAAGAGACAGCGGTGGATCTTTACATCATCGTCGAATACGGGGTGCGTATCCCGGAGGTTGCCAGCCAGATTCAAACTGCCGTAAAGCGTGCGATCGAGACGATGACCGGTCTGGTTGTGGTGGAAGTAAATGTGCACGTACAGGGTGTCGTATTTGCCAAGGAAGAAGAGCCGGTTGAAGAGGAAAGCCGTTTGCGCTAAGTCTGAGGAGGAGTTATAGAGATGGGGCCGTTCGACCGCGTGTTACTCACCATATACACGCTAGCTGTTTCGATTGTTGCGGTCCTCGGGCTTCTGATGCTTTTCGGTCTATTGACGCCCGTTTCGCCGTCGGAGTACGTGACACGCGAGGTCCAGGCGGCGGTGTTGGGCGTTTTCCTTTTGGTCGGCCTGCGGCTGATGGTATCCGGCAAGCAAAAGAAACCCGACAGACAGGCCATAGTCGATGAAACCGTTCTGGGAGAGGTAAAGGTGTCGCTGACGGCGATCGAAAGCCTGATTGTAAAGGTTGCGTCGGCGGTGCCCGGAGTCCGGGAAGTGAGACCCCGTGTGGTATCGGATGGAGGTTCGATCGCCATCGAGATTAAGGCCACGGTTACTCCCGATGTGAGCATCCCGGAACTGTCCCAGAATATGCAGAAGACCGTCCAGGACGCGGTGCGGGATGTTACCGGGCTCACCGTACAGAAGATCAGGGTTTCGGTGGAGAACATCGCTTCCCACAAAGGCCGTGTCGAGTAGAGGGGTGAGCTGATGCAGTTTGATTGGCAGGAATTGCTCCAGCGCCATTCGGGGAAATTGCTGGGAGTTGTTTTGGGACTGCTGTTTGGGTGGTTTGCCATCACCTACGGGTTCTTCAAGGCGCTGTTTGTGGCGCTGACCATCGGGGTCGGGTACTGGCTGGGCAAGAAGGTGGACGAACAGACCGATTGGGGAAAACTATGGGAGCGTTTATTTGGTGATCGATAAGTGAAAAGGGTACGCAGAAGACAGGCTAGAGACGTGGCCCTGCAGGTCTTGTTTCAGATCGATCTGACCGGTCAGTCTCTGGAACCGGCATTCACCAACACAATGCAGTTTCACAATCTGGATGCTTCTTATTACGGCTTTGCCCGCGATTTGGTGCAGGGCGTACTGGCCGAATTAAGTGAGTTGGACAAGACCGCATCGGGATTGAGCCGGGACTGGCCCGTCAACCGGATGCCTGTGATCGACCGCAATATCATTCGAATGGGCCTGTACGAGATCAAGTATTGCCCCGACATCCCCTATAGCGTTTCAATCAATGAGGCCGTGGAACTGGCCAAGGTTTACGGAACCGACGATTCCCCGCGGTTTGTAAACGGAATCCTTGGAAGATATGTTGAGGAACAAGGACTAACGAATTCGGATACGGGCTGCCCGGGTTAGGCGGCCCTTTTCTCATCGGGGGAGTATCAGATGCGGATCATCACGGTGAGCGAACTGAACCGTTATATCCGGGAAGTGCTCGAGGGCAATCCCCTGCTGGCCAATGTTTGGGTCAAAGGGGAGATTACCAATCTGAATTATCATCCGTCGGGCCATGTCTATCTCGGCCTAAAAGACGAACAGGCATCGGTCCGGGTCGTCATGTTTCGGTCGCGTGCCGCACGGCTGGCCTTCCGTCTGGAAAACGGGATGGCCGCAGTGGTCCGGGGTTATGTGGGTGTTTACGAACGCGGTGGCCAGTATCAGCTCTACGCGGAGGAAATCGAGCCGGGAGGCCTGGGTGCGCTCTATGCGGCGCTGGAGCAGCTGAAGCAGAAGCTGGAACAGGAAGGCTTGTTTGATCCGTCTCGGAAACGGCCGCTTCCGGCAATCCCCGACCGTGTGGCGCTGGTTACCTCGCCGGTGGGTGCAGCGATCAAGGATATGCTGACCGTGCTCCGGCGACGGTGGCCCTTAACCTCAGTCGTGGTTGCCCCGGTGGCTGTGCAGGGGGACGCTGCGCCGGAGCAGATCGCGTTCGCTCTGAGACTATTGAATCGTCGGCGTGCGGCCGATGTGATCATTGTGGGGCGAGGCGGAGGGGCGCCCGAAGAGCTTTGGGCATTTAATTCCGAGCTGGTGGCGCGTGCTATTGCCGCTTCCGCCATCCCGGTCGTGTCTGCTGTCGGACACGAGAAAGACGTTACGGTGGCCGATCTGGTTGCCGATCGCCGGGCACCCACACCCTCGGCGGCGGCCGAAATGGTGGTGCCGGACCAGGCCGAGGTGCGCAGGCATCTCGGCGTGTTGCGCTTGAGGCTTGTGCGGGGGTTGCACCATCAGATGCAGATATTGGAGCAGCGTTTAAAGCGCCTGGAAGCGCGCAGGGCGCTGTCCCAACCTGTAGAGTGGCTTTGCTCGCGCCGGGAAGAGAGAATTGACGGACTTCACCGGCAACTGATAAATTCCATGAAGAACGTATTCAACCGGGATGCCGCCCGTCTTTCCGGGGCGGTCGGCCGTCTTGAGGCGATCAGTCCCGTGAACACGCTGGCACGCGGTTATGCGGTCTGTCGGCTGCAGGGCGCCAACCGGGCACTTCTCAGCGCCTCCGAGGTCGGTCCCGGGGACGGTTTGGATGTCCAGTTATACGAAGGCCGAGTTCTTTGCACAGTTGATAAAACGATAGAAACAGGGGTTGGTGCTGGTGGCCGTGCTTCTCAGAGGGAAAGAGATCGCGGATCGAATCAAAGAGGAGATCAAGAATGAAGTGGCCGTCTGGCGCGGGAGCAATGTCGCTCCCAGACTGGAAACGGTGCTGGTCGGCGGGGACGAGAGTTCGGTGGTCTATGCACGGGCCAAGGAAAAGGTCTGCCGGGAGCTGGGTATAGAGTTTGGTTTGCATCGTCTTTCTGAAAATGCGTCACAAATCGAGGTCTTGGACCTCATCGGGAATCTGAATGCTGACGCGCGCATACATGGCGTAATGGTAGAATTGCCTCTGCCGCCGCAGCTGGATAGGAGACGGGTACTGGAGAGCGTTGCTCCCGAAAAGGATGTCGACGGCGCACACCCGGTCAACCGCGGGTATCTTATGGCGGGAATGCCCGGGCTTTTTCCGGCAACACCCCAGAGCTGCATCGCCATCCTGCGTGAACACGGCATCGATATTGCAGGGCGGCACGTGGTTGTTATCGGCCGCGGTGAAACGGTGGGAAAACCGCTGATTCACATGCTTTTGCAGCAGGACGCCACCGTTACGGTCTGCCATACACGGACACGCAATATCGAAAGACTTACGCGGCAGGCCGATATTCTGGTGGCGGCGGCCGGCAAGCCGCGACTGATCAGACGCCCGATGATTCGGGAAGGCGTGGTAGTTGTGGATGCAGGTATCAACGCTACCGAATCGGGTATCTGCGGTGATGTTGATTTTGAGGAAGTCGAGAAGCTGGCGGCAGCGATTACGCCGGTTCCCGGTGGCGTCGGGAGTCTGACCACTGCTTTCATCATGCGCAACCTGTTGCAGGCCGTCAGGATACAGCATCACAGAGGCGGAGGGCTTAAAGCGTGAACATATTTGCTTTGCCGGTTGAAGACTTCTTGCTGCAAGCCGCCTCGGCAGAGCCGACTCCGGGGGGCGGGGGTGTGGCTGCTCTCGCCGGGGCGTTGGGGGCGAGTATGGTGTCGATGGTCGCCAATCTTACTACGGGTCGGGAACGCTTTAGAGAGGTCGAGGAGCGTGTGACCGAACTGCGCGCGGAGGCCGAGTTCCTGATGAAGGAGTTCCAAAGGTTGGCACAGGCTGATGTAGAGGCTTTTTCCCAGTTAATGGCCGCTTTTCGTTTGCCCAAGACAACCGATGAGGAACGCACAGGGCGGGCGTTAGCCATCAGCACAGCTGCCAGGGCGGCAACCGATGTGCCTTTGGCTGTTGCCGAGAATGCTCTCAAGACACTCGGCGCGGCCCGCTCAGTCGCAGAGATCGGCAACGAAAACGCGGCCAGCGATGCCGGGGTGGCGGCATGCATGGCCGAAGCGGCCGTGACGGCGGCGCTCCTGAACGTGGATATTAATCTGCCCCTTGTAGGCGATGATGAATACCGGAGTGCCGCCGTAACGGTACGAGACAAGATGTTGGCTGAGGCCGCGGCATTAAGGGACGAGGTACTGCAAGTAGTGAAAAAGAAGATAAGATGATTGGGTGAGGATGATGGGGGAGCAAACCTTTGAAGACGCCCTGAAACGGCTGGAAGAAGTTGTTGAATTGCTGGAAGACGGACGTCTGCCCTTGGAAGAAGCCCTTGAGCTGTATTCCGAGGGTGTGCTGATGGCCAGACACTGCCACGGGATTTTGGAGAGCGCCCGGCAGCGCATAGAAATGCTCACAGCCGATGGTCCGGCTGCGGACACTCCGGAGGAGGGTGGTGACCGTCCCGACGATGGACTTTCTCAAGGCCCTGGCGGAAAAGACCAGACTGATCGATAAGGCACTGGACGGTTATCTGCCTCCGGCCGATGCCGATCCGGCGGTAATTCACCAGTCGATGCGCTATAGCGTGTTCGCCGGGGGTAAACGCCTCCGTCCGGCATTGACCTTGGCCGCTGCCGAGACGGTGGGCGGCCGGATTTCGGCCGCCCTGCCTGCGGCCTGCGCGATAGAACTGATTCACACGTATTCATTGATTCATGATGACCTGCCTGCGATGGACGATGATGAACTGCGGCGCGGCAGTCCGACTAATCACAGAGTTTTCGGAGAGGACATCGCCATTCTGGCCGGTGATGCCTTGTTTGCCCACGCGTTTCAATTGCTGGCCGGGGGTGAAAGTGCTGCCAATAACGATCAGGAAAGGCTGCTCCGGGTTGTCGCGGAAGTGGCCCGTGCCTGCGGCACCGGCGGGTTGATCGGCGGTCAGGTGCTGGATCTGACGGCCGAGGGCCGAGAGCTGAATGAGAACGAACTGATCCGTATCCACCGCGCCAAGACCGGTGCCCTGTTCAGGGCGGCAATCCGGACGGGCGCCATGCTGTCCGGTGCTGATGAGGAACAGCTGGGCAGGCTGTCGGAATACGCCGATTATTTCGGACTGGCCTTTCAAATCACCGATGATATCCTGGATGTTGACGGTGATGAAGCGCGGCTCGGCAAAATGGTGGGCAGCGATTCGAAGAACCTGAAGACGACCTATGCCACCCTGTTCGGCACGGAAGGGGCGAGGCGGCGGGCGCTTGATGCCGCAGAGAAGGCGTTGGAAGCGCTGGCCGGTTTCGGAAGGGAAGCAGATTTCCTGCGCCAGGCCGTGAAATTTGTTGTGACACGGGATTATTAGATTTCCTCAAGCGCCTGAAAGCCGAACCGAGGCGGGGCCATCCGCATTTGCCCAGGAAGAGATTTGCCTGAAAAGCCACGCTATGCTATGCTTATTATACGAAATGGTGTATAATAAGCAATTCGGGTAAGTGACGCAGTATCCTAGTCAGAAATCCCTTCCCGAGGGCGGGCCTAAAAATCCGCCGGTGGGCACATCGATGAAGTTCCTGGTGTTGGCTGCCGACGCCCAGTTGGGGGCTGATACTGGGAGTTAAGGATTCGGGGGAACCCACAATGGCATGTGGGCGTGACCCTGGTTCCGCGGAGACCCAAGTGCGTGGGGAGCGGCGGCAAACTATGGCTTGGGGTATAAACCTGTTCGTGGCTAAAGCTGCGTGCAGTGTAGCCCGGCCTTGAGTGGTAACGGTGGATACCAGTTATGTGTGTCCGAAACCGGGGGGCCCCTCGGTTCCGGGTACCGGTCGAAACCGTTATTGCAAAAGAGGCTAAGGGAAAGGATAATTCTGTCGGGGAAAACCCCTAGGCTGTCTTAACGGGGCAAGTCAGAGATTGAAGTGTAGACTAAGTGGCAATCCGTCCCCGGATCGCTCGCAGAAGTTAATCGACTTGAGCGGTACGGAAATGGCTTTAAAGGGAAACCTCCTGTACGGCGACGGCAGGTAGCCATTTGGGAAAACCAGGCGGACCTAAGCTACAGTATTAATCTGATTTGCTGTCACTTACCCTTTCATATGTGGACAGACTTTTTTGAGGTGCAGTCTGTTGCGAAGTACTAGCCCCCTTATTCTCCTCCGCCGGGCCGCCCTTGTCGGATTGGGTGTGTTCCTGGCGACCATGGTCTTCAGTTTTCTGGCGGAGACCATCACCAGCAAGCTGGCCAGCATTTCGCTGGCGTTCATCTTTTTGCTTCTCATCATTATCATCAGCGTTATCTTTGATATAATAGGAACAGCAGCCACCGCTGCCGATGAAGCGCCGTTTCATGCGAAAGCGGCGAAGAAGGTCAACGGTGCCCGGCAGAGTGTATATCTGGTGCGTAATGCCGATCGCGTGGCCAACTTCTCGCAGGATGTAGTCGGGGATATTGCCGGGATTGTGGCCGGTGCGCTTGGTATTTCGCTGATGGTGCAGGTTGTACTGTTGATGCCGACCGAGGATGTGTTTGTCTTAAACATCATAATCACATCCGTAATCGCTGCACTGACGGTGGGCGGAAAGGCCTACGGAAAGGGATTGGCTGTCAGTAGGGCGAACGAAATCATTTTTCTGGTCGGGCGTTTGCTGGCTGTTGTCGAGCGGGTGACCGGCTATGGTTTTGCCGGGAGCGGCAGGGGTCAACGACCGGGGAAAAAGAGAAGGTGAATCGTTCTGGCACAAATTTTGGAACGCATTAAGACACCGGGCGATTTGAAGTCACTTTCCTTTGATGAAATGGATAGGCTGGCACGGGAGATTCGCCGGCTTGTGGTGCAAACGGTAAGCCGGACGGGTGGGCACCTGGCCCCAAGTCTGGGCGTTGTCGAGCTTACCCTGGCTCTGCACCGGGTGTTTGAGGCCCCCGAGGACCGGATCATCTGGGACGTCGGACATCAGAGCTATGCACATAAGATTATAACCGGGCGGCGGGAGCAGTTTGCCACGCTGCGTCAGTATAAAGGGCTGAGCGGTTTTCCCGTGCGCGAGGAAAGCGTGTTTGACGCGTTTGGCACCGGTCACAGCAGCACGTCGATTTCGGCCGCCCTTGGGATGGCGCTCGCGCGTGATCTGCAGGGAGACGAGCGTTCGGTGGTCGCCGTAATCGGCGACGGTGCGATGACGGCGGGCATGGCTTTCGAAGCACTGAACCACGCCGGCCACCTGCGCAGACGGCTGATTGTGGTTTTGAACGACAATGAGATGTCGATTGCCCAAAATGTAGGTGCCCTGTCCGGGTACTTGTCCCGGATACGCACTGATCCGGTGTATTCCAGGGGAAAGGAAGAGTTTGAAACCCTGCTGCGGCGGATTCCAGCTATCGGACCCCGAATGCTGCGGTGGGGGGAAAAAGTCAAGGACATTCTCAAGTATGTTATCGTGCCGGGAATACTGTTTGAGGAACTCGGCATTACCTACCTCGGTCCGGTGGATGGACATAATATCCCCGCCCTGGTCGGTATGTTCAAACAGGCCAAGGCTGCTGAGGATCCGGTGCTGGTTCACGTCCTGACCCGGAAGGGAAAGGGATATGCGCCGGCCGAAAACAATCCGGATAAGTTCCACGGCGTCGGTCCCTTTGACGCCGAAACCGGAAAGACGGCCAAGAGCACACAGGTTTCCTATACGGAGGTCTTCGGCCGGACACTGGTTCGCCTGGCCCACCATGACGAACGTATCGTGGCGATCACCGCCGCTATGACGGCGGGAACCGGGCTGACGGAGTTCTCACGTTCTTTCCCGGAACGCTTTTTCGACGTTGGGATTGCGGAACAGCATGCCGTTACACTGGCGGCGGGGCTGGCGGCCGAAGGGATGCGTCCGGTGGTCGCCGTTTACTCCACCTTCCTGCAGCGCGCCTATGACCAGGTGCTGCACGACGTCTGCCTGCAAAACCTGCCGGTGGTGTTTGCCCTGGACCGCGGGGGGTTGGTCGGTGACGACGGAGCAACCCATCAGGGAATATTTGATCTCTCCTACCTGCGTTCAATCCCGAATATGGTGATCGCCGCACCGAAGGACGAAAACGAACTCCAGCATATGCTAAAGTCGGCCCTGGATCACCCCGGACCGATAGCCGTCCGGTATCCCCGGGGTACGGGTACCGGTTGCCCGTTGGATCAGGATCTGAAGCCGATCCCTCTCGGAAAGGGGGAAGTCTTGCGGGACGGGCGGGATGTTACTCTGCTGGCGATCGGGAATATGGTTCAGGTGGCTCTGGAAGCCGCCGATATTCTGGAGGGTAAAGGTATAAGCGCAGCGGTAATCAACGCCCGGTTCGTGAAACCGCTTGATACTGATCTGATCTGCCGTTATGCCAAACGCGCGGGTTTGGTGTTTACCCTTGAGGAGAACACTATCAGCGGGGGATTCGGGAGCGGGGTGCTGGAGATGTTTGCCAACAAGGGGCTTGCCGATATTCGGACAAGGCTGATCGGCATCCCGGATACTTTTGTAGAACACGGGAAGCCGAACGTATTGCGTGAAAAGTACGGGCTAACCGCTTCCGAGGTGGCCGGGAAAGTGGAAATTGAAAAACAGCGCCTTCCGAAGCTGCGGCTGGCCGTGAAGTTGAGGTAATGGCCGTGGCCGGGGAACGTCTTGATGTGCTTCTTGTGCGCAGAGGCTTTTATTCCAGCAGGGAGCGGGCCCGGTCTGTGATTATGGCCGGGCGTGTCTTTGTTAACGGTCGGCGTGTTGACAAACCGGGAACTTTGGTCACCCCTGACGCCGACATACAGATCCACGGGAAGGACAACCCTTATGTCAGCCGGGGAGGGCTGAAGCTGGCCCGTGCTGTTGAAGAGTTTGAAATTGACCTTAAAGGAAAGGTCGTTCTGGATGTGGGTGCTTCCACAGGGGGCTTTACAGACTGTGCCCTGCAGGAGGGAGCCGCCCGCGTGATAGCGGTTGACGTCGGTTACGGTCAATTGGCGTGGAAGCTGAGGAACGATCCCCGGGTGACCTGCCTTGAACGGACAAACATCAGGTATCTGGACCCGGAATCGCTACCCGAAAGGGCCGACGTGGTAACGGTGGATGTCTCATTCATTTCATTATCCAAGATCCTGGACCAATTGCACGCTCTGTCCGGTGATGACGCCCGGTTTATCATCCTTATCAAGCCTCAGTTTGAGGCGGGACGGGAGAAGGTTGGGAAAAAGGGCGTGGTGCGTGACCCGGAAGTGCATCAGGATGTGCTTTACAGGGTACTTGAAGAGATGAGGGCACGGGGCTGGTCCGTGCTAGGACTCACACACTCGCCGATACGCGGGCCCGAAGGCAACATCGAGTATCTGGCCTATGCAGCCAAGAGAAAAGGCGGGGACCAAGTCTTAGCCGAGATGGTACCGGAAGTCGTCCGGCGGGCTCATGCAGAGCTGTAACGATTGTTTGGGAATGGGTGATTCGGGTTTGAAGTCGGTGGCGCTGGTTGTTAATCGTTTTATCCCACGTGACAAGGTTGAGCCCGTGGTCCGAAGAATCCTGAATTGGCTGCAGGGGCGAGGTGCTTCGGCGTGCATCCTGGATGCCGATTACCGGCCCGACGGCTGTCCGGTGTGTCCGGAGAATGTGCTGGATGAGGTGGATTATGCCTTCGCCCTGGGAGGTGACGGCACCGTCCTCAGTACGGCGAGGATAGTTGCTCCTTACGGTATTCCGATCCTGGGTGTTCGACTCGGGCAGTTGGGTTTTCTGAGCGAAGTCGAGCCGCAGGATCTCGAATTCGCGCTGGAAAAGCTCGAACAGGGAATGTATTTTCTGGAGAAGCGCAGTATGCTTGAAGCGGCAGTCGTTCGATCGGGACAAGCCGTGTTTTCCGGTATCTGCCTTAACGACGTGGTCATTTCCAAGGGGGTTCTGCTGCGGCCTATAGAGCTCAGCCTCGTGATCAACGGGGAGCATGTCACCTCGTATTTTGGTGACGGGCTTATTGTCAGTACCCCCACCGGTTCCACAGCCTACTCACTGTCCGCGGGCGGTCCGCTTTTGGCTCCCGATTTAAACGGCACGGTGATCACGCCGCTGTGTGCACACAATCTGTTTGCCCGTCCTCTGGTGGTGGATTCCGACAAGCAGATCTCGGTCCTTGTCATGCGGACCGAGAAGGGCGCGGTGGTCGTTCTGGACGGGCAGGAAAGCTGGGCGCTGGAGCAGGGCGACGAGGTGGTCGTTCAGACAGCGGCCGATATGGCGAGTTTGGTAAGGTTTACGACATGGAGCTTCTATGATGTGCTCCGACAGAAGCTGGATACCAGGGATGCGTAGAGGACTGGAGCGTATCATTGACCACGCGCACCGCTTTATAGAGGCTGTAGTCTCACCGGGAGATACGGTGGTTGACGCCACGGCCGGAAACGGTGGAGATACTCTCTTCCTGGCCGGGCTGGTGGGACCGACGGGTTTGGTGTATTCTTTCGATTTGCAGCCCGAGGCCGTCAGCAGCACCCGCCGTCTTTTGGATAGTCACGGGGTCTTGGATCGGGTGCGCCTGATCCGGGATGACCACAGTCGGATGGAAGACTATGTGACATCAGGTGTCAGTGCGGTGATGTTCAATCTTGGGTACCGTCCCGGAGGCGATAAGAAGATCACAACCACGGCCGGGACGACGTGCAGGGCCCTGCAGGCGGCTCTGAACGTGATCCGGGCCGGGGGACGGTTGAGCGTGGCGTGCTACCCCGGGCACCCGGGGGGAATGGATGAAGCCCTTGCGGTAGAAAAGTTCTGCGCGGGATTGCCGTCCGACCGGTTTGCGGCTGTCAGTCTAAAGCTGTTGAACCGGTCCGAACGAGCCCCGCGATTGATTGTGGTGGAGAAGCAGGCCGAGTAAGAGGTGACGCGATTTGCTGGTAAGATTACTGGTGAAAAACTTTGCCCTTATCGACGACCTGACCATCGAGTTTGATCCGGGGCTCAATGTGCTGACCGGGGAGACGGGGGCCGGCAAATCGTTGGTGATTGACGCCCTATGCGTCGTTCTCGGCCGAAGAGCTTCTGCCGATCTGATCCGGACCGGATGCGAAAAGACGGTACTGGAAGCGGTGTTCGATCTTGACGCCCATCCGGCGCTGGCCGATTGGCTGGCCGGAGAGGGATATGATCTGGAAGACGGCCTGTTGGTCTTGTCGAGAGAAATTTGGCGTTCAGGGCGCAACGTATGCCGCGCCAACGGCCGGACGATCACGGCGAATACGGCGCGCGCCATCGGGCAGCGTTTGGTGGATTTTCACGGGCAGGGCGAGCACCAGTCCCTGCTTAAGGAGAGCAGGCACCGCGCTTATTTGGACTATTTCGGGGGGAAAGAACTGCTTTCTGTAAGAAGCAGGGTGAAGAGTATTTACCAAGATTGGGCCAAGGCTGCGAGTCGCCTGGAGGAGTTGGAGAATGGGGCAAAAGAACGCGCCCGCCGCCTGGACATGCTGCAGTACCAAATAGATGAGATCGACCGTGCCGAACCGCTTCCGGGAGAAGACGACCGGTTGGAGAAGGAACGAGAGCTCTTGGCCAACGCGGAGCAGATCGCCGTTTTGGCCGGAGAGGCCTATGAAGCGTTATACGGCGCCGACGGGCCTGTCCCGTCGGGCGTTGACCGGTTGGGTGCGGCCGTTGCGACTCTGGACCGTCTGGCGAGGGTTTATCGGGAAGCAAAGGAGATCAGTGCGCAGATTCACGGTATCCTGGCCGAGGCGGAGGAGGTGGCCCGGCGGATATCCGAACTCCGAGACCGTGCCGAGTATGATCCCGCTCGCCTTAACAGTATCGAAGAAAGGCTGTCTCTGCTGCGACGTCTGAAAGCGAAATACGGGGATACCATCGAGGCCGTTCTGGCCTTCCGGGATACGGCCGCAGCGGAATACTCAGAACTGCTGGGCGGGGATGAAGAGGCCGAGGATTTGGCCGGCCGGGTGAAACAGCTCGCGGCTGTCTGGCGCGAAGAAGCCCGCCGCCTGACATCATTACGGGAACAGACGGCCGAACGGTTCTGCGCGTCGGTGATCCGTGAACTGGCCGATCTTGAGATGAGGGCCGCTGTGTTCGAGGTCCGCATCACACCGCAGGAGGAGATGAGCCCGGAGGGGGCCGATGCCGTGCTCTTCCAGTTTTCGGCCAATCCCGGCGAACCGCCGCGCCCGCTTTCCAGGATTGCCTCCGGAGGCGAACTGTCGCGCGTAATGCTGGCTTTGAAAACCCTGTTGGCCGAGGTGGACGAGGTACCAACTCTGGTATTCGATGAGGTGGACGTGGGCGTGGGCGGGCGAGCGCTTCAGGCCGTGGGCGAGAAACTGGCCGAGGTTGCGCAGCGGCGGCAGGTTCTGTGTGTTACCCACGCGGCTCAGGTTGCGTGTTACGCGGGTCGCCACCTGTCGATCCGGAAGGAAGCGGGGCCGGATTACACCCGGACACTCATAGCACCGCTGAGTGGGGATGCCCGGTTGGAAGAGCTTGCCCGCATGCTGGCCGGGCGGCGGGTGACCGAAAAGACCCGGGCGTTGGCCGCCGAACTTAGAAGGCAGGGCCGGAAGAATCGGGTAGATTGAAGGGAACTGTTGCCGTTTAAGGGCCGTTAATATATAATTAGGTCAGTTCTTACAGGGGGGAAAGGTCTTTGCTCTCAAAAACAGTGGTCGACCAAGTAGCCCTACTGGCACGATTGGAGTTGAGTGAGGAGGAAAAGGAACTGTATGCCTCACAGTTGGCCAGTATTCTGGAGTACGCCGAACGCCTCCGGGAATTGGATACGGATGATGTTGCGCCGACAATGCATGTACTGCCTCTGCAAAACGTCTTTCGCGACGATGAGGTAGGGGCACATCT
Source organism: uncultured Peptococcaceae bacterium (assembly GCA_965544035.1). GTDB lineage: Bacteria > Bacillota > Desulfotomaculia > Desulfotomaculales > Desulforudaceae > CBEULR01. Next base: position 26,042 of record CBEULR010000008.1, on the reverse strand, counting down.
GCTTCCGGACGAAACCCTGTCCAACGCTCCACAGAGGGAAAATGGGTTTTTTCGAGTCCCACGGATCATATAATTCTTCCCCTTTCGAGGTTGCCCGGTCATCGAACAGACACATTGGGTGTACATCAGGTGCCGGAGACGGCATCTGCTCTTTTGATTCCCAAATGAGACCGCAGGAGTGATCCGATATTTGGAAATCTATGAACTGACGGCACATGAACTTCACCATTTGCTTACCGCTAAAGAGATCACCGCCGAAGATATCTGCCGGGCGGTCTATGACCGCATAGACCAGGTCGAACACACGATCGGAGCCTATCTCAGCCTTAGTCGGGAACAGGCGTTTGCAAGGGCGAGGGCGGTTGACCGGAAGATCCGGACGGGCATCGAAATCGGCCCGCTGGCCGGGATTCCGGTTGCTCTGAAGGACAACATATGCACAAGAGGTTTGAGAACGACCTGTGCATCCAAGATATTGTACAGCTTTATTCCGCCTTACAATGCCACCGTCGTTGAAAAACTGGAGTCCGAGGATGCCGTATTGGTGGGCAAGACAAACATGGATGAGTTTGCGATGGGGTCATCCACCGAGAACTCGGCTTTCAAGCTGACCCGTAATCCATGGGATACGCGGTGTGTGCCGGGCGGTTCCAGCGGCGGCTCGGCCGCCGCAGTGGCGGCGGGCGAAGCGATCTGCGCCCTCGGTTCGGACACCGGCGGTTCCATTCGCCAACCGGCTGCCTTTTGCGGAGTAGTCGGAATGAAACCGACGTACGGACTGGTTTCACGCTATGGTTTAGTAGCATTTGCCTCTTCTCTGGATCAGATCGGGCCGATTACCAGAGATATTACCGACTGTGCACTGATGCTGAATGCGATCACCGGGTATGATCCTCTGGATTCCACATCGGTACAGACCGAAGGTCCCGACTTCCGTGAGGCATTGGTTGATGATATACAGGGTTTACGCATCGGTATTCCCCGAGAGTATTTCGGCGAGGGGCTGGATGACCGAGTACGTCGGGTGGTTAATGAGGCCGTCAGCGTTTTTGAACAGCGGGGGGCAAGAGTTGAAGAGGTCACGCTCCCACACACCGATTATGCTCTCCCGGCCTACTATATTATCGCCCCGGCCGAGGCCAGTTCCAACCTGGCGCGTTACGACGGGGTGCGGTATGGATACCGGTCGGAAGACGCCGAAAATAGTACGGATATGTTTACCCGCACCCGCAGCCGCGGTTTCGGAGATGAGGTAAAACGTCGGGTGATGTTGGGTACATATGCTTTATCGACAGGGTACTACGATGCTTACTACGTGAAGGCTTTGAAGGTGCGGACCCTGATCAGGCAGGATTTTGAGCGGGCTCTCAAGAGATGTGATCTTCTGCTTTCGCCGACCGCGCCCACTACCGCCTTCAGGATCGGGGAAAGGGCCGAGAACCCGATGGCCATGTACCTTTCGGATATTTTTACCCTGGCCGTGAATCTGGCCGGGTTGCCCGCCATCTCATTTACCGGCGGGTTTGTGAACGGGATGCCGGTGGGATTGCAGCTTATTGGCAAGCCGTTTGCGGAGGGCACACTGTTGCGTGCGGGATATGCATTCGAACAGAGTACCGATTACCATCGCAAGCGTCCGCAGCTCCAAGGGGAGGTGGACTAGTTGGGCAAGTATGAAGCCGTTATCGGCCTGGAAGTGCACGTGGAACTGCAGACCGCATCCAAGATCTTCTGCTGTTCCTCAACCGCTTTCGGTGCCGCCCCCAATACGCACTTGTGCCCGGTATGCCTGGGACTTCCGGGGACCCTTCCCGTGCTTAACAGGAGTGCCGTGGAGGCGGCCATCAAAGTCGGACTGGCTTTGAATTGTTCCATCGCGCGGTTTTGCAAATTTGATCGAAAGCACTACTTCTATCCGGATCTGCCCAAGAATTATCAGATATCGCAGTATGACATGCCGATCGCCTACGGGGGACACCTGCTTATTGAGGGTGAGGGAGGCGGCACGGTTTCGATCGGGATTACCAGAGTGCATATGGAGGAAGATGCCGGTAAGTTGCTTCACAAGGGCGGTGACGCGGCGGACGTCTATTCTCTTGTGGATTACAACCGTGCCGGTGTTCCGCTTTTGGAGATCGTATCCGATCCCGACATCCGTACGCCCGCCCAGGCTCGGGCATATCTGGACAAATTGAAGACGATCATCCAGTACACGGGTGTTTCGGACTGCCGAATGGAAGAGGGCTCCCTTCGCTGTGACGCCAATATCTCGGTCCGCCCCGTCGGCGCCCAGGCCTTTGGGACCAAGACCGAGATAAAGAATATGAACTCCTTCAGGGCGGTGCAAAAAGCGTTGGAGTATGAGATTGAGCGCCAGATCAGGTGTGTCCGCAGCGGGGAGCGGGTGGTGCAGGAGACACGGACCTGGGATGAGGCCGCGGGTGTTACCCGTTCGATGCGCAGTAAGGAAGAGGCCCATGACTACCGCTACTTCCCCGATCCCGACCTGGCGCCCGTGGTGATCAGCCCGTCCTGGATCGATGAGATTCGTGAGCATCTTCCCGAGCTTCCCGATGCGCGGCGCAGGCGCTATGTCGATGAGTATGATTTGCCCGCCTACGATGCGGGCGTGCTGACCAGTAGCCGGGAGCTAGGCGACTATTTTGAGGAGTGCGTCCGGCTGTACCCGCGACCCAAAACGGTGAGCAACTGGGTGATGGGCGAATTGCTGCGCATGCTGAATGACACCAACAGTGTAATTGGGGAGGCGCGCGTCAGTCCGGGACAGCTGGCAGCCATGCTGGAATTGATTGATAATGGTACCATCAGTGGGAAAACGGCGAAGGAAGTATTTGAAGAGATGTTCCGAACCGGCAAGGGTGCCCGAGAGATTGTTCGCGGTAAAGGGCTGGAGCAGATCAGTGATGAAGCGGCGCTGGCTGGGGTAATTGAACAGGTGGTGTCCGAGCATCCGGGGCCGGTGGCCGATTACTGCTCCGGAAAGGAGAGGGCGCTTGGTTTCCTGGTCGGGCAGGTGATGAGACTCACCCGGGGAAAGGCCAATCCGGGCGTGGTCAACAGACTGCTCAGAGAGCGGCTGAAACAGTAGTCAATATTGCCTAGAACTTGTGACTGTTGCCGGAGTCCGGAGACAGATGTGGCAACAAATTGGTAGTCAGTAGCTGATGGAAAGCGAAAAACCCTGTATTCTGTTGACTAGTGACTACCTGGAAGATAAACAAGCAAGTGTTGAGGGGAGGTAACAGGTTTTGGAGAAGGAGATAAAGATTCTGGATACCACTTTGCGGGATGGTGAGCAGACTGCCGGTGTGGTGTTTGCGAACCATGAAAAGGTGCGCATTGCCAAAATGCTGAGCGAGCTGGGGGTACACCAGATCGAGTGCGGCATTCCGGTGATGGGCGGAGACGAGGAAAAAGCAATCAGAGAGATCTGCCGATCCGGTCTCAAATCCAGCATTATGGGATGGAACCGACCGGTGATCAGCGATATTGAAGCGTCGCTGCGATGTGGATGCGACGCGGTGGCGATCTCAATTTCGACCTCCGATATCCACATCAAATATAAACTGCAGTCGACGCGGGAATGGGTCTTGGAACAGATGGTCAAGGCCTGTGAGTTTGCCAAGAAGGAAGGCGTATATGTCTCAGTAAACGCCGAGGATGCTTCCCGGAGCGACATGAGTTTTCTGCTTGAATTCGCCCGGGCGGCGAAAGAGGCGGGGGCCGACCGGGTGCGGTACTGCGATACGGTCGGCATTATGGACCCCTTTACCATCTACAACAACATTAAGCTGATCACCGAAAAGACCGGCATGGATGTGGAGATGCACACCCATAATGACTTCGGCATGGCCACGGCCAACGCGTTGGCCGGCGTTCTGGCGGGTGCGAAATGGGTCGGTGTCACTGTACTCGGACTGGGTGAACGGGCCGGCAACGCCGCACTTGAAGAGGTGGTAATGGCGCTGAAGTACATCTATGACATCGACCTCGGATTCAAGAACGAAATGTTTTTGGAGACGGCCGAATATGTTTCACGGGCATCGGGCCGTGAGATCCCGAAATGGAAGGCCATCGTGGGTGCGAACATGTTTGCGCACGAGTCCGGTATTCACGCCGACGGGGCGCTGAAACACCCCGGCACCTATGAAGCGTTCAGTCCTGAGGAAATCGGACTGCAGCGTCAGATCGTCATCGGTAAGCACTCGGGGACGGCAGCCATACGGTCCAAGTTTGCGGAATACGGGATTTCGCTTTCTCGGCACCAGGCGCAGGAATTACTGCCGGTGGTTCGGGCGACGGCGGTATCGCTTAAACGCTCGCTGTTTGATAAAGAGCTAATGTACATGTACGAAGACTTTTTCGGAAAGAGGCAGTAGCATGGGCCAGACCATTATCGAAAAAATCCTATCAAGAAAAAGCGGAAAAAATGTCTGCGCCGGGGACATTGTAGTTGCGGGCGTGGACTTCATCATGGGCCAGGACGGAACGTCGCCGCTGGCCATAAACGCCTATCGGTCGATGGAAGGGAAAAAGCTTTTTGACCCCGCACGGGTGGCGCTGGTGATCGACCACAGTGCACCCAGTCCGTTCGAGGGCGTTTCCAACCTGCACACATTGATGCGTGAGTTCGCCAAGGAGACAGGCTGCCGGCTGTATGATATCGGAGAAGGGGTATGCCACCAGGTAATGCTGGAGAGCGGTCGTATCGGACCCGGATCACTGGTCATCGGGGCCGATTCACATACCTGTACCTACGGTGCTCTGAATGCGTTCGCGACCGGTGTCGGGTCCACCGATCTGGCCGGTGCGCTGATTTCGGGGAAGATGTGGTTCAAGGTGCCCGAGACGATCAGGTTTGTCTGTCACGGCCGCTTGCCTGCGGGCGTCTACTCAAAGGATCTAATTCTGTACCTGATCGGGCAGGTTACGGCCGACGGGGCGACCTATATGTCTGCCGAATACACCGGGGAGGCCATCAAGGCGCTCAGCATCGAAGCCCGGTTCACCATTTCCAATATGGCGATCGAAATGGGGGCCAAGGCCGGCCTCATGGAAGCCGATGAAAAGACTCTGGAATGGGTGACGAGATATGGAGGCAAGGGGTTCGAGCCGGTTACCCCTGATCGGGACGCGTCTTACGCGAATACCCTGGAGTTCGATGTGTCCGATCTCGAGCCCCAGGTAGCGAAACCGCACACCGTAGACAACACCGCCCCCCTGTCCGAGGTGGCTGGGAAGCCGGTGCAGCAGGCCGTACTCGGTACTTGCACCAACGGCCGTTTGGAGGACCTCCGGATTGCGGCCGGCATCCTCAAGGGGCGCAGAATCTCGCCCGATGTGCGGTTCATCGTGGCCCCTGCTTCCAAGGATATATACCTCCGTGCGATGCGGGAGGGTATTCTGGAAACCCTGGTTCTCGCCGGTGCGGCTGTGGTCACGCCCGGATGCGGTCCCTGCGTCGGGACTCACAACGGCGTTCCTTCCGACGGTGAGACCGTAATTTCGACCGCCAACCGGAACTTCAAGGGGCGGATGGGGAACCGGAATGCGGAGATCTACCTGGCTTCACCGGCGACCGTAGCCGCTTCGGCGTTAACCGGGTGCATTACTGATCCCAGAGAATTCGTAAAGTAGGTGACAGGTGTGGAGCTTAAGGGAAAAGTGCACAAATTCGGGGACGATATCAATACCGATTACATCATTTCGGGAAAATATAAATTCAAGACCCTTGATATGAACGAGTTGGCCAAGCATGTGATGGAGGACTTGGATCAGGATTTCTACAGCAAGATTACGGCGGGGGATTTTATAGTTGCGGGCCGTAATTTCGGCTGTGGTTCATCCCGTGAGCAGGCTCCCCTGGCCATTAAATACGCCGGGCTTTCGGCCGTCATCGCCAACTCTTTCGCCCGCATTTTCTACCGTAACGCGATCAACACGGGGCTTCCCGTTATCGAGTGTGACACCGATCAGATCGATGCCGGGGATGAGCTTGCCGTAGACCTGGCGGCAGGTGTGATCCGGAACCTTACCAAGGGGATCACCATTGAAGTCAGGCCGCTTCCGCCGGTAATGCTGAAGATTCTGAACGACGGCGGACTGGCTGCTCACTTTCGGAAGTACGGGGATTTCAGACTGGATCAGGAGGATGCATAATGGGCTACAGGATTACGCTGATCCCCGGGGACGGGGTGGGACCGGAAATAACTGAAGCGGCCCGGCGGGTCATCGACTCCGTGGGCGTGTCTATCGAATGGGAAGTTGTACAGGCCGGTGAAGCGTTAATTAAGACGCACGGCACACCGCTGCCGGATACCGTATTGGAATCAATCCGGCGGAACAGAATCGCCCTGAAGGGTCCTCTGACCACCCCGATCGGTAAAGGATTCCGCAGTGTCAATGTCACCCTGCGGCAGGAATTAGACCTTTATGCCTGCGTTCGACCCGCGCGCTCCCTTCCGGGCCTGGTTACCCGGTATGAGAACATCGACCTGGTCATTGTACGGGAGAATACCGAAGACCTATACGCGGGCATCGAGCATCGGGTGGGCCGGAATGCGGCCGAATCGATCAAGATCATCACCAGAGAAGCGTCGGAACGGATCGTCCGCTTCGCCTTTGAGCTGGCGCGCCGGGAAGGCCGGAAAAAGGTGACGGCGGTGCACAAAGCCAACATTATGAAGTACACCGACGGTCTTTTCCTGGAAACGGCCCGCAGTGTGGCCGAATCGTACCCGGATATCGCCTTTGAGGATTGGATCGTAGACGCGATGGCGATGAAACTGGTGCAGGTGCCGGAGAACTTCGACGTACTGGTTATGCCCAACCTCTATGGGGATATACTGTCCGATTTGGCGGCAGGCCTGGTCGGGGGACTCGGGGTGGCTCCCGGAGCGAATATCGGCGACGAAATCGCCGTTTTTGAGCCGGTCCACGGCAGTGCACCGAAGTATACCGGGATGAACAAGGTCAATCCGCTGGCGACGGTTCTATCCGGGGTGATGATGCTGCGTCATCTCGGCGAAGGCGCTGCCGCGGACCGGGTGATGCAGGCCGTAACCGAAGTGTTGGCCGAGGGGAAAGCAGTTACCTACGACCTTGGCGGAACGGCCGGCACCAGCGATATGGCCGACGCGATCATCGAGAAGATACAGTAAACCCGGATGGCATCGAAGAACAGTATTAGATTCAGGGCAGAATAAAGGAGCCATTCTTCAGTAAGGCAAATAGAGTGACGTCGGGCATTATTGAGGAGCCCGGGGATTAAGTCCCCGGGTCTTCTTTTTTGAGTTGCCTTATGGCTTCAATGACTTAGACCCACTTGTTTAAGCCATTGGCTTATAATTCCACGCCTTGGAAGGAAGACTAAAGCCTAATGATCATACGACGGATGGGAGGAAGTGTACTTGAGGGTATTCATGCTTTCCTGGGAGTATCCACCGAAAACGGTAGGTGGGTTGGCCCGGCACGTGTACGATTTGACCCTGGCAATGGTGCGCGAGGGGGTGGAGATTCATCTGTTTACCTGTGGTACATCAGGAGCGCCTGATTATGAGAATGTGAACGGCGTACACGTCTACCGGGTCACTCCTTATCAGGTCTCCGCACCTGATTTCCCCGCCTGGGCTCTGCAGTTCAACGTGGCGATTCTGGAAAGAATTATTCCTGTACTTCGGGAGATCGGTGAACCGCACGTGATCCACGCGCATGACTGGCTGGTGGCGTTTGCGGCACGCGCACTCAAACATTCGATACAAAAGCCTCTGATTGCGACCATTCACGCCACCGAATTCGGGCGGAACAACGGCTTGCACAACGCGACCCAGAATTACATCAGCAGTATCGAATGGTGGCTTACATATGAAGCCTGGAAAGTCATCGTCTGCAGCAGATATATGCAGAATGAACTGAATTACATCTTCCAGCTTCCCTCCGATAAAATGCGTATCATTCATAACGGTGTAAACCCGGACAACTTCGTATATCATCCGGGTAAGCTGTCCCGGAATTCTTATGCCGCCGATAACGAGCGAATCGTATTCTTTGTCGGCCGTCTGGTCCGAGAGAAAGGGGTGCAGGTGCTGCTTGATGCCGTGCCCCAGGTGCTCGCTCATCATCCGAACACCAAGTTTGTGATCGGCGGCAAAGGACCGCACGAGGACCAACTGCGTTACCAGGCACGGAGGCTGGGAATCGACAACCGCGTCTATTTTACCGGGTTTGTCAACGAAGAGGTCCGCAACGCGCTGTACCACTGGGCGGACGTCGCGGTTTTCCCAAGCCTTTACGAGCCCTTCGGGATCGTCGCCCTGGAAGCGATGGCTGCCCGGACACCGGTTATTGTAGCCGATACCGGCGGGATGAGTGAGATTATCGATCACGGCGTGGAAGGACTCAAGGTTTATCCCGGAGATAGTCACTCACTGGCCCTCAATATCAACCTCATGCTGAGCCGGCCTGACTTTGCGGAAAAAATGAAGGAGAAGGCCTACCGCAAAGTGGTTGAACAGTATGATTGGGGCAAGATTGCGCGTGAAACAAAACAAACCTACCAGGAGGTACGCAGCGAGCACGCCCGGTCGAGATGGCCAGCCCGAGTCGAACGCCCCGGACGGATTTTCGGCCGCGTTTATCAGATGTTCGAAAGATATTCCTAGAGACTTTCAAACAACACATTTTCTTGGAGGCTGTCAAATGAAGGCGATTATTATGGCCGGAGGCGAGGGCTCCCGCCTGCGCCCCTTGACCTGCAACCGTCCCAAACCGTTGGTGCCCGTATTGAACCGCCCGATAATGGCGTACTGCATCGACTTGCTGAAAAAACACGGCATTACCGAAATCGGAGTTACCCTTCAGTATCTGCCGGAGGCGATCAGAGAGTATTTCGGTGACGGCTCTGAAATGGGCGTCAAGCTGCATTATTTCGTGGAGGAATCCCCGCTCGGCACCGCCGGGAGTGTGAAGAACGCGGAGTCATTTCTCGATGAGACCTTCATCGTCATCAGCGGAGACGCGCTGACCGACCTTGATCTCTCGAGGGCGCTGGATTTCCACCGCGCAAACCAGGCCATCGGAACACTGGTGCTCACCAGGGTCGAGTGTCCTCTTGAATACGGGGTTGTCATCACCGGCCGGGATGGGCAGATCGTGCGTTTCCTGGAAAAGCCGAGCTGGGGGGAAGTCTTCAGCGATACGGTGAATACCGGGATTTATGTGCTTGAACCCGATGTTCTCGAATATTTTGCACCAAATCAAAAGTTCGATTTTTCTAAGGATCTGTTCCCGCTTCTGCTGCGGGAAAACCAGCGCCTGTTTGGTTTGGTGCTGTCCGGTTACTGGTGTGACATCGGCAATCTGGAACAATACCGCCAGGCACACTACGACGCGCTGAGCGGGAAGGTGGCTCTACACATCCCGGGCAGGGAAATTGCGCCCCAAGTCTGGGTCGGGGACAATGTGCATCTGCCCGAAGATGTTAAGATAGAAGGTCCGGTGGTTCTGGGGAGCAACAGCCGAATCGGATCCGGAGTGTGCCTGGAAAAATACAGCGTCATCGGGGACGGTTGTATGCTCCAGGATGGGGTTTCGGTCAAACGGAGCATTATCTGGAATCACTCTTTTGTCGGGCAGGGCGTCGCATTACGCGGGGCGATCGTGGGTACCGGCGTTCAGGTTCAGGCCGGTGCCGGCATATTTGAGGGTGCCGTCGTGGGCGACCATTCGGTAATCAGAGAGCGAGCAACACTGAAGCCCGAAGTGAAGCTTTGGCCGCACAAGGTAATCGAGAAGGAAACGATAGTGAACAAGAGCCTGGTCTGGGGCACAAGGCAAACCAAGCATCTATTCGGACATGAGGGTGTCGCCGGTCTCGTCAACGTGGAGATCACCCCCGAGTTCTGTGCGCAGTTGGGGGCCGTTTTCGGGTCAATCTTTGATCCGGGCAGTCCGGTTGTGGTCTCCAGTGACGGTTTTCCGGCTTCCCGCATGCTGGCCGGGGCTGCCGCGGCCGGACTTCAAAGTGCCGGTATCGAAGTTTTGGAAGCGTCGGCGCCCACCACCCCTTTGCACCGTTTTGCGGTACGCGAGTTCGGCTGCAGAGGCGGGATGCACTTCAAGCTTTCGAAAGAGCGGGACGGTCGGGTAACCATCCTGTTTACCGACAGTGTTGGTGGTAATCTGTCCCGGTCCTCTGAACGGAAAATTGAGAACCTGTTTGCCAGGGAAGACTATACCCGGGTTCCCGCCGGGGAAATCCTCACCACAAAGGGACCGGTAGAGGTACTGGATCAATACGTGAAGTTTTTACTGTCCGGGATTGAGAACGATCAGTTCACGAGTGCCGGCGTGCTCGTCGTGAGTTGCGAGGCGCACCTCGAACCGTGCCTGCGGGCCATCGCGGAAAGGCTGGGGCTGATCCTTGTCCCCGCAGCCATAAACAAAGACGGTGATTACCCCTTGAAGTGGTCCGACCTTAGACAAATGGTGGACGAGGCGGCAGGACTGGTGGTTCGGCGGAAGGCGGTGGCGGGAGCGGTAATCGATGCCGACGCCGAACACCTGATTCTGATCGATGAACGGGGAAGGGTGATCCAGGACGACCTGCTATTGGCGCTGATGACCTTGTATGTCTTGAAAAGCGGTGGAAAAACGGTGTATGCTCCGGTCAGCGCAAGCCGGGCGCTTGAACAGATCGCGAAACGCTACCGGGGACGGGTAGTGCGCACAAAGACCGCTCCGCAGGATTTTGTGCAAAAGGTTATGGCCGAGGATATGCGGCAATTCTTATTGCATTTTGACTCTCTGGCCGCTTTGGCGCACGTTTTGTCGCTTTTGGCGCGTGAGAAATGTAGCCTCTCGAGCCTGATCGATGAGATACCTCCCATTTACAAAGCCGAGCGGGATGTTCCGGTATCCTGGGAAGCAAAGGGACGGGTTATCCGAAAGCTGATTGAAGCCGAAGGCGAGGCAAGTATAGAGCTGATCGACGGTGTCAAGGTTTTTCATCCGGATGGGTGGGCCCTGGTGCTCCCCGACCCGGATGAACCGCGGTGCAAAGTATTTAGTGAAGGGGTTTCAATGGAAATCGCGGACTCACTCACCGAGATGTATATAAACCGCATCAAGAACTTTACCGACACTTCATCTGCTGAGAATACCCCTCCGACCATTCATTAAGAGTTCAGCAAGAAGTCTCGAACAGTGAAAGATCTCCAAGCGATGGAGATCTTTTCGCTGTGCGCCCTAATATGGTTGGTAGCTGGGCACAATATTTGACACTGTTTACGCGTAAACCCGGTAATCGATGTCCGGGAACACGTTGTTCCGGTGTTCAAGTTCGGCGATCCAGTCAGGCTCGAGGCGCTGTTCATATATCTGATGCCAGATTCCCTTAAAGTTGGCGAGATGACGCTTCGTCCGGCGCACGGCGTAGTCAACCATCGTTCCGGTAGCCATGATGAACGCCCAGTCGCTTGCTTGTGCCAACAGCAGTTCACGCGCTGCCTGGTTCAGGGCACGGCGCAGGGTATCGCCGGGCTGCGGATGCTCTCGGGCCAGCCTTATCATCTCGTCGGCGGCCCAGTGTAGATGCCGGTAGATCCAGTGATTGCGCTCCTGAAGCCAGACCTCGTGATACCCTTTGTCTCCCCAACTGGAGATGCAGGGTGTAGCCACTTGGTTGCACGGAAACCGTTTTAGATACTCGGACGGCGTAGTGGTTTCCAGTCTGTTGTTCTCCGCAACTCGGCGCATCAGCAGTTCCAGCCATCGCGGACCTTCAAACCACCAGTGCCCGAACAGCTCCGCATCATACGGTGCGACGATGAGCGGAGGGCGTTCCATATGTTTGCACAGATAATCGACCTGATGTTCACGGTTGAAAACAAAGTTCCCTGCGTGTATCGAGGCCTTATGTTCGGCCCATTCAGGCACATACGGTTCCTTGTGTTCGGTTTTGCGACCGGTGATCCGGTAGTATTTCAGACCGGTGTGAATCCGGATCCCGTCCGGGTGTATATAGCGGCTGATATAATCATAATCAAGTTCAAATCCGATATCGCGGTAGTATTCGCGATAATCAAAATCGCCCGGGTAGCCCTCCCTCGCGCTCCAGACTTGTTTTGAAGACTCGATGTCGCGGCCGAAAGCGGCGACACCGGTGGGGCAGTAGATCGGGGCAAATATGCCGTATCGAGGGCGCCGGTCGGCAAACAGAACACCGTGGGAATCGGTGAAAAAGTATTTGATACCGTGATCCTTCAAAATGCCGTCAATACCCGGTGCGTAGGCACATTCAGGCAGCCAGATGCCATTGGGTCTTGAACCGAAAAACCTTTCAAATGTCTTCACGCCCATGCTGATTTGAGCACGTACAGCTTCCGGATTTACCATCATCAGCGGCAGGTATCCGTGAGTTGCCGCCGAAGTGATGATTTCCAAGGATCCGCTGTCTCTTAAAGCCTTAAAGGCGTTGATCAGGTTGCGGTTGTATCTCCGGCAAAAGGTGTCGTACACCCCTCGAAACCGGCACTGATACATTTGAGCAACCGGTTCAAAAGCTGTACCTTTGGTGCGCTGCACTTCCTTGTCGCTCAGTTCAATAAGCCCCTCCAGGTGTTTTATATAACGGTCTTGAAGCAGGGGGTCATCAAGCATGCACAAGAGAGGCGGCGAGAGTGACAGCGTGCACTTGAAAGGGATCTCATCGTGCAGAAGCTTCTCGAATGTCCAAATCAGCGGAATATAGCATTCGGACATAGCCTCGTAGAACCAGCGTTCTTCGAGTGAGAAGTGATGTTCCGGGTGACGCACAAAGGGAAGATGAGCGTGCAGTACTATAGCCAGGTATCCTTTAGACATGTCTATCTCCTTTGCGTGATTCGAAGAGAGTCGGCGAACTGATTCCTTCCGGGAACAGGTCCATACGTCCGTGTTCTTCAATCAATACCGGTGAACTTGCCCCACCCTGGTAGCGGGTAAAAGAGCGGTATACTCCTTCCAGCCACATCCATTCTTCATCGAGGCAGTCGGAGATCCCGGCTCGGGGGGTCTGCACAGTATTGGAGCGCAGAACGGTAATGAACCGGCCCCCGGGCAGTATACGCCCCAGATCAACGCAGAAGACCCGATTCGGCCGCGACACCTCCAAATGCCAGTTATCGGCATGTTCATCAATGGGAATGTCCACATAACTGTTGGCGTTGGTACCGTTAAAATCAACGCCGGTGACATCGTACAGGCGCAAAACCGGGCGGCTGTCCTCTACTGTTGTGCCCAATTCCTGCCGGAGGTTCTCTTGTGTTGTGGCCGATACCTCCCAATAGGCATACAGCCAATTAGGATCACGCGCTAATAGAATCAGCCGATCCCGCCCGTACTGTACAGGAGGTTCGGGTATGTATTCACGTGCATCACGTGGCTGGTCCGGATAATAGGGTGGAACGATAATTTCTTCGGCCAGTTCCATTCCGAGTTCGCCGCCGGCGTTTTGCTCCGGGCGCGGCTTACGCTGAATGCCCAATCGCGGCCATAAAAAAACGCCCAAAGTCAAAAGAGCCAAGCCAACGGCAATGGCCCACAGAAGAGCCGTCATATCCATCCCCCTTCAAAAATTGTAATAACGAACGAATAGTAACAGTAGTGTGCCATGACTGATCCTATTATTCCCGGAGCAAAAAGCTTTAATGAAAAAAACATATTGAAATTCTGGATACCGTTTTTTTTGAGATGGGTTGATAACAATAGAAATCCCCGGTAAAGAAATCTCCGGTAAAGAGAGTGTCGTCTGTTATCATGAAGTATGGACGGTTATGGACGGCAAATTTGTCGGGAACAAGTCGGGAACGAGCTGGAAAGAGGGTCGTGTTGAATGCTGAAGAGGATTGTTGCACTGTTGCTCGCGTTTCTAATGGCTGCGGCTCCGGCAGGATGTGGTGCCGATAAGTCTCCGGAGTCCAACGCCGTGGATGGTTTTGCAAGGCCGAGTGTATGCGGGGTGAGCCTGGGTGATTCCAAGGAGGTTGTGCAGGAAAAACTGGGACTGGAGTATCAAGAGACGGAACATGAGGAAGCGGGACATTTCCCGGAAGCATTCAGTATCTGGGAATACAGTGACGGCACAAAGGTTTACATCGGCCGGAAATCCGGGAGTGTAATGGAGATCAGGTCGACTGCTCCGGAGGCGGCTACCAATCTGGGTGCAAGAATAGGCGACACCGCGGAATCAGTGTTCGCAATATACCGCAGTAGGTATTCCGAACCGGAGAGTATTCATGGCGGGGTGTTGACCGGCGTCTTCAAAGTCGAGGACGGCGCCGCCGTAATCTTCGACTTTGATGTGGAAGACGGCATTGTTAATCCCAATGGGGTGGATGCCGGTCAAACATTGAAGAGGATAATCCTCACTTACCCGAGCCACGTCGACGATGACTTCTAGCCGTGATTGAACTCACGGGCCGGCCGACAGCCTTGCTTGCCAGGGTTTGGAGTTTTATTATTAGTATAAGCGATGTGTCCGGGAGGGAATTCAATGTACCTGAATCCGGGAGACCCCGAACTGACCGACCTGCTCAGACGAAGCCGCACGATCGCTGTCGTCGGGCTCTCACCAAAACCTCATCGAGACAGCAACCGGGTAGCAGCCTATATGCAGGAGAAGGGGTACCGCATTATTCCCGTATATCCGCGTGGTGAAGAGATCCTGGGCGAGAAGGTGTACAGACGGCTGGAGGATATACCGGTGCCGGTGGATATCGTTAATGTCTTCCGGCGGAGTGAGGAAGTCTTACCCGTAGTCACGAGCGCTCTTGCCATCCGTCCGGCTGCGGTGTGGCTCCAGCTGGGAATCGAAAATGAGGAAGCAGCGCGCGTGGCGCAGGCCGGGAACATTATGATGGTCATGAACCGCTGCATCATGACCGAGCACCGCCGGTTGGGGCTCTGAATATGGACATTGTGTTGGTCGAACCTCTGATTCCGCAGAATACGGGCAACATTGCTCGAACCTGTGCGGCTACCGGTGCCACACTGCATCTGGTGCGTCCACTGGGCTTTTCGACGTCGGATCGCTATTTGAAGAGGGCCGGCCTGGACTATTGGCGCTTTGTGCAAGTCCACTACCACGATTCCTTTGAGGATTTGCGCCGTGTGTATCCGGACCGACCCTTCTATTTTACCTCGGTAAGGGGCGGCCGGCCGTATACCGACGTTGCCTATCCCACCGATGCGTTCTTGGTTTTCGGCAAGGAGACGGAGGGTCTTCCTCAGGCGTTGCTGGATGCTTACTCTGAATACTGCATTCGCATTCCCATGCTCCCGGGAATGCGTTCTCTCAACCTATCCAACTCTGTAGCGGTGGTGCTTTACGAGGCTTTGAGACAGCAGGGTTTCAAGGGTCTCGTCTGATAATCCCCGTTACCGGGCTTCGTTCAAACATCCTGTTGGTGTCAGAACCCAAGAAGGGAATCGAATGCTCACTCCCGAAATAGAAGGGGCGGGGTTTGACATGTCCGTCTGTTTTTCCCCGTGGTGTTGATTAGTAACCAGCAATGGGAGGAAATCGTAGTTGCAGGATTTTGTACACCTACACGTGCATTCGGAGTATAGTCTTTTGGATGGTGCCGCCCGGATCGGCGATCTGGTCGAGGCGGCGGTCAGGTGTGAAATGCCCGCTCTGGCCTTGACCGATCACGGGAGCATGTTCGGCATCGTCGATTTCTATAAGGCCTGTCGGAAAGCAGGTATTAAGCCTGTGCTCGGGTGCGAAGTGTATGTCGCGCCGCGCGGGATGCAGGATAAGCAATCAGGCATCGATGAGAAGATGACGCATTTGGTTCTTCTCGCCGAAAACGAGACGGGGTTTCGCAATCTACTCGCCGTGGTTTCTCGTGGATACACACACGGTTTTTACTACAAGCCCCGGGTTGACAAGGAACTCTTGGCCGGTCACGCGGAGGGCCTGATTGCACTCAGCGGTTGTCTCGCCGGTGAACCCGCGAGTATGGTGCTTCACGGAGATGTTGAAAAGGCGAAGCGTGCGGCTGCGGAATACCGTGACATTTTCGGCGCGGGAAATTACTATCTTGAACTGCAGGATCACGGTCTCCAAGATCAAATCCAGGTAAACCGCGAACTCGTGCGGATATCTTCGGAGTTGAACATCCCGCTTGTGGCCACCAACGACATTCACTATGTGAAACCCGCCGACGCCGAAGTGCAGGATATCCTGCTCTGCATTCAGACGGGAAAGACGGTCAACGACCCCGGTCGGTTCCGGTTTGAGTCACGTGAGTTCTATTTTAAGAGCGGGCGGGAAATGGCGGAGCTGTTCGCCGAGCAGCCCGCGGCGATCACCAACACCCTGGCGATAGCCGAACGCTGCAGCGTTAATCTGGACTTCGATAGTTATCATCTGCCTGAGTACCGCGTTCCCCCCAATTATGACGCGGATTCATATCTGCGTGAGCTGTGTTACCAAGGGGCGCGCAAGCGCTACGGTGAGCTCACCGAGGCTGTCGAAAGGCGTTTGAATTATGAGCTGGGCGTGATTCGGGAGATGCAGTACAGTTCGTACTTCCTGATCGTGTGGGACTTTGTGCGTTTTTCCCGCGAGAAGGGCATCCTGGTCGGTCCGGGGCGCGGTTCGGCTGCCGGCAGCCTGGTGGCTTATGCACTTGGGATTACCAATCTTGATCCGCTTCCGTACGGTCTGCTGTTCGAGCGGTTCTTGAACCCGGAAAGAGTGTCGATGCCCGATATCGATATCGACTTTTGTTATGAGCGACGCAACGAAGTGATTGACTATGTCTTCGAAAAATACGGTCGTGACCGTGTCGCACAGATTATCACCTTCGGTACCATGGCGGCGAGGGCGGCGGTGCGTGATGTCGGGCGGGCGCTGGGGATGCCTTACGGCGAAGTTGACCGGGTGGCCAAACTGATCCCGGCCGAGCTGGGGATGACGATCGACAAGGCGTTGGCCACTCCGGAACTGAAGGCCCTATATGACGAGGACCCCCAAATCAAGCGGCTGATCGATATGGCCAGGGCGCTGGAAGGTACGCCACGGCATGCCTCGATCCACGCGGCAGGTGTTGTAATCGCAAAGGACAAACTGACCTCGCACCTGCCCTTGTACCGCACTGCGGACGGTGTGGTATCCACACAGTTCGCCAAGGAGACGGTTGAGGAGCTGGGACTGCTGAAGATGGACCTGCTCGGCCTGCGGACGCTTACGGTGATCGGTGATGCGGTGGAGATGATCCGGAAGGACTACGGGATCAGACTCGATATTGAAGAGATACCGCTTGACGACCGCGCCACCTACGATTTGTTGGCCCGCGGAGAAACGGTCGGAGTGTTTCAGCTGGAGTCAAGCGGTATGAGGGCGATTCTCCGGGAGCTGAAACCCGAGAACTTTGAGGACGTTGTGGCTCTGGTGGCACTGTACCGTCCCGGTCCGCTGGGCAGCGGTATGGTGGAGGACTTCATCAAGCGCAAGCACGGGGAGACCAGGGTGACCTATCTGCACCCCAAACTGGAGCCGATCCTCCGCGACACGTACGGTGTGATCCTCTACCAGGAGCAGGTGATGCGTATCGCCAGCGATCTGGCGGGCTTTAGTCTGGGTGAGGCCGACCTGCTGCGCCGGGCAATGGGCAAGAAAAAACCCGAGATCATTGCGGGTCTGCGTTCTCAGTTCATCGACGGTGCCCGGGCGAATCAGGTCGATCCCGAGGTGGCCGGTCAGATTTTCGACCTGATGGCCTACTTCGCCGGTTACGGGTTCAACAAGAGCCATTCCGCAGCCTACGCGCTGATCACATACCAGACGGCCTATCTCAAGGCCAACTATCCTCTTCAATACATGGCCGCCCTGTTGACTTCGGTCCGAGACAGTGCCGATAAAATCAGTGTGTTTGTGGAAGAGTGTAAACGAATGGGTATCCAGGTTTTGCCCCCGGATGTAAATGAAAGCCGAGAAACCTTTACCACCAGCAACAACAGTCTGCGTTTCGGGCTTGCAGCCGTCCGGAATGTGGGTGATGCTGCCGTCGAGGCCGTGATAAGGGAGCGCGATAAAGGAGGGCCATTTACCGACTTTGTTGATTTCGCCAAGCGCCTTGACGGGAAGGTGATGAACCGGAGAATCCTGGAGAGCCTGATCCGGGCCGGTGCCTTTGCGAGCCTTGGGAAATCGAGGGCACAGATGTTGGCCGTGCTGGATGATGCGATAAGTATCTCCCAGCACGCTCAAAAGGAAAAAGCGTCTAATCAGATGACGCTGTTTGGGGAGTGGGCCGGAGGCGCAACATACGAGCTGGCTTATCCGGATATCCCTGAGTTTTCCAGTAAGGAAATCCTGGCTATGGAAAAGGATGCTCTGGGCCTTTACATCAGCGGGCATCCGCTTGAGGACTACCGGGACATCCTTCGGGCTGTTACAACGGCGGACACCGCGGAGCTTATTGAGATGCCGCATGGGAAAGATGTTGTACTGGGCGGTTTGGTGACCGGGTTGAAGCGGATCACTACCAAGAAGGGTGACCCGATGTGTTTCCTGGAGATGGAGGACCTAACCGGAAAAGTGGAAGTCGTGGTTTTCCCGCGCACCTATGAGCGCTTTCGGGACGTGCTGGCAGCCGACAGCGTGATTTTGATTCGCGGTACGGTGGACAAGAGTGCCGGCGACACGCCGAAGATTCTGGCCGATCAGCTGTCCGGAGTGGAGCACGAGGGGGTGGTCAAACTGATCATCACCGAAGAGAACCAGGATGTACTGAACCGGGTGATGGATGTCTTGGAGACTTATCGCGGCCGCTGTCCGGTACAGATTGTCAGCCCGGGGCTGAAACTGGGATTGCGAAGAGAGTATGCAGTTGATGTGGCGACGCCGGTGCTGAGGAAACTGAAGGAAATCCTGGGCAACCACCGGGTGCTGGTTCATTGGGGACTGACCGGAATGTAGTAAAGTGGTGGTATCGGGAATTTATGGGAGTGTTGCTATCCCATGTCCTGTATGTTATCATACAAACTGACATTAGGAAGAGGTGCTGCCAAATGGCTGACTGGTCTTCGGAATACATTGTTATCAAGGCACTTGAAAACGGGGTTACCATCATGGGGCTCACCCGAGGCAAGGATACCAAGTTTCATCACACTGAAAAGCTGGACAAGGGCGAGGTGATGGTGGCCCAGTTTACCGAAAACACGGCGGCGATTAAACTTCGTGGTCGTGCGGAGGTGCTCACCAAATACGGTATGATCTCCACCTATGATGACGGCCGTTCGCAGATCGTGTCCCGACACGGTTCGATATCGACCGGTGACGACAGTGTCCGGGATTAGCCGCATACGTTTCCGTTTTGGGTAGAAAGACTAACGTTGGACTCTAATTAGGAGGATTTGCCTGTGTGGACGGTAGTCTATATTGCTCGCGGAAAGACGGAAGCAGATCGGCTGAAGACAATCTTGAGTGCAGAAGGCTTGCTGGTGAAGTTGCGTACCCTGGGCGGAACGGATACTGAGGACGAACGGGCGGCAGTCGAATTGCTGGTGCCTGCTGGTGAGGCGCAGGAAGCTTCGGACATCATCAGTGCGCTCTAGGGTATAGGGAGAGGTGTAGATGGTTTTTGATCTGTTTAAGAAATCCAAGTATTTTACCGTAAAACAGGATGCCAAGCGGGATATACCTGAGGGCCTGTGGGTAAAGTGCGAGACCTGTAATGAAGTTCTTTTCTCCAAGGATCTGGAGCGCAATTTCAAGGTATGTGCAAAGTGCGGTCATCACTTCCGGTTAACTGCCGAAGAACGGTTACAGATGACCCTTGATCCGGACAGCTTTACGGAATACGATCCCGACCTGGCCCCGGTGGATCACCTCCAGTTTCCTAATTATCGAGAGAAGTTGGACAAGGCACAGGAGCAAACTGGTCTAAGGGAAGCAGTGGTTACCGGTGAGGGTCTGATTCGGGGACACCGTGTAGTGATTGCGGTGATGGACTCACATTTCATTATGGGCAGTATGAGCACGGTGGTGGGTGAAAAGATCACCCGGGCGGTTGATACTGCTTCAGAAAGGCACCTGCCGCTGGTGATCATTACGGCGTCGGGCGGCGCGCGCATGCAGGAAGGGATGCCCGCTCTGATGCAGATGGCTAAGACAAGTATGGCCATCGGAAGGTATGCACGCTCCGGTTTGCCCTACATATCGGTGCTGACCGATCCGACAATGGGAGGGGTGACGGCCAGTTTTGCGTTCCTGGCCGATATCATCCTGGCCGAACCGGGGGCGCTGATCGGGTTTACCGGTCCCCGGGTGATTGAACAAACCATTCGCCAGAAACTGCCGGAGGGCTTCCAGCGGGCTGAGTACCTGCTGGAACACGGGTTTATTGATGGTGTGGTACCTCGTCCGGAATTGGCCGACTTTCTGGGACGGTTGCTGGGCCTGCATAAGGGAGGGAATGCCTGATGCCTGCTGTTTTTGACTTTGAACGCCCGGTGATCGAACTGGAAAACAAGATCGCTGAGTTGAAGGCATTTGCCGAGGAGAAAGGGCTGAGTCTGGAGAGCGAGATCGCTACGCTGGAACAGCGTGCTGAAGAGTTGAAAGAGCAGATTTACGGTAGCCTGACGCCATGGCAGAAGGTACTCATTGCCCGCCATCCGGAACGGCCCGGGACGGTGGACTACATTGAAGCCATGATTACTGATTTTATAGAACTCCACGGTGATCGGGTTTATGGTGACGATGCCGCGATTATCGGCGGCATCGGACGTTTTGACGGTATCCCGGTAACCGTAATCGGCCACCGGAAAGGACGTGATACCAAGGAAAACCTGGCCCGAAACTTCGGGATGGCCCATCCGGAAGGATACCGTAAAGCACTGCGCCTGATGCAGCAGGCCGAAAAGTTTCGTCGTCCCGTGTTTTGTTTCGTCGATACTCCCGGCGCTTACTGCGGGTTGGGAGCTGAACAGCGCGGTCAGTTCGAGGCGATTGCCAAAAATATTATGGTAATGAGTTCACTGAAGATACCAATAATAGTACTGGTTATTGGTGAGGGTGGAAGCGGCGGCGCCTTGGCCATATCGGTGGGCGACCGGATTCTAATGCAGGAGCATTCCGTGTACTCCGTAAGCACGCCCGAGGCCTGCGCCAGCATTATCTGGAAGGATGCCGGCCGCGCCCGGGATGCGGCGGAAGTATTAAAGCTGACCGCACAGGATCTAGTAGGGATGGGTATAGCCGACGAAATCATACCCGAACCTTTAGGAGGAGCACATCGGGAAAAGGCGCAAGCCATGGCAGAGGTGATTGAGTCCGTCCGGCGGAATCTAAGCGAGTTGACAGCCATGAATGAAGAAGAACGCCTTGAAGCACGTTACCAGAAGTTCCGGAGAATAGGCAGCCTGTAGCTCTTCGCCCTAACCGTACCAGTAGTTGTGACCGGAAGGGGTAACGAACATTGCAAAGGATCGGCATACTGACCAGCGGTGGAGATGCGCCCGGGATGAACGCGGCGATCAGGGCCGTGGTGCGTAAAGCGATCTATCACGGCATGGAAGTGATCGGGATCATGCGTGGCTTGGCCGGATTCATCGAGGGTGATATGCGGCCGATGAACGTTGGTTCGGTGGCCGACATCATTCATCGCGGCGGGACGATCTTGCGGACGGCGCGCTCTGATGAGTTTACCACCAGGGAAGGCCGGGCCAAGGCTTTTGAAAACGTGGAGCGGTTTCGACTGCAGGGGCTCGTGGTGATCGGCGGCGACGGCTCCTTTGAAGCCGCCCGGGTGTTCTATGAGGAATTCGGGCTCCCGGTGGTAGGGATCCCGGCTACCATTGACAACGACGTGGCCGGTACCGACGCTTGTATCGGCTTTGACACCGCGGTAAACAACGTGGTGCTGGCGATAAATCGCATTAGGGATACGGCCACTTCACATGAAAGAACGTTTATCGTGGAAGTGATGGGGCGTGATTCCGGCTTCATCGCCTTGCAGGCGGGCTTGGCCGGCGGTGCGGAGTCGATTCTGATCCCCGAAATCCCATACAGCGTGAATGACGTGTGCGAACGGCTTATGCGCGGATACCGGCGGGGTAAGCTCCACAGCGTGATCGTCGTCGCCGAGGGTGCGGGCAGCGGGATCGAGATCGGCCGAATAATTAAGGAACGCACCGGATTTGATACCAAAGTAACCATTCTGGGGCATACGCAGCGCGGGGGGATGCCGACCGCTGTGGACTGTGTGCTGGGGAGCCGCTTCGGAGCGAAAGCGGTTGAACTGCTTATGGATGGAAAGCAGAAGTGCGCCGTCGGGCTGGTCGGCGGAAACCTGGTGCATTGGGAACTGGTCCGGAACAGCCGGATGCCCAAGCAAATTGAAATGGACATGTATCGGTTGGCGGGGATACTTTCCATTTAGGGTGAGGGATCGAGATTGAGGCACACGAAGATCGTATGTACAATCGGGCCGGCTTCAGAATCTATTGAGGTTCTGGAACAGATGATCAGAGCGGGAATGGACGTGTCCCGCCATAATTTTTCTCACGGCAGTCGGGATGATCACCGCAGGCGAGTGAACGCCGTTCGTTCGGCGGCGGCCCGCGTGGGTCGCGAGGTGGCGGTTATGCTGGATCTGCGCGGCCCCAAAATACGCATTGGTGATTTTGAAAACGGCTCGGTGAATCTCAAGGCCGGGGACAATTTTATCCTGACCACCGAGGCGGTTATTGGAAACCAGGAACGAGTGACGGTTAATTATCCCCCGCTTACTTCCGAGGTCGAACCCGGTAATCGGATTCTGCTTGCCGACGGGATGCTGGCAATGCGCGTCCTGGAGGTCAGGGAGAACGACGTCCTTTGCCGGGTGGAAAACGACGGAGTATTGTCCGATCGCAAGGGTGTCAATCTTCCCGGTGTTCGCACCAGTCTGCCGGCTGTTACCGACAAGGACGTCGAGGATCTGAAACTAGGATTGGAAATGGGCATAGACTATGTGGCCGCATCTTTCGTGCGACGGGCCGATGACCTGATCGAGGTGCGCCGCATACTAGAAGCCGCCGATTCGCAGGTGCAGGTTGTCTCGAAAATTGAGACTTGGGAAGCACTGAGAAATCTGGATGACATCATCCGCCTCTCCGATGCGGTGATGGTGGCCCGCGGCGACCTCGGACTGGAGATCGCGCCGGAAGAGGTACCGCTGGTGCAGAAGAGAATCATTGCCCTCTGTAACCGTTTGGGAAAGCCGGTGATTACGGCGACCCAGATGCTGGAGTCCATGATTCACAACCCACGTCCCACGCGTGCTGAAGCGAGCGATGTGGCCAACGCGATTCTTGACGGGACGGATGCGGTGATGCTGTCCGCCGAAACAGCGGTCGGAGAGTTTCCCGTCGAGGCAGTCGCAACGATGGCGCGAATTGCCAAACGCGTGGAGGAAGATTTGCCGCCCACCGGCATTAATGCGGACTATCGCGGCATTGCCAAGCGGTCGGTTACGGAAGCCATCAGCTATGCAACCTGCGCCACGGCCGCCGATCTGGAAGCTGCCGCGATCATTACCGCCACCCAAACCGGGTATACCTCCCGGATGGTTGCGAGGTATCGGCCAAACTGCCCGATTATTGCCGTGACCCCGCTCTTGGAAGTGGTGCGGCGGATGGCTCTGGTGTGGGGGGTGCAGTCGGTTCTGGTGCCCGATGTGAGAGATACAGACAGCATGATTGCCGAGTCCATTGAGGCTTCGCTTTCGGCCGGGCTGGTCAAAGGCGGAGATCTGGTGGTGATTACGGCCGGTGTGCCTGTCGGCCAGCACGGCACCACAAACCTGATCAAAGTGCACACCGTGGGTAAGATCCTCGCGCGCGGCACCGGAGTGGGGCCGGGTTCGGTGACCGGAGCAGTGAGAGTGGTCCGTACGGCACAAGAAGCCGCGGATAAGGTAAGACCCGGGGACATCCTGGTGGCTCCCGCAACCGACCGCGAGTTTGTGCCTTTTATTGAGCGTGCGGGCGGGGTGGTGACCGAGGAGGGAGGGCTTACCTCACATTCAGCCATAGTCGGCCTGCAGTTCGGTAAACCGGTGATTGTCGGTGCGGAAAAGGTCACCAAAATACTGCGTGACGGGGAAACAGTAACCATAGACAGCCAACGAGGTCTTATCTATCAAGGTGCAGCCAAGGTACTGTAAAGGTTTCCCGTATTCCCATCGTGGATGCACGTTCCGGCGAAGGGTATCCTAAGTCACGGGGAGGGATACCCTTTGGATCTTATTACTTCATATCTCACGGCGCTCGGTTTGACCGGTGTGGCGGTCGGTATGCTCTTGGAAGCATTGGGTGTTCCCTGTTTCCCGGGCGGGCTTATCATTATATTCGCGGGGTTTCTTGTTTCCCAGGGGAAATTGGATTTTCAGGCCGTTCTTCTTGTGGCTTTTGCTGCTTATAGCTCCGGATCCATAATCGCCTATGTGATCGGAAGACACTTTGGCGAGCCGTTCTTCAAGCGCTTTGGAAGATATGTGGGGGCCTATCCGGAGCAGTTCCTAAATTCAAATAGTGTTCCCGCCCGGTCGGCGGGAGCCCTCATCCTGCTCGGCCGCTTCCTGCCCGGCGTCGGAAACCTCACCCCTTATATCGCCGGGTTGTTACAGTTTCAGATTGGATGGTTTATTTTCTACAACTCTCTCTTCACTGTCATCTGGAGCAGTGCTTACATCTATATCGGCATGTTCTTCGGGAACAAATGGCCTGCCATAATGGAGTTCATTCAACCGCGTATGCTTGGTTTTGCCATTCTCGGAGCACTACTGGTGCTGGTATTCCTGGTGTTACGGGATCGAAGGCGGGCGGGAGTAGGGTAATCACTGAATCAGGAGGTGCTCCCGCCTGTATGCAGGGAGATTGAAGGGTTGATAGTTGAGACCTGGTTCCGGCCCAGTTTTTTCGCCGTGTACATTGCGCGGTCGGAAACATCGATTAACTCATCGACATCAGTGGCCTGGTCGGGAAAGGCGGCTACACCGATGGAAACGGTCAAACGGCGTCCGGAAAACCTGGCACCTTCAACGGTGGAGCGCAGATGTTCGGCTACGGCAAGCCCTTTGGCCAGATTCGTTTCAGGCAGTATGACGGTAAACTCTTCACCGCCGTATCGTACGATAACGTCCATTTTACGCAGAGAGCTCTTAAAGAGCGCACCAAGCTGCTTAAGCGCCCGGTCTCCGGCGATGTGCCCGAAGTTGTCGTTGTACTGCTTAAAGTGGTCCACATCGATCATCAGGAGTGAAACCGCTTCCTTCTTGCGACCGGACCGATTCAGCTCACTGCGCAGCCGCTCGTGAAAATGACGCCGGTTGTAAAGACCGGTGAGCGGGTCGATGAAGGCGAACTCCCGGAGTTTCCGATTCAACTGCATGTTCTCCAGAGTGAGCGAAACCTGATTCACATAGAGGTCAAGCAGCAATTGGTAATCGGCGCTGACATACGGATCATCTGTGGTGAATGCGCAGAGAATACCCTGCACCTCGCCGCTGCTGTTCTTAAGCGGGCACACCAATACCACCCTGGGGCATCTATGACGAAGGTAGCGGGAACAGTCAACATCAGGAACGGGCAGACAAAACGCACCTGTTCCCGGGTTGCGATCAACAACAAGGTCGTAGAGCAGTTCGGTCGTCGCCGTGGTGGGCCAGAACAGCTCGTCCGCAACCCGTCCGCTGGCGGCTACTTCATACAGACCTACCCCCGGCTCAACCAAATACATACTGCACTTCTCAATTCCCGTTAATTGCGAAAACCCGTTTACTACAATATGATAAATGGTGTCCGGAGTTTGCTCGGTTGCGATCTGTGCGGTTACCCATAGGAGATTCATCAAACGATTGTTCAGAGTCTCCAGGTGTTCAATTTTGTCTTGAGCGGTTTTGGGTATCGAGTTGATAATCTCACCCCGCAATGGTAATGTCTTAAAATGTCTGTAAAAAGGAAAATAAGGCCTGGGCGTCAAATGG
>CBEULR010000007.1:0-126437 GCA_965544035.1 uncultured Peptococcaceae bacterium | reverse complement strand
CAGGTGGCCTAGTTTTCGTGGCCATTTGTGTTCATTTTATAGTGACCGGTAACACTATGCTACCGTGCGCATCCCGGAGCAGTTCTTCAATCCGCGCCCGGCGGGCGAAGCTGTCCGGCAAAATGGCCGTGGCCATATCGGCCGGCTGGTATGGTTCCGATTGGTAACAGTTCGTGTGAAATAGCAGGTCCTGTTTGGACTCCAGCGCCTGATGGCTCACGAAATCGCTTTTGATGACCCGGGTGATGACCCGGGTCTTTTTGTTTTATCGCTGCTTACCTATTACCTAAAATTACACACCCTTATACGCAAAAGCGTATTATACTATATTTGACCTGCAGGAAGCAGCACAAAAGGTTTATTAATATAACCGTGTGTATTGTTGTCATAGTCCGCATAAGCGTGTATAGGTGGTGCGGCAAGAGTGGGAGTGCCTACGGTCAATCTAAAGGATCGTTTTCCGGTCCTGTTTCGGACCAGGAGCAGGCTGAGCATCAAGCATATCACCAGGGAGAACCGGCCCTATTTCTGGGGCTTGGTTGCCGTGGCCGTCTGGCTCTACGCCTTCTTTCTCCCCATGGGCTTTGCCTTCGAAGGCGAACCGTTTAGTGCGATCGTGGGGGATTCAAATTTACACTTTTACGTCATGCTGATCACCGGGAGCCTGATCCCCATTCTTTTTGACGGCAAGAAATTTGTCCCCGCCGCCTTTTACAGCGTGCTCATTTGTATGGCCTGTTTCGCAGCAGTGCTGTTCCTGGGACCCGGCACCCTGTCGAAAGCCATTATGCTGATCGCCGCGCCCTGTATCGGGCACATATTTATCGCCCACATTTATGCATTTTTCATGGTGCTGAACAACTCCGAAAAGTTTTACGCCATGATCCTGGTGGTATTGGTTCCCAGGTTACTGCTGTATGCCAAACCGGTGCTGGACAGCACCCAGTTTGGCCTGCATCCCTCTGTGATCCTCGTTCTGTTCATTATGTTAAGCCTGGCGTACAGCACCTACCTGATTAAAGCCCGGGCCGGCACCATTCCCTCCCTCGAAAGAATTAAGGCACCTCTGGAGGCCTATTCCCTGCTGCCGGTCGTTTTTATTATGTTCGCCTTAAACGATGTGATGGCGCCAGCGGCCCTGCAGCAGATCAGTGGCCTGGCGCCGAGCCGGATCGAAGGCGCCTATTTCCTGGGGATCCTGCTGGGCCTGGGGGCGCTTTTTTTCCTGCAGGTCCGTTTTTCGATGAATATATGCATCATGCTCAACCTATCGCTGGCCTTTCTGGCGGTGGGGTTTGTGAGCGATATCATCCGGATCGAGTATCCGGAGGCGGGGCTGGGGGCGGCCTTTTGCTTTGGGGTCGCCTATGCGATAGGCATTGTGAACACCTACTATCTCGCCGGCCTGATGATCAAGAAGTTCCGCAGCATCTATTTCTATCTGGCCGGCTTTCTGCTCTCCTCCCTGTGCTATCTGGCTGTGTCCCTGTTTGTGCACGTTTTCGGGCGGACGGAGCTCCTGGTATCGTCTATCCTGATGGCTTTTGTATCGATTTGCATCATCATCCTGTTTTTCATTCTGTCCCCCTTCTTTCTTAAGATGCTGTACTCCGGCGAATGGATCGACGATGTGTACCGCCCGGACATCAGTCGGGGCTCGCGGCTGGAGGCCAGGCTGAAGGACTATAAACTGACCCCGGCCGAGAGAGAGGTGTGCCGTCTGCTTCTCGACGGCTACACCCTCCGGCAGATCGCCGGGATGCAATCCAGGGCCTATGCCACCATCAACACCCACTGCACCTCTATTTACCGGAAACTGAATATCAACAGCCGCACCGAGCTGCTCTTGCTCCTCCAGGATTACAAAAAATAGCGGTAACGCCGTGTTTTGGCCCCTCTCATTAGTTCTAATGAGGGGGGTTTTGCTTATGTCATGCGAGTTGTCGAGGTGACACCCGGCATGTCAGCCCCTATGCTAATACATTGGAAGGTGCTGCGTGGCAGATAAGTAGGCGGGCGCAGCGCAATCAAGTAAAATCCTGGAGGAGTGAACCACTATGATTATGTGTTCCCATGTATGGCGCCTTGGGGCACTGGCCCTGTTTCTGACCTTGGTCATCGCTTTATGTGTGGCTGTGCCGGCCGGCGCAGCTCCAAGTGATATTGATGGTCATTGGGCAGAGGAATCAATATCCGCACTGCACGCCCGAGGCATAATGAATGGGGACGGCAAGGGCTCCTTTCGTCCCAATGACCCGGTTACAAGAGCTGAGTTTGCCGCGTTGGTAAACGGTGCTTTTGGGTTTTTTAAGGATTCCGGGATGAGCTTTCAGGATGTAAAGCCTTCAGATTGGTTTGCCCGGGAGATCTCGGTGGCGGCAACCCAGGGATATTTACGGGGTGTAGGCAAGGGGATGATTGCGCCCTCGGACAAGCTTACGCGTGAACAGGCCGCGGTCATCATCGCCAGGATAATGCAACTGGCGCCGGGTTCGGGAGAAACCGATTTTACGGATGATAGTGATATTTCTCCCTGGGCCAGGGAAATGGTCTCGGCCATAGTCCAGAAAGGCTATATGAAAGGTTCAGGGGGCCGCTTTTTCCCCAAGAAAAATACGACCCGGGCTGAAGTGGCGGCTATTATTGTCAATGTGGCCGGGGAGATTTTTAATCAGGCCGGCGAGCATGACGGTGCCGGACGAGTCGTGAACAGCAATGTGACCGTTGCGGTTTCCGGTGTAGTGCTCAAAAACATGACCATCAACGGCAACCTGTATATAACCGAAGGTGTCGGAGACGGCGATGTGACCCTGGATGGGGTCACTGTCAAGGGCGAGACCCTGATTTGCGGCGGGGGTATTAACAGCGTCATTATTATCAATACCCGGTTGGGAGCGGTGACCTTAAATGTCCCCGATGGGGCACCCGTCCGGTTTGCGGCGCAGGGTAATTCCTCTGTGGATTCGGTTCTGGTTGGATCCAACCAGGTCATTCTTGAAGGCGGCAACAGTATTGAAACCACCATTATCGCCATTCCGGAAGGGGCCACTGTAGAGCTAAAAGGCAGCTTTGGCCGGGTGGAGGTACAGACCCCGGGCTGTGCAGTAAAAGCAAAAGACGGAACGATAGCCGAATTGATTATCAGTAATTCAGCCGCGGATGCCAGTGTGACCCTTGAAAACACGGCTGCTGTAAATTCACTGGTGTGTGATGTGAACTGCAATATTGAGGGCGGCGGGAGAATCCAGTCCGCCACCATTAATGCCAATAAGGTGAATATCCAGCAAAGGCCCGGCAGTGTCACGGTGCCCAAAGGAGTCGAGGCCACGGTCAACGGAAAGACCGTCACCGGCGGCAGTACCGGCGGCACCAGCACCGGTGGAGGCAGCGGCGGTTCGGGGGGAGGCGGGAGCACTTCTTCCCATCGCTTGACCCTGGAGTCCAACCCCAAGGGTGCCGCCACCCTGCAAGGGGGAGGTGTGTACAGGGCGGGTACAAGTGTGACCTTGAGCGTAAAGCCTGTGCCTGGATGGTCATTTGACAACTGGACCGTGAACGGGAAAATTGTCAGTACCAAAGACAAGTTTGTTTACGTTATGCCCAAGGCTGACGTGACGGTTACGGCCAACATGACCAAAAATTATAAACTCACGGTAATGGCCGACCCTGCCAAGGGAGGGGAAGTAACAAAATCGGGCGAACTTGCGGCTGGCGCAGTGTTCACAGTCACGGCCACAGCCAGTGCGGGTTATGTTTTTGATCACTGGGAGGTGGACGGTGAGATCCAAAGTGTGGATGAAAGCTTTACATCGGTGATGCCTTATAAAGACACGGTCTTTACAGCAAAGTTTTTGCCCGAAAATACGAAGGACACCTGGAATGGGCAAACCGCCAATGTGATCTATAAGCTGAAAGACGGTAGTTATCTGGTTACCAGCGGGAAACAGTTGGCCTGGATTGCGGAGCAGGTGAACAGCGGGAAAAACAGCTTTGCCAAGGAAAAGATTGTGCTTGGCACAGACATTGATTTGAACAATCTTCCCTGGACCCCCATTGGCAATGATCCGAATCGTCCCTTTAAAGGCACTTTTGATGCCAAGGGAAAAACCATATCCAATCTTAAGGTTAACCTTGGTACAGGTGGGGCCAACACTGTTTTGGCCGGTCTGTTCGGGGCAATAGACAAGGATGCCAAGATTCAAAAGCTGAAGCTGGAAAACGTAAATATTACCGCGGAGATGGGTATCAAGGACAAAGAGGCCAGCTACAATTACGCCGGGGGTTTGGTGGCCAAAAATGACGGTGAGATAAAAAACTGCTCGGTAACGGGGCAGGTCACCGCCCGGAACGGCTTTACCAATTATGCCGGGGGCATTGCCGGCTGGAATGATGCCGGCACCATAAAGAATTGCTTTAACCTGGCCCGGGTTAGCGTGTTAAACACGACCGGCGCGGCAGGGGGGATAGCCGGGGAGAATTTTGGGAAAGTCGAGACTTCCTTCAATGAAGGTGTGATCTTGACCCAGGGTAATGAGCATAGTTTTGCGGGGGGTATTGTGGGCTATGCCCGGAACAGTTCCACGGTTAATTGTTTTAACACCGGCTCGGTTACGGCCAGCGGTGACTATGTGGCCACCGCAGGCGGGATAGTTGGGAATTGTGATCCGGCCAGCAAAGTGGAGACCTCCTATAATACCGGACAAATTAAATCTTCAATAGCCAATGAAGGCCACCCCAAGAAAATCAATGCCGCAGGCGGCATCATCGGCGGCCTGACGGCGGCCTCGGCAAATATTAAAAACTGCTACTTCATGTCCTCTTCGGCCAACCAGGGGGTTGGCAATCCGGCCGGGACCGGCGGCGTAAAGGTTCTTAGTGATACTCAGATGCGAAATCAGAGCTCCTTCGCGGGCTTTGACTTTGCCAAGACATGGTATTTACAGCCTCCGGGGGAATACCCCTATCCGCATCTGCAGTCCTTTTCCAGCACGGTTACCCTGACCGTAAAAGCTTTGCCTGCGGAGGGGGGCACAGCAAAGGTAGACAAGGAGGCCGGCAACAAATTCAAGCCGGGCGCCATTGTTCCCCTGCTGGCGACACCAAAGCCGGGCTACAGCTTTGTAAACTGGACCATTAACGGCATGGCGATTAGTGAAGAGGCCGCCTTTAATTACAAAGTGCCCGACGCCAAAGTTACAATTACCGCCAACTTTGTGGCCGATGACCCGGAAGTGTATATGTTAAGCGTAAGTGCAAGTCCCGGAAACGGCGGGACGGTCACCGGCGCGGGAGGTTATTTTGCCGGCGAAAAGGTTGTGCTCAAGGCAACTCCCGACAAAGATTATACTTTTGTGGGCTGGGCGGTAATGACAGAGGAGGGGCCGGAGGTCATTGGTGAAGACCCTGCGCTGACTTATTCCATGCCGGCTGAGGATGTGGCACTGACCGCTGTTTTCAGGAATGCGAACATTCCTGAGCATCAGCTTACTCTTCTTCCTTCTCCCCAGGAGTCCGGGCGGATTATAATGCAAAACCCGCATATATACGACAGGTATCCGGCCGGGGCCACCCTCCGCATGATCGCCGTACCGCTTGCAGGGTACGAATTTGTAAACTGGATCATAAACGGGGAAATAAAGGGGACGGACCCGGAGCTCACCGTAATTATGCCGGATGGGGCTCTCACCATTAAAGCCAATTTTCAGCCTTCCGAGGGTGACGGGGAGGCCTATAAACTCGTTGTGAGAACCAACGACAGCTCTCGAGGCACGGCCTTTATGGAAGGCGGTGTAAACCAGGGGACCTATCAGGCAGGTACGCCGGTTTCTTTAACCGCGGTGCCTTCGGGAGATCATACCTTTGTCTACTGGACCATCAACGGCAGGGTGGTGGGCACCGAAGCCGATTTTACCTATTACATGCCCAAGAAGGATACGACTATTACTGCAAATTTCAAGTCCGGTGGTTCATATATGGTTGCGGCCAGCAGCAATGATGAAGCAGCGGGAAGCATACTAATTGACGGTGAAAACAAGGAGACAGAAGCTTATCGTGATGGCGACTATTTTGAATTGCAAGGGGTGCCAAATGAGGGCTATGTGTTCATTAATTGGACGGTGGACGGCAGGCCGGTAGGCTGGTTGCCCAGGCTAATGTATCCAATGCCCGCCCAAGACATTGCCGTTGTGGGTAATTTTGTTCCCGCTGATGGGGAAATGCGTGCCTTGCAGGTTGAACCCAATGTGCCAACAGGGGGCAGGATTTATATTAATGACGTTATCGGAACGGAAGGGAGCTTTCCCACGGGGACTGAGGTTTACGTGAAAGCGGAAGAGAACTTTGCCTATGCGTTCAAGAACTGGACCATAGATGGTGAGGTTGTTTGGGAAGAGTTTGAATTTATATTTGCCATGCCTCCTGGAGGGTTAAATATTGTGGCCAACTTTGAAGCGGTGCCCATAACTGAAGGGGAGGCTGCTTCCGTAAATATCTCGGGCCATAGCATTTCTGATTTTGCCTGGGATGGGAACGGAGTGTACGTGGGGGTTGGAGAAAACGGGGCGGTCATTCGTTCAGAAGATAATGGTCAGACCTGGACGCAGCACTGGTCAGGGGTATCCGCAGAGGCCGTGGCCTACGGCAACGGTAGCTTTGTAGCCGTAGGGGATGGAATTGCCGTGTCGGCGGACGGTAAGAGTTGGTCTGCCGCGAAAGATGCTTCAAGGCGGTATTCTGATGTGGCCTATGGAGCAAACGGATTTGTGGCCCTGGGCTACCAAGACGGAGAGCATCATATTTTTTCCTCAACGGATGGCCTGAGCTGGGAGGCAAACGGAGTACCCGCTGGTATTCAGTGCCGGGCCATAGTTTCTGATGGATCCCGTTTTGTCATAATTACAAATGATACAACCATACTCGTGTCCGATGGCTTGGCGTGGAATGCTTATGATGTCGCAGTACCCGGGGAAAGCAGTGCGAGTTGGGACTATCTGGCTTACGGGGACGGCAAATTTGTGGCCTGGTTCGGTTCGTTAAAAAAGGGCGCGATAGCGGTCCTTAAGGCCGGGGCCGCTACTTGGCAGGTACTTGTTGTTGAGGGTGATTATTATGGATACCGGGACCTGTACTTTAACGAGGAAGACTTCAAGATAAGATATAAGGGGCTTTTCTCTAATGTAGCCGGGACCCGCACCCTTAAACTGGAGCAAAATGCGGAGGGAGTCCTTGAAAGTTTTAGTATTCAGGGTAAAAACCAATACGGAGATGCCGCAGCCGGGCATTTAGAGTTTAGCAGGGGGGATTTTGGCAGTCTACATGTTTCTGCAGATAAGGACACCTGGACAGAGGCTATTGGGGCGAACCCCTTTGATTTTGAAAACATGGCCTATGGTGAGGGCGTTCTTCTCCTGGCCGGGGTAAAGAACGATAATTCATCAGACCACGGTGAGTTTACGGAAGGCGTTGTGTTGACTTCGGGTGATAATGGTGATAGCTGGAAAGCATTTACCCTGATACCGGAGATATGGAACGAGCAAGGTCAGTACTTTGGCGCGGTGCACGGGATAGCGTATGGTAACGGCAGGTACGTTGCCGTAGGTGAACAGTATTTGGGCGGATACGGTAATGAAGATGCCCCGGCTTCTTACGGCTACATTTTCACCTCAACCGATGCCGGGGAATGGAAAGTGGTGGAGCAGGAATTTGCGTCCATAAAGCTTTTGGATGTGGTATTTAGTGATGGTACCTGGTTCGTCAAAGGTCACGACGGGAAAAAAGATATCGTTTACACTTCAGCCGACGGTCTGGCTTGGGCAAAGGCCGGTGACGGGGTGCCCTATCCTGCCGGTTCTGTTGAGAAAGCCGAACTGGAAGGCTGCCTCAGCGATGTATGGCGAGCCACTCTTGACGGAGCAGTCTGGATCTTTGGCGATAAAGGTGTGGTTTTAAATCCGGATCTTTCGAAAAGCCATCGGTTTTACTCCCGAGCCGGAGAGCTAACCTTTTCCTTCCAGCTTGGGGAAGAAGTCTCCGTAGAGGAAAAAGGGACTACCTCCTCTTTTGAGGACGAAACTGGCGCAGACAGTGAACCTGATTTGGTGCCGGATCAAAGGGACGATGTTCTTCCCAAGGATGAAGATAGCGGTGCAGAAGAATTAGAACCTGAGTCCGGGACTGAAGAGGGAGACGCCCGGGATGAGAACGATGCGCCCGCCCGGGAGGAGCCGGTGCCTGATCCGGATGCAGGACAAAGGGAGGACGTTTTGCCCAGGGAGGAAGAGGCCGGCGAAGAGGATATGGGGTTTGATTCCGGTGCAGAAGATCCAGTGGGGACACGGACACAATGCGGCGGTCCCCTTGTGTCATATGGCGTTTAAGTGAAAGATGGCGGGACGGCTGTGGCGATAACGGAAAGATAAACCCGCTGCTATCCAAATAAGCGCGGACCATAACGAACGTACCAGCATTTAAAGAGGCTACTGTCAGTAGCCTCTTTAAATGCTGCTTTGTCTTCGGGGTTGCTTCAGTTGCGTTCGTGTCGTCCCGGCGCGGTGTTCTACATCAGTTCATATTTCTCAATAAACCTTTTCAGAATCGCCGCGCACTCGGCACGCCCGGCACCCGCCCGCAGGTCGAGCATGCCATTGCCCTTGCCGCCCAGCAGACCCTCGGCCACCGCCCACTGCACGCTTTCCAAAGCCCAATCCGAAGTCCGATCCTCAAACGCGGACAGATCGTCGCGGGCGCTGACATCGCGGCCCTTGTATGCCGCGTAACCGCATAAGATGGCGGCCAGCTGCTCGCGGGTGATCCCGTCCTCCGGGCCGAAACCGGTGGCCGAGTAGCCGCTTACAATGCCGTTTTCGGTGGCCCACTTAACAGCGGCCTCATAATATTTGCCTGCGGCCACATCGGTAAAGGGCATGGACCCTGAGGCCTCCGGCGCACCCTCCAGCCGCCAGAGGATGGTGACCATCATCCCGCGATTGGTCGGGATCTGTGGCCCGAACCGGTCCGCTGCCGTTCCCCGGATCAGCCCGTGCTCACAGGCATAGCGGACGTCATTGCAGTACCAGGCATCCTCCGATACATCGGCGAAGGGATTGGTCCACACACCGGTATCGGGAGTGGGAGTGGTTTCCTCGGTTTTTGTTGTAAAGCGTACTTGACATCGAGGATGCTGGAGAGTATACTGGTGTAAAGCTAGCTTTACAATATAACCGGTGGTGTTTTGATGCGTAATCGGCTGCGAGAACTACGTGAAAGGGAGTCTTTGACCCAGGAAGATCTGGCGGCCCGGGTGGGCGTGTCGCGTCAGACTATCATTGCCTTGGAAAAGGGCAAGTACAATCCCTCGTTGATACTGGCCCATAAGCTCGCCCTGGTGTTCGGGTTGCGGATCGAAGACGTGTTTCTGCTGGAAAATGGAGAGGGGGATGACTAGATGACAATCCAAGTCCGTTACTGGATCGGCACTGGTTTTCAGGCGTTGCTCCTGGCGTTGGGTGTTTGGGCGGTTTACATCGGGAAGGTCGGTTTGGGCACAGGCCTGATTGCCGCGACTCTGGCGGTGTTTGTAATTCGCAGTATCAAAACGAAAAGGGTCAAAGAGCTTCAGAAACGGGGAATGAACCCATATGATGAACGGGTCCATTATTTAACGGGCAAGGCGGCCTATGCGGCGGTCAGCGTCTTCGTAATTATTGGTGCACTTGTTGTCTTGGCGGGATCTGTTTTCGGACCGCAAATCACGGTTAATCCCTACGACATGCTGGGGGTAGTGATCTTCCTGCTGGTGGTCCTGCATATCGGCTTCTACCACTATTACGACCGAAAAGAATGAGAGAGTTCCAGCCCTATCGCAGAATGAGGAGGCTGCTCCTGGCCACCCCAGCGGAGGTGAAGGCGTGCGAAAAGGATCCTTATCTACGGCGGCAGTTCATAGTTGCGAGGGAGACTGTCCGCAGCAGTCCCACACAATTTGGGCCTGAGTGGTTTGGCATGAATCTCATCAGGTATTGCGTACAACAAGCAGTTCTTCCGATTTAGCGCAGATGCTGTTTAGGCAGGCTACCACAAAAACGCGGCCCAAGGTGCCCGCGGGCACCTGCCACAGTACCTCGGCCACCCCGGTCACCGCACCGGGGCAATCCACACCAATCAGCCGGGCCAGTTCACAGGTTTCCGTGCCGGTTGGTTCCAGGAAAAAGAAGGCCCGAGACACCGGGCGGGTAAACGTTGCCCGGACAATGACACGGGCCTCAAGCTGCACCGCCCCGTTAACCGTGGGCAGTTCGCGCCCCGCTTCCGTCAGAAACCGCAGTGTTAGGACGCGCAGCCCGTCACCTGGTTCGGGTGCTGGACGGGGAATGCAGATCACCTGGCCCGCAAAAATGACGTCGGGGTTTTGGATCTGCGGGTTGGCGGTCATGATCTGCGCGACCGTCACTCCGAACTGGCGGGCAATGCCAAAGAGCGTATCTGAAGCGGCGACGGTGTACAGGCGGCCGTCACATTGCCGGGGCTTTTGCCGCGACATTATCAACACTCCCCCTGGTTGCCATTTGATACCATATAACATATGCGCGTTGCGAAGGAAGGTTCCCAGCCCTATCGCGGGATGAGCCGGTCTGTGATATAACGGAAGGTTATTAGACAAAAAACGATAAGCGATATATATAGTATATAAAACACATGGCTGGGAGGTTGTGATTGGTGAAGAGGAAGGCGTGGTTAAGTGTACTGCTGTGTTGTGTCCTTGCTTTTGCCCTGCTGGCCGGCTGTACAAGCAATGATTCGGCCGGTGAGGATGATGCGGCTTCAACCGAGAGCTACTCTATCAGAATCGGTGGTTCGAGCACCCTGGCCCCCATCATCGCCACATGTGCCGACAATTTCACTGAAGAATTCAAGACCTGGGACAAGGTTGACCCCAGTCTTCCGGAAGAACCCATTGTTATCTTCGTTTCCACCGGTGGTTCCGGCTTTGGCCTGAAATCAGCTCTTGACGGGACATTTGACTTTGGTATGGTGAGCAAGACCCTGAAGGATGAAGAAAAAGAGCAGTTTGCCGACGGCAGTATCACCCAGCTGGGTTCCGACGTATTGGTGATC
Source organism: uncultured Peptococcaceae bacterium (assembly GCA_965544035.1). Classification (GTDB taxonomy): domain Bacteria; phylum Bacillota; class Desulfotomaculia; order Desulfotomaculales; family Desulforudaceae; genus CBEULR01. The sequence continues at coordinate 115,325 of CBEULR010000007.1, read as the reverse complement.
GGGGTTAATTCCGAAAACCCGGTTGCCGAGGTAAAGCCCGACCTGACCACTGAAGAGCTGGTCAGCATTTTCTCGGGCGAGATCAAAAACTGGAACGAACTTGATCCGGCCTTGCCCGATCGCCCGATCGTAGTGGCTGTTCGTGATCTTGGCGGCGGCGCCGCAGAAGTTTTTGATAACACCATAATGAAGGGCACCCCCATATCCGATGAGGCTTTACAGATTCCCTCCATGGGGGCGTTGGCGGCAAAGATAATGGATAATGCCGACACCATTGGTTATGTCTCCAGCGGTTTGGTTAATCAGAATCCGGACAAGATCATACCCATCAGCGTCGATGGAATCGCTCCGACCTTGGAAAACATCAATTCAGGGGCATATAAGGTAGGCCGTCCGCTGCTGCTGGTCAGCAAAGATACACCGGACGAGCGGGAGCAGAAGTTCTTGGATTATCTGTTGTCTGAGGAAGGGTTGCAGGTAGTAGAGGAACTGGGTTATGTCCCGGTTGCCCGCTAGCAGTCTCTGCCATATTGACGGACGAGCAGGTAGCGATACCTGCTCGTCCGTCTATTCTCCCATCAGCAAAGAAGGAAATGGTAATTGATTAATCCAGGACCAGAGTTCAAAGAGAGAATAATAAGCTCGATCATAATCAGTGTCGCGCTTGTTTCCTCACTGCTGCTCTTGGCAATGGTCATTTTTATATTCCGGGAGAGCTGGCCGATCTGGTCACAGATGGGAGCAGGCGGTTTCTTGAGCGGATCAACCTGGAGACCCCTGAACAGCCCGCCCGAAATCGGTATCCTGTCGATGATCGTCAGCACGGTGTGGGTGGCAGGGGGGGCCTTGCTCATTGCGGCTCCGCTTGGTCTGGGTTGCGCCATATTTCTGGCGGAGTTTGCTCCCGGGCCGCTCGCCGCGGTTTTGCGCCCGGTGATCAACATACTCACCGGCATACCCTCGGTTGTTTATGGTTTTCTGGGCGCGGCTGTACTGGTCAAGTTTTTTGAGGTGAAGTTCGATCTGGCCAGCGGTGAGTCCCTTTTCGCCGCTTCTCTGGTACTGGCCGTAATGATCATTCCCTTTGTAGTGGGAAACTCAGAGAATGCACTGCGTGCCGTCCCGCCCGAATACCGCTATGCGGGCATTGCCCTGGGGGTTTCAAGACAGTATCTGACGCTGCGCGTTTTGGTGCCCTTGGCCCGCAAGGGCATGTTTGGTGCGCTGGTGCTGGCTTTTGGAAGGGCGATGGGTGAGACCATGGCCGTGCTTATGCTGGCCGGAAACACGCTGCGTATGCCGGGTTCCTGGTTTGACAAGGGCGAGCCGTTGACGGCCCTGATTGCCCTGGAGCTGGGCAGTGCCACACCCGGCAGCCCTCATTACCAGGCTTTGTTCGCCGCGGGACTGGTTCTGCTGGTTATGGTTATAGCGGTGAATATAGGCATAAACCTTCTTTTGAGGCGGCTGCAGAAGGGGGTTTATACCGTATGAGAAAAGCAATCACCGATCGGCTGCTAATGTGCTGGTTTTGGGTCTCCGGGATGCTCATTCTGGTGATACTGCTGGCCATTATAGCCTATCTCATCTGGCGGGGCGGGCCGTCCATCAATAGCGAATTTCTTCTGGACACCCCCCGCGGATCTCCCCTGGGCAGCGAAGGGGGGATCTTTCCGGCGATCAAAGGAACCCTGTGGCTCATTTTGCTGGCCTTGGGCATATCCATTGTTCCGGCCTTGCTGACCGCCATATACCTGAGCGAATACGGGCGGAGCGGGCGCCTGGCTGAATTCATCAACCTTCTGGTGCAGAGTATGGCCGGGGTGCCTTCAATTATTGTCGGGTTGTTCGTTTATGCCCTGGGGGTCGTCAGCCTGGGCTGGGGCATATCACTCCTGGCCGGAGGGCTGGCCCTGGCCATAATGATCTTCCCCTTCATTGTGGTCTCCAGCCGCGATGCTCTTCTGGCGGTTGATCAGAATTATCGATTGGTGGCAAACTCTCTGGGTGTTTCCAAATCCTATACATTGTATCGGGTCATACTTCCCCGGGCGGTGCCGGGCATTATTGCCGGGGTGTTGCTGGCATTAGGGTATGCGGCGGGAGCCACCGCCCCGATCATGGTTACGGCGGCCGCCGTTATGGCCAGCTCATCGGGGGCTTTATTCGAGCCGGTCATGGCTCTGCCGTATCACCTCTACATACTGTTCAGGGAGCATATATCCATCCACCACGCCTATGCCACCGCTCTGGTTTTGGTAGGCTTGCTCTTGTTTTTTAATGTTTTGGCATTATCTCTAAGTAGCTTGCAAAAGAGGATAAACGGACAATGAATAATGATGTTGAAATTGTAGATTTTCACGCTTTTTATAGCCATAAGCCGGTTTTGCAGAACATAAACTTGGAGTTTGGCTCCAATTCGATTACTGCTATAATCGGGCCTTCCAGGTGCGGAAAAACAACCTTGCTGCGCAGTATCAATCGGACTGCGGAAATGGAAAGAGGTTATCAAAGCCAAGGGGAAATAAGGGTACTGGGAAAATCAATAATGGAAGTCAGGAATGTGTCGGCTTTGCGCCGACAGGTTGGTATGGTCTACCAGACCCCGGTGGCTTTGCCTCTGAGCATCATGGAAAATGTCCTCTTTGGCCCCAGGTATTATGGGGTAAGAAGCCGCTCTGATTTGGAGGCCATAACCGAAAAATGTCTGCGACAGGTGGCTCTTTGGCATGAAGTGAAGGATCGCCTCAAACAGCCTGCGGCACAGCTGTCCGGCGGCCAGAAGCAGCGCCTGGCCATAGCCCGGGCACTGGCCGTGGAGCCCCGGGTATTACTCCTGGATGAACCCTGCTCCAGTCTTGATCCGGCTTCCACCGGGCTGATTGAAGATCTGTTAATCCAACTGGCCGAGAAGTTGTGTATTATCATTGTCACCCATAATCTGTTTCAAGCCCGCCGCATATCCAACGAGACCGCCTTTATACTGGACGGCCGGCTTATAGAAAAAGCACCAACTGAGAAACTGTTTGAGTCTCCTGAGAGCCCTGTAACCCGGGGATTTGTTTCCGGCTTATTCGGGTAGACGATGTCGGAGTCTTTAGGGGCTACCGATTTGCTTGCACTTTGATATTCCGTGCAACACGTATATTGGCAATGAGTGATTCCAATTGGATTATCGAAGACCTGCCCTGGCTTAGTTCATCCAGACGACGATTTGCCGCTGGATGATAATGCATACCGTTCTGTTGCGCTTGTTTGCCTGCTTTAATAGCCTCGCGCAAGTAGTCATTGTCCTGCAGCCTTTTTTCGTGAGGGATCGGATTCAAAACGAGATTATGCCCCTTGACTATTGAGCTCAACTCATCCTGACTTAACGCCTGCATAAGCTGCGTTTGTCGGCCCACAAACACGTAACCGTCACAATACTCTGTACCGAGGCCAAATGTTTTTACACCATTCGTGTGCAGCCAGTCTATGGTTCCGGGAATATCCAGCATATCTTTGGGTGAGGTCGCCACCAGAGTTATTTCCGTCTTAGCCAAGGCCGGAAGGTCATAGCAAAGGCGCTCCTCGATAATATCTCCGATTCCTCCTATGCCCGCGCTTACAACTACCGGACATCCAACATCCCGGGCAACGGCTATGGTGGCGGAGGCGGTGAGAAACCCATTCGCCCCTTCTTTGATGCCTTTGTATAATGTCAACCCGTCCAGTCTTCGCCAGGATTTGGTTTGGTCTCTACAATCAAGAAACACTTCTATCGATCCAAGAATAATGCGTCCTTGTTGCAGCCAGGCTACCATCGCATCGTCCGGCCATAGCTCTTTTATCCGGGCGCTACTGACAGAGACCAACCCCTGTCCCAGCAAGGCCGATTCCACGATGTAGTCAGCGGGAGTCTTCACGGGCACAATCCCCTTCCCTCAAAAGCTAAATGAGCCACGAATCGGTCGGCAAACGATTAGGCATTGACGAAAACAATGGTCCAGGGTAGAATTACAGTACCATAACTGAATGGTATAGAGTCCATCACTAATAGTTATTATACATTCCTTCTATTCTGCGGGAAAGAGTGAATTATGGCTGCCAAGACATTCAGTCCTGTGGTAAGGGTTTCACACCTTAACAAATCCTATGGGAACATTACCGCCCTGCTCGATGTCAGCTTGGATATTTACCCGGGCGAGATCCTAGCCATTGTGGGTGATAACGGTGCTGGGAAGAGTACTCTCATTAAGACATTATCCGGGGCGGTCAAGCCGGATTCCGGACACATACAAGTTGGGGAGCAATCCTATCGTTCGTTGTCGCCCGCCCAAGCCATACACTTAGGCATATCCACGGTATATCAGGACTTGGCCTTGGTTGACTGCCGGGACGTAGTCAGCAACATGTTTTTGGGTCGTGAAATAGTAAGGGCTGGTTTTCTAATTGACCGGCGAAAAATGGAAAGGGAGGCCCGTCGGGTTCTGGATAGCCTGCAAGTTAATATTCCGTCTTTAAGAACCCCGGTAGGCCTTTTGTCCGGGGGACAAAGACAGGGAGTGGCAGTCGCGAGGGCAGTCATCCAGGGGGGAAAGGTAATTATCTTTGACGAGCCTACCGCGGCTTTGGGTGTTCAAGAATCCGCCAAAGTAATCAGGCTCATGCAAGAATTGGCTCGCGCGGGGATGGCTGTTGTGGTGATAAGTCATAACTTGCATCACGTATTTCAGATCGCCAAACGAATCTGCGTATTACGCCGTGGGCAGGTTGTGGCTGTATGCAAGGCTTCGGATTATCAACCCAATCAGATCGTTGAGCTGATCATGGGGGTTATACCTATTACCACGAATGGGATGGGAGTACAAGCAGGTGCAGCTAATTAGGCGTGGGTTATGGTCTTGGAACGAGCAGTTTTCCCAGGTCTTACTTGGTTTAATCCTCATAACTCTGGTTCTCTTACTGCATCACGCATCCCCTTTCTTTATGACCTGGGATAATTGGCGCAACATTTTGGACCAGAGCGCATTGTTGGTAATTGTTTCGTTGGGGATGACCTTTGTCATTTGCACAGGCGGGATTGATTTATCAGTCGGTGCCGTCGCCGCCTTGAGCGGAGTGTGCATGGCTTTGGCTATGCATGCCGGCGTACCCGTCGAAACGTCTATTATCTTAGGTCTTGCCGCCGGAGCCGTTGTAGGTCTAGCCAACGGCTTGCTGATTTCTCAGATAAATATCAGCCCCTTTATTGTAACCCTTGCTGCTATGTCTATAGCCAGGGGAATTGCCCTGATTCTCACCAATGGCATCCCCATTTACGGATTTCCCTTAAATTTTACCTGGTGGGGCAGTGGTCATGTGGGTCCGGTTAACCCGCCGATTCTGATGGCTGTATTGTTCGGTTTACTGGCTGCGGTGATTCTTACAAGGACAAAACTGGGTTATTATACCCTGGCGCTCGGCGGTAATGAGGAAGCACTGCGGCGGTCCGGGGTAGCCCACAAGACCTACAAGACGATCGTCTACACTATTTCGGGACTTACCGCGGCAATAGGCGGTTTGGTGATTACGGCGCGTTTGAATACAGCCGAGCCGCTGGCGGGATGGATGCTGGAACTGGATGCCATCGCCGCGGTGGTTTTAGGCGGCACGGATATGAAGGGGGGGAGGGGAAGCATAACCGGAACGGTGATGGCGTGTATACTGTTGGGGGTGTTACGCAATGGCTTGACTATATTGAACATACCATCTTATTACCAGCAGCTAACCATTGGTTTAATTATCCTGGTGGCCATCATCATATCTGAATTGCGGTTTAGAAATGCCCTAGTACGTGGAAATATGATTAAGGAGGGCTAAAATGAAAGGTCGGAAAAAGCTAGTTGCACTATTTGTACTATTTGCCTTTTTGTTTTCCATGGTTGGGTGCGGAAGCACCCCGGATACCGAAGCGGAACCCCCCGTTACCAGTACTGATGATCAAGTCTTCGATTCGAAGGTAGCAGAAAATGAAAGAATTCTTATGGAACAATTGCAACCGCTTCCTGAACTTCAGCAAGGTGAGAAAATCGGCATTCTGGTCATCACACTGGCCAATCCTTATTGGGTATCATTGAAAGAGTCTTATGAACGGGCCGCCAAGGAGCTGGGGGTTAATGTTGAAGTCATGGCCGCTCCAACTGAGAATGACACCAAATCGCAGCTGGAAACCTTGCAAGCCATGGTTGCCAAGGACTACCAGGGTTTAATCGTGTCTCCTATCGAGCCGTTCAATCTGGTGCCTGGTGTAGTGGCGGCCAACAAGAAAGGGATCAAAGTAGTGAACCTGGGGCCCGGCATTAATGTGGATGCGCTTACCGAGGCCGGCGGCCACCTGGATGGCCGTATCACCGTGGATTTTGAAGAACAAGGAGAAAAAGCGGCTCAGTACATTGTCGAGAAAATAGGGGCAGAAGGCGGGAAAGTAGCCATCATTCAGGGCATACCCGGAGCCGGACAGAGTGAAGGCAGAACAGCCGGGGCCAAACGGGTATTTGAAAGTACGCCGGGTATCGAACTCGTTTCTATTCAGCCTGCTAATTGGGATAGAAACACTGCGTACAATGTGACCACCAACCTCCTGCAGTCCAATCCCGATATTAAGGGCATTTTCTGTTGTAACGATGTAATGGCCCTGGCTGCGGCCGATGCTCTGATTGCAGCAGGAAAGAGAGATGGGAAAATTGTCTTCGGCGTAGACTTCATAGACGAAGCCAAAGAAGCCATCAAGGCCGGGAAACTGGACGGCAGCATCGCGTATTCTATGGATGCCTATGCCAAAGCCGGAATCCTCTTGGCCGTGAAGACGATTCAGGGCATGGAAGTGCCCAAGCAGGTCAATAGCCCGCTGGCTGTGGTCACTAAGGAAAACATTCAAGAATACGAAACCTGGCATTAGTTTAGGCTTTCCAGATAGTCGGCTGTTGCAAAACAGCCGACTATCTAACCAACATATTTGGCAATGCAAGCGGGTGTAAGGGAAGTTGAAATGCAAATAGGAAAACATCTAACAGAGATGGCGATCGCATACGGTTGGGATTATTGCGGTTTTGCCGACCTGACTCCTTTCCACACCTATATGAGCAGTATCTGTGGTCCCTTTATCTATCAGTTTCCCCGGGCGGTTTCTCTGGTCATCCGGCTTTCCAGTGCAGTTGTTGACAACATTGAGGAGCAGGAGCGCGACAAAATACTGTCTTTTCATAATTACAACTACTATTCAATCGACCATCTACAGAATACCGGTTCTGCAAGAATAGCCAATTATCTGGAGCGCAACGGTTGGAGGGCATACCCTGTCCCGGCCTCCCACGGCGTATATCAGGAACGTCTGGCTGCCCTCATATCACATAAGCTGGTGGCCAGGGCAGCCGGATTGGGCTGGATCGGCAAGAACGGTCTTTTCCTTACCCCACGGGAGGGGCCGAGGGTAAGACTAACCAGTATTCTCACAGATGCTCCGCTGCCAACCGCGCAACGCTTCCTGGCATCAGCCTGCGGCAGTTGCAACATCTGCCGGCTTGCCTGTCCGGCAGGCGCCATAAAAGGGCGAGAATTTGACGAACCTGAGGCGTATGAAGAGCGGGTGGATGCGGCCAAGTGCTTTCATTATATGGAGAATCGCAAGAAAGAATGGGGCATCGAGATTGAACGATGTGTCTGCGGGTTATGTGTGGCTGTGTGTCCATTAGGCAAACGCGCGCGATCAGGGCAGAAATGCTGAGACTGTAGCGGACAACCGCATCGGCCCGTGGACTGTATCCGGAAGGGAGAATTCTCTTTTGATAGACGAAGTCATGCAGGGATTCAACAACGCCAGAGAGGTGAACCTGTTACGGATCGCAGAAGCCAAGGAGAACGGTACCAAGGTGGTCGGCATTTATTGCACCTACTGCCCGCAGGAGCTGGTTCTGGCGGCAGGCGCAATCCCGGTGGGACTTTGCGGAACGAGTGAGAAGCCGATTCCCGCTGCGGAGGAAACCTTGCCGCGCAATCTCTGCCCATTGATTAAATCCTCTTATGGATTTGCCGTCACAAATACCTGCCCATTCTTTGACGCTTCCGACCTCATCGTGGGCGAAACCACCTGCGACGGAAAAAAGAAAATGTTTGAGATTATGCAGGATCTGAAGCCGGTACACGTTATGCAACTACCCCATGTGACCAACACCAAGGCGGCATTTGATCTGTGGGTGGAAGAGATACGTCGTCTAACAAACCGTTTAGAGCAAGAGTTGCGGGTCAGCATAAGCGACCAAGCCATATGGGAGGCCGTAGGGGTTATCAATAAAGAGAACGAGACCGTAAAGGCTATGTTCGATCTAAACCGGGATGATCCGCCACCGCTCAGCGGGATGGAGCTACTTACCGCAGCATGGTCCCGCAACTTCAGCCCCAACAAAGGGGAAGTAATCGAAACCCTGCAGGTCTTGATCCGGAAGGTGGCCGATCGGCCAAAGAACAGGCCAAAAAAAGCACCCCGGGTGCTCTTAACCGGCTGTCCGGTGGGGCTGGGTACGGAAAAGGTGATCCGTTTAACCGAGGAACTGGGAGCTTGTATTGTTGCCTTGGAAAACTGTTCCGGCTACAAGGCGCTGGGGTTGCAGACCGACACGAACGTTGCAGACCCCATTGTGGCCTTGGCACAAAAATACCTGGCGATCCCCTGCTCCTGCATGAGCCCCAATCCTTACCGGCTGAAGTTGTTGGAAAAGATGATCGATGATTTCCGTGTGGATGCGGTTATCGATTTGACCTGGCAGGCTTGTCACACCTATAACATTGAAGCCGTTGCCGTGGATAAAACGGTGAAGTCCAGGGGGCTTCCTTACCTGCACATTGAAAGTGACTATTCCAACTCAGATTTGGAGAGTCTCAAAGTCCGTATTGAAGCATTGTTGGAGATGATAGACAAGTGATCGCCATTGGTATTGATATCGGTTCAGTGGCCGCGAAAGGATATCTGATCAACGGTGACCGTCATTACCGCGTGCTCATTCCTACCGGATGGAGCCCCCGAGAGGCGGGACAAGCCATTATCGAGCAGCTTCTTGCCGCGTCGGGATTGGAGTTGGATCAGGTTAAACGGATATATGCTACGGGTTATGGCCGGGTAGCCTTTGAGGCCGACAAAACGGTTACCGAGATCAAGTGTCATGCCCGGGGAATCGCTGAGCTTTTTCCGGAGGTCCGCACCATCATCGATATCGGGGGCCAGGACAGCAAGGTCATCCGCATCGGGGAACGGGGCCGGGTGCTTGATTTTGCTATGAATGACAAGTGTGCTGCGGGAACCGGACGGTTTCTGCAGGTGATGGCCACCGCTCTGGGGCTGGATGTCAGTGAACTGGGGGAGGCGGAGGACCCCGGACAGATGCAAACCATCAGCAGCATGTGTACGGTGTTCGCCGAATCGGAAATAATCGGTTCACTGGCGCGCGGCAATCCCAAGGGTGGGATCATCGCCGGTCTGCACCAATCGGTAGGGAAAAGAGTAGCGGCTATGGCACGGCGCTTGGGAATCCAGGAACAGGTGGCTTTCACCGGGGGAGTGGCGATCAACCCGGGTGTTAAACGTGCGCTGGAGGAAGAGACAGGGGTTCGGGTGTTGGTGTCCGAAGTGTGTCAGTACACGGGTGCTCTGGGCGCAGCTTTGTTGGCCCTGGAAAGTGATTAGGCAAGGTTGGAAAGAAGAATCAGTACTGAAGGGGAGGAATTGCAAATGGCTGATTACCGGGAAATGTGGGACAATCTGGGTATGGATCTGGAGAAACACGACACTTTGGGTGAGGTGCTCCCCAAGAGTTATGGAGACATATACCTCAGCCAGCCCAATCGCCCGAAAGGCATGGAGTTCTATGATTTCGTGGTCTCTGAGATTCACGGGGTCAGACCGGCGGAGATGCTGCAGCATCAAAAAGAGGGCGGGAAGGTGTTCGGGACCTTCTGCGTATATGTCCCGGATGAGGTGGTTTTTGCCGCCGGCGGAATCGCGGCGGGGCTTTGCGGTGGATCACAGTTCTGGGTACCCGGTGGAGAAAAGGTCCTGCCGGCCAATACCTGCCCGCTCATCAAAGCGTCCATAGGTGCAAGACTGGATAAAACCTGTCCCTTCTTTCTCATTCCCGACATGTATGTAGGCGAGAACACCTGTGACGGCAAGAAGAAGGCCTGGGAGATTCTTGCGGCTGAAGTACCTATGCATATTATCGATATACCGCAGATGAAACGGGATCGTGATGTCGACGCCTTTGAGGCGGAGATAAAGGATTTCATCGCCGTGGTCGAAAAGGTTACCGGCAACAAGATTACCGCCGAATCGCTGGGAGAGGCCATCAAGCTGATAAATAATAAGCGCAGGGCCCTGCAGCGGCTTTACAACGCCAGAAAGGCCTCGCCGGTGCCCATCAGCGGGAAAGACGCCCTGCTGGTCACCCAGATCAACTTCTACGATGATCCCGCGCGGGCGGCGCAGATGGCCAATAAACTGGCCGAGGAGCTGGAGCAGCGGATCGATAGCGGGACCGGTGTTTTCCCGGATAACGCCGTGCGCATTATGATCAGCGGCACGCCTATGGCCATACCCAACTGGAAGCTGCATCATATTGTGGAGAGTCTCGGTGCGGTAGTCGTGGTTGAGGAATCGTGTACCGGCACCCGCTATTTCGAAAACCTGGTCGATGAGTCCGCCACTACTCTGGAAGGACAGATTCGGGCCCTGGCCGAAAGATATATGAAAACCAATTGTGCTTGTTTCACGCCGAATTCCGCCCGGATCGACGATATTGTCCGCCTGGCTGATGAATACAGGGTAGATGGGGTTATTGATACCAATCTGCAGTTCTGCAACCTTTATTCCACGGAGAGCTACCTGGTCAAACAGGCCCTGACCGAGCGCAATCTGCCCGTTATGCACGTTGAGACGGATTACAGTGAGCAGGATTTCGAACAGCTCCGGACCAGGGTGGAGGCTTTTCTGGAAATGCTGCGAAAGTAAGTTTTTCAACCAGTTGTCTGTTCAGCAAATCACTGCGGAAGACCGTGTTCAGATTCCTAAGTTCGTCCAGTCAACAGAGAAGCCAAGACCGCCTTTTGGAAAATGGGCACCCCCCGATGAGGGTGTCTGTTTTTTCTTCTTATGACAGGGGAGCAGTATTATTCGATAAGTGGTAAAAAGGTCCAAGATACTGTATAATATTGGACAAGCGCTTATATCGAAAGGGGGATACTCAATGCCGGAAGAATTCAAGGCAGGATGTCAGATACCTAAGAAGTCTAAACCTAAGGCTGTGAAGCCCGTCGAGGCAGAGGCACCGGAAAGTGCCGAAAAGGAGGTAGGTGCAATGATAAAAGTAGGTCAACCAGCGCCTGAGTTTACCGCACCCGGATTCCATAACGGGAAATTTGCCAACTTTAGCCTGTCCGAGTATAAAGGGAAGTGGGTATTGCTTTGCTTTTACCCCGGTGATTTCACTTTTGTCTGAGCGACCGAGGTTTCAGCAGTTGCTGCAAAATATGACGAACTGCAGGCCTTGGGCGTGGAGGTACTTTCCGTAAGTACCGATAGTGTGTTTGTCCACAAGATGTGGAATGACCACGAACTCTCCAAGATGATCGGCAAAGATATCCCCTTCCCGATGTTGTCCGACCAAGGCGGGGAAATCGGCAAGATGTACGGCGTTTATGACGAGAATGGCGGAACCGAGACCCGGGGCCGGTTTATCATTGATCCCGACGGAAACATACAGGGATTTGAGGTACTTACCCCGCCTGTGGGCAGAAACGTTTCCGAAACCATCCGCCAAGTGAGGGCTTTCCAGCTTGTGCGCAATTCCGGTGGAACCGAAGCCACTCCCTCCGGCTGGAAGCCGGGGAAACAGACCCTCAAGCCCAATATCGATCTGGTGGGCAATGTGTGGAAAGTATGGAAAGTCAGCGAGGCGTTTGACGATTAACCGCCATTTAATAATGGTTGACATAGATCGGTCAGACTCGATAGAAGACCGCAGCCCGATGTGGGCTGCGGTCTTTCCGCTTTCGACGGAAACAAGGGCCAGGTTCCTTGTTGGAGTCGCGGGCAGTCTTACCGCATGCCGAGAAGCCCCTGCAGCATGCGGGCATTTGTGACCGCCTGGCCGCCGAAGTGGTTGTTGAAGGCGATGAAGATCCGCCGGGTTTTCTCCTTGAGGGTTTCCACTCTGGGCACCCATTCGGCCAGTTCCTTTTCGGAGTAAAGATAATCATACCGCTCGTAGGCGTGCCGGTGATCATACCACTTGGCCGCGTTCCGGCCGTGAAACCGGATGTAACCGGTTTCGGTGGTGGCCGTGGCGAAGGGGTGAATCAGCCCTTTCAGGCGCGGCTGATCCACGCACACAAAGCCCAGATTCAGGCCGCGCAGCACCTTCCCGGTTTCCGGCACAATCCAGTCGTTGTTGCGGAACTCCACCTGGATCGGCAGGTCCGGCAGCCACTCCCTGAGCTTGGCCAGATACTCCACATTTCTTGCCGTATTGTGGAACGAGTATGGGAACTGGGCCACGACGCAGGCCAGCCTGTCGCTTATCAGAAGCGGTTCCAGGGCGTCGAGAAAGATCGCGCACGTTTCCGGGGAGGCCGCCTCCCGCTGGTGTGTCATTTGCTGGTGGGCCTTGACCGCGAAGAGGAATCCCGGCGGCGTGCGCGCCTGCATCCGGTCGAGCTGCTTCCGGTTGGGCATGCGGTAGTAGGTGAAGTTCAGCTCGGTGAAGGAGAATTCCTCCGCGTACCTTCCGAGCATGTCCTGATCCCGGGTGCCGGGCGGATACACCGGTCCGATCCAGTCTTTGTAGCTGTAGCCCGATGTGCCGATGTAGATCATTATGCGTCATTCTTTTCTACAGCCCGGTGTCCTATTCCTGTGGCCGGAGCGGTGGGCAAGGCTTTTGGCGGAGGAAGGGAAAAGCGGTATACTGTTGTGAGAGTCCTGGCAAAGGGGAGAGATCCATTGGAAAAGCTGGATGACACGCCGGAAATGGTTCTTAAACCGGTGGGTGTAGTCCGGTCCGAGGTCAAGGAGCCGAAAGCGGTCGGTAAGCCCGGTGACTGGGAACGGCCGAAAGATGCCTCATCGGACTGGAGAGAACGGGAGGCGGAGATTGTCATAGATGAAGAGTATGCCGGCTGCCTTGACGGTATAGAGGGCTTTTCCCACCTGCTGGTGCTTTGGTGGGCGCATCGGATTGATCCCGAGGGGCGTTCACTCATCAAAGTCCATCCCCGGGGGAGAAAGGACTTGCCGCTGACCGGAATCTTTGCCACCTGCAGTCCGGCGCGGCCGAATCCGGTTTGTGCCACGGTCGTGCGCTTATTGGATCGTAAAGACAATATCCTCAGGGTACAGGGCCTGGATGCCGTGGACGGCACCCCGCTGGTCGACATCAAGCCCTATAACCCCGGCTATTATGCCGTTCAGGATGTGAAGGTACCGGATTGGATGGCGCAGTTCCTCCGGGAGAGGGCGCAGAGAGGTTCTTAACGGAGTTGGTTATTTGGAGAGCCGGGCCAAAGGCAGCAGCATCGGTACCCGTTGCTGATACTCCCGGTAGGCGTCGCCGAATACGGCGACAAGTTTTTTCTCTTCAAGAATACACCCGATGATGATGTAGATGGTGAGCGCGAGGTTGGTGGTCAGTCCGGCCGGGGTGACGTCCCTGCTCCAGAGCAGGATCACCGCGGCGAGGTACATCGGATGACGGACGAAACGGTAGGGGCCGTCAGCCACCATGCCGGTCGGTGACGCCGTCGGCCGGATGCCGAGAAAACCCCAACCGTCGAATCGCTGCAGGGACCATAAGAAGAGGACCAGAGAGATAACGATCATAATCAGTCGAAGCACATTCCACGGCGCGCTGTAGGAGATGATAAGATCCGTATCGGTGTTGTTGGAGTACGCAAAAAGCGGTACAAAAGTCCCGACGGCCACCAGGTTATACAACAGGCGGTAACGGGGGGACGCTTTCCCCAGAACGCGTTCCGCCCGGCGGATAAACTTCGGGGAGGCCGTCAGGCTGTGCAGTGCACCCCAGGCCGCCCACAAGAAAACGAGTAAAAAGTACTGCATCGTCCGCTCTCCAGAGGGTTGTAACCGATGTGACCCATGGTTCACCGTCTCCGGTGATGATATTTAACAACACCGTTTTTCGGCCACCGCCGTCTGTTGATGAGGGATATCAGAGCGATATAAAGCAGTCCGACGGCGGCACCGATCCCCAGGGCAACCGTGAACTTATACCATATGCCTACATAAGGATCGATGATCGGAATGATGACCATCGAAATAAAGAAGAACACCAGGGCCAGGACGGCGGCGACCCTGTACATATACTGCCGGCTCTTGCGCCCGGCCACTTCCTTCACCAGCGCCTCCGCGCCCGCCGTGGCGATGAGGGATCCGATAACCCACAAGATTAGGCGATAAAACCACACTGATTATCACCCCCTCATAACCCATTATATAGACATGAAACAGGCAGGTACAGTTTGCGGCCTTTCGCCTGCACTTGACACCGGTGTTAACCTATAATTGGCCGGCACTGCCGGGGGTAGAATACTCTAGCGATTACTGTGCGCAAATGAGAGGTTTGAAAAGGTGAAAAAGATAGTGCTTGTTTTGCTTGGCATCGTTATTGCCGTGTTTCTGCTGATCTGGATCGGTTTACAGATCAAGCCGTCCTCCTTTCCGGCGGTCGGTCTGCAGCACCGGGAGGTGGAGACGGCTCCGCTGCCCGAGGGGTTGCCTGCTCCGGTGGAACGCTTCTACCGTGAGATCTACGGTGACGAAGTGCCGGTCGTTGATACGGCAGTGGTCAGCGGCCGGGCGGATCTGCGAATCATGGGGATCACCTTCCCGTCCCGGTTTCGCTTTGTTCACGACGCCGGGCAGGATTACCGCCACTACATCGAATCAACCGTCTTTGGTTTCCCGGTGATGAAAATCAATGAGTTCTTTCTGGATGGTGAAAGCCGCCTGGAACTGCCGGTCGGGGTGGTGGAAAACGAACCTAAAGTGAATCAGGCCGCCAACCTGGGCTTGTGGGCCGAGGCGGTCTGGTTTCCTTCGGTTTGGGTGACCGATCCGCGCGTTCGTTGGGAGCCGGTTGACGAGGCCACGGCACTGCTCGTGGTGCCCTTCGGTCGGGAAGAGGACCGCTTTACGGCCCATTTTGATCCGCAGACCGGCCTGCTGCGTATGTTGGAGTCGATGCGCTGGAAGGATGCTGCTGATGAAGAGAAAACCCTGTGGACGAACGAGGTTGTGGAATGGGGCACGGTGGACGGATACACCGTACCGACGGTGGCTTCCCTCACCTGGGCGGATGAGGGCACGCCCTGGGCGGTTTTCAGAGTTGAGGAACTGGTTTACAATGTGGGCGTGAAGGATTACATTCGGGTCAGAGGGATCTAGATCCGGAAAGGCGGTATCTGCAGGATGAAAACCATCGGGCTGATCGGCGGGATGAGCTGGGAGTCGACGATTCCGTACTATCGTCTGATTAACGAGGCGGTGAGGGAACGTCTCGGCAGCCTGCACTCGGCGAAGATCGTCCTTTACGGTGTGGATTTTGACGAGGTGGAACGCTTGCAGCGGGAGGACCGCTGGACCGAAGCCGGAGAACTGCTGGCGAATGTGGCGCGGGTGCTGGAAACAGCCGGTGCGGATTTTCTGGTGATCTGTACGAACACGATGCACCGGGTGGCCCCGGCGGTCGAAAATGCCGTGGCGATC
Source organism: uncultured Peptococcaceae bacterium (assembly GCA_965544035.1). GTDB lineage: Bacteria > Bacillota > Desulfotomaculia > Desulfotomaculales > Desulforudaceae > CBEULR01. The sequence continues at coordinate 99,538 of CBEULR010000007.1, read as the reverse complement.
CCACTGCTGCACATTGTGGACCCGACGGCGGAGGAGATCAGACGCGCGGGGTACGGCAGGGTCGGCCTGCTGGGCACGCGCTTTACCATGGAACAGGAGTTTTACCGCGGAAGACTTCGTGAGCGCTTCGGCATCGAGGCTCTTATCCCGCCCGAACCGGATCGCGAAATCGTCCACCGTGTTATCTACAACGAACTGTGTCTGGGACAGGTGCGTGAGGCCTCCCGTGAGGAGTACCGGCGGATTATCAACGGGCTCGTAGAGCGGGGGGCCCGGGCGGTGATCCTGGGCTGCACCGAGATTTCAATGCTCGTGGGACCGGAGGATTCCCCGGTTCCGCTGTTCGACACCACCGGCATCCACGCCCGGAAGGCGGCCGAGTGGGCCATGTCCGGGCAGTAGGACGAACACAGGGATCGTTCTCTTTGCGAAGTCGGGCGACCAAAGTCTTTACAGCCTCGACCGACGTCGAGTATAATTGTCTCAACAATCCGACGGCTGAAGCCGCCGAAGTTCCTGAAAGTGCTTCATCGTTCGCAAGAGTACCACGGAGGTACGTTCCCGACCGCAGGTTGGGCGCTTCGTGGTGTTTTTTATTTCTGCGAAAAGGGGAGGAGTGTGCTATGATGCAGGAATCGAGTAACTGGAAAAGGGCGGCGGCCTTTCACGGACACGTATGCCCGGGGCTGGCCCTCGGCTTTCGCGCCGCGCAGGCCGGGATGGCCGCGCTGAATGCGCTGCGCGCCGAGGATGAGGAGATCTTTGCCGTGGTCGAAAACGACGCATGCGGTGTGGACGCCGTAATGGTGCTGACCGGCTGCACCCTGGGAAAGGGGAATCTGCTCTACAGGGATCTGGGCAAGCAGGCCTATGTCTTCGGCAGCCGTAAGACGGGACGGGCGGTCCGGGTAGTTGTGAAGAACCCGATCTGGCGGGGGGATGAAGGCTATTCGGAATTGGCGGCCCGGGTGATGGGCGGCCGGGCAACTCCCGAGGAAAAAGAGCGGTTTAACCGGATGAAGGATGAGAAAATGCGGGAACTGCTGGAAATGCCCGCCGAAGAGCTGCTGCAGATCACCGAAGTGCAGTTTCCGTTCCCGGAGCGGGCACGCATTTTCCGTTCGGTGCAGTGCGCCGAGTGCGGTGAGTGGGCGATGGAACCGCGGATGCGTTTGCGGAACGGGCGGCCGGTGTGCCTTTCCTGCGCGGAAGAATACACCCGGGGATGGTAGACGGAAAAGGAGCGGTGGGCATGCCTGGATTTTCATATATCGGACGTCGCTTATTGGTTCTAGTGATTGTGCTAACGCTGATCCCGGCGGTTGTGGCCGGATGCGGCGGGGAGCGTGAGGCCGCCGTCGCCCCCGATGGCGGGTGGATACCGGTATACGTCATCGCTGATGCCACCGGCGACTGGGGTTTCCCCAACCCCTACACCCACTATGAACGGGGGCCGGGATACATCAGAATGAGTCTGATCTTTGAGACCTTGGTCTGGAAGGATGCCGAGGGGATGGTTCCCGCGCTGGCCGAATCCTGGCGCTACGATGAGGACGAGAACAGCTACACCTTTGTTCTCCGTGACGATGTCACCTGGCACGACGGGCAGCCCTTCACGGCCGATGACGTGCTTTTCACCTTCGAGTATCTGAAGGAACACCCCTACCCCATGGCCAAGGCGGACTGTATAGAGGCGGTGACGGCCGAAGGAAACGAGGTCACCTTCAAGCTTTCCCGGCCCTACGCCCCCTTCCTGGAATGGGTGGCCGGGACGATTCCGATCCTCCCGCGCCACATCTGGCAGGATGTGGACCATCCCGAGGATTTCCGCACGCCGGAGTCGGCGGTGGGCACCGGGCCCTTTCGGTTCGGTGATTACAACAAGGAGCAGGGCACCTACCTGTACCTGGCCAATGACGACTACTACGGCGGAAAGGTGATGGTCGAAGAGCTGCGGTTTGTCAAGGTTGCCGAGGAAATGACCGCCGGCGCCCTGCGCAGCAGGCAAGTCAACGCCGGTTCGATCCCCCCCGAGGTGGCCGGTGCTCTCGATCAGGATGGTTACACCGTGATGCACAGCCCCTACTATTGGAACGCCAAGCTGATGATCAACCACACCAAGGCCCCCTTAAGCAGCAGGGAGATGCGTCACGCTCTGGCCTACGCCATCGATCGGGAGGAACTCGTGGCCATCGCCAAGCAGGGCGAGGCGGTGCCGGGGAGTGCCGGGCTGGTTCCCCCGGACAGTGAATGGTTCGCCCCCAATGCCGAGCAGTATCCCTGCGATCCGGCCCGGACGGCGGCGCTGCTGGAGGAACTGGGATACGTGAGGCAGGGTGACGGTTATGTCAAGGACGGCAAGCCACTGGAGCTGGGGCTGATCTACAGCGCCGGCGTGGCCGGAGCGACCAACTTTACCCGGGATGCCGAGATGCTGAAGACCCAGCTGGAGCGGGCCGGATTCAAGATTAACCTGCGGAGTATGGAGGCAAAAACGGTGGACGACCGGGTCTTGAACTGGGACTTCGACCTCGCGCTCACCGGTCACGGCGGTCTGGGCGGTGACCCGGAGCAGATCAACCAGGCCGTGATCGGGAAGGGCTTCAACAGCGCCCGTTACGAGGCGAACGCCGAACTGGTCGAGCTGATGAAAAAACAGGTGAGCATTATGGATCCCGGTGCGCGGCTGGAGGCCGTTCAGCGGGTGCAGGAATTGTACGCCGCGGACTTGCCGGCGCTGACCCTGTACTACCCGAAATGGTATTTCGCCCACGACGGGACGGTGGATCTCTTCTATACGCCGGGCGGTGTCGCCTTGGGTGTGCCCATTGCTATCAACCGGATGGTCTTTGTAGAAAGCTAATGTCTTTCACGGGATGGGGGTCGGCCGTTTGCGGCGAGGCTATCTGAACTACCTGATCGCTTTTATACTGATCCTGACGCTGAATTTCATCCTCCCCAGGATGATGCCGGGTGATCCCCTGCAGGCGATCCACGCCGGGGATATGCTCGTTCAGATGACGCCCGAACGGGAGGCCGAACTGGTCGAGCGCTACGGCTTGAACAGGCCCCTGCCCGAGCAGTTTCTGAGCTACCTCGGACGCCTCGCGGTGGGTGATCTGGGCAACTCCTTCTATTACGGCGTCCCGGTGGCCGAGGTGATCGCGCGTACGCTGCCCTGGACGCTGCTCTTGGCGGGATGTGCGCTTGTCCTGTCCTCCCTGCTGGGGATCATCCTGGGCATCGAGGCCGGCTGGCGGCACGGTCGAAGGGGAGATCGCGTACTGACCGGCTTCATCGGTGTGCTGAACGGTTTTCCTGATTTTCTCCTGGGGGCCGTCCTGCTCATCATTTTCGGTGCGGGTTTGGCCTGGTTCCCGGTGTCGGGCGGCCTCACCGCCTACGCCGGCTATACCGGCCTCGCCCTGGTCGCCGATGTGGCCCGTCATCTGGCCCTGCCCCTGACCGCCCTCACGCTCGCCAATCTGGCCGGGATGTTTCTGCTGACGCGGGGCGCCATGCTGGGGGCGGTCACCGAGCGGTACATCCTCACGGCCCGGGCGAAGGGCCTGCGGGAGGGCGTGATCCGCTACCGGCACGCGGCACGGGGCGCCATGCCTCCCGTGGCGGCCGGGCTGGGGGTGCGCGTGGGCCGGCTGATGGTCGGGCTGGTTTTCATCGAATCGATCTTTGCCTATCCCGGAGTGGGGCACACCATGCACACCGCGCTGACCATGCGCGACTACCCCCTGCTCCAGGGCTTTTTTCTGATCATCACCATCACCGTGCTGCTGGCCAACATCGCCGCCGATCTCTGGCAGCAGCGCCTGGATCCGAGGGTGCACGATGCATATTGACTATTGGGAACACATCACCGGCAGTACACAGGGACGGGTCGGCGGCGCTCTGCTCGGCGTGGTTGTAATCGCGGCGCTGGTCGGTCCCCTGGTATCCGGGGCCCCCGAACTCCCGTCCAGGGACATCTTTGCCCCGCCCTCGGCCGCCCATCTGCTCGGCACAAACGACTTCGGGCAGGACGTGTTCGGCCTGCTGCTGGCCGGGGCGCGGCTTTCCCTGACGGTGGCCCTGTCGGCCGGACTGCTCGCCACCCTGCTTGCGGCGCTGGTAGGCGCCGGGGCCGCCCTGGCCGGAGGCGTTTGGGATAGGGTGCTGATGCGGTTTACCGATGTGATGCTGGCCGTGCCGAACCTGGTCGTGATCATCGTGGTCGCGGCCTATCTCCAGCTGAACCCCGCCGGGCTGGTGCTGCTGATCACGCTCTTCGGATGGCCGGCCGCGGCCCGTGTCGTGCGCGCCCAAACGCTGACCCTGACCGGCCGCGCCCACATCCTGGCCGCCCGCACCTTCGGGGCCTCCAAACCATACCTGCTCCGGCACCACATCCTGCCGGACCTGATCCCTCTGCTGTCGGTGAGTTTTCTGCGTAACGCGCGCCGCGCCGTTTTTCTGGAAGCCGGTCTGGCCTTTCTGGGCATCGGCGATCCGGCCGTGATCAGCTGGGGCGGCATGCTCCAGCACGCGCTGCGCTATTATTACATAGACGCCTGGGTCTGGCTGCTGCTGCCCCCGGCCCTGGCCATCGCGGCCACCATCCTGGCCTTCAACCTGCTGGGGAACAGCATCGAAGAGGCGGCCGATCCCCGGCTGAGACGTCTGCACGCAAAGGAAGTTGTCCATGCTTAGTATTCAGGACGTTACCGTACGTTACGGAAAAGACACCATCCTGAGCGGGGTGAGCCTGGAGATCACTGCCGGGGAAACGGTGGCCGTGATCGGGGAATCGGGCGCGGGGAAGACCACGCTCGGGAAAGCGATCGCCGGCCTGGTCGACGGGACGGTTGACGGTTCGATCCTCTGGGACGGCGTCGACCTCGCCGCGCTCACCGGGGAAGAGCGCCGGGGCCTCCGCTGGAAGGAAATCTCCATCGTGTTTCAGCGGGGCGGGCAGGTGCTGCACCCGGGAATGCCGGTGGAGTTACAGGTGGCCGAGCCGCTGTTCGAGGACGGCGGGTACAGCCGGACCGAAGCCCTGCAGCGGGCCCGCCGGAGACTGCTGGAGGCCGAACTGCCGGCCGAGAAGCACGGCCTCTTCCCCCATCAGCTCAGCGGGGGTGAACTCCAGCGTGTGCTGATCGCTATGGCTTTGGTGGACGACCCGCGTCTGGTCATCCTGGATGAGCCGACGGCCGGACTGGACGCCCTCACCCGGCAGTCCATTCTGGACCTGCTCAAAGGGATGAACGGCCGCTGTTCTTTCCTGATGCTCACGCATGACCTGGCGGCGGCATCTTTGGCCGGGCGGGTGGCCGTCCTTTACGGCGGGCGCATCCTGGAATGCGGTCCGAGCGGGGTGGTGCTCCGGCGGCCGAAGCATCCGTACACGCGGGGGCTGCTGCGGGCCTATCCCAACATGACCACCACCAAGGACCTGCAGGGGATTCCGGGCCGGGCGCACGTCCACACCCATCCGCATACGCACCACTCCCATTCCGGCGAAAATGGTTCTCACGGTCATGCGCACGGTACGCATGACCGCGGTTTCCACGCCCACCCGCACGCCCACGCCGGTGATGACTACGAGCACCTCTACGGCGGCTGTCCCTTCCACGGGCGGTGTACGCAGGCCGTCCAGGCCTGTTTCGACACCCGGGTGGAACTGGTCCGGGTGGACGAGGGGCACAGCGTGGCCTGCCACCGCGGGGGGATTGTGTCCCTGCTGCGCCTGGAGGGTGTGACGAAGAGCTACGGGCCGGTGCGCGTTCTGGAAGGAGTCGGCCTGGAGCTGAGCGAGGGCGAGACACTGGCCCTGGTGGGGGAGAGCGGGTCAGGGAAGACTACGCTGGCCCGGGTGATCATGGGCCTGGTCGAACCCGATTCCGGATCAATCTACCTCGACGGGCAGAAGGTGATTCAGCGCAATAAGGATTTTTACCGGCGCGTGCAGATGGTATTTCAGGACCCCCTGGATTCCATCAGCCACCGCTACAATGTGCTGCAGGCCGTGGCCGAACCGCTGATCCTGCAGCACGGCGGAAAACCGGAGGATTACCTGGAAAGCGTCCGGATGGCGCTTGAACAGGTGCAGCTTCCCGGCGGCAACGGGTTCCTGCGCAAGTATCCGCATCACCTCAGCGGCGGAGAGGCCCAGCGGGTGGCCATCGCCCGGGCGCTTGTACTGTCGCCCAAGCTGTTGGTGGCCGATGAGCCGACCTCCTCCCTTGATCCCAGTGTGCAGGCCAAGGTGCTGCGGCTGCTGCTGGATATTCAGGACGAGCGCGGGCTGGGCATACTGCTGATCACGCACGATCTGGCGCTGGCCCGGAAGGTCAGCGACCGCATTGCGGTCTTGCGTGCCGGGCGGATCGTCGAGATAGGATCATCGGATGCGGTCACCGGCTCCCCCGAGGACCCCTACACGCGCGAACTGGTCGCCGCGGCGCCCCGGCTGTGGTAACCGCGTTCCTACATAACTTCGGCCAGGGCGAAGTGCGTGTGCTCGGCGGCGTAATAGCCGTCCGTCCGCTCCTCGAAGTAAAGGGCTTGAATATCGGCCGGGCTGAGGTTCTCCCGAAGCCGCAGACCGATACGGCCGAGGTCTTCGCCCAGGGCGGCGGGTTCAAAGCCGGACCGGACGGGCTCGCCCGACTGGCGCACCATTTCCTTCATAATTTGAATCCGTTTGGCCGTCTTGCCCGGATCGAGCGCATCGGCATCCAGGTAATCGAAGACGATCCGGCTCCCGGAGGGCGCGATCCCGGCGATGGCGCGCAAAGTGTTGAACACCTCGTCCCGGCTCAGGTGCAAGGTTACCCCGAGCCAGCTGAAAAAACTCTTGGCCCGGGGGTCATAGGCAGTGTGCTTCAGCGCTTCCGCCGGATCGTCTTTGGGGAAGTCTGCGGGGATGAAGTGCAGGTTTGCCGGTTGTTCCCAGCCCAGTTCGGTGAGGCGCTGTTTCTTATAGGCCAGCATCGCGGGGTGATCGACCTCGAAAACCTGAAGACTTCCCAAGAGATCCTGATGCCGGAAGGCGAAGGTATCCATCCCGGCACCAAGAATCACGTACTGCCGCACTCCCTCCTCAACCGCCTTGAGCAGGACATCCTCCGTATAGCGTGAACGGCTGAGAACATTTGCAGGCCCGGCCATCGCCCGCATCACAAGCGCGAGGGCTTGCTTCGGCTTCGGGCGGGAGGCTGCCCGGAAGGGGTCGTATATTCTGAGAGATGCCGCCAGCCCCTCCCCGATCAGCTTCTGGGTCTTCTTCGGAAGCAGCTTCCCGGCCAGGGAATCGTCAAAGATCCGGCACGTATCGTATTGAGAATGGTAGGCCCGAACGTAAGCCGTTACCAGAGCAGTAAGGCTGACCTGATTCTCGCGCATCGCAACCCGCCCCCTAACATCTCATTCGAGTATCATCATCAATCTTCATTCCGGGGATGTTATATCTAAAGCTTACGGTATCAGTGTGCGGATGTCCATGTCCTCCGTGGGGCGTTTCGGTGATGTATCCGGCCGGCTGAGCCTGAGCTGATACAAGTAGAAGCAGCAGATATTCAAAGCGCAGGCGACAGAGACCGTCCCCTGTCGCACCTGCGGGAGGGAGACTCGCTTGGAACCAAATGTAATCGGTTTTTCGGAGATCGATGAAACAAAACGGGCGCTTGTCGGGGGCAAGGGTGTGAACCTGGGGGAACTGTCCAGGATTGAGGGTATTCGGGTGCCCGGCGGTTTCTGCGTGACCACCGCGGCCTATCAAAGGGTGGTCGGGGGGAACGATGAGTTTGGCGGCTTGCTGCATCAGTTGTCGCTTCTAAAGCCCGACGACAGGGAAGAAACTTTCTATGGTGCCAGGCACCAAAGTTATCAAGTTATTGCTTTCTCCGCAGGTCAAAAACCGCAGCGGCGGTGAGGCTGATGTTCTCCCCGATTTCTTTGAGTGTGTACTTCTCTTCCAATGCCGCCTCGATGTAGCGCCTCTTGTAAGGGGTCAGACGCCTTGCACGCGAGCCTTTCTTGATAAGGTGATAGTCCCCTAGGCTGACACCGGTACTCGCCAGAATGACATTTAGCGGTTTCCTTTCCGCCACGGTGGGCTTCGGCGAAGCATTTATCACAAAACTGTCGTCCCCGATGACGTCCCGGTCCTCATAGTCGGTGTCGTCATCCTGGGCCATCAGTTCCCGATACTTCTCCAGTGCCTTCGACCGGTCATCCGCCAGACAATCCAGGACGGTGTCAGTGTCGACCGGCAAACCCTGTTGCCGGCGATAAAACCTGTCACTACTATAGGCATAATCGATGGTGGTGCTCGCCACCCCTGCATCCACGGGATTGCGGTGAATGTACCTGAGTACGGCAAAGAGGTAGCGTTCGTCCTGGACCAGGATCGCCTTGTACCGTCCCTGAAATACATGTCCCGACCGCTGGTACTTCCAGTTGAAGTACCGGGCATAATTGCCGTTGATCCGGTGCATGATCTTGCTCAAGGGTTTGCTCCCTGTCTTTAGCAGAAAATGATAGTGATTGCTCATAACCACGTAGCCAAAGAGTTCAAACCCCAGGCCCCTTCTGCATTCATCCACTTGCCGGAGAAGAAATGCTTTGTCATCATCGTTGGCGAAGACGTGCTCTTTGTTGTTGCCCCGCTGGATGACGTGGTAGATGGCCCCCTCGTATTCGATCCTCGGTCTTCTGCCCATAAGAAAACCTCCCGCTTAATTGTAACAGGAGGTTACTTCCAGATTCAATCATATCTTAATAACTTAAGTGCCTGGCACCTTTTCCTGGCACCTTTTCCTTTGGCACCTTTTCCTTTTCCGGAGAAACTCACCCACCACGCGATTGAACTCGTCCGGCATTTCACGCTGCGGCCAGTGTCCGCAGTCCGCCATCACGTGCAGCCGGGAGCCCGCGACAAGCGCGTGTGCCCTGCGCGCGTAAGCCGGCGGGATAGCCCGGTCCTTCTCGCCGTTCACAAACAGCGTCGGCACGGTGATTTCGTGCAGGCGGCTGGTCAGATCGGTGCGCAGTCCGTTCCACAGGAACTCGCTCTGCTGCCACGAAGTAAAGGCCCTTCCTCGGCCCGGGAGATGCACATGCCGGTAAACCTGCTCAATCAACTGCGGCGACAGGCGTTTTACATCGTGCACAACGCCTGAGGCCAGCAACTGCCGGCGCACGCGCTCCCGACTGCGCCCCATGTACCGGTAGGTGAGCTCATTGATGAAAGAAAAGTGCTGCACGTAGTGGTAGATCAGCACATACTGCCAGCGGGGCCAGAGTTGCGCGTTAATGATCCCGTAGGGAGCCACCGGTACCAGCTTTTCCACCCGCCCGGGGAAGCGCAGCGTAAAGCCGAGGGCGATCGCGCCCCCCATCGAAAGGCCGGCCAGACTCACCCGCTCCAGATGCAGCTTGTCCAGGAAACGATTCAGGAACTGGATAAAGAATTCAGTGGTGTATTGGATGTCCGGTGTATCGCTGAGCCCGAATCCGGGCAAATCGGGCGCGAAAACACGGTGGCGGGCCGACAGCGGCACGACGGCATCTCCCCAGGAAAGAACGGCGGAGTCGATGCCGCCGCCGTGCAGAAGCACAACCGGCGGTCCGCTTTCGCCTGCGGTGAGACAGTGAATCCCCACCCCATCCACGTCCAGCCGGATTTCCCGTATTTCGGTGTGTGACACGGCAAAACCCCCTCCTTCGCCATTAGCATGTGCCGAATTCGGGGGTTCGGTGCGGCAAGGTTACTTTTTGAAACCAGTGTAGATGTGGACGGCGTCTCTCAGGAAGGCGGCCATACCCGGCTGCTCTTGATCATAGTAGGCTGTGAACCGTTCATCATCCACATACATCTGCGCCAGACCGGCGTGCGCCTCTCTGGTGTACTCATCCCAGAAATAGGTCAGCCACCGCCGGTGCAGATCGGCCGCCTTTTGAGCCAGTTCTCCGGCCGGGTCGCCGGTCCGGAAGGCCCGGGCCAGAGTGTCCTTCATTTCTTGCTCCAGGCGGGTGACCTCGGCGAACTCTTCTTGGGTCATATTCTTCAGTCTCTCGTTGGACTTGTTGACCGTATCGTCCCCGTACTTGGACCGGATCTCCCCGCCGTATTTCTTCTCGTTGTCTTCGATCAGCTTTTTCTTGAAACCCTCAAACTTCTCTTTGTCACTCATCGCGATTCTCCCTTCGTAAGAGGCTATCGTTTTTTCCACATTGACGATCAGCCGGTCCAGCCGTTTCCTTCTGGCCAGAAGGTGTTCGTAGTGTTCTCTGAGTGCCTGCACGGCGTCAAAGGAGGGGGCGGTAATGATCTCGCGAATCCGCTCCAGGCTGAACCCCAGTTCTCTATAGAACAGGATCTGCTGCAGGCGGTCGACTTCCGCCGGGCCATAGATCCGGTAGCCCGATGAGCTGATCCTTGCCGGCTTGAGAATGCCAATCTCATCGTAATACCGCAGCGTTCTGGCGCTGACCCCCGCCAACCGGGCCAGTTTCTGCACGGTGTATTCCATAACCGCATCCCCCTGACACTCACCACTATACACCTTGACGCAGCGTCAAGGTCAATGGATATTTTGCCCCTCCCTCCCGCAGGCGATCATTGTTCGGCTCTTTTATTAGACAAGGTAATAGGATAGGATGGAAGCAGAAAACCGGTTCCATAGGGAGGGTGCGCGGTGACGATGCGAGCGAAGGTGTGTGAACTTGTCGATCTGAACCGGATTGAAGAGGCCGCAGCTCTGGTGGCTGCCGAACGCACGGCGGTGAAGGGGCTTTTCGGCCTGCTGTTCGAGCGGTACGGGGAACGGCGCTGGCGGGCGATCGAGGTGCTGGGAAAGGCCGTCCCCCTTATGGAGAATGCCGAACCCGAGAAGGGCCTGGACATTATCCGGCGGTTGTTCTGGTCCCTGAATGACGAGTCGGGGGGAGTCGGCTGGAGCGCCGCCGAGGCGATCGGGGCGATCGTGGCCGAACGACCCGATCTCTTCGGACACTTCGCCCCCAACCTGTACTACAATTACCTGGACGAACCGCCTGTGCGGCGCGGTATCCTGTGGGCGATCGGACGCATCGGGGAGAAGAGCCCGGAGCTAGTGGCGGAGGCCGTTCCCGAGGTTGAGACCCTGCTGCACGACCCGGACCCCGAGGTTCGGGGATATGCCGCCTGGGCCTTGGGCAAGCTCGGTGTGCCGAGTGCCGGCCTGAATGATCTTACTGCCGATGAGAACAGCATTGAACTATGGGATCAGGGCCGCCTGTGGAGGCCCACCGTGGGTGAACTGGCCCGTGCGGCTCTGAAACCGGCCAGTCGCCGCTACCCGTACATCGACATAGATGAATGTGTCGGGTGTGGTGCTTGTGCCGAGCAGTGTCCGGAGGTTTTTCAGCTGGTTGACGGGCGTTATGCGCAGGTTGTCAATCCTGAAGGGGCACCCGAGGAAGAGATTCAGGAGGCAATCGACCTCTGCCCGGTACAGTGCATTCATTGGGATGACTGAGTTCTGCTTGGACATGCTTGTATATGTTGGAGCAGGCTTGCAAGCTTTTTCGAGGGGAGGGTGCTTCGTGCTGCGGAGGCTTTACGAAAACGCGCTGCCGCGCCTGCAGGGGAAAAGGGTCAAGGATCTGATTATCGGGCTTGAACTGCTGGCCGTGGAGCTGGATGGCGGGGAGATCGGCGTGGCCTATGTGCTCCGCAAGGAGATATCCTTCGGATGCACCTCCCCGTGGGAAGCCGGCAAAGTTGCCGGTATGGATGCGCAGGTGATGGCGTCCTGGATGCTGAAAGGGGACAGCCCGCTCAACACCGCGGTAGGCGTTGCGGTGTGCAATGCGGCCGCCGATTATGATGCGCTTTCCTCCCAAGTGTCGGATGCGGCGGAGGCCTTTGTCACCCGCCCGGAGGACACGGTGGGTATGGTGGGCAACATCAAGCCGGTGGCCAAGCAGCTGGAGCCGAAGGTGAGGCGGCTGATTATCTTTGATAAGGGAAACCCGGAAGGGGTTTATCCGGAAGAACGGCAGAAGGAGCTCCTGCCCCAGTGCGACCTGGTGGTGATCACCAGTTCGACGCTTCTGAACGGCACCTTTTCGAGGGTGCTCTCGTACTGCCGACGGGCGAGGGAGATTGTCCTCACCGGGGCGACCACGCCTCTGTACCCCGGTGCTTTTCAAGGCACGGGGGTCACCGTTCTGGCCGGCTGCCGCTGGTTTCCGCAGTATAAGAATGAGATTTTCACCCGGATCGGCCAGGCGGCCTGCCTGAGTCAGATCATCAGGTACGGACGGAAACTGACCGTAAGGATTGCATAGACACAAGCGGGGTATGATCATCGTAACTTTACAAGACAGATAGGGGACAGTGGGAAAACGGAACGTGGCAGCAACTGCACGAAAACAAGAATACCAGACTACCAATCAGATCACGGGGCCGCGGAGATGGTGGGCGCTGGCCACCGTTCTGGTGACAATGTTCTTTGCCTCCCTGTACCAGACGGTTATCGCAACGGCCATTCCGACCATCGTCGCCGACCTGCACGGGTTTGCCCTGTACGCGTGGGTATTCAGCGCCTACATGCTGACGTCGGCGGTGACCGTCCCCATTTACGGCAAACTGTCCGATGTCTACGGGCGCAGGCCTTTTTATATCTTCGGGCTGGTGGTGTTCGCGGTAGGGTCGGTGCTCTGCGGCCTGGCGGACAATATGACCCAGCTTGTAGCAGCCCGCGGGCTGCAGGGGATCGGCGCCGGTTCGATGATGAGCATGCCGCGGGCAACCGTCGGAGACATCTTCAACCCGCGGGAGCGGGCGCGCTGGATGGGCGTTATGGGTGCGGTATGGGGTCTGTCGAGTATTCTCGGCCCCGCCATCGGCGGCTGGATAACTGATGCCTTCTCCTGGCGCTGGGTCTTTTTCATCACCCTGCCGATGGCCGTGCTGGCGATTATCGGCGTTTTGTATTCCCTGCCCAAGGTGCGGGTGTCCGAGCAGGTCAAGATCGACTGGCTGGGTTCGGCTTTGTTGGTGATCGGCCTGGTGCCGATGCTGCTGGCCCTTACCCTGGCCGGAACGGAGTACGCCTGGACTTCCCCGGTTGTGTTGACCTTATTCGGCGGCGGAGCCGTCGTATCGGCCCTGTTTTTCTGGTATGAGCGCCGGGCCTCCGATCCGGTCATCGCCCCGGCTTTGTTCCGCAACCGTATCTTTACGGTGTCGATGGTACTGGGGATCCTCTTATCCCTGGGCATGTTCGGCAGCGTGATGTTTATGCCCCTGTTTATGCAGGGGGTGATCGGCTTGAGTGCCCGGGACGCCGGACTGGCGATGGCGACGATGACGCTGAGTTTCATTGTCGCAAGCACCCTTGCCGGACAGATTATGACCAAGACGGGCAAGTACCGTTTGCTGGCGCACATCAGCGCCGCAGCCATCGTCGCGGGTTCGTTCTTGCTGCGGACCCTGGATATCCACACCGGCTACCCGACCGCCATCCTGTACATGGTGGTGCTGGGGTCGGGGGTTGGTTCCCTCATGCCGCTGCTCAATATCGCGGTGCAGAATGCCTTCCCCTACCGGATCATGGGTACGGTCAGCGCCACCCAGCAGTTTGTGAACTCCCTGGGCGGCGTGATCGCCTCTCCTATCTTCGGGGCGATTCTGTTCCACGGATTTCATAACCGTTTAAGCACCGCTCTTTCTCCTGAGCTGAAGGAGGTCACCGGTGGCTTGTCCGGGGCTGATCCGCAGTCTCTTCTGACGGCGCAGGCCCAGCGGGAGATCGCCGATCAGTTTGCGGCCTTCGGCGCCGCCGGCCAGGAGATGTACCAGCAACTGCTTCACGCGGTGAAGGTTTCGCTGACCGCCGGGATCGCCGATCTGTTTACCCTCAGTCTGGTCTTCGCTCTGCTCTGCTTTGTCGGCACCTTCTTCCTGCCCGAGCGCCCCCTGCAGGGAGACGAATACTACGAAGACTAAGTGACAGAAGGGACGGTTGTCCTGGTACCTCTTCGGAGGATGTATTGGATGTTGCCGGACCTCTTCGCGAGTGCTATTATGTCACTAGGTGAACTAAAACAGGTGAAATAGTTTACCTGTGAATTGCCATTCTATGTATTCGGAGGGGAAGAGGGATGGACCACAAGAAGCGGGCCGCCATATTGTTGTTCATTTTGCTCCTGACGGCGGGGGGGTACTGGGCATACCAGCATTACTTGGGCCGGGACGCCTCGGCCATTGAGGCTACGGGAACCATTGAGGCGACCACGGTGAATCTGAGCGCGAAAACACAGGGAACCCTGGAATCGATCGCCGTGAAGGCGGGTGAAACCGTGTCCAAGGGGCAAGTGGTGGCCGAGCTCTCCCGCAGTGATCTGGTGGCGCAGCGGGAGCGGGACGCTCTGACCGTATTGAAGGCCGAAGCCGCGTTAGCTGATCTGGTGTCCGGAGCGCGGGAGCAGGAAATCAAACAGGCGGCGCTGGCCGTCGAGGCAGCTGAGACCAATCTGGATCAGGCCGTCGCCGACCACAAGAAGGCGCTTGCCGATTATGAGCGGTTGGAAGCTCTGTATGAGGCCGAAGCCATATCCCTCTCCGAATATGAAACCGCGGCCAACAAGCTGGAAACGGCGGCCAATCGGCTTAAGCTGGCCGAGAATCAGCTGGAGGCGGCCAAGACGAAACTCAGCCTTCTGGAATCCGGCAACCGTCCCGCCCAGATCGAGGCCGCCCGGGTCGAGGTCGAGCGCAGCCGGGCGGTTCTGCAGGCGACCGAGGCGCTGCTGGCCGACCTTGTCATCACCTCGCCGCTTGACGGCCGGGTACTGTCGGTGAACTACGAGGTGGGCGAATTCGTCACTCCTGGTGCGCCTGTGGCAACCATTGCCGACCTCTCCGACATGTGGATCAAGGTTTATATTCCCACCGACGACCTGCCCCACGTCAAAGTGGGTCAGGAGGTCACCTGTACCGTGAGCGGTGAATCCAGGACTTTCTCGGGCACGGTGGAGGAAATCGCCACCAAAGGCGAATTCACGCCCAGAACCGTGCAGACCAAGCAGGAGCGGGCGAATGTGGTGTACGGCGTCAAGATTCGGGTTGAAGACCCGGACGGCATACTGAAGCCGGGTATGCCTGCGGACGTGGTCTTCAACTAGTCAGCGGGGGAACGATATGGTCAAGGTGACCGGGCTCACCAAGTCCTTCAATTCCGTCCGGGCCGTTGACGGGGTGAGCCTGCATGTGCAAAAACAGGATATTTTCGGTTTGGTCGGGCCGGACGGCGCCGGCAAGACCACACTGATGCGTATGGTGTGCGGGCTGATCGTTCCCGACGCCGGGGAGGTCAGGCTGATGGGGGAAGTGCCCGGCAAACTGGAGCGGGCGCGGCAAAACCTGGGCTACATGCCCCAGCGGTTCAGTTTGTACGGGGACCTGACGGTGATGGAGAACATCAACTTCTTCGGCTCGATGTACGGCCTGGACCGGAAGACCATTTCCCGCCGGGCCGACGAAATCTTGGAATTGACCGGGCTGATCGATTTCAAGAGCCGGTTTGCCGACAACCTTTCCGGGGGAATGAAGCAGAAACTGGCCCTCACCTGTTCTCTGGTGACCAGACCGGCCCTGCTGGTGCTGGATGAGCCCACTTACGGCGTCGACCCCGAATCACGCAAAGAGTTTTGGAAGATTCTGTACCGGCTCAACCGGGAGGGGATGACCATACTGGTCTCGACCCCGTATATGGATGAAGCCGAACTTTGCGGCATGGTGGCCTTTATCGACCACGGCCGGATCACGGCGCTGAACCCGCCCACCCGCTTGAAGAAGGACTTCCGGTACCGTGTGCTGGAGGTGCGGGCGGGTGTCCGGGATCCGGAATTGTTTCGCGGTGTGGCCGAGGTCCTGGATTACTCCTATTACGGGGAAAAGTACCGGGTGGTGGTAGACGATGCGGAAGCCGGACGGCGGGTGCTGGAGCGGTATCTGGCCGACCGGAAAGCGGGCGCTTTCAGCATCCGGGTGGTGCCGCCCACTATGGAAGAGGTATTTGTGTCTCTGGCGGGGAAAGAGGCGGTCTGATGGAGTACGCGGTAACGACCAGGGAATTGACCAAGGCCTTCGGCGATTTCGTCGCCGTCGACGGGCTGACGCTGAGCATCAGGCCGGGGGAGGTTTACGGCTTTCTCGGTCCGAACGGTGCGGGCAAGTCGACGGCCATCCGGATGCTGTGCGGCATCCTCGAGCCCACCTCGGGCACGGGTACCGTGCTGGGGTACGACCTGATACGGGAAACCGAGGAAATCAAGCAGAGGATCGGCTATATGTCCCAGAAGTTCAGCCTTTACGAGGACCTTACCGTGAAGGAAAACCTCGAATTCTACGCCGGCCTGTACAGCGTGCCGCGCCGCGAGGTCCGGGACCGCGTGCGGGAAATGGTGGCCATGGCCGGTTTAGCCGGGCGCGAGAGGGAGCTTGCGGCCAACCTGAGCGGCGGCTGGAAACAGAGGCTGGCCCTGGGGTGCGCGATTATCTCCCGGCCCGCCCTTGTGTTTCTGGACGAGCCGACCAGCGGCGTCAGCCCCACCAGCCGGCGCATGTTCTTCAATATCATTCAGGGGATGGCCGCGGCGGGGACCACGGTGATGGTGACCACCCACTTTATGGACGAGGCCGAGTACTGCGACCGGATCGCCTTTATTTCGGCCGGGCGGCTGATGGCCGTGGACAGCCCCGATAACTTGAAGCGTACCGTCATCGGCGGCGATATGGTGGAATTGGAACTACCCGATCCGATGGAGCGGATCGACGGCATCGAGAGACTGCCCTATGTAAGGGAATGTACCGTGCACGGACCGCTGCTGCACGTGTTGTTGGAAAGTGAATCCTACCGGTCGGCGCTGATGGAAGACACCGGGGCGGAACCGCGGCCGATCACACCCTCGCTGGATGACGTGTTTATCGCCCTCGCCAACCGGGAGACGGCTGTGGAGCAGGGGACGCCGACGGAGAAGGAGGGTGCGGAGTGATGGGCCGGATACTGGCGATCCTTCACAAGGAATTCCTGCAGTTGCGCCGGGACCGCATGACGCTGGGACTCATCTTTATGATCCCGCTGGTGCAGCTGCTGCTTTTCGGCTATGCCATCCAGACCGAGGTGCGGCACATCCCGACGGTGGTGTTCGACCAGTCGCTATCCGCCGAGAGCCGGGACCTCTTGGACTCGTTCAGCGCCTCGGGATACTTTGACATCACGTATACAGTCGGAAGCTATGATGAGGTGAATGCGGCCATCGACAGCGGGAAGGCCAAGGTGGGCATCATCTTCCCGCCCGACTTCGACCGCAGTCTGAACCGGGGCATCCCGGCCCAGGTTCAGGTGATCGTCGATGCCAGCGACAACATGGTCGCCACCCAGGCCGTCGCTATCGCCAATTCGATCGGTCTGATCAAGTCGCAGGAGATCCTGGCGCAAACGAAGGCAATCAGCGGGCCTCCCTATGATGTCCGGGTGCGCCCCTGGTACAACCCGGACGGCATCACCGCCTATTATATGGTGCCGGCCATTCTGGGCATCATCGTCACCATGACCATGGTGATGATGACGGCTATGGCCATTGTGCGGGAGCGGGAGAGGGGCACCCTGGAGCAACTGATCGTCACCCCGGTCCGGTCCTATGAACTGATGATCGGGAAGATCGTGCCTTACATCGCCCTCGGGTACCTGCAGATCACCGTGGCGCTGCTGGTGGGGGTGATCGCCTTCGGCGTGCCCATCCGGGGGAGCCTGCTGGAGCTGTATCTGCTGACGCTGTTTTTCATCACCGCTTCGCTGGGTCTGGGCATCCTGATTTCGAACATCGCCAAGACACAGATGCAGGCCTTTCAGATGTCATTCTTCGTCTTTCTGCCGAGCATACTGCTCTCCGGGTTCCTGTTTCCCCGGGAGGCGATGCCGCAGATTATCTACTACCTAAGCGCCGTGATTCCGCTGACCTACTATCTGGATATCATCAGGGGCATTGTATTAAAGGGCATCGGTTTCCCCTATCTGGTGGGGCAGGTTACCGCCTTGATGGTGTTCTCGGTGGTGCTTCTGACGCTGGCCATACTGAAATTTAAGAAGAGAATCGCGTAGGGTGACGGGATGGACGGTTCTCCGGTCACCTCGAGTTTGCGGGGGTGTTTTGTTTGAGCAAGAGAGAGCTAATCATCTCCGCCCTTGGCGAGCTGTCCCACGCCAAGGGCTTTTACCGGGTCACCGTAGACGAACTGGCCGCCCGTGCCGGGGTGAGCAAGAGGACCATTTACCGCTACTTTCGGAGCAAGGACGAAATCATCGAAGCCCTGTTGGACCGGTTTATGCATCAGATGGCCGCGGGAATCGAACAGGCCGTGAGGACGGAGGAAAAACCGGCGGAAGTATTCTCCGCGGTGATCCGTCTACTCTTTCAACACGGCCGCTATATGTTGAATCCATTAGTGCTGGACGACCTCCGGCGCCACTACCCGGAGCTGTGGAAGAAAGTGGACAGCTTCCGGGCGGAAAAGATCCGGCAGAACGTCATCAAGGGTTTGGTGGAGAAGTACAGGGGCAAGGGGCTGCGGGAGATCGACCCCAGAATCCTGGAGACGGCCTTCCTGGCAGCCGTGCAGGCGGTGGTCAACCCCGAGTTTATCCTGGACAACAATCTAACCCCCGAGGACACCGCCAGACAACTCATCGAGATTTTTGTGTACGGCATCTTTGAAGAGGTGCCGGATAAGGATTAGAGTGAACAGTCCGGCTTTTTGAGCAGGCCGGCCGGCTGAACGGCATCTTCACCGTAGCGGTCTCTTATGCGGTCGAGAACGGCGGTGATTTTCTCCTCCCTGACCTGTTTCGGATCCTTGAAAAGGGTAACGGCCTGCTCCCGGGTCAGCTTGCCGCAGGTGATGCCGATCAGCCGCACCGGCGGCCGGCAGTGTTTGTGCAGCAGGCGTTCCGCCGTCGCATAGATCGGTCCGGTCAGGTTTGTGGGCTCGGGCAAAGCTGCGGTGCGGGTGACCAGCCTGCGATCCGGGTATTTGATTTTGAGCGTTACGGCACGGCACCTGATGTTGTCGCGCCGCAGAGTCCGCCCGACCTTTTCGGCGAGGCGGCGCAGGGTTTGCCGCAGCAAGTCCCTGTCGTAAACATCCTCGGCAAAGGTGATCTCTTTACCCACCGATTTCGGCTCACGGTACGGTTCCACCGGTCTGTCGTCTTCGCCCCGGGCGAACCGGTACAGTACCCGGCCGTATTTTCCGAAGCGCTCCTCCAGCAGGTCGGGCGGCAGTCTCCTGAGGTCACCGATGGTGTGCACACCGATCCGCTTCAGCCTTTCGGCCGTCTTTGCCCCCGTGCCCCACATTCTTTCTATCGGTAGCGGTGCCAGAAACTCCGATACCTTCTCCGGCGGGACGACGGTGAAACCGCCGGGTTTACGGTAATCCGAGGCCAGCTTGGCGATGAACTTGTTGGGACCGACGCCCACCGAGGCCGACAGTCGCAGTTCTTCCCTGATGCGCCGCTGGATCTCCGCCCCGATTTGCTCCGGCGGCCCGAACAGACGTTCGCTGCCGCGGACGTCCAGAAAGGCCTCGTCCAGCGAAAGCGGCTCGACCAGCGGGGTGTAGGAATGAAAGATTCTCATTATGGAATCGGAGACGTCCTTATACTTTCGGTAATTGCCGGGCACGAGGATGAGCCCGGGGCACAGTTTGAGGGCGAGGGCCGTCGCCATTGCTGATTTCACACCGTACCGGCGTGCCTCGTAGGATGCGGCCGATACCACACCCCTCTGCTCCGGCGTGCCGCCGACGGCCACCGGCTTGCCCCGCAGTTCCGGGTTGTCCCTCTGCTCGACCGAGGCGAAAAACGCGTCCATGTCAACGTGGATAATGATCATGACCGATCCCTCTGCCATTCCGTTCTGGCAATAGCTTATTGAATATGTGTTCCGTTCGCAAGAGGTTGAAAGATACAGAACCGCCTGGCTGCCGAATACCAGGCGGTTCCCTAAAACCTATTCCTCATCCTCTTGCTTGGGGGCCAGTTCTTCCAGGTACTTCTTCACTTCACTGAGCGCCGTATCCAGCCTGGCCACATAGTCATGGAGCGCCTGAAGCTGCTGATCACGCTCTTCCCCGGTTCTCCGGACCCCGAAGGCTCCCGTGGCGGGTGCCGCCGGATAGCCGTACCCGTAGCCCCGGCCCGGACCAAAACCGGCACCGAAGCCTCTGCCGAATCCCCTGCCGAAACCGCGCCCGAAGCCGCGTCCCCGACGGCCCGCAAATGCGTAGCCCGGTGCTCCGGATCCGCTGCAGAATCCTAACCCGCGTCCGGTACGGCAGCCCTGTCCCCAAGGACCTGTACGATCGCCTGCCGGCATTCTACATCCCTCCTTGCCTTAGTAGCTCTGGTTTTGTCTTCCGGGACCAAACCCCCGGTTCTTTCCACGCCCCGGACCATTGCCGTCCTGGCTTCTTCCGCCCTGACGGCGTCCACCGCCGTCTCCGGAAGGAACTTGGCCGCTTTGTCTGCTGCCACTGCCGCAAGCACCAAGTCCGCGGCCTTTACCACAGCCCCGGCCCTGCGGTCCGGTACCATCTCCTTTGGGCATGCGCAACCCTCCTTATGCCCCACTTTTAGAGCAGGTGTCCGATACCCATGATAAATGAGTAATGAGCATATGTCAATAAAAATTGTGCAGAAAATGGATCGGCCGGTGGTTGCGGCAAGGATTTATATCGTTTAGAATTAATTAAACGATCTAGTGGCAAATCTTGTATCAGGGTGGATTGGTTTGATTATGGATGATGCACTGCAAGAAGCAAGAGCCCGACTCATTGATGCCCTGGGAAGACAATCGGCTTTCTGGGGGTTGGGCAAGGTTACGGGTGAGATATACGCGGTATTGTACTTATCTGCGGAACCGGTTAGTCTGGGGGATTTGGCAGACACGCTCGGGGTGACCAAGGGCAACATCAGTGTTGCGATCCGGTCTCTGGAGCAGTTGGGGATGGTGCGCCGGATAATGCGTCCGGGCGATCGCCGGGTGTTCTTTGAAGCCGAGCCCGATGCCTGGCGAATCATGCGGCGGGTATTGGAGCAGCGGCAAAAGCCGGAATTTGACATATCCTTTCGCCTGGTAGAACAAGGCCTGCACTCTGCCCGCGAAGCCGAACCGGGTCCGGACCGGGACTTTGTGCTTGGTCGTCTTCATTCGCTGCAGGGTTTCTACAGAGAGCTGGACCGGATTGTGGCGACCATTCTGCTAATCGGCCCCGAACGGCTTTCCAGACTGGTGCAGGTGGTGGCCCGGCTGCAGCGGATTGGTAATCTGAAAAAGGGAGGGGAAGACGGTGAAGGTGATCGTGACCGGGGGGACGGGTTTTATCGGTAGAGCTCTGGTGGCCTCGTTGTTGTCAAAAGGTGCGGAGGTTGCCGTGCTGACACGGGGGGATACCCGGCGTGTTCCAGCGGGGGCCGAAGGCGTTGTCTGGGGCGGCGAAGCGGATGCGGGATGGCGGAAGGTGTTCGAAGGTGCCGATGCGGTGGTGCACCTGGCCGGTGAATCGATTGCCGCGCGACGGTGGTCCCCCGAGCAGAAAAAACGCATCCGGGACAGCCGGGTGCTGGTGACCAGGACTCTGGTGGACGCTATGGCTCACTGCCGGCAGAAGCCGCGGGTGCTGGTGAGCAGTTCGGCCGTCGGATACTACGGTCCGCGCGGCGATGAGGCGGTTGATGAAGCCGATGAACCGGGAGGTGATTTCCTGAGCGAAGTCTGCGTGGCGTGGGAACAGGAGGCCGCGCGGGCTGCGGAGCTGGGTGTGCGCGTGGTCTTCCTGCGCAACGGACTGGTGCTGGAGAAGGACGGCGGCGCCCTGCCCCGCATGCTGCTGCCCTTTCGGTTTTTCGTCGGCGGACCGGTCGGCACGGGACGGCAGTGGATGTCCTGGATCCACCGGGAGGACGTGGTCCGTCTGATTCATTTCCTCATTGAACAGGAGACCGTGGAGGGGCCGGTGAATGCCGTGGCGCCGAACCCCGTAACCAACCGCGAATTCAGCCGGATCGTCGGGCGGGTGATGGGCCGTCCGGCTCTGTTTCCCGTGCCTGCTTTTGCTTTGCGGCTGGTGTTCGGAGAAATGGCCGAAGCCCTGCTGCTCACCGGACAGCGTGTGGTCCCGACCCGGGCGCGGGAGGCGGGGTTCCGCTTCAAATACCCGGAACTCGAACCGGCCCTTAAGGCCGTCCTGGGGTGATCAGTCTCGTATCATTCCGTCGACAGTTCAGGACGCAGGTTTACGGGCTGGAATTCCTTTTGAATTTCGCCGTTTCGCAGCACGACCACCGGAAAACGCCCGGCGTTGAATGCCGCACCGATGCGGCCTTCGGCGTCAAGAGCCAGAATGCCGCCTTCCGCCCCCTTCAATTCGGCCAGTCTTTTCAGGGCGGTTTCCACGGCGTTCTGAGGATGGGCGCCTGCCGCGATCTGTTCGTCAACAAACTTGGCGGTCAGCGTTTCAATGAAAGCCTCCCCGACACCGGTGCAGACGACGGCGCTCTTCCGCGAGGCGTATATGCCGCCTCCCAGGCAGGGGGTGTCCCCGACCCGTCCGGGAACCTTGAGTGAACACCCGCCGGTCGACGAGGCCGCTGCCAGCCCCTCCCCGTCCCAGACCACCGTTCCGACGGTATCGCCGTGGTATTCCAGACCGGTGAAGAGGTTTTGGGCGGGCATCTCGCCCCGGGACAGGCTCTCCTTGGCCTTGCGCCAGGCATTCGCCTGTTCCTCGGTGATGCAGTCAGCTTCCGGGAACCCGTGTTGACGGGCGAACTGCGTTGCGCCCCGGCCCGCCAGGATAACCTGGCTGGTTTCGTGCATCAGTTTGCAGGCGACCGATATCGGGTGGGCGACTCCCTGAATGCCCGCCACCGCCGCGAAACGACGGGCGGGACCGTCCACAACGGCGGCATCCATCTCCACTTCCCCGTCAAGGTTCAGCACCGAGCCGTACCCGCAGTTGAAGTCCGGGGACGCCTCCAGAACCCTTAATACGGCCTCCAGTGCGGCCACGCGGCCTCTGGACAGGTTTGCGAGTCCTTCCTTCACAGCCCTTTCGAGGGTCTCCATGAAACGGCGTTCCCTGCTGGTGTCCAGCCCGCCGTGAACAGCGATTATTTCCATGCTCCTATTCTCGGCAGGCGGTAGCACTTCTATGCAGCGGCGTGCCTGAAGAGGATGGACACCCGGTCGAATCTGTGGTAGATTATAGTCAGCTGACTGGAAAGAGTTAGCAGCTTAGCTTCATATCGAAGCCCTGTCCCGGGTGCCTCCTTCGGGAGGTGAAAAGGGAATCAGGTGTGAATCCTGAACGGCCCCGCCACTGTGAAGGGGGAGCGGTTCCGGCCGCGGAAGCGGAAAAAGCCACTGGGCATATGCCTGGGAAGGTTCGGAAACCGTGCTGAGCCCTGAGTCAGGAGACCTGCCCTGGACGGATCAAGCTTACCTCCGCGGGAGAGGGGGGCGATGTCCGGTGTTGCACTATGACCCCGGCGGCTAGGCCTGTCCATCCCCGGCCTTGGTAGCCGGGTTTTTCATTTCCCGAATCTGAACAATAAAGGAGTGTTCGCGCGTGGTGAGATTAAACCGTGTACGGAGACACGGGCGGTTGCTGCTTGCGCTGTTTGTAATGCTGGCGGTTATCGGGGCCTGGCCGCTGTCGGCGTCGGCGGCCGAAACCGAGGTGACCGTGGGTAAGCCGGCGGAGTTGGATTTCGGCGGTTTACTCGCCTATATTGTGGCGACGCAGAACAAGGACGGGAGTTTTGGCCCTTATGCCAATGAATACGGAACCAAGGCACCGCTGGAGGCCCTTGCTGCTGTGATCGGTGACCTGGAGTCAGCTTCCGAGGGGCGAACTGCGGTTCAAAGAGCTATAGAAAGAGCAGTCTCTTATTTCGGGAACCGTTATGCGAGCGGTGAGCTATATTACGATGCTACCGGATTTGGTTTCGATTACCGTTGTGTGGAAGCTATGATCCTGGCCGGTGAGGATTTAAGCGAGGGCCGATGGGTGCAGGAAGGGACGTCGTTACGCGACCAGGTGCTTGCCGCAGTGAGCGACGCCGTTTACAACCGGGAAAGTGAAGATGCGGTTGACCTGGCTAAACACCTGTCGGTGCTTACCGCCGTCTATCCGGAGTCAGCTGACATTTCAACCCTGGCTGAAACGGTTGCCGGGCGCCAAGCTATAAACGGCGGATTCACAGGCGATGTTTTTTCGGATGTGATGATCCTGACTGCTTTGGGCAAGGCCGGTCAAGTTGGATTAGTTGATGCGGCGACCACCCTTGATTACCTACTTGAACACAAGCAGATTCACAAAGATGCTTCCGGCCGGGATGCCGGTTGGGTTTGGGGTTCGACCTGGGACGGTGCCTTCCACGAAGAACCGGACCTCACCGCGCAGGTGTTGATAGCTCTAAGTTATTTCCTAGGGACGGGCGACGAGAAGCCTGAATTGCAGGCGGCGATCGATAACGCATTGACCTACCTGTGCGACGTGCAGGATCCGGAAACCGGGGCTATTGCGGCGCCGTGGGACAATACCTTTGCCACGGCGGAAACGCTCCTGGCGGCAAAACGTTTGGGGCTCGGTCCGGCTCCGGGGCTCTCCTGGGACCCCCCGACTGTGGAGAACCCCGGTACGGTAGATCCGGCTCCGGATCCGGAATGGGTTAGGGTAGCCGTGGTCGGACAGGGGGAGCTTCTGTTCGGTCCGGGGCGGGTGTTCATTGATGAGGATAATCCCTGGGGATCTACAGCGCTCGGGGCGCTCGACGCCACTGGTCTTGATTATAGCGCGGGCAGCAACGGTTTTGTGACCAGCATCGCCGGTTTGGCCAACACTGGTCTCAACGGCTGGATGTATAAGGTCAACGACACGCTGCCCGCGGTCGCGGCCCATCAAAAGCGGGTGTCCGAAGGTGACCGCGTGATCTGGTGGTACAGCGACGATCCTTATTCCACCGGTCCGGTCTGGGCCGATCTGGAGAAGGGACTGCCGGGGCCGCCGGAGGAAGAAGGGCTGCCGCCGGAAGCAGCTGAAAAACTGACTGTCCTGAGGACCGCCCTCGAAGCCCTGACTGATGAAATCAGGCCTGCGGGCATCACCGTTATTACCGGAGAACGGCTGGGTGAGGCCGAACGCAGCCGTTTGCGGGAAGAGTTGGCGGACAACGTCGTCGGTTTGCGGCAGAAGATATCGACTGAGGGCGGTCTGGTTGCCGATGAATTACTGGAGGCGGGAGTGTGGATCCCGGCGGAGAGTTTGCGTTCGGAGACTCAAATCACGGTTAGGGAACTCCGGTCGGAGACCGTTCACGGGCAGTTGCCTCTGGGCAGGAGTCTGGCGAGCGAGATCTATGACTTCGGGCCGGACGGACTAAAAATGGCCGGTTCGGTGCTGCTGTTCATCCGCTGTGTTCCGGACGAGGGTGCTGCGCCGGAGCACCTTACCGTGGCCCGGTGGAATCCGGACCGCAGGAATTGGGAGATCCTGCCGGGGGCGGTATATGATCAGGCCACCGGATTGCTGGGTGTCGGTGTTGATCACTTCTCCCGGTATGCCGTCTTTCTGCCTGCGGACAGCGGAACGGAGATGCAGACCGTTCCCTGGGCGGAGGAGGCTGTCCGCGCCCTTGGCATCAGAGGGCTCTTTTCCGGGATGGGCCGGCCTGTAGACCTTCAGCACCCGGTGACGAGGGGCGAGTTTGCGGGATGGCTGGTGCGCACCTTCGGTTTTGCGCCCGGCGACACCGGGGCGGCAGCCTTCACCGATGTGGCTGCGGACCACCCCTGGGCTCGGGAGATCGGGGCAGCGGCCGAACTCGGTCTCGTCCGGGGGTACGGGGACGGCACCTTCCGGCCCGAACGGGTGCTGACGCGGCAGGATATGGCCGCGTTGCTGATTCGTGCGCTGGAGATGTTTGAGCCGGCGGCCGCGGCTGGGCATAATCCCGGGACGGAGTTTGTGGATGCCGACCGGGTTGCACCCTGGGCGAAATCATCCATGGACCGGGCGGTTTCCCTTGGTCTGATCAGGGGTTATCCGGGCAATCGCCTGGCCCCGCTTGAAGACTGTACCAGGGTACAGTCGCTGGCCGTGCTGTGGCGGCTGGCCGAGTGGCTGGAAGCGCCGAGGAATGGTTAAAGGCGAATGAGAAGGCGCCCTTCGGGGCGCGTTCTCATTATTACGGTCCTTATATTAGTCGGGCCTCGGGACACAATACCAACGTGAAGGGGGTGTTGTGTTTGGATAAGGTTGCGTTCAACCTGGAACCCGAGATCGATCAGGAGGCGGTTAACCGCCTGCGTACGGCGATCAACGGGCTTCGTCCGGGGGCCGAAGTCACGATCACGATCGAGTCGGCCGATGCCCACGAAGCGGACCCGGTCATCGCCCTCCTCGCCCAAAGCGGTTTTGACTATCAGGTGAAGGGCGGTCACGATGGCCAAACCTATCACATCAGTGCACGCAAAAAGCAGCACTAAGCCACTGCAGCTGATTGCATACATCAAAAAATATTGATATAATGCCTTCACCGGAGGGATGGTATTGGAAGAACTCCTGAGGGTGTCAAAGGCATTATCCGACCCGATCCGGCTGGAAATCCTGACGATTTTGGCCGGCCCGGCTACGTGTTGCCCTGATGTCCTTGATCCCGATGCCGTGTGTGTGTGTGAATTTGTAGAGAGACTGGGGCTCAAACAGTCGAAGGTTTCGTACCATCTGCGCGAGCTTAAGGAGGCCGGTCTGATTGTCGAAGAACCGCGCGGCAGGTGGAATTATTACCGGATGAACAAGACCGCGCTCGAACGGTATATCGGTCGGCTGAGGTCCCGGTTCCGGCTGTAGGCTGCGGGATTTTTTCGCTTCATAGATAAAGAAATGCTGATGGGAAAAGGGTGCCGTGTAATGGGTATCAAAGAAGAGGTCCGGCGGAATTATGCGCAGGCGATATCGAGTGTCGGGAAGGGGTGCTGCTGTACGGGGTCCTGCTGTGGACCGTCAAGACTGCCGGATGGGTACAATGCGGCAGAAATGCCGGAGTTGAAGGTTAAGGCCTCTTTCGGCTGTGGCAACCCGACGGCCCTCGCCTCGTTGCAGGCCGGAGAAAGCGTGTTGGATCTGGGGTGCGGAGCCGGTTTGGACCTGGTGCTTTCGGCCTCGAGAGTGGGACCCGCCGGGAGGGTCTTCGGACTGGACATGACCGACGAGATGCTGGCGGTCGCGCAGGAGAACATCGCTGCTTCCGGCTACACCAATATTGAGCTCCTGAAGGGGGATATCGAGAGTATTCCCCTGCCCGATGATTCCGTCGACGTAATCATTTCCAACTGCGTTATCAACCTCGCGGCCGACAAGGGAAGAGTGCTGCGTGAAGCCTACCGGGTACTGAAACCGGGCGGGCGTTTGGCCGTCTTCGACATTATTCTGAAGCATCCACTGCCGGAGTCGCTCCGCAGGGATGCCGCACTTTGGTCGGCCTGCATATCCGGTGCCATGCTGGAGGAAGAATACCTGAACCGCCTGCGGGAGACAGGTTTTGTCGAGGCCTCCGTTGAACTGTATGACTATTCCTGCGGGGAAGACCAGGCCAAAGTGCTTGGGTCGCGGGCAAAAGACGTCAAAAGCGGTTTCGTGCGGGCCGTAAAGCCGGCATGATTCCCGTGAGTGCGGCGGACAGGAAGGATTAATCCGGATAGCGAAGAATCATTGTCTCTAGTTTTTGTTTTTATGGAGGCAATGGAGAATGGGAGAATTAGTCTATCTCAATGGAGAAATGTATAAACCGGATAGTGCTTCCGTTTCGATCAACGACCGCTCCTTTCTGTTCGGAGACGGCGTGTACGAAGTGATTCGCTCGTATGGCGGCAGGCTGTTCGGTTTGGATGAGCATGTCGGGCGGCTGTTTCGGAGCGCGGCGGCCTTGGATCTGCAGGTACCGTTGGATGCCGCCGGTCTTAAGGACTTGGTACGGACCGTTCACCGGAAGAGCGAGATTGCCGACGCGATGATTTACATTCATGTCAGCCGGGGAGCCGAACCGCGCAATCACCTCTTCAGCATTGACCTGCGCCCTTCCCTGATGGTCACCGTGCGGCACCTGCCGGACGACCTGTACGAGAATGGATTGCAAGAGACCGAGGCCATAACGGTACACGATGGGCGTTGGGATATGTGTCACGTGAAATGCACGTCCCTGGTGGCGAACATCCTGGCGAAGCACAAGGCCCGCCAGGCAGGTGTGGACGAGGCTGTTTTCGTCCGCGCGGACGGCACAGTGACCGAGGCGTACGCCAGCAACGTGTTTATTGTTAAGGACGGGAAGGTGTATACCCATCCCGCCGACAATCATATCCTGGGCGGGATCACCCGTTTCTTTGTGCTTCGTCTTTGTCGGGAACTGGGTCTGCCCGTTGAAGAACGCCGTTTTTCGAAAGAGGAAATGATGGCGGCCGACGAGGTGCTGGTCACCAACTCAGTGCATGAGATCCGCGCGATCACTCGAATCGACGGACAGCCTATCGCCGACGGGCACGGCGGTCCGATTGGCCAACGATTGCTGAAGGCCTACCGGGAATTGACGAATTTGGGCGATTGAGGTTTCAACTATGTCATGCGGAAATCTTTTTTGGAGAATATTTTTCCAATAAGTTTGGATTCCGGCAGGAATTTAGCATGATCTCTAATAATAGTAATAATAACGACAATGCAATGAGTGTTTGCAGAGCCAAATGCCATATGGCGCTGCTCTATTGTGAGGCGGCCGCACAGGCCGGCTCCGAAAGGATGATTTGGTATTTACTCGCCAAGTGACGGTAATTCCGGTTCATCCGGTTTCTCAGCGCATGATTACCGGTTGCTCTTCGAGACGGCTCCGCTTCCGCTGTTGGTCATTTACACTGAAACGGGGACGGTTGCCCGGGCTAATGCGGCGGCGTGCAGCCTTCTGGAAGGAACACCCTCGTCGATTATCGGCCAAAAGATAGAGCCTTTGACTTCGGTGGTGGACCTCATCCGGCAACAGCGGGAAGAGGAGCCCCTTCGGACAAAGGTCTGCCTGCCGAACGGTTCTGGTGACGAATGCTGCCTGGATGTGTATGCGGTGCCCGCCGAATGGCGTAGCCGTCCCGCCGTCCAGGTTTTTCTCGTGGACACCACTGTCTACCGAAGATACGAACAGCAATTGCAATACCTCGAATCACATGACGCCCTGACCGGTGCCTTTAACCGTTTTCACTTTCGCAAGACCGTGCTTGAGCTGCGCGAGGACGAAGAGGCGTATCCGATTGCCGTTGTCTCGGCTGATATCACGGAGTTGGAGCAGATCAATCAAACGCTTGGCCAGGAAGTTGGAGACCGGGTGCTGCAGGCCACGGCACAGGTACTGCAAAGCTGCACCCGGGCCAGCGACCTGATCTGCCGCACCGGTGACGACAACTTCTGTATCCTGATGCCCAACTCGGATATCAGGGGCGGGCACCGTGTCTGCCAGTGTATTCGCGAACAAACACAGCAGTCCACCATTTTGGAAGGAACCGGGATGGCCTACTCTCTGGCCCTGGGGACGGGTGTGGCGGAGTGGCGTAAATGCAGTCTGGAGAATGCGCTTCGCGCAGCGGAGCGGGATTTGAATATCTATAAGGCCGGGCGGGGGCTGGGAACGGCAGGCAAGTTCGTGCAGTCACTGCTCGCGCTTCTCAGCGAACGTGATTTTGAAACCGAGAGGCACACCCGGCGCCTGCGCGACCTGGCCGTTCGGTTGGGCCGGGCCGCCGGCCTGTCTCACTCCGAACTGGCTCACCTGGCTACTCTGGCGCTGGTGCACGATATGGGC
The DNA here is from genome assembly GCA_965544035.1 of uncultured Peptococcaceae bacterium. Taxonomy (GTDB): domain Bacteria; phylum Bacillota; class Desulfotomaculia; order Desulfotomaculales; family Desulforudaceae; genus CBEULR01. Next base: position 69,584 of record CBEULR010000007.1, on the reverse strand, counting down.
AAGGTCGGGGTGCCCGATCAGATTCTCTTGAAGCCCGGCCCGCTGACCGATGAAGAGTGGCTGGTGATGCGCCATCACGTGGAGATCGGCTATCGCCTGGCGATATCGATGCCCGAGCTGAATCCCATCGCCGGCTACATTCTTCACCACCATGAACGCTGGGACGGTAAGGGCTATCTGAAGGGACTGAAGGGAGAGGAGATTCCTCTGGTCTGCCGGATATTGGCCATTGTGGACGCTTATGACGCCATGACCAACGACCGGCCCTACCGTAAGGCGCTGCCGCACACACAGGCGATCAGTGAGTTGGTGAACAACAGCTACAGCCAGTTCGACGGGCGTTTGGTCGATCAATTCGTGGAAATCGTGGAACGCGCCTCCTGATTCCGGTCATCCTGTTTCCGTGAACCCGATGCGGTTGACGTCCTGACCAACCCCTGCACACATCTAATGGCAGGGGCTTTGTCTTTTCGGGGGCGCTGCTCGTACACGGGAGAGGATTTCGCCGGTTCTTGCGCGAAAATGATATGTTACCGAGGCGGAGGGGAGGAGAAGTAATGCGCAATGACAATTTCGTGATTGCCGCCATCGGCTGCGGGCGTCTCCGGACTGCCCTGCGGATTGCCGAGCAGCAGCCCTTTGTGGTGTTTGCAACTATAGACCGAAGGATCCCGACGGTCGGCGACACGCCCCTGCAGATTTACTTTTACGAAACCGGGTGAGAGTATCCCCGGCGAGTGGTTGCTGTAGGCAACATAATAAAGGTATGGGCCGAACCTCCCGAACTCCCCGAAACCAAAGAAGAGCTGACCCTTTCTTTTGAGCGGTTCTTCGGACGTCCATGGGATGACGTGATGATGGACGCTGCGCTCCCCCTGGCCCACCACAGCGTGTGGGAAGCCTATTTCGCAGTCGCGGGATTGCGGCCGGTTGAAGGTCTGCTGCTGTCCGACTTAACCGCCGGCGACCGAAAACCACTCAACCTGCTGGTTGGATAACCATAGAGAAACGGATCGTATTCTGTCAATCTACCGACAATTCAATAAATAGTTTACCGAAACCAAATTGATCGTGCTAAAATGAATAATTAATGTTACCGCGATTGAGAGTCTTTCTCAAAATTGAAAGGAGGTTGCCAACGTGAGTAAGGAGCAGAATACGGTTGAGGTGTTGAAAGCGATATTCCCGTTTAGGGAACTGGGTTCGGATGTATTGGAGGAGTTGGCGCCTCAGGTAGAGATACGCCGGTATCCTGTCGGCGAGTATGTTTTCCGGCGGGGCGACAGCAGTCTGGGACAGCTTTTTGTCGTGATTGAGGGGTTGGCCGAAGTCACCGTCCCCAACGATAAGGGTGTGGAGACGGTGGTCGGGTACCGGCGTCGTAACGACATCTTCGGCGAAACGGTCGTCCTGACCGGCGGGACCTACTCGGGGACGGTCCGGGTGATTGAGGATATGACCTGCCTGCTGATTCCGAGTGGGGTTTTTGAACAGTTGATCCGAAACTATCCGGAAGTGGCCGGATTCTTCAATCGGGTGATGGTGGACCGGATGCGGATGCTGTACGAGGAAATCATCACCGAGCAGTCGCTGGATACTTTTTCGAGGACTGAACTGAGCCTGTTTAAGAGGCGTGTCAATGAGATTATGAGCCGCCCGGTAATCACCTGCCGGCCCGACGATGAGATTACCGGGGTGGCCGGGTTGATGTCGGAACACAACATTAGTTCGGTGGTTGTAATTGATGATGTGGGGCAGCCGCTGGGGCTCATCACCGAAAAGGATCTGGTCGGACAGATGTTCGCCCATGGACTGTGTCCGAGTGACCGGCGGGCCAAAGATGTGATGAATACCAGACTCATAACCCTGCCGTCCGACGCTTATCTGAACGAGGCTTTGCTGGCCGTAATCAGGTCCGGCGCAAAACACGTTGCCGTCACCGAATCCGGACTGCTGGTCGGGATTATCAGCCTGGTCGACCTGCTCCGGGCACGCAGTACCGGTTCGCTTTGGGTGGCGCACAGAATTCAGAGCGAGCAGACACTGGACGGTCTGCGGGAGATCGGCAAGGAAGTGGACCGGTTCTTGTACGCTCTAGTTTCCGAGAAGGCACCGACACGCGAGCTTATGGAGATTATGACCGAACTCCACGACAAGCTTACGCGCCAGATTATCCGTTTCTGCGAAAAACAGATGGAGGATGAGGGGCTGGGGAGCCCTCCCGTACCGTATTGTTTTGTAAACCTGGGCAGCGCGGGCAGGCGCGAACAGGCCTTGCGCACAGACCAGGATAATGCGATTATCTACGCCGATCCCGAGCCCGGTGAGGCCGAAGCCGTGCAGCAGTACTTTCTCAAACTCGGTGCGAGGATTATGGAGGGCCTGAGCGAATGTGGTTTCTGTGGTTTCCTCCAGTGCCAGGGACAGGTGGTGGCTTCCAATCCGATGTGGTGCCGTTCACTGGGTAATTGGCGGGGCGTACTGCACGACTGGATCTTCGGCTTGGAACCGGAAGGCATTCGCATGCTCACCATATTCCTTGATTTCCGACCGGTTTACGGGGACCAGACTCTGGCCGACAAACTGTGGACGACGGTGTTTGATGCTTTTGACAAACAGACGGTGGTCGCCCATATGCTGACCGATGATGAAAACCAATTCCGGGTACCGCTGACGATGTTCGGTGGTTTCATTACTGAGAAATCGGGTGAGCACAAGAACCAGCTTAACCTCAAGACGAGTGTCTGTGTGCATATAGTGAACTGCATCCGGGTATTTGCGATGAGCTCCAAGATAAAAGAGACGTCCACCTTCGGCAGGCTTGACCGCCTGGTGGAGGCTGGAGCGATCTCACGTGACGATGCCGAGTTTATCAGGGCATCGTTCGAAACGGTAATGATGTTCCGGATCCGGGAGAACGTGATCAAACACCGCCAGGGGCGGACTCCCGACGACTATATTACTCCTTCCGAACTGAGCCAGCGTGAAAGGGCGGTATTAAAGGATGCGCTCTCCGTTATCAGCCGCCTGCAGAAGCTTACCAGTGCCAAGTTCACGGACGAATGGTTCAGCTACGTGCGCCCGGGTTCATAAAATCTCCGGGGGCGATCATCGGCTTTTTCCGGTTCGGACCCCCCACTCTCTCGATAGCTTCCTCGAATACCACTGTCTTTAGCCAAGGGGCCGTTATACGGCCCCTTGATGACGCCATCCTCACTGCGGACCCGTTTCAGGCATTAAGGCTGCAGGTCAGGAAACATGGAGTTTATTCCCTGAATGATCTAAATTTGTTTCTCGAACAGCATTTGGAGTATTCTTGTCAGGCGGGCTATAATTTGTAAGATCGTTGCAATTTTGGGAAAAGATTTAATGGTGCCAAATTTCGAAGAATGCTGAACATTCCTGAGGACTTTGCCTTGATCTGAATTTAGCGTGAACAATTGCTTTTGGGTTGGTTTTGCCTTGTCTTGGATGTTCGTGTATAATGTACAAGGTTTTGTTGTTTTCAAACAAAATGGGGGGTGATCGGGCGGCTGGTCGATTACGTGCGATTATATAGGGTAAACTACTTACTACAACTATGGGGGGGAAGATCTTGCAGGATCAATTCAATCGTGAGAACTGGACTTCGCGGCTAGGGTTCATTTTGGCTGCTGCCGGTTCCGCTGTCGGACTAGGCAACATCTGGCGCTTTCCGTACATCACCGGTGAATACGGTGGGGCGGCATTCATTGTTATTTATCTACTAGCTATCTTCCTTATCGGCCTGCCGGTGATGTTGAACGAAATGATCATCGGACGGAAAACCCACCTAAATCCTGTGGGTGCGTTTAAGGCGCTGGCCCCGAATTCGCCTTGGTGGCTGGTCGGTGCCCTGGGAGTGCTTGCCGGTTTTACCATTCTGTCATACTACTCTGTCGTCGGCGGTTGGGCTTTGGCCTACATCTATAAGACCGCCGTAGGAATCTTGTCACCAGGCTCCGACTTCGCCGGGCTGTTCGTGGGACACATTACTTCACAGTGGGAGCCCATCTGGTGGCATTTTGTGTTTATGGCCATTACCACCGGCGTGGTTGCGGCCGGTGTGGTAAAAGGCATTCAGCGTTCGGTTCAGGTTATGATGCCGCTGCTGTTCATTCTAATGCTCGTCCTGATCGGCCGGGCGATCACCCTTCCCGGAGCCGGCGAAGGGCTTGCTTTCTACCTGCAGCCCGACTTCAGCAATGTTTCGGCGCAGGGTGTGCTGGCGGCTATTGCGCAGGCCTTTTTCACCCTGAGCCTCGGCATGGGCGCCATTATCACCTACGGCAGCTACATGCGGGATCAGGATGAAATCCCGGGTAGTGCGGCCTCGGTTATCGGTCTTGATACCACAGTCGCCATTTTGGCCGGCTTCATGATTTTCCCGGCCGTCTTTTCGTTCGGTTTTGACCCCAGCGCCGGTGCGGGGCTGACCTTTATCACCCTGCCGGCCGTATTTGCCGAGATGCCGGCCGGTGTATTCTTCGGGGTAATCTTCTTTATCCTGCTGAGCATTGCCGCCCTGACCTCGGCCTTTTCGCTGCTTGAGGTCGTCGTGTCCTGGCTGACCGACGAGCGCGGCTGGTCCCGTGTCCCGGCTACACTGTTGCTGGGCACCATCATTTTTCTGGTCGGTCTGCTGCCCTGCCTCGGCTACAACCAGCTAAGCGGATTCAGCTTCCTCGGCTTCGACGTGCTCGACACCATGGACTGGATCGCCAACTCCATCTTCCTGCCTCTCGGCGGTCTGCTGACAGCCATTTTTGTCGGTTATGTCTGGGGTGTGAAGCAGGCCCAGGACGAGGGGAACAAGAACTCGCCGCTGTTTAGGCTTGGCGCTTTCTACGGCTTCCTGGTCAAGTATGTCGTTCCGATCGTGATTCTGGTCATCATGATCACCGGCATTTACGACACGGTGAGTGCGTACCTGGCAAGTCAATAGGAATCGGTTACGCAGAAGAGGGCTGCAGCGGGGTACCCCGCGGCAGCCCTCTTTTTGAATTTCTATTGTGCGAATATTGTATACAATTCTATTCAGAGAGGGATTTACATTTCCAGCGTCGAATATGTAATAGTTATTGTATCCGGCTTAGGTTCAAAACTATACTGAGGTGATGATTTTTGTATTTTATCGAGACCAAACGGGTGCTGGCGCCCGGAGTTCGGCTGTACGAGATCAAAGCGCCGCTTGTGGCGCGTAAAGCACAGCCGGGGCAGTTCGTGATCATCCGGCTCAATGAAACGGGGGAACGTATTCCGCTGACCATCGCCGATTATGATCGCGAATTGGGCAGGGTTACGGTGGTGGTGCAGGAAATCGGTTTTACCACCAAGTCGATGGGCAAGCTGGAAGCCGGCGATTACCTGCAGGATTTTATCGGTCCGCTGGGTAACCCCTCCGAACTGCGCAAGGACGGTACTGTGGTCTGCATCGGCGGTGGTTTGGGCTGTGCTCCGCTTTATCCCCAGGTCAGGGCCTTGCATGAGAACGGGGTAAACGTGATCACCATCGTGGGTGCGCGAAGCGCCGAGCACCTGATTCTGACCCAAGAGCTGGGTCATTACAGCAATCAGCTTCACATCGCCACCGATGACGGCAGTAGGGGGCGCAAGGGATTTGTCTCCGACATCCTCAAAGAGCTGATCGAACAGGGAACCCCGATTGATCAGGTGATCGCTATCGGACCGATGATTATGATGAAGGTGGTCGCTGACGTGACCAGGCCGTACAAGATCCCGACCACGGTGAGCATGAACTCCCTGATGGTGGATGGTACGGGAATGTGCGGTTCGTGCCGGGTGACCGTCGGGGGTGAAACCAAGTTCGCCTGTGTGGACGGTCCGGAGTTTGATGCGCACCTGGTGGACTTCGATGAGCAGATGAAGCGCGCCGCCATTTACCGGGAAGAAGAGGCCAGAGCCCTCGCTCGGTTGGAATGTGGCTGTCGCAATGGTCATTAGGGGGGTTAACGTAGTTGTCTGAGAAGCCGAAAAAGAAGGCACCGAGTAAAGTGAAGCGGCCGATGCCCGCACAGGAACCTGCAGTTCGGGTGACAAATTTTGATGAGGTGGCTCTGGGGTATACGGCCGAAGATGCGCTGGCCGAGGCCGAGCGGTGTCTGCAGTGCAAGGACCCCACCTGCAAGCAGGGATGCCCGGTCGAAGTGGATATTCCGGAGTTTATTGCCGAGATCAAAGAGGGCCGGTTCGACGAAGCCGCGCGGATCATACGCCAAAAAAACAACCTGCCCGCCATCTGCGGCCGGGTGTGTCCGCAGGAGAACCAGTGTGAGAAATACTGTCTGATGGGGAAAAGATTTGAACCCGTGGCCATCGGCAGACTGGAGCGCTTTGTGGCGGACTATGCTCTGCAGAACTGGTCGGCGGAACCTGTCGAAACACCTTCTTCCGATGGTAAGCGCGTGGCTGTTGTCGGTTCCGGACCGGCCGGTCTCACCTGTGCCGCGGATCTGGCCCGGATGGGTTATCGGGTGACCGTTTTTGAGGCCCTGCATAAGCCCGGTGGAGTACTGGTCTACGGCATCCCGGAATTCCGCCTGCCCAAGAGTGTGGTTCAGGCCGAGGTGGATTACGTCAAGTCGCTCGGCGTGGAGTTCCAGGTGAATGTTGTGATCGGTAAGACCCTTACCATAGACGACTTGTTTGAGGAAGGGTACGAGGCCGTGTTTATCGGCACGGGTGCCGGGGCGCCCCGGTTTCTTTGCATTCCCGGGGAAAACCTCAACGGCGTTTATTCCGCTAACGAGTTCTTGACCAGAACCAACCTGATGAAGGCTTATCTGTTCCCGGAATACGTAACACCGATCAAGATCGGCCGCAAGGTGGCCGTGGTGGGCGCCGGCAATGTGGCGATGGATGCCGCGCGTACGGCGCTGCGCCTCGGAGCCGAAGAGGTAAATATCGTTTACCGGCGCTCTCGTCAGGAAATGCCGGCCCGCCTGGAGGAGGTCGAGCACGCCGAGGAGGAGGGCATCCGGTTCAATCTGTTGACCAATCCCGTGGCGATTATCGGCGACGAAAAGGGCTGGGTGAAGGCGATGGAGTGTGTGAGGATGGAGTTGGGTGAGCCTGATGCGTCCGGTCGCCGCCGCCCGATCCCGATTGAGGGCTCAAACTTTGAATTGGAAGCCGATATTGTGGTGATCGCCATCGGTCAGAGCCCCAATCCGCTGGTTCCACGCACCACTCCGGGACTGGAGATCGGCCCGCGCGGCACGATCACCGCAGATCCGGAAAGCGGGCAGACCAGTCGCAAGGGCGTGTTTGCCGGAGGCGACATTGTCACCGGCGCGGCCACGGTGATTCTGGCGATGGGGGCGGGCAAGAAGGCGGCCCGCGCCATCGACGCCTACCTTTCCGGAAAGTAGTCTCTTGTCTCGGGATTTTCCAAAAGCCTCCGGTTTGTCCGGGGGCTTTTTCCATTGAGTGCCTGTGATGACCAATATCACCTTATCATTGTCAAATAAACCAAAGCAGGATGATCATTCGAAAATGTCGAAGGTGTTGCCGAATCAGCTCTTTATTGCGTTGAGGTTAATTCATGCCAGTTGTGTAATGGGGAGGTGTTTATGAAAGATAATGAACTGGCTGCATTATTCCAGATTTGTGGCAGTTGTTGCGATTTTGGCCTTGGGGTTGATGATGGTCGCCGGTTGTGGCGGCCAAACGCCTGCTCCGCCCGCGGACGGGGAGCAGGTCGAGCCGGTCAAGTTCAAGCTTGGGCACCCCACCCGGGTCAGCTACGGCCCGCTCTATATCGCACAGGAAAAAGGGTTTTTCGCCGTTTACAATATTGAACCCGAACTGCTGATTATCGAAGACGAGTCCCAGTATGCGGCGGCCGTTGACTCGGGCGAACTACAGGGCCTGGCCAATGCGGTGGATCGTGAAGTGATCAACTGCGCGGCCGGTACTCCGATCAGCCTCGTCTTAGCCATGGCCGAGTCGGCAGGCAGTGACGGCATCGTCGCCAAGGAAGAGATTCGGAGCGTTGAAGACCTTAAAGGGGCGACGGTCGGTCTGGACAAGTCCTCGACCGGCTACTTCTTCTTCCTGTCGGTATTGCGTGAGCACGGTGTTTCGGAAGGCGAGGTTGAGATTCAGGAGATGGAAGCCGGCGAGGCCGGTGCCGCATTTATGGCCGGCAGGCTTGATGCTGCGGTAACCTGGGAACCGTGGCTGATGAAGGCATCCCAGCGGCCCGGGGGGCACGTTCTGGTCACCAGCGCCGAATATCCCCGGACGATTGTGGACGGCATCACTCTCCGGCAGGATTTCGTGGAACAGCATCCGGAAGCGGTAACCGGCTTGGTCAAGGCCTGGTTCGATGCAATCGAGTTCTACGAACAAAACCCGGACGAGGGTAACGAGATCATAGCCCGGGCGATGCGCCTCAGTCCGGAAGAGACGGCCGAGATTGCCGATGGCGTGAAGTTCTTCGGACGGGAGGCGAATGTTGACCTGTTCAGCGACCCTGCCGATGAGAACAGCATTCACCAGATGGCCGGCCTGACGTCCAGGTTCTGGAAGGATAAGGGAATCATCTCTGAAGACTTTGATGCGGATGAATTGATCGACCCGCGGTTTATCGGAGAGGCAGTCCGGTAGGCGTCACCGGCCGCCGGCAAACCGAGAAGAAAGGGCAGGCCTCTGCAGCCTGCCCTTTACACCCGGGCAGTCTATTTGGGGGCCTGCTGCTGCTGGTACATCGGGTTATTCTTTTCGAGATAGCTAAGCCGTGCGTTCAGGTATCCACATGGCGTTGCATATCCTGGGCCAATTCCTGGTACATCTTTTTTGCCGTCTGATCCTTGGTGGAGGAGGCGGCCATAGAGTAGGCTCCAAGCAGGGATTGGGCCTGGGCCACACTTTTCTGCAGATCGCTCTGTACGGTCATTTGTAAATCACCTCCTATATACGAGTATTCAATAGTCAAACTGTCACCCTGACGGGTGACGCGGGGATATAAGATTGTCCCTCCTTGTAAAAAATGGGGTCTGACCCTGGACGAAACCCAGTAATGCCAAGCCTTTCAGCCGAAATGTAAAGAATGTAAGTGCCTGACCCCTAACCTTTGGGGTTGAAGACCAGCGCGGTCAGGAAGGCAAATACGACGGCGGCGGTGATGCCCGTACTGGTCAGTTCGAACATCCCGGTCATCACCCCGATTACGCCGTTCTTTTCGGCCTCCGCAATTGCGCCCTGCACCAGTGAGTTCCCGAAACTGGCGATCGGCATACCGGCACCGCCCCCGGCAAACTCGACCAGCTTGGGGTAGATGCCCAGGCCGCCCAGAATGCCCCCGGCCACCACGAACCCGGACAGCACGTGCCCCGGAGAATAGTTGGTGAAGTCGAGGATCAGCTGGCCGGTCAGAGCAAATGCTCCGCCGACCAGAAATGCCCAGATGTAAATTTGCCACTCCATCGTTGGCCGACCTCCGTTTACAGTCTTTCGATACTGATCGCGTGGGCGATACCGGGGATGTTTTCGCCCTGTTGAAAGGTAGTCGGGCTGTGCAGGGCTCCGGTCGGGACCATCAGCAAACGCTTTATCCTTCCCTCCATCAATTCGCGGTAAAGGTAGCCGTAAACCACCACCGCCGAGGAAGCGCACCCGCTGGCCCCGGCGTGCACGTCCTGCTTTTCGGTGTCGTACAGAAGCAGGCCGCAGTCTTCATAATTGTGGCTGAGATCGAATCCGCCCCGGGAAACGGCCAGCTTCTTAGTGAGGTCCTTTCCGAACTTCCCGAGATCCCCGGTCACGATCAGGTCGTAGTAGTCGGGACCGCGTCCGGTCTCGGCGAAATGCCGCACCATGGTATCGGCGGCGGCAGGCGCCATGGCCGCGCCGACATTCTGCACGTCCTTGATGCCCAGATCGACCGGTTTACCCACCGTAAACATCGTAATCAGCGGGCCGTCTGCGGCACCGTTGGGGGCGACGAGTGCCGCTCCGGCGCCGGTCACCGTCCACTGGGCGGTCGGTTTGCGCTGTAGGCCGTATTCGGTGGGATAACGGTATTGCCTTTCGGCGGCGGCGTTATGGCTTGAGGTTGCGGTCAGGACCAGGCCGGCGTATCCGCCGTCGACCAGCATGGTGGCCAGCGCCAGCCCCAGCCCTGAGGACGAGCACGCACCGTAGATGCCGAGGAAGGGGATGGCGAGCTCGAGGGCCGAGAAGCTGGACGTGGTGATCTGGTTCATCAGGTCGCCCGCCAGAAAAAAATCCACTTCCTGCGGCGTTTTCCCGCCCTTGTTCAGTGCAGTCCAGCAGGCGTTCAGCACCATCTCCCGTTCGGCGCATTCAAAACTGCGCTCTCCCGCCATGATATCCGTATAGATGTGGTCGAAGTAGGGCCGGAGCGGTCCCTGCCCCTCAAAAGGTCCCACAACGGCGGCGGCGCTCATAATCACCGGCGGTTTCTCCGGCTTGTATGTTTGTTTGCCGATTTTCCGGGCCACTGGCGACACTCCTGTTCCCCTAATAGATAAAGACGGCGTAGATCAGTCCGATGACAAACGCGGTCACGACGCCGAAGGTGATGACCGACCCGGCCAGGATGAACATCTTGCTGCCCACTCCGTACACCAGCCCCTCACGCTTGAATTCCAGGGCCGCCGAGGTCAGTGAATTGGCGAATCCGGTGACTGGTACGGCCAGTCCCGCCCCGGCGACGCGGGCGAGTTTGTCAAACTGACCGAGACCGGTGAGCAGGGCGCCGATGAAAATCATTGTGGCGACGGCCGGGTTGGCGGCCTCCTTCACGTTCAGGTCCAGGGCGAAACGGTAAAAATCGATGAAACCCTGACCAATCAGGGCGATGAGACCGCCAAAGAGGAAGGCGAAAAGGGCGTTCCGGAAATACCGGGGTCGGGGAGCGGTATTCCGCACCAATTCGGTGTACCGCTTTTGATCAACGGTAAGCGGTTTATTTTTCGGGTCTCTGGCCACAAATCATCCCTCCGTGGCTATTCTGCGTTGTCCGCAGGCAACTAATTCATCAGCCTTTGGTATTCCCGGTCGAATGTCGGCGGAATAAAGTTCGGAGCGGTCGCCCTCGTTTGGCATATTATCCCATGGTTGTTGTGTCATAATGGATGCGTTATGAAGCGTTTATTTGCCGAACACTGTGAACATCGTTTCGTTCTGGGCGGCCTGTACCGCGTGCTGTGCCGTGCTCTGCCACACGACCGGGTGCCGGCATTTGTCTGCATCGGTGCCGACCGTTCCACCGGCGATGCCTTCGGGCCTCTGACCGGTACGCTTCTGAGGCGTATGGGTATGCGGCACGTATTCGGAACGTTGGAGCACCCGGTGCATGCCGGTAATCTGGCGGAGACGCTGAACAGCCTGCCGGATGAATGCTTTGTGGTTGCCGTTGACGCTGCGCTGGGTGATCCCAGGGAAGTGGGCTATCTGATTGTGCATAACGGGAGCCTTAGACCGGGAACCGCTCTAAACAAGAACCTGCCTGCGTTGGGTGACCTCTCCATTACTCTTAACGTCGGGATCGCCGGTTTGGCCAATCTGCTGATGCTGCAGACAGCCAGTCTGAATATGGTGTGGAACGGTGCCCACCTGGTCGCCCGCGGAGTCACCGCCGCCATGCACCGGATATACCGGGACCGGGATTCATCAGGTGAGGGCTGTGCTTCCCGTATCCGGGGAAATCAGGTTCCCACCTTTCCAGGCAGGTTATAATGGATTTGACCATTTTGGAGTTTAATGTTATGTTTAGTCAAGATTAGGTGTTATTTGCTCCAAAAAGGTGGGATTTACCATTAAGAAGCTGATGCCTAAAGCGATTCCCGCGCTCCTGCCGGTTCCGGTCGTGCTGGTGAGTACGGCCGCCGAAGGTTACCGCCCCAACATGATCACCATTGCCTGGACCGGCATCGTCAACTCGGACCCGCCGATGGTGTATGTAAGCGTTCGACCGTCCCGTCATTCCTACGAAATGATCAGGAAATCCGGGGAGTTTGTCATCAATATTCCGTCTGCCGAGCAGGCTGAAGTTGTTGACTTTTGCGGCACTGTTTCCGGTCGGGATACGGATAAGTTCACGGAAACCGGGCTGACCCCGGTAAGCGGTGCCCGGGTAAGAGCTCCGTTAATCAAGGAGTTCCCCGTGAACCTGGAATGCCGGGTTGTGGAGCGGGTCGCCCTGCCGACCCACGATGTGTTTATCGGTGAAGTTGTGGCGGTGCAGGTAAATGAGGAAGTGCTCAATGAAAAAGGACAGCCGGATATGGAGAAGATTAAGCCCTATGCCTTTTGCCTTCAGCAGTACCGGGTCGTGCGCGAGAAAATCGGGGGATACGGATACTCCAAGAAAGCTTAAGCCCAGACGTGAGCGCTCAGCGTCTGCGTTGTCCGGATGGTCTTTTCGATTCGGGCGACTACCATACCGTCCTGGCCACAGGGACATCAACAACCGGGCTGCGGCCGAAGCTCCGGACACCTTATTCCGTCCTCTTTTGCAGCTATCTGCACGATCTTTGGTCTTCAGGCAGGCAAAAAGGGTTACCATGTAGAATAAATGTAGGTACAAACGATGGCTGGTGTTTGGAGGAGATAGCTATGTCTGTAAGCGAAGAGGTGCAGCGGCTCTTGGATGTGCGAGACTATGCCGGGCTTGCCGATTTGGCGGTGAATGACCGCACGGTAATCCGGCATTTGCTTTCCCTGCTTGATAACCGGGAAGGACTGATACGCTGGCGGGCGATCGAGGGGTTGGGCTGTGTGTGCGGGGAGCTGAGCCGGCGCGATCCGGCCGCCGGCGAGGAGATCATTCATGAACTCATAGCACCTTCGGACCAGGGATCGGGCCGCGCGATTGCGCCCGATGCTGTTGGCGAGATTATAAAGAACCGACCGGACCTGTATGGGCGATTCACGCCTCAGGTCCTTTCGTTTTTTGAGGATAGGGCAATGCGCCGCGGTGTTGTCTGGGCGATGGGGCGCATCGGCAAACGGAACCCCGAACTGGTCCAGGATGCTGTCGGGCTGCTGATGGATGCTCTCGGAGATCTGGACCCCCAAATCAGGGGCATGGCCGCCTGGTCCCTCGGCGAAATCGGGGTGGAGGACGCGGCGCTTGCACTGAGCCGGCTGCGGGATGACTATAATGCCGCGCTGATCTATGAGGCCGGCAAGCTCTGGCAGCGTACGGTCGGTTCGGTGGCCATGGATGCCCTGGCCGCCATCCGGGGACGGACCGGATGTTAACCGTCATGTCCTGAAAAAACCGCGGCACCAGTACAAACCGGCGAGAGCCTGAACAAAACAAGCGGACCGGCCCGGGACTGGGTCGGTCCTTATTGCCGGGTTGCTGCTTATCCCGTTTCAGCGGCAGAAGATCCGAAGGTTTAGTTCAGGCGGGAAAGCTGGACAACTTCCTCATTGGTCAGAATTACGAGGCGGCCGTCGCGGACATCGTAAACGGTGTCGTCGTCCACGTGGATAATCACGCTGTGCACGGGTTCTTCTTCACCAAGCAGTACAAAGAAACGTGCGTCTTTGTCGGGATACCGGTTACGGATGGCTTCGTTGACCTCTTCGGGGCCGACCACGCGGGCATCCTTGATTGTAAGGCGGATGTCCGGTGTCGGTTCGGTTTTGGTGACCGCCACCTTTTTTCCGATCCACTCTTGCTGTATATGAGCGGTAACTTCAGGTGTCGATTCTATGATCACGGCTGGGCTCCTTTCACGGCTTTTATGTGTAGTATGCTTATTCGGTCCGGATTGGATACAAGCCCACAGCATTTAAGCGCAGTCCGGACAATCCTCGCGCTTGGTGTAGAGCATCTGGTCATACTTCCCGGAGACGGCATCTACGATCAGCAGTCGCCCGGACAAGGGCTCCCCCAACCTCGTCAGGACTTTGATCGCCTCGGCCGCCTGAATACAGCCGATAATGCCGGCCACCGGCCCGAAAACACCAAGTTCGGGCGGTTCGCGGTCCGGTGTGTCTCCGTACAGGCAGCACCAGCAGGGTCCTGTCTGTGGGAGGAACGTAGTCACCTGACCGTAATACTCCCCGATTGCTCCGTGTACCCAGGGTTTGCCTGTCTTGCGGCACGTCCGGTGGATGAGGCGCCGCGTGGTGAGATTATCGGTGCAGTCAACGACAATGTCGTAGTTCGATATGATTTCGGCTGCATTGTCCTCGATAAGACGTTCGGGGTAGGGGTGAAGACTGGTGTTTGGATTCAGGGCTTTCAGTCGGTGTACAGCCGTTTCTGCCTTGGGTTGCCCGATGTTGTCCGTGGTGTACAGGATCTGGCGCTGCAGATTGGACAGATCTACAGTGTCTGTTTCCATAAGTCCGATGCGGCCCACCCCTGTTGCCGTCAGGTAATAGAGCACCGGTGAACCCAGCCCGCCGGCGCCGACCACCAGGGCGGACGAATTCTCCAGCTGTTCCTGGACGCCCGGACTCCACCCGGGCAGGCTCATGTTTCGCTTGTAGCGTTCTTTCTTGTTCATCAGATTATCCTCCCGCGATCGGTGGAAAGATCCCGACCCGGTCTCCTTCACGCAGTACCTGGTCTTCTCGGGCGTGAATACCGTTTATCATCACAATTTTCACCTGTTCCATGGGCACACCCAGCTTATTAATCAGCCCCGCCACCGTTGTGCCGTCCGGGACATCAACCTCCGTTGCCTCTCCCGGTTTCGGCGGCGGCAGGTAGCGTTGCAGAGTTGCGAACAGGCGGACGCTGATAAGCATTTCAGAATTCCCCTTTCTCGACGGCAGAATCCCCGCTTCCCTTGTTCCTTACCAAGCTCCAAGATGCGGATTCACAGAAAGCGGGATGGGGCCGAACCCCCACCCCGCTTTATTGTTTACCACGAAATCCTGTTCTAGAAATCGTGTACCTTGTCCAGCTCCGCCTCCGGTACGTCGAAGACGACGTCGTGCGGCGGGAGATTCTCGCGGGTCATGAACTCAGGCAGCCGGTCCTCGGCCGGGTTAAAGCCCGCGGCTTCGTTGAAGCGGCGTTCGGTGCGCAGTACCGTTTTCCCTAGCTCCACAATGTCATCTACCGTGAACGGACGCCCGAAGCGGGCCGCCACCATATCGGCTACGGCGGGCAGGGCGTAATCAATATCCAGCAGAGGGAAGGCGGTGAACAGGCACAGGCCGGAGGAGTCTACGAATGCCGTCGCGATCTGCAGGTTGCGTGACAGGTCGGTCTGGCCTTCCGGCTTCAGCGGATTGATGTAGCCGCCGACTTTCAGAATGTTACTCGTCACAGAGTAGCCTGCCGTATGGTCGGCACCCATTGTGGAGGTGGCGTAGGTGACGCCTATCCCTTTGACCGCCCTTGGGTCATAGGCCGGCATTCCCTGGCCCTTTACCACCGGTACGCGTTCCACGCCGTAAATCTTGCCGGCCACAGCGGCGGCGCCGCCGAAAATTCTACCCAGCGGGGTGGCCTGGCGTACTTCCTTGTCAAGAAATTCGATGGCTCCTTGGCCGTCACCGAACTCTAACACACCGGCCTCCATCATCACACCCAGCGTCACGCCGGCTTCAATGGTGTCGATGCCGATATCGTTGCAGAGGTCGTTGAGCTTGGCGATGACGTCCAGGTCGTCGATCCCGCAGTTTGCACCCAATGCCCAGGTGGATTCGTATTCAATCGGGGCACACGCCACTTCGCCCTTCTCGTCCGGGATAATGTTCGAACAGCGGATGATGCAGCCGGGGTGACATCCGTGGCCCATCTTGCCCTTTCCGCCACGGGCTTTTACCAGCTCGGCCATCGCTTCCCCGCCGGTCTTGTGCGCTGTTTCGAAGCGGCCCGAACTGAAGTTGCGGGTTGGCAGCGCGCCGGCCTCGTTCACGATATTGACCAGAACGGCCGTCCCGAAACTCGGCAGCGCCTGGCTGGTCACGGGGTGATCAAAGATGGCCTTCGTAAGCAGCTTCTGCGCTTCCTTGAACTTATCACGTTCGGCAACCGGGGTGGCGAAGATGTTGTCGTTGATGACAACGATTGCCTTTAAGCCCTTCGAGCCCATGACCGCACCGAGTCCGCCGCGTCCGGCGTATCGGCTCGGTTCATTTTCCCGGTCGTTGGTCGATACTCCGGCGATCGGCATCAGGGCTTCTCCGGCCGGGCCGATGGAGATGATCCCGGTGTTCTTGCCGTACTTTTCCCAGAGGCGATTGACCAGTGCACGACAGCTCAGACCGGCCAGATCACCGGCGGGCTCCAGCCGTGCGCCTTCCGCTGAGACGACAAGGATGTAGAATCCCCTTTCTTTCGGCTTGCCTTCCACAATCAGAGCGCGGATACCTAGTCCGGCCAGCTTTTGTCCGGTGATGCCGCCGGCGTTCGATTCCTTGATCGTTCCGGTCAGGGGGACTTGCCGCCCACCGAAAGCCGCCCCGAAGACGGAGCGTGGGTGCCTGTCAGGATGCCGGGCGCAAAGACCAGCTTATTAAACTCACTCAACGGATGAGTGGTTGGGGGTACTTCGTCCCCGATAATGGCCGAGGTCATGGCCCGTCCCCCGAACAGCATGTACTTCTCCGGGATTTCCTCATAACGTGCCGTAAGCTCCGACATGTTCACACGTAATAGCCTCTCCAATGATAACACCTCCTGTTTTTATACTAAGACCGTATTGGTTTGTACCTTAAGACTAATTGATCAGTGTGCTAAGGTCAATAGTACCTAGTGAATACTCCTATTTTTTGGTTCAATAACCGTCTTAAGGAGGGAGGTGAAGGTCAGCGGGCGATGGCGGCGCCGAGAATGATCAGGCCGACCCCGATCAGGGTACGGACGCCGACTGTACCGTTCAGAAGGAGAACCGAGAGGACGGCCAGGGAAAGGGTGTAGAATCCGACCTGAAGACCGCCGGCGGCGGCCAGATTGAAGGACATGTCGGTCGCTTTGGTGAAGGCGATGAAGATGAAGGTGTTGGCCAGAATGATGATCGGCGCTACCATCAAGTTGTATTTCAGGGCGGGCAGCAGCTGCGGCTGGACAAACTTGACTTGACCGATCCCGGCCAGGGCGATCAATAGACTCCCGAACGCGATATAACAAATGATCTGCAGCAATCCGGCGCCTCCTACCTGATACTGAGTATTCGCTACTCACTACTTTTCCTGTCATACTGACTACTCCCCTTATTATATGGTAAGCCGTCCCAGGGATAAATAGCTGTTTTGCTGGTATAATTTGCGGGACCCCGCCTCCAAAGGGTTGAACAATAGTCTGCCATGGCGGTCTCTTCCTTAGAACCGGAAATTGTGTTAGAATCTTCACGGTGTGATTTAAGCAGGTGCGGGGAGATGAATCAGCTTGCAGATCGGACTGGTAGGCCTGCCGCTGGCGGGTAAGACCACATTCTTTAATCTTTTGACCGGGGCCGAACACGAAACAGGGTTTGCCGGTACCGCCGACGTTCATCTGGGAAGTGCGGTGGTGCCCGACTCCCGTATTGATTTCCTGTCGCGGCTGTACAAGCCGCGCAAGACGATTTACGCCCAGATCCAGTTTAAGGACATTCCCGGTGTGCGCTCCGACGCAGGTGCGGCGAGTCTTGCCGCCAAGCTGCTGGACGAGGTGCGTGGGGCCGATGCGCTGGTGCAGGTGGTGCGGGCTTTCCGCTCGGACGAGGTTTCCGCGGCGGCCGGAGAGCCGAATCCGTTTAAGGAGCTGAGCGATTTCAGCGCCGAACTCCTGCTGGCCGACATGGCGGCGATTGAGAACCGCATCAACCGGATCAGGAACGCGAAAAAGATGCCCAAAGATGCGGCGGCGCAGCTGGCGGTGCTGGAGCGGTTGTTGGCCGCCCTGGAGGCCGAAAAGCCGGTGAGTACGGTCGAGCTGACCGAAGACGAGCAGCTGGTGATGGCCGGGCAGGTCTTCCTTACCGAGAAACCGCTCATTTTGGCCGTCAACATTGATGAGGAGCAGCTGGCCGAAGGTAACTGGCCAGGGCGGGAACAGGTGCAGGCGTATGCGGCCGAGCGCGGGATACCGGTGATCGAGGTCTGCGCCCGCATCGAGATGGAGATCATGCAGCTACCCCCGGAGGACCGGGCGGAGTTTATGAATGATCTGGGTCTTGCCGAGTCAGGTGTGGGTCGCTTAGCCCGGGCGGCCTACGACAGGCTGGGGCTGATTTCTTTCTTCACCGTGGGGGAAGATGAGGTGCGGGCCTGGACCATCCGGCGCGGCACACCGGCAAAGAGGGCGGCCGGAAAGGTGCACTCGGATATCGAGCGCGGTTTTATCCGCGCCGAGGTCTTTCACTACGACGACATCCACGAACTCGGCAGTGTGGTCAAGGTCAAGGAGAAGGGACTCTTCCGGCTGGAGGGGAAGGATTACGTGGTGAAAGACGGCGACATCATCAATTTCCGCTTCAACGTGTAAAACAGGCCCGGACCGTTCGGTCCGGGCCATACTAAACTATTCCGTCTCTACTTCTACGTTGAACATAGACTTGTCCACACCACAGACCGGGCACACCCAGTCATCGGGAAGATCCTCAAACGCCGTCCCCGGCTCGATGCCGTTGTCCGGGTCGCCTTCCGCGGGGTCGTAAACATAACCGCAAGCTGTGCACCGCCACTTTTCCATCATTATTCTCCTTTCTATATATGGTTTCTTTGGTCCAACTTTAGACAAGATTAAGTTCTTTGTGCTTTTGGGCAATCGTTGCGGCCAGATTATCTAATGCTTCAGCGTCACTCTCCGCCATCACTCCCTTACAGAGCACGGGGTCCAAGACTTCGGCTTTGAGATTGGGGACCAAGCCCGTAAGGGTCTCTACAGTCCGCCCGCCCCAGCCGTAAGAACCGATCACCGAGAGAAACCTGGTTTTGGGAGGCCGCAGGGCATTGGCCAGGATGGCACAATAGGCCGCGAGGGGATGCGGGCCGCCCAGAACGGTGGGTGTGCCGATCACCACCGTGGCGGCATCGACCAGTGCCTTGGCCAGCTTACCGGTATCGGTCACCAGCAGATTAAAGCGTTCGACACGCACACCCTTCCTGACCAGAGCCGCCGCCAGATAATCAACCATCTGTTCCGTGCTGGCATGCATCGTCACGTAGGGCAAGACCACCATGTTCCGGGGCGGTGAGCTTACCCAGTCGTGGTAGGCATCGATTATCCAGGCCGGCTGATCGTGGATCGGCCCGTGACTGGGGGCGATTATGCGGATATCATAGTCTTTTACTTTCTGGAGATTCTTGGCGACCATAGGGGTGAAGGGCATCATAATCTGGGCAAAGAAGCGTTTGGCCGCCTCGTGCACACGCCCCTGGTCGGTGACGAACAGATCAGCGGAGGCAATATGACAGGCAAAGAAATCACACGAAAACAGGATACGCTCTTCTTCCAGGTAGCTTACCATGGTTTCCGGCCAATGGACCCAAGGTGTGTGCACAAAGGTCAGCGTCTTGTCACCGAGGGACAGCTTCTCGCCGTCTTTTACGGTAACGAAAGCACTCTCCGGGATTTCGAGCAGATCAACGAGCATTGGCTGGGCTTTCGGGGTACAGATCACCTTGGCTTCCGGAAACCGTTCCAAAACCAGCGGGATGGACCCGGAATGATCCTGCTCGGCATGGTGGGCGACCACAAAATCGATCTTCGGGATCCCATCCAGTTGAGCCATAAGCTTATCGGCCATCGGCGGATCAACGGTGTCCAGTAGAACGGTCTTCTCGCTTCCTTCAATGAGATAGGCATTGTACGAGGTGCCGTCCGGAAGCGGAACAAGCGAGTCAAAAATGCGCCGATCCCAGTCAATGGCTCCCATCCAGTAAACCCCGTCCGTTATTTGCCTTTTGTCCATACACCACACCTCCTTTATCCTTGTACAGATCATATTCCATACTGGGTACCAAAATCAACCAATATCTGATTTATTCCGGTATTTTTAGCGCAAGATATCCAAAACGGCGCTTTCCATCTCTTCCTTGTCCACCACCCGGTCGTGCAGGACCGGTTTCTTGTCCAGATCGCGCAGTCCCGGGGGGACGGTCCATCCGGTCAGGCCGGACAGGATCTCCAACAGCTCAAACTCCGAACGCCCGGCGACGGTTTCCTGATCCAGCAGCGCCTTGGAGACACTCTCGTTGAACTTGAACGGGCTGGCGGTGGAGACGATCACCGTCTTTGTAGCGTCGCCCGTCGCCGCCCGGTAATTGTCGTAAACGGCGAAGCCCACCGCCGTGTGCGTATCGATGGGATAGGCGTGTTCCTGGTAGACTTTGCGGATGGTTCGGATGGTCGTCTCGTCGTCAACAAAGTCGGACCAGAAGAGTTCGGCAACCGCTTTGGCCGTGGCCGGGTCCACCGAGTAGCGTCCGCTGTCGCGAAGCTCGTGCATCCACCCGCGCACCCGGTCGGCGTCCTGTCCGGTGAGTTCGTACAGCAGCCGTTCCAGGTTGCTGGAGATGAGGATGTCCATCGATGGTGAGATAGTCCGGACGAAAGGCCTGTTCCGGTCGTACACACCCGTCCGGATGAATTCGGTCAGCACGTTGTTGCGGTTGGCCGCACAGATCAGGCGTTTGACGGGCAGACCCATCCGGCGGGCGTAAAACCCGGCCAGAATGTTTCCGAAATTCCCCGTGGGCACCACGAAGTTGACACTTTCGCGGGGGCTGATCTCCCTGCGCTTCAGCATATCCAGGTAGGCCGAAAAGTAGTATGCGATCTGGGGTACGAGACGGCCCCAGTTGATGGAGTTGGCCGAGGAAAACTTGAAGCCCCGCGCGGCGAGGCTTTCCTTGACCGCCTCATTGGTGAAGATCGCCTTCACCCCGGACTGGGCATCGTCGAAATTGCCCCGCACGGCCACCACCGACACGTTGCCGCCCTCCTGGGTGATCATCTGCCGCTTTTGGACCTCACTCACGCCCTGTTCGGGATAGAAAACGATGATCCTGGTTCCCGGCACATCGCGAAAACCCTCCAGCGCGGCCTTCCCGGTATCGCCGGAGGTGGCGACCAGGATCACGATCTCGGCGTTTTCACCGGTTTTTTCGGTAGCCTTTTTCAACAGGCGGGGGAGGATCTGCAGGGCCATGTCCTTGAAGGCGCAGGTCGGGCCGTGCCATAGCTCCAGGACATGGGTGCCGTCGGCCAGTTTATGCAGCGGTGCGATGTCGGGGTGGTCGAAGCGTTCCTCGTTGTATGCGTGCCGCACGCATTCGGCGATTTCCCCGGGGGTGAAATCGGTCATGTACGGCTGCAGTACCGCCGCGGCCCGCTCCTGGTAGGTCCCGTCGGCCAAAGAAGCGAGATCCTCCAGAACAACCCGGTCGGCCGGCACGAACAGCCCCCCGTCGGGGGCGATGCCCAGCTTGATGGCCTCGGAAGACGTTACGGGGCCGAACCGGCCTCTGGTGCTGAAGTATTGCATGAATGAACCTCCCGAAAAAAGAATATGCGCTCTAGCCCCATTAAACCGTATTCAGAAGGCGTAGTAAAGGGGGACGTGGTATAATGAACCGAAAGCGGTTTCTGTGATAAGTAGGGAGGACAATGCTGGACGGTCTGACAGGTGTGCTGCCCGAGGAAATGCTGGTACTGCTGATAGCCGCGCTTCCGGTATCCGAACTGCGCGGCTCGATCCCCTTCGCCCAGGGGGTGCTGGACATGCCGCCGCTCACGGCCTTTGTGTGGTCGGTCATCGGCAACATCATCCCCGCCGTTCTGCTGTTGCGGTACCTCGGCCCATTCTCTGAATGGCTGTCTCGAAGATTCGCCGTTTGTCGGCGGTTTTTCGGCTGGCTGTTTGCGCGGACCCGCCGCAAGAGCGATCTCATTCACCGCTACGGCTATTTCGGGCTGTTCCTGTTTGTGGCCGTTCCCCTGCCCGCCACGGGGGCCTGGACCGGTTCAATCGCCGCCTGGCTCCTGGGGTTATCGATGGGGAAGGCCTTGGGTGCGGTGGTTGTCGGGGTGCTGACTGCCGGAGTCATTGTCACCGCGGCCGTAAGCGGGGCCATATCCGCGTTGCGTGTTTTCGTTTAAGGGGACATCAGCAGTTGGCGCATCACCGCCAGATACTCCTCGTTCAGAAACGAAATCTTCCACAGGGCGATTCCGCGAATTCCGCGCCTTTTGGCCAGGCGAATTTTCTCCCCCATTGATTCCGGCGTCTCATAGGGTTTCAGGGCGAGAATCCCCAGAATCAGCCGGTCCGGTGACACACCCGCGCTCAGGGCCATGGTCAGGGACTGATCGACCAGCGGCACTGGTTCGGGCGTAGGACCGTAGTGGTAGGCCATGATGATCAGTCCATCCGCCAGCCGGCCGATTTCCCGGTAGTCGTAACCGAGATACCAGCTGTTCAGCGGGTGCAGGCAGACATACAGCTTCTTGTCCTTTGGGGCGAGGACGACGCTCAGCTTGTGCAGAAAACGGTTGAACAGCTGGCGAATAGTGTTCCGTGCCGTTTTCCCGTACCTGCTCTTGGCACCCAGACCCTCGAGATCGATGTTCACCCCGTCGAAAGGGGCGGCCTCCCTCGCGATGCCATTTACAATCCGGTCTATCACCTTTTCGCTGGTCAGCATGCTTTCCAGCTTCGGGCCGTCCAGGTAGGCCACGGTCATATCGACGGCGATGCCGTGCCGCCGGCACTCCGTGACCACGTGCCCCCAGTCGCGCGGCCGGTGCGCGTATCGGCCTGTGGTGACCAGGTTTCCCTGTTCGTCAAAGGAATACCAGACCGCCGGTACGCGCGTGAGCATCGGGGCGGCGCCGGCCCCCGGCACGGTATCCGGGAACTCGGCCCCGAAGAGCCGGGGCCAGTTGCCCTGCCAGGCATAGAAGCCGTGACATTCCATCTTGTACGCCATTGATTGCTCCCCCCGGAAATGTGGTCTTCACCCGTATCCTATGCGCGGCCTGCCGGGTGGTTCCGGGGATAGGAAAAGGGAACGGTTGGTCCGTTCCCTTTCGTGCAAAACGATTGGCTTCCGGCGTCAGGCTTCCTTAAACTCCCTGATCAGCTTTTCGAAGATCTTCTGTACGGACAGAATCTCCTTAATTCTGAACACGTTTGCGCCGGAGAAGACGATGCCCTCGTCCACCTTACCCAAACGGCTGTTGTCAAGGGCCTTGATGATGCAGTATTCTTTGGAGCACACCTTGAGACACTTCTGACACTCTTCCGGTTTGGGCGCTTCACCTCTGGCCAGCTTCTCCGAAAGAACGTTCCTGATCGCCCGGCCCGGCATGCCGACGGGACTCTTGATGAGCACCACGTCTTCTTCCCGTGCGTTCAGGTAAGTCTTCTTGAAGGCGTCGTCCACGGTGCATTCCTCGCTCAGCACGAAACGCGTTCCCATCTGCACCCCGTCCGCACCCAACCGCACCATTTCCACGATGTCCTTGCCGTCGACGATGCCCCCGGCGGCGATGACGGGAATCTTCTTCACGGCGGCCTTGATCTCGGGCACGATCTCCTTTGTGGAACGGTCGGTGCCCAGATGTCCGCCCGCCTCGGTACCCTCGGCGACCACGGCCGCAGCACCCAGTTTTTCGGCCAGTTTTGCCAATCGGGCGGAAGAGACGATAGAGACGATGGGCACGCCCGCTTCACGCCCCCAGCCGAAGATATCCCGCGAGAAACCGGCGCCGGAGAAGATCACGTCAATTTTTTCATCAAGCGCCGTCATAACCAGCTTCTTGAATTCGCGGACGGCATACATGATGTTCACACCGATGATGCCTTTTGACAGCCGGCGGGCTTGTCTGATTTCTTCCCGCAGCTCCTCCTCGGGCAGCCCGGTACCGCCGATGATGCCAATCCCGCCGGCGTTTGCAACCGCCGCCGCCAGCGGGGCGGTTGAGACCCGAATAGCCATCCCGCCCTGGATAATCGGATACTTTGGTTTCAGGTTTCCTATACGCAACTCCGGAAACTGCAAATCCGCCTTTCCCCTTCCACGATTGAACTTTTCTATCCTATTAAAGCAGATGTAACCAAGTTTTACAAATCAAAATACTGATTTTATGCCAATTATTATTCCATCCGGCCGGGTCTGTCTAATCCCAGGAGGCACAATTGCCGGGCACAAGTCCGCTTCGGATGTGCAGATCGCGCTGCGGGAACGGTATCTCAATTCCCTCCCGTTCAAAAGCGTCCTTGATGTCCATGTTGATGCTGTCGGTGGCGCGTGAGTGATCCCGGGCGTCACCGATCCAGCAGCGTATCTGCAGCCTTAGTGCCGATTCACCGAACTCGTAAAAATAGACGATCGGTTCCGGATCGGCCAGTACGTAGGGGTTCTTTTCAAGGATTTCGTAGATAATCCTCTTGACCTTGTGCATATCGCTGCCGTAGGCCACTCCCAGATACAGGCGCAAGCGCATTCGGGTGTCCGCGAACACATGGTTTATCACCCGGCTGTTGGCCAGCTGGGTGTTCGGGATGATGACCAGGAGGTTCTCGCGGGTCATAATCTTTGTGGAACGTATTCCGATGTGGGTCACGTCGCCCTTGATGCCTCCGTCCAGTTCAATTCGGTCGCCTTCCCGAAAAGGGCGGTCGGCCAGCAGCATGAACCCCGCCAGCATATTGCTCAGCGTTTCCTGTGCGGCCAGGGCAATGGCCAGGGAAGCCACACCGGCGGTGGCGATCAGGGCCGTGATCTCGATCCCGAAGTGGCTGAGGATGATCGTAATCGCCATGAAGTAGATGACCACGCTCAGCACTTTCCGGCCCAAAGGCAGGAACACACTGTCCATATTTGATCCGGTGCGTTGGGAGATGGTGGTTACCCACCAGTCGGCCAGGGTGCTGATAATCGCGTTCAGCCACAGTGCGGCGGCCAATACGCCGACAATGAAGCTGGCATAACCGAACCAGTCGAATACCGGCGAGCCGGTCCAATGCGGATAACGGGACAGGCGGTCGGCGGCGATCTGCAGGGTAAGAATGAACACGAGGAGCATCACGGGCTTGGTCGAGATGCTTACCAGGCGGGAGTTCAATTCCCGCCCGGCACGACGGGCGATGCGTCCGAGGATTTTTGACCAGGCCAGGCCCACCAGCCAGGCCAATAGCGCGGCGGTGAGGATGTGGGCGATGACGATCGAAACCTGCTCGATCTGTACGAAATCGAAGTCAAATGTCAATCGGTCCGGCCGTCAGGGCCTTTCCCCCTTTCCAGAGACCACCCTGAATATATTTAACGGCAAGCCGAAAAAATCCTTTTCTGACAGGAAAAGAAGAAAATCGTCTAATACTGCCGGATCTCATCCAGCGTTCCGAACCGGTATCCTTGGGCCTCAACGTCTTTGAGGATCCGGTCGAGGGCGGTCGCGTTCGAGGATGATACACTGTGCAGCAGGATTACGGCACCGTTGTGAAGGTTGTCCATCACGTGCCGGTAAGCCGCTTCCGGTCCGGGCTGGTTATCGACCTCCCAGTCCCGGTAAGCCATGCTCCAGAACACGGTTGCGTAGCCCAATTCAGAGGTCACCCGGAGGGTGCGTTCGTTAAACTGCCCGGCCGGGGGGCGGAAGAAGGCCGGTTCCTGCCCGGTAGCCTCGCGCACCATTTCGTGCACCGACATTATCTCTTCTTCGATTTCTTTGTTGGTCAGGAGCGGCATAGTGGGGTGAGTCATGGAATGGTTCCCGATGATGTGGCCTTCCCGGGCCATACGCCTCACCAGTTCGGTGTTTTGCCGCACATAGCTGCCGGTGACGAAAAAGGCCGCCCGAACGCCGTTGTCGGCCAAGGCATCCAGAATATCGTCCGTGAATCCGTTTTCGTAACCGGCATCGAACGTGAGGTAAACGGTCTTGGTGTCGGTCGGTCCGAGATAAAAGCCGCGCCCGCTGAGCATCGGCTTATACGTGGCATCCGTTCCCGGTGGACGGTGCTCCGTGTTCCGGATGAAATACCAGCTGTGTACCGTGGTGTCGCCTTCGCTCACCGGGTCGGGGGCGGAAGGATCAGGCGCCGCCGCCGTTCCCTCCGCTTCCTGCAAACGCTGCAGCAGCTCGGCCCGCTGCTGTTCCAGCGCCTCGATGGTGGCTTCCATCTTTTCGATCTGTGCTGCCCGCTTTGCCGGATCCTCATTGGTGTCCGCCGTCTGACCGGCGCCGTAGTGCTGGTGCCAAAGCACAAACCCTCCCAGCCCCAGATTCAGGCACAGAGACAGCGAAAGCAAGATATAGACTATTCGCTTCAAGGACGTCCCCTCCCAAGAACAGCTGATGTCGAATCGGGACCGGTATAACGCATAATTGTTGCCGGCGAACAAATCTACTGGTTCGATTGCGGCCGGCGGTGAGCATTATCACGATCTAGAAAAAGAGCACTTGTCCCTCCGGCACCGCGCAGGCCGGTCGGCATCCGGGCAGTTCACCAGCGACCGGTCGGCCGGGATGCTTATGCTCAGGTATTCTTCAGCCAGGGCCGGAGTCTCGGCCAGAGCGGTCCAGAGGTAGAGTCTGCAGCACGGATCCCCGTCCTGCGCGGCGAGGGCATCGGCCACGCGGGTGCCGATCTGTGCGTTGATCACGGCCTGGCTGTTGGGGCACGCGGTGCCTAGCAGCACCCGAAAACAGGTTGTCACGGCTGCCGCAATGCCGCAGGCGGTAATGCCGCAGAGGCCTGGTACCGCCTGGCGCCGGGTGCGGAGAAGAACCTCGCGCACCTTCTCGTCGGGCACCGGACGGGTACCCTCGTTGCGTATGGCGGCCATAAGGGCGGCTGAAGCCACCCAGGCGTATTCGCAGTCCTTTATCGGCTGATCCACATTTTCCATCAGGTACATACCCAGCCCCATAACGTCCCTTTCGGTAGACGCCAGGGCCAGAGCGCACAGTTTTTCGAACAACCTGCATCACCCTCATCAGTTGGCTAAGGTACTGAGTCTATTTTACAGGATTTTCGGACTCTGTGCGCGCCGGCAGTTTTCGAGGCGGTAACACCTGTGTACCTAAATATTTGTCTCACGAATAAATGAAAATCTGCAGGAATTTCGAGGAATCCGCAGAATCTTTAAACATTTGCCGGCTGGATATTGATGCAGTACACTTGCCCCGGATAGTTCTGTCTGCTTTCACAGGCAACCTATCCACACGTTCTCGCTGTGTGTCCGGCTGGTAGTGTTTTATCCCTGCCTAGTAACATCCCTTTCTTTATTTGACGGTCTTCATAAACACGAATATGCGGGTATTAAAGTGTGACTATTGCGAAAATCGTCAGGGAGGTGGTAACCGGCCTTCATATTAACGAACTCCATCTAGTTAAGAAAAAATTTAGGAGGGAAAACACTAGTGCGAAAGTCGAGATGGGTAGCTATTTTAACTCTGCTGCTGTTCAGCCTCTCGGTTATTGCCGGTTGCGGCGGCAGCGGATCCGGCGGCGCGGGTGACACGGAAAAAGTAGTCAGAGTAGGCCTGATCGCTCCGCTGACGGGTGACGTAAAGACCTTTGGTGAGTCAGTGAAAAACGCGTTTGAGATTGCGATGGAAGAGGCCGACTACAAAGCCGGCGACTATAAGATTGAAGTGTTTATCGAAGACGACCGCAATATCCCGACCGAGGCCGTGAACGTAGCAGACAAGCTGATCACCCAGAACAAGGTGTCCGCAATCGTTGGCTCGGTTACTTCTTCGAGTACCATTCCGGTTACCGAGGTTGCGCAGGCGAACGGTGTGTTGATGATCACTCCGACGGCGACCGCGGCCAAGGTCACTGTTGATAACGGGGTACGCAAAGACTTTGTCTTCCGCGCCTGCTTCATCGACCCCTTCCAGGGTACGGTTGGCGCCAAGTTTGCGCTGGAGGAACTCGGAGCCAAGACGGCGGCGGTCCTTTACGACCAGGGCAACGACTACACCGTCGGTCTGAAGGACAACTTCAGCCGGGCGTTTGAGGAAGGCGGCGGCAAAGTGCTCGCGACCGAAGCCTATACCAAGAACGATACCGACTTTTCGGCCGTTCTGACCCGCATCGCCCAGCTGAATCCGGATGTTCTCTACCTGCCTGACTACTATCAGAAGGCCAGCCTCATCGGGAAGCAGGCCCGTGACATGGGCATCAAGGCCACATTCTTGGGCGCCGACGGTTGGGACAGTCCGGAACTCGACTTCGAAGCGATGGATGGTGGATACCAGACCAACCACTACTCGGCTGATGATCCGCGTCCGGAAGTGCAGGATTGGGTCGCCAAGTATAAAGAACGGCATGGCCAGACCCCTGATGCCCTCGGCACCCTGGCCTATGATGCCACCAAGCTCCTTCTGAAGGCGATCGAGAATGCCAATTCTGATGATCCGGCGGCGCTTCGCGACGCTATGGCGGCGATCACCGACTTCCCGGCCGTCAGCGGCAACCTCAGCTTTGATGAGAACGGCAACCCCGTCAAAGCGGTCGCCATTCTGCAGATCAGCGAAGGAACCCAGAAATTCGTAACCACCGTAGCGCCTTAATCTAGTATTGTTACGGGGGAAAGGCCGGCCGGCCTTTCCCCCGATACCTGCTTTCAGGTAGGGGGGAAGCACAGTTGGACTACTTTCTGCAGCAGATGATTAACGGGCTGCAACTGGGGCTGGTGTACGCTTTGATTGCTCTGGGGTACACCATGGTTTACGGGATTGTGAAACTGATCAACTTCGCCCACGGCGACGTCTTTATGGTGGGAGCGTTCATCGGCGTTTTCGGCTTCACGAACTGGGGTTTGCCGTGGCCGCTGGCGATCTTGGTTGCAGCGACGTGCTGCGCGTTGCTGGGCGTGACCATCGAGCGTATTGCCTACCGGCCTCTGCGGTATGCCACCAGGATTGTGGCGCTCATCAGCGCCATCGGTGTTTCTTTCTTTCTTGAGTACTTCTGTAGTCTTGGTTTTATGTTCGGTCCCAACTACCGTGTCGTGCAGCGTCCCTTTGAAGAAATCTACTGGACGTTCGGCGGGGTAACGATTTCCAATATCCAGGTGTTAATCTTTGTGACTGTGCTGTGTATGCTGATCGGTCTTCAGTACCTGGTGCAGCGCACCAAGACCGGCATGGCGATGCGCACCGTGTCTTTTGACCATGACACCGCCCGGCTGATGGGGATTAACGTGGACAAGACGATTTCAATCACTTTCGGCATCGGTGCGGCTATGGCTGCCGTCGGCGGTGTTTTGTACGCCATCGCCTACCCGCAGATCTGGACCTTCATGGGGATTATGCCCGGTCTGAAGGCCTTTACCGCCGCAGTGTTGGGCGGCATCGGACTGATCCCCGGCGCCATGTTGGGTGCCCTGATCATGGGGCAGGCCGAGGTGATGACGGCGGCCTTCATTTCTTCCCAGTTGCGAGATGCCATTGCCTTTTCGATCCTGATTCTGGTGCTTCTGGTCAGACCGTGCGGCATTCTCGGGAAGACCGAACCGGAGAAGGTTTAAGAAGGAAGGATATTTGATATGGGATTGAAAAATGGGAAGAGAGCGCTGATTTTCGCCGTTGGAACGATTATTGTCTTCGGTTTGATCAAGACGATGGCCGTCACCGGGATACTCAACCCGTACTGGCAGCGGGTGGTGGACCAGGCCATGATCATGACCATTGGTGCCCTGGGTCTAAGCGTAATCTTTGGAATTTCCGGTCAGTTTTCCATCGGTCACGCCGCGTTTTACGGCATTGGTGCCTACAGCGCCGGCTTAGTCACGCATTCTTTGGGCGGGGACACCTTTACGTTCCTGCTGGCTTTGGCGACCGGGACGTTTATGGCCGGGTTTGTGGCCTTCCTGATCGGACTGCCCGTACTGCGCCTGACCTCGGACTACCTGGGCATTGCCACCCTCGGTTTCGGTATCATTGTCAAGGTCGGGTTCGATAACGCAAACGTGGTGATACCGCAGATGGGCGGGGCCACGGGAATGACCGGTATTCCGCAGGTGGCCGGATTCGAATGGATCTTTTTGTTCTTTATCCTGAGCATAGTACTGGCCCGCAACCTGGTTCAGTCCAGCCACGGCCGGGCCTGCATGGCTTTGAGGGAAGACGAGGTCGCCGCGAATGTCGTCGGGATCCCCATCTTCCGGTTCAAGATGCTGGCCTTTGTGTTCGGCTGTGCCTTGGCCGGTTTGGCCGGAGGCCTGTATGCGCACCGCTATCCTTACCTGCACCCGTCCAATTTCGACTTCCTGCCGTCGATCGACTTCCTGATCATCGTCGTGCTCGGCGGGATGGGCAGTCTGACCGGAACGGTTGTAACGGCCATCGGCTGGGTGTTCTTACTGGAGGGACTGCGGGCCGTACTCGGTTCGGCGTTTATGGAATGGCGGGGCGTGATCTACGCCTTGATCCTGATTGTCGTCATTCTGGTTCGCCGTCAGGGAATCTTCGGCAACAAAGAGTATGGATTCCTGGCTCCGGGAATCCGCAAGGAGGGTCGAAATGCCGCTACTGAAAGTTAACGACTTGGGGATCAGTTTCGGCGGTCTGAAAGCAGTAAGCGGTTTCAACCTGGAGATAGAGCCGGGTGAGATCGTGGGGCTCATCGGGCCGAACGGTGCCGGGAAAACCACGGTGTTCAACCTGATCACCGGCTATTTCCCGCCGAGTACCGGGGAGATCGTCTTTAACGAAACCCCGATAACCGGCAAGAAGCCCTATCAGATCTGCCAACTGGGTATTGCCCGGACCTTTCAGAACATCCGCCTGTTCGGCAAGAACAGCGTCCTGGATAATGTACGGGTGGCGTTTCACCCCCGGGTGCGATACTGGCTGGTGGACGCCTTTCTGCGCACACCGCGTTTTCTGAAGGAGGAGGCCCGGATTACTGAAGAAGCCGAACAGATTCTGGATACGCTTGGCCTCTTGCCGCGTGCTTACGACGAGGCTGCTTCCCTGCCCTATGGTGCGCAGCGGCGCCTGGAGATCGCCCGTGCCCTGGCCTGCCGGCCCAAGCTCCTGCTTCTGGACGAACCGGCCGCAGGCATGAACCCGTCCGAGGTGCTGGAACTGGTGGACCTGGTCAAATTCGTAAAAGAGAAATTCGACCTCACGGTACTGCTGATCGAGCACCAGATGGGTCTGGTGATGAATCTCTGCGAGCGTCTGGTGGTCATGGACTTCGGCATGACGATCGCCGAGGGTCTGCCGCATGAAGTGCGTGAGGATCCGAAGGTCCTGAGCGCCTACCTCGGCAAGGGGGCTGTTGCCTGATGATGCTGACAGTAAAGAATATCAGTGTCTACTACGGTGCGATCCAGGCCATTCAGGATATCTCCTTTGAGGTGGAGGAAGGCGAAATTGTCACCCTGATCGGTGCCAATGGAGCGGGAAAGAGTACAACACTGCGCACCCTTTCCGCATTGACGAAGGCCAGATCGGGTGAGATTGTTTTCGAAGGGCAATCGATTACCGAACTCAAACCGCATAAGATTGTTGAGTTGGGACTGATTCACGTTCCGGAAGGCCGGAAAATCATCGGAAACTTTACCGTGCGGGAAAACCTGATGATGGGTGCCTTCCTGCGGAAAGACAAGGCCGGGATTATGGAGTCGTTGGAAGAGGTATATACCCGGTTCCCGAGGCTCAAGGAAAGGGAGAAACAACTGGGCGGCACCCTCTCCGGCGGAGAACAGCAGATGCTGGCCATCGGGCGGGGACTGATGGCTAATCCGCGCCTTCTCCTGCTTGATGAGCCCTCAATGGGGCTTTCCCCGATCCTCACCGAGGAGATTTTCTCCATTATTCGGACGATCAACCAGAAGGGGACCACCATCCTGCTGGTGGAACAGAACGCCTATATGGCGCTTCAGGTGGCCCACCGGGCTTATGTTTTGGAAACCGGACGGGTCGTAATGTCCGGTGATTCAAAAACACTGCAGAATGATCCGCGGATACGGGCGGCCTACTTGGGCGAAATCGCATAGGCGAACGCTGATAGACTTCGCCCGCGAGAGGGAGGTAAGAGGCCGGAAGCCGGAAGTCGGAATCGATGAGATTCGCTAAGCGGATTTCAGATCGAAGGGGCGATCGCGCCGTGATCGTTTCTTATTCCGACCTCTGTTTTCCGGTTTCAAACCTCTTTTTTGTGTATTCTGGATCGTATCACTTCACCGTACTTGTTTGGGCCCTCACCTTGGGGCGATTGAAGGATTTTTCAGCATGCGGAAAGAATTACCTGTTATTTCGTCGAACAAGGTGGTGGACCGATGATCGGGCGTCGCGAACAGCTGGCGGTGCTGCTTGTGGTTGCGGCGATTCTATTCGGGCTGGGATACAAGTATGCCCTCGTTAGAACCCACGCCGAACCGCCGCCGGCGGTCGAAACGGCCGAGGATTTGGTGGCGGCCGACCTTAAGGTTCACGTCGCCGGGGCGGTCGAATCCCCGGGGGTGTACAGTCTGGAGCGGGGCAGCCGGACCCAGGACGCGATCAGTCTCGCCGGGCCCAAACCCGAGGCCGACCTGAACGCTCTGAACCTGGCGGCCATCCTGCAGGACGGGCAGCGGGTGTGGGTGCCGGAGATACCCGATCCATCGGCGGAAGGCAAGGACCCGGGAAAGGGTGCCGACGGCAAGATCAACATCAATACCGCCGATGCCCGGACGCTGGAAGACCTCCCCGGGGTGGGACCGGCGCTGGCCGAGCGGATCATTCGTTATCGGGAGCAAAACGGGCCGTTTTCTACGGTTGAGGAACTCACCAATGTGTCCGGAATCGGGGAAAAGACCCTCGAAGGATTGCGGGATTACGCGACAACGTATTAGCTGCAGTAGTGAGTAGAGGAGCGGGTTATGTCGTCACGACCGGTGGTTTACTTTGTCTTCCTGTTCGGGTTGGGCATTCTTCTCGCCCCGTATTTCCCCCTTCCGGTCGGGTATTCCCTTCTGGCCTCGCTGGTCGCCCTGATCGTTGCGGGGCTGTTTTACCTCTGGTGGAGCAGGGCAAACCGGGTTCTGTTCCTGATCCTTTTCGTCCTCCTTGGTTTTATCACCGCCCGGCTGGACATTGAAGCGGCGTCCACGCCCCTGCAGCAGTGGGCGGGCTCGACCGTTACAGTGGAAGGCGTGGTCGACCGGGACCCGGACGTCAGGGAAGACCGGGTGCAGTACACGCTTTCGGTGACCAGAGCGTGGACCGGTGACCGGATGCTGGAAGAGCCCGGCGGGCGGGTGCTGCTCACACACTATCAGCCTGATGTGATTTACGGCTACGGCGACCTGCTGGAGGGGCGCGGCTTACTGCTGAGACCCGCCGATGCGGGCAATCCGGGCGGCTTTGACTACCGCGCCTACCTGGAACGGCAGGGCATCAGTCTTGTCCTCCAGGTCCGCGGCGATGATGCCGTGACCAAGACCGGGACGGGCGGAAATATCCTGGTCGGCGCCGCCCTGTGGGTGAAGGAGCGGCTGTGTCAGGGGATCGACTGGGCGCTCGAACCCCAAAAGGCCGAGATCATCAAAGGCATTACACTCGGTATGCGCACCGGGATTGACCCGGCGGTCAAAGAGGCCTTTACGGCCACCGGGGTCGTCCACATCCTGGCCGTCAGCGGACTGCACGTCGGTTTCCTGATCGGCCTGACCATGCTTATCCTCAACGCCCTGCGCTTCCGTCCGGCGTGGTCGATCGCTGCCGTGGTTGTGATACTGCTTGTCTATATGGTGATGGTCGGCTTCAAGCCTTCGGTGGTGCGTGCCTCCACTATGGCGGTGATGCTGCTTGTGGCGTACGAGGTCGGGCGCATGCGTGACTGGCCGACAGCCATGGCGGTGGCTGCCTTTGTGATCCTGCTTGCCAATCCCCTGATGATCTACGATGCCGGCTTTCAGCTGTCCTTCGCCGCCACCTGGGGTATCCTCTATCTCGGGCCGCTGATGGTGAAGGGCCTTGATGCTCTGGCCGAACGGCTCCGCTGCACTTTTTGGCGCACTTCCTTCAGCTGGGCCCTGGCCGTGCCGTTGGGCGCCCAGTTGGGCACGCTCCCGCTGGTCGCCTATTACTACAACCTGGTGTCGCCGGTGGCCCTCCCGGCGAACCTCGTCATCATACCGATCGTCGGTGTACTCTTCATTCTCGGCCTCTTGACGGGCGTGATCGCCGCGGTGGTCCCGGGTCTGGCCTGGCTCACGGGCAGTGCCGTTTCCGCCCTCATCGATATATTCCTCCGGCTGGTAGACTCCTTCGCGGCCCTCCCCGGGGCCTATTATTACGTGGCCACTCCTCCGGTTTGGCTGATCGGACTCTGCTTCTTGATGCTGTACGCCGCGGGGCAGTATCCGGCGATCGGTGAGTGGCGGGAGAGGATCGGTGCCGCAGTTGAGGACGGCGACCGGATCAGGCGGAGGGTTCTGCCTGTAGCGGCCGTGGTGATCGTGGGGGCGGTGTTCTTCTGGGTCTTTCAGCCGCCGGAGCGCCAACTGGAGGTGCACTTCATCGATGTCGGTCAGGGAGACGCCGCCCTGATCCGCACCCCCTCGGGCAAGAATCTTCTCATCGATACCGGCGGCCGCTTCGGTGAGTTCGAAGAGCCGCAGTCGGGTGTCGGGAAGAATGTGGTGGTGCCCTACCTGCGGCGGCTCGGCGTCGGCCGGATCGATGTGCTGGTGCTGACGCATCCCCACGAGGACCACATCGGCGGGGTGCGGGCGGTGGCCGAGGCCTTTCCGGTTGCGCTGGCCGTCATTGCGCCGCTTGACGCGGCCGGCGGGTCTGCATCCGAAAGGTCGCACTACCATTCCATCCTTACCGGACTCCACGCCCGTGGTGTTCCCATTTCCGAGGCGTCTTACGGAAACCGGATTACCGTTGACTCCCGCGTGCGGATCGATGTATTGGGCCCGGTCCTGCCTCTGCTGCACGGTACGCAGTCCGATCCAAACAACAACTCGCTGGTGCTGCGGCTGGTTTACCGGGACCACGTCTTTCTATTCACCGGGGACATCGAACGGGAGGCCCAGGCGCGTATCGTCATGTCCGGTGTGGACCTGCGGGCCGATGTGCTCAAAGTGCCGCATCACGGCAGCGGGGCCTTCGTGCCCCACTTCTTCGAGGCGGTACAGCCCCGCTGGTCGGTTATCTCGGTGGGAAGCGGAAACCGGTTCGGGCTGCCCAACTCCTCGACGCTGGAAAAGCTGGAGTCGCTCAATTGCAGGGTATTTCGGACCGACCGTGACGGGGCGGTCATCTTCCGCAGTGACGGCCGCCGGATGGAGGTCGAGACGGGCCGTGCAGCGAAGCAGAATGCCGAACCGGCCGCCTAGTTTCTTGCCAGCCAACATTTACCACTAATATTTCGGCCGCCCACGGAAGAAATCGCCTTTCGCCGCCATAGGCTTTAAGTATAAGGAACCGGGCGGTGGTGTTCATGTCCTGGCTGCGGGGGATCGCAACGGTCATTGTTCTGATGCTGGTCCTGGGGACAGCCGGTTGCGGGGGGTCGGTTCAGCAATCGGTGGTCAGAGACTATGTCGAGGCGGTGGCCGCCGGCGACTGGGAGAGGGCCTACGAGCAGGCTTACGCGGGCTGGGTGCCGGGCACCTATCCCGATCTTGACGGCTTCCGGATTGCCGTACAGTCGATCGGCCTGGATGAGCTCTTCCAGGGGAAGGTGACCTACGGGCGAACGGTGCAGGGGACGAATCAGGCCGAGGTGCCGGTACGGTTTCAACTGCCCGACGGGCGGCGCTACGAGGGGAGCTTTGTGCTGGACGACCGCCTGGGTTACTGGACTCTGGTCTCCGGGTTCCCGGATATCCGCGGTGTCGAACCGAACGGGGTGACCGGGCAGGGCTACGGACAGTACTGGCATATTAAGGTATCCCACTACACGCGCCCCTACACCGAAAACCGGAAGCTGACCGAACTGGGAACGGTATACGAAATCACCAGCCTGGACAACAGCATTTACAGTTATGTGTGGCGGGCATCGTCGGGACTCACCAGTGCCTCCGGGCAGTTTACGGCCGATTCTCCCGTCACCGTTATGGAGCCGATCCGCTCCGATCAGGCCGATGTCTCCCCGACCCGCTATTCCCTCCAGGATCTGCGCGAGGCGCTGGAGAAAACCGAGGTGACCATCGCCTGGCGCGGTTACGATGGCCAGGAGCACTACGAACAGCTGACGATAGACCCGGGGTCCCT
The DNA here is from genome assembly GCA_965544035.1 of uncultured Peptococcaceae bacterium. GTDB lineage: Bacteria > Bacillota > Desulfotomaculia > Desulfotomaculales > Desulforudaceae > CBEULR01. Next base: position 33,433 of record CBEULR010000007.1, on the reverse strand, counting down.
GCGCGAGGAGTACATCAAACCGATCCACGGCTGGTAGCGTGCCGTGATATAATCCAGGTAATCCATCACCCAGGCGATGCGGAGGAACGGTTTTGAAATACTATGCGGACTTTGTGGAAGCAGTGAAACAGGGCCGGACGGCCCCGGTTTACCTGTTTTACGGCGATGAGGTTTTCCTGCACCGGAAGGCGGTCGACGAACTGCGGGACAGGCTGCTTGCTCCCGGCACGGCCGACTTTGATCTGACCGTCTTGGACGGAGAGGAAGCGACCCCGGTGGACATTGTCCGGGCGGCACAGACCATGCCGGTATTCAATCCGGTACGCCTCACGGTGGTGCGGCGGGCGCCGTTTTTTGCGGGTGCGGGACGCAAATCCGGTTCCGGGGACGATCCGGAGGACCGGGAGCCCCGGGCACAGGCGCCCCTTCTCCGCTACCTGGAAGCACCGCTGTCCTCGGCCTGTCTGGTTTTCTGTGTGCCGGGGCCGGTGGACAAGCGGCGCAAGGCTTACAAGCTGATCACGGAGCACGGAGCGGCCATTGATTTCAGGCTGCTGGAGCGTGCGGACACCGCCAAGTGGCTGAACCGCGAGGCGCGCCGCGCCGGCAAGCGCTTTGCGCCGGGGGCGCTGTCGCGCCTGCAGGAGTGGACGTCTCCGGGTTTGGAAGAACTGTCGCGCGAGCTGGAGAAGGTGCTGCTGCATGCCGGAGACTCCCCGGTGATTGAGGTGTCCGACGTGGAAGCCGTGGTCGTGCCCACCCGGGAAGAGACCATCTTCCAGGTGGTCGACGCCGTCAGCCTGAAGAACGGTGCGGCCGCCCTGGAAGGCATCCGTAGTCTGCTGAGCGTCAAGGAGCCGCCCCTGCGCATCCTGGGGATGCTGGCCAGGCAGTTCCGTCTGATTGCCTGCGTTCACGATCTGGCGGGGAGCGGGATGCGGGACGAGGAGATCGCTTCGAGACTGGAGACCAAACCGTTTGTGGTGCGGAAGGTCCGGGGACAGGCCCGCCGGTTCTCCTGCGATCAGGCGCTGCGGGCGTGGGAAGAGTGTCTGGAGATCGACACCGCCGTTAAGTCCGGACGGAGGGAGTTCCTGCCGGCGGTGACCGACATGCTGATCCGCATCAGCGCCGGACGGTAGCACGAGGATTCAGGCAAGGGGAATACCCATCGAAAGAAAAAACGCGTGCACTAGGTGCTCGCGTTCATTCTTTTCATCAGCCGGGATTTCTTGCGGGCGGCTGCATTCTTGTGCAGGATTCCCTTGGTTACCGCTTTATCGATCTTGACCAGCGCGGCCTGAAGCTTATCCCGGACATCGTCTTCCCCTGCGGCCAGCGCGGTCTCATACTTCTTGATCGTGGTCTTGAGCGCCGACTTCACCCGACGGTTGCGCTCGGTGCGCTTCTTGGTGATGGCGATGCGCTTTAATGCGGAGCGACTATGTGCCAATCCTTTCACCTCCCAAAGGGCATTTTACCACTCACTCTCTCATCATGCAAGCACAAGCCGGGTTATATGTCAAGAATCGGATTATTTTCCGGACTCCTCACCCGGATGCCGTGATTGACCGCTTCTTGTATACCACGAACCGTTTTTGCGAAAGCTTATAGGTAGAATTTGTGAAAAGGAGGTGGATGTGGTAATGCCTGAGGCAAATGTACGGCAGCAGTGGCTGGGCGTCATCATCCGGTTCGTGGTTTCGGCCATCGTGCTGATGGTGGTCAGCTTCGTGTCGCCCGGCTTTGTGGTGGAGGGCGGTTTCGTCGGGGCGCTGATCGCCGCCGCGGTGATCGCCATTCTCGGTTATCTGGCCGAGGCCCTTTTGGGTGAACGGATTTCGCCCCAGAGCCGCGGACTGGTCGGCTTCATCACTGCCGCCGTCGTCATTTACCTGGCGCAGTTTATCATTCCGGGTCTTCTGACGGTAAGCATCATCGGTGCTCTGATTGCAGCTTTCATTATCGGTCTTATTGATGCTTTCGTACCCACCCTGCTGCGCTAGGTCATAACGGACCCCCTTTGGGCGTAATAATGCCCGAGGGGGGTCTGTTTTGCGTACCGTTTTGGCGATGCTGTTGTGCTTGACGGTGGTCGGCCTGTCGCTCCTGATGGTGCAGGTCCGGCCTTATCCGGCGCGTGCCGGGACAAGCGTAGTAGTTGAATGGCAGGTCAACGATCCGCACCTGATTGTCGATATGGCCCTGCCCGGGGTGCATGAACGGGAACCGCGCCCCGGCCGTCTGCTGGCGGAGGTGCTGGGCCGGGCGGTGGGTGTGGATTTCACCGATATGCGCCGTATGGTCGCTTCCCAATTACCGGTTCGGGTGGACGAGGTCTCGACTCCGGCCGCCGTCGTCCGGCATGAGCCCGATACCGTCGATATTGAGAAGGACCGGCGTGAGGGCGCCGTTCTGGTGGGCATTTACCACACCCACACCGGGGAGACATACAGCCTGACCGATCAGGTCGAACGTTTCGACGGGCGTCCGGGCGGTGTGGTCGAGGTCGGCCGGGTTCTGGCCGAGGAACTGCGGAACCGCCACGGCATTCCCACCGTGCACACCGATCGGGTGCACGATGTGCCCTACGCCGCCTCTTACCTGCAGTCCTTCAAGACGGCGCAGGAGATGCTGGACGAACACCGCTCGATCCGCATTCTGCTGGATATCCACCGGGACAGCAAGAAGCAGGAAGAGCACCGCACCGTTCAAATCAACGGGGAAAGCTGCGCCAGCGTGCTGGTCATCGTGGGTTCGGATGCCCGGCAGCCCTTCCCGGGCTGGGAGGACAATCTGGAACTGGCACGGAAGCTGGCGGCGGCGGCCGACAAGCTGTATCCCGGACTGATCAGCGGTTTGCGGGTGCAGGACGGGCGCTACAACCAGTACATCCATCCGGGCGCCCTGCTGCTCGAAGTGGGAGCGGTCAACGGGCATACCGAGGAGGCGCTGCGCTCGGCCCGCTATCTGGCCGACGTTGTCGCCGCGCTCTTGGATGACTGGGAATCCTGATGAAAAGGAATGGTACCGATGCGTATATATCCCCTGCTGGCTTTGGCCGTGATCGGCACCAGCGTGGTGCTGGGATCGCAGATTGTGCTTGACCACTTCAACCGGGCGGTCCTGCCGCCCGAGCCGCTGCAGGTGGTTTCGGTGGAGCGTCTGAACGAAGAACTGGTGCGCTGCGACATTTTGGGCACCAGCCTGGTGCTGTCCGTTCCCGAACTGACGGACGGCCTTTGGACGGAATTGGATGAACGGTAATTTTTTTTGCGCCCGTGCTCCGACCCTGCTATAATAACGTGGGGTGTTGTGCGAATGACAAGGGAGCAGGAGCGAATCCGCAATTTCTGTATTATCGCCCATATCGACCACGGAAAATCGACCCTGGCCGACCGCCTGCTGGAGCATACCGGGGCGCTGACCAAGCGCCAGATGCAGGAACAGGTGCTCGACAGCATGGATCTGGAGCGGGAGCGCGGCATCACCATCAAAATGAAGGCCGTGCGCATCCTGTATAAGGCCGGGGACGGCCTTGAATACCAGTTGAACCTGATCGACACTCCCGGACACGTTGACTTTTCATACGAGGTATCGCGCAGCCTCGCCGCCTGCGAGGGTGCGCTTCTGGTTGTGGACGCCAGTCAGGGTATCGAGGCCCAGACGCTGGCCAACGTGTACCTGGCCCTGGACCACAACCTCGAGATAATCCCGGTGATCAACAAGATCGACCTGCCTTCCGCCGAGGCCGACCGGGTGGCCGGAGAACTGGAGGACGTGATCGGCCTGGACGGCTCGACCGCGATCTGCGCCTCGGCCAAGACCGGCGAGGGCATCGAGGCCATCCTGGAGCGCATTGTAAAGGAAATCCCGCCCCCCAAGGGCGACCCCGAGGCGCCCCTGCGGGCGCTCATCTTCGACTCCCATTATGATTCATATCGCGGTGTTATCGCCTACATCCGGGTGGTCGAGGGCACCATCCGCGAGGGCATGCCCATTCGGATGATGGCCGGGACCAAGGAGTTTGAGGTCAGTGATCTGGGTGTGTTCCTGCCCGTTCCCACCGCCGTTTCCGAACTCCGGGCCGGCGAGGTCGGGTTCGTGGCGGCCGCGATCAAGAACGTGAAGGACTGCCGGGTCGGCGATACGATCACCGACGCCCGCAGACCGGCCAGGGTGGCGCTCCCCGGCTACCGTAAGGCCAAACCCATGGTTTACTGCGGGCTTTATCCGGTGGAGACGGCCGACTTCGACCGCCTGCGCGATGCGCTCGAAAAGCTGTCGCTGAACGATGCGGCGCTGGCCTGGGAGCCGGAGACGTCGGTCGCGCTGGGATTTGGTTTCCGGTGCGGATTCCTCGGCCTCTTACATATGGAGATTATTCAGGAAAGGCTGGAGCGGGAATACGGTCTCGAACTGGTGACCACCGCGCCCAGCGTTGTATACCGGGTGACGAAAACCGACGGCGAGGTCCTGGAGATTCAAAACCCGTCGGAGATGCCGTCCCCCGGTGTGATCGAAGAACTGGCCGAGCCCTTCGTGAAGGCCTCCATAATGCTGCCCAAAGACTTCGTCGGACCGGTGATGGAGCTGTGCCAGGACCGGCGCGGAGTTTTCGTGAACATGGAGTATATCAGCACCCAGCGGGTGTTGCTGACCTACGAGATGCCGCTTTCCGAAATCATCTTCGACTTCTTTGACCGCCTGAAATCATCGACGCGGGGTTACGCCTCGCTGGATTACGAACTGCTCGGATACCGCGCGGCCGATCTGGTGCGGGTCGATATCCTGGTGGCTAACGAACCCCTGGATGCCCTGTCCATCATTGTTCACAGAGACAGCGCCTATCACCGCGGCCGGGCCATCGTTGAACGTCTGCGCAAGCTGATTCCCCGCCAGATGTTTGAAATCCCGATCCAGGCCGCCATCGGACAGCGCATCATCGCCCGGGAAAGCATCAAGGCGCTGCGCAAGAACGTGCTCGCCAAGTGCTACGGCGGTGACGTCACCCGCAAGCGCAAGCTTCTGGAGAAACAGAAAGAGGGCAAGCGGCGGATGAAGCAGGTGGGGAACGTCGAGATCCCACAGGAAGCCTTCATGAGCGTGCTCAGTGTCGGAGAAGATAAATAGTGAACTGGGGACTTTATCTGCACGTTCCCTTCTGCCTCGCCAAGTGCGCCTACTGCGATTTTGTATCCTACCCCTACGACCCGCAGACGGCCGCCCTGTACCAAACGGCCCTCCGCCGGGAGATCGCGCTTCGCGGCGGCGAACCCCCGGCCGGTTCGGTCGGACCGCAAAGCGTATTTATCGGCGGCGGGACCCCCACCGTACTCCCCACCGGGGTGCTGTGCGGGATTATTTATGAACTGTCCGCCCGCTTCCCGTGGGCCGCAGGGACCGAGGTGACGGTGGAGGCCAATCCGGGCACGGTTGACCGGGAAAAGCTGACCGCCCTGGCTGCGGCGGGGGTAAACCGCCTGAGCATCGGGATGCAGGCCGCGCAGGACCGGCTGCTGTCGTTCTTGGGCCGTCTGCACCGCTGCAGCGAGGTGACCCGTGCCGTCCGGAACGCCCGCGAGGCCGGATTTGAAAACCTGAATCTGGACCTGATCTTCGGTATTCCCGGCCAGACGCTCGAAGACTGGCTCTTTACCCTGGAGACTGCCATAGCCCTGGAACCTACACACATCGCTGCCTACAGCCTGGAGATCCCGCGCGGAACCAGGTTGTCCGCGCTGCTGGAGCGGGGTCTGATCCGGGTCTGCCCGGAGGAAACCGAACTGGAGATGTACCGGCTGGCGCGCTCGATCCTGGCCGCCCACGGATACCGGCAGTATGAAATCAGCAACTTCGCCCGGCCGGGTTTTGAATGCCGCCATAATCTGCTTTACTGGGACAACGGCCATTACCTGGGCCTGGGGCCGGCCGCGCACTCCCACTTTCGCGGGCACCGACGGGCGAACGAGCGGTCGGTCAGCCGGTACGCGGAACGGCTGGCTGCAGGAGAAAAGCCGCTGGAAGAGGAAGAACTGCTGGATAAACGGACACAAATGGCCGAGACTATGTTTATGGGCCTGCGCCTGCTGCGGGGGATCAACCTGGAGGCCTTCCGGGAGCGGTTCGGCATCGGGGCGGATGAGGTTTACGCGAAAGAGATCGCCCATCTTACGGCCGACGGGCTGATCGAACGGGCCGGGAAATACCTGCGTCTGACCGAAAAGGGCCTGCCGCTGGCCAATACCGTTTTTGCCGAGTTTTTGTAAAGCCGAGAGCGCATCTTTTGTTTGACAAATATAGGGTACGGTGCTATCTTATCATTAGGTTAGCACTCACCTGAGGAGAGTGCTAATAAGGAGCGATGGAAATGGTTTTAGATGAACGCAAGAAGAAGGTTCTCTGGGCCATCGTCCATGATTTTATCACCACCGCCGAGCCTGTGGGCTCGCGTACGCTATCGCGGAAATACAATCTTGGGGTGAGCCCGGCGACGATTCGGAACGAGATGGCCGATCTGGAGGAGATGGGCTATCTCGAACAACCGCATACTTCGGCGGGGCGTGTGCCGTCCCATCAGGGATACCGTTACTACGTCGATCATCTGATGCAGCCGGCCGAACTGAGCGAGGATGAAAAGGAACTGGTCAGGGTCAGCTTTGAACAAAAGGTCAAGATGATCTCCGAGGTCATCCAGCGTACCGGCCGGCTACTGTCACAGCTCAGCAGCTACGCCGCCCTGGTGGCCAATCCGTGCACCGGACGCAATCCGCTCCGGCATATTCAGCTGGTGCCGATGGGGCAGGGGCAGGCGATGCTTCTGGTGATTCTGGAGCCGGGGATTGTGCAGCATCGTATTATGCCGCTGCCCCCCGATCTGACCGCCGAAGACCTGGAGACCATATCCAAGGTGATCAACGCGAAGGTTACCGGTTCGCATATGGCCGACCTCAAATTGACGATCATCCGTGAGATATACGTGGAACTGCTGCGCCATAAGAGTCTGGTGGCCATGATAATGGATCTGATCGAGGATAGCAGCCGGTCCAAAGAGGACAGAATTTACCTAGGCGGGATTTTCAACATTCTGAATGAACCCGAGTTCAACAACGTGGAGAAGGTCAAGACGCTGCTGGGGCTGCTTGAGCAGGAGGATCTGCTGTGCGACCTGCTTTCCGAGCAGGACCAACCCGGGGTCAATGTGCGCATCGGATCCGAGCTGGCCTGCGATGAGATGCAGAACTGCAGTATGGTCAGTGCGAGTTACGAAGTGGACGGACAGCGCATGGGCACAATCGCCGTCCTGGGCCCCACCCGCATGCAGTACGCCAAGGCGGTGAGTGTGGTGGAGTACCTCACGGCCAATCTGTCCCGGACGCTGAGCAAGCTGTACCGTTCGTAGTATTAAGGAGGATACCGTATTGAGTCTCAAGCAACAGGCCGTCCAGGGTTCCGAGGTCAAGGAGCGGATGGGGGCCCTGGCCACCAACGCCGCCGCCGTGCGGGCGATTGCTTCGGCTGTGGAGGGCACTCTGGGCCCCAAGGGTTTGGACACCATGCTGGTGGACCGGTTTGGGGATGTGATCATCACCAATGACGGGGTGACTATCCTGACCCGCATGGAGGCCACCCATCCGGCAGCCCGGATGGTGATCAACATCGCCAAAGCCCAGGAGGAAGAAGTGGGTGACGGCACGACCACGGCCACCATCATGGCCGGTCAGATGGTTTCAACCGGCGTTGAATTGGTGGCGCGCGGCGTGCCCGTGTCGCGGATCATCGAGGGCATGCGGATCGGTCTGCGTCATGCCCTGCAGCTGATTGCGGACAACACCGTGTCGGTTGAGGGTCTGCAGGACCCCCGTCTGCGGCAGGTGGCGCTGGTGGCCGGACGCGAACACGCCGATATCGCCGATCTGGTGGCCGAAGCCGCGGCGATGGTGGGTGCGGAAAAGCTGCGCGAGCGCAATTTTAAACTGGCCGACACCGTTCTCGCCCGGGAAGGGGCGGAGAACGAGGTGTTTCTCGGCACGGTGATCAATAAACAGCGGATGAACCGCCAGATGCCCGACCGGTTGGAAGCGGCCAAGGTGCTGGTGGTGGATGACGCCCTGGAACCGGAAGAGGTGGAGGACGAGGCCCTGGGCACGGAGTCGGGTTTTGCGCGTTATATCGCGCTGCAGGATGAGTTCCGGGCGAATATACACAAGCTGGTAGACCTGGGGGTCGGCCTGGTGCTGGCCGACCGCGGCGTGTCCGACACAGCGGAGGAGATTTTGACCGACGCCGGGGTGATGGTCGTCCAGCGGGTGCTGCACAAGGAACTGCGCCGGGCGGCCGAGCATACCGGAGCGAAGATGATTAAACGGACCGGACTGAAAAAGCCGGTGGAGGAACTGGCCGCCTGTCTGGGGCGGGTCGAACTGGTTGAGGAAGACGAAAAGCTGGAGCAGATCCGGTTGCGGGGCGGTGCCGGAAAACCGATGTCCACCATTCTCGTCGGCGCGGCCACCGAAGAGGTGGTCGACGAGCGGGAACGGATCGCCAAGGACGCCGCCGGGGCGGTGCAGGCGGCCTTCAAGAGCGGCGTGGTGCCCGGAGGCGGGACGCTTGAGCTCTGGATCGCCCGGCAGGTGGAACGCATGCGGCCCAGCGTAAAAGGGATGGCCGCCCACGGCGTGGACTGCGTGGTCGAGGCTTTGAAGCGCCCGATGGCCCAGATCATCGCCAATGCCGGGTTCAACCCGCTGGAGAAGATCGGCGATGCCGTCTCCGCGCAGGCTGAACAGGATTCACCGGCACTGGGCATCGATACCGACACCGGGCAGGTTGTGGATATGATGGAGGCGGGAGTGGTTGATCCGGCGCTGGTTAAGACGCACGCGCTCAAGGCGGCCGGAGAGATCGCCGAGGCCATCCTGCGCATCGACACCATAATTAAGAAGCGTGAGGATTCTTCAGAAGAGAACAAGGGGACGAATAGCGATGACTGAGCAGGAAAGAGATCTCAGGGACATGCCGGAGGTGAGTCCGGCAGACGGCGGACCGCAACCCGGTGTTTCCGATGGCGGAGCCGGGGCCGAACCTGAGGCGGAGACGCTGCCGTCCGACCCGGATGCCCTGCGGGAGATGCTCGCCAAGGAACAGGAACAGCTGGAGGAATGCCGCGGGCGCCTGCTGCGTCTGCACGCCGATTTTGACAACTTCCGTCGGCGGACCCGGAAGGAAAAGGAGGAATGGTTCCGGCAGGCTTCGGAGGATGTGGTGAGCGCGCTCCTGCCCGTGCTTGACAACTTTGACCGGGCGCTGTCGGCACCCGGTAACGATCTGGACAGCTTTGTGGCCGGGGTGCGCATGATCTACCGGCAGTTGGAGGATGTCCTGGCCGAACAGGGTCTGGAATCAATGACCAGCGAGGGCACGAATTTTGATCCTGAGTGCCACGATTGCGTGGAACGGGTTGAGGATTCCGAAAAACCCGACAACATTGTGGTTGAGGAACTTCGCCGCGGATACTATTACAAGGGTAAAGTATTGCGCCCGGCCATGGTCCGGGTAAACAAACATGCCGAATAGCAGGAGGTATATAACCATGAGCAAGGTAATCGGAATTGATCTGGGCACCACCAACTCTTGCGTGGCCGTGATGGAAGGCGGCGAAGCCGTAGTAATTCCGAACGCAGAGGGCGCGCGGACCACGCCTTCGGTGGTGGGTTTTTCGAAGTCCGGTGAACGGCTGGTGGGGCAGATTGCCAAGCGGCAGGCCGTATCCAACCCGGACCGTACGGTGGTTTCTATTAAGAGGTACATGGGCACCGACCACAAGGTGACGATTGACGGTAAAGACTATACTCCGCAGGAAATATCGGCGATGATTCTCGCCAAACTGAAAGCCGATGCCGAGGCCTACCTGGGCGGCAAGGTGGACAAAGCCGTCATCACGGTGCCGGCCTATTTCAGCGACGCCCAGCGTCAGGCGACCAAGGACGCCGGTAAGATCGCGGGTCTGGAAGTGCTGCGGATCATCAACGAGCCGACGGCGGCTTCGCTGGCCTACGGCCTGGAAAAGGGAGAAGACCAGACGATCCTCGTCTTCGACCTGGGCGGCGGCACTTTCGACGTGTCCATCCTGGAACTGGGCGACGGCGTGTTTGAGGTTAAGGCCACCAGCGGGAACAACCGGCTGGGCGGTGATGATTTCGACCAGCGCCTGATGGATTATCTGGCCGATGAGTTCAAGAAGGAAAACGGCATCGACCTGCGCAAGGACAAGATGGCGATGCAGCGCCTGAAAGAGGCGGCCGAGAAGGCCAAGGTCGAGCTCTCCTCGGTGATGTCGACCAACGTCAACCTGCCGTTCATCACGGCCGATGCCGAAGGTCCCAAACACCTGGACATCACTGTTTCGCGGGCCAAGTTCGAAGAACTGACCGCCGACCTGATCGAGGCGACGATGGGCCCCACCCGGCAGGCGATGGCCGATGCGGGACTGGAACCCAAGGATATTGACAAGATACTCCTGGTGGGCGGCGCCACCCGGATGCCGAGTGTGCAGGAGGCCGTGAAGCGGTTTTTCGGCAAGGATCCGCACAAGGGCATCAACCCCGACGAGTGTGTGGCGCTGGGTGCGGCCATTCAGGCCGGTGTGCTGGCCGGAGAGGTCGACGACATCGTGCTTCTGGACGTCACCCCGCTTTCCCTGGGTATCGAGACGCTGGGCGGGGTGTTCACCAAGATCATCGAGCGGAACACGACCATTCCGACCTCCAAGAGCCAGATCTTCAGCACGGCGGCCGACAACCAGCCGTCCGTCGAGATCCATGTCCTGCAGGGCGAGCGGCAGATGGCGGCCGGCAACCGTTCGCTGGGGCGCTTCCACCTGACGGGTATCCCGCCCGCTCCGCGTGGGGTGCCGCAGATTGAGGTCACCTTCGACATCGACGTCAACGGGATCGTCAACGTGTCGGCCAAGGATCTGAGCACCGGCAAGGCCCAGAGCATCACCCTGACCGATTCGACCGGGCTGAAGGAAGACGAGATCGAACGGATGATCAAGGACGCGGAGAAATACGCCGAAGAGGACCGCAAGCGCAAGGAAGAAGCGGAGGCGCGAAACAACGCCGACTCCATGCTTTACCAGGCCGAGAAGACGTTGAAGGATTTCCGCGACAAGGCCGATGCAGCGCAGGTGCAGGAACTGGAGAAGGCGATGGAAGAGCTGCGTGAGGCGCTGAAGGGCGACGATATCGAAAAGATCAAGCAGAAGGTTGAAGAAATGACCAAGCCGCTGTACGCAATCACCACGGCAATGTACCAGCAGCAGGCCCAGCAGGCGCAGCAGGGACAGCCCGGACCGGAGGCCGGGGCCGCAGGCGGTGAAGCCGGCGGGCAGGCCGACGGGGATAAGAAGGATAAGACGGTGGACGCCGATTTCGAAGTGAAGTAGAATGGAGCAGGGGAGGCGTGCCTCCCCTGTAACTCATAATATGGATTAGGTGATTTTTGCATGAGCAAGCGGGACTACTACGAGGTACTCGGAGTGTCTCGAGACGCTTCTACGGAAGAGATAAAAAAGGCTTATCGTTCACTGGCGCGGAAGTACCACCCCGATGCCAACCGGAACGATCCGAACGCTGCCGAAAAGTTTAAGGAAGTGGCCGAGGCCTACGCCGTCCTGAGCGACGCCAACCGCCGGGCGCAGTATGACCGGTTCGGCCATGCCGGTCAGAACGGGCAGGGCTTCGACTTCAGCAACTTTGATTTCCGCAGCGCCGGTTTCGACATGGGCGGCTTTGAGGACCTGTTTTCGATGTTCTTTGGCGGCGGGGGCGCACGTTCCCGCTACGGGCCGCAGCGGGGCCAGGACGTGCGCTACAATATGGAACTGGATTTCAAAGAGGCCGTATTCGGGGTGGAGAAGGAAATCCGCATTCCGCGGAACGAACGCTGTGACAACTGTGAGGGTACGGGCGCGTCGCCCGGCAGCTCACCGGTGACCTGCCCGCAGTGCAACGGGCAGGGACAGGTGAGCTTTGTGCAGTCCACGCCGTTCGGCCGGATAATGCAGACCAGAACGTGCGACCGCTGCCGCGGGGAGGGCCGCATCATCGAGAAGCCCTGCCGGGAATGCCGCGGCACGGGATACGTGCGCCGCACCCGGAACGTGACTGTTAAAGTCCCGGCCGGAGTGGACGATGAATACCGGCTGCGTCTGGTCGGTGAGGGCGAGCCGGGCCTTCGCGGAGGCCCGCCCGGCGACCTGTACGTGTACATCTCGGTGCGCCCGCATGAGGTTTTCGAGCGTGACGGGAACAACATCATCATGGAACTGCCGATCAGTTTCGCGCAGGCCGCCCTCGGCGACGAGGTCGAGGTGCCCACGCTGGAAGGCAGGGCCACCTTCAAGATTCCCGAGGGAACGCAGACCGACACCATATTCCGCTTGCGCGGGAGAGGGGTTCCCTACCTGAACGGGCGCGGGCGCGGTGACCAGATGGTCCGGGTAACCGTGGTCACGCCGACCAAGCTGTCCCAGCAGCAGAAGGAACTGCTGCTGGCTTTCGACAAGACCCTGAAGGGCAAGAGCGGGACTGTTTCCGGGCACAAGAAGAAGCCCGGTAAAGATGATAAAGGCTTTTTCGGAAAGGTGAAGGATGCCTTCATCGGCTAGAAAAGCCGGGGAGTGATCGTGTTGCGATGGACCGAGATTACCGTTCACGTGCCGGCCGAGCACGCCGATGCCGTGGGCAACGTGTTTTATGAGGCGGGGAGCGGGATTCAGGTGGATGAACCCGCTTCTTTCCGTTCCGGCCCGGTAAGGATCAAAGCCTACCTGGCGCAGGAGGGTGATTACCGGGCGCAGCTGGAGAGCATCAGGCGGCGGATCACCGCCATCGCCGGCGAAGCCGTGCGTTTTGAGCTGGGCGAGGTGGAAAACGAGGACTGGGCCGTTACGTGGCGTGAACACTACAAGCCCTTTCGCGTCGGACGGCGCCTGCTGGTGAAACCCACTTGGGAGCAAGTGCAGGCCGCCCCCGGCGACCTGGTGATTGAGCTTGATCCCGGAATGGCCTTCGGCTGTGGGACCCACCCCACCACGGCCGCCTGCATGGAGTTTTTGGAGAAATACCTCCGTCCCGGAATGCGGGTGTATGACGTCGGCACCGGTTCAGGGATCCTCTCCATCGCGGCCGCCCTGCTCGGTGCGGGACGGGTTTACGCCGTGGATGAGGATCCGATGGCGGTACGGGTGGCGGGTGAGAACATTGTCCAAAACGGGCTCGCCGACCGGATCGAGGTCGGCCTGGGCGACCTGCTCGACCGGCTGGACAAGCCTGCCGATCTGATTGTGGCCAACATCGTGGCCGAGGTGATCATCCGGCTGCTGCCGGCGGCCCGCACCCGACTGGTTCCCGGCGGTATCCTGATCGTCGGCGGCATAAGCAGCCCGAAAAAGGATGAGGTGCTGCAGGCCATGGCCGCCGAAGGGTTCAAATTGATCGACTCCACAGAGGTCAAGGATTGGGTTGCACTGGTGGGGATCAGAGAATGAGGATACCGCGCGTATTCATCGACCCGGAAAACCGGGAGGACGGCCACGTGCAGATCACAGGTGCGGCCGCGCGGCATCTGACCCGCGTGCTGCGCCTGGGACCTGGGGCGGAGCTGGTCGCGCTTGACGGGAAGGGCGGCGCCTTTCGCGCCCGGATCGAGAAGGAGACGCGGGATGGTGTTTCGGCCGTCATTGAGGAACGCATTCCGGCCACGGGCGAACCGGGGGTAAAGATTACCCTGGTGCAGGGACTGCCCAAGGCCGACAAGATGGATTACGTGGTGCAGAAAGCGACCGAGATCGGGGTCAGCCGGATCATCCCGCTGGCCTCCGAGCGGGCCGTGGTGCGCACCGGCGGGGAACGCGCGGATAAGAAGCGCGAGCGCTGGCGGCGGATCGCCGTTTCGGCCGCCGAGCAGGCCTTCCGGGCGATAGTGCCGGAGATCCTGCCGGTGATGACCCTGAGCGAGGTTTTGGAGGCTGTGCCCGCCGGCGCTCTGCTCCTCTTTCCCTGGGAAGAGGAGAGGCGGACTCCGCTGCAGGCCGTGCTACGCGCACAGCCCGCCGTGCCCGATGTCTACATCTTTATCGGGCCGGAAGGCGGTTTCACCGAAGCGGAAGCCGAGGCCGCCCGGGCGCACGGTGCCCATTGCGTGACGCTCGGACCGCGCCTGCTGCGCACTGAAACGGCCGGTCCGGTGGTGGCCGCCCTTGTCCTGTATGAATGGGGGGAGATGGGCTGAAGACGGTAGCCTTTCACACCCTGGGCTGCAAAGTAAACCAGTATGACACACAGAGTCTGGCCGGGTTGTTCATCGACCGCGGATATGAGGTCGTGCCCTTCGAGGAACCGGCCGATGTTTACGTGGTCAACACCTGCACGGTGACCAACATCGGTGACCGGAAGTCGCGGCAGATGATCCGCCGCGCGGTCCGTAACAACCCCGAGGCGGTCGTCGTCGTCACCGGATGCTACGCCCAGGTGTCCTGCGATGAGGTGGCGGCGATCGAGGGCGTCGATGTGGTGGTGGGAACCGCCGGGCGGGAGCGTCTGGTCGATATGGTGGAGGAAGCGGCTGAAAAGCGCGGCCTGCGCACACTGGTGCAGGATATTGAAGAGGTCGGTGCATTCGAGGAAATCCCGGCGGCCGGTCAGGACCGGACCCGGGCCTACATCAAGGTGCAGGAGGGCTGCCGTGATTTCTGCACCTACTGCATCGTACCCTACGCCCGCGGTCCCCTGCGGTCGAGGCCGCTCGCCAGGACGGTGGCCGAGGCCGAACGTCTGGTCGGGCTGGGCTTCCGCGAGATCGTGCTGACCGGAACCCATCTGGGTGCGTACGGGCGCGACTGCCCGGAAGAGGGCACACTGGCCGATCTGGTGGCACGGGTGGCCGCGGTGCCCGGCCTGCTCCGCCTCCGTCTCAGTTCGGTCGAACCGGCCGACATCGAACCGGAGCTGCTCGAGGTCATGGCGACCCAGCCCACCGTCTGTCCGCACCTGCACATCCCGCTGCAGAGCGGTAGTGATGCGGTGCTGAAGCGGATGAAGCGGCGCTACGACACGGGCGAATTCGCGCTCCTGGTGGATGCCGTCCGGCGGCGGATTCCCGATGTGGCGATCACCACCGACGTGATGGTCGGTTTTCCGGGCGAAACCGGGGAAGAGTTCGCCGAGAGTCTGGCTTTCGTGGAAGAAACGGCGTTCGCGGGATTGCACGTGTTCAAGTACTCGCCCCGCAAGGGTACACCCGCGGCCCGCTACCCCGACCAGGTGCCGTCGGCTGAAAAGGAAAAGCGCAGCCGGAAAATGATTGCGCTGGGGCGGAAATTGAAGAATGAATTTGCGCGGCGATATCTGGGCGAGATAGTCGAGGTATTATTTGAAGAAAAGACCGAGGATGGCCGCTGGACCGGTTATACCGGAAATTACCAACGGGTTGTCGCCCAGGGAGAGGGCGAATTTGCCGGGAAATTAGCACTAGTAGCGATTAAATCTGTTGAACGCGGCAATTTAACGGGAATAATTTATGATTAAGAAGGAATTAACTCCGCCGGTGTCAAATTGTTTCTAGGCGGATAACCCAAGAGGGGGTGGTTGCGTGCAGGACTGTATCTTCTGCAAGATAGTGAACAAGGAAATCCCGGCCGATGTGGTGTATGAGGACGAGGATGTCCTGGCCTTTAAGGATATTAACCCGCAGGCTCCTTTCCATATTCTGCTGATTCCCAAGAAGCACATTCCCACATTCTTTGATATGGAAGACGGGGATGAGCAGATTCTGGGGAGGCTTCACAAGGCGGCGGTGCAGGTGGCGCGTGACTTTGGTTTGACCGAGTCGGGTTTCCGTTTGGTCTCTAATTGCCGGGAAGGTGCCGGACAGGTAGTGTTTCACATTCACTACCATCTCCTTGCCGGTCGCGAGTTAAAGTGGCCTCCCGGCTAATTGACATTCTATTTTAGGGGTGCTATACTTTACAGCATGTTTTGTCTGAGACGCGGACTGGTGGAGGGAGGGATACAAAGGTGGCGGAAGTCAAAGTTGGAAAGAACGAATCGCTGGACAGCGCTTTGCGCCGCTTTAAGCGGACCTGCCAGCGGGCAGGGGTTTTTGCCGAAGCCAGGAAGCATGAACATTACGAGAAGCCGAGTGTAAGGCGCAAGAAGAAGTCTGAAGCAGCGCGCAAGCGCAAGAGGAGAAGATTCTAAGAAACGAGATCAATCTCAAACCCCCTCCACGTTACAAGGACTATGAAGCCCGGAGCAATCCGGGCTTCGGTTATTTCCGGGCCGCCGGGCGAATCAACTGCAGGAAAACGGCGGGCGAAAAGGAAGTAGTAGTAAACGGCACTATTCGATAAAAGGGGATAGTCTGATGAAGTTAAAGCCCGTGCGATGGTGTGCCGTCTTCGACAAAACCGCCGACGGCGGATACGAATTGATCGCAGAAGAGGCCTGGAAGGTGGAAAGCTGGGATACCGATACCGGCATTCAGATCGGTTGGAACAGGGTTCATGAACTCGTCACCAGAACGGGCGGAACCGGAGTGGGGATTATCTCCGCCCGCCTGTGGTATGTGGAAGACGGACAATACGTCGAGTTGTGGCGGGGCACCCTGGAAGAATGGAGTACCTTTCAAGACCAAATTTATTCTAAGATAGCCGGCTACCGTGTGGATCGCGGCGACTTGAGCCTCTACTACTGGCAGACCTGCCAGGCTTATCGCATAGAAGAGGATGACGACGTGATCCCTGAGGGCAGTGCGGAAACCACAATGACGAAATATGAGTTTGTGGGCGGCCGGTGGGTGCTGCCCGAGGCTGAGGAAGAAGCGGATAGTCACCGGTAAGAGAGAGGTGATTCAGGGTGCTTTCGGAAATGCGCATCGCGCGTTACCGCGTTGAATTGGAAGCGGGTGAACAGGGGCTGCTGCTGCCGCGGTACAAGGGGTCCACCCTGCGCGGCGGTTTCGGGCGTGTGTTTCGCCGCATATGTTGCGCCCAGCGCCGGGAAGACTGTCACGGCTGCCTGCTTCGGGAATCCTGCCCCTTCGCCTATGTGTTTGAGACGGCCCCACCCTCGGGCGCGCAGGCACTCCGGAACCTGGAAAGTATTCCGCGTCCGTTTGTCATCGAGCCGCCCCTGGAGACCAAACAGGAATACAAGCCGGGCGACAAGCTGTCTTTTCATCTGGTCCTGATCGGGAAGGGGATTCAGTATCTCCCCTACTTCATCGTCAGCCTGGATGAACTTGGCCGCGTCGGCATCGGGAAGGGGAGGCGGCCCTATAAACTTCGCACGGTGAACTTCATCGGGCTGGATGGGTCCGAGAAGCGGATTTTTGATACTTCCGACCGCACCGTACGAGATCCGGGAAGCTTCCTTACCGGAGAAGAGATAGTGAGTAAGGCGAACCATGTTCCGAACGGCCGATTGAAGTTGAGGCTACTCACCATGACCCGGTTGAAGCACGGCAGCCGGTTTGTGACCGAGCTTCCATTCCACGTGCTGGTGCGCGGTCTCCTGCGCCGGATCTCATCATTGATGTACTTTCACCACGGAACCGAACTTGATGTTGATTATGCAGGACTGATCGAGCGTGCCCAAGAGATCCGCAGACAGTCTGAAGATACACAATGGGTGGATTGGGATCGGTATTCCGGGCGTCAAGACGCCCGGATCACGCTCGGCGGGCTGGTGGGAACGGTCCAATACACGGGCGATCTGGAAGAGTTTATGCCTTTGATCAAGATCGGTGAATACGTGCACGTGGGCAAGGGTGCCGTCTTCGGCATGGGGAAATATCGGATTGGGAAGAACGAAGAGACCCGGTGAGACAGGCCAATTTCGGATTCGGCTTAAGCTCCGTCAACAGATGACGGAGCTATTTTGCTATTATGGATAATAGTCCCACGGTATGCAAAATGTCCAAATATAGCAGGATGTTTACTAATGAAGGCGAAATGTGACTATGGAAGGGCTTTCCTGCTGAATGAGTTATCTTGTAATTCCACATGGGCTGGTGAAGGAGATGGTTTATCAGGGCAGACCGCTTGGTCTCCCCGGACGTTTGGGTCTCTGGCGCATCTACCGGATCGACGCCTATATCAGAAGCGGACGGTGTCCCGATGCGAACTGGCTGGCCGAAAAGCTTGAGGTGAGCCGGCGCACCATCGAACGCGACCTGGCGCACATGCGCGACCTGATGAGTGCTCCTCTTGAATACGACCGTAAGCGACGTGGATATCGATACACCGCCGAATTTCAAATGCCGACTTTTAGCCTTTCGGAGGGAGAAATCCTGGCACTGTTTCTGGGAAGTCAGGTGCTTTCCCAGTATCGGGGCAGTCCCTATGAGCAGTTGATTCGAAACGCTTTTGAAAAGATCTGCGCCGCCCTGCCGCAAACCCACAGCCTGGACTTTGGCATGGTGAACGAAACCCTGTCCTTCAACGTTGATCCACCACGTGGCGATGAGCGGCAGTTGCTGGAAACGCATCAGATTCTTTTGACCGCCATTCGGAATCGCACCTCAGTAGATCTGGACTACTACACCGCCAGCCGCAACGAACACACCACCCGACGTGTCAACCCCTATCACCTGCGTTATCACGGGGGCGCCTGGTATCTTATCGCTCACTGTCATTGGCGTGGACAGACCCTTATCTTCGCCTTGGACCGCATATCCAATATAGCCCTTACAAATGAGCGCTTTGAGCCCGACCCGGAATTCGATGTCAACGCCTATTTGGACGACAGCCTGTCCCTGGAACGCAGTGGGCAGATAGAAGAAGTGCGTATCTGGTTTGATCCGGTTCAGGCACGCTACATCCGCGAGCGCCAATGGCACTCCAGCCAAAAGATTGCCGAACACCCGGACGGTTCACTCACCCTGACCCTTCGCGTGCGCGGCTTGGGTGAGGTCAAGCGCTGGGTAATGAGTTTCGGCCCCCACGCCGAGGTGCTGGCTCCGGCTTGGCTCCGAGAAGAAGTGGCCCGGGATGTGCAGCGGATGGGGGAGATGTATGGATGGGGATAGTCCCCTATTAAACGGGTCTGGATCTAAATCATTTCAAAACAAGGATTATTTCAGTCCCCTTTTTCTGTAGGATATTAATGGGGATGGTTCTTTTTTATCCCAATCATAAGCATCCACGCTGTGCATAAATATTTCTTAACAAGGATTGGGTTGAAAAAGGAGTGAGTCAGTGTGAATACTATAGTGTTGATTTTAGTGTATGTCTTTTATTCCTCTCCGCCGCGCTATTACGTGCCCAATGATTGAGTTGGTATAATATGTATTTTGCGGGAGCCGGTATTATGACCAGAGAACTGAATGATCTTTTCCGGAAACTGATGGGCCGCCCAGATGTATCACTATATCCGTTTCAGGAAAAGGTGGCGCACTCGTTGTTGTCGAGCCCTAGTAACGTCATTCTGCGGGCCCCAACCGGTGCCGGCAAAACCTGGGCCACACTGCTCCCATTTTTATGGGCCCGGGAAAAGGGGGACCGGCTTGTGGATCGTGTTCTCTATGCTTTACCGCTTCGCAGCTTGGCCTCCCAACTATATACTTCAACGGTTAAGGGGTGTCAGCAGGCGGGGTTTCGTGTAAGAACAATCTATGATGCTGTGGGTACAGCACAGGCAGATGATGTGGAATCCTTGGTCGTTACACTACAGACCGGTGAACAGCAGGATGACCCCTTTTTTCAGGGGGACATAGTTTTTACTACCATTGACCAACTACTGTCTTCATATATACTCGATCCAGTCTCCCTTCCCGGCCGTTTGGCCAACATCAATGTTGGTGCTATTCTCGGAAGCCTGGTGGTTATTGACGAGTTTCATCTGCTTGAACCGGATAAATCTATGGGCACGGCCATTGAAATGCTGGATAGGCTGAGACCATACTGCCGCTTTGTGCTTATGACGGCAACCCTGTCTGATGCGGCGGTGCTATGGCTAAGGAATCGACTCGATGCAGAAGTGATTGAACTCAAGAATGATGAGATTGGGTTGATTGAAGGTCGAAAGCAGAAACCAACACTTAGGAAATGGATCTGGTCGGATGAGGGGTTATCAGCTCAAGCGGTTTTGGCGGATCACCGGCAACGATCTTTGGTCATACTCAACACAGTTGGTAGGGCGCAAGAAATCTATCGGGAATTGCTAGAACGAAAACGGCCAGAAACCAATGTTTGTTTGTTGCACTCAAGGTTTTTTCGAGATGATCGCTTACGCTGGGAGAATGAGGCACTGTCGAAGTTAGGAAAGGAGAATCAGTCCGCCGAGGAGGATTTTATTCTGGTTAGCACCCAGGTGGTAGAGGCGGGTATGGACTTTTCGGTTGATGTGCTTCACACCGAAGCAGCACCAGTTAACAGTCTGATTCAGCGGGCGGGACGCTGTGCGCGGTATGGTGGTGAAGGGCTTGTAAAAGTATATCCTGTGCCCAACGAGGCGCCTTATGACAGAACCGTCTTGCAACAAACGGCTGGTTTTCTTCGTGTGCGCTCTGGAGATGTATTTTTCTTTAGAGATGAGATGAATGCGGTCAACTCGGTACACAGTGAGGCTGAAATGAACCACCTCAGCGAATATGACAGCTTGCGTAACCGGAGGAGTCTCGTCAATGAGGCAATGGATGGGCTCCGAAAAGGAGCAAGGGAAAACCTGATTAGAGATGTAAATAGTGTAAGTATTCTGGTAACGGATGAACCAGAAAAGGTGCACTTTGGCTTGTCGGAATGGCCCGAGCTTCTTTCCGTACCGTACGGTACTCTACTGGGCTTTCTGAATAAGGCCGAGGTTGATCCCGGTGATTGGATAATTGGAATACCTGTTGAAGCTGACGAAGATTCAGACGATAGCCGGATCATCCAGTTTCGTTGGCAACGGACGGCGAGCACGAAAACAGGACTCCCGTGGTTGGTGGCGATCAACCCCCGTTATGCCGCTTACTCACCGCGAGAAGGGCTCTTACTGGGTCAAAGTGGAAAAGCTGCTGAGATCCGTTACCGATCCAGGCGTTCCCGGGAAGGATATCGTTACCGCTGTGAGATATACTCGGATCACATAAACAGAGTCCTAGACCATTTGGATAAAGCGTTAAGTAATAGTGTAAATGCTCAACGCCTCATAGCTAAGAACTCTGTATTACCAGAGGAGCTAATTATTAAGGCGGCGCGTATCGCTGCTGCTCTTCACGATGTGGGGAAGCTCAGTGTGGCTTGGCAGAATGCTGCACGTGTTTGGCAAGAGCACAAGACACCGGGAATGGTACCGGAAGAACCGATTGCTCACACTGATTACGATCCTAAAACAGACTGGGATAAGTGGCGAAGGTTCAAAGATCCGCCGGCGCACGCTGTGGAAGGCGCTTATGCGGTGTGTGACTATCTCATATCTTTGTTTGAAGATGTGCCTGAATTAGGCTTGTGTGTAATCACCGCTATCGCACGGCATCACAGCGGACATGCACGAGCACTGAAGACTTTTTCCCTGGTGCCGGAGGCAGTACCCACAGTAGGTGAATTGCTCGCGCAGCTTGGTCTGCCTCGTCCGCAGACACTCCGGGATAAACCAGACAATCTAACGTGTGGTCCGAAAGGGGAATTTGCACGGGACCTCTTATCGGCTACACGCGTGGAGGACGCAGAGTGGCTGCCGGTCTACTGGTTCGTAGTTCGTTGTTTGCGGTTGGCGGATCAGTTGGGGACAGCGGAAGGGGGAAGACAATGAAATACGTAGTGCCCAAACGTACGTTGACTTATGCCGACACGCTTGAGGCAATTGGATTAGGCAGTTTGCTTGAGGAGATTACAGGCTCACCAGTCCGCCTGGTGGACAAGGGTGACCACTATGTGCTGGATGGTAATGATCCCGGGCCTGTTACGGGCTGGCCGGCCATTAGCCCCGGTTACCCTTTTATATATTTGAAAAAGGACGGGGTGAGGCCGACCGGGTATGTAATAGATTACGAACACGAAAGGGACAAGGCGAATCGACTTAGACAATTCCGACAGGCAACCAAGACAAGAGCCAGAATTGAACGGGAATTGGCCGAACAGGGGCTGTCAGAGCCGCCACAGCCGGTGTCGGAATACAGGATGGCCTCATTCTTAGCCTCAATGCGTAAGGGATGGTCTTCCGATAAACAGCTGTTTATGTGGATTAAGGAGCATCCTGAGCAAATGAAGCAGTGGGTTGCCAACAGACTAAGTGGTGACAATGTCGGGGGTACCCCCCAGGGTCTTCCCCGCATTAGCAATAGCCAGGTGTTTAACCCCATTTCAGGAAAAGGTGTTCATCGTCCTAAACCGGATTCCACCACCGCCGGCAGCATCTCCTCAGAGGTTATTGATCCGTTTAATGAATGGATGAAGTTCCGGGGAGCCTATAGGTCGATGTTGCCTTACCGCAACAGTGATGGGGACTACAAGGTTTTTGTTATAGAACCCTCCGATATTGTCGTCGGTCAACTGATCACTATTTTTGCGGTACTGCGCGACTTAAACCTGTGGGGAAGTATCCGGCTGGATATCGAGGCCACGCTTCGACTGACAGAGATTTTGATCCAACATTCCGATGTGATGGGAAATAGCATTCTATTGCGCAACAGGCGGCCTTGTGATGTGGTACGTGGTCTGCACCAAGCATACTTTCAAAACCTTGGCACGGCAGCGGCACTGATGAACTATTCCTTCACCGTGTTGCCATCTTGGTTTGAAATACGTAATCGGGACGATGCAAATGCTTGTATCAGTATCATTCGGGAACATATTGGAGACAAACAGCGGGATGGAGTGGCCGGTTGTTTGCGGTCACTAAACGAAGAACGTTCAGGGGATATACCGGTCTTGCAGCAGTATCGCAAGTGGCTGAATACCGGTGAGGTAGCGGAGCTATTGGAGTTTTGCTATGGTTTTGCCGTCCATTATATGCATCGGAGGAGCCAGGACAAATGGGCAAAGATGATGAGCACGGATAATCTAAATACTCTATTTGGGAGGGGGTACAAGATGCTTGATGTTATCGAAAACAAGGGATTTCAAAGTTTAGCTAAGGCTATCAGAAATGCCACCGTCTTCGCACTGATCGAATCCAAGCAAAAAAAGAGCGGACGTCGTGAGGTTCGTTACGGCTTGGCACAGCACTGGAAACAGAAGATCAAGGGGGGTAACGATGAGTTTGTAGCAGCTCTGGGAGATTTTGTCCAACAGTACAATTGGGAAAGCGAAAAGCTGGATACTTCCGAACAGGGAACGAAGGAGAAGGGACGGAAGAACCACAAAGTCAATGCCAGTGACCTAGATCAGGTAATAAGGTTAATTTATGAAAAAGGTAGCGGTGGTGCGGAACTAGTAGGAATGCTGTTGTTAGCGTATGGCTATTCCAGACCACCGAAGGCGAGCTCTACGGAACCGGAGTTGGATGAAACAGTAGCTGAGGGGGAGATTAACGAATGAGAATTCACTCTTTAGCGATATCGGGTTTGGTAACAATGAACCTGCACGCCTTAAATAACGAGGGGGCGGAGGGTAATACCACAATGACGCGTATGGTGGAAATTGTGGATACACAGGGGAAACTTTACACCGTTAATGCTGTTTCGGGCGATATGCTCAAACACATTCAGGCCGAGCATTTCTTCCACGAAGCAAAGCTATCCGGTCTGCCGCTTTGCGCAGGATGTGCGCAGTTTGATGCAAACCGTATTGCCAGCGATTTGGAACTGGCGGCGAAAGTAGAAGAGAGTCCTGAATATGCGGAGGCAAAACAGAAAGGAAAGACTGATTCTTACAATTTAAGCCGGGTGTTGCAGGCTTGCGCAATGGATGACTGTGAGGGGATTTTGCTGACCGGATGGGCCGGATCTAAGGCCCTGGCCAGGAAATCCTGTATTGAATTCGGATGGATGGTCGGTCGCCCCGAAAACACACGCACGGAAGCATATATGCATGCAAAGTATGTGCCGGAGGGACGTGGATCTGGATCTGGTTCTGAGCAGAACCTGGGTCAGAACATCTTTCACAGACCTGCTTCTAGTGGTCAGTATGCGGTAGTGTTAAACGTCGACCTTTACCGCGTCAGCCGGAATGATATCACGCTTAACTACGACATTGATGATGATCAGCGGCTTAAGCGTATTCAGGCACTTCTGCGAAGTGTGCTTTATACGTTTGTTAAACCTACGGGTGCTCATAGGAACACTCAACATCCGCATATTCTCGACTTTTCGGGCATCATTTCAACGTCCACTAGTTCTGTGCCGGCGCCTACAGTGAGTGCCTTGAAGGAAAACTATACTAAAGAGGTAAGGTCAATAGCTGAGCACCTTAATTCACTTTACGGGGAAGACAATTATATTGAAATTCGCGAATTTCAGGGTTTAGCGAAATTCAGCGAGTTAATGGGTGAATTGGTGCTGGCGGTGCAACCTTGGAGGGAATAGCATGAGCAAGCACGGTTACGAAGAGCGCTGGTTGGTTGCCGGCTATCGACCAACTAGCTTCTTCTCCCTGCGTATGACGCATGCCACTAATAAGGGCGGTAAAACGTTACTGGTTCCTACACCCTATTGTGTGAAACTCGCTTTGATTGACGCCTGTTTCAGAAAATATGGAGCAGCCGAAGCCCTATCAAAAGCCACTGCAGTATATGATATGATAAAGGACCGACCTGTTCGTTTCTGTCCACCGGAGCACTGTGTCGTTCAAAACACCTTTATCAAGATCAAGCAGGAAGACCGTGATGCTCCAAAAGGTATTTATACACCCACAATTGCGTATCGCGAGTTCTGTTATTTCAATGGGATACTTCAAGTAGCCATAGGAATTACAGGCCTTCACGACGACTCGGTGCAGGAGCTGGTTGACCTCTTAACGCGGATTAATTATCTGGGCAAAAGAGGTTCTTTCATGCAGTTTTGTAGTGCTAAAGTACAGGATGGAGAGCTACCCGGTGGTTACACTTGTCCGGAGGCCGAAGCCGATATTATTAATGGGGGATACCGAACGACGCATTACTTGGACGACTTTGGGAATGCACTAATTAAGGATAAACAAGGTTTTGAACGAATTAATTCATACGAGAAAAAGTCATCGGCTTTAGGGAAATACCGTGTTTTGGTTCCTACTATGTTACCTTACCGCTATGAGTCAAGCGGTAAACACTATACCTATTACAGGAGAGTCGAGTGAAACGCTACAACATCGATCTAATCCGTCAAAAGGCGACTGATATTCGCCGGGCAAGAAAAGTGCTGGATAAGTATGCGGCGATGACCAAAGAGGAATTCTTGAGCGATGACACCGTCATTTCTTCGGCGAAGTATCAGCTTATCGTTGCTGCTGAAGCGGCCCAAGCTATTTGCAACCACATTGCTGCCCGGGTTGCCGAAAGAACGCCCGATAGCTACAGCGATTGTTACATAATTCTGGGCGAAAGCGGGGTTATTGATGGGCGTCTAGCCGAGCGCTTATCTGCCATGGCCAAGTTTCGTAATCTGGTCGTCCATCAGTACGGTAAGATTGATGATGGCAGAGTGTACGAAATCATTCTGACAGACCTTCAAGACCTGGATCTTTTTCTAGCCAAGGTATCCTTACTTGTTGGGGCTGAGATAACGTGATCGAAAAGGTGAAAGAGGCGCTCGCGGAATATTTTTCTCAGCGAAAGGAGGTCCTTTTCGCCTACATCCACGGTTCTGTGCTGGAAAGGCCGAACCCCAATGATATCGACGTGGCTGTTTACGTGGACGAATCGCTTGTGCCCAAGGATAAGGTAATGGACTATGAACTGCGGCAGTCGGTGTTGCTGGACAGGGTGCTCCGGGGCGAGGTTGATCTTAAGGTCCTGAATTACTGTTCGGCAGCCTTTCGTTACCACGCGTCCGCCGGCGAGTTGGTTTTCTGCCGTGATGATGAGGCGCGGTATACGTTTTTGGAAAACACCTGGCGGGAGTATTTCGACTACCTGCCTTACGCCAGGCAGTATCTGCGCGATATTCTGGAGTCATAGACCATGAGAAATGGCGAAAACTGTAGCAACTTCGAGCAATAGCACTTATTTCGCCTTTATATTGTTTCATACCGCCTTCATGTGGTAAAATGCACCTTACCCTACCAAATCCTGCACGGGGAGGTGTATTTTGCCGATGCATCTTGTCGTATCCGATTTTGGTTGTTCTTTGGGGAAGAAGAGTGAAAGGCTGCTGGTTCGCCAGAAGGGCAACGTGATCAGTGAGACTCCGTTTCGGGATATCCGGCAGATCACCATTTCCAGCCGGGGTGTTTCTTTATCCACCGATGTTATTCAGGAATGCTCAGAGTACGGTATCCAGATAAATTTCCTGTCGTTTTCGGGCAAGCCGTATGCCCAGCTGGCTTCACCAAATCTGACCGGCACGGTGATCACCCGGCGGGAGCAACTTCTGGCGTACAACGACCAACGCGGTGTTATTCTATCCAAAGCTTTCGTTGAGGGGAAGCTTAAGAATCAGGCGAACGTACTAAAGTACTTCGCCAAGTATCGACGAACAGCAGATAAAGAGAAATATGCCCTGATTTATGAAGGTATCGGGGAGATCGACCGCATTCGTGGTCAATTGCAGGATCTGACCGGCACCCGGATCGACGACCTTCGCGGTCAGTTGTTGGCGCTGGAGGGGAGGGGTGCGCACCACTACTGGGACACCCTTAAACTGCTGATTGAAGACCGGGTAGACTTTCCCGGCCGGGAGCGCCGGGGGGCCTCCGATCCGTTCAATTCGGCACTCAACTACGGCTATGGCATTCTATATGGTCAAGTTGAGGGCGCGATAATTCTGGCCGGTCTTGATCCTTATGCCGGCTTTTTGCACACCGACCGCCCCGGAAAGCCGTCATTGGTTTTAGATATGGTGGAAGAGTTTCGCCAGGTGGTCGTGGACCGAACGGTTGTCGCGATGGTAACCAAGGGACCGGGGTTCGAAATGGAAGAGGACAAGCTGAGTGAGGGAACACGCAAGGAACTGGTGCGGCGGGTACTGGAACGGCTGGACGGTGTGGAAACGCACGAAGGGAAGAAGCACAAGCTTAGAAACATTATCAATATGCAGGCACGGCGAGCGGCCGGTTACCTGAGGGGCGAGGGGAAGTATCGGCCGTTCGCGGGGAGTTGGTAGCCATGAAGACGCTGGTTTCTTACGATATCGTCGAGAACAAGATCCGGCGTAAAGTCTTCGAGGCCTGCAAGGACTATGGATTGGCGCACGTCCAGTATTCGCTTTTCTTTGGGGATCTGCCGCACAATCGGCGTGAAGAGCTGTTTCAGCGAATCCGGAGGATCCTCGGCCGCAAGGAAGGGAAGGTCCTGATCTGCCCCGTCTGCGATAAGGACCTCCGCTTGATGAAGGAAATAGAGATCTCGGCAACCCTGCCTGCCGAAGCTGCTGAGGGGGTTGTTGAGTATCCGGCATCGGGCCGAAAGAAGGTCCGGGCCGTATGATACTGAAGGTTAGCGATGTCAAGCAGTACTTTTACTGTCCACGGGTTTTGTACTTCACCTATGTGATGCCGGTGAGGAAAAAGGTTACCCGGAAGATGGAATACGGGAAAGAGGAGCATGTGGAACTCGAACGGCTGGAGAAGAGGCGCAAGCTCCGCTCCTATAGCCTGTCCGCCGGAGAACGCCGCTTCCGCACCAATTTGTATTCGGAACGACTGCGTCTGGAAGGCGTACTGGACATGCATATCGTCACCGAGTCCGGCTGTTTCCCGGTAGAATTCAAGAATACCACCCGAAAGCCGTCCCTGAACCACAAATACCAACTCGTCAGTTATGCCATGCTCCTGGAAGATCAATACAACAAGACCGTGCGACATGGATACCTCTACCTGATTCCCGGGAAACGTGTGTACACGGTGGAGATCACCCCGAATGCGCGTTCTTTTGTGAAGCGAACCTTGGACAAAATCCGGACGATGGTGGCCAGGGAGAGTTTCCCGCCGGCACCGCGTCGTCGGGGACGTTGTTTTGACTGTGAGTATGCCAATTATTGTGCAGATGTCTTATAGTTGCGCGGACTTCTTAGGAGCGAGGTGAAGGGTTCGCATGTACTTCCTTACGGACGAGGAAAGGAAGCATTTGTTGAAGGGGCTGCTGCCCCGCTCCCGCGAGATGGGCATTGCCGAGGAGCTGCGCGGCTGGAACTGGCCTGTTCCACCGCTGCAGCCGGTGTACGACACTGTGCTCGCCCTGTATGAGGTGGCCAACGCCTACTGCCCTACCAACCGCGATCTTTACCTGCGGCGCGTTCGCCGGATGTCCCCGGCGGCAAGTACAGCTATGGTGCAGGGCCGGGTGCTGCACGCGGCGATGGTGCACGTCTTGGTTAACACCAAGCGGCTGATTTACAACCTGGGTGTGGGGCGGTATAAGGAAATCTGTCGGCAGTTGCAGGAATTGGCACCACTGAATGTCGAAGAGGAAGTAAAAGGATGGGAACCCGGTGACGCCGATGAGCTTCGGCGCAGGGCCGAAATCGTCACCGATTTTGAGAAATCGCGGATCGTGGCCCGCATCCAGGAAATCCTGTTTAAGCAGCCTTACATCAGTGAGGATTCACTGGCCGGTCTGGCCGTACCGGTGGTGGTGGAACAGAAATTGGACGGTTCGTTCTTGGGGTTAAGCCCGAATCTGAGCGCCGATGCCTTCACGTTTTGCGAACCGATGATTGTGGATCTGAAGTTCGGTCAAAAACGCGACTTCCACCGTCTAACCACTACCGGCTACGCCTTGGTGATGGAGTCACTGTTTGAGTTTCCGGTGAACATCGGTTGCCTGGTGTATGCTACCTTCCGTGACGATCGGCTGTTCATCAAGAAGGATCTGCACATAATTGACGATGAACTCCGCCAGTGGTTTATCGAAGCCAGGGATGAGAAGATGCGGATGATTTATGAGGAGATCGACCCGGGGCTGCCCGAAGAGTGCCCTAAGGAGTGTTACTGTTATGCAGTGTGCCACGAGTAAATCTTCGAAAATTGACCGCCGGGATGTACTGACTGGGGTGGTCCGGCTGTCTGCCGGCACCCTCCCTGGTCGTCAAAACCCTTGGAAATACTCGGTTTTTTCGTGGTATCCGGATTTCGCAAATAGTGGCCGTTTTGATGCAGGTTTTGGATCTTCGAAAAAACGGACGCGAAGACGGCTGCAGGAGGGGGCTGGAATGCTTGATATCACTAGATTTCTTTTTTGACGTCGCGGTCTGTTGCAGTGACCGACCCTTGGAATAGGGGACTGAAAGGTGCATACCTTGAAACAGTGGACGATCTATCTGTTGTTGCAGTGACCGACCCTTGGAATAGGGGACTGAAAGCACAAATACAAGGATCGGGTGCAGAACGAGGTCAGGTTGCAGTGACCGACCCTTGGAATAGGGGACTGAAAGGTTCCAAGTGCTGATCCCTGCGCCGTTTTCGATACGTCGTTGCAGTGACCGACCCTTGGAATAGGGGACTGAAAGGGCGGTAAATTCCGCTTCGGCAAACACACCATCGACGTTGCAGTGACCGACCCTTGGAATAGGGGACTGAAAGAATTCTTCCACAGCAACACTCCTATAGCGATCGCCGCCGTTGCAGTGACCGACCCTTGGAATAGGGGACTGAAAGCGCGGAAGAAACGCGCTGTGCAGACGCAAGCTCCCAAGTTGCAGTGACCGACCCTTGGAATAGGGGACTGAAAGTTTCTGATAAACACGCCACACCTTTTAGATAGGCCATAGTTGCAGTGACCGACCCTTGGAATAGGGGACTGAAAGTGGTTTTGATGTTATTCCAAAGTGTACTCAAAAAAGTTGCAGTGACCGACCCTTGGAATAGGGGACTGAAAGGGCCACTCTTCTACCGCCCCCTCAACAATTCAACAAACGTTGCAGTGACCGACCCTTGGAATAGGGGACTGAAAGACCGGAAGGTATTACTCTGACCTTCCGTTATGAACACCGTTGCAGTGACCGACCCTTGGAATAGGGGACTGAAAGACACCAGGCAGCTAGCAAAATGATAATTTCGTATTTGTTGCAGTGACCGACCCTTGGAATAGGGGACTGAAAGTGTATCGTTCGCCCTCGAACTCTACTTCCCGCTCGCGTTGCAGTGACCGACCCTTGGAATAGGGGACTGAAAGCACTAACAGAGCAGAAGACTAAGCCCCCGCCGCCGGGCGAGTTGCAGTGACCGACCCTTGGAATAGGGGACTGAAAGTATATTATTCCTCCACCGGCTCAACATATGTATAAAGTTGCAGTGACCGACCCTTGGAATAGGGGACTGAAAGCTTGTAGTCCAGCGGATCAATGGCGCCCAAAGGATAGTTGCAGTGACCGACCCTTGGAATAGGGGACTGAAAGGACATTGCAATTGGTTTTTTGCAAATGGAGATATAGGTTGCAGTGACCGACCCTTGGAATAGGGGACTGAAAGGTCATAGCGACCAATGCCCCGCACGGCTGTCTGGGTTGCAGTGACCGACCCTTGGAATAGGGGACTGAAAGTGGGCCGGGCAGCCATTCGAGCCAATGCCGTTCCAGGTTGCAGTGACCGACCCTTGGAATAGGGGACTGAAAGCGGTCGCGACCGCGGCCAAGAAGGCGATGGATTTGTGTTGCAGTGACCGACCCTTGGAATAGGGGACTGAAAGGGAGCAGGACGCGGCGGGCAATATCAAGCCCAGCAAGGGTTGCAGTGACCGACCCTTGGAATAGGGGACTGAAAGCGCAAGCGATTGCGGGGTTTTCCTTTCCCAGCTGGTGCGGTTGCAGTGACCGACCCTTGGAATAGGGGACTGAAAGAGCGAATTGCACGCTCCATTGCAAAGGCGTTGGACAAGTTGCAGTGACCGACCCTTGGAATAGGGGACTGAAAGCTGCCGTATCTGCACAATCAGGTCAGCTCCAGCACCGTTGCAGTGACCGACCCTTGGAATAGGGGACTGAAAGCTCGTAAACTTCGCCTACCTCTGCATCCAACACCTTGAGTTGCAGTGACCGACCCTTGGAATAGGGGACTGAAAGTGGTCTGTGACGGAGCTAACTGGCACAGGGAAAGTCTGTTGCAGTGACCGACCCTTGGAATAGGGGACTGAAAGCAGCGCAAATCCATTTACCCCTGTGCTTCTGCCGTCAAGCGTTGCAGTGACCGACCCTTGGAATAGGGGACTGAAAGAATCCAAAAATTGAATCGGTTCGCCCACTGAATAGTTTGGTTGCAGTGACCGACCCTTGGAATAGGGGACTGAAAGTAAGATTTCACTTACTTGTTCCGGCACTTCTGAACCAAAGTTGCAGTGACCGACCCTTGGAATAGGGGACTGAAAGCGCCGGAAATAGTATCCGGCGCACAAGTTTAATCTTTCGGTTGCAGTGACCGACCCTTGGAATAGGGGACTGAAAGAGAATGTTGATTTTGGGTTAAAGCACGGTGCTGCGGGTTGCAGTGACCGACCCTTGGAATAGGGGACTGAAAGAAACTGAAGATACCCCGTCTGCAGGCGAGTACACAGTTGCAGTGACCGACCCTTGGAATAGGGGACTGAAAGCAAAGAGAGCGACATCAAAGCCAACCGTGACCGCTTCGGTTGCAGTGACCGACCCTTGGAATAGGGGACTGAAAGCGGGTTCAACTACCTCGCCATCGGCCTCCAGCGTGGTTGCAGTGACCGACCCTTGGAATAGGGGACTGAAAGACGTGGAGTTGCGGCAGTTGGCCGAGGCGCTGGGTTTTGTTGCAGTGACCGACCCTTGGAATAGGGGACT
Source organism: uncultured Peptococcaceae bacterium (assembly GCA_965544035.1). Lineage (GTDB taxonomy): Bacteria > Bacillota > Desulfotomaculia > Desulfotomaculales > Desulforudaceae > CBEULR01. Next base: position 1,576 of record CBEULR010000007.1, on the reverse strand, counting down.
GAAAGGCAAGATGTCAACGTCGTGGTTGATGGCACTATACTCAGTTGCAGTGACCGACCCTTGGAATAGGGGACTGAAAGCAGATCATCCGGCCATCGAAGTATTGCCTGCGGTGCGTTGCAGTGACCGACCCTTGGAATAGGGGACTGAAAGCACCTGCCGCCGCAGGAAGCCTAGCATTACCTCGCCGTTGCAGTGACCGACCCTTGGAATAGGGGACTGAAAGGGTTCTTGGTGATGCCGTCTGCGAACATTCGCATAAAGGTTGCAGTGACCGACCCTTGGAATAGGGGACTGAAAGCCACGTGCCGATGGTCTCCCGGAGTAGGGCAAATGTGGTTGCAGTGACCGACCCTTGGAATAGGGGACTGAAAGCGCACATCCGGCCAAACTTTCCTCAAATCATCCAGGTTGCAGTGACCGACCCTTGGAATAGGGGACTGAAAGATGGACGGCCCCGCGTGAATCCTTACGGTTTGGGGAGTACAGTTGCAGTGACCGACCCTTGGAATAGGGGACTGAAAGCTTCTGCTCTTGGAGCAGGTCATACAGGAGCTTGTCGGGTTGCAGTGACCGACCCTTGGAATAGGGGACTGAAAGAGAAATCCCTGGCTTGACGGTTACAAGGCCGGAAGTGTTGCAGTGACCGACCCTTGGAATAGGGGACTGAAAGGAACTATTTATTACTGGAAGGATTCGAGTGGAAATAGTTGCAGTGACCGACCCTTGGAATAGGGGACTGAAAGACTCCAAACCCGCGTCCTTGAGCTTTCGCGCCATTTCTGTTGCAGTGACCGACCCTTGGAATAGGGGACTGAAAGACCTGGTGAAATACCTGAAGGCCAATAATGAGAATAGTTGCAGTGACCGACCCTTGGAATAGGGGACTGAAAGATGGCTCATGAAACACGGTGTCGCAGTGCGCCACCAAAGTTGCAGTGACCGACCCTTGGAATAGGGGACTGAAAGATAATACTCGATTGCTTTTTCTGTGTCTGAATTATGCGTTGCAGTGACCGACCCTTGGAATAGGGGACTGAAAGTAGGCCTAGCCGTAGGCCGTGGCCCAATCGTGGCAGTCGGTTGCAGTGACCGACCCTTGGAATAGGGGACTGAAAGCAACTCTGACGTTCATCTCGTCGAACGCCACCTGGACGTTGCAGTGACCGACCCTTGGAATAGGGGACTGAAAGATGGTTGCGGTCTGTGTCCATCTATCACCTCGCAGTTGCAGTGACCGACCCTTGGAATAGGGGACTGAAAGATCCGACAAGCTTGCTCAATTCAGAGGCCAGCAGACGTTGCAGTGACCGACCCTTGGAATAGGGGACTGAAAGCGCAGAAGCAGGTCCTCGGCCCTCTCCTCAATCATCTCGTTGCAGTGACCGACCCTTGGAATAGGGGACTGAAAGATGTGTCAGAAACCTTCCTCGACCACGATTGCTATGAGTTGCAGTGACCGACCCTTGGAATAGGGGACTGAAAGCCTTTCGGCGCGGCGGTAGGTCGCCACCCTTAGTCCGTTGCAGTGACCGACCCTTGGAATAGGGGACTGAAAGATGGTTGCGGTCTGTGT